>NZ_FXAM01000001.1:3185100-4628900 GCF_900155475.1 Methylomagnum ishizawai | reverse complement strand
GCACCAGATAGCCGCCCAGCTTATGCACCGACTGCGGGCAACAGCCCGAGATGGGCGCAGACCGGAATATCCTCCCCGCCAGGCGCGGACGACTTCCAGGCGCTTGCGCCCGCCTTCCAGCTTCACCATCTGCACGCCCGCTCGCGCACCAGCCGGGCCGCGCTGTCCAGCGCCTGCCGATGCTGGCATAAGACATGAACGGCAAATCCGCCGCCAACACCGCCCGCCGCACGCCCCGCGCCGCGCAGGCCGCGTGGTACACCATCTGGTCCAGGGTCACGGGCAAGGTGCCGGAATGGCCCTGCACCACCCCCCAGGAATCGCCGACCAGGATCAAATCCACCCCCGCCGCGTCCATCACGGCGGCGAACGCGGCGTCGTAGGCGGTGAGGGGGCAATTTTTTCCCCCCGCGCCTTCATGGCGAGCAGGGCGGGGATAGTCAACGGTTTATCCATGGTGTTCCTCCTCGATCCGGGTCAAACCCCGCAAAGGACAATGCCGCGCCAATTCGGCCAGCGGACCCAAACCCGGAACTTCCAAGCCGGGGCGATTTCCAGCAAGGGATAGAGGACGAATTCGCGTTCGGCCAAGCCCGGATGGGGCACGGCGAGGCGGTCGCACTCCAAGGCTTGCTGACCATAGAGTAACAGGTCCAAATCCAGGGTCCGCGGCCCCAGCGCTCGCCGACGCCGCGCACCCGCCCGAACCGGGCCTCCACGGCCTGCAATTCGCGCAGCAACTCCAAGGGGGCCAGGGTCGTGCGGATCGCCATCGCGGCGTTCACGTATTCGGGTTGATCCTGCGGACCCATCGGGGCGCTGTGGTACAGGCTGGAAAAACGCCGTCTCGCGCACGCCGGGAATGGCCGCGACCTCGCGCCGCGCCGCCTTCAGGCGTTCGACGGGATCGCCCAGGTTGCCGCCGAAGCCGATATAGGCGAGGACGGGTTCAAGGGGTTGGGGTTGAGGCATCCTGTTTACGCGATTTGGCGCGGTTCCGTCGCTTGCGGGGTTTGGAACGGGCCGAAGCCTGACGGCGGCCGGTGCGGGTCATGGCTTTTTGCTCGGCTTCGGAGGCGGTTTGGAAGCGGGTCCACCAATCGGCGAGATCGGGATCGGCCTCGCCGGTCGCGGCCCGCAACACCAGGAAATCGTAGGCGGCGCGGAAGCGCGGATGGCCGAGCATGCGGAAGGCGCGGCCCGTGGTGTTTTCCAGCCGCGGTTGCAAGGACCACAGTTCGCGGATGGGCAGGGTGAGGGTGCGCGGGATGGCGATGCGCTGGACTTGGCGGGCGATGACTTCGCCGGCAGCGTCCTGATAGGCCAGCAGCGGGTTCTGGCCGCCCGCGATCAGGGATTCGGCCCGCGCCCGCGTCGGCTCCCACAGCAGGGCCGCGAACAGGAAATAGGGCGTGACCGGCTTGCCCGCGCCGATGCGCTGGTCGGTGTTCTCCAGGGATTTCGCCAGGAAGGTCAAGGGGAAGCCTTCCGGCTCCCGCCCCAGGCAACGCTCGGTGTCGGGGAACAGGGCGGCGAATAGCCCGTGCTGGCGCAATTGCTCGAAGGTCTGCACGGCGTAGCCGCCCAGGAACAGCTTGAGCATTTCGTCGTAGAGCCGGGCGGGCGGGATTTCGCCGAGCAGCCGGGCCAGCCGGGGCATGGGTTCGGCGCAATCGGGATGGATGCTGAAGCCCAGCTTGACCGCGAACCGCACCGCCCTCAGCATCCGCACCGGGTCTTCGCGGTAGCGCTGTTCGGGTCGTCGCCGATCAAGCGCAGGATGGCGGCCTTGTGGTCGTCCATGCCGCCGACATAATCGACCACCGAGAAATCCTCGATGTTGTAATACAGCGCGTTGACGGTGAAATCGCGGCGGAAGGCGTCGTCCTCGATGTTGCCGTAGGCGTTGTCGCGGAGGATGCGGCCATTGGCACGGACATGGGCGCCTTGGGAATCCTCGCCGCTCATGCTGCGGAAGGTCGCCACCTCGACGATCTCGTCGCCGAAATAGACATGGGCCAGCCGGAACCTACGCCCCACCAAGCGGCAATTGCGGAACACCTCGCGCACTTCCTCGGGCCGGGCGTCGGTCACCACGTCGAAATCCTTGGGTTCGCGCCCCAGCAGCAAGTCGCGCACGCAACCGCCCACCAGATAGGCCTGATAGCCGGACTGGCGCAAGCGGCCCAAGACCTTGAGCGCATTGTCGCTGATATGGCTGCGCGAAATGATATGCTCGGGACGCGGATAGACCCTGGGCCAGGTCGGCGCCACGGGCTCGGGTTCCGGCTCGGGTCGCGGCGGTGGCGGGGGCTGAACAGCTTTTTGACGAAGTCGATGATTGCCAGAGGAGTAACGCGCTGGTGGGAACGGCAGGAAGGCGGCATATTACCCTAGCCCGCCGACCCGCTCAACGCATCTTTGGAGCCAAGGCGGCCACCCCCCGGAGAATCCCGGCCCAGGGGAGGCGCCAAACCTGGACAGACCGCTTCATCTTGGGAGGATAGCGCCATGATCGAAAACGGGTTCGAGCCGATCAACCATTTCCTGCACACCCATCCGCATTGGATCGCGTATTTGGGCCTCTTATTGCGCCTGAAATGCGGGTTGCTCACCGTGCTGATGGGTTATTTCCTCTATCGGGTCTATACCGAACCCGCTCCGGCCCCGCCCCGGCGCGAATCCCGGTCCGATACCCATTTCCTGGCCTGAAAACCGCTTCCCGTCACCGGGAAGCGCTGTTTAGCCGAGGGAAAACCCGTTATGATGAAATTTTAACTTTCAAATCAAGGAATTTCCCATGCGGATCGCGACCCAAAAGGTAGTGCATATCCACTACACCCTGACCAACGACGAGGGCGAAGTCCTCGATTCCTCCCGCGACCACGGCCCCTTGGCCTATCTGCATGGCGCGGGGAACATCATTCCAGGCCTGGAAAACGCCCTGACCGACCGCGTGGTCGGCGATAGCTTCAAGATCACCATCGCGCCCGAGGACGCCTATGGCCTCCGCGACGACGACCTGGTGCAATCGGTGCCGAAGAGCGCCTTCCAGGGCGTCGATGAAATCTTGCCGGGGATGCAGTTCCAAGCCCAATCCCCGGAAGGGCTGCAACTCCTGACCGTCCTGGGCGTGGACGAAGACGAGGTCATCCTCCTGGACGGCAACCACCCCATGGCCGGCATCGCCCTGACCTTCGATGTGGAAATCACCGACATCCGCGATGCCACCGCCGAAGAACTCGACCATGGCCATGTCCATGGTGGCGGTGGTCATCATCACTGAGCCCCGCCGCGCGGACGGTCCTCCGGCCGTCCGCCGTCCTGTCCTAGCCGTCGAGATGCGCCCACATATCGTGTTCGTCGGCTTCCTCGATCACCACCTCGACGAACTCACCGACCTTGAGCTGGGTCGCGCCATCGATGAACACCTGCCCATCGATTTCCGGGGCGTCGGCCCGGCTGCGGGCGACCGCGCCTTCTTCCACCACTTCGTCGATCAGCACCATTTCCCGGCCTCCGACCCGTGCCTGTAGGCGTTCGGCGCTGATGCGTTCCTGCACTTCCATGAAGCGGGCCAGCCGGTCTTGTTTGACGGCTTCCGGCACCGGGTCGGGCAAGGCGTTGGCGGCGCCCCCTCCACCGGCGAATAGGCGAAGCAGCCCACCCGGTCGAGTTGGGCTTCCTCCAGGAAATCCAGTAATTCCTCGAATTCCTCCTCGGTCTCGCCGGGAAAGCCGACGATGAAGGTGCTGCGCAAAGTTAGGTCCGGGCACAGGCCGCGCCAGCGTTCGATCCGCATCAGCACATCTTCCGCCGCCGCCGGGCGCTTCATCAGCTTGAGGAGACGCGGGTTGGCGTGCTGGAACGGAATATCCAGATTAGGGCAGGATTTTCCCCTCGGCCATCAGCGGAATCACTTCGTCCACATGCGGGTAAGGGTAGACATAATGCAGCCGTACCCACACACCCAATCCGCCCAAAGCCTGGGCCAGATCGCGGAAGCGGGTCTTGAGCGGCTTGCCGCCCCAGAAGTCGGTGCGGTATTTCAGATCGACGCCATAGGCGCTGGTGTCCTGCGACACTACCAGCAATTCCTTCACCCCGGCGGCGACCAGGCGCTCGGCCTCGCCCATCACTTCGCCGATGGGGCGGCTGAGCAGATCGCCGCGCAGCGACGGGATGATGCAGAACGAGCAACGGTGGTTACAGCCCTCCGAAATCTTGAGATAGGCGTAATGGCGCGGGGTGAGTTTGATGCCCTCGGGCGGCACCAGATCGACGAAAGGATCGTGCAAGGGCGGCAAATGCTCATGCACGGTCCCGACCACGGCCTCGTAGGCGTGGGCACCCGTGATGCCGAGGACTTGTGGATGGCGGCGCGGATTTCGTCGGCGCGTTCGCCCAGGCAGCCGGTGACGATGACCTTGCCGTTCTCGGCCAGGGCTTCGCCGATGGCATCCAAGGATTCCTCGACGGCGGCGTCGATGAAGCCGCAGGTATTGACCACCACCAGGTCGGCATCTTGATAGGTGGGGGAGAGTTCGTAGCCTTCGGCGCGGAGCTGGGTGAGGATGCGTTCGCTATCGACCAGGGCTTTGGGGCAACCGAGGCTGACGAATCCGATGCGGGGTGTTTTCATGGGCGTGGGATACGGAGGGAAAAGGCGGCTATTCTAGCCCGCCGCCCGGACGGAACGCAGGGGAATCCCTGGCGGCTTCCCAAACGGAGCATGGGAAGCCGCGTGCCGCTAGAAATATTTCTTCAGGTCCATCCCGCCATAAAGCGGGGCGACCTGTTCGGCATAGCCATTGAATGGCAAGCTGGGGCGCTTCAAGAACTCGCCGATGCGGCGCTCCTTGGCCTGGCTCCAGCGCGGATGGTCCACCGCCGGGTTGACGTTGGCATAGAACCCATATTCGCCCGGCGCGGCGTCGTTCCAGGTGGTCTGGGCTGCTGCTCGACCAGCCTGATCCTGACGATGGATTTGGCGCTCTTGAAGCCATATTTCCACGGCACTACGATCCGCACCGGGGCGCCGTTCTGGTTAGGCAGGACTTCGCCGTAGAGCCCCACCGTCAGCAAGGTCAAGGGATGCATGGCCTCGTCCATCCGCAAGCCTTCCCGATACGGCCAATCCAACACGCGGGTGCGCTGCCCCGGCATTTGGGCGGCGTCTTGCAGCGTGGTGAATTCCACGAATTTGGCATTGCCGGTCGGCTCCACCCGCTTGAGCAATTCCGCCAAGGGAAACCCCACCCAGGGCACGACCATCGACCACGCCTCCACGCAGCGCAGCCGGTAGATGCGTTCCTCCAAGGGTGCCATTTTCAGGATATCCTCGATATCGAAAGCCTGGGCCTTGTGGACCTCGCCCTCCACCGCGATGGTCCAGGGCCGGGTTTTCAGGCCACCGGCGTATTGGGCCGGGTCTTCCTTGGCCGTGCCGAATTCGTAGAAATTGTTATAGGTGGTGACGGATTCGTAGGGCGTGGGTTTGTCGTCCACGGTGTACTGGCTCTTCCTGATCCCCGCCAGGGGAAGGCCCGCCGCGAAGACCGGGGGCAGCGCCGCCAGCGCCGTGGCGCCCAGGGTCATTTGCAGGAAACGCCTGCGGTCATGGAACAATTCCGGGGGGGTGATTTCCGAAGAACGGATGTCGGAGGGGCGTTGGATCAGCATAGGGATCGGGCCTCGGGGATGGGGGAAAGGGGCGCTTCAGGACGATTGGGACAACAACCGGGCGGCGTGAGTTTCCCATGGCCGTGGCGGCTCCAGCAAAAGGGCGCGACAAGCCCCGTCCGTAATTTACCGGCCGCCGGGCAAGCACTAGAATTGTCCCGGCGAGCAACCGGCTGATCGGCGTTTCCACGCGGGGCACCGGGTGCGACCGAGACCGCCTCCGGGCGCGAGAACCATCAGCCCCACCCACGCCTTCCGGGATGGGGATATACCGGGAACCCCCATGCTTTCCGCCTATCTACGCCACGGCTTCTTGCCGACGCTGCTGCTATTGCTGGCCGCTTGCGGCCATCAAACCCCCGCGCCCAAACCCAGCCCGGTCGGTATCCTCCACCCCCCAATCCCTACCGCGCCCTGCCCGACCACACCCGCCATTCCGGCGTCTTTCCCAGGCCCGCCGCGCTGGAAGCCCAGGTGGCGTTCTGGCGCAATGTCTATGCGACCTGGGGCCGTGCGGTGGTGGTCATCCACGACGACCGTTATCTCGACACCATTTACGAAGTCCTGGAATTTCCCGCCGTCGGGGAAAGCCTTACCGCCGACCAGAAAGCCTGGGTCGCCAACCGCCGCAGCTATTGGCAGGACCGCCTGTACGCCCTGGAAACCAAACTGGATACCGGCACAGCCCTGGACGCGGAAGACCGTGCCACCGCCATCCTGCTGACCGGCGGCCAGCGCCGCGACCTCCGCGCCATGGCCCACAACGCCGCCAAGCGCATCCGCTCCCAGCGCGGGATGCGCGAGCGCTTCCGGCGCGGCCTGGAAATCGGCGCCCGCTACGAGGCGCGGTTCCGCAAGATTTTCCGCGACAACGGCCTGCCCGAGGAATTGGCCTACCTGCCTCATGTGGAGTCCTCGTTCCAGGCGGCGGCGCGGTCCTCGGCGGGGGCGGTCGGCATCTGGCAATTCACCAAGGGCGCGGCGGAGAAATTCATGCCCGTGAACGGTGCCGCCGACCCCCGGCTCGACCCCATCGCCTCCACCCAGGGCGCGGCGCGGTACCTGAAATACGCCTATGCCAACATCGGCAACTGGCCGATGGCGATCACCTCCTACAACCACGGCATCAACGGCATGAAACGCGCCCGTGGCCGCTACGGCCATGATTTCATGCGCATGGTGGAAGAATACGACAGCCCCTTGTTCGGCTTCGCTTCGCGCAATTATTACGCCGAATTCCTGGCCGCCCGCGAAATCGCCAGCCAGCCCGAGCGTTATTTCTCGGAATTGGCACCGGGCCTCCAAACCCCGGCGGAAAGCCAGCCCTAGGGTGGATTGGCGAATCCCGCCGCCGCCCGGCTTGGTAAAGCCCCTTATTACTGTGCTTTGTATCGACGATACAAGCCGATACAGAGTGGGTTTGACCGGACCCGGCGCTATACAGGATTATCCTAATCCCACCGTCGTCTGCACCTACGGTGGGTTTAGGCCGGTTCCAGCCCCCCTTTGGAACCGGCTTTTTCATGCCCGTAGCCCCAGGCGGTTTGCCCGCCACGCCCTGGCCAAATCCGGCCCATCTTTCCTATCCTTGCCTGACCCGCGGCTTCCCCAACGATCACCATGCCTGCATCCTCCCTCCGTTGTTTCCTGGTTTTGGCGGCGCTTGCGATCAATACCGCCACCGGAGCCACCCCGTCCAACACTGCCGCCGAAGCCGCCGCCCGGTGGGCTCCACGCGGCCACTACCCCAGATATTTCCTGGGCGAGCAAAGCTATTTCACCGTGGTCGGTGCCGCCGCGGGCGATCGGGAAGGTTTGCTGAACAAGGAAGGGACTTTGGAAGTGGACCGGGCGGCGTTTTCCATCGAGCCGTTTTTATATGCCCAAGGGACTTTGACGACCTGGAACGAGGCCGCGCCCAGCCCCTCCTTGGCGCTGGGCTATCTGCCGGTGCCCTCGGTGGCTTGGCGGGGGCGGAATCTCGTCCTGGATATTACCGCCTACGCGACAGACGGCGCGGAAGCCGCGCTCTACGCCCGCTACCGGGTCGAAAACACCGGCCAGGAGCGGCAACGGGCAAAGCTTTGGTTGGCGCTCCGACCCTTCCAGGTCAATCCGCCCTGGCAATCGCTGAACATGGTCGGCGGCGTGGCTCCGATCCACGCGATCCGGCGGGAAGGGCCGTTGATCCGGGTCGATGGGCGGACCGTGGTGGCGCTGACGCCGCCCGACCGTTTCGGAGCCATGGCCCAGGGGGCGGGTCCGCTGATCCGCGCCCTGGCCCGGAACAAGCCGCCGCGTGGAACCCAAGCCCACGATCCCCAGGGCCAAGCTTCCGCCGTCCTCGCATACGATCTCGACCTAGCGCCCGGCGCGGCGCGGGACGTTTATCTCGCCGTACCGGACCTGGACCCGGCCACCTTCGCCGACACGGCCCAGGCGCGGTCGGGCCGGGGCGGGGATTTCGCCCACGCCGCCCTGCAAGCCAGCCTGGACCATTGGCAGGCCAAGCTCTCCCGCGCCGAATTGCTCGGCCCGCCCGCAGCCCGCGGCCTGCTCGACGCCGTGCGTAGCAACCTGGCCTATATCCTCATCAACCGCGACGGCCCGGCGCTATTCCCCGGCAGCCGCGCCTATGCCCGCAGTTGGGTCCGGGATTCCACCGTGATGGCCTCGGCCCTGCTGGGCATGGGCTACCCGGACACCGTGCGGCGTTTCCTGGCATGGTATGCCGGATTCCAGTACCCGGACGGCAAGATTCCCTGTTGCGTGGACAGCCGTGGCGCGGACCCCACGCCGGAGAACGACAGCCCCGGCGAATTCATCCACGCGGTCTACGAATACCAGCGCTACACCCACGACTTGGGTTTGGTGCGCGACCTGTGGCCCTCGCTGGTCAAAACCGTGGCTTATATCGAAGCCTTGCGCGCCCAGCGCCTGGTCCCGGACTATCGGACGCCCGACCGGCAAGCCTTTTACGGCCTGCTGCCGGAATCCATCAGCCACGAGGGTTATTCGGCCCGTCCGGTGCATTCGTTCTGGGATGATTTCTGGGGCTTGCGCGGACTGGCCGACGCCACCGAACTGGCGCGGCGCTTGGACGCCCCGGAAGCCGCCCGGTTCGCCGCCTTGCGCGATGCTTTCCGGGCCGACGTCTACGCGGCGCTGAAACTCACGATGGAACGGCGCAATATCGGCTACCTGCCGGGTTCGGTGGAACTCGGGGATTTCGATTCCAACGCCACGGCCATGATCGTGAACCTGGGCAGCGAAGTACCGAACCTGCCGCAAGACGCCTTGCGCCAGACCTTCGACGAATATTGGGCCTATTTCCAGAAGCGCCGGGCCGGTCAATTGGACTGGGACGCCTATACCCCCTACGAAGTGCGGACGGTCGAGGCGCTGGTGCGGCTGGGCCGTCGCGAGCAGGCTTTGGCCGTGCTGGATTTCCTTTTGGCCGGCCAGCGTCCGAAGGCATGGAATCAGTGGGCCGAAGTGGTCTGGCGCGACCCTCAAGCGCCCAAGTTCATCGGCGACATGCCCCATGCTTGGATCGGCGCGGAATTCGTGAAGGCCGTGCGGAGCTTTTACGCCTACGAACGCGACAGCGACCACGCCCTGGTGCTGGCGGCGGGCATCCCCAAGGACTGGCTGGAAAGTGAAAGCGGCGTGGGCGTGCGGCGCTTGCCGACCGGATTCGGCGTCCTCGACTACACCCTCAAGCGCGGCGGCGATGGGACATTGCGCCTCAGCCTCGGCGGCGATATGACCGTGCCGCCCGGCAAGTTCGTCATCCGGCCGCCGCTGGACCGGCCCGTGCGGGCGGTGTGGATCAATGGCCGGCCCAGCCCGGCCTTCACGGCGGACGCGGTGACGGTCGGGGAATGGCCGGCGGAAGTGCGGATCGAAACCGGCGGGCCGTGAAGCGCCGGGATAGCGTCGCGGCGTCGCATTCCGGCCCACCTCCTTGGCTTACACTAGGCCGACCACGGCGGCCCGCTGGATTCCCACATCCAACCGGCCACCGCGTCCGTAAGCTTATCCAAGGAGAACGCACTTGCCGGAACCGCGCCCTGACGCCGAACTCCAAAGCTGGCTGGCGGCCATCGCCCAGGGCGATGAGGCCGCGTTCGCCGCGTTCTACGACGCCACCAGTGGCAAGGTCCACGGCTTGATCCAGCATATCCTGAAAGACGAAGCCCTCGCGGAGGAAACCACCCTGGACACCTATCTGCAAATCTGGCGCGAGGCCGGCAGCTATCGCGCATCGCGGGGTTCGCCCTGGGCCTGGCTCATCCTGCTCGCCCGCAGCCGGGCCATCGACCGCTTGCGTTCGCACAAGTCCAACACCGCGCTCCTGGACGACGAGCCTTCGGAATCGCTGCCCGATCCCCACCAGTTCCCACCCGAGGAACAAGCCGCCGCCGACCAGCGCCAAGCCCTGGTGCGGAACTGCCTGGAACAATTGCCGCCGGTCCAACGCCAATTACTGGCGCTGGCCTTCTTCCAGGGCTTGAGCCATAGCGAGATCGCCGAATATAGCCGCTTGCCGCTGGGCACGGTCAAAACCCATATCCGCCAAGGGCTGGGCCGGCTGCGCGAACTGCTTGGCGGGCGGGAGGACGGGCTGTTATGAGCGATACCACCGACGATTGGGCCGGTCTGGCCGCGCTGCATGCGCTGGGTTTATTGGACGGGGAGGAGCGCTCGCGCTTCGAATCCCGCTTGCAAGACGACGCCGCCGCCCGCGACGAACTGGTCCGGTTGGCCGAAGCCGCCGCCGCGCTGGGCGGGCTCGCGCCCGAGTCGCCGCCGCCGCCACGCCTGAAACAACGGCTGTTGGCGGCCATCCGCGCCGAAGCAGCCCCGCCGCCCGCCCAGGTGGCCCTGAGTCCCGGCATCGCCGTGGTTTTCGCCGGGCGCATGGATTGGCAAGAGACCGGCCTGCCCGGCATCCGGGTGAAAACCCTGCATTTCGATCCGGCCCGCAATTACGCCAGCAATCTGGTGAGCATGGCGGCGGGCAGCGTCTACCCCCGCCATTGGCACGCCCAAACCGAGGAGCTTTTGATGTTGTCCGGCAGTATCACCCTGTCCGGGTACCGGCTCGGCCCCGGCGATTATTGCCGCGCCGACCCCGGCACCTTGCACGAGGAAGTCCATGCCGAGACCGACTGCACCTTTCTGGCCTTGGTCGGGTTGGACAACCAGTTCCGGCCCGCGCCCGCGCCAAGCTGAGCATAAGCCCAAACCGAAAATGCCCTAACTTGGGAAGGATAGAAGCTTGAGGTCGAAGCCGCGCTCCACCAGCCATACACCGGCCAACAGCGCGATGGCGGCGGAACCCCAGCGCAGGACGGCGGGTGGATACCAGGGCGAACGGCTCAGGCCATAGGCCAGGGGCAGGAATCCGGCCACCAAGACCAGTTGTCCTGCTTCCACCCCCAGGTTGAACCCCGCCAAACCCACCAAGCGCACAGCCGGGGGCAGGCCCAGGTCCAGCAACACGCTGGCGAACCCCAGCCCATGCACCCAGCCGAACAAGAACGCCAACCGCGTCCGCCGCCCATGCAGCAGCGGGAAGATATTGTTCAAGGCGGCGGCGACCACCGAAGCGGCGATGGCCGCTTCCACCCAACGCGAGGGCAAGGCCAGATACCCCAGCGCCGCGAGGCTCAAGGTCAGGGAATGGGCCAGGGTGAAGGCCGTCACGATCCGCACCGCGTCCCATAGCGCGTCGCGGAACCTGGGCGCGGGTCGCCACGCCCCCGCCTCGCGCACCAGCACGGCGGGCAGCAACAGGCTCAACAAAAACAAGATGTGGTCGTAGCCGGTCCAGATATGCCAAACCCCTTCCGCCACATACTGGACGAAGCCCCGCCACGGTGTGGATGCGGGTTCGAACACCTGCCGCGCCGCCATGGGCGCGAACACCGCCGTCTGCGTGGTTCCGTCCGCCGTCAGCCGCAGCAAGCCCCGGTGCTGCGGGTCCAGATCGAACAACAGCCGGTATTCCACCGTCAGCCGCTCCGGTCCGGCGGCGCAATGGGCGGCGAAGCCCAGCACGGCATAAGTCCCGTCGCTGTGGTGGTCCACCCGTATTTTCCCCGGTTCCAACGGGCAAGGCCGGTTCCCGGATTCCAGCTTGAGCCGGGCCAGGGCGTAGGACTGGATCGCCGCCGCCCGGCGGCGTAGCTCGCCCCAGGTGATCGTGCCATCGTCGTCGCCATCCAAGCCCACCGCCTCGTCCAGGTCGCGCAAAGCGATATCCCAGCGTCCCGTAATGCCCGCCGCCGTGGTCTCCAAGCTCAAATAGCTGTCACTGGCCTTATGGGCCAGGGCGGCGGCGGCAACCAGCCAGAGCGCGAATACCCAAACCATAAGCCGGATCATCGGGCACCTCCCGCCAGGGCGGCGACCAGGGGCGCGAGCCGGGCATCCTGGAGTCCGCTGCGGGCCAGGAAATCCAACACGGGCCGGGCCGCTTCCGGTTGCCGGGCGGCCTGGGCCGCTTCCAACACCGCCCGCGCATCGCGGGGTTCACGCTGGACCGACCAATTGGCCTGGGCCAGCCGCAGCGCCGCCGCCGGATCGTGGCCGATCCGCAGGGCGTAGCGCGATTCCTCGCCCAGATGGCTGGCATCGCCCCGCGCTTGGTTGGCGGCATAGCGGGCCGCGAGGTCCGCCGCGTGGCCCGCGAAGCCGGAGCGCCCCAGGCGTTGCTCGGCCAAGGCCAGCCGCAACAGCAAGCCATCGGCGCGGGCCTGTCCTTCCAGCAATCCGGCCACCTCGGTGGGCCGGTCGTGGTCCAGCAGGAAATCGGCATAGGCCGCCCACAGATAGGGACTGCGCCGTCCCAGGCCCAAAGCGGCGCGGTAATCCGCCTCGGCCTGGTCGGCATGGCCCAGGCGCTCGGCCATTTCGGCCAGGGTGGTCCTTGCCCACAATAATTCGTCGGCATCGTCCGTACCGCTGTTTTCCACCGCCGCCCGCAGTTGTTTATAGGCGGCTTCCCCGCGCCCGGCGAGGCTGGACACCGAACCCAGGCATACCGTCGCGCCCAGGGACGTGCCCAAACCGGCCAAGGCCCAGCAACTCCGTAACGCCGCCGGATAATCGCCTTGCACCTCCAGGATCGCGGCGCGGGTTAGCCAAGCTTGGGCCGAGCGGGGATCGCGCCGCACAGCCGCGTCCAAATCGCGCAGCGCCGCCGCGAAATCATGGCGGTTTTGCAGCAAGGTCGCCCGTAACACCCACGCCTCGGGCGGCGGGTCGGGCCGTTCCAGCCAAGGCGTCAATACCGCCTCGGCATGGCCGTAATAACGCGGGTCGGCCTCGGCCCGGCCCAGGGCGATATAGCGCCGCGCCAAAGCCAAGGCCGGTCCTGGCCCGTTCGGCTGCGCCGCCAATTCCGCCCGCGCCCGGCGCAGTTCGCGGCGCTCGGCCCCGGCCACCGGCAGGCGTTCCAGTACCACGGCATCTTCCACGGGGATATAAGGCTCCGCCGCCGCGCCCAAGCCGTACAGCGCCAAGACTAGGCATGCACCCCTCAACAGCATTGATCTTCCTCCTTGGGGAGAACGGGGTCCGCGCCGCGCTGGCGCGGACCCCGTCCGCTCAACTCAGCACGGATTGGCCTTGGCCTCGCCGCAATCGATATGGCGGCGATTGCGGCCATCGTAGGGCGTGGGCAGATAGGGGAACTCGGTGTAGATACCGCTGGCGGTCAGGTGGGAACCCTTCGCGCCGACGTTGAAATTGACCCCATCGCCCAGGGCCGGTACCGGCCCGGTCAAGGCGCCCGCCACCACCCGCAGCACGATATCGGTCACGTCGTCGTTGGGACGGCGGCCATTGGGGAAACCGGCCCCGTCGCCCGCCAAACCGCCCAGGCGTTGCTGCTGGCCGGGCGGGGTCGGCATCGCCCCGAGGTTCAAGCGCAGCAATTCGGAACAAGGATTGGCCTTGGTGCAAGCACCGGGCTTTTGGCCGGGATAGCGGAGTAGCGCCTGGACCAAATCGGTCCGGCCCGTGGTCGGGAAGCCGGTCCCGAACGCCAGATTGAGCAAAGCCGCCACCCTGGAATTCAGATAGAAATCCAGGAATTTGGCTTCCTTGTCGGGGTCGGTCATGTTCCAGGCATCCTTCATGCCGGTGCCGATCACCAATTCGTTGACCAAGGGATTGCCCATCCGCGCCAATGGCCGGAGTTCGCCGGTCGCTGCGACCCGGCTGGTCGAGGCATACACACCGATGACCGCGTCCGGGTCGCCACCGAGTTGACTGATCGGCACTTCCAACGCGATGCTACTGACATTGAAGCCGGAGAGCATATCGTTGCCGAAGGGATTCCTGGTCCGCTCCGCGTCCTGGTCCGGGCTGAGGATGGGGGCTTGGCGGAAATTCAGGGTATCGAAAGTCGCGCCCAGATCGATGTAGAAGGTTTCCTCGCGCTGCCCGGCGAAAGCCTTGCCCCCGCCCGCCAGCGCCACCACGCCTTCCGCCGCCAACGCCTCGTAATCGGGCATGGTGCGCGGCCCCATATTGGAAGGCACGGCGAATCCACCGCCCACCGGGGTGGGGACGCCGTTGACGAGGCGGGTCACGGTGTAGCTCTGCCGCAGGCCCAGCCCTTCCGAACCGGGACCGTCCAGATGGCGGATGGCGGGCGGCAAACCCGGCACCGTATCCACCCCGGCGAAGGACAGCGGCAGGTCGTCGAACGGCGGCCTCAGCTCGGTGGTGAACCTGAGCTGATAGACGATATCCTCGGCCTTGCCGTCCCGGTTGGTGTCCAGGTGGAATTCATAGACCAGGGCGGGATCGAAAAAGAAATAATTGGGTCCGGCGCCGGGTTCCTGGGCCGGGATCACATTCATGATGAACACCGCGTTGGCGGGATTCTTCCAACTGCGGAAGGCGTAGACATCGGTGATATCCGCCGCCGGTTGCTGGGCGATCAGGGGCGCTTCGCGGTGGCTGGCGGCCTGGGCCGGTGTGACAACCATCCCGGCCAGCAGCAGGCCCGCCAGGCAGGACGGCAATAAACGCGCATGGAACATAAAGACCTCCGTATTTCGATAGGTGGATCAGTGGACTGCGTCCACATCCCCCTATACGGAGACCAGGGCCGGATTGGATTGAGCGGAACCGTGAAAAAATGCCGATAACGCTCAAATATTTCGCACCGCCGCCTCCGCCAGCTTACGAATCAAGGGCATGGCGGCGGTGTCCACCGTTTTCCCCACGGCGATCAGCCCGTCCTCGTGCCCGCCCATGGCGATGACCCGCGTTTCCGGCTGTCGCAGCAAGGCTTCGACCGCCAGCGCCATCGCGGGCGTACCGTAGGCGATGGCCGGATCGGTGACGGGGAGGCCCAAGCCCGCCGCCCGCCGCCACAGTTCCGGCGCATGCACATGCAGCACGCAGCCTATTCCCGGAGCCGCCCGGTACACGGCGGCATGGGTCAGCGCCTCCGACGAGGGCCGGATCGGTCCTTCCGCCGTCAAGGCGTTCCGCTCCACATCGAAATCCGTGACCCAACAATAATGCTCCGCCGTTAACCGCTCGATACCGCCGGTCTGGGTGCCGCTGACCAGGAAACGACAGCCCTCGGTCCGCAGGCTGACATTACCGTAGGCCAAGCCGCCATAGCGGGCGGGGTCCAAGCCCGTCAACCCCAGCTTGAACAGCAAGCCGCGCCAAGCGTCCAGTTCGGCCAGGAGCGCCCAGTCCGGCGCGGGCGCGGGCGTGAAATCGATGTGGTATTTGACCACCCCTTCGGTGGCGGCGGCTGGGTCGGGATGGTGCATGGCGGGATAAGGGTTCCGGGAAAGCCCGCAACGGTAGCCGATACCTGCCGCCAAGGAAACCTCGCGCACCCTCCCCAAACTTGCCATGCCATCCCGCCCGTTGACAGCCCATGGCCGCGTCGGTAGCTTTAGCCGCTTGGCTTCAAGCCAGCGTTTTTCCTAGAAATCCCACCTCTAAAGAGTCCCGCATGGAAGAATTCCAACGCATCAAACGCCTGCCGCCCTACGTCTTCAACATCGTCAACGACCTCAAGGCCAAGGAGCGGGCGGCCGGGGTCGATATCATCGATTTCGGCATGGGCAATCCCGACCGCGCCACGCCCCAGCACATCGTCGATAAGCTGGTCGAAGTCGCCCAGAAAGGCACGGCCCATCGCTATTCGGTGTCGAAAGGCATCATCCGCCTGCGGAAGGCCATTTGCGGCTGGTATCAACGCCGCTTCAACGTCGATCTCGACCCCGATTCCCAGGCCATCGTCACCATCGGTTCCAAGGAAGGTCTGGCCCATCTGATGTTCGCCACCCTGGGGCCGGGCGACGCGGTGCTGGTGCCGAATCCAGCCTATCCCATCCACCCTTATGGCTGTGTGCTGGCCGGGGCCGATGTGCGGCATGTGCCCTTGCTGCCCGGTGTGGATTTCTTCGCGGAACTGGAAAAGGCCATCAAGACTTCCTGGCCGAAACCGAAGATGCTGATCCTCAACTTCCCCGGCAATCCCACCACCCAATGCGTGGAACTGGATTTCTTCGAGAAGGTGGTGGAACTGGCCCGCGAGTACAAAATCTGGGTGGTCCACGATATCGCCTATGCCGATATTGTGTTCGACGGCTATGTCGCCCCGTCCATCCTGCAAGTGCCGGGCGCGACCGATGTGGCGGTGGAATTCTTCACGCTCTCCAAGAGCTACAACATGCCGGGCTGGCGCGTCGGCTTCATGGTCGGCAACCGCGAATTGGTCGCGGCGCTCGGGCGCATCAAATCCTACCTCGACTACGGCACCTTCACCCCGATCCAGGTCGCGGCCATCACCGCGCTGGAAGGCCCGCAGGATTGCGTCGCCGAAATCTGCGAACTCTACCGCTCCCGTCGCGATGTGCTTTGCACCGGCCTTAACAACATCGGCTGGGCGGTGGAAAAACCCAAGGCCACCATGTTCCTGTGGGCGCCGATCCCCGAGCAATATAAGCCTCTCGGCTCCCTGGAATTCGCCAAGAAGATGCTGCTGGAAGCCCAGGTGGCGGTATCGCCCGGCATCGGCTTCGGCGAATACGGCGACGACCATGTCAGGTTCAGCCTGATCGAGAACGAACACCGCACCCGCCAGGCCATCCGCGGCATCAAGAACATGATGCGCAAGGACAGCGCGGCATAACCACGCCATTGCGTTTCATCATTGGAGGTCATCATGCAAACCGCTTTCCCGCACCCCGAAATCATCGGCAGCTTCCACCAATTCGGCCCGTTTGGTATTCCCTACCAAGTCCTGCGCCCCGAGCGGGAAACGGGCGCAGGATGGACGGTTGAAATCGAGATACCGGAAACCGGCGAACGCTTGGAATACAGCCTCGATGCGGTCTTGAACGATCCCGAGGCTCGCTGATGTTCGCCATCGCTTTCGATTTGGTGGTCAAGAACACCGCCCAGCATCATCCCAAAGGCGTCCCGGCGGCTTATGCCGACATCGGCGCGGCCTTGGCGGATTATGGTTTCCGCCGGGTGCAGGGTAGCCTTTACGTGTGCGACAACGAGGATATGGCGAACCTGATGGATGCGCTGGACGCCCTGGCCCTGTTGCCCTGGTTCCCCCGCTCCGTGCGTGATATTCGGGCTTTCCGAGTGGAGCAATGGTCCGACTTCACGGCGCGGATCAAGCGGAAAGCCTAAATTGTCGTAGGACGGGTTAGCGATGTGTAACCCGCCGAATGGACCCAGAATCCAGGGGGGGCACGACCCGCCCCCGCTAAAACCAAACCCTCAGCCCAAAGCCAGGAGAATCCAGCTTGAAACCCGTAAAAATCGGCCTGCTCGGCCTCGGCACCGTCGGCGGCGGCACCGTCCGCGTCCTCAAACGCAACGCCTCCGAAATCACCCGCCGGGCGGGCCGGGACATCCAGATCGTCGCCGCCTCGGCCCGTTCGTTGGACAAGGCCCGCATCTGCGATACCACCGGCATCCGCCTCACCGCCGATCCTTATGAAATCGTCAACGACCCCGAGATCGACATCGTGGTCGAACTCATCGGCGGCCTCGACCCCGCCCAGGATTTGGTGCTGCAAGCCCTGGACGCGGGCAAGCACGTCGTCACCGCCAACAAGATGCTGATCGCCCTCCACGGCAACGAAGTCTTCGCCAAGGCCCGTGAGAAGGGTGTGATGGTGGCGTTCGAGGCGGCGGTGGCGGGCGGCATCCCCATCATCAAGGCGCTGCGCGAAGGCTTGTCCGGCAACACCGTGGAATGGCTGGCCGGGATCATCAACGGCACCTGCAATTTCATCCTGACCGAGATGTGGGAGAAGGGCCGTGATTTCGGCGAGGTGCTGAAGGAAGCCCAGGCGCTGGGCTATGCCGAGGCCGATCCGACCTTCGACGTGGAAGGCGTGGACGCCGCCCATAAGCTCACCATCCTGGCCTCCATCGCCTTCGGCATTCCGCTGCAATTCGCCAAGGTGTATATCGAGGGCATCAGCGGCATCACCGCGCTGGACGTGACCTATGCGGAGGCTTTGGGCTATCGCATCAAGTTGCTAGGGATCGCCCGCCGCACGGCGGAGGGGATCGAACTGCGGGTGCATCCGACTTTGATCCCGGCCCGCCGTTTAATCGCCAATGTCAACGGGGTGATGAACGCGGTGTTGGTGAAGGGCGACGCGGTGGGACCGACGCTGTATTACGGCGCGGGCGCCGGGGCCGAGCCGACCGCGTCCGCCGTGGTGGCCGATATCGTCGATGTGGTGCGGACCCTGACTTCCGACCCCGACAACCGGGTGCCGCATCTGGCGTTCCAGCCGGGGGCCATCGCCGATATTCCGGTGCTGCCCATCGAGGCGGTGGAGACGGCGTATTACCTGCGCCTGAGCGCCGAGGACAAGCCGGGCGTGCTGGCCGATGTGACCCGCATCCTGGCGAATCACAACATCAGCATCGAGGCCATCATCCAGAAGGAAGCGCCCCAGGGTGGAAGCCAGTTGCCGGTGATCCTGCTGATCCACAAGGTGCGCGAGCGCGAGTTGAATGAAGCCGTGGCGCGGATCGAAGCTTTGCCGACGATTGGGGGCAGTGTGAAGCGGATCCGGTTGGAAACCTTGGGGTAGCCTGGGTTATCGCCCGCCACCCCGGTGCCGCGCCCTGCGGTGCCGGGGCCGTTTCCCGCCGATTTGCCTACCGCGCCTCCCGCGCCGCCGCGATCCCCCGCCGCCCCGCCCATAGCCCAATATCCTCGCGCCGGATCGCCGCCGCCATCAGTTCCGGGAACAGGTCCGGCGTACAGGCGAAGGACGGCACGCCCAGCGCGGCCAATTGGGCGGCGAGCCGATGGTCGTAGACCGGCGCACCTTCGTCGCTCAAGGCCAACAGCGTGATGAACTGCACGCCCGAATCCACTAATTCCGCCGCTCGCCGCAACAACTGCTGGGCCACGCCGCCTTCGATCAAATCCGAGATCAACACTAGGATGGTGTTGTGCGGCTCGCGCACCAAGCCCTGGCAATAGCCGATGGCGCGGTTGATATCGGTGCCGCCACCCAATTGCACCCCGAACAGCAATTCCACCGGATCGTCGAGTTGGTCGCTCAAATCCACCACGGCGGTATCGAACACCACCAGCCGGGTCTGCACGGCGGGCAAGGACGCCAGCACCGCGCCGAAGATGCTGGAATACACCACCGACGCCGCCATCGAGCCGCTCTGATCGATGCACAGGATCACCTCGCGCTGGGTGCGGCGCGATTTGCGGCCATAGCCGATCAAGGTTTCGGGGATGACCGTGCGGTATTCCGCCTGCCAATGGCGCAGGTTGGCGCGGATCGTCCGGTGCCAGTCGATTTCGGCCAGCCGCGGGCGGCGGTTGCGCTCGGCGCGGTTGAGCGCTCCGCTGACGGCGCTGCGCATGGGTTCTTCCAGCCGTTTCATCAGGGCTTCGACCACTTTGCGCACCACCAGCCGCGCCGTCTCGCGGGTTTTGGCCGGAATCACCCGGTTGAGCGAAATCAGGCTGGCGACCAGATGCACATCGGGCTGTACCGCTTCCAGCATTTCCGGCTGCAACAGCATGTCGCGCAGTTTCAGGCGGTCCAGGGCGTCCTTCTGCATGACCTGGACCACCGAGGCCGGGAAGTATTTGCGGATATCGCCCAGCCAGCGGGCGACCCTGGGCGCGGAGGATTCGCTGCCGCCGCGGCGCTCGCCGCGCAAGCCGCCCGGCCCGTCGGGGTCGTACAACGCCGCGAGGGCTTGGTCGATGGCGGCATCGTCGCCGGTGAGGCCGACACCACAGCTTTCCTGGGCGGGGCCGCCGAGTATCAAGCGCCAGCGGCGCAAACGCGGATCGTCGTATTGGCTCATGCGGAAAGTCCCAATAAAGTTCGCAACAAGGGCAGGGGCCATTCGGCCCGCCGCCCGTCCCATTCGGCCGCCACCACCGGCGCGGCGCGGCGCGCGCCGCCCGCGGCCTTTTCGCCGAGTTGCCGCCGCTCGGCGGGATTGAACTCGGCGAAGGTGCGCCGCACCAAGGGCAGCACGCGCTGGAACTGGGTTTCGTCCAATTCCGCCACCCAAGCATCCACCAAGCGCCACAGCGTGTCGTCGTGCAACAGGACCAGGGCGCTTTGGTTGAGGAAACCGTCCAGCCACGCGGCGGCGGCGGCGGGTTCCGGGCCGATGGAGAGGGCTTGGCTCAGGTAACGCGCCGTGGTGTCCGGGGGGTCGGCCCGCTCGTCGAAGCGCAGCCGCGCCGCCAGTCCGCGTACCCAACCATGCCCGCCGTCCTGCCGCGCCAGTCCGGCCAGGGCCGAGAGCCAAGCTTCCTGCGGTTCCTCCCCGGCGGCGAGGCGGATCGCCGGATGGGCCTGGGCGATCCGCGCCTGCATGTTTTCTGCCGCCTCGTCGTCCAGCGCGGCGCACGCCCCGGACAGGCCGATGGCGGCGCGTAAGGCCATGCCGTCCAGCACGGGCCGCACCAAACCGGCCCCGGTGCCGCGCACATCGCCATAGCGCACGATATTGGCCAAGGGCGGCAGGGCGTCCAGCAATTGGGCGGCATCGGCGGCGATGGCGGCTTGGGTTTCCAGGGCGGCGACCACGGTGCCTACGGCGGCGGGCAAATCGGCCAGCAGCACCGCGTCCACCAACAGCGCCAGTTCCGCCAACGGGGGATTATCCCTGGCGCGGGTCACGGCCTTGGTGGTGGCGGCCTCCATCACGGTATTGCCGAAACGGCCCGCCGCGACTACATCCAGGGCCAGTTCCGGTTTCCATTGCAGGGTCCACACCTCGTGGAAAGTACCCTTGGCCCCGTAGCCCTGGTTTTGTCGCCGACCCCAGCCGATTCCTAACAGGTTGAGCCGATGCAGCAAGCGGCTCCGCGCCAAGTCGTTGGGCTGGCGCAAATCCAGGTCCAGGGTTTTTTGCAAGGCTTCGGGCTTGAGCCGCAAGCGGGTTTGCTCGCGTTCCAAATCGCGCTGCAAGGGCGGGGCCGGGGCGTCGGCGGGCACCCGGCCCAAGCGCTCGCCGACGATCAAGCGCCGCTGGATCAAGCGCATCGGGGTATCGTCGCCCAGGCAGACCACGGTGCGGAGGGCTTCGGCCAGTTCGTCCAAGCCGGGCGAGGGCCGGTCGCGCAAGGCCGCCAAGGCTTCGGCCAGCCGCGCCGCCTCCACCAGATGGGCCGAGGAACAATCCAAATCTTCCGCCCGGAACAGGCCCGCCGCCTTGGCGAACCAGGCCAGCATGCCCCGGTGGCGGTCAGGATAGCGCCACAGGTGTTCATACCAGCCGGGGGATTCCACCCCGGCCCCGTAGCCGCTGGCATAGCTCAACTGGCCGTTGCTCCACGGCACCCAGGCGGCGGCGGTCTTGACCTTGGGCAGGGCTTTGAGCAGGGCGTTGTCGTCCTTGAGCGGCGGCATCTTTTCGAGCGCCGGGACGTGCCAGGCACCACAGACCACGGCGATGCGCTCGAAACCGTCCTTCCGCGCCTGCCGCAGGCATTTACGCATCTGGGCTTCGCGCAGGCGTTCGCGGCGTCCATGTAATGAGGCGGGATCGGATTCGGGCAGTTCGCCGCGCAGCGCCGTCATGGCTTCGCGGATGGCGGTGAACAAACCCTCGCCGTCGCCGCGTTCCTCGACCCTATGGTTCCACCAGGATTCGCCGTCGCCATAACCGGCGGCGCGACCCAGCCAGTCCAAAGGGTCGTGGCGCTGGGCCAGGAAGGATTCCGGGTCGGGCCCTACGGCAAGCTCCGGCGTGGCACCGTCCACCTCCAAGGCCGTGGGCGGCGGGGATTCGGACCCGGCCTCGCGCCGGTCCAGGGCGAAATCCACGGCGCAAGGCAGGTCGATGAAGCGCACCGCAATCCCCTGGGCCAGCCCATAGCGCAGGGCTTGCCATTCCGGGGAAAACTCGGCGTAGGGATAGAACGTGGCCAAGCCGGGATCGTCCGGGCAATGCACCAGCAAAGCCACCGGCGGTTCCATCCCGGCGTCGGCGACGAAGCGGAGCAGGTCTTCGCCCTCGGGCGGACCTTCGATCAAGAGGCAATCGGGGCGTAGCTCATCAAGGGCGCGGACCAGGCTGCGGGCGCAGCCGGGACCGTGATGGCGGATGCCGAAGTAATGGGATTCGGTCATGGGATGGGGGTCCTCTGCTGTTCGGGGATATGGCCCAAGTCCGTGGCGGTGGAATCATTCGCGCCATATAGTCGGTCCAAGCGCGGGAATCCGCCAGCGTCCGCGGCAATATTTCGGCCCTTGGCGGATAGTGCCGATTTGCCGGAAGATAGTTCGTCGATCCGGCGGAATCCACGCATCGCGATAGGCGGCGCGCAATGTCCCCATGTTAAACCCTGGGCCGATCCCACCCGGAAAGCACGCTACAGCGGTAATCGACCGGATTGGCCGGGGCGTCCGCTCGCCGACGGCCCGAAGCGAACCAGCCCAAGCCCACCCCATGGAGGCGCGGCAATGTTGATTTTCGATCTATCCCGGAAGGGCCGGACCGCCCAGGCCCACATCCCAACGGCATCCACCCCGCCCGCCATCCCCGCGAGCTTCCTGCGGACCTGTCCACCGTTCTTGCCGGAAGTCTCCGAACTCGACGCCGTGCGCCATTACACGAAGCTGTCGCAGCGCAATTTCTCCATCGACACCCAGTTTTATCCGCTGGGTTCTTGCACCATGAAATACAACCCCAAGGCTTGCCACACGCTCGCCAGCCTGCCGGAATTCCTGGAGGTCCATCCGCACGGGCTGGAATGGGCCGGGCAGGGTACCTTGGCCTGTTTGTACGAGCTACAGGATATTCTCGCCGCCGCGACCGGCATGGCGGCGGTGGCGCTGGCCCCGGCGGCGGGGGCGCAGGGCGAATTCGCCGGGGTGGCGATGATCCGGGCCTATCACCGCCAGCGCGGCGATTTTAGCCGGGATGAGATGCTGGTGCCGGATGCGGCCCATGGCACCAATCCGGCCTCGGCGGCGATGGGGGGGTTCAAGCTCAGGGAAATTCCCACCGACGGCGCGGGCCATGTGGACCTGGACGCGCTGCGGGTGGCGGTGGGTCCGCGCACGGCGGGCATCATGCTCACCAATCCCTCGACCCTGGGCGTGTTCGAGCGCAATATCGGGCTGATCGCCGCTATCGTCCATGACGCGGGCGGCTTGCTCTATTACGACGGGGCCAATCTGAACGCCATCCTGGGCAAGGTCCGGCCCGGCGATATGGGTTTCGATGTCATCCACCTCAACCTGCACAAGACCTTCGCCACGCCCCATGGCGGCGGCGGTCCCGGTGCCGGGCCGGTCGGCGTAGGGGAACGGCTGCGGCCCTTCCTGCCCTTGCCGGTGGTGGCGCGGCAGGATGGACGCTACCGCCTGTTGGATGAGGCCGACCGGCCCCAGAGCATTGGGCGCTTGCTGGCGTTCGCGGGCAATATCGGCGTGTTGCTACGGGCCTATATCTACGCCCGGATGCTGGGCGGGGCCGGGATGCGGCGGGTGGCGGAAATCGCCACGCTGAACGCCAATTACCTGATGAAAAAGCTGGTCGAAGCCGGGTTCGAGCCGGCTTTCCCCGGTCGCCGCGCCGTCCACGAATTCATCCTGACCCTCAAAACGCTGGCGAAGGCGCGCCAGGTCTCGGCCTACGATGTCGCCAAGCGCCTGCTGGATTATGGTTTCCATGCGCCGACGGTGTATTTCCCGCTGCTGATCCCGGAGTGCCTGTTGATCGAACCCACCGAGACCGAGAGCCGGGAAACCCTCGACGCCTTCGCCGCCGCCCTGGCTGCGATCCTCAAGGAAGCCGAAACCACCCCGGAAATCCTCAAGGGCGCACCTTATACCCTGCCGGTGCGGCGGTTGGACGAAGTGAACGCGGCCCGCCATCCCGATTTGGCCTATCGCCCCGGCCCGGCGCGATAGTGGCCCGCCGCTGAATGGTGGAAAATGCCGCCCAGCGGGCCGAGCTTTCCGGCCCTTTCGCCTTCCCTCCCCACCACCGGCAAAAACCACCATGGCAGGACAATCCTTCTCCGGCATCCGCCGGATTTACGCGGCTTTCTTCAATTCGCTGGCGGGCTTCCGCGCGGCTTGGGATCACGAGGAGGCGTTCCGCCAGGAATGCCTCTTGTGCTTGGTGGGCGTGCCTTTGGGGCTATGGTTGGGCCAGACCGGAATAGAACGCGCCCTCCTGGCCGGCGTGCTGCTGAACGTGCTGGTGGTGGAATTGCTGAATTCCGCCCTGGAAGCCACCGTGGACCGCATCGGCTACGAGCGCCATACCTTGTCGGGCCGGGCCAAGGACATCGGTTCCGCGGCGGTGTTCCTGGCGTTGGCGCTGGCGGCGCTGGTGTGGTTGCTGGTTTTGATGCGCTAGGGCATAGTCCCCGCATCCGCCCCAGGGCGCGACCGTTTCCATTTCAACCCAAGGAAAAAACCACAATGACGGCATTAATCTGCGGTTCCATGGCCTACGACACCATCATGGTGTTCCAGGACAAATTCAAGCACCACATCCTGCCGGAGCAGGTGCATATCCTCAACGTGTCCTTCCTGGTGCCGGAATTACGGCGCGAGTACGGCGGTTGCGCGGGCAATATCGCCTATAACCTCAAACTGTTGGGGGCCGAGCCGCTGATCATGGCGACCGTGGGCAAGGATTTCACCCCGTATGCGCAATGGCTGGCCTACTGCGGCATCGGCCAGGATTTCATCAAGGTGCTGGGCGACAACTACACCGCCCAGGCCTATATCACCACCGACCTGGACGACAACCAGATCACCGCCTTCCATCCCGGCGCGATGAACCATGCCCACCTCAATTCGGTGCCCACCGACCGGGGCATCCGCTTGGGGATCGTATCGCCGGATGGCCGCAACGGCATGATCCAGCACGCCCGGCAATTCGACGAGGCCGGGATTCCCTTCATTTTCGATCCGGGCCAGGGCATGCCGATGTTTGATGGCCAGGAGCTATTGGATTTCGTGGAATTGGCGACTTGGGTCGCGCTCAACGATTACGAGGCCCAACTCATGCGCGAGCGCACTGGCCTGTCCCCGGAAGAACTGGCCCGGAAGGTCGAGGCACTCATCATCACCAAGGGGGCGAGCGGCTCTTTGATCTACACCGGCGGGGAATGCCTGGAAATCCCCTCGGCCAAGCCCAACGCCGCCTTCGATCCCACCGGCTGCGGCGACGCCTACCGGGCCGGCTTGATCTACGGGCTGTTGCAAGGCTTGGATTGGCCGACCACGGGCCGCATCGCCTCGCTGATGGGAGCCATCAAGGTGGAAACCTACGGCACCCAGAACCACTCCTTCACCCTGGCGGGCTTCAAGGAGCGCTACCACGAGAATTTCGGCCACGCTTTTTAGGCCATTTGCGCCGCTGGATACGGGCGGACGCGGGCGACGGGGCTTTGCGGCCCCGGCCCGTGGCTTCGTGCAAGAGCAGGGCGCAGAGGATCAATCCCGTGCCCTGCATCACCCTCCAGCCCACCGGCTCGCCATCGATGGCATGGCCCACCCACAGCGACAGGACCGGCGTCATCAGGGTAATCAAGGCCACGCGGGTGGCGGGCAGATGCTTGAGGATGTAGAAGTACAGGGCGAAACCGATCGTCGTCGCCACCGTGCCCAGGTACAAGATGGCGAGCAGACTGGGCCAGGGCAGGGCCTCCGGCCAGCGGCCATCGGCCAAAGCCCAGGTCAGGAGATAGGCGGGTACGGCCAGCGCGAGGCTGCCGCCCAGCAAGGACAGGGTGGGAATCCGCGCGTCGATGCGCTTGAGCCACACCGAACACAGCGCTTGCAGGAAGGATGCCAGCAACACCCCGCCGATCCCCAGTTCCGCCTCCGGCCCGAAAGCCAGCGCCGAATCGAACATCACCGCCAAGCCCCCGAGCCCCAGGCCGTAGGCTAGCAATTGCCCCGGCGTCAAGCCATGGTCTTTCAGCCACAGCGCTGCCATCAACGCGGTCAGCAAGGGCGTCAGCCCGAACACCACCGAAATCCAGCCCGAGGGGATGAACTGCGAAGACCAATAGGTCGCCAGCATCGCGCCGTAGATTTGCGTGGCCCCGGCGGCATAGGCCCACAGCGCCTTGCGGTGCGCGGGCAGGCGGTGGCGCAGGACCAGCGCCGCCAGCAGCACACACAGGAAACCGATGCCCATCCGGGCCGTGACGCCGAACAGATAGCCCGGCCCTTGCCCGCTCCATTTGATGGCGAGCGGCGTGGTGGACCAGAGCAGGATGACGCTGAGGTAGGCGGCGGTGAGGTGCGGGCGGGACGGGGTGGTAGATGCGGTTTCCACCCTAACGATCCACCGCCGCCGCCAAGGCCGCGAGCGCCGCCGCATCGGCCAGCCGGTGTTCATAACCCACAGTGACGAGGGCGGTTTCCGGGACGAGGCCGCTATTCGCGAGCAATTCTAGGGTGTCGGCGTAGGGGATGACCTCGTCGGCCAAGGCGTGCAGGATCAGCGTGCCGGGTTTCACGGTGTGGGCCGTGCCCCAGCGTTTCCAGGCCGGGCACAGCAGGACCAGGGGAATTTCCCCGGCCCGGAGGTTCATCGCCAGCGCCCCGCCCCGGCTGGAACCCACGATCAGCGCGGGCCGGTGTTGTTCCAGCGCGGTTTGGGCGATACGCAGGGCAAGGTCGAAATCGTCGTGGGGCAGGGCCGGTTCGATGAGTTCGTGGCCCAGCGCTTGGAGATGGCTGGGCTTGACGCCGCCGGGCACCGATTGCCAGCCGTGCAGGTAGAGGATTTTCATTGGGACAGCCTCGCTGGGGGCAAAGGCCGGGATTATCGGTGGTGCCGCCGCGTTCGGCCAGGGTGTTTTCGATGTCGTAAGGCTAACCCTCGACTTCCCGGCAAGCCCGGTACAAATCCTTCCATTCCGACCGTTCCTTCACCACGGTTTCCAGGTATTCCTTCCACACCAAGGCGTCCTGCACCGGGTCTTTGATGATGGCCCCGGTGAGCCCCGCCGCCACGTCCGCCGCCCGCAGCACGCCGTCGCCGAAATGCCCGGCCAAGGCCATGCCGCTGTTGATGACCGAAATCGCCTCCGCCGTGCTGAGGGTGGCGCTGGGGGATTTCAGCTTGGTTTTGCCGTCCTCGGTCTGGCCGTTCCTGAGTTCGCGGAAGATTTGCACCACGCGGCGCACTTCCTTGAGCGCGGGCGGTTCGGTGGGCAGTTCCAGGGCGCGGCCCAGTTCCGCCACCCGCTTGGTGACGATGGCGACTTCCTCGTCCTCGCTGGCCGGGGTCGGCAGGATCACCGTATTGAAACGGCGCTTCAAGGCACTGGACAGTTCGTTCACGCCCTTGTCGCGGTTGTTGGCGGTGGCGATGACGTTGAAGCCGCGCACCGCCTGTACTTCGCTCCCGAGTTCGGGGATGGGCAGGGTTTTCTCGGACAGCATGGTGATGAGGGTGTCCTGCACATCGGCGGGGATGCGGGTCAATTCCTCGATGCGGGCGATGCGCCCGGTTTCCATGGCCCGCATCAAGGGGCTTTGCACCAGGGCTTGCGGCGACGGCCCTTCGGCCAGCAGGCGGGCGTAGTTCCAGCCGTAGCGCATTTGTTCTTCGCTGGTGCCCGCCGTGCCCTGGATCAACAGGGTGGAATTGCCGGCGATGGCGGCGGCGAGATGCTCCGACACCCAGGATTTGGCCGTGCCCGGCACCCCGAACAACAGCAGGGCGCGGTCGGTGGCGAGGGTCGAGACCGCGATTTCGATGATGCGGCGCTGGCCGATGTATTTGGGCGCGATCTCGAAGCCGTTGTCGAGCTTGCCGCCCAGCAGATAGGTCGAGACCGCCCAGGGCGAGAGTTCCCAGTTGGGCGGGCGCTGGCGGGTATCGACGCGGCGCAGTTGGTCCAGTTCCTCGGCGTATTGGTGTTCGGCGTGCTGGCGCAGGATTTCGCTCATGGATCGGCACTCGCTAATAAGGGATGTTGATGCAGCAGGGCGCGGCGTTCCAAAACGGCATGGAACCGCGCCACGGTTTCGGTCAGGGAGGGATGGACATCCTTACAGTCCAGGGGCCGGGTGGCTTCGATGGTCTCGAATAATTCGGGCGGGATCAGGCAGGCGAATTGCGGCAGGGTTTCGCGCAGCCGGTAATCCCAGGTGGCTTCGCGCCGCGCCAGATAATCCGCCACCTGCCCCAGCGCGGCCTGGGCGAATTCGGCGGACACCGCCCCGCTATCCAGCGGCAGGGATTCGCAGGCCAAGGCCAGGCCGGCTCCTGCGTTCTCGCGGGCCATGAGGTCGAGCCAGAGGTGTTCGCAGGCGTGCGGCGGCAGGTGGCGCAGGAAGCGGCGGTAATCGTAGTGGACACCCTTGGGCGGTTTACGGGCGAGGAAGGCTTCCAGCCAGAGCGCGGCGGCGCTGGTTTCCGCCGCGTCCAGCCAGCCGCGCCAGAGGGCGTTGCGCCATTCGCTTTTGAGTCCCCATTCCAATATGTCCGCCGCCGTGAGTTCCAGGCGGGTTTCCCACCAGGCCAGCGGGGTATTCCGGGTCAATTGGTACAGCCACCACGCCCGTTGGCCCAGGGCTTCGCCTTTGGGCGGGGATTCTTCCAGGGCGTCGGCTTTCCAGTCGAGGCCGGAGGTTTCCGGGGGTTCCACCGTCCACACCGTCCGCAGTAGCTTCCGGGTCTGGCCTAGGCAGGCATCCAGCCGCGCCGCCATGCGCCGGGCGTAGGCGCTGTCGGGTAGCCGCACCAGCAAGGCGGCGGCGGCGATGCGGACTTCCTTGGCGCGGTCCTTCAAGGTGGTTTCCAAGGTGGCTTCGTCGTCCGGGCCGAGTCCTACCGCCAGTTCCATGAGCAGGGCGGCGCGTTCCTTGGCCCCCAATTCCGGCAAGGCTTGGAGATAGAGTTCGCGGCCCCGGCCCGGATCGTCGGATCGGCAGTGGCGGAGATAGGCGGCGCGTTGCTCCAGGGTGCCGGTTTCCCAGAGGGCGATATCCCTATCCGGGCCGACGGGACCGACGGCATAGGCCCAAGCGGGGTTCAGTCCCGCCAACCATGGGCCGCGCTGGCCGAGCGTGGCCTGCAAACAGGGACGCAAGGCGCGGTTGCGGCGACCGAGTTCCAACACCTCTGGCAATAGGCGCTCCGGCCAGCGCGCACCGGCCCCGGCCAAGCGGCGCAGGGCCTCGGCCTGCAAGCGTTCAGGACCGTCGGCCAGGATCGCGGCCAAGGCGGCGGCGAGCGGCGGGTCTTGGGCGGCGGGTAGGGTTTCGGGTGGGCAGGGTGGCGCACTGTTCCGTCCGTGCGTGGGCGGACAATAACCGGCGGCACCGCACACCGCCAGCACCCCGGCGACACCGAGCAAGGCCGAGGCCGGGTCGGTCCGTTGTTGGATTAATTCATGTAGGGTCGCGCCCACCGCGCCCCCGGTGTCGGGCCAGACCGGCGCTTGCCGCGCCACGCCGACCACGGCTTGCGCCGCCAAGGTTTCCAAGCCAGACATCAGCGCTGTCCTCCACTCCAAACCAAGTCCGGTGCCCAGGCGCTCAGGGGCAGCAGTTTTTCGCCGTCCCATTCGCCGAATACCCCCATGGGCATCCCCCCGGACAAGGCCAGCCAGCGCCAACCCTCGTCATCCGCCAAGGCTACGGGTAGGCGTCCGCCCTCTGCCGTATATAAAGCCCATCCGTTGTCATCGAACCCCGGCACGGCGGCGGGTACCGCCAATGGCCAAGGGCTTTGCCAGGGATTGGCGGCGATGCCTTCCGCCAACGTGGTCCATTCGTCTTCGAGGGTTTGTGCCGGGACGCGGGCGGAGCCTTCGGCTTCCGGTCCCGCAACGATCAAAGCGCGGCTGGGCCGGGAACCGGGATAATAGGCCAGGGTCAGGCGCAAGGCCGAGCCGACTAGGAAAGGCTGGGCGAACACCGGATTGCCATGGGCGAAATCCAACAGCAAGGCGCGGCGTCCCGTTTCCCGCCCGCGCAACCAGACCCGCCGCTCCCACAGCCGTTCGTTTTCCTCGATCTGGCAACCCAGCACATCCCACAGGTCGGTACAGCGCTCGCCCTGGGCCAGCACTTCATCCTTGTCCAAGGGCCAGCCCAGCGCGGCGCGGACATCGGCCTGGACCGGGGGCGGCAAGTCGGCGAAGCGGTCGAAAGCATCCAACAACAGGGCGAGCCGACCCATCGCGGCCAGGAGCCGTGTGGGCCAATCGCCGCCAGTCCCGGCGATTTCGCCGAGCTTCCGCACCCGGAAGGCGAGGCCGGGGGCTTGGGCATCGACCATCCGCGCCGCCAAGGCCCGCCAATCGGTCTTGGGATCGGCCAGATTGCCGATGCCTTGCCGGACTTGATCTTCCAGCCAGCGCCGCAATTCCGCAGCCCCCGCCGCCATGCGTTCCAGGCGCTTGGTTTCGCGTTTGGCGGTGGTGGCCGGATCGGCGGCTGGGGTGGTGGCGGGTTCCGTTGCCTGGGCTTTTTTCTCTTCTTGCCGCGCTGCCCGTTGTTGGCGGGAAGCCAGCCATTCCGCCACCCAGGCCGGTGGCTCGGCGGTGGCGATGGCGTCGGGTTTGCGGGCTTGCAGTAGCAGCAAGGCCAAGCCGTGCTTGCAGGGGAATTTGCGGCTGGGGCAGGTGCAGCGGAAGACGGGCCCGCCGCCCAGGTCGATTTGCACTTGATAGGGTTTGGAACCGCTGCCCTGGCATTCGCCCCATAGGGCGTTCCCGGATTGGCCCAGCGTGGGCCATTTGGCGGGCATGGCCAAACCTTGTCCGGCTTTGGCCGAGGCGGCGTCGGGGGCGAGTTGCAGGACTTGTTCGGGGGTCAACAACATGTTCCGCGCTCATGGGGTGGAAGATTATCGCCGGTTTCCAAGCGGAACTTGGAAGCCGACGATAGGCAAGCCTACCGGGCCTGTGGCTTTCTTGCCAGCACGGTTAGACGCTATGGCGCCACCTGGTCCACCGTCACCGCGTAGTGGCCGTCGTTCTCCGGGGCGAGCGGTGCGGTCTGGCCCTGGAGATCGCCGGGGCTGGGCGTGGGCTTGCCGCTTTTGGAAATCCGCGCCCCAATCACCACCTGCTCGAACGACGATAGATTCATACCCTGCATCATGGCCATGGAATCGTCCAGCACCACCTCCAGCGGCAAATCCCCGGCCCGCTTTTTGACCACGGCCAGCGGCATGGGCGGGCCTTGGGCGGCGCGGGCGAACACGAACAAGGCATCGTCCGGCGCGGCCCGCTCCTTGAAACCTTCGGCCAGCTTGACCTGGACATGGATGCGCTTGCCGGGCGCTGGGGTCTGGGTGGGCGGAGCGGTTGCGGCGGGGGTGGGCAAGCCCTGGACCTCGGCCAGATAGCGGTCGATTTGGCGGGCTTCCTCGCTTTGCGGCGGGAATTGGGCCTTGAGCCGGGTCCAGTAGTCCACGGCTTTGGGGATGTCTTTGCGCTGGGCGGCGGCGATGCCCGCCATCCATAACGCGCCCTTGTGCTGGGGGTCTTGCTTCAGTACCGCCTCGACCAACTCGGTCGGCTTGCCTTCCAGCACGCCTTGGCTGGCCCCGGCCAGGGCTTCGGCGTAATAGGCTTTGAGGTCGAGGTTGTCGGGGGCCAGCTTCATGGCGTACTCGAAGGCCGTGACGGCCTTGTCGGGCTGGTTCACGATCAACAGCGAGCGGCCCAACATGGTCCAGCCTTCCAGGTCGTTGGGATTCTGCTTGAGCCGCTCGGCCAGGCGCTGGATGCTGTCTTCCAGGCCGGGCGGGGTATTGGGCTGGGCTTGGGCCTGCATCTGGGCCGGGGCCAGTCCCAGCAAATCGGGCCGTCCCAGCGAGAAATACGCCAGCAAGCCGACCAAAGGCAAGGCGATCAGCGTCACCGCCAACGCGAGGCGCCCGCCTTGGGCTTCCGCCGGGGCGTGGGGGTGTCCCGCCATTTCCAAATCGTCCAACAGGCTGCGTTCCGATTCGGCATCCAGCTTGCGCCAATCCTCGGCGTCGGCGGTTTCCCGCGCCAATTCCTGTTGCCGGTGCCGATGCAATAACAGGTTGAGCTTGGCCCGGTCGGCCCCGCCGCCGCCGGTCTTGCCGGTCAGGGCGGGCAGGAAAAACGTATAGCCCAGCAGCAGCAGCAAGGCCGCCGCGATCCAAAATTCAATCATGCCTGTGGTTCCTATCATGCCGCGCCGGGTCGGCGGGGTGGAAATCAGCCTTCGAGGTTCTTCTTGAGCCGCTCCAGGCGCTGGCGCTCTTCGTCGGTCAGTTCCAACCGGGCCAAGGGGGGGCGCTGGCGGTTGTGTTTCCACAGGAACAGCGCCACCGCCAGCAGGATCAACACCGGCCCGGTCCAGAGCAACAAGGTGATGGGCTTGACCGGCGGACGGTATAGCACGAAATCGCCGTAGCGGTCGGTGAGGAAGCGCACCGCTTCTTCTTCGCTCTTGCCGCTTTGGATGATGCCGTAGACCTCGTCGCGCAAATCCTTGGCGAGATCGGCGTCGGAATCGGCCAGCGATTGGTTTTGGCACACCAGGCAGCGCAGTTCCTCGATCAGGTTCTCATAACGGCGCTGTTTGGCGGGGTCGTCGAATTGGCGGACTTCGACCGCCAGGGCGGAGCCGGCGAAAAGGCCCGCGAGGAACAACAGGATGAAGCGGATCATGGGGAGCCTTGCAGTTGGCGAACAGGGGACGACCGGGTCGAACAGGTCATGAGGGGGAACTTTGCAACCGGCGGATCAGGGGAAGCAGGGTATTTTCCAGGATTTCCGGGGTGATGGGTCCGGTGAATTTGTGGCGGATGATCCCGGCCTTATCGACGACGAAGGTTTCCGGCACGCCGTACACGCCCCAGTCGATGCCGGTCTTGCCATCGGCGTCGAAGGCGCTGGCGGTGTAGGGGTTGCCGTAGTGGTCCAGCCAGCCCAGGGCGTCCTCGCGCTGGTCCTTGTAGTTGAGCCCATAGATCGGCACCACATGGCGGTTGGCCAGTTCCACCAGCACCGGATGCTCTTGGCGGCAGGAGACGCACCAGGAGGCCCAGACATTGACCAAGGCCACCTGTCCCTTGAAATCGGCGGGGGCCAGGGTTTTCTGGGCGTCGGCGACCTGGGGCAGGGTGAAGGCCGGGGCGGGCTTGCCGATGAAGGGCGAAGGCACTTCCCTGGGGTCGAGGGTCAGGCCGATGGCGAGGAAGATCACCATCACGAAGAAGACGGCGAGGGGGATGAGGAAGCGCATGGTGGGAAAATCCGGGAGGGAACAGCATCGGCGGGACCGCCCCGCCGATGCCCGCCATTATCGCATGGGCTTAATGGGTTTGAGCGTGGACCAGGGCGTTCAACAGGGCGCCGGATTCGATATTGTCCAGCACTTTCTGTAAAGCCTGGCGGTTTTTGACATTCACCACCAAGGGTGCGCCGATAGCGCCGTGGATGCCGGGCTGGTCGGCTTTTTTGTAGAGGACGAGCAAAATCTGGGCGTCCTCGGGCTGTTCCAGGCCGATCAAGGCGGCTTCGCGGTCGTCCAAGGCGAAGTCGTAATGGATGCCGAAACGGACGGGATCGGCCACCGACAGGCTGAGGTCGGGGCGGTCCGCCGATTGCAACCAATATACGAGTTCCTCGCCGCCTTCTTCATGGAATAGCTTGAAGCTCGTGCAATCCTCGAAGCCGATGATACCTTCGGGGAAATGGATGAGGGTGTCGGGGTCGATGGGTTGTTCGCCGAAAGCCAGGGTGGGTAGGGCTTGCATGGGGGGCTCCTGGGTTTGGGGGAGGAAAGGCGCGGTGGGCCGGAGTGGCCCTACCGGGAAGTTTATACCGGGATGGGGAAAGGCTTGTTCCCAAGCGGATTGGGGAACACGTAGTCCCGTATATGGGATGTCGAGTCCATCAGGGAAGGCGGCAAGCTCCCCTGGTCGGTGTCATCCAGGGGTAAGAGGTTTTGACTCATGGATAAAGCTCCTGCACAAAGGGTGGATGGGAGGTTGCGCGGAGTTTCGTGTGTGGGCAAGCCGGGCGGGACTTGGGGGCGGCACGGCGGCTTGTATCCGGGGTCCGGGGGCGGACGCTGGAAATTTTAAAGCTGGCTTTGGTCTTGGTCCACAAGCGTCCAAAGCCAGCTTTGGACTCAGGCTCGGGGCGTGAAGGGCTGTCGAGCGGCGAAAACTTCAAATCACCGCGTCGAACAACTCCAACTGCGGTGGTCCCAAATAGATGCCCTTGGCCGCGCCCGCCCCGGCATGCGCCTTGCGGAACGCCTCGGAACGGGTCCAAGCCTCGAACGCCTCCCGCGATTCCCAGACCGAATGCGAGGCGAACAAACTGTATTCCTCGGTGGCCGGTCCTTGCAGCAAATGGAATTCCTTGAATCCCGGCACGCCGTCGAGGTAAGACTCGCGTTGCCGCCAAATCTCGATGAACTCCTCCGCCTTGCCGGGCGCGATCCTGAAACGATTCATGGCGATGAACAACATAACTAGCTCCTAAGGGATTAACGGCGCTGGGCCGGGATTTGGGGCCGCTCGCCATATTTGCGGGCGGCTTGGTCGCAGAAGGCCTGGACCATGGACCCGGCGACTTCCTTGAGGAAACCGCCGAAGGCCATGCCCAACAAGGCATTGGCGAATTCGTAATCGAGCCGGAACGTGGTCTCGCAACCGCCCGCAGTCAAAGGCTCGAACCGCCAGACCCCGCGCAGTTGCTTGAACGGCCCTTCGACCAACTTCATGTGAATACCCCGGCCTTCCTCCATGCTGTTCTCGGTGGTGAAGGACAGTTTGATCTTGCCCTTGGAAAGGACCAGTGTGGCCTTGAGGCGGGTCGGTGTCTTGGAAATCAGCTTCACCGCCGAACACATGGGGACGTAGCTGGGATAGGACTCGACATCGTTGACCAACTCGTACATTTCCGTGGCCGTGTAATTCACGCACACGCTGGTGGAGACGTTCGCCATACCGGCTAACCTGCTATTGCTCTGGAAGGAAATCCGCCGTGGCGGGCCGCCACGGGTGGCGCGGACTCTAGCTTGAATCCCACCGGGACTCAACCGCCCATGGACCGGGTTGGGTTTTCGAGCAAGCCCTTGAGATTCTGGACGGTGCGTTCGGCCCCTTCCTGCACGGCGAGCCGGATCAATTGCTCGAAGGGCCGCATATAGAGTTCCAGTTCCGGCAACTCGAAGGTGAACGCGACCTGGGTAGCCGCGTCCGGGCCGGCCTGCCGCAATTCGTAGGCGCAGTGGAAGGCGTTGGACACGCCGCTGAAGGCGATGCGCCGGTTGGGTTGGAGATCGGTCACGGCGAAGGTGGATTCGGTGCGGTGGCCGCGGTCCACCCGGACCTGCCAGGCCATGGAGCCGACCTGCACCGGGCCGGTGGACAGCGGCTTCAATTCGACCACCTCGGGCGACCACTTGGGGTAGTTGCTGAAAAAATCCTCGCCGATGAAATGGAACACATCCACCACGGGCTTTTTGATGACCGTGCTGGCTTTCGCCACCACCGGCTGTTTCGCGCCAAACAACATCGCTTTCTCCTTTGGACTGATGCCTACCGAAATCTTTTGACCCGCCCACCCGCAATGCCTCCGCCGGGTCCGCTCAAGGCACATAGGTATCGACCCCCGCCAGCAGCAAATCATATTGGGCCTCGACGATGTCCTTCGCCACCGTGGCGGGCGCGCCACCCACCACATTGGGTTCGAGGCCGATCCAGCCCACCGCGTCTTCCGGTCCCAGGCTGACGACATAGCCCAAATCGCGATGCAAATAAGGTTCCAGCAGCCGCACCGGGCTGGCGTGGCGCAGGAGGTTGCGGGCCGCCAGCCGGCCTTTGCGGAGGGCGGTCTGGGCGCTCAAGGCGTTGGAACCCGGCGGGCGGTAACGCGAGCAATCCCCGGCGGTATAGAGGCGTTCCAACACCGCGCCGCCGCTCACGATCTGGCCGAACCGATTGGCCTCCCAGCGCTGGACCGGGTGATTGCCCAGGAACAACAGCGTCAGGTCTGAAGCCAATGCCAGCGGTTCGCCGGAAACGCTGGCGCGGAGTTTGAGGACGCCGTCGGCCTGCCCCTGGAAGAATTGGCCGGGGTGGTAATCGATGCCGAGATCAGCCAGGCGGGCCTGCACGTAACGGCCCAACTCGGGCCGGAATTGGCCGAGCGGGGCGGGGTTGGCGTCCACCAGCCGCAAACGGCAGGCGCTGCGCTGCCGCTGGAGGTAATGGGCGATCTCGAACAGGAATTGGATGCCGGTCGCGCCCGCGCCCACCACGGTCAGATAGCCGCTCCGGGTTTCGATGGCGTCGCGGTAGAGGTCGATCAAGCCGGAGCCGGTTTCGGCGCTGAAATCGTCCAGGTCCAGGGTTTCCGGGCTTTTTTCCAGCTTGGGGTAACTGCCGCCAGTGGCGATCAAGAGATAATCGAAGTCCAGCGCCCGGCCCGCGACCGTCAAGGCACGATCGGTATTCCATTGCAACAAGGCCAGTTCGTCGATAGGCAGCGCGGCCTGGACATGGCGGAAGCCGAAGCGTTGGCCCAAGGCGGCGAACGGCACCTGGAACTCGGCCAGCGGTCGGCGGAAGCTTTCATGGAGATGGGTGATTTTGAGATGGTGGGGGCGGGGGTCGATCAGGACGAGATCGGCGTCCGGGCGCTGTGTCCTGAGGGCCGATAAAGCTGCCAAGCCCGCATAGCCGCCGCCCGCGACCACGACCCGCAAGCGCCGCCTGCCTGGAATATAAAAAGGCATGAGCATGGTGATCCGTTCCGGTTTCGGCGTGGGTTGAGAATTCCGTTGCTGGGATAGACCGCCCGTGGTGGGGGAAAATTCAGCGTAAGCCCGGCCCGCTTTCTGAGATAATGCGCCCCCATGTCCGTCACCCGTCCATCGCATCGCCCCATGACCGGGACTCTCCCCGCCCTCGAAGCCCACCGACTCGAATGCCTGCGCGGCGATATCCCGCTGTTTTCGGGGCTGAGTTTCGGCGTCGCGCCCGGTCAGATCATGCAGGTCGAAGGGGCCAACGGCAGCGGTAAAACCAGCCTGCTCCGCATCCTGGCCGGGCTGAGTCCCCCGCACGAAGGCGAAGTGCGCTGGCGCGGCACCCGCATCGCCCACCGGCGCGCGGCCTTCTTGGCGGAAATCGGCTATCTCGGCCATCATCTGGGCTTGAAAGCCGAACTCTCGGTAGGCGAAAACCTGCGTTTCGCCTTCGCCCTGAACGGCTTGGACCTGGACCCGCAAAAACTGGAGCAAGCCCTGGACCAAGTGGGCCTCCTGGACCGGATGGATTTGCCGGTCCGCGCCCTCTCCGCCGGGCAGCGGCAGCGGGTGGCGCTGGCCCGGCTGGTGTCGTCCCCGGCGGCGTTGTGGATACTCGACGAACCGTTCACCGCGCTGGATGTCGGCGGCATCGCCCTAGTCCAGCGCCTGCTCGAACACCATGCCGCCCGCGGCGGCCTCGCGGTCCTCACTTCCCATCAAGCGGTCGAGCTACGCGGCGGCTTGGTCAAACTGACCTTGGCATGAACGAACTTCTCCGCGCCTTCCTGGCCCTGCTACAGCGGGATTTGCTCCTGGCGTTCCGGCACCGGGGTGAATTGGTCAATCCCTTGCTGTTCTTCATGATCGTGGTGACGCTGTTCCCTTTGGGCGTCAGCCCGGAGGAAGCCTTGCTGCGCAAAATCGCGCCGGGCGTGATCTGGATCGCGGCCCTGTTGGCGGCGCTGTTCTCGCTGGAAAACATGTTCCGCTCCGATTTCGACGACGGCGCTCTGGAGCAAATCGCCCTCAGCCCGCATCCCTTGGCGGTGCTGGTGCTGGCCAAGGTGTTGGCGCATTGGCTGGTGAGCGGCCTGCCCATGTTGCTGATGGCCCCGCTGTTGGCGCTGTTCCTGGCCCTGCCCACTCCGGCGGTTTACGCCCTGGAAATCACCCTCCTGGTCGGCACGCCGTTGTTGAGCTTGATCGGGGCCATCGGCGTGGCTTTGACAGTGGGCCTCAGGCGCGGCGGGGTGTTGCTGACCTTGTTGGTGCTGCCCTTGTATATCCCGGTCCTGATTTTCGCCACCAATGCCGTCGCCGCCGCCGCCGCCGGGATGCCGGTGGAGGGGCAGCTTTATTTCCTGGGCGCTTTGCTGGTCTTGGCGCTCACCCTTGCGCCGCTGGCGACCGCCGCCGCGCTGCGCATCAGCCTGAGTTGACACCATGTGGAACACTATCTGGTTGTTTTTCCATAAACTGGCCTCGCCCAAGCATTTCTACCGCATCTCCGGGAAACTCGTCCCCTGGTTGGGCGGCATCACCTTGATCTTCATGCTGGCGGGGCTTTATCTCGGCCTGTTCGTGGCCCCGCCCGATTACCAGCAGGGACAGAGCTATCGCATCATGTTCGTGCATGTGCCGAGCGCCTGGATGTCGATGTTCATCTATACCTTCATGGCGGTCCTGAGCGCCATCCACCTGATTTGGAACATCAAGCTGGCCGATGTGATGGTGCGCGGCTCGGCGGCCCTGGGGGCGTCGTTCACCTTCCTGGCCTTGGTGACGGGTTCCCTATGGGGCAAGCCGATGTGGGGGGCGTGGTGGGTATGGGATGCGCGGCTGACTTCGGAGCTGATCCTCCTGTTCTTGTACCTGGGTTATATCGCCCTGGTTTCGGCCATCGAGGAGCCGCGTTCGGCGGCGCGGGCCGGGGGGGTGTTGATCCTGGTCGGCGTGGTGAACATCCCGATCATCCATTATTCGGTGGAATGGTGGAACACCTTGCACCAAGGCCCGACCGTGACCAAATTTGACAAGCCCTCCATCCATCCCAGCATGTTGTGGCCCTTGTTGCTGATGGCGCTGGCGTTCCAGTTCTACTATTTCACGGTGGCGCTGATGCGGGCCAGGGCCGAGGTGCTGGACCGGGAGCGGCGCAGCGCCTGGGCGCAGGACGTGGTGGAAGGTGCATAAAAAAAACCCGGTGGGGCGAACCCACCGGGTTTTTTTAAATCTTTCGCGCGGGGCGAACGATTACTTCATGGCGCCTTTACGGAAGCCGCGGTCCAGCTTGTCGTTGATCGCCTGTTCAGCGCGTTGAGCGGCGGCAGCGGCCTTGTTGGCGGCGGCTTCAGCAGCTTGGGCGGAGGACAGCGCTTCGTCGGCGGTGCTCTTCACGGAGGAAATTTCAGCCTTCAAGCCATCAACCTGGGTTTGCAGGTTGGTGATGTCGGACTTGCTGGCGCAGCCCACGGTCAGGCCGGCAGACAACAAAACTGCGGTCAACTTGATTGCTTTCATCATTGCTTCTTTCCTTTTTATTGGATTGGAAAATTTTACGGGACATCGCCGCCCGATAAGGCGACGAATGCCACTCAAGTTTTAGTTTGCCGGGAATCCGGCGCTCTTGCCACCATTATTTTTGCACAACTTAGCCAATTTTCACCAGCATGGCCCCGGTCCGGCCCGGTACCAGGGCGCGACTTCGCTGGCATGTCCTGGATGGCGGTAGTGTGGCGGCTCGCCGGAAAGGCCGATAGGCCAAAGATTACGGGCGGATCAGGCCCTATTGGACGGGGATTCCGGCTCCGTGGCGTGAAGTCCGGCCTGAAGTTAGGTGGCCCATCGTCGCGGGCTGGGTAGCAGTTTATTTCTTGACATTCCCAGGAGATTGCGCCCTTCCGCGTGACATCCCGCCACCGGCCAGCCCGGATTGCCCGGCCCGTTTCCGCGGTAAACTATCCCGGTCGCTTCAGCCAGCTCATCAGGATTACCTCCATGCAGATCGAAACCCGCAAAACCACACCTTATTCGGATCAAAAGCCTGGTACTTCGGGCTTGCGCAAAAAGGTCAAAGTCTTTACGCAGGAGAACTATCTAGAGAACTTCGTGCAATCGGTGTTCGATACCCTGGGTGATGTCGCCGGCCAGACCCTGGTGCTGGGCGGCGACGGACGCTATTTCAACCGCCAGGCCGCACAGACCATCATTAAGATGGCGGCGGCCAATGGCGTGGGACGGTTGTTGGTGGGGCAGGGTGGCCTGCTCTCGACCCCGGCGGCGTCCTGCCTGATTCGCAAATACAAAGCCCATGGCGGTTTCGTGCTGTCGGCCAGCCATAACCCCGGCGGTCCCGACGAGGATTTCGGTATCAAGTACAACGGCATCAACGGCGGCCCGGCCCCGGAAAGCCTCACCAACGCCGTCTATGCCCGCAGCCAGGCCATCACCGAATACAAGATCGCCGCGATCCCCGACCTGGACCTCGATACCTTGGGCGAAACCGCACTCGACGGCATAACCGTGGCCGTGGTCGATCCGGTCGGCGACTATGCCCAGTTGATGGAGCACCTGTTCGATTTCAGCCTGATCAAATCGGCCCTGACCACCGGGGCCATCAGCCTGTGTTTCGACGCCATGCATGCGATCACCGGCCCCTACGCCAAGCGCATCCTGGAAGACCGCCTGGGCGCGATGCCCGGCTCCGTGATAAACGGCGTGCCCTTGGAAGATTTCGGTGGTGGCCATCCCGACCCCAATTTGGTCTATGCCCACGAATTGGCGGCGCTCATGTATGGTCCTGGTGCCCCGACCCTGGGCGCGGCCTCGGACGGCGACGGCGACCGCAACATGATCATGGGCAGCAAGTTCTTCGTGACGCCCAGCGACAGCGTGGCGGTGATGGCGGCCAACGCCCATCTGCTGCCGGGCTATAAATCCGGCCTGCGCGGCGTGGCCCGCTCCATGCCGACCAGCCAGGCCGTGGACCGGGTGGCGGCGGCGATGGGTATCGATTGCTACGAAACCCCGACCGGCTGGAAATTCTTCGGCAACCTGTTGGATGCCCGCAAGATCACCTTGTGCGGCGAGGAAAGCTTCGGCACCGGCTCCGACCATGTGCGCGAGAAGGACGGGCTGTGGGCGGTGCTGTTCTGGCTGAATTTGGTGGCGGTGCGCAAGCAATCGGTGGCCGATATCGTCAAGGAGCATTGGAAGAAGTTCGGGCGCGATTATTATTCCCGCCACGACTACGAAGGCATGGATTTGGCGGCGGGCGAAGGCGTCATGGCCCATCTGCGCGGGCAATTGCCGGACCTGCCGGGGCGGAGCTTTGGGGCTTATAAGGTCGCCTTCGCCGACGACTTCAGCTACACCGATCCGGTGGACGGCAGCGTCAGCGATAAGCAGGGTATCCGCATCGGCTTCGATAACGGCTCGCGCATGGTCTTCCGCCTGTCCGGCACCGGCACCGAGGGCGCGACCTTGCGTATCTACCTGGAACGCTATGAACGCGACCCGGCGCTGCACAATCAGGATACCCAGGTGTTCCTGGCGGATTTGATCGCCCTGGCCGAGCAATTGGGTGGTGTGAAGCAGCGTTCGGGGATGGTGGCGCCTACGGTCATCACCTGAAGCGCGGTCGGTTCGGATTGAAAAAAAGCCCGGCAGGTTGTTATGGCCCACCGGGCTTTTCCTTATCCACCGCTAAGCCGCCCTATCGCGATTTCTCCACCCACCGCTGCGCCATCCGCGCATAGTCCTCCAGGCCCAAGGTCTCCGCCCGCGCATTGGGGTCGATCCCCATGGCCTCGATCTCGCGTTCCTCGAACAAAGTCTTGACCGAGTTCCGCAAGGTCTTGCGGCGTTGGGAAAATGCCGTGGCGACCACTTTGCCCAGCACTTGGGGGTCCACTTCGACCGGCGGCGTCGCATGGGGCATCAGCCGCACGATGGCGGACACCACCTTGGGCCGGGGATGGAAGCTTTCCGGGGGGACTTCGAACAGTTTCTCGGCCCGACAGTGATAACCGGCCATGATGCTCAAGCGGCCATAGTCGGCGGAACCGGGCTCGGCGGCCAGCCGGTCCACCACCTCGTTTTGCAGCATGAAGTGCATATCGTGGATGCCCTCCACCTGCCCGAATAGATGGAACATCAAGGGCGTCGAGATGTTGTAGGGCAGGTTGCCGACCACACGCAACTTTTCGTTCCCTTCCCGCAGGCCGCGGAAATCGAAGCGCAGGGCGTCGGCGCTGTGGAGCCGGAACCTGGGATCGGCGGCGAATTTGCGGCGCAGCCCCTCGGCCAGGTCGCGGTCGATTTCCACGGCGTCCAGGCGGCGGCAATTCGGCAACAGGCTTTGGGTCATCGCGCCTTCGCCCGGTCCGATTTCGACCAGATGCTCCTCCAGGCCCGGCGCAATCGCCATGAGGATACGATGGACCACGGCGGTGTCGCGGAGGAAGTTCTGGCCGAAGCGCTTGCGGGGGATATGGCTCATCGAAGTCGAATAGCGTGGGGGATGGAAGGAGGATTCAGCGGCGGGCGGCCTGCATGGCGATGGCGGTGTCGAGGGCGGCTTCGAGGCTGCCGGCATCGGCCCGGCCACTCCCGGCCAGATCGAGCGCCGTGCCATGATCGACCGAGGTGCGGATGATGGGCAAGCCCAAGGTGATGTTCACCGCCCGGCCAAAGCCCAGGTGCTTCAGCACCGGCAAGCCCTGGTCGTGGTACATCGCTAGCACGGCGTCGGTTTCCGCCAAGTATTTCGGCAAGAACACGGTGTCGGCGGGCAGGGGACCGGACAAGTCCATGCCTTCCGCCCGCAATCGTGCCAGCACCGGCTCGATGGTGTCGATTTCCTCGCGGCCCAGGTGCCCGCCCTCGCCCGCATGGGGATTGAGGCCGCACACCAGGATGCGCGGCGCGGCGATGCCGAAATGGGTCCGCAAATCCCCGTGCAGCACCCGCAGCACGGTTTCCAGGCGGTCGCGGGTGATGGCGCGGCTGACCTCGCCCAGGGGTAGATGGGTGGTCGCCAAGGCCACGCGCAGCCCCGGCGCGGCCAGCATCATGACCGGCTCGCCGCCGGTGATGGCGGCGATGAATTCGGTATGGCCGGTGAAGCCGATCCCGGCTTGGTTGATGACACCCTTGTGGACCGGGCCGGTGATCAGCGCGTCGAAATGCCCGGCCAGACAGGCGCGGCTGCCGTGGTCGATGAGGTCCAGCACATGGGCGGCATTGGCGGGATCGAGCTGGCCGGGCACGACCGGGGCGGCGGTGGGGAACGGCCAGATATTGAGCGTGCCGGGCCGGTGGGTTTCCAATGCGCTATCCGGGCCGATGGTTTCCAGGCGCAAGGGCTGCCCGAGTTGCGCCGCCCGCGCCGCCAACACGCCGGGGTCGCCGACCACCGCGAGGGCGCAGGGCCACGCCTGTTGCGCCACGGCCACGCAGAGGTCGGGACCGATCCCGGCGGGTTCCCCGGCGCTGAGCAGGAGCCGCGGCCTCATCGCAGCGTCTCGGGGACGTAGGCACTGGGCGAAGTCTGATCGTCGAGCCGGATTTCGACATAGGCCTCGTCGCGGATGCGGCGCATCCACAATTCGGTTTCCTCCTCCACCTTGCGCTTGAAGATTTCGTCGCGGGCCTGTTTCTTGAGCAGTTCGCCGGTATCCTGGGATTCCTCGCGCCCCAAAACCTGGATCAAATGCCAGCCGAATTGGCTTTGCACCGGCTCGCTGATCTGGTTCACCGCAAGATGGTTCATAGCTTCTTCGAATTCCGCCACCAAGGCCCCCGGCTGCACCCAGCCCAGGTCGCCGCCCTTGACCGCCGAGCCTTTATCGTCGGAATGGCCGCGGGCCAGGGTGGCGAAATCGTCGCCGGCCTCGATGCGGGCGCGCAGTGCCAGCAGCTTGTTGCTGGCGTCCTCGTCGGTCAGCACCTCGTTGGTCCTGATGAGGATATGGCGTACATGGGTCTTGGTGATGTGTTCGCCGCCCGCGCCCTTGACACTCAACAGCTTGATGATATGGAAACCGCTGGGACTGCGGATCGGGTCGGCGATTTCGCCCTCGTGCATCTTGGGCACCTGCTCGGTGAACAGGCTGGGGAGCTGTCCCAGCTTGCGCCAGCCCAGTTCGCCGCCGTTCAGGGCTTCGCTGGAGTCCGAGGCGGTCATCGAGGCTTGCTTGAAGTCCAAGCCGCCGCGCAGGTCCTGGACCAGTTTCTCGGCCCGTTCCCGCGCCTTCTGCACCTCGGTGGGGGAAGCGGCCTGGGGGGTGGCGATGAGGATATGTCCCAGCAGGTATTCGCTGTCCTGCCCGGCGCTGGATTCGCCCCGCGCCGCCAGCCATTGTTCCACCTCGCGGTCGCTGATCTTGATCTGGCTGTTGACCTGGCTGGCCCTGAGGCGCTGGACCGTGATCTCGCCGCGGATTTGCTCGATGAAATCGGCGTATTCCACGCCCTCCTGGCGCAGCGAGCTACGCAGTTCGTCCGGGGTCATCTTGTTGCGCTGGGCGATTTGCTGCACGGCTTGGCGCAGGGTTTCGTCGTCCACCCGGATGCCCATCTTCTCGGCCAGATGGAGCTGGATTTTCTCGACGATGAGCCGTTCCAGCACCTGCCGGGCCAGGATCGAATCCGGCGGCAACCGGGTATCGCTACGGCTGGCCAGGTTGTGCTTGATCTCGGCGAGTTTCCTATCCAACTCGCTTTCCAGCACCACGTCGTCCTCCACCACCGCCACGATGCGGTCCAGGGAGGTATCGGCCCAGGCCGGGCCGGACAACCACCCCGCCCACAGGGCGAATCCTAGACCGCAGAGATATAGGATTATCGATCCGCGCTTGCATTGCATAAAGGGAGATACCGGAAAACTTGGGGATTAATAATTCTGGAGGATTTCATCGGGCATGCGATAGCCGCTGATCTGGTAGCGCATGAATTCGTCGATGGAATCGCCCAACGAGGCCAGCCCTTTCAATTCCAGCTGGACATAGACGCCATTATTGGCCTGGGTTTGCCCGGAGGAGGATTGGAAGTTATTGATATTGCGGTAGGCGATGAGGCTGAAACGCCAGCAGCAGGTTTCACGCTGGAAGCCCGCGAAGGTTTGCAGGGTCAAATTGTCCACGAGCGAATACTGCCAGCGCCCCAGGACATGCCAACCTTGGGCAACGGGTAGCCGCAGGGAAATATCGGTCAGGTCGATACAGGGGTTGGGATTGACATATTGGTCACTGCCGGTGCCCAAAAGACTGGGTTCACAGGTCAGTGTACTCTGGTTCCTGCGATAACGATAGGCGATATTGAGCAGGGTATTCTGCCGGTCGTTATATTGCAGGGCCGCGATGCCCCGGTCGATCTGGTTTTCATAAGGATTCCATTGTCCGCCGGTATGCACGCTCCAGTTTTCCGTCAGCATGGCGGAGAAGTCGGCGATCAGGTTGGAACTTTTCTGCGATTGGTAGGTCGAGGGTGCCCCCTGCAAAGTCACCCGCCGGTTCGAGAGGTAATAGGCGCTGCCCACGCTGGCCGTCAGCCGGTCCCGGCCTGTGGCCTGGTCGATGAACCGGGTGGTCAGGGCCAGGCTGAACTGGTTGGTGTCGCCGACCCGGTCGCCACCCGTGAAACGGTTTTCGCGGAACAACTGGTAGAAGGTGAAGTCGTAGGCCGAGGAATCGAAGGCCGGGGCGTCGGCCTGGTCGACATAGGGGATATAGTTGTAGAACAGCCGTGGTTCGAAGGACTGGGTCAAGGCTTTTCCTCCCAGGTCGAATTCTCGCTCGAAATACATTCCGCTATCGATGGAGGTGATCGGCACTGTGAAATTCACGGAATCCTTGGCCTGGGTATTGTTCGATTCCGCCCAATACTCGGGGCTTTGCAACCAATACTGGTTGTTCTGCAAGGTGAAGCTGGGGGTGATATAACCCGCCGCGCCCTGGAAGGGATAGAATATCTTGGGTTGCAGCCGGAGTCTTTGGCCGGTGGTACGGTCGATGCCGGAATTCTGGAAGCTATCCAGTTGGACCAGGCTTTGGAATTGCAGCCCGGTGTTGGCGATCCCGGTGCCGTAGTTGAACGCCAATTGCGGCAGGTGGAAATAGGGCCGGGCATTCTTGGCGACGGTGGGGTCGATGGTCTCGAAATAATCGATTTGGGTCCGCAGGGAATACGAATCCCCCTGGTAGAGCATATAGCCGACGCTGGGGATATTGCTGCGGTTGTTGATATTGAAGGTGGAGCCGAGTTGCCCGAGATAGGAATAATCCGAGACGTAGTTGGCGCTGACGTGGCTGCTGAGGTTTTGGCTGAACCGGGTGTCGTTCAATACCGTGGCCTGGCCGCGGGTGGTGCCGGTCAGGTCGTCGTGGGGCACGATATCCAGTTCCACCATGCCCCGCGTGGCTTCGGTGAGATAGCGGAACTGGTTCTTCAACTGGATGCCGCGGTTGGAGAAATAGCGGGGGATGAAGGTGTAATCGTAATTGGGTGCCAGGTTGAAATAATAGGGGACCGAGAAGTTGAAGCCGGAATAGCGGCTATAGCCCAGCGAAGGGACCAGCAGGCCGGATTGGCGGCGGTTGTCGGTGGGGAAGGTCATGTAGGGCGTGTAGAACACCGGCACGTCCTTGAACTCGAACCAGGCGTTCTGGGCCCGGCCCACGCCGGTTTCCTTGTTGATCTTGAGGTCCGAGGCGTGCATCAACCAATCGTGGTTGCCGTTCGGGCAGGTGGTGTAGGTGACGGTTTCGTAGCGCGACAAGGTGTCGCTGTCGAGATGGGTCAGGCGGGCCGCGCCGCGGGCCGGTACCTGGGGCAGCACGAATTGCGAGTTGCGGAACACGCCGCGGTCGGTATCGCTGTCCATGAAGCCGGTGTCGCTGGACAGGGCCAAGCCCTTTTGCATGATCAGCACATTGCCATGGGCGTTGAAGGCGTTGGTCTTCACGTCGCGGGTGGCGAAATCGGCCCAGAGTTTCTGGTCGGCCTGGACCATCTCGACGCCGCCGGCGAAATTGGCGATCTCGCCGTCCAACATCTCGAAATAATTGGACTGGATTTCCAGCGGAGCCTTGTCCCGCGCCAGTTTTTCCTCGGGAGTGAGCAGGAATTCGCTCATGGGCATGAGCCGTGCCCGGTTTGCGCACATGTTTTTCCAGGGATCGACCGGGAACTGGCTGACGATGCGTTCGAGCCGCCGTTCGTCCTCGCGGGTGAGGGTGGTGGCTTCGGCCCAGTTCTCGACCTGCCCGCTGGTGGCGTCCACCACGCGGGCCGCGCCGCGGGGGTCCGGGCCTTCCAGCGAGCAATCCCAGCCTTTGTCGGCGGCTTCCTCGGCCTGGGACGGCAAACAGGTCCAGCCGGGCTGGCGGGGTTTGCTGGCGGCTTGCTCGGCGAGCGGGGCGTTGGCCGGGGGCGCGGCCCGCAGGGCCAGGGGAATCCGTTTCAGGGCGGAAGGGACCGCTTGGGTGACCGGCGCGGGCGCGGTGGCGGGAACCGGGATGACCGCGCGGGCTGGCGCTGGGACCGGGGATTCGGGCGGATTCGGGGGTGGCGCGGCCACGGCGGGTGGCACCGTCGGGGCGGCGGGGGCGGCGCGGTGCGGCGTTTCCGCCTGGAGCGGAGCGGGTTCGGGTTGACTGGGGGCCGCTGTCGGGGGTTCGGGTTGGACGGGCGCGGCCGGGGCCATGGGTTCGTGGCGGAGCGGTTGTGGTTGGGCCTGTACCGGGGGGGGGCGGGCTGGCGCGGGGCGGGGGGCGATACGCTGGGCGGGGTTGTGGGGGCCGCATCGGTTCCGCCTTGCGGGAGGGGTGTTTTCTTTTTGGCGCCGCACACCCATTGGTTATCCGGGCCGGGGGCGCAGTTCCAATCCGCCGCCGCGGCCCAGGCGGACGGCGGTACCACGCCTAAACAAAGGGCCATCGCCAAGCGGCTGCGCGTGAGGTGAATCGGAAAAACCATGCTCTGCGGGAATAATGATCGCCGACGGATTCGCCGTGAGTAGTAGGCCACCCTGGCCGATCCGGGTCGGAGCGCGTGGGGTTCCTGGTTCGGAGTTATCGTCGGGATAGTCTTTATGGTGAAATATCCCGCTTGTTCCCGACAATTCTACCGTATCGTCGGTCCCCGTTAAGCTTTTTTCATCAGCCCACCATCGCCCATGCCCGCACCGGACACACGCCTCGCCCATTTGCTCGCTTGGCTGGGGGACGACCTCGGCCATACCGTCGCCGGGATCGAACCCGCCTCCCAGGACGCCAGTTTCCGCCGCTATTTCCGGGCCAGGATCGGCGCGGACAGCTATATCGTCATGGACGCGCCGCCGCCGCGCGAGAATGTACGGCCCTTCCTCAAGGTGGCCGAACTATTGCGCGGGGCCGGGGTGCGAACCCCCGTGGTCCATGCCGCCGATCCCGAACGGGGGTTTTTGCTGCTGGGGGATTTCGGCACCCAGTGCTATCTCGACCGCCTCGATGCCGATAGCGCCGACGCGCTCTACGCCGACGCCCTCGCCAGCCTGGCGCGGCTGCAAACCGGCGTGGACCCGGCCCGCGCCGGTTTGCCCGCCTATGGTGAAAAGCTCTTGCGTACCGAATTGGGCATTTTCCGCGAGTGGTTCCTGGGCGGATTGCTGCGTCTGGAACCGGACGCCGCCGAAGCCGCCGCCTTGGACCGGGCGGGCGATGCCCTGGTCGCTTCGGCGCTGGAACAACCCCAGGTCTGCGTCCACCGCGATTACCACTCGCGCAATCTGATGGTGGTCGCGACGGCCAATCCGGGCGTTTTGGATTTCCAGGATGCCGTGATCGGACCCATCACCTACGATCTGGTCTCGCTGCTGCGCGATTGCTATATCGCCTGGCCGTCGGCGCGGGTGGAAGCCTGGATGGCGGGCTACCGCGAGACCCTGTGCGGATTGGGCTTGCTGCAAGAGGGCGATACCGCCCGCTTCCGCCGCTGGTTCGATCTGATGGGGATGCAGCGCCATTTGAAAGCCGCCGGGATTTTCGCCCGGCTGTGGCTCAGGGATGGCAGGCCCGGTTATCTCAAGGATATCCCGCGCACCTTGGGCTATGTGGTCGAGGCGGGCGCGGCCTATCCCGAATTCCGCGATTTCCTGGCTTTCCTGAACGGTCGGGCCTTGCCCCGTTTCGCGGCGGAGGTCCGGCTATGAAGGCGATGATCCTGGCGGCGGGCCGGGGCGAGCGCCTGCGCCCCTTGACCGACCACACCCCCAAGCCCTTGCTCCAGGCCGGTGGACGGCCTTTGATCGAGCATTTGATCCTGGCCCTGGTGGCGGGCGGCTATACCGATATCGTGGTGAACACCGCCCATCTCGGCGCGATGATTGAACGGCATCTCGGCGACGGCGAGCGCCTGGGCGCGCAACTGGCCTATTCGCGGGAAACCGAAGCCCTCGAAACCGGCGGCGGTATCCGCCAAGCTTTGCCGCTCCTGGGCGATGGACCCTTCCTGGTGGTGAACGGCGATATCGCCACCGATTTCCCGTTCCGGCGCTTGCGGGAACCGCCGCCGGGGTTGGCCCATCTGGTGTTGGTGCCCAATCCCCCGCACCATCCGCGGGGCGATTTCGCCCTGGACGGTGGGCGGGTCGCCGACCTGGGGACGGAACGCCATACCTTCAGCGGCATCGGGGTCTACCGCCCGGAATTGTTCGCCGACCGCGCACCGGGACGATTCCCGCTGGCGCCCTTGTTGCGGGCGGCGATGGTCGGAGATCAAGTGGGCGGGGAGCTTTATCCGGGCTTCTGGATGGATATCGGCACGCCGGAGCGGCTGGAAGCCTATGGCCGCTGGCTGGACGGCGGGAGCGCCGGGTCGGTCTGATGGCCCATCCCGGCCCGCTGGGGCCGGGCCATAAAAAAGGCGGTCCGTGCGGACCGCCTTTTTTCATGCTTTCCCGTGGGCGGCGGGACCGTGCGCCCCGCCGTTAGGGACAACGCGCCTCAGCCCTTGGCCTTGGCGGCGTTGCGTTCGTTGACTTCCTTGATGACTTCGTCCGCCACGTTCTTGGGGCAGGGCATGTAGTGCGAGAACTCCATGGAGAACTGGCCGCGGCCCGAGGTCATGGTACGGAGGTCGCCGATGTAGCCGAACATTTCGCTGAGCGGGACTTCCGACTTGATGCGGACGCCGGAGATGCCGGCTTCCTGCGACTTGATCATGCCGCGGCGGCGGTTGAGGTCGCCGATCACGTCGCCGACGTGGGCGTCCGGGGTGAAGGTGTCGACCTTCATGATCGGTTCCATCAACTGCGGGGCGCACTTGGGCACGGTCTGGCGGAAGGCCGCCTTGGCCGCGATTTCGAAGGCGATGGACGAGGAGTCCACGGCGTGGAAGCCACCGTCGGTCAGGCTGACCTTCATGTCCACCACCGGGAAGCCGGCCAGGGTGCCCTTGTCGATCATGCTCTTGAAGCCCTTTTCCACCGCCGGCCAGTATTCGCGCGGCACGTTGCCGCCGGTCACGGTGGACACGAACACGAAGCCCGTGCCTGGTTCGCCCGGCTCGATGATGTAATCGATCTTGGCGTATTGGCCGGAGCCGCCGGTCTGCTTCTTGTGGGTGTAGCCGTCTTCGACGCGCTTGGTGATGGTTTCGCGGTAGGCCACTTGGGGCTTGCCGACGGTCACTTCGACGCCGTGGGTGCGCTTGAGGATGTCGATCTTGATGTCGAGGTGGAGTTCGCCCATGCCCTTGAGGATGGTTTCGCCGCTTTCTTCGTCGGTGCCGACGTGGAAGGACGGGTCTTCCGCGACCATTTTGCCCAGGGCGATGCCCATCTTTTCATTGCCGGCCTTGTCTTTCGGGGCGATGGCGAGGGAGATGACGGGATCGGGGAACACCATCGGTTCCAGGGTGGCCGGCTTGTCGGGGTCGCACAGGGTATGGCCGGTCTGCACATTCTTCATGCCCAGCACGGCTACGATGTCGCCGGCCTGGGCGGAATCGACTTCCTCGCGGTTGTCGGCGTGCATCTCGACGATACGGCCTATGCGCTCGGTCTTGCCGGTGTAGGTGTTGAGGACGGTGGTGCCTTTTTCCAGCTTGCCGGAGTAGATGCGGAGGAAGGTCAGGGCGCCGTAGCGGTCGTCCATGATCTTGAAAGCCAGGGCGCGGAGCGGGCGGCTGGGATCGACCAGGGCGTATTCGCCGGTTTCGTTGCCTTCGAGGTCGACTTCCGGCTGCGGCTTGACTTCGGTCGGGTTCGGCAGGTAATCGACCACGGCGTCCAGCACCAATTGCACGCCCTTGTTCTTGAAGGACGAGCCGCAATAGGTGGGGAAGAAGTCCATGGCGATGGTGCCCTTGCGGATCAGGCGCTTGAGGGTTTCGACATCCGGCTCTTCGCCTTCCAGGTACTTTTCCATCACGTCGTCGTCTTGCTCGACGGCTTTTTCGACCAGTTCGGAGCGGTAGGCTTCGACATCGTCGGCCATGTCGGCGGGCACGTCCTCGATCTTGTATTTCATGGGATCGCCGGAATCGTCCCAAATCCAGGCTTTGCGGGTCAGGAGTTCGACCATGCCGACGAAGCCGTCTTCACGGCCAATGGGCAAGGTCATGACCAGGGGATAGGCGCCCAGCACGTCCTTGATCTGCTTGACCACGCGGTAGAAGTCCGCGCCGATGCGGTCGAGCTTGTTGACATAGATGACGCGGGAGACCTTGGAATCGTTGGCGTAGCGCCAGTTGGTCTCGGATTGCGGTTCGACGCCGCCGGAGCCGCAGAACACGCCGATGCCGCCGTCGAGGACTTTCAGCGAGCGGTACACCTCGATGGTGAAATCGACGTGGCCGGGGGTGTCGATGATGTTGAAGCGGTGGTCCTTCCAGAAACAGGTGGTGGCCGCCGACTGGATGGTGATGCCGCGTTCTTGTTCCTGCACCATGAAGTCGGTGGTGGCCGCGCCGTCGTGAACTTCGCCGATCTTGTGGATTTTGCCGGTGAGTTTCAGGATGCGCTCGGTGGTGGTGGTCTTGCCCGCGTCGACGTGGGCGAAGATGCCGATGTTTCTGTAGTGCGATAAATCTGTCATGACTGTCTTCTGAAGGTTGAAAAAAACTGGCTATGGCTCTGCGCTTGGCGGAAGTCCATGGCTCCGCGTATCCGCTCCGTTGCCCGTGGCGATCCTGCCCACACGTCGCGTACCCCTCCCGGCGGGTGGTACGCGCCCAGGATGCGCCGCAAATACGGAAAGAGCCGCATAGCCTATTGAAACTCTTTGACGTTTGCTAGTTCCTGAAAGCATTTTAGCGGGTCCGAACCAGGAAACGGCGCGCCGCCGGGGGCCTTGGGAAGCGGGCAATGATACGGCAAATGCCGGGCCGAAGTATGGCGCAACGACAGGCCGGGCGGAAATCGATCACGGAGCCGCTGTCCGCCACCGATCCCGCTTCGGTGCGGTGCCCCGCGATCAACCCCCAGGGGCGCTGGTGAAGGCGGGGCTCATCCATTCCTTGAGCTGGTCGCCTTCCTTATAGATGAATAGCGCCTTGAGTTGGGCCGCTTCCGCCAGTTTCCGGCCTTCGATTTCGCCCATGCACAGCAGGGCGGTGTCCCAGGCATCGGCGATGGTGGGGTCGTCGTGGAGGATGGTGACCGACAGCAGGTTGTGCGTCACCGGGCGGCCCGTGCGCGGATCGAGGATATGCGAATAGGTTTTCCCTTGGTCCTCGAAGAAATTGCGGTAGGTGCCCGCCGTCATGACCGCCGTGCCGTTCTCTTCGTGGATATCCAAAACCCGCTCGACTTCGCGGGCCACGGGCGTGGGCTTTTCCACCGCCACCCGCCAGTGCTTGCCATTGGCCTTGCGGCCTTTCACCTTCATTTCGCCACCGACTTCGGCCAGATAGTTCTGGATGCCCCGCTGTTCCAAGCCCGCCGCCACCACGGCCACGGTATAGCCCTGGGCGATGGAATCCAGGCTGATTTGGAGTTCGGGGTCTTGTTTGCGCAGGCGATGGTGTTCCCGGTCGAGTTCCAGCTTGTCCATGCCGATGTGTTGCAGGACGCGGTCGATATCGGCTTGCTCGGGAATCTTTTGCGCGTGCTTGGAAAAGCCCCATAGGTCGAAGACCGGCTTGACGGTCAGGTCGTAGCAGCCTTGGGTGTGGCGGTACACATCCATCGCCACGCCGACTACGGTGGCGATTTCCGGCGAGACGTCCAGCCACTCGGTGGTTTTCTGCTGGTTGATCCGGGAGATTTCGGAGTCTTCCCGCCAGTTGGAGAGCTTCTCGTCCACCCGCCGGAACGCGGCTTCGACATCGGCTTTCACCTGTTCCGGGGTGGCGGGGAGGCCGTCCAACACCACTTTGATGTGGTAGGTCGTGCCTTGGATATTGCCGGCCAGTTCGGTTTCGGTGGCGGGCGGTTGGCAGGCGGCTAGCGAGAGGGCGGCGAGGAGGGCGGTGGCGCGGCTGATGTTCATCGGGAATTCAAAAAAAACGGTGGGTGAAGGCGGAACAAGCCGGGAATCGGGTTCCGCTATCGGAATAGCTGGCCCGACCAGGCGGTGGCGGGGCGGTCATCGGCCCGGAAAGACTGGGCGCGGGACCTTGGCCGCGATCTTCGGCGATGGTCGCTACGCCGAGGCCGTTCCATTTTACTGTGGGCCGTCGCCGCCGTGTCCCGATACGTTGGGTTGGGCCGGTTTTCCTACGGGCATACGCTACATTTAGGAACAAAGCCCCGGTGTTTCCGGGGCGTGTTCAAACGCGAGGAGGCCCGTCATGTCATTGATTGTTTGGAGCGATAAGCTTGCGGTCGGAGTGAAGGAAATCGACGACCAACATATGAAACTGGTGGCGATCATCAATGAGTTGCATGACGCCATGACCGTGGGCCACGGCAAGGATGTGCTGACCAAGGTGCTGGATGAATTGGTCCGGTATACCGTCTATCACTTTGCCACCGAGGAGCGCTTGATGCGGCTCCATGGTTATGCGGACCACATCAACCACGAGAAGGAACACAAGGATTTGGTGAATACCGCGGCCGAATTGCAAAAGGCCGTCCATGCGGGTACCGCCAGCCTGACCCTCACCACCATGCATTTCCTCAAGGATTGGTTGAACCACCATATCCTGGGGTCGGATATGAAGCTCGGGCATTATCTCAGGGGCAAGGGGCAACATTGAACGACGGTAGGGATGTTTATGAAGGTGGAAGAATTATCGATCCTGCTGGTGGAGCCTTCGCCCACGCAGATCAAGCTGATACAGCGGCATTTGACCGAGGCGGGCGTGGGCCATGTGGAAGGCGTGCATTCCGGGGAGGAGGCTTTGGCGTTGATGACGGGCTATGTGCCCGATTTGGTCGTCAGCGCGATGTATTTGCCAGATATGACCGCGCCCGAATTGGTGGCGGCGTTGCGGCGCAATCCCGGATGGGCCGGGGTTGGGTTCATGCTGGTGTCCAGCGAGACCGACATCCATACCTTGGAACCCCTGCGCCAAGCCGGCATCCTGGCGATTTTGCCCAAGCCGTTCGATCATGAACACCTGCGCCGTGCCTTGCGCTCGACGGCGGATTATCTCGATCCCGCGGCGGCGGTGCCGGTGGCTTTCCAAGACCTCAGGGTGCTGGTGGTGGACGATAGCACCACCTCGCGCAAACACATGGCGCGGACGCTCAACGCGCTGGGTATCGATCACGTCCTGACCGCACAGGACGGTATGGAGGCGGTGGATTTGGTCGAACGGCATTTGTTCGATCTGGTGGTGACCGATTTGCACATGCCGGAACTGGACGGGCAGGGCTTGGTGGAGCATATCCGTCGGCGGATGGGCAATGCCTCGATGCCGATCCTGATGGTGACCAGCGAGCAGAGCCAAGCCCGGCTCGCCAGCGTGGAACAAGCCGGGGTGTCGGCGATCTGCGATAAACCGTTCGACTTGCAGCATTTGCGGGAAATTTTATGGCGGGTGTTGGACGAGGGCTAGGAAGGGAAGGCGTCCGCCGATTCACCACATCAGGTCGTCCGGGATTTGATAGGCCGCGTAGGGATCGTCCACAGTGCTGCTGGCGGTGTTGGGGGCCGGGGTGTTCTGTACGAGGATCGCCGTGGCGTCCCGCTGGCGGATTTTATCGGCGATCTCGGCGGGGATGAGTTCATATTGCCGATCCAGTTTTACGATGGCGACTATCCCTTTGATGATCTTTCCGCGCACGGCCTCGGCGACGAACAGCCGCTTCACCATGCCACTGTCCTGGAAGTTGTAAGGTGTTTCGCTGTGCGGGTTTTCCCATTCGGCCTTGGGGAGGCGATGGGTTTCGATCAATTGCCGCACCTGGGCGATCAGGGCTTTGCGGTCGGCCTCCTCCTTGCGTTGCAAATTGAGTTGGCGGTCCCGCTCGGCTTTTTCCGCTTGGGCTTGTTGTCGGCGTGCCTGTTCTTCCTGGGCTTCGGCGGTTTTCTGCGGGGCCGTTTTCTGCTGGTTTTCCTTACGCTTTTCCTGCTGCGCCTTCTTGACTTGCTTCTCGTTGACCAAGCCCGCCTTGAGCAATTGATCTTTTAGCCCACCCATGATGGTCCTCTCTCCTTTGGAGTTTCGGCAATGCCGCGCCGGGGCGTGGCGTGGTCGTGTGATCCCGTTAGGCGTCAATCCTCGTCCGCGGTGGCTCCGAAGGCGGCGAACGGGAAGGGCATCTGCTCGGTGTTGTAGGACATGAAAAGCAGCATCTTATGAATCCAGTTCGAGAGCGCCTTGCCCCATTTCATTCCCACCGCCGTGACCCTGCCGGTGAGCATATGGGCCAGGAATTGGAAAACCACCAACACCCATAGCAATAGGCGCACTATTCCGAATAGGCCGAAAAATAAAGCCATAAAAATCAAGCGTTTAAACGGATTTGTGCCGATGATGTTCTCGATGGCTGGGTCTTTCATGGTAGATGGATTATTGGCTCGGCTGGTGTGTGAGTGCGTGGCGAAGTAGGGGTCCGAATCTTGAGCGATATCGGGAACGGCAGGGCTACGCTTGGATAAAACGCCGAAAAGTTTAGGGCTTGACGGATATTTTCCACAAGCCTTCATGAGGGCGGCGTATGGCAATTGGGGGCGCTAGGAGGCGGTCGGAAGCGCTGCGACAAAATGTCGCGATAATTTCTTGACAAGGGTTTGGCGGGTGATAGACTGCACCGCACCCGGGGGACCGGGGGTTCCGGGAGGCGTTCAAGGGCTGTCCGGGGCGAGGCGGAGGGGAGGCTGGGTTCCGGTCGAACCGCCGTTATAGAAGCAATTTTCAAGAGGTAAAACAAATGGCTGCAACAACCGCTGGCGGCGTCGCCGCGCAGGACAAGCCGCTGCTCGATACGAAGTGGCTGGCGTTCGCGTTCACGATCTACACCGTGTTCTACATGTGGGTGCGCTGGTACGAAGGCGTGTACGGCTGGGCCGCGGGCCTGGACTCCTTCGCGCCTGAGTTCGAGACGTACTGGATGAACTTCCTGTACACCGAGATCGTGCTGGAAGTGACCACCGCGTCGATCCTGTGGGGTTATATCTGGAAGAGCCGCGACCGCAACCTGGCCGCGATCACCCCGCGCGAAGAGCTGCGCCGCAACATGACCCACCTGATCTGGGTGTTCGCCTATGCGTGGGCGATCTACTGGGGCGCTTCCTACTTCACCGAACAGGATGGCACCTGGCACCAGACCATCGTGCGCGACACCGACTTCACCCCGTCGCACATCATCGAGTTCTACCTGAGCTACCCGATCTACATCATCACCGGCTTCGGCGCGTTCCTGTACGCCAAGACCCGCCTGCCGTACTTCGCGCAGGGCCTGTCCCTGCCGTACCTGGTGACCGTTGTGGGTCCGTTCATGATCCTGCCGAACGTGGGCCTGAACGAATGGGGCCACACCTTCTGGTTCATGGAAGAGCTGTTCGTGGCTCCCTTGCACTACGGCTTCGTGATCTTCGGCTGGCTGGCACTGGCCATTGCCGGCGTGCTGCTGCAGATCTTCGCGAGCTTCGCGACCGTGATCGGCAAGGACGTCTGCGAAGCGGTCGACCAGGGCCTGATCGCCAAGTAAGGCGGACGGAAGCGGTGCCGGTTCCCGATGCCCTGTGGGCGTGAGGGGTGCCGGTACCGGACACAGGGAGTGATGGGCGCGGTCGGTTGTGGCCGCGCCCGAGAAGACTATAAAACGAAACTTTGGAGGTAACTCATGAGCGCACTTCAATCTGCGGTCCGGTCCCACGCCGAGGCCGTGCAGGTTTCCCGGACCATCGACTATCTGGGCCTGTTCATCTTTTTCTTCGTCATCTGCGGTTCGTACCACATCCACGCGATGCTGACCATGGGCGACTGGGACTTCTGGTCCGACTGGAAAGACCGCCGCCTGTGGGTCACCGTGACCCCGATCGTGCTGGTGACCTTCCCGGCCGCCGCGCAGGTGTTCCTGTGGGAGCGTTTCCGCCAGCCGTGGGCGGCGACCGTGTGCGTGTTGGCGCTGCTGTTCGGTGAATGGGTCAACCGCTACTTCAACTTCTGGGGCTGGACCTACTTCCCCGTGAACTTCGTGTTCCCGGCCATCCTGGTCCCGGGCGCGATCATCCTCGACGTCTGCCTGATGCTGTCCGGCAGCTACCTGTTCACCGCCATCATTGGCGGTCTGGCCTGGGGTTTGATCTTCTACCCTGGCAACTGGCCGATCATCGCCCCGATCCACGTGCCGGTGGAATACAACGGCATGCTGATGTCCATCGCCGACATCCAGGGCTACAACTATGTGCGTACCGGTACCCCCGAGTACATCCGCATGGTCGAGAAGGGCACCCTGCGTACCTTCGGTAAGGACGTGGCCCCGGTGTCCGCGTTCTTCTCCGGCTTCATGTCCATCCTGATCTACTTCATGTGGCACTTCGTCGGTCGCTGGTTCGCCAACGTCCGCTTCCTGAAGAACACCTGATAATAGGGATCGGCCGGGTCCGCCCGGCCGGGAACGCACCCATCCGCACCGGAGCCCCGGAGCGCGCCCGAGGGGCGCGGGGGCGGCCACAACAGAACAGACTCGAGAGAGAGGAAGAACTATGAAACTACTCAAAGACAGGATCGCCAAGTGGTCCATGGTCGGCTTGCTGACCGCGTTCGCGGCGACCAGTTTCTACGCGCCGAACGCCTCCGCGCACGGCGAAAAGTCCCAGGCCGCGTTCATGCGTATGCGTACCATCCACTGGTACGACCTGAAGTGGAGCAAGGAAAAGGTCAAGGTCAACGAACAGGTCGAGATCACTGGCAAGTTCCACGTGTTCGAAGGCTGGCCGGAAACCGTGGACGAGCCGGATGTATCGTTCCTGAACATCGGTATTCCCGGTCCGGTCTTTATCCGCAAGGAATCCTACATCGGCGGCCAGTTGGTGCCGCGTTCCGTGCGTCTCGAGATCGGCAAGACCTATGAGTTCAAGGTTGTGCTGAAGGCCCGTCGCCCCGGCGACTGGCACGTCCACACCATGATGAACGTCCAAGGCGGTGGTCCGATCATCGGGCCCGGCAAGTGGATCACCATCGAAGGCTCCATGGGCGACTTCAAGAACCCGGTCACCACCCTGACCGGCCAGACCGTCGATCTGGAGAGCTACAACCTGGAGAACACCTACTTCTGGCACGCCCTGTGGTACGCGGTCGGCCTGGCCTGGATCGTCTACTGGGTCCGCCGTCCGGTGTTCCTGCCGCGCATGCTGCTGACCGACGCCGGTCGCGCCAACGAGCTGGTTTCCGGGACCGACCGCAAGGTCGCCATGGGCTTCGCGGCCGGCACCATCCTGCTGGTGATCTTCGCGATGTCCGGTGCCAACGGCAAGTACCCGATCACCATCCCGCTGCAGGCCGGTACCCTGCGCGGCATCAAGCCGATCGAGATGACCAAGCCGACCGTCTCCGTCAAGGTGGAAGACGCCAGCTACCGCGTGCCGGGCCGCGCCATGCGCATGAAGCTGACCATCACCAACAGCGGCAGCAGCGCCGTGCGCCTGGGCGAGTTCTACACCGCGTCCGTGCGGTTCCTGGACTCCGACGTGTACAAGGACACCACCGGCTATCCGGAGGACCTGCTGGCCGAGGACGGCCTGGAAGTCAGCGACAACAGCCCGCTGGCCCCCGGCGAGACCCGCACCGTGGAAGTGACCGCTTCCGACGCGGCGTGGGAAGTTTACCGCTTGTCCGACATCATCTACGACCCGGACAGCCGCTTCGCCGGCCTCCTGTTCTTCTTCGACGCCGCTGGCAACCGTCAGGTGACCCAGATCGACGCGCCGTTAATCCCGTCCTTCATGTAAGCGGGAGGGGCGCTTGACGCGCCCCGACCGGCCGTGATCGGCTTGGCCCCCCCGCCTCAGGCGGGGGGGCCTTTTTATTGCCGGAACGATTTTGTTGAGCTTATCGAAGCGCGCCCACCGCAGGCGCTTCCTGCGGCGCGGCGAAGCCCTCCAAGGCCGATTTCAGATTGCTCTCGGCATCGATCAGGAAGTTTGCGCCCACCACCACCGATTCGCCCTCGCGCAAGCCTTCCAGTACCTCGACCGCATCCTCGCCGCGTAGTCCCAACCGCACCGGGCGCGGCTCGAACCGCCCTTCCCCTAGGTCCACCAGAACCACCCGGCGCTTGCCGCTTTCCAACACCGCCGAGTGCGGCACGGACAGCGCCGTGTGCGCCCGCGTGGCAATTTCGAGGTGGGCGAACATCATGGGTTTCAACCAGCCTTGCGGATTGGGGAATTCCACCCGGACCCGCGCCGTGCGGGTGACGGAATCGAGCATGGGATAGATGAAACCCACCCGGCCCCGGAATTCCCGCTCGGGATAGGCATCGAGCCGGGCCGTCACCGCCTGCCCCAGCGCGATCCGGCCGATGTCCTGTTCGTAGACCTGGGCGATCACCCAGACTTCCGAGAGGTCGGCGATCTTGAACAAGGTTTCCCCGGCCATGGCCCTGGCCCCGGCGACCGCTGTTTTTTCCATCACCACGCCGGTGGCGGGCGAACGCACCACCAGGGTACGCCGGACCTGGCCGCGCTGGGCCAGTTCGGCCAGTTCGGCCTCGGAAATGCCCCAGTTGCGTAAACGGTCCAGGCTGTTCTCTGCCATGTCGCGCATCCCGGAGCGGATCCAATCCTGGCTTTGGTCCAGCGCGGCCTGGGCGTTGCGGGCGGCCAGGTATTCGCGCTGGGCCGACACCAGTTCCGGGCTGTAAAGCTCGAACAAGGGTTGGCCGCGGGTCACGGCCTGGCCGGTGGTATTGACATGGAGTTGCTCGATATAGCCCTCGAAGCGTAGGGCGACGGCGTATAAGCGGCGCTCGTCGGCCTCGACCGTGCCGACGCTGTGGACCACCTGGGCCAGTTCCGACCCAACGGCCCGCGCCGTTTTCACGCCGAGTCTCTGGATTTTTTCCGGGGCGATGTGGAGGACGGCGGAGTCCCCATCGGCATAGACCGGAATGTAATCCATGCCCATGGTGTCCTTCTTGGGCACGGGCGAGGTGTCGGGCTGGCCCATGGGATGGCGGTAATGCAGGATTGTACGCGGTGGCTCCGCGGACAGCGGGGCGGGGGCTTCGGCATAGACCGGCACATAATCCATGCCCATCTCATCCTTGGCGGGCACGGGCGAGGTCGCCGCCGGATTCATGGGATGGCGATAGAACAAGGGTTTCCGCGCCGCCTGCGCGACGACCGGAGCGGGTTCCGGGCCGTGCCGCCGCGCCCACCAACTCCCACCCACCGCGCCCAGCGTCCCGGCCAGCACAGCCGTCCACAACAAGGCCGCCCGGCTCATGGCTCCGCCCCGTCGCCGACCACGGCCATCAGCTTGGCGAGGGATTGCCGCGCCTCGGCCAAAGCTTGCCAATAGCGCAACCGGGTTTCGAACCAGGCGTTCTCGGCCCGGATCACGGCCTGGAAATCGGTTTTGCCCACCGGGTAGGCGTTCAGCGCGGCGATCACGGTTTGTTCGGCCAGGGGTAGGATATCGCGCTGGTACAAGCCGAATTGCTCGCGGTTGCCCCGGTATTCAGCCAGCCCGGCGGCGAGTTCGGCTTCGAGCTTGCGCTCGGTCTCTGCCAGGGCATAGCGCTCCCTCAATAGCTCGCTATTGCGCTGATCGACCATCGCGGCTTGCTTGCTGCCCGCGTAGATCGGGAGATTCAGGCTCAGCCGGAAACTGGCGAAGTCGCTGCGGCTCTGACCCGTGGGCGTGCTTTGGCGGAAGGCGTAGCCCGCGCCCAGGGTGAAATCCGGGTAGAACTCGCGTTCCGCCAATTCCACCCGGCTGCGGGCGGCATCGACGCGCTTGCGGCCCTGGTCCAGCACGGGCCGGTTATGCTCGGCCAGCGCCGCTAGGTCGGCCTCGGTGTGGAGGTCGGGCAACTGGGTGTCGATTTCTTCGGGCAGGCGGATGGCCGTGTCGGCGGGCCGGTTGAGCAAGGCGTTGAGGCGGGCGATTTCGCCCCGGTGCATACCGATATGCCGGGCGCGTTCCTGGCCGAGCTTGGCGAGTTCCAGCCGGGCTTCCAGCACCTCCTGCTGCAAACCTTCGCCGACCCGGTAGCGGGTATCGGCGATATCCACCACCTGCTTCAGGAGTTGCTCGGTGTCGGCGATGATGAGCAAGGCATGGTGCATATAGGCCAGTTGCCACCACCGGCTCCGCACCTCGCGGGCCAGCCGCAAGCGGGCTTCCGCCACCGTGTGCGCCGCCGCTTCGGCCTCGAAGGCGGCGGCTTGTTCTTTGAGCGCCAGCTTGCCGGGAAACGGCAGGGTTTGGCTGACACCGACCTCCAGCATGGTCATGTCCTCCTGATGGAGGTTGAAACCGGAGGCGGTGGGCAGGTTCAACGCCTCGAAGCTCAGCATGGGGTCGGGCAGGCTGCCTTCCTGGGCGGGGACGGCGGCCAGGGCGGCGGCGCGGGCCTTGATCTGGGCCAGGGTGGGATTGCCGTCCAGCGCGATGGTCACGGCGCGTTCGGCGGTGAGGGCGGGTTCTTCGGCCTGGGCGGCGAACGCCGACAAGCACAAGGCCAGCGCCGGGGCCAGGCGGGGTCTGCGGGATGGTTGGGGTTGGGCTGGCACGCGATGGGTCCGGGACGGAGGTGGGCTTGGACCTTAGCACAGGCGCGGGCGGCTGGCGATGGGTGGTTACCCGGCATTTTGCTTGCGGCCAGCGGAGCTTGCGGGATGGGATTCCCAATCGGCTGTTGAAAACTTCGCGTAGTCTGTGATGCCGCTGTGGAGCGTCCTCGCCCAGGAGGCTCGGGTACGGCGCGACGAAAACATTATTCTCCCTCGCTGGGTTGTGGCTGGGAATCTCTTTCAGGGAGCGGATAATCTAGCCCGGTTCGCCTGCTTGTCGAACCGATGGCTTGGCTTGTTGATAGCGCTTCAAGGCCATGAATTCATCCGGCATCAAGTATAAATCCACCGGATAAAACAACTGGTCGGGTTCGGCCAACACGGCTTGGATGAACCATTCCGGCGCGTTGAGGAGATAAGCCCGCAGCGATTGCCGGAAAAACCAGTCCTGTACCTGGGGGGCGGGGCAATGGGCGCAGATCGAGCGGGGGTTTGGGGGCGGGGTGGGGAAACTGGCGCGGGCGTCCAGGTATTTGGGGTTGTTCCAGAGCGCCCGATAATCCATGCCGGGGCCGCGCTGGCCGAAATCGGTATCGGAATTGCCCAGGACGCAACACGGTCCGACACTGCCGTCGGGATAGAACATCGAGCCGAAATACAGCCAATCGCATTTCCGGCCCAATAACCCCGGCCCCGGTTCGCCCGGATTGATCGATAACTCCGGTAGATACCGCCGCAATAAGGTATCGCGCCGCCGCAATCCCGCCTCGACCGCCGGGCCGGAAATCGCCGGGCTGAGTAGCCCGCCGGTCATGGCCGCGACCGCGCCTTCGGGGGCTTGGGCGGGCGCGGAGCCTTGGAATAATTCCAGGATATCGACGCCTTTAGCATGGGCTAGGTGCCGGGTTTCGGCTTGCAGGTCTTGGTTATGGCGGAAGACCAGATAGCGCCATTCGATCAAGGGGTATTGCAAACCCAGTTCGCGTTTGCGGGCGATGAGCCGTTCCAGATTACTCTGTACCAGATTGAAATCGCCGCCGATACGATAGCGGTTATAGGTCGCGGCGTCGGGACCGTCGATGGAACAGGAAATCAAATCCAGCCCGGAATAGAGGATTTCATCGATCCGGGTCGCGGATAAGGGCACGCTCAGCGAGGTGGAAATCACCGTGAAGATACCGTAGCGCTTGGCATCAGCCACGATTTGGTGCAGGCGTTTGTTCAGCAAGGGTTCGCCATTGCTGAAATACCAAATGGTGAAAAGCTGTTCGCCGCAGAAATCCAAAATGCGGCGGTGTTCATCCAGGCCCAAAACCTGCGCCTTGCGGTCCAAAACCCCGCTGCCAGTCGCGCAATAAGGACAACGCAAATGGCAGGCGGTACACATATCGACCGTAATATCCAGCGGCGTATGGTCGAGCCGGGCCACGTTCAACCGCCGGTTGCGGAGGGCGCGGAGCAGGTTTTCGTATTTGGTGGTTTCCAGCGCGGTGTCTTGGACCTTGGGCAGTACGAGCGGGAACGAGGAAGCTGACATCGGGCGGAAATCCTTGGGGCGCTGTTGGGAAGGGGGCGCCAGGGTCCGGGGCTACGGGCCGGAGGTTTCTTGGTAGGTGGCGCTGATGCCCATGATCTCCGCTTCCAGCCCCAGGAACAAGCCGGTCAGCTTGGGATCGAAATGCCGCCCCGCCTGCTCTTGGAGGAAGGCGAACGCCTCGGCGGGTGGCCAGGCCCGCTTGTAGGGCCGTTGACTGGTCAGGGCGTCGTAGACATCGGCCAGGGCCACGATGCGGCCTTCCAACGGGATATCTTCCCCGGCCAGCCCGTGCGGATAGCCCGAGCCATCCCATTTTTCGTGGTGGGTGAGGGCCACCAGCCGGGCGGTGCGCAGCAGCGGCGAATCGTGCTGGCCGATGATCTCGGCCCCGATTAAGGTATGGCGCTTCATGATCTCCCACTCGTCCGGGTCGAGCTTGCCCGGTTTGAGCAGAATGCGGTCGGGAATGCCGATCTTGCCGATATCGTGCATCGGCGCGGCTTGGTACAGCACCTCGGCCTGCCGTTCCGGCACGCCCGCCGCCAGGGCCAGCAGCCGCGCGGTATGGCTCATGCGGACGATGTGCATCCCGGTTTCGTTGTCGCGGTATTCGCCGGCCATGCCTAAGCGGCGCACGATCTCGATGCGGGTTTCCTCCAGTTGCCGGGTCCGCTCGCGCACCTTGGCTTCCAGCGCCAGGTTTTGGTTGTGCAGGTCCAGGTGGATGCGGACCCGCTGTAGCACCAGGGGCGGATTGAGCGGCTTGTGCAGATAATCCACCGCGCCCAGTTCCAGGCCCAGTTGTTCGTCGGCGGCGGCGTCGCTGGCGGTGATGAAGATCACCGGCACGTCGCGGGTGCGCGGGTCGGCCTTGAGGCGGCGGCAGACTTCGTGGCCGCCGATGCCTTGCATCATCACGTCGAGGAGGATCAGGCTGGGCGGGGCTTTCCGGGCCAGGGCCAGGGCGTCGGGCCCGTTGGTGGCGAACTTGACCCGGTAGCGGGGACGTAGGATTTCCCCCAGCACATCGATGATTTGTGGGGAGTCGTCCACCAAGAGCAAGGTTTCCAGGGAGGGCTTGTTCATAGGATGTTTCCAGGACCGGGAAGGAGGGGGATGAGGCGCGTCAGCCGTTCCCGCGCCTCGTTAAAAGCATAGTGTGCGATTAAGCCGGCGATGGCGGCGATCTCGCTGTGGAAGCCGCTGCCGCGCATGGCTTGCGCGAGCGCGGTCACGGTTTCGAGGGCCGCCGTGTCATGTTCTTCCAGCAGGTGTTCCAGTTCCCGGCATAGCCGCGTCCATTCCACCGGATCGGCCACGGCGGGCGGCGGCGCTGCGGTCTCCGTCCAGGATTCGAGCCGGGCCAGTCCGGCCAGTACGGTTTTCAGGCGCTGTTCCAGGGGGTCCAGGCATTGCGCGGCCAGTTCCGTCTGGCCGGACCGCAGCGCTTGCTCTAGGCGGGCCGCCCAGCCGCCCAGTTCGGCGATGCCCAGGGTCAGGGCCGTGCCCTTGAGGGTGTGGGCCAAGCGGCCCAGTTCCGTCCAATCGCCGCGCCGCCGCGCCGCCTGGAGGTCGGCGCGGAATTCCGGGCCGTACTGGTCGCGGAAGCGCCGCAACAGCTTGACGTAGGCCGCCATGTGGCCCGCTATCCGCGCCAAGCCCTGCCCGGTGTCGATGCCCGGCAACTCCGGCAGGGGCGGCCCCCCCGGCACGGCGGGAGACTGGGCGGGCGGCGGCGCGGCCCGTGGCTTCACCCAGCGGACCAGGGTGTCCAGCAGTTCGATCAGGTTGACCGGCTTGGTGACGAAGCCGTTCATCCCGGCGGCGATGCAGCGCTCGCGGTCGCCCGCCATGGCGTTGGCGGTCAGCGCGACGATGGGCAGTTCCGCGTAGCCTTCCGCCCGCAGCCGCCGGGTGGCCTCGAAGCCGTCCATCACCGGCATTTGGCAATCCATCAGCACGCAATCCGGCACCGCCTCCGCCACGGCCCGCAGGGCTTCCGCGCCGTTGACGGCCAGCCGCACCTTGAAACCGACCCGTTCCAAGAGTTCGCGCATGACTTCCTGGTTCAAGTCGGCGTCTTCCACCACCAGGATATCCGCGCCGCGCCTTTGGTCCAGGGCCGCGCCTTCCGGGGTTTGGGCGAACGGGGGTTGCGGGAGGGGAACGGACGCCAGATCGCCCAGCCGGAAGCGGGCGGTGAAACGGAACAGGCTGCCCTGGCCCGGCGCGCTTTCGACCTCGATTCCGCCGCCCATCATTTCCACTAGCCGCTTGCTGATGGCCAATCCCAGCCCGGTGCCGCCAAAGCCGCGGGTGGTCGAGGCGTCGGCTTGGCTGAACGGCTGGAACAGCCGGGCCTGGGTCGCGGCGGCAATGCCGATGCCCTGGTCGCGCACCGTGAAGACCAGGGTGATATGCCCGGACTCGCGGGCCAATTCGTCCACATCCACCCGCACCTGGCCCTGGCGGGAGAATTTGATGGCGTTGCCGACCAGGTTGACCAGCACTTGGTTGAGCCGGTGGGCATCGCCGACCAGGGTTTGATCGAGTCCGGGGGCGATGTGGAATACCAGTGCCAAGCCCCGTTCCTGGGCTTTGGCCCCCAGGATCGAGGCCAGCCCCTCGAATACGGCGGCGAGGACGAAAGGCGCCTCCTCCATATCCAGCTTGCCCGCCTCGATCTTCGAGAAATCCAGGATGTCGTTGATGACGTGCAGCAGGGACTCGGAAGCGTTGCCGATCTTGGCGAGGTAGTTGCGCTGTTGCTCGCTGGGATTGGCCGCGAGGCAGAGCGCCGTCATGCCCATGATGGCGTTCATGGGGGTGCGGATTTCGTGGCTCATGTTGGCGAGGAACAGCGATTTGGCTTGGTTGGCCTGCTCGGCTTCCTCCTTGGCCTGGGCCAGGGCGGCCAGCATGGCTTTGCGCTCGGTGATATCGCGCAGGACGCCGGTGAAATAGCGCTCGCCGCCCATGTGGAACTCGCTGATCGCGAGATCGCAGGGCAGTTCGTGGCCGTCCCGGTGGCGGGCCAGCACCTCGCGGCCCAGGCCGATGATGTGGGCCTCGCCGGTGTCCAGGTAGCGCTTGATATAGCCATCGTGGGCGGCGGCCTGCGCTTCCGGCATCAACAGGCCGACGTTGCGGCCCAGGACTTCCTCGGCGCGGTAGCCGAAAATCCGCTCGGCGGCGGGGTTGAAGGAATGGATCAGGCCGTGCGAATCGATGGTGATGATGGCGTCCACCACATGCTCGAACACGGTGCGGATGCGTTCCTCCTGGTTGCGGAGCGCTTCCTCGGCCTGTTTGCGTTCGGAGATATCGATATGGCTGAGGATGAGTCCGGGACGGCTATACAACAGCCGCCGGGCTTGCAGCAGGAACCATTGCTCGCGCTCCGGCCCGATGCAGGGATATTCCAGCACGCAGTGTTCGCGTCGTCCGGCCAGCAGGTCTTGCAGGGCGTCCAGGGCTTCCTGGGCGTAGGGGTCGCCCCCGGTGGCGGCGCGGCGGCACACGTCGAGGTAGTTCGTGCCCATCGACACGGCGCTTTCCGAGGCACCGTGGGTATTGGCGAAATCGCGCCAAGGCTCGTTGACGGCGCGGATCTCGCCGGTTTCGTCCAGCACCACCACCTGTTGCGGCAGGGAGTCCAGCACGCCGCGCACAAAAGCCTCGCTCGCGGCCACGGCGGCGGTGGCGGCTTTCTCCACCGTCACGTCCAGCGCCGCCAACATGGCCCGGACCGGCTTGCGGGCCGCGCCCTCGTCCGCGAAGAACACCTGCTTGCGCACCCTGAGCCAGCGCACCGAGCCATCGGGCCAGACCACCCGGTGTTCCATGGCGAACCAGCCCGGCCCGCCGGGATCGAGGCAGGCCGCGATATGGTCCATCAACTCGGCCTGGTCGTCGGGATGGAACACCGTGTGTAGCGCCGCGCGCGACAGGACGGCGGGCTCCAGGCCCAGGCCGAACAGGTGCGCGGCCTCGGCGGAGAGATGACACAGGCCGGTGACGTAGTCGATCTCGGCCAGCGCCACGCCCGCCACTTCCATGCCGAGTTTCAGCCGTTCTTCGCTCAGGCGCAGGTCGCGCTCGGCGCGTTTGTACCCGCTGATATCCTCGCTGGAAATCACGAGTCCCGCCGGGGTATCGCCGCCGTCGTACCAGGGCTGGATTTCCCAGCGCAGCCACAGCACCTCCCCGTTCCAGCGCTCGAAGCGGTCCTCCTCGGAACGCAGCACCTCGCCCGCCAGGCCGCGGCGGTGTATGGCCTTCCAGCGCTCGGGGATTTCGGGGAAGACCTCGTAGTGGGAGCGTCCGGTGATATCGCGGTCGCCCAGGCTGTAGTCGGTCATCCAGCGGCGGCTGGTCGCCAGATAGCGCATCTTGCGGTCGAACATGGCGATGGAAGCGGGCGCGTGTTCGAGGAATAGCCGCAGCCGTACCTCACTGGCCTTGAGCGCCGCCTCGGCCATCTTGCGCTCGGTGATATCGGTGGCGAGGCCGCCCACGGCGTAGATTTGGCCTTGCTCGTCGCGCAAGGGGAATTTGATGCTGATGTAGATATGCGGCACGCCGTCCGGGGTGGGCACGGTTTCCTCGAATTCCATCGGCATCCCGTTCCGCACCACCGCCAGGTCGTTGGCCTGGACGTGGGCGGCGGTGGCCGTGGGGAACAAATCTTGGTCGGTTTTGCCCAGCACTTGGTCCGGGGCCAGTTGGAACAGTTTCAGGTAGCGCCGGTTGGCGAGCAGGTAGCGACCGTGCAAATCCTTGAGGAAGACCACGGTGCGGGTGTTGTCGAGGATGGCCTGCAAGCGGGCTTCGCTGACGCGCAGGGCGGCGTTGACCGCCGCCAATTCGGCGGTGCGTTTCGCCACCCGCCGTTCCAGGTTCTCGTTGAGGCGGCGGATATCATCCTCTGCCCGTTTTTGCTCGGTGATATCGCGGGCCACGGCGTAGCAGACGCCTTCCTCGGGCAAGGGCAGCGCATGCCAACTGAGCCAGCGGTAGCCGCCTTCGTGGGTTTGGTAGCGGTTCTCGAAGGTGTGTACCCGTCGCCCTTCCAGCAGGCGCAGCCGGGCGTTCTCGGAGGCCGAGCGGTCGTCAGGATGGACGAAATCCAGCCAGGGCCGGGCGCGGAGTTCCTCCGCCGTCCAGCCCAGGGTGCTGTGCCAGGAGGCGCTGAGTTCGCGGAAATAGCCGTCCAGGTTGGCGATGCAAAGGAGGTCGGGTGACAGGGCGAAGAAATGCTCGTGCCAGATTTGCAGGTGGCGGGATTCGGTGATTTCGGTGCAGGTGCCGATATAGCCGACCACCGCGTCGTCGTCGTCGCGCTCGGGGCGGGCCTCGGCGATGATCCAGGCGATACCGCCACCGGCCCGGAGCAAGCGGTATTCCTCGCGGAATTCGGTCCTCGTCGCCACCGCCCCGTCCCAAGCCGACCGCACCCGCCCGCGGTCCTCGGGGTGGGGGTCGCCCAGCCAATCCGGCCCCACGGGCGGGGCGTCCCCGGCCCGGCCCGTCATCTGTGCCAGCCGCTCGTTGACATAGACGCAATCGCCTCCGGCATCGCAACGGAAAATACCGACCGGGGAGAATTGGGCCAGGTGGCGGAAGGTGCGCTCGCTCTCGGCGAGGCGCTGGGCGGAATGCCGTAGGTTCTCGGCCAATTGTGCCGAGCGTTGCTGGGACCGCGCCAGCGAGACGCCCCCCAGGAGGAAGGCGGGCAGGAAGCCGAGTCCCGCCGCGATCAAGGTGCCCAGGCGGTCCAGGCTGTGGGCCAGCTTGGCATCCTGGCGGGCGGCTTGTTCGTCCATATGGGTTTGGAGCCGGGCGATGGCCGCACCGAGCGGGTCCCGGTCCGGCACGCCCACCCGCTGGACGAGTTCGGACGGCGGGAGGCCGCGGTTTTCCGGCAGGCCCGAGCGGCGGTGGCGGGCGGCGTACTGGTCCACGCCGATGCGGAGTTGGTCCAGGTCGGCGTGTTCCTCCGCATCGGGCTTGAGCCGCTCGTAGCCGTCGATGGCGGCGTAGAGCGCTTGCAGGGCGGCCCCGGCCCGGTCGTAATCGCCGGGGTCGCGGTGGAGGACCCAATCCTTGAAATGGTGGACGAAGCCGCCGTAGTCCCAGGCGGTGCGGATTTTCTCCAACTGCCGGGCGGCGCGCAGGGCGTTGTGGTGATAGTCGTACCAGTCCTGGCCGAGCCGGGAAACCCAGGTGTGGCTCAGCAGGGCGAAGACAGCGAAGGCCAGCGCGATGACCAGGGCGATGCCCAGGGTCGGGCGGCGGGTATCCAAGGTTGGGGGTGGGAGTGGCATGGCGGGCGGGCTATTGGCATGGGAAGCGGGTGGACCTGCGCGGCGGAACGGCCATCGGCCTGGGTCGGTCGCCGCGAGCTTATAACCAAAGGGTCGGTTTTATGTATATATTAGCGGTTTAAGCGTATTTGGCTTTTGATATTCCTCGGATCGAAGCGCGGCACTGGTTTTGGAAGTTTTGAATATGAAACAGTTCCCACGGGGGTTTTGTATTATTGCCCGGCACAGTAAGCTGAAACTTGCTGCCGATACGCCCCGTCCGTCCCCCGAACTTTGGAGATCAACCCCATGGACCCACAATTCTGGCTAGACCGCTGGCAAAACCAGGAAATCGGCTTCCATCTCGACGGCGTCAACCCCTTGTTGGAACGCCATTGGTCCGCCCTGGACGCCCCGGCGGGGTGTGCCGTGTTCGTGCCCCTGTGTGGCAAGAGCCTGGACCTCGTGTATCTGCGGCGCTTGGGCCATCCCGTGGTGGGGGTGGAACTCAGCGCCCTGGCGGTCGGGCAGTTCTTCGCCGAGAACGGCCTGGAACCCCGCGTCGCCGAGCGCGGCCCGCTGCGGGTGTTCGAGGCCGGGGGCATCACTTTGTACCAGGGCGATTTGTTCGCGCTCACCCCCGCCGACCTGCCCGCCATCGGCGCGGTGTACGACCGCGCCTCGCTGATCGCCCTGCCGCCCGAGCGCCAGCCCGCCTACGCCGAGCATCTACTGGCCCTGGTCGCCGCCGCGCCCATCCTGCTGATCGCCTTGGACTATCCCGCCGGGGAAATGCAGGGGCCGCCGTTTTCCACCCCGGCGGCCCAGGTCGAACGTCTGTACGGTCCGCGCCGCGCCCTAGCCGCGCTCGAAGTCCTCGACGCCCTGGCCGATAGTCCGGCACTCCGGGCGCGGGGCTTGACCGCCCTGAACGAAACCGCGTGGCGTCTGCGCACCCCTGGTTGAGGCCGCGCCCCGGCCTGGGACCGTTCATATCGATTGACAACCGACCCATATTTGTTGGAGCCTCCCGCTGTCTGTGTCCACCCCGAGGCCCAAGGCGGCGGAGATGAAAACCCCCGAAGCGTTCCTGCCCGATTTCTGCTCCCTGACCACGGCCTTCATGCTGATCCTGGGCAGTTTGTTGCTGGCCTTCGTGCTGGCCCTGGCCGATTTTTCGCCGCGCTACGATTTCCTCACCGAGGTGGGGCTGCGCGGTTTGTTCATCGCCTGGATCGCTTGGCTGAGCGCGGCTTTGTTGTGTGCGATGCGGCGCTGGTTGGAGGCGTGGCGGGCGTTCCGGGCGGGGGCCGCGGCTTTCGCCACGGTATTGCTGGTGACGCTGGCGGTCGGCGGCGCGGCCCAGGCCGGGCTGGCGCGGATCGGCTATCCCGAAGGCACCGGGCTGGAACCCTGGGCGTTCTATGGGCGCATCCTCGCCATCAGCGCCCTGGTCACCCTGGCTTGGTTGCGCCACCAATATGTGCAATCGCGCTGGCGCTCGCAAATCCGGGCCGAATCCATCGCCCGGCTCGATGCCCTGCAAGCGCGGGTCCAGCCGCATTTTTTGTTCAACAGCCTCAATACCATCGCCAGCCTGATCCGCAAGGAACCGGCCACCGCCGAGGAATTGCTGTTGGATTTGGCCGAGGTGTTCCGGGCCATCCTCAAGAAAACCGGCAAGCTGGTGCCGCTGTCGGAGGAAATCGCCCTGACCCGCCAGTATCTAGGGATAGAACAATACCGGCTGGGACCGCGGCTCAAGGTTGCCTGGGATATGCGGCAGGCGCCGGGCGACGCCTTGCTGCCGCCCCTGAGCCTGCAACCCTTGGTCGAGAACGCCATCCGCTACGGCATCGAACCCGCCTTGAACGGCGGCAAAATCGAAATCCAGGGCCGTCTGGCCCGTGGCAGCTTGGTGCTGAGCATCCTCAACAGCTTGCCGGAAGAGGTGGTCCGCCGCTCCCGGCCCGGCAACGGCGTGGCCCTGGAGAACCTACAGGCCCGTCTGGAAAGCTGTTTCCCCAACCGCGCCCGTTTGTATACCAGCCAGGCCGATGGCCGGTATCAAGTGCGCATCGTCATTCCCTACCAAGGTGCGGGACATGAAAATCCTCCTCGTTGACGACGAACCCTCGGCCCGCGACCGGCTGCGCGGACTGCTCGCGGAGATCGACCCCGCCACCGAAATCGTCGGCGAGGCCGGCGAGGGCGGCGAGGCGCTGCGCTTGATCGCCAAGGCCGCGCCCGACCTGGTGTTCCTGGATATCCTGATGCCCCGGCTCGACGGCATCGCCACGGCGCGGGAAATCTCCAAGCTGGCCGAGCCGCCCGCCGTGGTGTTCGCTACCGCCCACGACGATTACGCGGTGGACGCCTTCGAACTGAGCGCCATCGATTATTTGTTGAAGCCGGTGCGCAAGCAGCGCTTGGAAGCCGCCCTGTCCAAGGCCAAGCGCTTCACCGGCGAAGCCTGGAGCAAGCTGGCCGAAGCCCTGCCGCCTGAATGCCGGCCCGCCCGCAGGCATTTGTGCGTCTACCGCCATGGCGAATTGCGCTTGGTGCCCTTGGCGGCGGTGGCCTATTTCCGGGCCGACAACAAATACACCACGGTGCGCTTCGACGAGGGCGAGGCGCTGCTGGATGATTCGCTGGTGTCCTTGGAACGGGAGTTCGGCGAGAGCTTCATCCGCATCCACCGCAACGCCCTGGTGGCGGTGGACCGGGTCGAGGGTTTGCACAAACTGCCCGAGGGCGGCATGGGGATGCGTTTGGTCGGCGTGGCGGAGTTGTTGGAAGTCAGCCGCCGCCATCTGCCCGGCGTGCGCGAGCGCTTCCGGCAAATCGGCGGTTTGGTGCCGTGATGGTGTGGGTTGTCCCGGTTTTGGAGGTCGCGATGAAGATTCCTAGGTGGTTCCGGCCCGTCGTGGCCGGGGTGGTATTGGCCGCGCCGCTGGCGGCGGGGGCCGAGGCTCCGGCCATGGTGCGGGGACAATTGCTGTATGTGCCGGTGTATTCCGAGGTGCCCTATGGCGACAAGGGCGTGGATTTGAACCTGACCGCCACCTTGAGCCTGCGCAATACCGACCGCGGCCATGCCATCCGCTTGAAGCGCATCGATTACTACAGCGCTACCGGGAGCTTGGTGCGTGCCTACCTCAGGCAGGGCGAAACCCTCAGGCCGATGGCGTCCACCGAGGCCATCGTCAAGGAATCCGACCGCAGCGGTGGCATCAGCGCCAGTTTCCTGGTGGAATGGGAAAGCGATAAGCCGGTGTCCGCGCCGGTGGTCGAAGCCTTGATGGTGAGCAGCAGTTATAACCAGGGCTTGGCGTTCAATAGTCCGGCGCGGGTGTTGGAAGAGCGGCGGTAATATCGCTTGCGGGCTTGGATAAACTTTGATTAATTAAAAAGGCGGGTTGATGGCGGTTTTATTAGTGGGTGCGGTTCTTTGTATGACCGCATTGATCGTGTCGGCGTGGCTGATGACGTTTGCCCGGTGGTTTCCAATAGAGGGCATAGATAAAAAATTCTTGGTCGATTATAAGACCATGATTAGGGCGCATGTCGATTATGCCCTGATGGCGTTGTTTAATTTGGCCTTTTATGGCGCTGGCATCGATTTGCCCGTGTTCGCATGCTGGTGTGTGGCGATTGGCGGTTTTGCCAACCCCACGGTTTTTGTCATCGCCGCGTTTGACCCGGATTTTTGGAATAAAACCCACTGGAAGATTTATACGGCGGCCAGCTTTGTGATTACGACCTTGGGTTTTATAGGGGTTGGCTTCGCTTTTTTAAAGCATGCTTTGTGATGGGTTAAGATAAAGCCCTTGGGTTAGGGGAGGATAGGCCGCTGGAAAACCCCAATGCCCAAGATTCCACCGCTTTCCATCCGGGTTGGGTCGCTGGATGTCTGATTTAACCGAAAGGAGGTTTTGAATGATCGAAAGAACCGGGCGCTGCTTATGCGGTGCCGTCACTTTCACGCTGGTGGGCGAACCGCTGGCGGTCCGGGTTTGCTGGTGCCGCGATTGCCAGCACCTTGCCGCGAATGGCAGCGTGAACGCCATGGTGCCCGCCGAGGCGCTGGTGGTCGCGGGGCCGCTGTCGGAATATATCAAGCAGGCCGATAGCGGCAATGTGGTCACGCGCCAGTTTTGCCCGGCTTGCGGCACGCAGCTCTTCGCGCAATCCTCCGCCCGGCCCCAGTTTCGGATGGTGCGTATCGGCAACCTGGACGACCCGTCGTCGCTCCGTCCCGGCATGAATATATGGGCCGCGAGCGCCCCTGGCTGGGCCTGCCTCGACCCGGCGCTGGAGCGGGTGGAACAGCAACCCGCACCGCCGCCAATCCATCGGTCCGCATGATCGGGCGGGCTCCGCTACAGCCCCCGGAAAATCCCGAACACCGTATCCAGTCCCAGCAAGCCCGCCGCCATCACCAGCGAATACAACAGCATGAACAGCGCGATGGTTTCGCCCGTCATGAGTCCGGCAGGATAGCCGCTGGGCCGGTGGCGCAGGGCGAAGGCATACAGCCCCGCCAGGGTCTGCGACACCACGAACAACGCGAACACCAGCAGGAAGCGTTCCTGGAACCTGAAACCATGGGCGGCCACATCGCTGACCACGGTCAACAGCATGGGCGTATACAACAGGCTGGCGGGTAAGGCCAGACCATAGGCCAGCGGCAAGGACAGCCGGAGCCTATCGGTTTTCAGCGCCGCCCATAGCAAGGCCGGCACCCACAGCAGGTTGAGACCGAGCATCAGGGCGGCCAAGGCCAGCGCGTCCGCCGGGGTGGCGCTGGTGGGGTCGAGCAACAGGGAAATCAGCCGGTGGAGCAGGGGATGGGCTTTGTATAGGAAGGGATTCATGGATATGGGCGCGGTCCAAGCGGAATCGGGGCCGGACGGCGGATCGTCCGCCCCGGCGTTATAATGCCGCGTTTTTTACCACAGGAATCGCGTCGAAAGCGTGTTTCCGCCGTCACCGACATCCGCGCCATGCTCAGCTATCGCCACGCCTTCCATGCCGGCAACCACGCCGATGTTTTCAAGCACCTCACCTTGAGCTTCCTGGTGCGGGCCTTGCTCCACAAGGACAAGCCGTTTTTCTACCTCGACACCCATGCCGGGGCGGGCCGTTATAACCTCCATTCGGAAATGGCCCGCAAAAACCGCGAACACGAAAGCGGCATCTCGCGGCTATGGGACGAGCCCAGTCCGCCCGCCGGCATCCGCGAATACCTCGACGCCGTCCGCGCCACCAATCCGGGCCGGGAATTGCGCTGGTATCCGGGTTCGCCGCGCATCGTCCGGCCCTGGCTGCGCGACCCGGACCGCATGGCCCTGTGCGAACTCCATCCCAACGAGGCCCACCTCCTGGCAGCCGAATTCGCGGGCGACCGCCAAGTGCGGGTCGAGCATCTGGACGGCTACCAAGGCTTGAAAGCCCTGTTGCCGCCGCCCGAACGCCGCGGCTTGGTCCATATCGACCCGGCCTACGAACTCAAGGACGAGCGCAAGCGCTTGTTGCAGGCGGTGCGCGAAGGCTACAAGCGCTGGGCCACCGGCATCTACGCTCTGTGGTATCCGATCCAAGACCGCGCCACGGCGGACGATTTCCTGCGCCGCTTCAAAAAGCTGGAGATTCCCAAGGTGCTGCTGGCGGAATTCTCGGTATTGCCGGACGAGCCGTTCCGCCTCAGCGGCAGCGGCATGATCGTCATCAATCCACCCTGGCAGTTGGAGGAGCAATTGCGGGCCGCTTTGCCCTGGTTGTGGGAGCGGCTCGCGGCCGGCGGGCAAGGCCGCTGGCGGGTGGAATGGCTGGCCGGGGAGCGGGAGCGCGGTGCCGAATGATCCGCCCCGCCCGCCTGGAAGACCTGGAAACCCTGGTCCGCATCGAGAACACCAGCTTCGAGACCGACCGCATTTCCCGGCGCAATTTCCGCTACCTGCTGACCAAGGCCAATGCCGCCACCTTGGTCTACGAGCAGGGGGGCGCGGTGTGCGGTTATGCCACGACCTTGTTTCACACCGGCACCTCACTGGCCCGCTTGTATTCCTACGCCGTCGATCCGGCTTGGTTGCGGCGCGGCATCGGGGCCGCCTTGGTGCAGCGCTGCGAAGCCCTGGCCTTGGAACGCGAGTGCATCGCCCTCCGCCTGGAAGTGCGGCGCGACAACCCGCCTTCCCTCAAGCTGTTCGAGAAACTGGGCTACCGCTATCTGGAAATCGTGCCGGATTATTACGAGGACCACGCCTCGGCCCTGCGCTTCGAGAAAACCCTGGCCCCGCACCTCAACCCGGAACTGGCCCGCGTGCCGTATTACCAGCAGACCCTGGATTTCACCTGCGGCCCGGCTTCGCTGATGATGGGCATGAAAGCCTTGCAGCCCGAGTTGGAACTGAGCCGCAAGCTGGAACTGCGCATCTGGCGCGAGGCCACCACGGTGTTCATGACTTCGGGGCACGGCGGCTGCGGGCCGTATGGCATGGCGCTCTCGGCCTATCATCGGGGCTTCGAGGTCGAGGTCTATGTCAACGACGACGGTGCCTTGTTCATCACCTCGGTGCGCGACCCGGAGAAGCGCGAGGTGATGCAGGTGGTGCAGGAGGATTTCCTGGAGGAATTGCGGACCCTGCCGGTGCGGATCGTCCACGGCGCCCTGAACGTCATGGAATTGCAAGAGCAGATGGAACGGGGCGGCATCCCGGTGGTACTGATTAGTTCTTATCGTCTTTACCAAGAAAAATTCCCACACTGGATCGTGGTCACAGGCTACGACGAACTCTATTTCTATCTGCACGATCCCTATGTCGATACCGAGGCGGGCAAGACCCTGACCGACTGCGTGAACCTGCCCATCCTGAAAAAGGATTTCCAGCGCATGGCCCGCTACGGCAAGACCGGGCAGAAGGCGGTATTGATCCTGAAAAAACCGGGCAAGCGCCGCCGCCATTAGCATGGCCCTACACCTCGTCGTCGTCGAAAGCCTCAAGGATTGGCAGCCCGATTATCCCAATATCCGGGTGGTGGCGGCGCGGGATTACCTGTCCAGGCCGGAATACCTCAAGGCCAAGGATTTGCGGGTCATCAACCTGTGCCGGAGTTACCGCTATCTCAGCACCGGCTATTACTGTTCGCTGCTGGCCGAGGCCCGCAGCCACCGGGTCTTGCCTTCGGTGCGGACCCTGGCCAGCCTCAGCAGCAAATCGATCTACAGCCTCAACGCCGAAGACCTGGACGGCTTGATCCAGCGCAGCCTCAAGAAGCGGCCAGCGGGGCCGGGCGACGAATTCGAATTGCCGATCTTCTTCGGGCGCGGCGCGGACCCGGCCTTGCAGGATTTGGCCCGGCAGATTTTCGACCTGTTCCCCTGCCCGCTGCTCAAGGTGGAATTCCGCTATCACGGCAAATGGCTGATCGACACCGTGAAGGCCCTGCCCTTGAACGGCATGGCTTCCGGCCCGCACCGCCAATTCTTCATCGACGCGCTGAACGGCTATCTCGCCAAGCCATGGCGGGCCTTGCGCCAGCGCGGCACCGCCCGGTGGGATTTGGCGATCCTGCGCAATCCCGCCGAGCAACTGCCGCCCTCCAATGCCCTGGCCCTGCACAAATTCGCCAGGGCCGGCAAGAAGCAAGGCGTGGACGTGGCCTTGATCGAAAAGCGCGATTACGAACGCCTGGCCGAATACGACGCCCTGTTCATCCGCGAAACCACGGCCATCGACCATCACACCTACCGTTTCGCCCGCAAGGCCCAGATCGAGGGGCTGGTGGTGATCGACGACCCCGATTCCATCCTGAAATGCACCAACAAGGTCTATCTGGCCGAGTTGATGGCCGCCCACCGCATCCCCGCTCCCGCCACCCGCATCTTGCAAAAGGGCGACCCGGAACTCGCCAAGCTGGGCGAGGGCCTGGGTTTCCCGCTGGTGCTGAAAATCCCCGACGGCTCGTTCTCACGCGGGGTGTTCAAGGCCGACGATCCCCGCCAATTCCAGGACTTGACCCAGCGCCTGTTCAAGGAATCCGATTTGATCCTGGCCCAGGAATTCTTGTACACCCAGTTCGATTGGCGCATCGGCGTCTTGAACGGGCAGCCCTTGTACGCCTGCCAATATTTCATGTCGCGGTCGCATTGGCAGGTGGTCAAGCACGAGGCGTCGGGACGGGCGGTGGAGGGCGGCTTCAAAACCCTGGCGGTGGCTGCCGTGCCGGAGGCCGTGCTGGACGCCGCGCTCGGCATCGCCAAACTGATCGGCGATGGCCTGTATGGCGTCGATGTGAAGCAGGACGGGCACGGCGTTTATGTGATCGAGATCAACGACAACCCCAACCTCGACGCCGGGATCGAGGATCAAATCCTGGGCGACCAACTGTACGACCGCCTGGTCGGCGAATTCGTCCGGCGGCTTGAAGCCCGGCGGCGGGCTTGAGCCGCCGCCGGTTTCCGTGAATACGCTCTTTTCCCGCAGCGCTCCACAACCTGTCGCCAGCCCTATCCCGTGCGCTTGGCGACCATGACCTCTTGATTTCAAAGCAATTCTTGCGTTGTAAAGGCTGGGCGCACCGGGCGGTGCCGGGCCGGAGCTTTTCATCCTGTATTGTTCAGATTACGCTCTGGATCGGCGAAACTGTGATGAAAATCAATGGTGCGTGGATATTCGATATTTACGATATGAGGCGTGGGCCATTCCAGGAATGGCGGGAATCAAACGAGGCCATGATGATAAAAACAACGGAACAGGCGACCTGTTCGGGGGCGTTGACGGTGGAGCCGGAAACCCCGGTGGCGGAGGTGTTGCGGAGCGTGCGGGCGGTCGGCGGTGGCGCGGCCTTGGTGGCTCAGGGCGGGCGGCTGTTGGGGCTGGTGACGCTGCGGGAATGCGTGTTCGCCGCGCTGCGCTACCGCAACCTGCCCGAGGTGGCCATTGCCGAATTGATGTACTCCCCGGTGCCGGTGGCCGGGGCATGGGAGGACTGGACCACGGCCTATGCCGCCATGATCGAGCAGGGCATCTGCCACCGGGCGGTGGTGGATGCCGAAGGTCATTGCTCGGGCTTGATCGGCCTGGACGATTGCTGGGGGGGCTTGGTGGATACCCTCACCGACCGGCTGCCGGTGCCGGAACAGGCCATGAGCCGCGCCGTGGTCACGGTCAAGGAAACCGACAGCCTGTTGCTGGCGATCCGGCACATGGCCCGCCACGCCATCGGCTGCGTGGTGGTGGAGCGGCGCGGCAAGCCGGCGGGCCTGTTGGCCGATACCGATATCGCGCCCTTGATCCAATACGGCGTGGACCTCGCGACGATCCCGGCCAGTGCCCGCATGGGGCGCGAGGTGCCGGTGTTTCCGGTCGATGGCGCGGCGGCGGCGGCGTTGGCGGCGCTGCGGGAACCGGGCGTGCGGCGCTTGGTGATGGTGGACGGACTGGGCCGGATCGTGGGTCTTTTGAGCCGGCACGATCTTTTGCGCGGCCTGGGGCGGGAACAGGCCGGGTCCGCGCCGGCCCACGCCGTCCAGGAAGGGCTGGAATGGCGGGCCATCGCCGATGCCGGGGAAGACGCCGTGGCGATCCTCGACGGCGCGGGCCGGGTGGTCCGTGCCAACCGGGCCTTGGCCGAGCTGCTCCGGCGCGATAGAGCGGAAATCCTGGGCCATCCCTTGGAGGCGGTCCTGAATACGCACAACGCCGCGCCGATCCCGCGCTTTTGGTTGAAGCGCCGCGGCGGCGATTTGGCCCTCGCCGCCCAAGACCCGCGCAACCCTTTCGGGATTCCCGTGTTGCTCGGCAGCAGCCCGCTCGAACTCGATGGGCTGGCGCTGGCCGGCCAGCTATTCAGTATCCGCGATCTGAGCGGGACGCTGCGCCATGAAGAGCGCGACCAACTGTGGGGGGCGTTGATGGAACAGTCCACCGAAGGCGTGCTGGTCATCTCGGCGGCGGGCGGGATCGTCGAGGCCAACCACGCCTTCTGCGAGATCGTCGGGTGCGGCGAGCAAGCCTTGCTCGGTTCCGAGTTGGCGGGTTGGGTGGACCACGGTCCCGCCGCGCCCTTGTTCCGCGCCTTGTGGGAAGCCGTGGATTCCGGGCGGGATTGGCGCGGAACGGTCTTGCACCAGGGCCGCAATGGCAGCCTGCATGCCCGCGAACTCCGGGTCGGCCCGGTGGCGTCGGGGCGGGGCGCGCCGGCCCGCTATCTGGCCTTGGTGTCGGGGATGCCCGCCGCCGAACCCATCTGGTGTGGAGCCGGGGACTGGTTCGAGCGCGAAGCCGGGGCGGTGGGTCTCGAAAACCAGTTGCGCCGGGCCATCGAACGCGACGAGTTGAGCCTGTGCTATCAGTCCCAGGTGGAAATCGAAGGCGGCCGGGTGGTCGGGGTCGAGGCGATGGTGCGCTGGCAGCATGGCGAACGCGGCTTGATCGCCCCCGACGGCATCCTCCCCGCCGCCGAGCGCGGCGGTTTCATGCCCGAATTGGACCGCTGGGTGTTGCGCCGGGCCTGCGCCCAGGGACGGCGCTGGTTGGATTCGGGACTCAACTTCGGGCGCATCACCGTCAACGTGGCGGAATCGCATCTGCGCTGCCGGGATTTCGGCGCTACGGTGCGCCGGATACTGGAAGAAACCGGCCTGCCCGCCGCCGACCTGGAGATCGATATCCCCGAAACCGCGCTGGCGACCCAGGACCGGGAATTGACCGCGGCGCTGGACGCCTTGAACCGGCTCGGGGTCGCCGTCGCCATCGACAATTTCGGCACCGGCCCGACCTCGCTGCTGCTGCTGGCGAGTTTGCCGGTGCGGCGCTTGAAACTGGACCGGGGCGTGCTGGGCGCAGCCAGGGCGACGGGTTCCGGCCTGACCCGCGCCGCCGTCGCCGTCGGGCGCACCCTGGGCCTGGGCATTATCGCCAAGGGGGTGGAGACCGAGCGGCAGCGTGACGAATGGCTGGCCGAGGGTTGCGGGGAGGCGCAAGGCTTCCTCTATGGCCGGCCCGCGCCCGCCGACGAGATCGCCCGGATGTTGGCGGTTTGAATGGCCGGGGAATTTTCGATCCGCTCCATGCCAAGTATTGTCCCGCCGCGTTGCCAGCCGCGCATCCTTCCCCCTAAACTGCGTGGCTTTGGCGCATCGGAGATCATCGCATGTTCGGTTTCACGCTTCGTTTCCTCGCCTCCCTGGTCCTGGTGTTCGCGACCTGGAATCCCTCGCCGTGGAACTATGTGCGCTGGGCGACGGCAACCGGATGGGGTGCGCCGGAAGCGTTCGTGGGCGTGGTGTTGTTGATCGGCTGGGTGTTGTTCCTGCACGCCACGCTGGAATCGCTCGGCTTCCTGGGCATCGTGTTGGCCGGGGCTTTCCTGGGTTCGCTGGCCTGGCTGCTATTCGACCTGGGGTGGCTATCGGCCCAGAGCGAGGTCATGGCCTATGTGGCTTTGGTGTTGATCGCCGCTGTATTGGCGATAGGCATGTCCTGGGCGCACATCTGGCGGCGCATGTCGGGGCAGGTCGAGATCGACGAGGGGCATGACCACGGATAGCCGCGGGGCCGGATCAGGGCAGTTCGGCCACGCCCAGGAATTGCCGCAACACCTGGGCGAACCACGCCTGGTCCAATACCCCGGCGCTTTCCCTGGCGCTGTGCATGGCCCACATCGGACAGCCGCAATCCACCGCCGGAAGGCCCAGCCGGGCCGAGGTCATGGGGCCGATGGTGGAGCCGCAGGCGAGGTCAGTGCGGTGGGCGTATTTTTGATAGGGCACCCCGGCCTGTTCGCACAACCGCATGAACCGCGCCTCGCCCAGGCCGTCGGTGGCGTAGCGCTGGTTGGCGTTGATCTTGACGGCGGGACCACCGTTCACCCTGAGGCCATGGGCCGGTTCGTAGGCGTTGGGGAAATTGGGATGGTAGGCGTGGGCGGCGTCGGCGCTGACCAGGAAACCCTGGGCCAAGGCCCGTTTGTAATCCGCCGCGTCCAGCCCCAGGCCGTGGGCGATCCGTTCCAGCACATCGGCCAGGAAGCCGCCCTGCGCCCCTTTGTGGCTCTCGCTGCCAATCTCCTCGTGGTCGAAGAACGCCGCCACCTGGGTATGCGCCCCGGTCTCCGCCGCCAATAAGGCCGTCAAGCCCGCATGGCAGGATGAAAGATTGTCGATCTGGCCGTCGGCGATGAACTCCCCCGCCGCGCCCCAGAACGCCCCCGGTTGGGTGTCGTAGACATTCAGCTCGAAGCTCAGGATATCTTCGGGCGCGCAATCCGCCTGCTCCGCCAGCAAGCCGAGGAAACGCGGTTCCGGCTGGGTTTCGCCCTGCAAGCCGGTCAGCAGCAGGGGCAGTTCGCTTTGCTTGTTCAGCTTGAGGCCGTCCTCGTTGACGCCGCGGTTCATGTGTATGGCGAGGTTGGGCAGCCGGGCCAGGGCGCGGGGGAAGCGCAGCAAGCGGGTTTCGATGCGGGCCGGGCCGCGCAGGTGTAGCCGCCCCGCGAGGCTCAAATCACGGTCGGCGAAGGTCGCCAGGATCGGCCCGCCGTAGACCTCGACCCCCAGCCGCAACAGGTTCTCCACCTTGTGCGGGGCTTTGGGCTTCAGGCGCAACCCTGGGGAATCGGTATGGGCGCCGACGATGCGGAAACCCCGCTCGGGCAAAGCGCCGTCGCCGATGTGGAAGGCGATCAAGGACGAACCGCCCCGGATCACATAATGTTTGCCGCCGGGGACCAAGGACCAGGTTCCGCCTTCGTGCAAAGGCGTATAGCCCTGGGCCAGCAGCCGGGTCTCCAAGGTGGCGGCGGCGTGCCAGGGGCTGGGGCTGTGGTCGATGAAGTCGAGGAGGTCTTGGGCGTGGCGCTGGGGTTCCGGGGCGATATTCATGGGCGTTTAGACGGGTCGGCGAAAAGCCGCCAGTGTAGCGCCGAATCCGCCGGAGCGGCGAGACGGGGCAAAGGCGAAGCACGTCGGAAAAATCCGGAACATCCTTGTTCCGTTAGCGCATTCCAGTATGAACTGTGCGGTCTCCCTCTTCCGACGCACGCCTAGATAGCGGAAATATCCATTTCCCGCGCCCGGACGGGGCAGTCGATGATAAGGGGGGGATGCATCATCGACCACTGCCGGACGGCCATTAATCTAATGGCCCGGCTTGCCGCGAAGAATACGTAGCAATCCGTATCGATCACCGGGCCCGGTTTGTTCATTTCCGCTTCACCTATCCAGATCATGCCTGGCGTGTCCTTCGTCGCTACAATCTTCTTCCCATCCAACATCGTGCCCCGCCCATGACCCTGCCGTTCCCGCTTCCTTCCCGGCTTTGGCCGAGGAACCCCTTGCCCTGCCTGTTGTTGTTGTCCGGGTTCGCGGGCATTTCCTACGAGGTGCTGTACGGGCGTTTGCTGGGCAATCTGATCGGCGATCAATTCGCGGTCTCGGCGGCGGTACTGATTACGTTCTTACTGGGATCGGGCCTGGGTTCGGCCTGCGCCCATCGGCTGTGGCGCTGGCTGTGGTTGATCGAGGCCGGGATCGGCGCGTGCGGTTTGGCCTTCGTGCTGTGTTACGGGGGCTTGCAGACCTTGCTTTACAGCGGGCAGATTTCCGCCGCTTCCGGCCTTGGGGCGCAAGTCGGGGTGGGCGTGGTCTTGCTGCTGTTGCCCGCGTTCCTGGTGGGATGCAGCGTGCCCTTGTTCGCGGGCTATCTGGCGACCGAGGCCGACGACTCCGGTTTCGCCCAGGTCTATTCGATCTACAACCTGGGGGCGGGCGTGACCGCCGTGGCGCTGGAATTCGCGGTGCTGCGCTGGTTCGGGATTTCCGGGGCGATGCTGGGCTTCGTGGGGATCAATTTCGGGGTGGCGGTGTGGCTGCGTCTGGGTTATGGCGAACCGCGCCCGGCTCCGGTGGCGGCGGCGGAATCGCGGGCTTTCCCCGTCCGCGAGGTCGCCGCCCTGGTCCTGGCCTCGGTGGCTTCGGCGATTTTCCAATTGTTCATGGTCAAGCTGGCCGAATTCATGTTCGGGCCGTTCCGGGAAACCTTCGCCCTGGTGTTGGGCATCGTGCTGTTCGGCATCGCGCTGGGCACGCCCCTGGTCAAGCGCTTCCGGGTCGGTTTCGCCACCCTGATGCTGGGCAATCTGGCCGGCTTGGCGTTGCTTTTGGCCGCCGTGGAACCCGCCGTGACCGCCTATTCCCTGCTTTATCAGGGCGCGAGCGAAATTCCTGGCGCGGCCACCGCGCTCAAGGCGCTGCTGCTGCTGGCGCTCATGGCCTTGCCCGCGCTCAGTTTCGGCGCCACCGTGCCCGCTTTGTTGATCCGCTCCACCCAGGTTGCGAAGGAATCGGGTTATCTCCTGTGCGTCGCGGCCCTGGCCAATAGCGCCGGTTTCCTGTTGATGGTATTCGCCCTGCATCCCTATCTCGATTATGGAGTGCAATTGTTGGTGGTGGCGGGTTTGTCCGGGGCGGCGTGGCTGGTTTACCGGGGATTGGGCGTCAAGGAAATCGAATTCGCCGTGGCGGGGGCGGCGTTATTGCTCGCCGTGCAGCGCTGGGTTTGGGACGAGCGTTTGCTGTATATGAATTACGTGACTTTCCAATCCCACGCCGAATTCACCAAAACCCGCGCTTCCTTCAAAATCACGGATCGCTTCAAAGGCCACCAGGATATTTTCTCGATCACCTGGATCGGCAATAAGCCCTATTTCTTCATCAATGGCTATGTGAGTTTCCCGTTGAACTCTTCTTCCGAGCAAATCGTCGGCTTGATGGCCGCCATGTTCTCGCCACGCACCGATGAGGCCCTGGTTTTGGGGCTGGGCAGCGGTGCCACCGCCTCGGTGGTGGGCATGGTCTTCGATCATACCGACGCCGTGGAAATCAACCCCGCCGTGAGGGCCAATCTCGGCAAGCTCAAGCGCTGGAACCACGATATCGCCCATAACCCCAAGGTCAATATCGTCCTGGACGATGCCATCCATTATGTACGCGGTGTTGGCAAGGCTTACTCGCTGGTTTTAAATACTGTGACTTCGCCCTTATATTTCAGCTCGGCCAAGCTCTACACCTTGGACTTCTACCGGGCGGTGAAAACCCAGCTACGCCCGGATGGTGTCTATGCGACCTGGGTGGATTCGCGCATCGGCGATGCCGGTATCAATATCATCCTCAAAACCTTGGGCGCGGCTTTCAAGCACTGTTCGATCTTCTATGTCAAAGCCACCTATTTCTTGATCCTCTGCGGCGACGAACCGGTGGTTTTTCGGCAAACCGGCCTCGCCAGCAAAGCGCCCGAAGTCTGGCGGGAATTGGGCGGTCAATATCTGACCGTGCCGGACTGGATTCCCTATAACCTGTTGTCCGGGCGGGCTTTGTCCTTGGTCGAAAACCCGGAATCGGTGCCGGTCAATACCTTGGATTTCCCGGCCTTGGAATTCGAGATCGCTCGCTTGAAGCACAAAGGGATTCCCCGCTTCAAAGCGGTGCTGGAAAGCCGGGTGCAATTGGAGCATGTGCGGGATTATTTGACAGCATTGGGGGAATGGAAACCAGCGCGGTTGGTGGTCGAGGCCGAGCAAAGATTGGACAAGGAGGCTTATCTCACCCGCCGCTGGAGCGCCTTGGTGCGGGCCGCTGCCCAGGATTATCTGCGGGATTATAGCGGGGCGAATTTGGATTATTGGCAAGCCTTGGTGGGTCAAACCCCAACCGCCAAGGCCCACCATAAATACGGCTATCGCTTGTTGGAAAACGGGCGCTATCAGGAAGCCATCGATCAATTCCGGCAAGCCTTGGCGCTGGATGGGCGCTACGATAACGCTTATTTCAATATCGGCTCGGCTTATGAGGCGATGGGTCGTCACGCCGACGCCTTGGAGAATTACCAGCGCGAATTGGCGGTGGATGCCAGCGATCAAGAGGCAATTTACCGGATGGGCCGGAGTTATGTGGAACTCGGCGATTATGAAAAAGGCTGGTTTTATCTGACGCTTCCCAAGCGTTCGTTCGATGGGACCAAAGCTGTTTTATATCGGGCCAGGGCGCTGGAGGGCTTGGGACGGCGCGACGAGGCCATGGCCTTATATCGGGAGATTATCCAAACCCGGCACGCCGATCCGGCGGTGGTCGAGGAAGCCCGCAGGCGTTTGGCCGAACCCGTGGCGGCGAAATAGGGATGAAAACCCCTCGCCGCCACCCTTATCCCTAGCGCCAGTGTGATCCCCCCGCCCTTTTGCGGGTATGATGCAGCCTGTTTCCAGCCCCAGGAGGCGCTGCGAGTCGCCAGATGAGCCTGTTTTCCTATCTTTTACCCCTGTTTTTCCCGTTCCTGGTCGCCGCTTTCGCGACCCATGCCGTGCGGGGTTACGCGCTGAAACGGTTGCTGGACCTGCCCAATACCCGCAGTTCCCATAGCGTCCCGACGCCGCGGGGCGGCGGCTTGGGGATCGTCGCCGCCCTGGTCCTTGCCACGATCCAACTCTACGGACTGGGTTGGGTGTCCCTCGATTGGCTGATGGCCCTCGCGGGCGCTGTGCCGGTAGCTGCGGTCGGGTTCTGGGACGATCACGGCCATGTGCCCGCCCGTTGGCGCTTATTGGCCCAGTTCGCCGCCGCCGGATGGGCCTTGTATTGGCTGGGCGGTTTCGGCGAACTGCGCTTCGCCGGGGAAGCCTATGCGCTGGGTGGCTTGGGTATGCCGCTGGGCCTGTTGTTCATCGTCTGGGTGTTGAACCTGTTCAACTTCATGGACGGCATCGACGGCATCGCGGGCGTCGAGACCCTCACCGTCGGCTTCACGCTGGCGGCGCTGATCGGGCTGGACCCGGCCCCGGTGTTGCCGGGCAGCGCCGAGGTGGCGGCGGCATTGGCGGCGGCGGCGGGCGGGTTCCTGCTATGGAATTGGCCCCCCGCCAAAATCTTCATGGGCGATGTGGGGAGCGGCTTCGTCGGCTTCCTGCTGGGCGTGCTGGCGCTGCGGACGGCGGCGACCGGCGGGCCTAGCCTCGCGGTGTGGTTGATCGCGCTGGGCGTGTTCTTCGTCGATGCCACTTTCACCCTGCTGCGGCGGATGGCGGACGGGCAGCGCTGGTACGAGGCCCACCGCAGCCACGCCTATCAACACGCGGCGCAACGCTATGGCCACCGGCCTGTGACCCTGGCGGTACTCGCCATCAATCTCTTTTGGCTGGGACCGTTGGCCTGGGCGGCGGCGCGGTGGCCCGCCCTGGAATGGGCATGGTTGGGCATGGCCTACGCGCCCTTGTTGGCCCTGGCGCTCCGGTTCGGGGCCGGCTTATCGCACGGGACGAGGTGAAGATGGTTTCCAAGCTGCGCTCGCGCACGGTGATTTTCCTGCACGATCTGGTCATGGTGGCCTTGGCTTGGCTGGGCGCTTATTGGCTGCGTTTCAACCTGTCGATGCCGCCCAAGTACGAGGTGCATTCCGCCCTGGTTTGCCTGCCCTGGGTCATGGTGGTCCAGGCCGTGGTGTTCTGGCGCGTGGGGCTGTACCGGGGGATTTGGCGGTTTGCCTCCATTCCCGATTTGGTCCGCATCGTCCAGGCCTCGGGGGTGGGCATCGTGGCGGCGGCGCTCACCCTGTTCGTGGTCAACCGCTTGGATGGCGTGCCGCGGTCGGCGATCTTACTTTACGTGCTGTTGTTGCCCTTGCTGCTGTCCGCGCCCCGGCTGCTCTATCGGATTTGGAAGGATCGCCGCGCCGTGCTGTCGGTGGGCAAGCGGGCTTTGATCGTCGGCGCGGGCAAGGCGGGTGAAATGTTGGTGCGCGACCTGTTGCGCACCCATTATGCCCAGTTCGTGCCGGTGGCTTTCGTCGATGACGATCCGGGCAAGCGCGGCAGCGAAATCCAGGGCGTCCGGGTCAAGGGCGGCTGCGAACGCATTCCTAACCTGGTGGACAAGCTCGGCATCGACGCCGTCCTGCTGGCCGTGCCCTCGGCCTCGGACAAGGAGATGCGCCGCATCGTCGAAATCTGCGAGGGCGCGGGCGTGCCCTTCCTGACCCTGCCCTCGGTGCAGGACATGCTGGCCGGGCAGGCGGGCGCGTTGCGGGAGGTGTCCATCGAGGATTTGCTGGGCCGCGCCCCGATCCGGCTCGACCGCAAGGCCGTCCGCAACCACCTGGCCGGGAAGCGGGTGTTGGTGACGGGCGGCGGCGGTTCCATCGGCTCGGAACTGTGCAAGCAGATCGCCCGCTTCGCGGTGGCCGAACTGGTGGTGTTCGAGCGCTGCGAATACAACCTCTACAAGATCGAGCAGGACTTGCTCAGGTCTTTTCCCGAATTGAATTTCGTCGCCCTGTTGGGCGATGTCACCGATCTGTCCTCGGTGGAATGGGCCATCGCCCGCTACCGGCCCCAGGTGATTTTCCACGCGGCGGCTTATAAACATGTGCCCTTGTTGCAGCATCAGGCGCGGCAAGCGGTCAGGAACAACGTGGTCGGCACCCGCATCGTGGCCGAGGCCGCGATGGCGGCGGGGGTCGGGGAATTCGTGCTGATTTCCACCGACAAGGCCGTGCGCCCCACCAATATCATGGGCGCGACCAAGCGGGCGGCGGAAATGCTGGTGCAAAGCCTGAACGGCGTGACCGAAACCCGCTTCATCACCGTGCGCTTCGGCAATGTGCTGGATTCGGCGGGCAGCGTGGTGCCCTTGTTCCGCGAGCAGATCAAGGCCGGTGGCCCCGTCACCGTGACCCATCCCGACGTGACCCGTTATTTCATGACCATCCCCGAGGCTTGCCAACTCATCATGCAGGCGGCGGCGGTGGGACAGGGCGGCGAGGTGTTCGTGCTGGACATGGGCGAGCCGATCAAGATCAGCTATCTGGCCGAGCAGATGATCCAGCTCAGCGGGAAATGCCCGGAGCGGGATATCCGCATCGAATACATCGGCCTGCGCCCAGGCGAAAAAGTGACCGAGGAATTGTTCCTCGACCACGAGCGACCCACACCCACCGGGCATACCAAGCTCTTGCTGGCCCGACCCATGGTGCTGGATCACCGGGTGATCCGCAAAAGCGTGAGCGAACTGGCCGAGTCCTGCCGGGTGTTCGACGAGGACGCCATCGCCAAGAAGCTCAAAGCCTTGGTGCCCGAGTATCAAGCCACGCCCCAGGCCAAAGACGAATCGGAGTCCACGGGAGAAAATGCGGCGGCCTTGCGAAGAAAGCTTGTCTTATGAACGGGATGCCGCTAGAATTCGCCTCTTTTCGTGCAACGCCATAGTTTGGAGCGCGCAGCAATGAAGACCTTTAGCGCAAAACCAGCCGAAGTCAAACGCGACTGGTACGTCATCGACGCCGAAGGAAAGACGCTCGGACGCCTTTCCACCGAAATCGCGCGTCGTCTGCGCGGTAAACACAAAGCCGAATACACGCCCCATGTGGACACGGGTGATTACATCATCGTAATCAATGCCGAGAAGGTCCATGTCACGGGCACCAAGGAACTGAACAAGGTTTATTACAAGCACACCGGTTACATCGGCAATATGAAATCGGTGACCCTCGGCAAGCTGCGCCAGACGCACCCCGAGCGTATCATCGAAACCGCCGTTCAGGGCATGCTCCCCAAGAATCCGCTGGGCCGGGCCATGTACCGCAAGCTTAAGATTTACAAGGGTTCCACCCACAATCATCAGGCCCAGCAGCCGAAAGTGCTGGACATCTAAAAACGAGTCGAGCTAGCCATGGCACAATCGCAGTATTACGGAACGGGTCGCCGCAAGAGCGCGGTGGCGCGTGTTTACACCAAAACCGGCACCGGACGCATCGTCGTCAACAACAAGCAGTTGGACGAATACTTCGGCAGGAAGACCGACCAGATGGTGGTTCGCCAACCGCTGGAATTGGTCTCTATGACCGACAAGCTTGATGTAATCGTGACCGTCGCGGGCGGCGGTCCCACCGGCCAAGCCGGTGCCATCCGCCATGGCCTGACCCGCGCATTGATCGTTTACGATGAAAACCTGCGTTCCCCGTTGCGCAAGGCTGGCTACGTGACCCGCGACGCCCGCGAGGTCGAGCGTAAGAAGGTCGGCCTGCACAAAGCCCGTCGCCGTCCGCAGTACTCCAAGCGTTAATCCGCTTCCAAGGGTTATTGGGGGATCGTCTAGCGGCAGGACTACGGACTCTGACTCCGTCAACCTAGGTTCGAATCCTAGTCCCCCAGCCAACAAAAACAAGGGCTTAGCCGCAAGGCTAGGCCCTTTGTTTTTTCTTCCGGGCGTATTCTGGGCGGAGGTACGTCCCGATTGTTCCGGTTGCTTCCGGTCCCTCGCCCCGCTTCCCGCCTATCGACCGCGCCCATGGGCGCTTCGGTCCGCTCCACATAAAGAATATCCGGCTCCGGGTGCCTTCACCTGCGGGTGGGCCGGGTCAGCTCGTATAGAATGCCCCACAGCCCCGCCCTCGCTCACCATGCCCGGAACATCAGGCAGGGAATGATGCGAAACTGCCTGTCAACAGGAGTTAGCCGATCGAGGGCTAGCCAGACAACGCCTCAATAACCGCCATCAAGCCGAGAGCCATCCATGAACGTCTCATTCACCATCAACGACGACATCCTGTTGGCGCTCAGGGAGAGCGCCCAGGAATTCACCCAAGACTTGCGCTTCCTCTCGGCCCTGATGTGGTACCGCAAGGGCAAGCTCTCGCTGGGTAAGGCGGCGGAACTGGCCGGGTACACCAAGCTGGACTTCATCGAACGCATGAAGTTGGAGAACGAACCCATCTTCGACTACAACGAGGATGAGATGGCCGAGGTTTTCGCGGACGCGGCCAAGCTCCCATGAGGGTCGTCTCCAACACCACGCCGATCATTTCGCTGGCGGCCATAGGCCACCTGAACCTGCTCGAAAAGCTCTTCGGCAACATCGTCATCGCCGAGGCTGTGTACAAGGAGATCAAGGCCAAACCCAGCTACGGCCACCAGCAGATCGACGCGCCCTTCATTCAAGTCCAGACCATCCAAGGATGCCTATATAAAGATTTCCTGCTGAGCCAACTCGACTCGGGAGAGACCGAGACTATCATCCTGGCCAAGGAAATCTCCGCCGACTTCGTGCTGATCGATGAAAACCTAGGCTACAAGGTCGCCACCACGGCAGGGTTGTCGGCCATCAGGACGCTTTCGATCCTGCTGAAAGCCAAAGAGAAGGGCTACATCGACAGGATCAAGCCCTTGCTGGACGATATGATCGCCAAGGGACGCTGGTATTCCAGCGCGGTCTACCGTTCCTGCTTGGATCGAGCGGGCGAATGACGCGGAGTCGGGCATCCAACCCAACTCCGCCTATCAGCCCGCGAAGCCTCAACTGAAATCGCGCTGCGCCTCCAAGGCGGAGCGATACTCCGGCGGTAGCCAAGGCGCATCCGGCACCACCACGGTCAGGCCAAATTGATTATTGGCAAGGAACACCCCGACATAACATCCAGCCTCGACCTGGACGGCCTCGAACGGCACGCTGTCCAGGGCGTAGGGCAGCCCCAGCGCCGAGAGATCGGCCAAGTCGCCGCCATCCTCGATCAAGGCCACGTAGCCGTCGGCTTCCGGGTCATAGGGGTGGCAAGCGAGTATCAGGTCGCTCACCAAGCGGCGGATCAGCGCCGAGATTTCCAAGGACAGGCGGGCACCCTCCAAGTCCCGCAACGATTTGAATATATACATGGCCGCCCCCCTCAACCATCCAGGCTCTCTTCCGCCAACGCCAGCGCCGCCGCCAAGGCGGCGGCATCGTCCAGGTAGCCGATCCAGGGCAGGAAGTCCGGGCTCACGTCCCACGGAAGGATCAGGTAGCCCAGCGCCCCGGTGACGATGGCCTTGACCCACACGGGCACCCGGTCATCGCGCAGCAGCTTGAGCAGCCGCAGCGCCCGCGCGGCGATCTCGCCACCGACGGGCAGGTCGCGAAGCTTGTCCATGAGCCCTTGCTCGCTAAAGTGGGCTCGGAAGGCTTGGTAGTCTTGCATGGTGTTGTCCTCGATATTCGCGCACGAAAAAGCCCGTTCCGACGCTGGGTCGGAACGGGCTCATCTCCCGTCTGGCAAGCGCCTGACGGGATCATCGGGATGATATCTGGCCGACACCGGGATCAAACCCGTCAGGGCCAGTTCGGGCGGGTGGAGCGGAGGGAGGTGTGCCCACCCAGCGCCGCCGCCATCGGCACCGGCGGCGAGATCGACGATGACGCCATCCCGCCCTCCACGCACGGCCAGGAAGCCAGCCGTTACCCCAGTCCGTCAGCCTTCCCGCCACCGCCGGAAAAAACAAAGGGCCGATGCCCAGCATAGCCAGGGGAGGAAGGCGGCGGGCCGGGCCTAGCCCGCCCGCCCCGCCACCTTCCTCCGGTCCATTTCCGGAACCGTCCGCACACTTCGCGGCCCGCGACCGCCGCGATGAGCCCTTGCCCGATCCCCGGCGCTCAGTAGTCGTCGGGCATCAGGATCGTGGTGACCGAACGGTCCCACTCGGTGATGATCCACACCTTGACGCCATCGGCCAGCGGGTAGCTGGACAGCAGGCGCTCGCCATGGCGGAGGGCCGCGTTGTTGGCCTTGGCGTCCTCCGGCGGCAGCACGCCCCAATCGCCCTTGACGTGGCGATCAAGCAGGGAGGCGGGATCGACGCCGTGCCCGGCCAGCACGGCCAGCGCGTTGGGGGTCGCCACCACCTGACCCAGCGGGAACAAGGGCTCACTCGTCTTCATGGCGATCCTCCTTCGGCATCGACGCCTTGCGGGACTTGCGGGCGGCGGCCTCGACGCTGGCGGCGTCCGACCCATCGCCATCCCCGGCAGGACCGGGTTCGGAGACGGGAACCGGGTCGGCGGCATCATCGCCTTCTTCCGGCGGTGGAGCCGGGGTGTCGGCCTCTGCCGGGATATCGACCCGGCCATCGCCACCCTGCGCGGGCATCGACGGCCCGGCGGATTTCTGCATCGCCTCCCAGGCGTCCCAGTCGCCCGCGCGGCGGTGGAGGTGGGGCTTCTCGCCCGCCTGTAGTAAGCCCTCGTTGCGCAGGATCGCGGCCAGGAAGCAGCCGTTGTTGACCGAGCGGCCCACGAAGGCCGGGCGCAGCGCGCTGGTGGGGAAATCAGCGCCGGTCGCCAGCGGCCCGGACAGGCGCTCGCGGATACGGGAGAACGGCACCTGCTCGGTGCTGAAATAGCCGCCGCCGTCGTTCGCGACGATGCTCAGGCACAGCCTGTCGTCCGCGTCCAGGCCGATCTGGTAGGTGACGAGGCCGGAGGATCGCCCACTGAGCTTGGGCACGGCCTGGACCCGGAGCGGGGTCACGCCGTTGCCGGTGTCGTTGGAGGTGGCGGCGGCGGCGGCGGGGGACGGGGGTGAGGAAGAGGCCGGGATCGGGATCGATGCCGCTTTCGGGGCGCGGCGGGCGTTGTTGGATTTCATGGGGTGACTCCTCGGGGTTGAAGTGGAAGATGCGCCCCTCTCAAACGAAAACGCCCGACGCGGGAGGCGTCGGGCGCTTGACAAAGCTCGGAGGGGATCAACCTAAGGATATCTGCTTGAGATTAGTATCAACTCCGGTTGAATTGTATCAATTTAATGCCTGTCTTCACATCAAGGATACTCACTTCTTGAACCATTTGACCGCCTTGTATAGTCCGTAACCGACCGCAGCAGCGGCAGCCACAGGCGCAGCTGTTGCTACAACCACACCCGCCGCCATGCCGCCACCAACGGTACCCCCGATCGCAGCTAGGCCCGAGGCTATTCCTGCTCCGCTCAGCCCTGCGGTAGTCCCCATAGCACTAACCGCCGCAATACTGCCCACAGTTCCAGCTGCTGCGCCAGCATAGGTCGCTTTTCTCCCAACGGCTCGCGAGTCGCGTTCATCTTGGTCTAAGGCCGGGTTATCTTTAAGGACGGTGTTATTGACCAAGGAAGCCATCGCTAGACCGGGACCAGCGCCAAGCACACCAATTCCCGCCACAGCCCCACCCCCAACTACCCCACCTGCGGTAGCCAAGCCACTCATTATTCCGGCACCAGAGAGGCCAACCGCTGAGCCGCTAGCCGCCACCACACCTTTAGCTATATTGCCTGCCAGAGCAGCACCGCTTAGGCCAGTAGCGACAGTCCCGTTGTCAATCTGATCACTTTGATGGTCGCCATTGATGCACCACTCGCAAAAATGTTCGCAGTTGTTCGAGAAGACGGCGTAGCACTCTTCACCGATCCGCGACCGAGCACGCTCGACAACGGCCTCGCCGATATACATGGCTCCCGCATGCCTTTTAAAGTCATACCCCTTCCCGCAGGTGAACTCGGCAAGCGATACTTCTTCGACAGGGCCAGCAGTCACCCCATCGGCCAGTCCAGAATAGTGAACTACCCTTCCACCGCCGACGTAGATGCCATGGTGAGAATAGCCAGTGCGGGGTGTGACTAAGTGCGAGCCAAGAGGCATAAGGTTTGGCATAAAGATTCCCCTTTGTGGTTAGTGGTATAGGTTTTCTTCGGCTGCGTTCAGGATATATACGTAGCCATCTCGTTCTCCATTTGCCCTTGCAGCCCTTCAGGACTAATGATTCGTAAGTGCGGTATCCAGTACCGAACGATGGGGACAACCTGATTCACATGTCCGACCTTCGCGGACACGATCAAACCCCCGTCCTCAAGCTCCTTCTCCACCACCTGGTTGGCGATCAACTTCCGCCGCTTGAAGTAGCCCGCCACCTCCTTGGCGACCTTGATCACGATCTCCTTCTTCTCATCGCCCATCCAGATGCCGTCGTCCTCGACCAAGCTGCGCTCCACCGCCGGGTCGGGTACGAACGTGCCGTCCAGCAAGCGCAGGCTGTCCAGGCGCGAGAAGGCGAAGGTCTTGAGCTTGCCGCCGTCCATGGCGGCCAAGTACCAGATGCCCTTATGGTTGACGAGCTTGTAAGGCTCCACCTCGTCGTAGGTCTTGGTCCCGCCATCCTTGGCGTAGTCGAAGCCGACGCGCCGATGACCGATGATGGCCCGCTCCAACTGGCGGAACTGCGCTTCCTTGCCGTTCAGGTTCTCGTAGTGGTGTCCCTTGACCAGCAGCGCACCCTCGATACGGCGGTCGAAGATATCGCGCAGGAAGTCATCCGATAGCGATGGGAACAATCCCCTCACACCAGCCAGGGAGGCGAAGCGCTCGATGTCGCGCAGCCCCAGCTTGCCCAGGAAGGCGGGGTCGAGCCGGTAGCGGCCATCGACCTTTTCCAGGGGCAGGTAGGCGAGACGCTCGTTGAGGTCGCGCTGGATGGTGCGCGGGTTGACGCCGAACTCATCGGCCAGCTGATGGGCATCCAGCCGCTCACCCTGGTTCAGCTTGATCAGAATCTGCGAGAGCCGGTACACCAGGGTATCGTGGGAGGGGGCGCGGCTCACGACCGTCCTCCTAACCGTAATCGGGGCATTGGGGCCGGGCTAACATCGTCCCAGCGGAAAGTGGGCCGTAGCTGCATGATCATTCTTCTTCGGTACAGCTTGTTGTTGGTCTTGTGGCCGGGCTCGAACGCCTGTGACATTACCGATAGACGAGCCATTCGACTCGCTACTAGGAAAGTATAGATTCACTTTCAAGCAAGCTCTTGTGAAATAAGTCACAAGCTGCCTGTGAACTACGTCACAGCCTTGGCCTTCCTTCATAGAACTCTGGATGGGGTTGGCTGCTTGTGACCCACGATAAGGGAGAGGCCGGACAGGTCATGTCGTTTTGAGGCGGTAGCCTGAAAAAATCATCGATCTCGCAAGCGGTGAAGGTCGCCCAGGAGCGCATGGCGAAGCCCACTTGTAGATAACCCCCATGCCTAAAAGGCATGGGGGTTATCTATGCACAAGGAGGCCGGAACTCCCGACCGGCACCGATCATCGCCGGTACGCCGGTAGGACTGGTCTATCCATTCATCGCGGCGCTTCGCCATCAACAAGCCCCGCGCCGGGCAACATTCAGCCGCCCATCGCCACCAACCTCAACTCCAAGACCGCGAACTCCCCCGTCAAATCGGGGAACCACAACGGTAGCCAGGGCAATGCCCAGCGCAGGAACCAAGCGGGCGGCGGGGCACCCACCTTGTACCAACGGGCGGCGAAGCCCCGGACCACAAGGGCGGACACGAAGCACTTGATCGGACAGTTTTCGGGCGTGGAGAAGCTGGCGGCATGATGGCGACCTCGACGGAACGTATTGAGCGGCGCGGACCCCATCGGTAGGCGGGAATCAGAAGCGCTCGATCCCGTCCCGATCTTTCGGTGTCCGCACCCAGCGCCCCGGCCTTCCCATGGGGTTGTTCGCCGGGAAGCCCAACCTGAGGCCCGCAGCCTCAGGTTTGTGGAACCATACGCATAGGCGAGCCGTCGCGATCCAGCAGGGTGACGACCGTCCTCCGCCCGGACAAACGCTTGACCCGCACCAGCCCGGCATCCTCCATATGCCTGAGCGCGTCGTAGCAGGCGTCCCTGGACACCGAGAACCGGTCCAGGGCCGAGCGGCTGACCCTGACCACGGGGGCGCTGTCGATCGCGGCGGCCCACAGGATCGACAGGGCGACGTGCAGCGACTTTCCGGGCAGGCGGGCGGCCCGCTCCACCCAGTCGAAGCTGACGGGGCGATGTGAGGGGCGAGTCAGCGGGGGCGTCTTACGTGTAAGCATCGGATTTTTCTCCTGATCGGGGTGGACATCGGCGTGTTCGGGCCGGGCACCGACCAATCCCAAGATAGGAAGAAGCCGGTCAAAAAATCCTCGGAAGAGCGGTCTAGCGGGGGCTATTAACATAGCCCCATAGACAAAGTTGCACCGCAGCCCAACCCGCTGATCCAACAAGGAATACTCGCGGACCTGCCAGCGCACGCAGGATGTCCTTGCGCCGATGGGGCCGCACAAAAAAGGCGGTGCGCCCGCTTGGCACACCGCCTTGCAATGTCAGGGGCCGAACCTCAACCCGCCGCGTCGTTGGTTCCTTTCCCGAAGAACCGATCGACTTCGAGGCTCGGCTGGGCTTCCAGCAAGATGGCCATGAGCGCCAACGCCGCCGGGGTGGCCGGAACCACGCCCTCGACCAACTTGGCCCGCTTGCCGTTCTTCGCCCCGCTCTCGGTGGTGGGGTAGCCCTTCGCCGTCAGCCAGGCCGCCACCTCCCGGTAGTTCATCGTCCGCGATGTGCCCCAAGCGCCTTGCGCGTAGGCGGCGAGGAAGGACCGCCTCAACAGGCCCACGGCCCCCTCCTGGGTGACGTTGATCGACCGGTTCCGGGTCATCACGCGGGCGGCGTAGTATTCTTCCCAAGCCACGAAGTCCTCCAGGGTTTTGAGGCAATGCCCGGCACGCCGCCAGCCGTCGAATATGGCCCTGGCTTCCTCGCCTTCCAACGCGGTGGGCCAGGGCACGGTGTCGCAGGCGAGGTGCTGGACGCCATCGACCGCCACCATGCGCGGATTGACGGGGCGGCGCTTGAAGTCGAATTCCAGGTTCAGGAACATCGACTTGCGCACCTCGACCAAGTCCGACCCGGTCAGCAGTTGCTGCCTGGGCGAGATCAAGTGGCTGAACTCGATGCGCTGGCCTGGCCCCCGGTCGAGATAGAGCTTCAACATGTAGCCGTTGTGGGCCTTCTTATCGGCCATCGGCGGCTTCACCCCGGCCTTGGCCAGGACCGGCGGCTCAGCTTCGTAGACCATAGCGGTGATCTGGCCACGGGTTTTCACGGCCACCACCTGCCGCACCCGGTGCTTGCGTTCAAGCATGGTCGGCACCCCCCGCCGCCGCCCCGTCCACCCTGTCCAGCAGCGCTTGGAAGCGCACCGCCATGGGGCCGGTCAGGTCCAACTCATCCAAGTCCGCATCGGTGAGGAAGCCATCGGTGGTGACGCTGACCACGGTGCGATGAGGCGGGATGCGGGCCATGATTTCTGACACCACGGCCCTCACCAACCCGGTGATGTGCGCCGCGAAGTACGGGTTGGTCAAAGGCGATGGCGGCAGCATCTTACCCTTCCGGGTGCGCGCATCGAACACCGACTTTTCCCTCAAGCCCTGGGCGGTCTTGCCATAGGCGGAGTTGCCGATTTCCTTCCATAGTTTCTCCTCCAAGAGCTGACCAAGCGCCTTGAAATGCAAGCGCCGTTCCCGGACGCGCCGGACGAAGGGCTCGAAGACCCGCGCGCCATCCGGGGCCCAGGGCACGATCAGGCCGATCTGGATATCGATGGCACAGCCCAGGTCCAGCGCGAGGGCCAATTCCGGGGCCGTGCAGTAGGTCCGCCCACGCCTCGGAAAATACAGGCCACGATCCTCGACCCGGACCGGCAGGCAAGGGAACCGCACACCCTCGGGGAACTCGAAGTCCACCCAGGCGAAGCCGCAGACATGGCCGACAAACGCCAAGGGGTCTTTGCTGTCGTAGGCCGCCGCGTAGTCGGGCGTCAGGATATCGACCATGCTCGCGGTGTAGGCGCTTTTGAGGTCGAAGTCGTGCCAATCCGAAATGGCGGTCGGCCCCAACGCAAAACTTTCGTTGCGACCGCCGTGGTAACACTTGGTGACGAAATTCTCATGACGCTCGCGGAACGCGGTGGGGCCGGTGGCATTCATGACGATCTTCCGCCCCTGCCGCTCATTCCAATAGGTCTTGCGATGACCGCGCTCGATCCCGAACGCCCGCTCGAACCCACCGTCATCGACATCCAGCAACTGGCGGCACAGCCGGGCGGCCAGCGCGCCGAGCGTGGGCGGAAGGCGGCGCATGCCCAGTTCATCCCGCACGAACCGCTGCATCTTGAGCCCGTACATGACGGCGATCTCCGCATCCCGGAGGGCGTAAGCCTCGAAGGCTTCCGGCTGCTCCCGCAAGAATTTCCTCATCTCTGACTTGTCGTAGCTTTCGGGAAGTTCGAGCTTGGGCAACCCGATCATCTCGCCCGTCACGGCCAGACCCGCGCGACCGGGCGTCAGCAGCAAGGTGTCGATGAAGCGCACCTGGGTCAGTCGGAGACGGCGTTGGCGGTCGCGCAGCACCATCCGCCCGTTCGGGCGGGGACCAACGTCGGCATCGTAATCGGAATGAACCACCAAGTCGCCACCCACGCTGGCCAGGGTGCCCTGGATGCAGTCCAGTTGGTCGCTGAAAGACTCGAAGTCGCCGAAATTGGGCAGGTCGGCGCGTAGGAAGTGCGCGTAGACCATGACCATCTTGGGCCACATCCTGACGACCTTCCGACGCCGGGCCTCGCCGATGATGATGCCGACGAAGCTCTCGAACTTGAGCCTGCCGTGCTTGCCGGACCTTTTCGGGTAGACGATCCCGGCCATGATGCCCCACAGGCTGACCAAGAAAAATTGGTAGGACAACACGTCCAAGCGGTCGCCCTCGGCGTTGTGCTGATACTCGGTGTCGAGAGCGACATGAACCGGCGGGTCGGTCCCGGCCAAGGGCTTGTCGGGGTCTTCGGCGAGAGCCTCGAATTCCGCCTCCATCAACCGCATCTGCTCTTCCAGGATGTCGTCGGGATCGCGGTCGTCGGCGGCGAACAGCGGGTTGGCCTCGGCGCTGCGGGACAGTTCGCAGCGGAGGATCTTCCAGTCGTGCCCATTGATCTCTAGCAAGGTTTCTTTATCCATCCTCAATACCTCGAAGGACAAAAAAGCCCGTCCGGCTAGACCGGACGGGCTTTGGTGCCATGGCGGGCTATCGTTCGGAGATGGCCCGCCTCGCGGTCTTATTCCTGCGGCAGATTGATCAGGAAGTTGACAATTTCCTCATGCTTCGCCTTGCGAAGCTCGGGATCTTTCTCCTCGAACGAGTGTATGTGTTCGCCGTTCTCACCGCTGAGGGCGATCTTTCCCTCTTTAGTGATCCAACATTTCTCAGCCTTGGCAGCGTTGATGAGGGTGCCGTCGGGCAGCTTGTAAAGAACCTTCTTGGACATAACGATCTCTATCTCTCATTCGTTGATGTTGGTTCCGAACCCACACTTCGTTTGAGGGTGGGTCGGGGTCAGCCAGGGCGACGGACCCGACACCATCGGGCGCGTCGTCCTGGGGTTAGCGAACCGGGGCACCATCTGCCATTGGTGCGGGGCCGCTTCATGTTCGAAGGCGAGGGTTGCATCTGGCAGTCGATCAACGCGGCCATCAAATTCAAAGCCTCACGGGGCTCGGGTCGGTCGCGGGGCGGTTCATGGGATGGCATGACACTCGCCGGGACCGGGCCGGGAGGGACGTTCTAATTCGTCCCTCTCTTCGGCTCTATTCGCGGACGCTCAGGGCTCAAGGTCGCTCTTCGGTTTGTAAGCGCATCCAAGCCATGACGTCCCGCTTGAACCAGCGGAGCCTGCGTCCGTTTTTAATGGCGGGGGGCAAGGTCTCCGGGTATATGGATCTCCGTTTATAGAGGGTATCGGTGGCGATCCCCAGAATGCTCGCGAGTTCGCAAGCTCCTAAGACGACCAGATCATCATCTTCAGGCGGCATTTACTTTCTCCATAAAGGTATTAAGTGCCTTTGAATACCGGCACGATTGGTACCAATAATACTTAATTTTATTGGCGGCTACCGGTGAGTGAAGTGTAGTCATTGTTTGATGAGAACACAACAGATATAGAAAGTCGGTGATCGACTATCTAATACAAGACCACTATTAGTCCAATGCAGGGTCGCTATCAATCAAGTCTCCAATTAGACGTTATAAGTATTTGATTTTAAATGACTAATGACTATGGCGCGGGCATAGCCGGTAATTCCATATACTCCACCGCGTGCGCGGTAGAACCCCAGGAAAGACCGGCCATGCCCGCGCCTATATACCAATACCCACCCCCCAGTTACTCATCCTTGCCCCCCCCTTACCCCTCATTGAATCTATGCGTAAACAATGAGTTCACTTCCTAATGGCCTCCTCCACGGCGTCGGCCACCCCGTTGCTCGCTTGCATCAGTCGCCCATCGGCGAGGTGAGCATAACGCTGTGTCATGTTCGGGCTGCTGTGGCCAAGTAGCTTCTGGACATCATAAAGACTTGAGCCGCGGCCTACCGCCAAGCTAGCGTGGGTATGGCGCAGATCATGCATGCGAAAATCGGTCAGCCCCGCGCGCTTCTTCACGCGGTCGAAGGCGTGCTGGGGATGGGCCATGCGGGCATTGCCGTACTTCTCGGCACCGGGGAACACGAAGGCGTTGCCCGCGCGCTTCGCCTGCCGCCCGAGCAATGCCTTGGCCACATCGTTCAGAGGCACGATCCGCGCCTTCCCGGATTTGCTGCGCGGGATGCGCCAGATACCAGCCTCCAAGTCGATGTGGGCATGCTCGGCGTTCAACAGTTCGCCCACCCTGGCCCCCGTCAACAGGAGCAATCTGATGAAGTCGGCGGCCTGCGGGTTCGGGTCATCATCGAGCGCCCGGTATAGCGCCCTGATCTCGTCGGCGTTCAGGAACCGTTGGCGCTGATTGTTTTCTTGGAACTTTGGGATGCCGTGGACGGGGTTCTTTGCGATGATTTCCCATTGAACCGCAAGGCCGAACAGGCGGTGCAACAACGAGCGCAAGCGGTTCACGGTGGCCGGGGCCAGCCCTTTCTTCAATGCGTCGGCCAGGAAGTGCTGGACCATCTGCGTGGTGATGGCGTCTAAGGCCAGCCGTCCGAACTGCGGGATCAAGTGCTGCTCCAAGCGCGAGCGGTCGTCCTGGTGCGAACGCTTGGTGTTCTCGGCGTAGGGCATGTACTGGTCCAGGGCGAACGACTTGAAGAACGGTACGGAGTTCTCCTTCCGCTTCGCGGCCTGGGGGTCGATGCCGCGATCCACCATGGCCCTGAGTTCGTTGGCCCGCTGACGGGCCTCCACCAACGACATGGACGGGAACTCGCCGATCTTGATGCCATGCCTGCGCTTCTTATGGCTGTAGCGATAGTAGAAGAATTTCCTGCCCTGGCGGTTGACCAGCATCTTCAGCCCCACGCACTCGGTGTCGGAGTATTCGGTCTCGCGCGAGGGGGAGTCCTTGGGGTGGGCGGGCAAATTTTCCAGGTCGCGCTTGGTGAAGCGGAATTTTTTCGAGCCGTCGCTCATGGTGTGTACCTCTTGGTATGAAGGAATCGTTGCGAACGATGTGTGTCTTGCAGGGCTGTAAGATGTCGGTGAAATGGTTCCAGAATGTTTGAAAGGCGTAGACCCGCCCGATCCTGCTTGGGCCAGACAGGGCCAGAAGGTGGGACTTATTTCGGTTGGGACACGGCAGGAAGCCGGGGAAGTCAGGTCGCTTCCGAGAGGCGAAGGCGGAGCTTTATTAAATGGAAGACTTCGGAAGATTCGGCGGGGGGTACGGATGCGACAGACCGCGTGGCAGTTGACTCTGCCCGCGCCCCGCGCGTCGTACTCATATATATAGGGCGCGCACCGAAGCCATCGGCTTGGTGGACAGAACGCCTATCACGCGAACGTGGACAAACTGGACAAGGAAGGGATAGGCCCTCTCGGGATCGGCGAAGGCGGTGGCCTTTCCGGAACGGAAGCTTCCGGAAGTCCTCCGGTAGGCCCGGCTGGCTGCTGGGCGTCGGCTGGGCGGAGCCACATCTCGACAAAGCAAGGATAGGTACGGTTTAATGCAGAAGTGGGGAACCGGGCAGGACAGTTAGGTCAAGCTTGGTAATGTTGAAGCCATGTAAAGCCAGTGTGACGGGACGGGCTCTGACTCCGTCAACCTAGGTTCGAATCCTAGTCCCCCAGCCAATATAAACAAGGGCTTAGCCGCAAGGCTAAGCCCTTTGTTTTTTCTTCCGGGCGTATTCTGGGCGGAGGTACGTCCCGATTGTTCCGGTTGCTTCCGGTCCCACGCCCCGCTTCCCGCCTATCGACCGCGCCCATGGGCGCTTCGGTCCACTTCAAATAAAGAATATCTAGCTCCGGGTGCCTTCACCTGCGGGTGGGCCGCGTTCGCTCGTATAAAATGAGCGGGTTTTGTGTCCTACGACTCCACTCACGAAGGCATCCCAGCAACAGATCATGACTGCCGACCCCCTCCACAATATCACCCAGATCGAATCCAGCCTTTGGGAAGCCGCCGACCAGCTCCGCGCCAATTCCAAGCTGACCTCAAGCGAATATTGCATGCCCGTTCTTGGGGTGATTTTCCTGCGCCATGCCAGCAATCGTTATGAGGCAGCACTGAAAGCCATTGAGGCCGACCAGGCGGCGGGCAAGATGCCCAAGCGCGCCTTGGTCAAAAGCGACTTCATCAAACGCCGGGCGCTAATGCTGCCGGAGTCGGCGCACTATGAAACCTTGCTCAAGCTTCCCACCGGCACCAACCTAGGCGGTGCATTGGTGGATGCGATGAACGCCATCGAAGCCGATTTCACGCCCTTGGCTGGTCAGTTGCCCAAGGACTACGACCGCTTCGAGAGCCGCCTGTTGGAAGACCTGCTGCGCTGTTTCGACAACGCCACCCTGCGCACCGCCAGCGGGGATGTGTTCGGGCGCATCTACGAATACTTCCTGATGAAGTTCGCCATGCAGGGTGCCCAGGACAACGGCGAGTTCTTCACGCCACCCTCGCTGGTGCAAACCATTGTGGGCGTGATTGAGCCGGACCACGGCGTGGTGTTCGACCCGGCCTGTGGTTCCGGCGGGATGTTCGTGCAGTCCAGCCACTTCATCGAACACGAGGGCCAGGAAACCTCAAAGCGCGTGACCTTCTACGGCCAGGAGAAGACCGCCACCACCATCCGCTTGGCGAAAATGAACCTTGCCGTCCACGGCTTGGAAGGCGATATCCGCGAGGCCAATTCCTTCTACGACGATGTGCATCGTTTGCCGGAGGGTCGCCCGTTGTGGGGAAATTGCGATTTCGTGATGGCCAATCCGCCGTTCAACGTGGACATGGTGGACGCCGAGCGCATCAAGGACGACCGCCGCCTGCCGTTCGGTTTGCCGGGCGTGAACAAGCAGAAGAAGGTCGGCAACGGCAATTACCTATGGATTTCCTACTTCCACAGCTACCTGGGCGAGAAAGGCCGGGCGGGCTTCGTCATGTCCTCGCAGGCCAGCAGCGCCGGGCATGGCGAGGCGGAAGTGCGCCGCAAGCTGGTGGAAACCGGCGATGTGGATGTGATGGTCGCCATCCGCTCCAACTTCTTCTATACCCGCACCGTGCCCTGCGAGCTTTGGTTCTTCGACAAGGGCAAGCCCGAGGAAAGCCGCGACCGGGTTTTGATGCTCGACGCCCGCAATGTCTACCGCAAGGTCACGCGCAAGATTTACGACTTCAGCCTGGAGCAGCTCGCCAACCTGACGGCCATCGTCTGGCTTTATCGCGGCCAGCAAGCGCGTTTCTTGGGGCTGGTGAAAAGCTATTTCGTCCACATCTGCGAGGAGGCGGCAGCGATTCCCGGCGAGTTGGAGGTATTCGAGAAGACGCTGGCGGAGTTGTACGGGCAGCTTGCGGCCTTGGCCGACAGCCTCAAGGGTTTGGATGAACCCAAGCCGGAACAGACGGCCCCGCTGACCGAAGCGTTGGCGGAATGGGCCGCGGCCACCGCCGCCTACCGGGGCGACCGGGAAGCGCTGGTCAAGGCTTTGGCGACCTTCGGCGCTTATTACGCGGCTACGCCGCCGACCATCAACCTCGACCAGCACGCGGCCCGCGAGTTATTCGAGCCCTCGGCGGAGAAAACCAAGGGCTTGGTGAAGCAGGTAGACCTTTTGTACAAACTGGCGGCGCGGGGCGGGCAGTTGGCGCAGGCGTTGTCGGCTGTCGAAGCGGTGGCGAAGCTCCACGACCGCAAGCAGGCCAGCAAGCGCCTGAAGCAGTTGGACGAGGAGCGCAAGGCCGCCGTCGAACAGCTCAAAGCCGCCGCTTATTTCCATCGGCAGGTGGTGTGGCTACAGGATCGTTTCCCCGAGGCGGCAATGCGGGCGGTGCCGGGGCTGTGCAAGGTGGTGGACCGCACCGAGATCGAAGCCGCCGATTGGAGCCTGACCCCAGGCCGCTATGTGGGCGTGGCCCCACCCGAAGTGGACGAGGATTTCGATTTCGAGCAGGCGTTGCGGGATATTCATGTGGAGTTGGCCGACTTGAATCAGGAGGCGGTGGAATTGGCGGCGCGGATTCAGGGGAATTTTGAGGAAATGTTTTAGGAGCATGAGTATGACCCAGGTAATAGAACAGGAATTTGTGATTCCCAGTGATGGAAAATTACCGGATTCGTTCCGCCAATGTTTCGGGCGCAAAGCGCGGGTGGTGGTGTTGTTTTCCGAGGAGGAAAAAATAGCCGAACCCATTGCGGCCAAGCGTTATCAGGTCTTGGATGTCCAGGAGTTAGTCATGCCTGACAGGGATTCCTGTTTGCGTGTGGAGAATCCGTTGTTATGAGGGCGGCGGCGAGGATTCAGGGGAATTTTGAGGAGCTTATATGAGCTGGAATTTCTCAACCCTTGGGGAAATCGCAAAACGCGACGGCGGGATTATTCAAACGGGACCATTTGGCTCACAACTTCATCAAGCAGAATACCAACCAGAAGGTATCCCCGTTGTTATGCCTAAAGATATAATTGATGGTCATATATCAATCACCACGATTGCTCGAGTCTCCGAAGAAACCGCAACTAGACTTGATCGCCATAAATTAAAACCAAGCTCAATAGTCTTGCCAAGGAGGGGGGAAATCACCAAACGCGCTTTCATTAGAAATGAGCAAGAGGGTTGGCTTTGCGGAACCGGATGCTTAAAGATAGAACTTAATGGAAATATCTTACTTCCGACTTTTCTATATTATTTTATGGAGCAGTTGGAAACAGTCCGATGGCTGGAGCAACACGCGGTTGGAACCACGATGTTGAATCTCAGCGCATCTATCGTGTCAGCACTTCCTATTCGTTATCCCAGTATTAAATCTCAGCATGAGATTGCTTCAATCCTTTCAAGCCATGATGAGTTAATCGAAAACAACCAACGCCGCATAGCCTTACTAGAGGAATCGGCGCGACTGCTATACCAAGAATGGTTTATCCGCCTGCGGTTTCCTGGCTATGAGCATGTCCGGGTTGTTGATGGTGTGCCGGAAGGCTGGGAATTGAAAACCGCTTATGATTCATTTCAGATTTGCAGCGGTGGCACACCCAAGACCTCCATTTCTGATTATTGGGATGGAGATATTCCATTCTACACGCCAAAGGATGCGGCCAATGGAATATGGGTGGCTCACTGTGAACGCAGCATTACTGAACTAGGCTTAAAAAACTGCAACAGTAAGCTTTATCCAAAAAAAACGGTATTTATTTCTGCAAGAGGCACCGTTGGAAAACTAAATATGGCCCAGCGGCCAATGGCGATGAGCCAATCCTGCTATGCACTTATTGGCAAAGATCATATTTCCCAGATTTTTGTTTACATGGCACTGCACGCTGCAGTTGAATCATTGCGCCAACAAGCCGTAGGCGCGGTCTTCGATGCTATCGTGGTCGATACTTTCAAACGAATACATATACTCATTCCGCCAACTTCAATAATTCGCTTTTTCGATGATGTAGTTGGTCCAATTTTCGAGCAAGTTGAGAATTTGACCACCCAAAGCCAAAAACTCCGCGCCGCCCGCGACCTCCTACTCCCCCGCCTGATGAGCGGCGAAATCGCCGTATGAGCTTGGAAAACCAGCACCTGGACCGAAAATCGCTGCGCACCCTCACCGGCAAAAACCCTGGCTGGGATGAAATAGCCAAAGACTGCGTATGCTTCGCCAACGGCCAAGGAGGACACTTACAGATTGGTATCGAGGACAACGAAATCCACCCGCCCCCCGACCAAAAAGTCGCGCCAGAACTGCTTGACCGCCTGCGTAAGCGCATCGCCGAACTCACCGTAAACGTACAAGCCCTTCCACAAACCGTCACGGCAGAGAACGGCGGCCAATATATCGATCTTGCGATTTCCCGCTCCATCGGCGTAGCATCAACCTGTGATGGCCGCTACTTCTTACGCATTGGCGATACCTGTAAGCCCGTAGTTGGCGATGATGTTCTACGACTCGCCAACGAACGGCCTGGGTTGCCGTGGGAATCCATGACCTCGCTGAATTTGCCGCGCTCAGCCATCGACCCCGCGAAATGCGAGGCTTTCATGGCGGGCATTCGCGCATCGAACCGGGTCAAGGATTCGGTCAAGGAAAAGACGGCGGATGAACTGCTCACCCACTACGGCTTGGCGACAGGAACGGAATTGACCCACCTAGGCGTTTTATTGCTCGGCAACGCTTCCGACCGAAGCCGCTTGGGAACCGCGCCAGCGGTGCAGTTCATCAAGTACGACGAACTGGGGCAAAAGGTCCACAAACTACTTTGGGATGATTATGCGCTATCCCCCACCGAACTGGTCGATGCCATCTGGCGCGAAGTCCCCGACTTCCGCGAGAGCTACGAATTCCCCGAAGGGCTTTTCCGGCGTAGCGTGCCCGCCTTCGATGAAAAGGTCATCCGCGAGTTGCTGGTGAACGCACTGGTCCACCGCCCCTACACGCAGCGCGGCGACATATTCCTACTGCTGCACCCGGATCGGCTGGAAATCATCAATCCGGGGCGCTTGCCGCTGGGCGTGACGCCACGGAATATCCTGCACGCCAGCCAGCGCCGTAACGACGGCTTGGCCCGTGTGTTCCACGATCTGCAATTGATGGAAAAGGAAGGCAGCGGTTTCGACCTGCTCTATGACCGGCTCCTATCTTCGGGCCGCCCGGTGCCGGGCTTGCTGGAAGGCGAGGACTCGGTCCGGGTCACGATTCAGCGCCGCATCTTGAGACCCCAAGTCATCAAATTGGTGGAAGAAGCCGACCGACGCTTCCAACTATCCCAGCGCGAACGAATCACCCTCGGCGTGCTGGCGCAGAGCGAGGGCTTAACCGCCAGGGAATTAGTGCAACAGTTGGAGTTGCGCGGCACGGAAGACCTGCGGCCATGGCTGGGGCGACTGACGACACTAAACGTCGTCGGCACTAACGGCAAAACCAGCGCGTTGCGTTATTTCGTGGAACCCGAATGGCTGCGTGGTGCCCGGCTCGACAATACGACAACCCTAACCCGCATCCCGCCCCATCGATTACGGGCTCTGATCCTGGAAGATTTGGCTCGCTACCCCGACTCATCCAGCACGGATATCAACCGGCGGATCGGTACCGAAATCGCCGCGAGAACGCTCAAGCGCTCACTCGACAAACTGGCCGATGAAGGAAGGATCATCTTTGTAGGGGCGGTGCGTTGGCGGCGCTACCGACTTTCAGACCATGAAAAATAAAAGACAGGGTAGCGGGAAGTTCGTAGGCCAAGAGTCGGGAGTGTCTTTTATAAACGCTTTACCGTTCTGATTTTCCAGGGGTTTTCTATCGGACACTAAAGCGACTGTCTTTTATGGGAAAGGCAGGATGTCCGTTACAAACAAGCCAAAGAGCTAAGGGCAGGCATGGCGATCACCAACATCAACAGCGAAGACCGGCTGGTCCAACAAACCTTCGCCGACCATTTGGAGAACGTACTGGGCTGGGATAGCGCCTACGCCTGGAACCAGGAGACCTTCGGTCCTTCCGGCCTGTTGGGGCGCAGCAATGAACGCGAGGCAGTCCTGACCCGTGATCTTCGCGCCGCGCTGGAACGGCTCAATCCGGGCTTGCCGCCCAAAGCCATCGACGAAGCCCTGGCCAAGCTCACCCACCACGATTTTTCCCGCTCGCTGCTCCAACACAACCAAGCTTTCTATGCTTACCTCCGCGACGGCGTGCCGGTGGCCTACCGGGACGCCAAGGGCCAACTCCGCAACGCCCAGGCGGCGGTGATCGACTTCCGCAACCACCCCGGCAACAACCGCTTCCTCGCCGTCCGCGAACTCAAAATCACCGGCCTCCGCGCACCCCACTACAACCGCCGCGCCGACTTGGTGTGCTTCGTCAACGGCCTGCCCCTGGTGTTCATCGAACTCAAGGCGGTCTATAAAAACATCCGGGCGGGCTTCGATGGCAACCTGCGCGATTACCTCGATGAAAACGTCATCGCCCACGCCTTCCACCACAACGCCTTCCTGATCGTCAGCAACGGCGACAACGCCCGCTACGGCTCGATCACCAGCACCTGGGAACACTTCTACGAATGGAAGCGGCTGGACGAAAAGGATCAAGGCAGCGTCAAGGCGGAAATCCTGCTGAACGGCATGATGGCGAAGGACCGCCTGCTCGACCTCGTGGAGAATTTCATCCTGTTCGACGCCAGCAAGCCGGGGGCCGTGCGCAAGATCGTGGCCCGCAACCATCAGGTGTTGGGCGTGAACCGGGCGGTCGAATCGGTGCTGAAGCAAGAGGCATTGAAGCGCGACTTCCCGCCGGGCGAGCGTTTGACGCATCGCGCCGTGGAATTGCCCACGCCCCAGCCCGCTGAACCCTCCAACCGCCCCGTATCCCAGGAACCGCAGACCCTCACCGTGGTAGAGCGGGCGCACCCGGACCTAGGCCGCTTGGGCGTGGTCTGGCACACCCAGGGCAGCGGTAAGTCCTATTCGATGGCGTTCTTCGCCGAGAAGGTGCGGCGCACGGTGAAAGGCAACTTCACCTTCGTCCTGATGACCGACCGCAACGACCTGGACAACCAAATCTACAAAACCTTCGTCGGTTGCGGGGTGGCCGATGACCGGACCCCGCGTGCCGGTTCGGGCCAGGAACTGGAGACCCTGCTCGGCCAAAACCACCGCTACCTATTCAGCCTGATCCACAAGTTCAACCAGGACGTGGACCCCGGACAAGCCTATAGCGGGCGCGACGACATCATCGTGATTTCGGACGAGGCGCACCGCACCCAGGCGGGCAAGCTGGCGCGCAATATGCGGTTGGCGTTGCCGGATGCCGCCTTCATCGGTTTCACGGGCACGCCCCTGTTCAAGCACGACCAACTGACCAAGCGTATCTTCGGCGACTACATCTCCCGCTATGACTTCAAGCGCTCCGAAGAGGACGGCGCGACCGTCAAGCTGGTCTACGAAAACCGGGGCGAAAAGCTGGGACTGGCCCGGCTGGACCTGAACGAGCGCATCGTGGCGGCCATCGAGGAAGCCGACCTCGACCCGGATCAGGAAGCCCTGTTGGAGAAATTGCTGGGCCAGGATTACGAGGTGCTGACCGCCGACGACCGCCTGGAAAAAATCGCCCAGGACTTCGTGGAGCATTGCACAACCCGCTGGGAATCCGGCAAGTCGATGATCGTCTGTATCGACAAGATCACCTGCGCCCGGATGCTGATGTTGATAGAACCCCACTGGCGGGCCAAAGCCGCAAGCATCCGGGCCGAGGCCGACCTGATGAAGCCCACGATAGCGGCGGCCACGGACCCGGAAGCCCGGCAGCGCTTGCATGCCCAGCGCGACCGCCTGCTCGCCAAGGCGGCGTGGATGGAAACCACCCTCATCGAAATCATCATCAGCGAGGCGCAGAACGAGGTCGCCGACTTCAAAAAATGGGGCTTCGATATCATCCCCCACCGGGCACGCATGAAGCAGGGTTTCGAGACCCCCGACGGCAAACGCATCGATGTGGAATCCGCCTTCAAGAATCCCGAACACCCCTTCCGCATCGCCATCGTTTGCGCGATGTGGCTGACGGGCTTCGATGTCGAATGCCTATCGAGCCTGTACCTCGACAAGCCGATGAAGGCGCATACCCTGATGCAGGCCATCGCCCGTGCCAACCGTTGCTATCCCGGCAAGGATTTCGGGCTGATCGTGGACTACAACGGGATGCTCAAGAGCCTGCGCGCGGCGCTGGCCCAATACGCGCTGGGGGATGGCGGCGACGGCGGGGATGAAATCGTCGCGCCGCTGGAAGATCGGGTGCGCGCCCTGGTTCAAGCCATCGAAGCCACCGAGGACCACCTGCGCGGCCTGAGCTTCGAGCCGGCCCGTTTGATCGGGGCCAAGGGCTTTACCCGCATCCAGGGACTAGCGGACGCCGTGGAGGCGATCTATAGCGGCGCGGCGACCTCCACCCCCCTGAAGCCGGGCGATGCCACCAGCAGCGGCCCGGATGAATCCAAACGCCGCTTTGAAATCCTGGCCCGCGTGGTGTTCAACCGCTTCAAAGCCTTGCTGATGGAGCCCTCCACCTACCCCTACGCCGAGCGGCACGACAACCTCGAAGCCATCTACAAAAAGCTTGGTGAGCGGCGCGACACGGCGGACGTGAGCGAATTGCTCAAGGTATTGCACAGGATCGTCAACGAAGCCATCCAGACCCAAGAAGGCAGGGTCGAGGAATCGGAAGCCCGCTATTACGACCTCAGCCAAATAGACTTAGTCAAGTTGCGCGACGAGTTCGCCAAGAAGGTGAAGCGCAAATCGACGGTCATAGAGGACATCCGCAAAATCGTCGAGAAGAAGCTCGCCAAGATGCTGATGGACAACCCGCAGCGGATGAACTACGAGAAGGCGTATCAAGCCATCGTCGCCGACTACAACAGCGATAAGGACCGGATCAGCATAGAGGAAACTTTCGCCAAGCTGGTCGATTTGGTGAACAGCCTGGACGCCGAACAGCGCCGGGCCGTCGAGGAAGGCTTGAGCGAGGATGAATTGGCGCTGTTTGACCTATTGGTCAAAGAATCCCTGACCAAAAAAGAACGGGATGAACTGAAAGAGGCCAGCAAGGCGCTGTTGGCCGAAGTGGAGCGGCTAATCGCCCCTATGGAACAGTGGACCGAAAAGGAGCAAACCCAGGCCGAAGTCGAGGTCTTCATCCTCGACAACCTCTACGAAGCGCTGCGGGAACCCTTCTACACCGATAAGAACCGGGAAGAAATCGCCCAGCAGGTCTATCAGCATTTTTGGCAGCGTAGCGCTGGCGGAAACTCCCGGTCGCCATTGTCACTATAAAACCGCCCGCGCGGGCGGAGCCGGGCATCGCGCCCAACCCTGCCCACCGGCACCGCGAAGGTTCAGGTGAAGTCGCGCTGCGCCTCCAAGGCGGAACGGCACTCCGGCGGCAGCCAGGGCGCGTCCGGTACCACCACCGTCAGGCCAAATTGATTATTGGCGAGGAACACGCCCACGTAGCACCCGGCCTCGACCTCGACCGCCTCGAACGGCACGCAGTCCAGGCCGTAGGGCAGTCCCAGCGCCGAGAGTTCGGCCAAGTCGTCGCCGTCCTCGACCAAGGCCACGTAGCCGTCGGCCTCCGGGTCATAGGGATGGCAAGCAACGATCAGGTCGCCCACCAGCCCACGGATCAGCGCCGAGATTTCCAAAGGCAGGCGGGCACCCTTCAAGTCCCGCAACGATTTGAATATATACATGGCCGTTCCCCTCAACCATCCAGGCTTTCTTCAGCCGCCGACAGCGCCGCCGCCAAGGCGGCGGCATCGTCCAGGTAGCCGATCCAGGGCAGGAAGTCCGGACTCGCGTCCCAGGGAAAAATCAGGTAGCCCAGCGCCCCGGTGATCAGTGCCTTGGCCCACACCGGCACCCGTGGATCGCGCAGCAGCTTGAGCAGCCGCCGCGCCCGCGCGGCGAGTTCGCCACCGATGGGCAGGTCGCGGAGCTTGTCCTTGAGCCCTTGCTCGCTGAAGTGGACCCGAAAGGATTGGTAGTCTTGCATGGTATCGCCCCCCAATGTTCACACACGAAAAAGCCCGTTCCGACGTTGGGTCGGAACGGGCTCATCTCCGGTCTGGCACGCGCCTGACAGGATCATCGGGATGATATCTGGGCGTGAGCGGGATCAAATCCGCCTGGACCGGTCCGGGTGGGCAGCGCGGCGGTGACACCCACCCAGCGCCGCCGCCATCGGCCCCGGCGCCAAGATCGGTGATGCCGCCATCCACGCCTTCGCGCGCGGCCAGGAAGCCCGCCGTTACCCCAGTCCGTCAGCCTTACCGCCACCACCGGAAAAAACAAAGCACCGAGGCCCAGCATAGCCAGGGGAAGAAGGCGGCGGGTCGGGCCTGCCGAACCCGCCCCGCCACCTTCTTCCGGTCCATTTCCGGAACCGTCGGCACACTTCACGGCCCGCGAGCGCCGCGATGAGTCCTTGACCGATCTTCGGGCCGCTCAGTAGTCACCGGGCATCAGGATCGTGGTGACCGAACGGTCCCACTCGGTGATGATCCACACCTTGACGCCATCGGCCAGCGGGTAGCTGGACAGCAGGCGCTCGCCATGGCGCAGGCCCGCATCGTTGGCCTTGGCATCTTCCGGCGGCAGCACGCCCCAGTCGCCCCGGACGTGGCGACCAAGCAGGGTGCCAGGATCGACGCCGTGTTCGGCCAGCACCGCCAGCGCGTTGGGCGTCGCCACCACCTGACCCAGCGGGAACAAGGGCTCACTCGTTTTCATGGCGATCCTCCTTCGGCATCGACGCCTTGCGGGACTTGCGGGCGGCGGCCTCGACGCTGGCGGCGTCCGATCCATCGCCATCCCCGGCAGGACCGGGTTCGGAGACGGGAACCGGGTCGGCGACATCATCGCCTTCTTCCGGCGGTGGAGCCGGGGTGTCGGCCTCTGCCGGGACATCGACCCGGCCATCGCCACCCTGCGCGGGCATCGACGGCCCGGCGGATTTCTGCATCGCCTCCCAGGCGTCCCAGTCGCCCGCGCGGCGGTGGAGGTGGGGCTTCTCGCCCGCCTGTAGCAAGCCCTCGTTCCGCAGGATCGCGGCCAGGAAGCAGCCGTTGTTGACCGAGCGGCCCACGAAGGCCGGGCGCAGTGCGCTGGTGGGGAAATCAGCGCCGGTCGCCAGCGGCCCGGACAGGCACTCGCGGATACGGGAGAACGGCACCTGCTCGGTGCTGAAATAGCCACCGCCGTCGTTCGCGACGATGCTCAGGCACAGCCCGTCGTCCGCGTCCAGGCCGATCTGGTAGGTGACGAGGCCGGAGGATCGTCCACTGAGCTTGGGCACGGCTTGGACCCGGAGCGGGGTCACGCCGTCGCCGGTGTTATTGACGGCGGCGGGGGTCGGAGTTGAGGGCGGGGTCGGGGTCGATGCCGCTGCCTTAGAGGACATCCGGCACATCTTGTGCTTTTCGCGGCGAGCGTTTAAAAGCCCCGTTTTTTGCAAGGCGGGAAGCGAAGGAGAGTCGTGAGTTGCTTGGAAATCTCGGATCGACTGTGGGAGCGGGTAGCGTCGTTGTTGGAGCCGTTCAAGCGGCGCAGGCCGGGCGGTTCCAAGCCGCTGGGGTTCCGGACGGTCATGAATGGGATTTTGTACGTGCTCAAAACTGGTTGCCAATGGAATTGCCTGCCGCCCTGCTATGGCTCGAAGAGCGCGGTCCACGAACACTTCCAGCGATGGGCCGCTGCGGGCGTGTTCACGGAGATGTTCCGCTGGTCGGCGGCGGATTATGAGGAGCTTGAGGGTTTTGAACTGGCCTGGCAGTCGATGGACGGCAGCCTGGTGCAGGCCCCGGTGCGCCAAGCCCACTGCCGGAAGGACGAGGGGCTGGGGCGCAATCCCACGGATCGCGGGCGTAGTGGCGGCAAGATCCACCTCCAGGTGGATGGGAAAGGGATGCCCTTTGCCGTCGTGCAAGCCGGGGCCAACGTACACGACAGCCGCTTGGTGACTGTCACGGTCGAGGCGGCCGTGATCGCGGCACCCGCCGGCACCCAGCAAGGACCCCGGCATCTTTGCCTGGACAAGGGTTATGGGTACGAGCGGGTTGAGCGGGAGGTTGCGGGATTGGGCTACGTTCCCCACATTCGCAAGATCGGCGAGGAAAAACGCCCCGGCTCCGCGGAAACACACCCCGCTCGGCGGTGGGTGGTGGAGCGGACATTCGCTTGGCTCAAGGGCTTCCGGGCCATCCGAACCCGCTACACCTGCCGTGGAGCCAATTATTTGGCCCTTCTTCAATTCGCCTGCGCCCTAATCCTTGAAAGACGGATCAAGGCCAACTCCGCGTAAGCAGCTTATGTGCCGGATATCCTCTAAGGGATCGGCGGAGCGGCTTTCGAGCGGACGGATTGCCCGGCGGGCAACGAAATTCGCTTGTTTTCGACCCGGCGTTGAGCGGCGGGAAGCCGGAAGCCGCGTTTTGGGGGGGCGGCGACCGGTTAGGCCGCCATTCCCGCCATTTCGGGCGCAGGTATCCCCAGCCCGAGCAACCCGGGCGCCAAGGCGAAGGTGCGGAGCAGGTTGTGGGCCAAGGCGTGGAGGAGCAGGACGCACCGGACCTTGCCCGGCCCGCGTACCCGGAACTGCTGCAACCCCCGGTTCCGCGCCAGGGCATTGACGCATTCGGCGGTGGCCGCGCGCTCCCTATAAATCTCCTTGGCGTCGTCGGTACCCATGCGTTGCCGCCATTCGGCCACCGCTTCGCTGTCGTTGGGCTTGGGGGCGTGGGGATCCGTTGCGGGATCTTTGGGGGTCGGCACCGGGGCATAGACGGTGGTGCGATCCGCGACTGCCTCCAATTGCTCATGAGCGGGGTAGCCCCCGTCCACCAGCCATTCCTCGGGGATTTGGCCATGGCGCCCGGCGACCTGGTCGACCATCGGCTCGAGTTGGGCCATGTCGCTGCCCGTGGTGACGACCTCGACGCCGACGATGACTTGGGTTTCGGTGTCGGTGGTGAACTGGGCGTTGTAGGCGGGCCGGTAGCCGCCGTCGGCCATCTTCATGACCGTGGCCTGGTCGTCGGTGGCGGAGGCGCGGGCCTCTTCCGGCTTCTTGCCCTGCCGGGCCTTGATTTCCTCCAGTTCCGGCAGGCGGTCCAGGGCTTTTTGGACTTTCTCTTGGCGTTCGCGGGCCGCCCGGGTCCGGGCGGCCTGTTGGCGCCGGCCCGCCGCCGCGGGGTCGGCGTCGATCTCCGATTTGAGCGCGGCCACTTGTTCGCGGGCGTCCTCCAGGTGCCGCTCCAGGGTCGCCCGGCGCCGGAACGAGGCCGCCCCGGCGCTGGCCCGGACCCGCATCCCGTCCTGCGCCACCCGCTTGAGCTTCACCGCCTTCGCCGCCAGCAGGGCCGCCACGCTGTCCGTCAGCAGGCCGTCCAGGGCCTCGCCATGGTCGGCCCTGAAATCGGAGAGCGTGTGGTGGTTGACCTGGACGCCCCCGCAAATCCAGCGGTAGGCGTCGTGGTCCCGGCACAGCCGGGCGATGGCCCGGGCGCTCCCCACCCCGTCGACCGTGGCGTACAGCCACAGCGCGAACAGGATTTCCGGGGCGATCGGGGTGCGCCCGCCGCCCCCCCGCACCGCCTTGATCCCGGCATACATCCCGCCGAGGTCCGCCCGCGCCACGTAGGCCCAGACGATCCGCGCCCGGTGGCCCTCCGGCAACAGCGAATCCAGATCGGTGGCCCGCAGTTCCAGTTGGGTCCGGTTCGGCATCAGCACCCGCGCCACCCCGCGCGGGATCGGCTTGACCGGGCAGGCCACCTCGGCGGCGTCCTCGGGCGGGTCGGCAAACAGGGAAGGCTGGAGTCGGGTCGTCATCGGTTGGGCCGTTTCGCTGCGGAGGATGCTATTTTACCGGGGCTATATCCGTTTCCGGGGTTTTTTCACAGCCTCTGAGCGCCCTGGCCCGCGACCTGCCCGAGCGCGTCGGCCAACGGGACGACCTGGTCCGCCACGTCGCCGCCTGGACAGAGCGCCGCAACCAAACCCAGGTCAAGGCCAATTGGCAATTCACCACCGCCGACGCCCGCATCAAGCTCCGCAAGCTCTACCCCACATTCGACGGGTGACAGAGCACTAGACCATGTTGAATTCAATGACTCAGGGTCGAGCACGGACCGGTACCCTCCTTAAGTCATAGAAAAACATCAGTTTTTTGTTCTATATCGTGTTGAGAATGCCTGAATCTCTCAAGATACGCGCAGAGCATTTCGCTGATTGCTATTGCAATAACATTCACTTCAGATTCCGAACGGGCTTGCTCGGAAATCCTTTCTCCTACGGCGGACATGACCGTAATAACCATATCTGCCGCAAACGCTCTGTCTTTGTCGGATACTTGCGGCAGCGCTTCATTCATAAAAGCAAGCACGCAGTCTCTGAAGGCTTCCCTGATTTCACACGCCTCAGGCGTGTCCCGATAGAGGGGGGCCGCATCATCAAGCGCCATTCGAAGCCCGGCTTCCTGCCATTCGCTCAAAAAGAATGCCTTCACGGCCTCTCGCAGCCTCTCGAAGGGCGGATGAGTCGAATCAGCCAAAATGCCTTCGAGCAGTGAGCAAGTTTCCAGCCACTCGTTCGCTTGAAGCCTGAACAGGATTGCCTCTTTGTTTGGAAAATATTGATAAAGCGAGCCAACGCTAATACCGGCCTTTTCCGCTACACGCGCCGCAGTGAAATGGCGAGCGCCGCCAGAGACCAAAACGCGAACCGCTGCTTCCAAAATATCCGCGACAAGGCGCGTTGAGCGGGCCTGCGATGGGAGTTTTCTTGCTGAAATAACAAGGGGTTTCCTGGTTTTCACAGGCGATGCTCCAAGAATGCGAATTTCAAATGCGATCAATCATTCGTATTATGGATCGGCACCAATCGTTGTGCAATTTCCATTCAAGGAGTTTCAAATGAATACACTAGCGACCCCGCCTCTAGCACCGCTCCTGGTGCAGTTATTCGCTGACGCGGATGTAACCAAGGCCGAACTGGAACAACGGTTTTCTCCCGAGGATCGCGATGCCTTGATAGGACAAGGCGATTACCGGGAACTCTACACCAGGATGAAGGACGTTCACCTCGCTGTATCGAAGGACACAGGCAAGCTTCTATACTTGCTTGCCCGCTCTACGGGAGCACGCTCGATTATCGAATTCGGGACTTCCTTCGGTATCTCGACACTGCATCTTGCTGCCGCTCTCAGGGACAATGGCTGTGGTCATCTCATCAGCACGGAGTTCGAGCCGTCAAAGGTCGCCCGGGCACGCGAAAATCTAATGGCGGCAAACCTGTCCCATCTTGTCGAAATACGGGAAGGCGATGCGCTGGAAACGCTCGCGCATGATCTGCCGGAAACGATTGACCTAGTTCTTCTTGACGGAGCGAAACCGCTCTATAGCCGTGTCCTCACACTTCTGGAGACGAATTTACGCGCTGGTGCGCTCATCATCGCGGACAACGCCGACTGGAGCCCGGATTATCTCGCCAAGGTCCGCTCGCCAACCGGGGGGTATTTTTCAGTGCCTTTTGCCAGCGACGTAGAATTGTCGATGAAGCTGAGCATATCCGGGCAATAATCTTGGATCGAGCTGAGGCGCGGTTTTTCGCCGATCCCCGGAAAAAATAACCTGCGGGAAGTCCTGCATCACAACCCAGGAATTTTGGCACAGCCGGGCAAGCCAGATAAATCAAGGGCTTGCCCGCGCCATAAGCCGGGGACAAACTCCAGCCGCTCGGCCCGGCCTTCCAAGCCCTACACGCCCACAACCCCCCGCTCCAAGTCCACCCCGACACCATCGGAGGCATTCCCCCGCGGTTCGTTGAGTCCGCCCGGGTGCTGGTAGCGCAGTTCATGGTTGAGACCAACCCGCACCAGCGGCGCACCACACCCGACCGGCAGTTCATGGCATGGCCGGATCGTGGCCTGGGGCGACAGGGTAGGGTAGTGTGAAAGAGCGTGAAAGCGGGCGGGCAAAGGCGGCGGCGGCTGGCACGGTCTGGCATATTCCTGGCGGCCTGCCGCCGTCGCGGGTTGCAACCCGCGGCCCTTTGCCCCATGCTGACTCCCATTCCCGCAGTTTATCCATCCACGCCAGGCCCGGAGGCCCGCCATGAACCTCACCCCCCAAGGATCACAAATCATCGAGGAACTCGCCCAACGCTACCAAGTCAGCGTGGATGCGGTCACGACCTTGCTCCAAGCGGTCATCAACGGTGGCGGGACCATGGCCCAATTCAGCCACCCCGAACTGGGCGGCAGCGGGCAATGGATGCAAGGCGGCATGACCATGGTGGGCGATATGTTCAACCAGGCGCTCAAGGCCAGGGTCGACGGACTGTGCTGCGAACTCGCCCAGGCCGCGGCCAATACCACGCTGTTTGCCCAGGCCGAGTGGCCCGCCGCGCCCGGTGCGGCCAGTTTCAACCTGTCCAACGCGGGCGGTGGCCACTGGTGGCCCGGCGACCTGGGGATGCCCGCCTCGTCGGGTGCCCAGAACCACGTCCGCTATGCCGTGTTCCCGCAGGAACACCGGCTGGCGTTGGACATCGACGGGCGAGTCACGGTCTACGACACCCTGAACCACGAGATTTGGGGCGTGGGCCAACAACAAGGTTCCGATGCGTCCCTGACCTTTACCAGCCAGTGGGGCACGATCAGGATCGCCGACCTGCCGGTCGTCCCCGATCCGGGCGCGGTCCCGCCCCCACCCCCACCCGCTCCGTCCTACGCGCCGGCCTCCCCGCCGCCGTTTGTAAACGAGGACGATATCTTCGCCAAAATCGAGCGCCTGGCCGAACTCAAGGCCAAAGGCATCCTTTCGGAGGAAGAATTCGCCGCCAAGAAAGCGGAATTGCTGAACCGGATTTGAAATTCCGCCCGGATATTCCACCGCCCGTGGCGACGGATTATTCGATATACCCGCAAAAAGAGACCTGGGGCCGGACCGGTACCGGACCAAGCTGGAGGGTATAATTCATGTGGATCAACAAGTTGGATGCGGATTGCAGCTTGTCGCCCACATCGACGGGCATAAAAAAACGGGACGCCATCGTATGGGGTCCCGCCGGAATGAGGAGGTATGTTAACGCACTCACAACGGCTCCTAAACCAATCGATACTAGAAAACCGGAGAGTGGTTACAGATTAATTTAAAACCCTATTTGCTGCAATGCGACAGATTGACGCATTTTTGGCGAAGGTTATTAGAATACTTTATGCAGGTTATCACAGGGGTTTATGAGGCATTTGCCTCACCTTGATCCATGCCCTACCGCCACCGCCCCGCTCAAGCTTCCGCCAACCGCCACACAATCTGGCGGTCCGCCGCATCGCCTCCGCTCCGTCCTGACAATTCAATCGCTCGCGTTTCAAACGGATCAGTAGCGCGGCTTTTCCGCCCGCTGTCGCGGCGTCGCGTGGCGGCATAGGGGATGCCCCACAGCCAAACAGCGGCCCAGGCTTGCCACCTTCCCGCCATGGTCCCGACCCCGCCTCGACGACCGATGAAGTCATTGTTTCATTAAAATCAACAGATATGCGATTAAGACTGGGATTGTGGTTGATTTGGAAAGTATTAGACTGTGATCCAACTTAACAGCTTCACGGGTTCCTCCCATGACCACCCTTGAACTGATCTTGATCCTGGCTTTCGTCGGCACGATAGGCGGAACGATCCGGTTCCTGCGCAACAACTATCCGGGCAAGCCCTCGTCCGACTCCTGATGTCCTGTTCGCTCTCATTCCTCCTCGCTTGACGACCCACCCTCAAAGTGGGTCTTTTTTTGTCCGGCGGATGGCGGGTCGGGATGGACGGCCCGGCGGCGGGGTTTTGCGCGGGGCGCGGGCCGGTCCCGTGGTCGGGGGCTTCGGCGCGGTCCGCAGGACGTAGGCCAGGATCGCGGCGGTCGCGGCGACATTCAACGATTGCACCGCGCCGGAACCGCGCAGGGTGACGATGGCTTCGCAGGCTTCCAAGGTCGCGGGCGGAAGGCCGTCCTCCTCGTTGCCCAGAACCAGGGCCACCGGGCGCGGGTCGTCCCCGCGCAGGGCTTCGACCGGCACGCCGCCCCGCGCCAAGGCCGTGCCCACCACCCGGTATTCCCGTCCGATGCGCTTCAGCCACAGGGGCAGGCGCGGGACACGATGGATGCTCAGATATTCCAGCCCGCCCTCGGCCACCCGGTAGGCTGCTTCCGACAAACCCGCCTGGGCCGGATGGTCGGAAATCAGCAGGTGCCGGAAGCCCAGGAAAGCCAGGCTGCGGGCGATGGCTCCCAGGTTATGGGGATTGCCGACGCCGTCCAGGATGAACAAGGATTCCCCGGCCCCGGCCCAGGTCCGCACCGCCTCGGGATCGGGTTCCACCAGCGGGCGCGGTTCGACCACGGCCACGATGCCGCCATGCAGCACGGTCCCGGCCACGCGGGCCAGTTCCTCGCCATCCACCAAGCGGTAGGGCCGGTGCGAGCGGGCGAGATAAGCGCAGAAATCGCCGACCTTGGGCACCATGCGGTCCTCGTAGAACAAGCGCAGCACCCGCTCCGGCTCGCGCTTGAACAAAGCCGCGACGGCGGGGAGACCGGCGATCTTGAGGGTGCGTTCCTGGGCGGGGCCGTCGGGCGGGGCTTCCAACCGGGGACTAGACGGGAAGGGGGGATGGCTCGGGTTTGTGGCGGGTTTGCGGCGGGTTCGGGGAGGTTGGGTCGGTTTGGACACGGGATTACACGGATCGGAAGTCAAAGGGGGCTTATTCTAATCCAAGCCGCCCGCCAACCGGAGTCCGAACCCCAAGGCCGCCCGGCCTAGCCCCGTGGGGCCATGACTTCCGCGAGGAGTTTCATCTGGTGTGCGTATTGGGGTATTTCCGGGATTTTCCAGGCTTTTCCGGTGAAGCGCGACAACAGGTTGCCCAACCACAGCCGGTTGGAGCGGGCCTGTTCGATCACAATCCGATAGGCTGTTTGTTCATGCGCCATATGGAATCCTTCCAGGAAAATCTCTATCGTCTCCGATTCGCCCAGCAGTTGTATTTCGACATAGAGTTTCCGCGCATCGATATCGAAATGGAAATATCTCAACTCGGCGATATCCTTCAAGACCTTGTTGGCGACCCATAGGATCATCGGGGTCGGGGTCAGCTTTATCGCCAGTTTGACCAAGCTGGATTGATAGCTCATGCGGGTATTTCCAAGGGTTTTGGCCGAGCCAAGCACGCGGCTTGATCGGGGGGCCGGGTGGAGCGGGTCCGGGTTTGAAAAAACGGTATACGGAATGGCGCGTCCGGCTTAATCAACCGCTTTCCTCCATCTCGTTCCATTCCTGTTGCTGCAATAGCTCGTCCTTTTCCGGCTTGCACTTGGCTTCGTCGTTGCCGGTACGTTTGAGGCAGGCGTCGTAAGCCTTTTGTAGCTCGGCCTCCCGCTTCAAATAATAATCTTCCGATAAATATTCCTCGCCGCCCTTGACAAAGGTGGCGCATCCGGAAACCAGGACGGTCGAAACCGCCAGGATCATGAAGTTTTTCATGGCCTGTTATCAACACTGCTTTCTTAAAAAGCCTGATTATGGAACCGGCGCGGATTCAATCCGGGCAAATATCGGCCCGCCAGGGAATCACCGGATCGCCCAACGCGATGAGGCCGCCTTCCAAGATTTCCGCCGTGGCCGCGTATGGCGTTGTAGCCGCCGCGCCCGAGGATGGCTTCCATACGCGAGCAAATCAAAAGCCCCGCGCCTTCACGAACACGGGGCTTTTCCTGATGGGTGGGCCATGCCGGGCCGTACCAGCGACCCCCGCATTGAAAACGCAGGCGACCATTACATAACTACATGTTTTCAAAGCATATTCACCGCTGGCCCGTGTGAAATTATGCCAGACCATGCCCGCCGCCGCCACCCTTTGCCCGTCCCCCGCAAAACCGGCGGTGTCGGAAAAACGGTGGGCGCGGTCGGTTCAGAAGCTGGTATCCCGGCACTTGCGGCAAGATTCGACGATGACCCAGGCCCCCTTGGCGGTACGGCGGCGGGTATAGAGGTAATCCACCGAGGCCACCCATTGCTTGCATAGGGGACAACGATACTTGGCCGGATTGGGGAGCTTTTCCTGTTTTTTCATGGGTGCGGCATAGATGGATTCGGGCAAGGGGAACATCTCCGGTCCCGGTGGGTTTCCGGCGGTCCCGGTTATTGGATACGGTTCATGGGCCACGGTCGGCCCGGCCTATGGTCCCCGGCGGCAGGCCATCGCGGTGCCGTTGCCACATGGCCTCGTACAGGCGCTCCAGGTGGCCGGTATAAGCTTGGATGTTGAACAGCGGGGTAGCGAGCCGGTTCGCCACGAGTTTGGCCTTGATCCGGGACAAACGTCCGGGATGGGTGGCGAGCCCGAGGGCGAGGTCGTGGTAGGCGGCGGGGTCGGCGGCGATTAGTTCCGGCAGGCCGATGGCGTGCAACAGGCTCCCCGCGACCCGCGAGGCGAAGGTTCCGCCGGGACAGGTCACTACCGGCACGCCCGCCCACAAGGCATCGCTGGCGGTGGTGTGGGCGTTATAGGGCGAAGTGTCCAGCACCACGTCCGCCAAGCCCAGGCGGCCCAGGTGTTCAACCTGGGGCCGTTCCGCCGCGAACACCAGCCGGTCCGGCATGATGCCGCGTTGGTAGGCCGCGTTCCTGAGCGCGCCTTCCGCCCTGGGGTTGCCGAGCAGCCACAGGACGCTGCCGGGAACCGCGCCGAGCAAACCGCACCAGAGGTCGAAAACCTCCGGCGTGATCTTGTACGCCTGGTTGAAGCAACAGAACACGAAGCCCGCTTCCGGCAAACCCGCCTCCTTGCGGGTGGGGCGGGTGCCGATGGGTGCCCGGCGGCCATGGGGCTGGTAAGTGCCGGGCAGATAGGCGAAAGCTTCGCTGTAATCGGCCTCGCTGCCCGGCGGCGTCAGGAAGCCATCGGTGACGATGTAGTCGCAGATATCCCCACCCAAAGTGCCCGGATAGCCGAGGTAGTTCACCTGGATGGGCGCGGGCCGGAAGGTGAGGATGGCGGTGCGGGTCGCCCGGGTATAGCCCTTGAGGTCGATCAGGATATCCACCCGGTCGGCGTGGATGGCGCGGGCGGCTTCGGCGATGGACAAATGCTCGATATCGACGAAGCGCTCGAAACCCCGCTCCAGCCGTTCCCGCATGCCCTTGCCATCGTCCGGGCCATAGGAATAGGCGCAGACCTCGAAGCGCTCCCGGTCGTGGGACTCGAACAGTTCCGCCATCAGGTGCGCGGTGGCGTGTTCGTGGAAGTCGCAGGACAAATAGCCGAGGCGGATCCTCGGCCCTGTGGGCGGTAGGAAGGCGAACGCCAAGCCGTCGCGCTCCGTTTGGGAGGCTTCGAGGCGGGCCCGCATCCAGAGTTCGGCGCAGGCGCGTTGCTCGGTGGCGCTCATGCCGGGCAGGGACAGCAGATGGAACGGTGGAATCTTGCCCGCCTCGTTCCGGGTGAGGGCGTCCCTCACCTTGCCGCGCCATTCCGGGAGGCGCTCCCATTCGCACAGGCTCCGGCTCAGGTCGTAAAACTTCATGGAGCGCCGGATCCGCCGCGGATACGGTGATATTCCGGCACCGGGGGAGTGCCGGAAATGGCCGCCGTCCGGGGTTTATTCAATGGCCGGGCACTGGGAAGTGCGTCCGTCGGTGCGCTTCGAGACCAGGACCACCTGGGGTTCGGAGGAGGTTTTGATCCGGGAATGGCGCTGGCATTCCGGGCAGGCGTAGGGCAGGGTGTTTTGGTTGAGCTTGTAGGAATGACTGGCGCACCAGGTGAGTTCCACTCGGAACACACAGCCGCAGAATCCGCAGGTATGGAGGAAGTGGCTGGGTACGTGCAAGGGTTGGATGGGCATCGGGCTCGTGGTGGACATTTCGACCTCCGGTCTTCACCTGCGGCAAGGGGCGGGATGGGCGCCGCCTCCGGGCGATGCTTCACTTGCCCGGCACAATGCGCCTTTGCCCAGGAAATGTCCATGGAGCCGCGCGAAAAAACCGGCACGGCGCATGGGCGGCATAAAAATTAGGTGATCCGGGAAAAGTGGCGTATGCTGGCCCCAGTTTGTCGCGGTCCAAGCCCGGTCTTGGACCCGAGGATACGGAATCCTCTTCCAGTCATTGCCTCCCGGCACCTTCTGCTAGCCCGCCTCCTCCCGCAAACCACACTCGGCGGATTCCCTCCCCCGGAACCCGTGTCCTGTGGTCACTCCACCCAACGCCCGCCTCCACCGGTAGTGGTCGGGCCAGGAACCAAATATGGCTTTCACTTCCCTGGGGCTTTCCGAAGCCCTGCTGCGTGCCATCACCGAGCAAGGCTATGGCACGCCCACGCCCATCCAGGCCCGGGCCATTCCCGCTGTGCTGGAGGGCCGCGACCTTTTGGCCGCCGCCCAGACCGGCACCGGCAAGACCGCCGCCTTCACTTTGCCCCTGTTGCAACGCCTGCTGGCCGATTCCCCTTCCCGCGATCCGCGCAGACGCCCGCCCCGGGCCTTGGTACTGGTCCCCACCCGTGAACTCGCCGCCCAGGTCGGCGACAGCGTGCGTGCCTATGGCCGCCATACCGGCCTCCGCGCCGCCACGGTGTACGGCGGGGTCGGACTCAATCCCCAGGTGGCCGCCCTGCGCCGGGGCGTCGATATCCTGATCGCCACGCCCGGACGGTTGCTCGACCTGGTCGGCCAGGGCCAGGCCGACCTGTCCGGCATCGGCTTCCTGGTGTTGGACGAGGCCGACCGGATGCTCGACATGGGCTTCATCCACGATCTCAAGCGCATCCTGGCCTTGCTGCCCCGCGCCCGCCAGAACCTGCTGTTCTCGGCCACGTTCCCGGATGATATCCGCACGCTGGCAGCGGGACTGCTGAACCGTCCCCTGAGCATCGACGTGGCGCCCCGCAACGCCCCGGCCCAGCGGGTCAGCCAAACCGTCTACCACGTTCCGCAACAGGGCAAACCGGACCTGCTCGCCCATCTGATGAGCGAGGGCGGTTGGGGCCAGACCCTGGTCTTCACCCGCACCAAGCGCGGGGCCAACAAGCTGGCGGAGCGGTTGGAACAAGGCGGCTTCCAGGTCGCGGTGATCCATGGCAACAAGAGCCAGACCGCGAGAACCCAGGCGCTCGCCGCCTTCAAGGCCGACCGGGTGCGCATCCTGGTGGCGACCGATATCGCCGCCCGCGGCCTCGATATCCAGCAATTGCCACACGTGGTGAACTACGAGCTTCCCCATGTGCCCGAGGACTATGTACACCGCATCGGCCGCACGGGCCGGGCGGGCGCGGACGGCGCAGCGGTATCGCTGGTGTGTCGGGAGGAAACCCCGCAATTACGGGACATCGAGCGCCTCCTGGGTCGGCGCTTGGCCGCCCAGCCCTTGCCGGAGGTCATCGAATCCTTGTTCCCGGCGGACACCCTGCCGGACGCCGCCCCATCCCGCCGCAAGAACGCGCGGCCCGGCGCCCCATCCCTCGCCCGCCGCACCCGCTGAGCGCGCGGCCCAACCCAAAGGAGAAATAAAGATGCTGAGAATCTACGCGGGCAACCTGCCCGCCGATCTCACCGAAAAGGAATTCACCGAACTGTTCGCCCAGCACGGGCGCGTGCGCTCCATGGATTTGGTGCGCGATATCTTCAGTGGCCGTTGCCGTGGCTTCGGTTTCATCGAAATGGAGGGCCACGAAGCCAGGGCCGCGATCAGCGCCCTGAACGGGTTCACCCTGCGCGGCAACAGCCTTCGTGTCAACGAAGAGCGCCCGCGCGGACGTAACGGCGGCAGAAGGCACCGCTAACCACGGCGCCGGACCCACCGGCCGCCATTTTTCCACCCCTGACCTGACCTTTTTTCCAGTTTTGGAGTTTTTATGAGCAAGAAATTATATGTCGGCAACCTGAGCTATTCCGTGGACAACCGCGAGCTCGAATCCCTGTTCGCCGCCCATGGCTCGGTGTCTTCCGCCAATGTCATCACCGACCGCGACACGGGCCGTTCCAAGGGCTTCGGCTTCGTGGAGATGGGCAACGACCAGGAGGCGAAGATGGCCATTTCCGCCCTGCACGGCAAGGATATCGATGGCCGCAGCCTGACCGTCAACGAAGCCCGTCCCCGCGAGGAACGGAGCGGTGGTTTCGGCGGTGGCGGCTTCGGCGGAGGCCGTCGCTTCTAAGCGGTTCGGAAACCGCCCGGAACGTCGGCGTTCCGGTATGATTCAAGGCCGTCCCGAGCCCAAAAGGCGCGGGGCGGCTTTTTTATGGCCACTACTTTCCCGCCTGGATCGGGCATCGGCCCGGCCCGGGCTGATTCTTCCGGCCCAGCCCAGGAGGAGATGCCATGCGCTATTTGTTGATCGAACACGATACGGTCTATGACTACGGCAATCCCGTGATCCTGTTGCAGCACAGGCTGCTGCTGCGCCCCAGGGAAGGGCGGGATATCCATGTCGAGACGGCGGAACTGCGGATCGCCCCGGCCCACCGGCTACGCTGGCAGCGGGACGCCTACGACAACGCCTTGGCGGTGGTGGATTTCCTCGAACCGGCCCGGCGGCTTGCCATCGGAAGCCGCGTCGGCCTGCGCCACTACCAGGACCGGCCCCTGGATTTCGTGGTGGCGGAATACGCCGTTTATTTCCCTTTCCAATACCCGGCACGGGAGCGGATCGACCTCGGACCCTATCTCCCGCCGGTCTTCGGCCAGGACTCGGCGGCGGTGGGGGCTTGGCTGGAGCAGTTCTGGCGTGTCGGGCAGGTGGTCGAAACCTATCTCTTGCTCGACCGGATCAACAAGGCCATCGCGATCGGGTTCGTGTACCAGCCCCGCGAGGAGCCGGGCGTCCAATCCCCGGCGACCACCTTGGCGCGGCGCGCCGGTTCTTGCCGCGATTTCGCGACCTTGTTCATCGACGCCTGCCATTGGTTGGGACTAGCGGCGCGTTTCGTCAGCGGCTACCTGTACGAGCCGACGCCCATCCCGGCGGCGGGGGCCACCCATGCTTGGGCTGAGGTCTATCTGCCCGGTGCCGGTTGGCGGGGCTTCGACGCCACCTCGGGTCAGGTGGTCGGCGACCGGCACATCGCCGTCGCCGTACACCGGCATCCCGAAGCGGTGTCCCCGGTGACAGGGGCGTTCACCGCGGTTTCCCCGGAGTCGCCGGTCATGCAGGTGGCGGTAAAAGTGGCCGAGATCGCTGGCTAATCCGTATCGATTTTGCGCCCTTTTTATGGACCCGCCGCTCGCATGGACGTAGTCTGTCGATGAAATTGGGAATAAATATTATTTTCTGTTAGTATCGATTCAACGTGTCGAGACGCAACTAGGTACAGGTCATGAACAATCACAACGTCTATAAATTCCTCTGCGCCGCGTTTTTTGCCCTCGCCTTCGCTGACACCTGCGCAGCGGCCCCGCCTCTGATCACCGTCGATTACACCAGACATTACGGGTCTCCCCTGGATGAACAGTTGACGGGTATCGCGCACGATGCTTTAGGCAACGCCCTTGTCGTAGGGAACAGCGTGGACTCCAGTTCCGGCGGTACCAATGGATTTGTTCGCAAATACGATGGGCTTGGAGCCCTCCTCTGGCACCAAGGCAAGGATTCCGCCTCGATGGATGGAATCACCATGGATAAAAACGGCCATGCGTATATCGTGGGCTCTTATACAGCCGGAACCTGGCCTAACGAGCGCGACTACATTTACCTTCAGAGCCTGGATTCAACGGGGACCACGTTATGGACCAAACAATTCACGGTTCCAGTGGTCAGCGACCGTACCCGTTTAACCGCCAATGCTATCGCCACCGACCCCCGAGGCAAGAACGCCATCGTCATCCTTTTCGAAAAGGCTTATTACCCATATCAAAATCGGCAGGTTTTCATTAGAAAATATAATGTCTCAGGGGGGCTGCTCTGGGAAAAACAGGTCAATGATATCTCGTCGCCCTATGCGGCCCGCCCGAGCTTGGCCATCGACCCCAATGGCAATATCTATGTCGCGGCCAACAGTGTTTCTTTCCAAAAATGGAATACCAGCCTTACCCGGTTGGATGCCCAAGGGATTGCCACCTGGACCGTCCCCTTCTTTCCGACCAGTTCGACCCAGCTTACCTACGTGCATGCCTTAGCGGCGGATAAGGGGGGTAATGTGTACCTCACAGGGATTACCAGGGGCAATCTCGTTGATCAAAACCAGGGCTACGATGATGTCTTTTTGCGTAAATATGGCTCAGACGGAAGCATCCTGTGGACTAAGCAATTCGGCACCGACAGCGATGATTACGGAAACGACCTAACAGTCGATTCGGTGGGGAATATATATGTCGTGGGATCGAGCATGGGCAAACTAAATGGCACCAACCAGGGCTCCTACGACGCCTTCGTCCGCAAATATAATATGGACGGCCAATTATTGAGAGGTCGGCAGTTCGGTACGAGCGACTTCGATATCGCCAATGCTGTCTGTGTTGATGATAACAACGCGGTTTATGTCGGAGGCAATACCAATGGCAATTTGGGCGGGGCAGCCAAGGGTAAATTAGATATATATCTCCGAAAGTATAAAATATTTCAATGATCTAGGGTATTTTCGGTTTAGATTTACGTTCAGGCGTAGGGTGGGCATGTATTTATGCCCACCATTTCTGGGCTATCCCACCCTACAAATAATGTGAAAATGCGCTAGCTTTCGCATTGCTCTAGTCTGTCTGTGCCGGAGCCGTCTCGCCGGGCCCGCAATCCGCGTGGATGCGGATGGCCTTTGTTTTAAGCCGTCTTTCCGCACCCCTTCACGCTGAATTGGCATATAGCTCGGCGTAGCGGTTGCCGAGCAGGTCGAGGATTGTCCTGTGGTGGAGGTTGAGGCCAAGAACGAGGGTTTGGGAGTCCATGACTTTGAGCAGGCGGATGCCGGAAAAGTACTGGAAGACCCAGCGTGCGGTGGGGCACTGAGTGGCCTGGCCCTTCTGGTCGGGGAAGGATCGCTGGCTGATTTGCAGGGTCTGGCGGATCCGCCATTCGATGGCGGCGTAGATCAGCAAGCACAGGGTCATCACCATGAGCAAAGCCATCAGGCGGCGGGGCGATTTCAGGAACAGCGTGGAGGCAAGAAAGAGTGGGTCCTTCAAAAAACGGAATCCACGCTCGACCTTCTGTTGGCCCTTTTTGTAGAGGTCGATGACCCGGCCGTCGGGGAGCGCCTGGCCGTCCAGTTCGTTGGTGGCGACGATGAAGCAGCTTTTGCGGTCCAGCGCCTGGCGGTGGAGATCGATCCGGGAAGCCAGGCCCCCTTGGACGAAGTATTGGTGGGCGTCCGGTGGCTGGCCCTGGGCGGGACGCCCCTGCTTGGCGTAGCGGGGACGGGCGAGGACCTGGGCGTCGTGGACCGAGGTGAGCTTGTGCTGCTTGCGGAAGGCGCACAAAGCGGCTTCGGCGTCCGCCGCGCAGGCGAAGGGGGTCCTTTGGAGCCGGTCGAAGGCTTTCCACTCGGCCTCGCCCTGGGCCAGGTGCCGTTTGCCCAAGGCCTTCCCCGCGCGGTGGCGGGCGGCCTGGGTATGCACGACCAGCCAACGCTGCCGGATGCCGCCATGCGTAACGCACAGGCTCCGGAAGGCCAGTTCCTCCGGGCTCCGCGCCAGGTCGCCCGCCACCGCCAGGGTCAACTCGCGCGCCAGGCCGACGGTCTCCGGCACCCGGCTGATCCAGCCGAAGCCGTCCAATTCCCGCAGGGTTTCCCCGGTGTAGAGCGCGCTGTCGGCCACCAGATATTCCAGCCCCACGTCGGTCCGCAATTGCCCAACATGGGCCGACACCGTCTGGCGGAAGTCGGCCTGGTCGCTGCTGTTCCCGCCGAGCGCCTTCATGAGCAAGGGAATCCCGGCTTCGTTCTCGCAGATGAACTGCGCCACCACCTGGTTCAAATCCGGCCGGTGGTCGCGGCTGTACCCCTGGGTGACGCGGACGACTTCCGGCTCCTCCCCACCCTTGGGCTGGCCGTCGGTGTGCAGGCTGGTCGCGTCCAGGTGCCCCGTCCGGCACGCCAAGCCCAGCCGCTTCACCGCCTGCGCCGCCAGCGCGGCGAACAGTTCCGTGGGGCCGTACCGGTGGATGGCGTCCAGGGCGCGGCCCAACGCGTCGTCGTTCAGGTGCTCCGCGAGGACGCCCGGCCCCAGCAGCCGTTCCACCGGCTTGTCCTGGAAAAACCGGGGCATCAGGTACAGCGTCCTCTGCACGAACCCCAGGCCGTTCAGGATCATCGCCTTCACCAACACGCCCACCGACAGCTTGCGCTGTCCATGGTCCTGCGGAACCAGGCGGTCGATCAGTTCCACCAACCCCAGTTCATCGACCATCCCCGCCACCAAGCCCAGGTGATCGAGGTCCTGGACGGCATAGTCGGCGGCACCTCCTTCACCCGCCGCCGGGATCGAAACCGTCGAAGTCATGCTCCCTCACTCAGAAAAGGCCAAAGTGTAGGGCATGGGTGCGGAATGACGGTTTAAGGGGTATCGGCGCGGGAGTTGATCGCGGACGAGCCGCTTGTGCCGCATAGCCTTGCCGGAGAGGCGCGAAATAACCCCGATTTGCTGGATGTTTTTTATACGGACGTTGTGGGTATCAGCGATGCCGTCGATATGACCGGGTTGCTGGAGTCGCCGCGTACCCGGTCCCCTGTAAAGGGGATTACAGAGGTTGAATCCGAGCGAGGCGTATGCAATCCCCCGGCTCCCTTTTGCCAAGAAGGGAGGGATGCATTGAATGCCTTGACCATCCCCCGCCCATCCGCCATAACACCGGCTCCCTCCCTCCCCGTAAGGAGCCCCCATGCTCGGGCGCATCATCGACGGCTCGGCCCGCAATGCCTTCCTCATCCTGCTGGCGACGGCCTTCGTCGTGGCCTATGGCGTCTACGCCGTGCTGAAAACCCCGCTCGACGCCTTGCCGGACCTGTCCGACGCCCAGGTGATCGTCTACACCGAATATTCCGGCCAAGCCCCGCAGGTGGTCGAGGACCAAGTGACCTATCCCTTGGCCACGGCCATGCTCAGCGTGCCGCGTTCCAAGGTGGTGCGCGGTTTCTCGTTCTTCGGCGCGTCCTTCGTGTATGTGATTTTCGAGGACGGGACCGATTTATATTGGGCGCGTTCGCGGGTGTTGGAGCATCTCGCCATGCTCGCGGGCCGTTTGCCCAAAAACGCCGTGCCCATCCTGGGACCGGACGCCACCGGGGTGGGCTGGGTCTATCAATACGCCGTACTGGGCGTGCAACATTCCTTGGCGGAACTCCGCGCCCTGCAAGACTGGTTCCTCCGCTACCAACTCACCAAGGCCCAGGGCGTGGCCGAGGTCGCCAGCGTCGGCGGCTTCGTGCGGCAATATCAAGTGGTGGTCGATCCCCGCAAGCTGCAAGCCTATGGCATCGCCTTGGGCGAGGTGGGCCGGGTGATCGCCGCCAGCAACCGCGACGTGGGCGGGCGGGTGGTGGAAATGGCCGAGACCGAATACATGGTGCGCGGCCAGGGCTATCTGCGTGGCATCCGCGATATCGAGGATTTGGTGGTGAAGGCCGAGGGCGGCACGCCGGTCCTGATCCGCGATGTGGCGCGGGTCGAACTCGGCCCGGACGAACGCCGCGGCATCACCGAATTGAACGGCGAGGGCGAGGTGGTGTCCGGCATCGCCATCGCCCGCTACGGCCAGAACGCCCTGGACGTGATCGACCATGTCAAGGCCAAGCTGGCCCAACTCGCGCCCGGCTTACCCGCCGGGGTGTCGATCCAGCCGGTGTACGACCGCTCCGTGTTGATCCTCAAGGCCATCGCCAACCTCCGCGACAAGCTGTTCGAGGAAAGCTTAGTGGTGGCCTTGGTCTGTGTGGTGTTCCTTTATCACGTCCGCAGCGCCCTGGTCGCCATCGTCATGTTGCCGGTGGGGGTGTTGATCGCCTTCATCGTGATGCGTTGGCTGGACATCAATTCCAACCTGATGAGCCTGGGCGGCATCGCCATCGCCATCGGGGCCATGGTCGATGCCGCCATCGTGATGATCGAGAACGCCCACAAGCACCTCGAACGTGCCGGACCCGGCGCCGACCGCCTGGAACTCATGATCGCGGCGGCCCGGGAGGTCGGCCCGGCGCTGTTCCTCAGCCTCTGCGTGATTACCGTGTCGTTCCTGCCGGTGTTCGTGCTGGAGGAGCAGGAGGGCCGCTTGTTCAAGCCCTTGGCCTTCACCAAGACCTTCGCCATGGCGGGGGCCGCCTTGCTGTCGGTGACTTTGGTGCCGGTGCTGATGGTTTGGTTCATCCGGGGCCGGATCGTCCCGGAACATGAAAATCCCATCAACCGGCTGTTGATCTGGCTGTACCGCCCGGTCATCGAGACCGTGTTGCGCTGGCAGAAGCTCACCCTGGCCGTGGCCGTGCTGGCGCTGGCGGCGAGCGTCTATCCCGCCTCCAGGTTGGGCAGCGAGTTCATGCCCACGTTGAACGAGGGGACTTTGCTGTTCATGCCCATGAGCCTGCCGGGGTTGTCGGTGACCCAGGCGGCGGCGATCATGCAGACCCAGAACCGCATCCTGAAAACCTTCCCCGAGGTCGAGTCGGTGTTCGGCAAGGCGGGCCGCGCCGCCACCGCCACCGATCCCGCGCCCTTGGAAATGTTCGAGACCGTGGTCAACCTCAAGCCGGAGGACCAATGGCGGCCCGGCCTGACCCTGGACCGGCTCATCGCCGAGATGGACCGGGCGACCCAGCTACCGGGCGTCACCAGCGCCTGGACCCTGCCGATCAAGAACCGCATCGATATGCTGTCCACCGGCATCCGCACGCCCATCGGCATCAAGGTGTTCGGCAAGGATTTGGCGGAAATGGCGCGGCTCGCCACCCAGATCGAGGCCGTGGTCAAGACCGTGCCCGGCACCGGCAGCGCCTACGCCGAGCGCATCACCGGCGGCTATTACCTCAATATCGAGCCGGACCGGCTGCAATTGGCGCGGCACGGCCTCGGGGTCGGCGATTTCCTGGAGGTGATCGCCACGGCCCTGGGCGGCGAGACCGTGACCACCACGGTCGAGGGCCGGGAGCGCTTCGATGTGATCGTGCGCTATCCCAGGGAACTGCGCGATTCGCCGCAGCGCATCGCCTCGGAAGTGCTGGTGCCGACGCCCGCCGGGGCCATGGTGCCCTTGGGGCAATTGGCGCGGATCGGCCTGGAGCGTGGCGTCCCGGTTATCCGCACCGAGAACGCGCTGTTGTCGGCCTATGTGTTCGTGGATATCCGCGACCGCGATATCGGCGGCTATGTGGCGGAAGCGCAGCGGGCGGTGCTGGAACGGGTGAAGTTCCCGCCCGGTTATTACGCCACCTGGAGCGGGCAGTTCGAGTACATGGAGCGGGCCAAGGCCAAGCTGGCGCTGGCGGTGCCGCTGACCGTGTTCATCATCTTCCTGCTGCTGTATCTGAATTTCCGCAGGTTGACCGAAACCCTGATCGTGATGCTGTCCTTGCCCTTCGCCTTGATCGGCGGGGTGTGGCTGTTGTATGGCTTGGGCTATCACCTGAGCGTGGCGGTGGCGGTGGGGTTCATCGCCCTGGCCGGGGTGGCGGCGGAAACCGGCGTGGTGATGCTGATTTATCTGGACCAGGCGCTCGGCGCGGCGCGGGCGCGTTGCGGGCGGGAGGGGCGGGCGCTGCGGGCCGCCGATCTCTACGCCGCCATCCGCGAGGGCGCGGTGGACCGGGTGCGGCCCAAGATGATGACCGTGGTCGCCATCATGGCGGGCTTGCTGCCGATCATGTGGGGGACGGGGACGGGTTCGGAGGTCATGCGCCGCATCGCCGCGCCCATGGTGGGCGGGATGTTGTCCTCCACCGTGCTGACCTTGGTGGTGATTCCGGCCTTGTATGCCTGGGTGAAGGGGCGGGGGTTGCCCGTCCGTCCGGGCTGAGGCTCCGCTCAGTCGCGGGGCAGGCGCAGGCGTTCGGCCATGGACCGCATCACCGCCAGGGCGAAGTTCGGCGTTTGCCGCACCAGGAATTGGAAGCGCTTTTCGTTGATCGGGGCCAGTTTGGAATCCATCGTGGCGATGGCCGTGGCGCTGCGCGGGCCGCGGTCGATCAGGCCGATCTCGCCCAGGAATTCGCCCGGCCCGATCAGGTTGACCGGCTTGCCACCGACGAAGACTTCCACTTCGCCTTCCAGCAGGACGTACATGAGACCGTCGGAATCCTCGCCTTCCGAGAAGATCGCCGTCCCGGCCGGGAAGGTTTCGACGCTGTCGGTGTTCTTGAATAAATCGATGTGCATGGCGGTCCCGTTCTGGAGGACTGGAGTGCGATGGACCGGAGTGTACCAGCCCCATTCCCGGCCCGCCACGCGGGAGCGATGGACGGCGCGGGGTGGAATCCGGGCGGGGCCGGGGCCGCTTCGTGGCATACTGGTAAGCGTTTTCCACAACCTCCCGACCGACACCGCCATGTGCCAATTGCTAGGCATGAATTGCAACGTCCCCACGGATATCTGTTTTTCCTTCGAGGGTTTCCAACTGCGCGGCGGGCTGACCGACCATCACCGCGATGGTTGGGGCATCGCCTTTTTCGAGGGCCGGGGCTGCCGGGTGTTCCTCGATTCCAAGGCCACCATCGAATCGCCGGTCGCCGAATTGGTACGGCGCTATCCGATCCATTCCACCAATGTCATCGCCCATATCCGCAAAGCCACCCAGGGCCGCATCGCCCTGGAGAACAGCCATCCGTTCCAGCGCGAGCTGTGGGGCCGCTATTGGCTGTTCGCCCATAATGGCAATCTGGAAAACTACGCGCCCGCGCTGTCCGGCGATTACCGCCCGGTGGGCGATACCGACAGCGAGCGGGCCTTCTGCCATATCCTCGACACCTTCCGCCGCGAATTCCCCAACGGCCCGCCCGACGAGATCGCCTTGTTCGGGGTGCTGAAGCGGCTCTGCCAGGACATCGCCGCCCATGGCACTTTCAATTGCCTGCTGTCGAACGGCGACGCTCTCTACGCCCATTGCTCGACCCAGTTGCATTATCTGGTGCGCCAAGCCCCGTTCAGCTGCGCCCATTTGGTGGATCAGGACGTGACCGTCGATTTCAGCCAGCTCACCACGCCCGAGGACCGGGTCGCGGTGATCGCCACCTTGCCGCTCACCGACAACGAGGCCTGGACGGCGCTGCGGACCCATCAGTTGGTGCTGTTCCGGGATGGCGTTCCGGTCGAGGGTTTGTAGGCCGGGCCGCGTCAATCGGCTTCCGGTGCCTCCTCCTCGAACTCCCCCGTCCCGTCCGCGTCCGCGTCCGCCGATAGCGTTTCCCGGACATGGCGGAACAGCGCCCGCGCCGCCCGTGGCGCTTGGCCCGCTTGGCGCTCGCGCTGGCCGTCGCGGACCAATTGCCTGAGTTTCTGGCGGTCGGCTTCCGGGTATTCGGCCAGGAATTCGTTCACGGCGGCGTCGCCCCCGGCCAGCATCCGTTCGCGCCAGCGCTCGCAGGTGTGTTGCAGGCGGACGGCGTCGGCACTGACCACTTTCAAATCGGCCAAGGCTTGGCGGATGGGTTCGGGGTCGAGGTCGCGCAGCAGCTTCCCGATGTATTTGCGCTGGCGGCGCAGTCCGCCGTGGGCGGTGATGGTCTGGCCCAGCCGCACCGCGTCCAGGAGTCCGGGGGGCAGGTCCAGCCGGGCGAGTTGCTCGGGGGGGAGTTCGATCAGTTCCTGGCCCAGGTCGTGTAGCGCCGCGCTGTCGCGCTTGAGTTGGGATTTGCTGGGGGGAAGCTCGGGTTCGTAATCATCGGGATCGTCCGTCCACATAGGTTGGTCCAAAGGGTTCGCTAAGGGCTGGCAACTATAGCACCGCTCGTGCTGGGCGGCGGACATGAAAAAGCCCTTGCCCCGTAAGGGCAAGGGCTTGGTTTCCGGGACAGGCGTCGAGCCGCGCCCCGATGGTGGACGAAGCTAGGGTTTAGTGTTTCCAGCCATACCATCCCCCCCAGCTGGATTTATCGCCCGATTTGTCATCGGACTTGTCATCCCAGCCGGACTTGTCGTCGGATTTGTCATCGGACTTATCGTCCCAGCCGGACTTGTCATCGGATTTGTCATCGGACTTATCGTCCCAGCCGGACTTGTCATCGGATTTATCGCCCGATTTGTCATCGGACTTATCGCCGCAGCTACCCGCGCCCGATTTATCCCCGTCCTTGTCATCCGACTTGTCGCCGGATTTGTCATCGGACTTGTCCCAAGATTTATCGCCATCCTTGTCGTTCCAACTGGATTTGTCGCCGGACTTATCGCCCCAGCCGGATTTGTCGCTGTCCTTGTCGTCGGACTTGTCCCAGGATTTATCGCCCGATTTGTCGTCGCCGTACTTATCGCCGGAACCCGTGTTGCCACTGGAACACGGATCGTGGTCGTGTTCGCAGTCGCTGCTGGAGCCGCCACCGGATTTGTCGCCGTCCTTGTCATCCGATTTATCGCCCCAGCCGGATTTGTCATCATCCTTATCGTCCGATTTATCGCCCCAACTGGATTTGTCGCTGTCCTTGTCGTCGGACTTGTCGCCCCAGCCGGACTTGTCGCCGTCCTTGTCGTCGGACTTGTCGCCCCAGCCGGATTTGTCGCCGTCCTTGTCGTCGGACTTGTCGCCCCAGCCGGATTTGTCACCGTCCTTGTCGTCGGACTTGTCGCCCCAGCCGGATTTATCACCGTCCTTGTCGTCGGACTTGTCGCCCCAGCCGGATTTGTCGTCGTCCTTGTCGCCCGATTTATCGCCGTCCTTATCGTCGTCGTCCTCGTCGCAGCCATTGGAGCCCTTGGTGTAGAACCCGGCATCCACGGTCGTCAACGCCTGCCCTATCGCCAGGGTGTAGGCGGTGGTGCGACCCGTGGTCTGGATCAGGTCGCTGTCGATGCCGTCGTCCGCGCCCACGTTCGCCACGGTGAGGGTGTAGCCGCCTGGGGTTTGGAAGCCGACTTCGTAGCAGCCCGCCACCAGCCCGGTGAAGGCGTATTTGCCATCGGAGCCGGTGTTGGTGGTGCGCAGCGCGGCGGTCGAACCGCAGTTATAGAGGCTGACCAAGACGCCCCCGATGCCCGCCTCGCCACTATCCTGCAAGCCGTTCTGGTTGGCGTCGTTCCACACGAAGTCGCCCAGGCTGGCGGTGGCCGGTTGCAACCCGGCATCCAGGTCGTTGTAGGTCTGGCCCGAGGTCAAGGTGACGCACTGGGTGACGCCGCTGGCGTTGGCGTCGCTGTCCAGCGCTTCGTTGCCGCCCAGGTTGGCGGTGGTGAACACCGGGTAGGTGGCGTTGGCGTAGACGCGGATGTAATAGCTGCCCGGCGCGATATTCGGGAAGCCATAGAGGCCGTCGGTGCCGGTGTAGGTGGTTCCCTTGAGGGTGTTGCTGGTGCATTGGTACAGCTCCACCTTGAGGCCGACGAGGCCGGTTTCGCCGCCGTCCTGGATGCCGTTGCCGTTGGCGTCGTTCCAGACCCTATCGCCCAGGTTGGCGGGCGGCACATAGCCGAAGTCCACCGTGCTGTCGTAGCTGCTGTTGGTCGTCAGGGTGACGGCGCTCGGGATGTTGTTGCTATCGACACCGCGGTCGCCGCCCACCAGGGCGGTGGTCGGGATATAGCCCAGCGGCAGGGTGGAACCGTCCACCTCGACGCTATAGCTGCCCGTGCAAAGGCCGCTGAACTGGTAATAGCCGGGGTTGGTGTTGGTGTAGGTCTGCTCCGTGTAGATGAGGGTGCCGCTGCTGTCCTTCAGGTTGACGGTGACGCCGTTGATGCCGGTTTCGCTGGCATCCTGGAGGCCGTTCTGGTTCTTGTCGGCCCAGACGTAGTTGCCGATCTTGGCGAGGCAGGGCGGTTTGTAGCCGAAATCGATGCTGAGGTCGCTGGCGTTGTCGGAGGCCAGGGTGACGCTGGCCGGGCTGCCGTTGCTGTCCACGCCCCGGTTGCCGCCCACGTTGTTCAGCGTGGGGACGAAGCCGGGCGGCAGGCCGGTGGGATCGACCACCACGGTGTAGGTGCCCGCGCAGAAGCCCCGGAACTCGTAGTAGCCAGGTTTGCCGGTGGAACCGCCGGTGCCGGTGATATCGGTCGCGACGATATTGCCCAGGCCGTCCTTCAACTGCACGGTGATGCCGTCCAGGGCCGGTTCGGTCGAGTCCTGGAGGCCGTTCTGGTTGTCGTCTTCCCAGAGATAGTCGCCGATGACGCCGGAGCAGGGCGACAGGAAGCCGAAGTCGATATCTTGGGCCGTGCTGGTGTCGGTTCCCAGGCTGACCGTGGCGGGGCTGCCGTTGCTGTCCTGGTTGGTGTTGTTGCCCTGGACCGATGGCGCCGCGGTGTAGTCGGTCGGGAGGCTGGCGGTGTCCACTTCCACCGTGTAGTTGTCGGCGCACAGGCCGTTGAACTGGTAGTAGCCGTCCTGGCTGCCGGGACCGCCGGGGCCGGTCACGGTGGTGGCGACGATGGCGCCAGTGGAATCCTTGAGGTTGACGGTGATCCCGTTCATGCCGGGTTCGCCCGCGTCCTGGATGCCGTCGCGGTCGAGGTCGTGCCAGACGTAGTCGCCGATGTTGCCCTTACAGGGGGAGTTGTAGCCGAAATCCAGGGTTTGGTCGCCGCCGTTGTTGAGGGTGAACACCACCTGGGCCGGCTGCGGGTTGCTATCGACCGTGCGGTTGCCGCCGACACTGACCGGACTCGCCACCAGATCGGGGTTGAGGGTGGTTTCGTCGACCTTGACGTAGTAGGTGCCCGCGCACAAGCCGGTGAACTGGTACAGGCCGTCCGGGTTGCCGGAGCCGCCCGGATTGGTGATCGCCATCGCGATCTGGTTCTGGTTGGCGTCGAGCAGCAAGACCTTGACGCCGTTGATGCCGGGTTCGCCCGCGTCTTGGATGCCGTCGCGGTCGAGGTCGTTCCAGACGAGGTTGCCGAGCGTGCCGGTGCAGGGCGGCTTGTAGCCGAAATCGACGCTTTGGTCGCTGCCGCTGTCGCTCGCCAGTGTCACCGGGGCAGGATGGCTGTTGCTGTCCAGGCTGGCGTCGCCACCGACATTGGTGGTAGTGGCGGTGAAGTTGGCCGGGACCGTGGTGGCGTCCACTTCGACCAGATAGCTGCCCGCGCAACGTCCGGAGAACTGGTAGTAGCCGGATTGGTTGTTGGGACCGCCGGTGCCGGTGGTGGCGGTGGCCAGGATGGTGGTGCCGGTGCTGTCTTTCAGGTAGACGGTGATGCCGTCGAGGCCGGGTTCGCCGCCGTCCTGCTTGCCGTTGAGGTTGGTGTCTTGCCAGACGAAATCGCCGATGCTGCCGGTGCAGGGCGGGGTATAGCCGAAGTCGATGCTATCGTCGGCGCTGCCGTCGGTGCCGAGGCTCACCGTGTAGGGGCTGCCGTTGCTGTCGGCGGTGGGATTGGTGCCCGCGTTCGGGGTGGTCGGGGAGAAGCCGGCCGGGAGGGTGGTGGTATCGACCGAGACGGTGTAGGTGCCGCACTGGGCGTAGAACACGTAGTAGCCGTCCTGGTTGGTCGGGCCGCCCTGGGCGGTCAGGATCGACTGGACCACGGCGTTGCTGGCGTCCAGCAGGTTGACCTTGACGTTGTTGAGGCCGGGTTCGCCGCTGTCCTGGATGCCGTCGCGGCTGCTGTCCTGCCAGACGTAATCGCCGATTTCCACGGTGCAGGGCGGGGCGGCGACCGGCGGGATCGGGCCGAAATTGCCCTTGGCCGAGGCGCTGGTGAAGTTCTGGCTATAGACCACGGGATTGATCGTGACCGATTCCAGGGTCAACAGGATGCCGATGTCCTGGCCTTGGTAGCCGGGATCGCTGGCGAGGCTGCCGCCGGTGACTTTGACCCGCAATTCGGCGGTGTCGGTGGCGCTGGCGGTATCGCTGTATTGGAAGCTCAAGACCTCGCCGGTCAGCAGGGGGGAGGCGTAGCTGCTGCCGATGTTGCCGGTCACCACCAAGTCGTTGCCGGTCACGCCGCCCACGAAGCTGCCGTTGGCCGGGTTCAGCATCAGCTTGACGCTGAGGTTCCGGGAAGCGGCGGTAGCGATCGGCTGGACCAAGGCCGCGCTGCCACCGGACACCAGGGTCGCGGTGCTGAGGGAGGAACTGAGGGTGACCAGCCCGGAAGCGGCGTTATAGCTGAGGCTGCCGGGGTTGGTGAGCTGTATCTTGGGATAGCCAGGTGTCGGTATGGCCGCAGAGCCGCCGACCCAATAGGACAAGAGGGCTAGTAGTGTGAATGGTCGGATGAATGGACTCATTTTATTGTCACTTTTGATTGATTGTATTCATCGATGAGCCAATGACGGGGGGCGACATCGAAATATTGCGTATCCATGGGCCGTGTATTGCCGTGAACCTGGGCCGGGGAAATCTCCAATCCCGCCAGCGGGTTCGCGGCTTTATTGTCCAAAATGAGACTTAAATCACTTTGTTTTTCAGGTGTTTTGTGGTAATTAACCTGGATACTTGGTGTAAGCACAAACCGGGCCACCCTATCTTTTTTAATGTAAGCATTTGATTGTAAGGGAAATTTTGTTTTTTTTCAGGGCTTTGTAAAGGAAAGCCAGCTAAATCGTAAAAAATCGCATACGGATACCCCGGCCTGGCGTTGCCACCCTGCGCCGTCAAGTGGTCTATGGGCGTGTTACTGCCCACGGGACGCCTTCGCCCCGCTTGGGTTGGCAAGCGCTGGCTGGATATTCCTGGGAAGTGTCGGAGGGATGGGAAGGAGTAAAAAATTCCAGACATCCCGCGTCGGCAAAGTTTCGCTCTGGTGCCGCCGCGGTGGCAAGAGGGATGGGCTTCGGAATTGTGAAGCCCGGCCCATGGCCGGGCTTGGGCCGGGGCCGGTTTAGGCGGTTGTCGCGCCGCGCCGGGAACGAAGGCCGGTCGCCAAGGCGCCGATGCCCAACAGGGCCAGGATGGACGGTTCGGGGACGGAGGCGAGGAGGAAGTTATCGACGGTCGCCGTGCCGGCGGTGTCGTCGAAGCCGCCGCCGAAGCTGCCCCAGTTGGTGTGGCTGAGCATGATGATGCCGACCTGCGTGCCCGGATTGAAGCCCAGGCTGGCGTCGGTGCTGGTCACATCGACCACGAATTGGAATTCGCTGGTGTTGGCGGAGGCGTCGAAGGTATAGGCGAACTGGGAGATATGCCCGGTGAAGAGGTTGAGGACGCCGGTACCGCCATCGATATCGCCGTACAGGCTGACGAGGTTGCCGGGATCGGCGATCAGGTTGCCGCTGGTGTCGATCTGGGCCGACACCGAATAGCTCCCGTCGGAAAAATAAGTGGGGGGCGCGGGATCGAAGAAGAAAAACCCGCCGCTGTTGGCCGAGAAAGCTTGGCTGCCGGCGTTGTAATGGATTTCGAGGTGGGGGCTGTCGCCGCTGCTGTCGATATCGGGCAGACCGGGTGTTTTGGTGACCAGGGAGGCGGCCTGGCCCAGGGTGGCGAACCCCCATAGCGCGAGTGCCGCCACCGTGCCGATCAGGCCGCGGTAAGGAGCGTTTTGGTTCATTGTGGTTCCTCGGGGAATCGAAAATTTTCCGGCTGGTTTGCGGTGGTGCCGTCAAGCCAGCGCCTGCCTCCGGCATAGCATGAATCGCACCATGTCGGCCAAGGCTTTGTCTGGACGCGATATTTTTCTCTGTTCGGACGGGGTTTGGCGGCGGCGGCGGGGTCCGCCGTAAGAAAATCCATACAAATCCGGCCCTGGTGGGACTGGGCTTTATCAGGACCGTAGGGCCGCTTGAACCTTCCCACCCCCTCGCCTACACTCGCGGGCGGCGCTATGAATAGATAACAGAACAAGCCTCGGAGGGAAACACTATGAATGCCTTGGCCTATCCCACGGAAAACCTCCGCACCCTCGCCCTGGTGGGCCAGAGCGGGGCGGGCAAAACCACCCTGGCCGAAGCCTTGCTGCATAAGACCGGCATGATCAACACGCCCGGCAGCGTCGAGAAAGGCAATACCGTCTGCGATTACGAGCCCCTCGAAAAATCCCACCAACACTCGCTGAAACTCGCCGTCGCCCATCTCGTCCACCAAGATACCCGCGTCCATTTATTGGACACACCCGGCTTTCCCGATTTCCTGGGGCAGGCGCTATGCGCCCTGGACGCGGTGGAGACCGTGGCCGTGGTGATCAATGCCCAGAACGGTGTCGAATTCACCACCCAGCGCATGATGCACTGGGCCGAGGCCCGTGGCCTATGCCGGATGATCGTTGTCAATAAAATTGACGGCGAGAACGGCAACCTGCCCGGACTCTTGCGGGAAATCCAGGACGCCTTCGGCAAGGAATGCCTGCCCATCAACCTCCCCGCCGCCAACGGTGCCCGCGTGGTGGATTGCTTCTTCAATCCGGCGGGCGAGGCCGATTTTTCCTCGGTGGCGGAAGCCCACCGGGCCTTGGTCGATCAAGTGGTGGAGGTGGACGAGGCTTTGATGACCCGCTACCTGGAACAGGGCGAGATCGCCCCGGAAGAATTGCACGCGCCGTTCGAGGCGGCCTTGCGGGAAGGGCATCTGGTGCCGGTGTGCTTCGTCTCGGCCCGCACCGGGGCGGGGGTGGCGGAACTGGCCGATATGATGGTGAAACTCCTGCCCCATCCCGGCGAGGGCAATCCGCCCTTGTTCGAGCGCTGGCCTTCGAATAGCGAGCGCAAGGACGCCGTGCCGTTCCGCTCGGTGCCCGATCCTTCCAAGCACGTCTTGGCCCATGTGTTCAAGGTGGAGATCGACCCCTATGTCGGCAAGATGACGGTGTTCCGGGTCCACCAGGGCACCATCACCCCGGACACCCAGCTGTTCGTCGGCGAATCGCGCAAGCCGTTCAAGGTGAACCAGTTGTTCATGCTGCAAGGCAAGCAGCATATGCCGATCAACCGCGCCGGGCCGGGCGATATCTGCGCCGTGGCCAAGGTCGAGGAAGTGGTGTTCGACTCGGTCTTGCACGATGCGCCCGAGGACGACCATATCCACCTCAAGCCCTTGGATTTCCCGCATTCGGTGTTCGGCCTCGCCATCAAGCCCAAGCGCCGGGGCGACGAGCATAAACTGTCGGAAGTCCTGCACAAGATCGAGGCCGAAGACCCCAGTTTCCATGTGGACTACGATGCCTCGACCCACGAGGAAGTGATGCACGGCCTGGGCGAACTGCATTTGAAGCGGGTGTTGGAAAAGATGCACGAGCAATACCGGCTCGACGTGGACGCCCACACCCCCAAAATCCCCTACCGCGAAACCATCACCACCCCTGCCGAAGGCCATCACCGCCACAAAAAACAAACCGGCGGCGCGGGCCAGTTCGGCGAGGTGTTCCTGCGGGTCGAACCCTTGCCGCGCGGGGCGGGTTTCGAGTTCGTGGACGAGGTCAAGGGCGGCACCATCCCCGGCCAATTCATCCCGGCGGTGGCCAAGGGCGTGCATCAGGTGTTGGAACTCGGGGCCATCGCCGGCTATCCCTTGCAAGATGTGAAGGTGGCGGTCTACGACGGCAAGAGCCATTCGGTGGATAGCAAGGAAGTCGCCTTCGTGTCGGCGGGCAAGAAAGCCTTCCTCGACGCTATCGCCAAGGCCAAGCCCATCCTGCTGGAACCCATCGTCGCCATCGAACTCAACATCCCCGAATCCGCCATCGGCGATGTCAGCGGCGATTTGTCGGCCCGGCGCGGCCAGGTGACGGGCCATCATCCGGCGCGGGGCGGCATGGCCCAGGTCAAGGCCCGCGCCCCCTTGGCCGAGTTGGAAGGCTACCATTCCCGGCTCAAGGCGCTGACCGCCGGGCAAGGTTCCTATACCCTGGAACTCAGCCATTACGAGCCGGTGCCGCCCAATGTGCAGGCGCAATTGGCGGCGCAGTTCAAGCCCAGGCCGGAGGATTGAGCCTGGGATTCCGCGCCGGGGCGGGTTACGCTGTCGCAACCCGTCCGGCCACCCCATCCCCGTTCCCGCCATGCAAAGACTTGCGCTCGATTATTTCCTAAGCACGAAGGACCGCCACCCCGACCGCACCGCCCTGGTCGATGTGCAGGGGTCCATCACCTATGCCGGACTGTGGCGGCAAGCCGTAGCCCTAGGCTGGCGCATCAAACAAGCCGTGCCGGGACCGCGCCGCCCGGTGGTGGTCGCCATCGACAAATCCAGCGCGGCGGTGGCGGCGATCTTGGCCGTGCAACTCGCCGGGCATATCTACGTGCCCTTCGATGTCACGAGTCCCGCGGCGCGGCGGGCGGCGGTGTGGCGCTTGCTGGACGATCCGCCCGTGGTGGAATGGGACGGCGCGGATTTCCAGGTGGCGGGCCGGACCGTCGCGCTGGATCACGATCCCGCGCAGGCGACGGCCTTGCTCGCGGACCTCGCCCCGCTGACCGGGCTGGACCCGCTCTATATCATCTTCACCTCCGGCACCACCGGCGAACCCAAGGGCGTGACCATCGCCAACGCCGCCGTGATCGACTACATCGATTGGGTGGTGGCGACCTACCAAATCCACGCCGACGAAATCATCGGCAGCCAAGCCCCCTTATATTTCGACAACTCGGTGCTGGACCTCTATGCCAGTTTCGCCACCGGGGCCACCCTGCATCTCATTCCCAAACGCACATTCCGTTTCCTGTCGGATTTGGTGGCCTATCTCGAAGCCCGACGCATCAGCCTGATTTTCTTCGTGCCTTCGTTATTGGCGAATATCGCCGCCTTCGATTTATTTTCCGGGCGGAAGTTGGAAAGCTTGCGGAAAGTCCTATTCGCGGGCGAGGCCATGCCGCTCAATACCCTGAAATACCTGCGCGAAAAACTCCCCCACGCCCTGTTATCTAATCTCTACGGCCCGACCGAAATCACGGTCGATGCCATTTTTCATATCTTCGGGGATGAATTGGCCGGGCTCGACGCCGTGCCCTTGGGTCTACCCTGCGCCAATAGCAAAATCATATTCCTGGACGACGTGGGCCGAGTGGTCGCCGAACCCGATACCGTGGCGGAAATCTGTGTGGGCGGTATCGGCGTGGCTTTAGGTTACTGGAACAACCCGGAGCAAACCCAGGCCGCTTTCATCCAACACCCCGGCAACCCCCATTACCGGGAAATCCTGTATAAAACCGGGGATTATGGTTATCGCTCGGGCCGGGATGGCTTGATTTATTTCGTGGGCCGCCGCGACCAGCAAATCAAATACCTGGGCCACCGGATCGAACTCGGCGAAATCGAAACCGCCCTGGGCCGGATCGAGGGCATCCAACAGTGCTGCGCCCTCTACGACCGCGCCGGGCAAAGGATACTGGCGTTCTATACCGCCGCCAGCGGCCAGCCGCTGCCCGATTTGCGGCAACAACTCGCGGCCTGCCTGCCCGCCTATATGATTCCCCAAACCTGCCAATACCTGGACCATTTCCCGGTCACGCCCAATGGCAAGATCGACCGGGAAACCCTGTTGGCCGGATGCTCCTCCCCCGCGTAACCCGGATGGAGCGATAGCGCGATCCGGGGGATTCGGTCCCCGGGCCGCGTGCCCCATATGACGCGCCGTTCCATGCGGGCTACCTTATTCCTAAAAACTCCCGGAAGCCCACGCCATGGATAAAAATACGGTTATCGCCCAACTCGCCGCCCATCTCCAACACAGCGCCCCGGAACAAACCGGCGAATTAACCCCGGATACCCCTTTGCTCGACGATTGGTTCGCCCATTCCATGGAGGTCATCCAAATGGTGTTATTCCTGGAACAGCGCTTCGGCATCAAACTGGGCGACGCCGATATCAGCGCCGATAATTTCGAGACCCTGGACGCCCTGTCCGATTTCGTACTCGCCAAGCTCGCGGGCTAGGCATGGCCGGCCTGTTCCGCAACCGCCCCGCCAGCGCCTCCCGCCGCGCCGAAAACGCCGTCCGCCACGACCCCAAAACCGTCGCCGCCGTGCTGGCGATGCTGGCCGTCTATGGCTACCTGTTCACCCACGCCGCCACGGCGCTGGGCCTGCCTGCCCCGGAAGACTTGGCCCGTTGGCTGGGTTGGGTGCCCGAAGGTGTGTTCGACACCGACCACAATGTCGATAGCAAGTTGTGGATGTATCGAGCCGATACCGATGCGCTCGACACCGACGACCAGCGCCTGGTGCTGTTCGGCGCGGTGGCCGGTGCGTTCCTCAGCGCGTATTTCCTGCCGCTGCGGCATAAGCGGACGGCGCTGGTGCTGTGGTTCTTGCTGGCGGGGTGGGTGGTGTATGGCGGCGCGGCCTTGGCGGGCTTGCTGGCGGCGCATGGAGTGGTTTACCTGTTGTTCCATGCTTGCCCGCCGCGGTTCGGGCTTGCCATCGCCGCCGCGAGCGGCGGCCTGGGCTATTGGGCCTTGGCCGGGGGCGATGCCGGTGCCGCCCCGGCCTTGCTGGCCGGTTGGGCGGTCATGGAACTCTACCGCCACGGTTTGCCGCGCTTGGAGCGCCAGCCCCGCGCCTTGGCGGCGGCACGGATCGTCGCCATCCAATCGGCCTTGATCGTGGTCTTGCTGGGTGCGTTGGCCGAGGGTTTGGGGAGCCACGCCTGGAAACTGCCGCTGGGTATTTTGCTGTTCTTCTGGCAATGGGAACGGCTGATGCTGTACCACATCGATTATAACCAGCGGCAAGTACCGCAAGACCTGGCTTTCCGGGAGTATCTCGCCGTGTTCCTGACGCCCGCCGCCCTGCCCAATTGGCACTGGGGCGTGGCCATCGGCCAAGGGTATCGCTATCTCGATGAAACTTATCTGGCCGAGGATAAGAACAAACTGGCTTGGGAAGGCGTGAAGATCTGGGGCGTGGCTTTGCTGTATCTGGTATTTGGCGAATATTTGCGCCTGCGCTTGGTGGCGGGATTCGCGGCGCTGGGACTGGATGTCCATCAGGCCCATACCAAGCAATTGGTGTGCGATTATGTCGCGACCCACACGGCGACCACGGCTTCAGTATTGCTGACCACGCTATTGGATCAAGTGCGCTGGTTCCTGGTCTGGGCGGCGGTATTGCATTTCAAAACCGGGGTATGGCGGGTATTCGGCTATCGGATGGACCCTTATTTCGACCGGCCTTGGTTGGCGACCAACCTGGTTTCATTTTGGACGCGCTTCACTTTCCATTACCGGGAATTCCTGGTGCGGGCGTTCTTTTATCCGGTGTTTTTCCGGTTTTTCAAGCAGCATACCCGGCTGCGGATTTTCGTGGCAACGATGGCGGCGGCTTGCTTCGGCAATCTGTTTTGGGGACATGTGCCGGAAGAGTTTTTCTATAAGGGTTTGCGCTTCGAGAATTTCTGGGGCGTATTGCAGACCTGGCCTTATTTCGTCCTGTTGGGCCTGGGGATCGCGCTGACCGAACTTTATCTATTGGGCAAGCGGAGCAAGCGCAAGCCTTGGACCTGGGACGGGCGCTGGCCGCTGGATATCCTGGCGGTGTATGGCACTTTGCAATTTTATGCCTTGATCCATGTGTTCGCCCGGCCTTGCCAGGGCGGGACGCTGGCGGATTATGGGCGCTTGTTCTTGATCGGGCTGGGGCTCTCTGGATGACGGGGACCGTGTTAGCGCATCGCTCCCGGCCAGACCAACAGATACGCGGCGGCAATCCCCAGGGTGAGTAAAGTCACCGGCACGCCGACCCAGGCATGTTGTTTCCAACCGATGTGGATACCACGGCGGGCGGCGGCATCCATCACGATGATGTTGGCGATACTGCCGATGACCAGCAAATTCCCGGCGAAGGTGCTCGACAGGGCGAGGAGCGCCCCGTCCTTGGGGGCGGCGACCGGCAGCAACAGCATGATCGCCGGGACGTTGGAAACCAAGTTGCTGAGCAGGAACGTGACGCCGTACAGCACCGCCGGACGGTGCAAATCGACCCCGGAAGCCGCCAAGTCGGCGACCGCCCGTTGCGGCAGGCCGGTGCGTTCCAGGGCGGCGTTGACGATGAAAAGGCCGATGAAGAGCAATAGCACTTGCCAATCCACCAAGCCCAGCATCTGGCGCGAATGCAGCTTGCGGGACGATAGCAGCAGGCCGGCCCCGCCCAGGGCCAATAACTCCCGCGACTCCCCGGAAAATAGGAATAACACGAACAGGGTCGCCGCCACCAGCAGTCCTTTGGCGGCTTGCCACCCATCGAGCTGGGTGGGGGGGTGGGTTGCGGTTTCGAGCGGGCCGGGGCGGCTTTGCCCGGCCCACCGCCCCCGCCAGAGACCGGCGATCACCAGCCAGGTCACGATCATGGCGAGCAGCACCGGAATGGCCGCGTCTTGCAGGTAGCCGGTGAACGAAAGGCCCAACCTGCCGCCGATCAGCATGTTTTGCGGATTGCCGATCAAAGTGGCCGCCGAGCCGATATTGGCCGCGCAGGCCAGTCCCAGCAGGAACGGAACCGGGTCGAGACGGCGGTACAGACAGATGTCGATCAAGACGGGGGCGATGGAAAGGCAGACCACATCGTTGCTGAAGACGGCGGAAAGCCCCGCGACCACCGCGATCAACACGGCGAGCAGGCCCGGCGGACTGGTCCGCAGCGTCCCGAAGCGCTCGGTGATCCAGCCGTAAAAGCCGCCCAGCCGTAATTGGGCCGCCACCACCATGAAGGCAAATAGCAGGATCAAGGTCGGCATATGGATCGCCCGCCCGGCGTCCTCCAGGGTGATCGAGTCGCTGACCAGCAGGGCGATGGTGCCCAGCAGGGCGATGCCGGTCCGGTCCAACTGCAAGAACGGCAAACCCCCCAGCAACATGCCGAGGTAGACCAAGGCGAAAATCACGGCGATGGTGGTCAAGGGCAAAGCCTCGCGTGGAGTGTGATGAGGACCGGCCTGGGTGAAGAGCCGGATGGAATCCGCCGCAAACGAAAAAGGCCCACCCCCGTGATGGGGATAAGCCTTTGATGAACAGGGTGCCCCGAATACGATTGGAACGTACGACCTTCCCCTTGGGAGTTTGGGAGTCGGGTTCGACCAGCATGAGCCGTTCTAGGTATAAGGTCATTTGAAAACAATAGCTTGGGCCATTTTCCCATCTTCCGGGCCACGGGGCAACCGGCTTCCCTGTGGAGGTGAGTGGAGGGTGGTAAGAGGGTGAAAATAAGGGTAAGAATCCAAGCCCGGTTTTTGCCTTGGGCCGGAATCGCTTAGAGGCTGTTAGGGAATTCCCCGCTCAAGCTATTCGCTGAAGCATGATGCGGGTCATGGCGATGTAAATCCAGGCTGCGTCGGTCCGGGTGAGGCGCTCGTAGCATTTGCTCAGCCGTCGGGAATGGTTCAGCCAGCCCAACGCGCGTTCCATGATCCAGGGCGCGGCAGCCAGCATAGGGCCGCGAAGCCCGCCATAAAGGCTTTCCCCCGGTTTCCGGCCCCGGCTATTAAACAATTAGCCTGCCGCCTGCCCAGGGTGATCCGGTGCCCACCGCGCTTGGGTTCCGCCCGGACATCCCGCCGCCCGTTCCCCTTGTCGCGTTTCGTGCGGCGGGACCGGACAAAATGTTGAGTAAATTACATGGTATTTAGTGGAGTTAATGCCCGCCGACAGCGATGGCCACACCCCGGACCATATCTCCCAACTGTGAGGGCGGACGGCGGAAAACCCGGACCGACCAGCTCCAAATCATTGATTAATCTATGTTTCTCTAAGGAGGCCCGGCCCATATCCAGCACGGTCCCCAGGGGCGGCGACCGGCCACCCACCCGCTCCCTGGCCCGGAACCTGCGTAGCGGACCAGGGCCGGAAACGCTGCGGTCGGAACGCGAAACCCATGGGATTCCGGCAGGTGGCGGCCCATTGGCCGGACGGGACCGATCCTTCCGGGGGCGGGTCGCGGGCGGATCCAAGTTTGGAGATAAGCGACGATGATCGATATTACGGCAAGTGACGGCTTTGTTTTCTCCGCCTACCGGGCGGACCCGGCGGGTGCGCCGAAAGGCGCGGTGGTGGTGCTTCAGGAATTGTTCGGCGTGACCCGGCACATCCGGGACGTGGTGGACGCCCACGCGGCGCGGGGTTACGTCGCGGTCGCGCCCTGTTTGTTCGACCGTGCCAAGAAGGGCGTGGAACTGGGCGCGGACGAGGCCGGTGCCGCCGAGGGCTTGGCCCTGGTCCGGGGCGTGGGTTTCGGGAAAGCCATGGCCGATATCCAGGCCACGGTCGAATCCGTCGCCGCCCATGGCAAGGTGGTCTTGATCGGCTACGACTGGGGCGGGTATCTGGCCTACCATGCGGCGAACCTGGTGAAGGGGCTGGCCTGCGCCATCGGCTACTACGGCTGCGGCATCGCCGAAGACCCCGGCCCCAAGCGGCGGATACCGACCCAACTCCATTTCGGTCTGGCCGATCCCCACATCCCGGCGGCGCGGATCATCGGGTTCCGCTCGACCCGGCCCGATGTCAGGGTGTACGAATATCCGGCCGGCCATGGTTTCGCCGCCGAGGGCCGGGCGGGCTATAGCGCCGAGGCGGCCGGCTTGGCCCTGGAACGGGTGGCGACCTTGATTGCCCACACCGTCGAAGGCCCGCCCACCGTCACCCTCAAGAACGCCGGTGCCTACGCCGCGTCCGCGAACGCCAAGGCCGACAAGAAAAAGAAGAAGCCGGCCGGGGAGGACGACCTGGGGCCGCCCCTGTAAACCGTCGGCGGGGAGCGTTCGCGCTTTTCCTGTGGGTGGCGCATGGAAGGGTGGAAGCGGTCGCCGAAACCCGTCGGCCTACCAACATACCGGCCAGCCATCCCACGAGCCACCCGCTAGACCTTCTTCAGATAGCAGGCTTTCAGCATGAAATTGCCGCCCTCCATCCGGCAATCGACTTCGTGGTCGCCATCGGCCAGACGGATGCTCTTGACCTTGGTGCCCATCTTCAGGACGGTGGACGAACCCTTGACCTTCAAATCTTTGATGAGGACCACGGCATCGCCATCGGCCAGCACATTGCCGTTGGCGTCGCGGACGATCCGGCTATCGGTGGCGTCGGCGTCCTCCGGGGCGGTGGCGGACCATTCATGGCCGCAATCGGCGCAGACATAGCGGTCGCCGTCGGGGTAGGTGTTTTCAAGGGCGCATTGGGGACAGGGCGGGAAAACATTGGACATGGTGGTGGTACGGCTCGGATGAAACCACACATTATACCCGTGGGCGGGCCGCCATCCCCACGGCGGGAGCCCACGCTACGGCCCGCGATCCGCGGCGCCCAGCAGCCGGTTCAAAGTGTCGAGATCGACCGGCTTGACCAAATGGGCGTCGAAACCGGCGGCGCGGGTTTTCTCCCGGTCCTCGGGTTGGCCATAGCCGGTCAGGGCGATGATCGTTGGGCGGTCCGTGCCTGCGGATCCACGCATGGCCCGCGCCACCGCGTAGCCATCCATTCCCGGCAAGCCTATATCCAACAGCACCACCTCGGGCGGTTCGGCCAGGGCCATGGTCAGGGCGTCCGGCCCGTCATGGGCGATCCAGACCCGGTGCCCGCCGAGTCCCAGCAACAAGCCCAGGCTTTCGGCGGCGTCCTGGTTATCGTCCACGATCAGGATTTTTTTCAGCCCCGCCGGGGACGGGCCGGGGAGGGGGGCCGCCGATGGAACCGGGACGCTGTATAGCCGCCGCAGGGATACCACGAATTCGCTGCCCCGCCCCCGCCCGGCGCTGAACGCCCGCACTTCGCCGCCGTGCATCTCCACCAGGCGCCGCACCAAGGACAGGCCGATGCCCAGGCCACCCTGGGCGCGGTCCAGGCTGTGGTCGGCCTGGTAGAACAGCTCGAACAAATTGGGCAGGCAGGCCGGGTCGATGCCGCAGCCGGTGTCGCGGACCCGGATGTCCACATGGCCGGGCCGGGCTTCCAGGGCCAGGGTGATGCGCCCGCCCTCGCCGGTGTATTTGGCGGCGTTGTTGAGCAGGTTGGCGATCACCTGGGCCAGCCGGATGCGGTCGCCTTCGATCCAGATCGGCTCGCGGGGCGCGGCCAGGGAGAAACGCTGGTGGCGGGATTCGAACAGCGGGCGGCTGGTTTCCACCGCTTGCCGGGCCACCTCCTGGAGCGCCAGGGGTTCCCGCTTGAGTTCGATGCGGCCATGGTTGATGCGGGATACGTCCAGAAGGTCGTCGATCAAGCGGGTCAGATGCTCGACCTGGCGCTCGACCACTCCCCGGCACCAAGCGGCCCGCACGGGCAGGCCGTCCGTGTGGCCCATGATCTTGAGCGCGTTGCCGATGGGGGCCAGGGGATTGCGGAGTTCATGGGCCAGCATGGCGATGAATTCATCCTTGCGGCGGTCGGCCTCGCGTAGCTGCCGGGCCTGTTCGGCCAGCTTGACCTCGATCCGCTTGTATTCGGTGATGCGGCTATGGGCCACCACCGCGCCCCGGATATCCGGGCCCAAGGGAGTGACTTTCATGCTGTACCACTCCTCTTGGTCCGGGATATGGCAGGGATATTCCAGTTGGAAACAGGGTAGCGCCCCGTCCAGCACCGCCCGGATGCCGTCATGGGCTTCCAGGACGTGTTCGGAAGACGGGCCCTGGCAGGCGCGGCAGACTTCCAGGTAGTTGGTGCCGATCCCGGTGCGGGGAGCGGGCCTGCCGGGTTCGGAGCCGCGGGCCAGGGCCGAGCTATGCCAAGGCGCGTTGACTTCGACGATGACGCCGTCGCGGTCCAGCACGGCGATCTGCGCCTCCATGGAATCCAGCACCGCCCGTTTGAAATCCCGGCTTTCGCGCAGCAGCGCCTCGGTCCGCTTGAACGGGGTGATTTCCAGGACCGCCGCGCCCAGGCCGACCAGGGCCGTCTCCACCCGCAGTGGAAAATAGCCGGCCAGCCAATGCCGGGTGATGCCGGGTTCCGCCGCCGTCTCGCCGCTGAGTTCGAGATCGACCAGCGCTTCCCCGTTATCCAACACCCGTTGTAAGACCGGGGCCAAGCCCGGCCAGAGTTCCGGGAGGACCTCCGCGACGCTCCGGCCCAGATGGGCGTCGACCGGCAGGCCGTTCATATCGGCCAGGGCGGAATTGATCTGGACGTAGCGGAGTTCCAGGTCGAGGCAGGCCAGGCCGATGGGGGCGGTGGCCAGCAGGGCGTGTTTCGAGGCCAGGGCGTGTTCGGTCTGTTTATATTCATGGATATCGTCGCAGGTGCCCAACCAATGCGCGATCCCGTCCCCGGCATCGGGCAGCGGTTTGCCCACGATCCTGAACCAGCGGTAAGCGCCGTCGCGCCGCCGCAGCCGGGCCTCGACGGCATAGGGCCGGGACTCGGTCCACGCCGCCCCGAGGACCGGGCCGTCCTCGGGGTGGACCCAGGCCGACCAATCCGCGCCGGCCGGGTCGGCACCCATATAATCCCGCCCGGCGTGGTTGAAATGGACGGCACCGCCGTCCGGGTCCGCGACCCAAACGATGTGGGGTAGCTCGTCCAGCCAGGGGTTGTCGGCGAATTCCGGTGATGGGGCGGGGGGGTGGCTGGGAGGATGGGAGGCGTCTTGGGATTCCGGCTGCTTCAATATGTGCGCTCCGTGTCCGCCGGGTGCGAGGGGGGAGGGGACGAGGATACTATTCCGCTCCACCGCCCACCACCCTATTCAAGGATGGAACGGCCACATCCAGGGAATCACGATCAAGGCCACGATCCCCATCAGGAGATTCAAAGGCACGCCGAACAGCACGAAATCGCGGAACTGATAACCGCCGGGACCGTAGACCATCAGGTTGGTCTGGTAACCGATGGGCGTGGAGAAGCCCATGGAGGCGGCGACCATCACCGCGACCACGAACGGCCAGAAGCTCACGCCCAGCTTGTCGGCGATGGCGAGGGCCAGGGGGAACATCAGGACCGCCACCGAGTTGTTGCTGAGCAGTTCGGTCAGCACCACGGTGAGGAAATAGAACAGGGCCAGCGCCAGCCAGGGTTCGCCGCCCACCAGGGCCAGGAAGCCGTGCGCCACCCCCGACGCCGCCCCGCTGAGTTCCAGGGCTTTGCCGAGGCCGAACGAGGCGGCGATGGCGAGCAAGACCTGTCCGTCCAGGCTCTTGCGGGCTTCCGACACCGAACAGCAGCCGGTCAACAGCATGGCGCTCGCGCCCAGCATGGCGGCCTTCAGCATCGACAGCCATTCCAGGCTGGCGCTCGCCACCACCGCCGTCAGGATCAACCACGCCAGCGTGGCGCGTTCGTGCCGCACCGGGATGTAGTCCGACACCTGGCTGATCAGCAGGAAGTCGTTGGAATTGCGGTGGCGTTCCAGGAACGGCGGGCGGGCGTCCAGCAGCAAGGTGTCGGAGGCTTCCAGGCGGATTTGGCCGAGCTTGCCTTCCAGGCGCTGGCCGTTGCGGGCGATGGCGATGACCGAACTGCCATAGGCCATGCGGAACCGGCCTTCCTTCAAGGTCTTGCCGATCAAGGCGCAATGCGGCGAGATCACGGCCTCGACCAGGACGCGCTCGCGGTGGGTCCGGTCTTCCAGGGTGAAGGCGTGGTCCATGCTGGGCCGGAGGCCCTTGATGCGCTGCAATTCCACCACCGAATCGCCCACCCCGGCGAACACCAGCCGGTCCCCCGCCTGTAAGCGCTCGTAAGGCCCGACCGCCGCCAACACTTCCTCGCCGCGCCCGATCTCGACCAGGTACAAGCCCTGCAAATGGCGCAACCCGGCTTCCTCGATGGTTTTGCCGACCAAGGGGCCGTTGTCTTCCACCGCCATTTCCACGGTGTATTCCTTGGGATTCTCGAACACGGCGCTGGCGGGCTTGCGTTCCGGCAGGCAACGCGGGGCCAGCAACCAGATGTACAGAATGCCCAGCACCGAACAGGGAATCCCCACCCAGGCGATATCGAACAAGCCCAGATGGCCCTTGTTGCCGCTGACCAGGAGGCCGTTGACGATCAGGTTGGTGCTGGTGCCGATCAAGGTGATGGTGCCGCCGAACACCGCGGCATAGCTCAGGGGGATCAGTAACTTGGACGGCGAGACTTGCAGGCGCTTGGCCCAGGTCAACACCGCCGGCAGGAAGATCGCCACCAGGGGCGTGTTGTTCATGAAGGCGCTGACCGTGGCCACCGGCACCGTCAGCCGCAGCAATGCGCCGCGCAGGGTCTTGGGCCGCCCCAGGACGTACTGCACCAATAGGTCCACGCCGCCGGTCTCGCGGATGCCGGCCACCACCACATACATCAGGGCCACGGTGATCATGCCCTCGTTGGCGAAACCGCCCAGGGCTTGCTCGGGCGTCAACACGCCAAACATGAGCAAGGCCACCACCCCGCCCATCAGGATCAATTCCGGTGCCGCCGCCGTGGACAGCAGGAAAACCAAGCACCCCGATACCACGCCGACCGCGATCCAGGCTTGAGTACCCATCGAATTGCCCCTCCCTATTTGAACGATGATCTTGGATGATTTGAATAAGATGACGGATTTTAGGGGGATAGGCGGCAGGGTAGAAGCCGGGGCGGAGGGTTTCCGAACCCGGAACCGCCGGTAAAATTCCCGATTTTGCCATGTTTTGGGGTGCGATACCGTGAATCTACGCAAGCTGTTGGCGCTATGGGCGCTGTTCGCCGGGGTGTGGCGCTGGGGCCGCGGCAATCCCGTGGCCTTGTTGTTGGCGCTGGCCGGACTGGGGGGCTGGTATGGCTACGAAGCGCTATATGTCCGGCCACAGATGGCCTATCTGGGCCTGCCGCAAGCCACCCGTTGGGCCGATCCCATGACCTGGACGCGGGTGTTCCGCAACCAGGGCTATCTGGCGGGTTACTCGGAATTGCGCGGCGATCCTTTGTGGGTGATCTACGCCCTTTCGGCCCCGCCCGCCGACGCCCCGCACCTCAAGCGCCTCAACCGTTTCATCGCCGACGGGCGCAGCCTGACCCGTATCGGCCACGACGATTACGACAAGAGCGGCTACGACCGCGGCCACATGGCCCCGAACCATGCCATCAGCCTGCTGTATGGCCGGGCCGGCCAGCGCGATACCTTCCTGATGACCAATATCGTGCCGCAGACGGCGGCGCTGAACGAACGGGTGTGGGAACGGCTGGAAGAAATGGAACTGGACCGGCTGGCCCCGCGCCTCGGCAAGCTGTGGGTCGTCACCGGGCCGGTGTTCGAGGGCGGCACCGAACGGCTCAAATCGGCGTTCCGGGTCGAGGTGCCGGATGCCTGCTACAAGATTTACGCGGCCCAGGGCGCGGACGGCGCGCCCCGGTTCCTGGCCGTGGTGGTGCCGCAGACGGTGCGGGGCAACGAGTCGCTGGATCGTTTCGTGGTGACGGTGGACGAGGTGGAGCGCCGTACCGGCTTCGATTTTTTCCCCGGACTCGATCCCAAGCTCGAACCCGCGGCGGAAGGCAAGATCGATCCGGTGTTCTGGCAGGTGGGGGAATGGGCGGCGGTGGCCGGGCGCTACGGCGACAGGAAGGGCAAATTCACGGGGAGGGAGTGAGGCGCCGGGCGGATGGCCCGTCCGGCGCGGGGGCCTAGGGCGCGGCCTTCAGGTGGGTGACGGCTTCCTCGGCGGCTTTGCCCGCGAGGTCGGCATGGCCCATCTTGCCATGTTCGATAGCGCTGTCGAGGCTCTTGTCGGCGGCTTCGAAATGCGGGCTGGCTTTCTCCTTCTCGGCGGCCTCGACATGGGGTTTGGCGGCTTCGGCGTGGGTGACCACGGCCGGGGCATCGCCTTTCTTGCCGCTTTCGGCGGCGGCCTCGGCGTGTTTCAGGGCTTCGGCCTTGTGGTTCTCGGCGGCGATGGCTGGGTTCAGGGCCAGCAGCGCGGCCAGGACGCCGACCTTCAGACTGAACAGGTTGATTCCACGCATAGCATCCTCCATTGGGATTATTGGTATTGCCCCGTGGTGCGGGGTGGGTGTGCGACCCTTATGGGCTGGGTCGGCTCGCCGGGGACCGGGTCCGGTCGCCTGGCAAGTGAGCCTTAGACCGGCCTCCAGCCCGGTTGCTGCATCCCGCGTCCAAAAACCTGGGACCGGGCTATTGGGCGGCTTTGAGGTGGGTGACGGCTTCGTGGGCGGCGGCTCTGGCTTCTTCGCCTCCGCCGTATTCGCCCTGGCGGATGGCTTGGTTCAGGCTGTCCAGCGCGGCCTTGAGGTGGGGATTGTCGGGACTTTGGCCCAGCGCCGCCTCGACTTCGGTTTTCGCCAGTTGCGCGTGCTGGGCGACTACGCTGGCATCGCCTTTCTTGCCGCTTCTAGCGGCTTCCTTGGCGTGTTTGAGGGCCGCCTGGATGTGTTGTTTGCCGGTTTCCGGCGATTTCCCGGCTTCCGGCGCGGCTTCGGCCTGGGCGGGCGAGGCGGGGAGGAGGGTCGGGGTAGCGACCAGCGCGGCGGCGAACGCCGCCCATAATCCGGCTGCGGTCCTGGTGGGCATGGTGGTGGCTCCTTGCTGAGTGCGGGGGAAGGTGGCGCGGATTATGGGCGGGTGGATAGGGGGCGTCTCTACGGATGATTACTGCGCCCGGCTCTCCACCATGATGCAGCGCCGGGCCACGTATGCGAAGCCGTGCGCGTCCAAGAACCCCAGGATCGCCGCGTCCTCGGCCCCCGGTTGTAACCACACCCGTTGCAGCCCAAGCGCCAGGCATTCGCGCAACACCGCGAGGCCGATGGTGGGCGGAACCACCAGGTTCACCCAATCCGGTTTCTCGGGCAAATCACCGAGCTTGGCATAGGTCGGGTCGCCGTCCACCGTGGCGCGGCGTGGATTGACGGGATAAACCCGGTAGCCCTTGCGCTTAAGGTCGCGGTAGATGGCCGCGCCGAATTTGCCGGGATCGTCGGTCGCGCCGACCAGGGCGATGCGGAGGCCGGGGGTGTCGAGGTGTCCGATCAAGTCCATGGAATCTCCCCGGGGTCAGGGTTTGCCGCCGAACCGGGCCAGGAAGGCCGGGGCTTCCGGCGCGGGGAGCTTCACGGTCAAATCCACCCGCGCCCCGAAGTCCTTGGCCAGGATTTCCCCGCCCGCCTTGCCCAGGGCGTAGGTCAGCGGTTGAAGGTCGGGATAGGCGATGCTCAGGCGGATGTGGGTGTATTCGACATAGGGGATGAGCCGGGCGGCTTCCAAGGCCAGTTTCGCGGTGCCGCCATAGGCCCGCACCAAGCCGCCCGCTCCCAGCTTGATCCCGCCGAAATAGCGGATCACCGCCACCACGGCGTTCACCACGGCGAAGCCTTCCAGATGGGCCAGGATCGGCCGTCCCGCCGTGCCGCCGGGTTCGCCCGCGTCGGTGCAATAGGTGGCGAGCCCCTGCCCGGTCTGGATGCGGTAGGCGAAGGCCAGATGATGGGCGTCGGCGTGTTGGCGGGCGACCTGGGACAGCCGCGCCCGCAGTTCGCGCTCGTCGGCGCAGGGCAGGGCGAAGCCGATGAAGCGGGAATGGTTGACGGTGTGGTGGACTTCGGAGCTTTGTTCGATCAACAGCATGGCAGGCCGGGCCGTGGGGCGTGGAGCGGGGACCGCCATCATAGGGCAAGGCCCGCGCTTCCGGTAAACTGTCGGATAGAGCGCGACGGCGCTCGGACACGAGGTAAGTATGCATGGGGAATTCGGTGGCGGCGCTGGCCTTGCGCGAGGTATTGGACGCGGCTCCCTGCGGGGCCGTGATCGTCGAAGCCGGGCGGATCGCCTGGGCGAACCGGCGCTGGGCGGCTTGGTGCGGCGGTGAACCTGTGGCGCTGGTCGGGCTGGATTGGACGGCACCCCCGGTCGCGGCTTGGTTCGGCGCGGCCACCGAAGGCACGCTTGAGACGGTGGCCGGAGCCATCCATTGGCGGCGTACCCAGACGCCCTTGGCGGCGGGCGGCACCGCCTATTTCTTCGAGGACATGGGCGCGGAGGCGCGGCTGGCCCAGGAACGCGACCAATACCGCGCCCTGGCCCAGAGCCTCGAAACCCGCGATCCCGCAACCGGCGTCCTCAACCTCCGGGCCATCCTACAGGCGCTGGAAAATCAAATGGGCCGCAGCCGCCGCTACGGCAATCCGCTGGCGGCGATTCTCTTGCGCGTCCTGCCGCCGGACGGCGAACCCGATCCCGAAGCGCTCAAGCGCGTCGCCCAGGAATTGAACGCCGAACTGCGCTGGGCCGACCAGATTGGCCGTTTCGACGCCAACTCGTTCCTAGTGGTGCTGCCGGAAACCCGGTTGGCCGCCGCCGAGGCGCTGGCCGCCAAGCTCGGGGCGGAACGGGCGGCGCGGGTCCGGGCCGGGGGCGGGTCCATCGCGGTGTCCGCCACCGATTGGCGCACCGGCGACGACGCCCGCAAGCTCCTGCGGCGGTTGTTGCCCACCCCGCCCCAGCGCTGAGGCCGGGGCATGTCCGGTCCCGACGCCCGTCCCATCCATCTTGGCGTTCCCGGCGAGGACATCGACCGCCGCGACCTCGCCACCGTGGTGCGCCGCTTCAAGAACCTGCACCGTCTGCAAGCCCAGCATATCCAGGAATGCCAGACCCTCCGCCAGCGCGAATTCCTCGACCTCCTGCCCTTGCTGTTCCATTGCAACCATCCCAACCTGCCGGGTTTCGTCAGCCTCGACACCCCGGCCGGACTCCCGGATTATCAACCGGGCCGTGCCACTTTGCGCTGCGCCGCCCGGCTCTCCAAAAGCTTCGAGACCCGTAGCCGCGCCCTGCGCCCGGAATATCCCATCGACGCCCTCTACCTCATGGGCAGTGTCGGCAGCATCGCCTATTCCCGCAAAAGCGACCTCGATATCTGGCTGTGCCACCGGCCCGGCCTGGCCGCATCCGGCTTGGAAGAACTGCACCGCAAGGCGGCGGGGATCGAGCAATGGGCCGCGTCCCTGGGCTTGGAAGCCCATATCTTCTTCATCGACAGCGAACTGTTCCGGCAAGGCCAGGGCACGCCGGTCTCGACCGAGAGCTGCGGCAGCGTGCAGCGTCATTTGCTGTTGGAGGAGTTCTACCGCACCAGCGTGTGGCTGGCGGGCCGGATTCCGGGCTGGTGGCTGGTGCCGCCGGAGCAAGAGGACCGCCATGACGAATACCTCCGCCATTTGATCGACAACCGCTTCGTCAACGCCGACGATTTGATCGATTTCGGCGGGCTGGAACAGGTGCGGGCCGAGGAATTCCTGGGCGGGGCGCTGTGGCATTTGAACAAGGCCATCGCCTCCCCGCACAAATCCCTGCTTAAACTGCTGCTGATGGAGAGCTACAGCGCCGAATACCCGCGCATCGAATGGCTTTGCACCCGCTTGAAGGCGGCTTTGTACCAGGACCGTACCGATAGCGAGGAACTCGATTCCTATCTCCTGATGTACCGCAAGGTCGAGCGCTACCTGCTCGGGCGCGGCGAAAGCGCCCGGCTGGAATTGGCCCGCCAAAGCTTCTACCTCAAGATCAACGGGCTGATGGCGGCGGTGACGGCGGCTCCCGCCGAGAAGGCGCGGCGGCGCGAAGTCCTGGCCCGGATGGTGCGCGATTGGGGTTGGACCCCCGCCCGGCTCAAAGCCATCGAACAGCGCCGCCGTTGGCGCGTCGTGGCGGCCTTGGAAGAACAGAAAGCCATCGCCGGCGAACTGCGCCTGAGCTATGAAGGGATGCGCCGGTTCGCCTTGCTGCATTCGGGCGGACGGGCCTTGGTGGGCGAGGAAATCATCCGGCTGGGGCGGCGCATGGCCGCCGCGCTGGAACGCAAGCCGGGTAAGATCGACACGCTCTGCCTGGACGGCGGTGACCATATCGAGCCGGAGGACTACGCCTTGCAAGAAATCCGGCTGGCCGATGGTGAACCGGGCTGGGCGCTATCGCTGCGGCGTACGGGCGCCGCCGCCGCGCCGCCCATCCTCCGCAAAACCCGGAGCCTCCTGGAAAACCTCACCTGGCTGGTGCATAACGGCCTGTACCGCCCATCGATGAATCCGTTCCTGGAAACCCAGAACAGCGTATTCGGCCCTGCGGAGCTGAGGCAGGTATGCGACGCCCTGGCCGGGGTATTCAAGGCGCAACGGGCGGAATCGGAAACCCTGGACGAATACACCCGCCCCCCCCGCGCCGTGGCCGTGGCCTTGTTCATCAACCTGGGCGTGGATGCCGAGGCCCAGCGCCGCGATAACCTGCGGCCTGCCAGCAACCGCTACGACGCCCTGAGCTATGGCTATGAGCGGGCCAACCTGATCGACCGGGTCGATGCCTTGATCCTGACTTCCTGGCGCGAAATCCTGGTCCATCAATACCTGGGCTTGAGCGGGCTGTTTGCCTGCTTGGCCGAACTGGTCGGCGAATCCGGCGGGGCCGCCCCGGAATTCCACGGTTTTTGCTTTTCCACCACCCGCGCCCGCACCATCGCGGGCCGGGTCGAAACCTTGTACCGCGACCTGCGGGCGGCGTTCGGCACGGGCGCGGCGCGTTACCTGGTACGGGGCGGGCGCTCTTATTTCTTGTTCGAGCGCCTGCCTTTGGGAGTGGAGTTCCGGGAGATTCCCGACGAGGACCGGCTTTATACCGAGCTGGCCGAGCCCAGGGCGGCCTTCGCGCCCTTGAGCTTCGATCCGGCCCTGGCGGGCGATGGGCCGGACCCTTTGCCCGCGCTCTACCGGCGCAACAAGCCGGGGGCGGTCCAGGTATTCTGCCTGGTGGAGGCGGCGCAGGTGCGGGTGTTCGTCCTGGACGAGCGCGGCTCCTTGTTCCATCGGGTCCACGAACCTTTGGGACCGTCGGTGGTGCTGGGACCGTATGCGGTGTTCCTGGAAGCGGTGGCGCAGCGTTATGTGCTGGCGGCGGCGGGGATCGAGTATTACCTGGTCGAGCGCGATGGCGCGGGGGAATATGCCGTGCGGCCCGCCGGGTTCCCGCCGGGGGCGGTCGGCAAAAAGATCGAGGTGCGGGTGTTCGCCCAGGAGATCGGGCCGGGGCGGGCGGCGTATACCATCGCCTGCGACGACCGGGAGTTTTCGTCCATGGAGAGCGGGCGGGATGTGTTCGCGGCGGCGGCAGAACACATCCTGGCCTTGCGCCGGAGCGGGCTGCGCTATCCGATCTATATCAGCGATATCGACCTGCCCTTGTCGATCCTGGGGGTCGAGACGGCGGAGCAGCTCCAGACCGTACATTTCCTGTTGTACAAGCGCAAGATCGAGCAGCGCTTGAACCAGCCCAGGCCGTAGCTCGGGCGCTAAAAAAACGGCGGTGGGTCGTTCCCACCGCCGTTTTTTAGCGGGAAGCCGCCGTCCCGGCTCAGTGCTGCATCCCTTGCATGGCGGGGTCGCCGCTATTGGAGCCAGCGCCACCGCCCATGCCGGACATATCGTGCCCGCCATGGCCGCCCCGGCTGACGCCGCCGGCGCTCTGGCCCGCGCCGCTGCCACCGCCGCCCGCGCCCGCGCTCACGCCTTCGCGCTGCCTAAGGCCGATGGCCGCGCCGGACGCCTTGGCGATGTTTTCGGCGGTCAGCCCGCCCAGGGTCAGGGCGGAATCCACCACGATGGTGGTCACGTCGGTGATGTCCATGCGGTCGGCCAGCGGGCTGGTCACCACGGCCTTGACCGGGCCGACCACGTCATTCGCGGGTGGGGTCGCGGTCAGCACGATGGGATAGAGGGTACCGGCCGGCACGGTGAGGTTGTAATGGTTGGAATTGCCGGACAGCGGGGTGCTGACGATGAGCTTGCCGTTCTTGTCGTGGACTTCGACCTTGCCGTCCATGATCGGGCCGTGCTGGTCCTGGACATTGCCGGCGATATGGGCCTCCTCGCTGGCGGGGGCCGAGACGCCGCCGCCGCCGCTCTGGCCGCTGTCGCAGCCCGCCGCGAACACCGCGGCCAGCGCGATGGACAGGGCGCACAGGCCGCTTTTCAGGAGGGGGAAGGACTGTGTGGAGTGTGGTTGGGTCATGGTTCTGAGGCCAATGTTTGAAGTGGGGCGATCCGGTCGGGGTTGCGGAACCACCGGCGGTTTTTGGTTTTTTTCCGGGCGGGAAAGGCGGTGGACAGCGGTATCGACCGGCGTTGCAAGGCGCGGGGTTTATAGCATATCGCCCGCTGTTTTGTAATATTCGGGCCGGGGCGGTGGCACGCGGTAGCGCGCCAGGGCTGGAGTCCAAAGCTTGCTTTGGCCGGGGCGGTCCAAAGCAAACTTTGGACTCCAGTTTGGGCCGTCGAACCGGGACGCCACCGCCGGGACCGGGCACCGGGGGGGATCAGCCCGCCCGCCGCCAGAATGCCATCAGGACATGCCGGGCCGCGGCCACTGGTAGCCTTTCAGCAAGCCTTCCCAGTAGATCATCGGGATTGCGTAGCGCTTGAGCAGATACATGCTCAGGCGTTCCTTGCTCTGGTCGAAGGGGAAGGTTTCCTTGGGCTTCAGATCGTAGTCGAATTCGGCCAGGATCAGCCTGCCATAACCCGTGACCAGCGGGCAGGAGGTATAGCCGTCATAGGCCAGGGTCGGCTGCCCGCCGTTGATGACCGCGAGCAGGTTGGCTTCCAGCACCGGGGCTTGGGCGCGGATGGCGGCGGCGGTCTTCGAGGTCGGCAGGCTGCTGGCATCGCCCAGGCTGAACACATTGGGATAGCGGGTGTGCTGCAAGCTGGCCTTGTCCACGTCCACCCAGCCGCCCGCGTTGGCCAAGGGGCTTTGCTTGATGAAATCGGGCGAACTCATCGGCGGCACCACATGGATCATGTCGTAGGGCTGCACGACTTCTTCGCCAGAGTCGGCGTTCTGGAACACGGCTTCCTTGGATTCGGCGCGGATTTCCACCAGGTTGTGCTTGAAGAACGTCTCGATGCCGCGCGGTCCCACGGCCTGTTCCATCAGGGCGTTGGCGTACTTGGGCACGCTGAAGAGAGTCGGCGTGGCGCAGTAATACAGGACGCGGGTCTTGTCGCGCAGCCCGTGCTTGCGGAAATAATCCTCGGCCAGGTACATGATCTTCTGCGGGGCCCCCGCGCATTTGATGGGCGGCGGCGGAAAGGTGAACACGGCGTTGCCACCCTGGAAATTCTTGATATTGTCCCAGGTGATGGGGGCGAGGTCGTAGCCGTAGTTGCTGCATACGCCGTTCTTGCCCAGGGCTTCGGGCAAGCCCTTGATCTTGCCCCAATCGATCTGCAAGCCGGGGCAGACCACCAGATAGTCGTAATTGAGGGTTTTGCCGCCTTGGGTGGCGAGGCTGTTATTGGCGGGATCGAAGCTCGCGGCGGCGTCCTTGATCCAGGTCGCGCCCTTGGGGATCAGGCCCGCCATGGGCCGTACCGATTGCTCGCGGCTCACGACCCCGCCGCCGACGAAGGTCCAGAACGGCTGGTAATAATGGTTTTCGGAAGGCTCGACGATGGCGACATCCTTGATGCCTGCGCGTAGCAAACGGGCGGCGACGCCGAGTCCGGCGGCACCGCCGCCGACCACGACGACACGGTGATGGGTTGCGTTCTCCATGGAATAGTCTCTCCGGGATAATTGGGTGATGGGGATTATGCTTGTAGGGATGGACACCGCGGCCTTGGGCGCGGAACCCTCGCCATTCTGCATCCCGGCCCGGCGTGTTGACAATCCACCTGCGCTCCCGGCGGGCGGCCCGGCGGAGCGGTGCGCGTCCGGTTTTTGGCGCGGCCCGGTGCGCCCAGGCCCGCCGGAATCTCGCCGCCGCTTACCAATTGCGGTGAATGGGGCTATGTTTTATGGCACTGGGTGGACTCCCACCCCGGCGAACTTCCAAGGAATCCACCATGGCGGAAAAAGACAAACTGGACCTGGGCGAGGAACGCAAAACCTCGTCCGTCAAGAAGCTCGCCTTCATCGTGCTGGGCGCGGTGTTGGGCACCTTGATCGCGGTGTTCGCGGCCTTGTATTTCCTCGGCATCTTCCCGCCCAAGGCGGCGGACGGCGCGGCCCCGGCGGGCCAGGAAGCCACGGCGGCCGGACATGACGAACACGGCGCGGAAAAGACCGAAACCGCCGAGGCGGCGGAACACGAGGGCGAAGAGGAAGATCATGGCAAGCACAAAAAGGGCAAACATGGCGAACACGACGAAGCGCCGACGCTCTACCAGGACTTGGAACCGGCCTTCGTGGTCAACTTCCAGGGCAGCCCGGACGCCCGCGTGCTGCAAGTCAGCCTCAGCATCGCGACCGACGATGCCAGTGTGGTCGAGGCGGTGAAGAAGCATTCGCCCATGATCCGCAACAACCTCCTGATGCTGATGAGCGCCGAAGACCCCGCCGCCCTCAAGACCACCGAGGGCAAGGAAGCCTTGCGTGCCAAGCTGTTGGAGGAAATCAACGCCATCATCAAAAAGCAGGCCCGCAAGCGCGATGCCGTCGATGAGGTCTATTTCACCGCTTTCGTCATGCAGTAGCCCCCGCCATGGCCGTCCATGATTTATTGACCCAGGAAGAAATCGACGCGCTCTTGCATGGCGTGGACGATGGCGAGATCAAGACCGAGTCGGATGCCGGCTACACCCGCGGCGAGGTGCGGGCCTTCGACTTCACCAGCCAGGACCGTATCGTCCGGGGCCGGATGCCGACCCTGGAAATGGTCAACGACCGCTTCGTGCGCCATTTCCGGGTCAGCTTGTTCAATATGCTGCGGCGCTCCTCCGAGATTTCGGTGTCGGGGGTGCAGGTGCTGAAATTCTCGGAATACGTCCACAGCCTGTTCGTGCCGAGCAACCTCAACGTGGTCCGCATGAACCCCCTGCGCGGGCGGGCCTTGCTGGTGATCGAGCCGACCTTGGTGTTCACCGCCGTGGACAATTTCTTCGGCGGCAGCGGGCAGTTCTACAACAAGATCGAGGGCCGCGAGTTCACCCCCACCGAGATGCGGATCATCCGCATCATCCTGGATTTGATCTTCAAGGACATGAAGGAAGCCTGGGCTCCGGTCATGCCCATCGATTTCGAATACCTGGGTTCCGAGGTCAACCCGCAGTTCGCCAATATCGTCAGCCCGACCGAGGTGGTGGTGGTCTCGACCATCCATATCGAACTGGAAGGCGGCGGCGGCGATTTGCACATGACCATGCCGTATTCCATGATCGAGCCGATCCGGGAGCTGTTGGACGCCGGTATCCAGGGCGACCGCGGCGAGGATGTCGATGGGCGCTGGCGCTCGGCCCTGCACGCGGAAATCCTGGGGGCCGAACTCGAAATGCACAGCCTCCTGGTGGAAAAGGAACTGGTGCTGGAAGACCTGTTGCACTTCAAGCCCGGCGATGTGATCCCGGTCGAACTGCCCGAGACCGTCACCGTCATCATCGAGGACATTCCGGTGTTCCGAGCCAAGCTGGGCGTCTCCAAGGGTTATTATGCGGTGCAGATATTGGAGAAGGTGGCCCGGCAGCCGGAGGCGGACCGGGGTGTGTTGATTTAGGGCGTGCCGGGCCATGCCCGGTGGTGAGGAAAACAAGCGATGAGCGAGAACGATCTGGGATTGGACGATCCCTTGGAAGGTGCGGGCGACGGGGCGGGCGACAATTTCGCCGACGATTGGGCGGCGGCGATGCAGGAACAACAGGCCTTGGCCGACCGCATCGCGAGCGCCCCCAAGATCGCCCAACCCATGCGGGCCGAGTTCGACGACTTGGTGCCGCCGCCCACGGTCGAGGCGAAGTCCGAGGATGTCAACCTCGACGTGTTATTGGACGTGCCCGTCACCATCGCCATGGAGATAGGCCGCACCCGCATCAATATCCGCAACCTGCTGCAACTGACCCAAGGCTCGGTGGTGGAACTGGACCGGCTGGCGGGCGAACCCATGGACGTGATGGTGAACGGCACCTTGATCGCCCATGGCGAAGTGGTGGTGGTGAACGACAAGTTCGGCATCCGCCTGACCGACGTGGTCAGCCCCGCCGAACGGGTGAAGAAACTGAGATGAAAAGACGGGCGGCAGTGGGCTGGACGCTGTGGCCGCTGGCGGTATGGGCCGAAACCCCGATCCCTCCCGCCGTGCCCGCCGTGAATCTCGGGCAATGGCTGTCTGCCTTGGTGCTGGTGCTGGGATTGATTTTCCTCGGCGCTTGGCTGCTGCGGCGCTTGGGGAGTTTTTCGCGGCTGGCACCGGGGCAGTTCCGGGTGCTGGCGGCGGTGTCGCTGGGGGCGCGGGAACGGGCGGTGTTGTTGCAGGCGGGCGGCAAGCAATTGGTGTTGGGCGTCGCGCCGGGCCGGGTGGAAACCCTGTGCGTGCTGGAAGGGAACGACTCGATCCCGGTCGAGGCGGCCCCGCCACCGCCGGAAACCGCGGGCCTGTTCGCCCAGCGGCTGGCGGAATTGTTGAACCGGAAGCGGCCTTGAAAGCGCGGCATCCGCTCCGGGGATTCGGCGCGGGTGTGCTGCTGGCCTGGGGGGTGTTATTCGTCGCCGCCGCGCAGGCCGCGCCCGGCATCGACGCCGTGACCGTGACCAATAACCCCGCGGGCGGGCAATCCTACACGGTCAGCCTGCAAATCCTGGTGCTGATGACGGCTTTGAGCCTGTTGCCGTCCTTGCTGCTGGGGATGACCTCGTTCACCCGCATCATGGTGGTGCTGGCGATCCTGCGCCAAGCCCTGGGCACCGGTCAGACCCCGAGCAACCAAGTCCTGCTGGGGATTTCGCTGTTCCTGACGCTGTTCACCATGTTGCCGGTGTTCGAGCAGGTCCACGACCAAGCCTACCAGCCTTATATCCAAGAGAAGATCACGCCCGAGCAGGCGGTGGAACGGGCCGGGGTGCCGTTCCGCCAATTCATGCTGCGGCAGACGCGGGAAACCGACCTCGAAATGTTCGTCCGCGTGTCCGGCAAGACCATCGACACCCCGGAGGAAACCCCGTTCTCGCTGTTGATCCCGGCCTTCATGATCAGCGAGTTGAAGACCGCCTTCCAGATCGGGTTCCTGTTGTTCCTGCCCTTCCTCATCATCGATCTGGTGGTGGCGACGGTGTTGATGTCCATGGGCATGATGATGCTCTCGCCCATGGTGATCTCGCTGCCGTTCAAGCTGATGCTGTTCGTGTTGGTGGATGGCTGGTCCTTGGTGGTGGAAACCTTGGCGGCGAGTTTCTATGTGACGTAGGCGGTGGTTCAACGGGGCGTGGGTTTATGAGCTACCAATTATCGGATTCCCAGGTCGGCGCGGCGTTCGCGGGGCGTCTGGTGAGCGTCGATGGCGAGCGAGGAATACGGTTTCGAGGTCGTCGATATCGGATTGTTGACGGTGACTTCCGGTTGGGTCGCCGCGTCGGACCCGTTCGTCGATCCCGCGCCCCCGGCGTTCACCCGCGCGGTGCCGCCGGGTAACTACCCGGTCCAATTGGCCATCGCGCGGCTCTCCGACGGCGACGAACGGGTCGCGTTCGCCCGGCTGGTGTTCCAAGCCGATGGGCATATCGAGCGCTGGGAAATGGCGGTGGCCGCCGGGCAAGATGTGGCGACACTGGGGGAGGACGGCTATTTCGGCTACGGGGTGGATACCGGGACGGGCTGCTTCATGGATGTGGAAGCGGGCCGGTCTTTGTCGTCCAGAATGGATATTGATCCTAGCTATTTCGACGAACTCCTCGGCGCGATGGAGTCGTGGCTGGTTTTCACGCCTGATGCAGATTCCCCCTGCAATATCGCTTGCTTTTCCAGCGGCTGGGGCGATGGGCTCTATCCCTCGTTCTTCGGGCTCGACCGGGCCGGTCGGCCGGTGGCCTTGATGACGGATTTCCTGGTTTTCTAGTGTCCTTAAGGCTGTCCCCGGTTCATCCATATCCCCAAGCCGGTGGCCACCAGCAAAGCCACCCCCAAAGGCCAAGGATATAATTCGGTGTGGGGCCGGTAATAACGCTTATCCCGCTCCACGGGTTCCAATTGGTCCAGCAGCCGATAAATCTCCTCGAACTCCGCCATATCCCGCGCCCGGAAATAGCGTCCACCGGTTTTCTCGGCGATGCCACGCATGGTGGGTTCGTCCAAATCCTTGGAGGGATTTACCCGTCGGCTGCCGAAGAAGGGGTCCCGCAGCACCATTTCGTCGGCCCCGATACCGATGGTGTATATCTTCAGCCCGGCCCTGGCGGCCAGATCGGCGGCTTGCAAGGGCGCGACCGTCCCGGCGGTGTTGGCCCCGTCGCTGAGCAGGATCAACACCCTTTGCCCGGCTGGATTGTCCCGCAGGCGCTTGACCGCGAGGCCGATGGCGTCGCCGATGGCGGTCTTATCGCCCGCGAGGCCGATGGCGGCTTCGTCCAGCAGGGTTTCCACCGTCTTGCGGTCGAAGGTCAGCGGCGCTTGCAAATAAGCCCGCTCGCCGAATAGGATCAACCCCAGCCGGTCGCCCACCCGCCGTTCGATGAATTGGCCCGCCACCGCCTGGGTCGCGGTCAGCCGGTCCACCGGCTTGCCTTCCAATACGAAATCCTGCATTTCCATGCTGCCGGACAGGTCCACCGCCAGCAGCAAATCCCGTCCGCTCACCGCTTGCTCGATAGGGTCGCCCAACCACACGGGCCGCGCCGCGGCGACCACCAGAAGGGCCCATGCCAGCGCCGCCATCCAGAGCCGGGCGGTGGGCGTACCCGTGTTGCGCTGCGCGTTGGGCAAGCCATCCAATTCATCGAGGAATGGTGTCCGCAAAGCCGCGCCCGCCGCGTCCTCCACCGGGGGCAGCAGCCTATAGACCAGCCAGGGCAAGGGCAGGGCGAGCAGCATCCAGAACCAAGCGAAATCGATCATGGGCGGGGAGTCTTGCGGACGGGGGCGAGGGCACGATGGGCGGCTTTGGTTTTGGCGAGCGCCCGCAGCCAATCGCGGGATAAGGCGAGCAAAGGCTCGATGTCGGTGCCGGTCCGTGGGCGGTAGGGCGCTTCCGTCAATGAGCGTCCCGGACCTTGGCTGAAGCGGGGTTCGCCCAGGGTCGCATCCAGCCAGTCCAGCCATGCCGCGCCGGTCAAACCCGCGACCTGCTGGCGGGGATATAGGCTCAGGGCGGTCCGGCGCAGGAGGATGGAGAGGCGGCGCAGTTTTTCATCCGGGGCGAGTTCCGGGGCGTTCGCCAGGGCGTCGAGTTCTCGCCGTGCCAGCTTGATCGGCGTGACCCGCCGCCAACGTAGCACCAGCCAGACCGAGAGCGCGACGAGGCCGATGGCGGCTAGCAACGCCAGCCACCAGCCCGGTGCCGGGGGCCACCAACCAATGGCGGCGGGGAGATGTATATCGCGTAAAGGCAGGGGTTCCATGGTTCAATTAGGGTGGCGTCGAATGCCTTGTTGCAGGATCAGCAGGGGATCGTCGAGGGTGCGGCAGGCCACGAAGCGCAGCCCGTGGCCCAGGGCCAGCGACCGCACCCGCTGCTGGCGTTCCAGGAAGCGCCGTTCGTGTTCGGCGGCGGTGTCGCGGTTGGCATCGACCAGCAACTCCCGTCCCGCCATGGCGTAGCGGTGCCGCCCCAAGGGCAGCGCCTGTTCCAGCGGATCGGATATCATCACCAGCACGCCATCGCAATGCCGGGCCAAACGGCTGAGCGCGGCCTCGCCCTGGGCGTTGAGATGGCGGAAATCGCTGAACACGAACACCAGGCTGCCGGGCCGGGCATGGCGCGGCAGGCGCGACAAGGCGTCTTCCAAGGCCGTTTCCGCGGTGTCTCCGGCGGCGGGATCGGCTGGGTCCACCAGGGCTTTGAGCAGGCGCAGCACGGCGCGGTGGCCATGGTCCGGTTTGAATTCGACCCGGCCCGCTTCGGAAAAGATTTGCCCGCCCACGCGGTCGCCATGGGCGCGGGCGCTCCAGGCGATCAGCGCCGCCAAACGCGCCGCCATGGCCGATTTGAACATGCCTCGCGTGGCGAAGAACATCGCGGCGCGGTAATCCACCGACAGGAATACCGGGCGTTCCCGCTCCTCGCGGAATAGCTTGGTATGCGGCTTGCCGGTGCGGGCGGTGACTTTCCAGTCCAGTTGGCGCACATCGTCGCCTTGGGCGTAGGGACGGGTTTCGTCGAATTCCATGCCGCGGCCCTTGAACGCGGTCAGGTATTGGCCGCTCTGCAAGGCGCGGACGGTGGCGCTGGCCAAGCGCAGCCCGGCGGCGGGTTGGCTCAGGCGGATCAATTCGTCGAGGCCGGGGCGGATGGCGGCGGGGAGCGGGGCGCTAGGCATGTAAAAACCGCTGCAAGATGTTGTCGAGGAAGTTGAAACCGAGGTCGGTGCAACGGATATGGTCGCCCTGCCGTTCCAACAAGCCTTCGTCCAGGCAGTGGCATAGCTCCGGGGCCAGGGCGTCGAGCGGCAATCCGGTGCGTTCGGAAAATAAGGTTTCGGGGAAGCCTTCTTTGAGCCGCAGGGCGTTCATCAGGAACTCGAAGGGCAGGGCGTCCGCCGCGACCGTTGCGCGCCCGCCTTGCAGGCCGGGCTGGCCGCCGGCATCCAGATAATGCTGGGGGTGCTTGATCTTCCAGGTGCGGGTCACGCCGCCGGTCGCCGGGTCGGTGATCTTGCCGTGGGCACCGGCCCCTATCCCCAAGTAATCGCCGAAGCGCCAGTAATTCAGGTTATGTCGGCAGCGCCACCCTTCCCGCGCATAGGCCGAGACCTCGTATTGCCGATAACCGCGCCCGGCCAGCGCGGATTGGCAGGCGCGTTGGATGGCCCAGATATCATCGTCTTCCGGCAGGCGCGGCGGGTATTTGTGGAATACGGTATTGGGCTCCAGGGTGAGCTGGTAGAACGACAGATGGGTGGGGCCGAGCGCCGTGGCGGTGTGGATATCGGCCAGCGCTTCGGCTTCGGTTTGATCCGGCAGGCCGAACATCAGGTCCAGGTTGAAATTGCTGAAGCCGGCGGTCCGCGCCAGTTCCGCCGCCGCCAAGGCTTCTTCGCGGCCATGGATGCGACCCAGCGCGCGCAGATGGTTGGGGTCGAAACTTTGGATGCCGAGGGAGAGGCGGTTCACGCCCGCTTGCCGGAAACCCCGGAACTTGCCGCTTTCCGCCGTGCCGGGATTGGCTTCCAAGGTGATCTCGGCGTCCGGGGCGAGGACCGTGCGTTCGCGGACGCCGTCGAGCAAGCGGGCGATGCCTTCGGCGCTGAACAGGCTTGGGGTGCCGCCGCCGATGAAAATGGTGGCCACGGCGCGGCCCGCCACGGCGGGCAGTTCATCTTCCAGGTCCAGCAACAGCGCGTCGATGTAGGCGCGTTCGGGCCAGTCCGCCGCCGCGTGCGAATTGAAGTCGCAATACGGGCATTTGCGGACGCACCAGGGCAGATGGATGTAGAGGCTCAAAGGCGGTGGATTCGGCATGGTGGGGATTGTACCCCGGCCATACCGAATCCGAACGGGTCCGGCACGGCGATTTCCGACGCAGGGCGGACATTTGAAAGATAAGGGCGGGGGTGGCGGCGATCCGGTTTGGTGCCTTGCGTCCACCATCCCGCGGTTCCGCGCCTCTGGTACAATGCGCCACTTTCCATAGGGTATCCCGCGCGTGCCAAACCCGATCCGCATCGCCACCCGTAAAAGTCCGCTCGCCCTCTGGCAGGCCGAGCATGTCGCCACGCGCTTGAAAGCGGCCCATCCCGGCCTCGAAATCGAGCTGGTGAAGCTGGTCACCCGTGGCGATAAGATTCTCGACGCCCCGCTCGCCAAGGTCGGCGGCAAGGGCTTGTTCGTCAAGGAATTGGAGCAGGGCATTTTCGAGGGGACCGCTGACCTGGCGGTGCATTCCATGAAGGACGTGCCCGCCGAATTGCCGGAAGGGCTCCACCTCGCTGCCATCCTGGAGCGCGAAGACCCCCGCGACGCCTTCGTCTCGCTACGCCACGCCTCCCTTGCCGCATTACCGTCCGAGGCACGGATCGGCACTTCCAGCCTGCGCCGCCAGTGCCAGCTCAAATTGCTGTTTCCCGGTTGCCGGACCGAAGTCCTGCGCGGCAATGTCGAAACCCGGCTCGCCAAACTGGAAAGCGAGGGCTACGACGCCATCATCCTCGCCGCCGCCGGTTTGAAACGGCTGGGCCTCGCGGGGCGCATCACCGAACTCCTCGAACCCGAAACCAGCCTGCCCGCTGTCGGCCAGGGCGCTATCGGCATCGAGTGTCGGCGCGACGATGCGCGGATCAACGCGCTGTTGGGTGTCCTGCACCATCCGGCCACGGCGATCCGCGTCGCCGCCGAGCGGGCTTTCAACACCCGGCTGGACGGCGGCTGCCAAGTGCCCATCGCGGGCTATGCCGAATTGTCGGGCGATACCCTGCGCCTGCGCGGTTTGGTGGGTTCTCCCGATGGTGGTGTCGTGGTCCGGGGCGAAAGTACCGGGAATTGCGCCGCGGCGGAACCATTGGGGATCGCGCTGGCGGATGAATTATTGGCGCGGGGGGCCGACCGCATCCTCCGGGATTTGTACGGCTGAGCCATGGTGGCGACCGGACCACTCGCGGGCCGTACCCTCCTGGTGACCCGTCCGGCGGATCAAGCCGAAGGTTTGTGCGCGTTGATCGAAGCCGCCGGGGGCAGGGCGTGGCGCTGGCCGTTGCTGGAGATCGTGCCGGTCGGGGACGCCGCCCCGGCGCTCGCCCTGTTGAACCGCGAGGACTGGGATTGGCTGGTTTTCGTCAGCGCCAATGCCGTGCGGTGTGCGGCCGGTTTGCAGTCCTGGACCCGGCGCGGCTTGGGTTCCACGCGGATCGCGGCGGTCGGCGCAGCCACCGCCCAGGCGCTGGCCGAAACCGGAATGCGGGTAGACCTGATTCCCAAACCGCAGTTTAATAGCGAGTCGCTGTTGGCCACCCCCGAATTCACCCAGGTTTTGGGCACGCGCATCCTGATTGTGCGCGGTGCCGGCGGGCGCGAATTGCTGGCGCGGACCTTGGCGGAACGTGGTGCCGAAACGGCCTATGCCGAAGTCTATCAGCGGCGCTGCCCCCAAACCGATGCCACCGCCTTGATCGAAGCGTGGCGGAAGGGCGGCGTCGATATGGCGCTGGCGACCAGCGGTGAAGTCCTGGCCCATCTGATGGACTTGCTGGGCGAGGCTGGCCCCGAACTCGCCGCCCGAACGCCCCTGGCCGTGATCGGCGGGCGCATCGCGCAACACGCCCGCGAGCGGGGATGGCGGCGGCTGATCGTGGCGGAACCGGCCAGCGATAGCGGCATTGTCGCGGCAATCATCGGCTTTTATCGGGAAGGGGGAATCCGGCGCGATCCGCCCGGTCTTCCATAACAATACAGCACGGACCCATAGAACCAACTAGACGGGGATACAGCATTGGTTGACGAGGAAAAACTAGACATGTCGGCCACCGAACCCTCCGCCGGCACCGCGGAGCCGGAGGCCGTGGCCAAACCCGCCGCGCCGGATGGCCCGACCCGAAAGACCCGCAGCATGGCGTGGGTGGGCTATATCATCTTGTTGGCCGTGCTGGTGATCGCGGCGGGTGGTTGGTATTTGCTCAAGGAACTGCGTTCCAGGCAGGAAGGCTTGGGCGGGCAATTGAGCAACAAAGACCAGCAACTCCAGAACGTGGTCCAGCAATTGAGCGCCCTGCAAGCGGAAATGGCCGCGCTCCACTCCCAAATCACCACCGCCCAGACCCAGGTCGTCACCGAGGACTCCAAGGTCGAGCGCGAACTCGGCGAACAAGCCACCCGCTTGAACGACCGCATCGACCTGACCCGCAACGAAATCGGCGGGGCCGTGCAGGCCATCCAGCGCCAGCTGAACCGCAGCCGGGGCGATTTGATGGTGGCCGATGCCGAATATCTTTTGAGCATCGCCAATCAAAAGCTGCATCTGGTCGGCGATGTGAAGGCGGTACTGGCCGCGCTGGAGGCGGCGGACCAACGCTTGCATGATAGCGGCGATCCGGCGGTATTCAAGGTGCGCGAGGCGCTGGCCGAGGAAATCGGCCTGCTCAAGAAGATGGACGCGCCCGATGTGGTCGGCCTGTCCGCACAACTGCTGGCCTTGGAGAACAAGGCCAAGAAGTTGCCCTTGTTCCTGCCCCATGCGGGCACGATCAAGGAGCATGCCGGGAACGCCCCCGAGGCCACGGGTGAACACGGGTCGGCCTTGGAAGATATCAAAGGCTTGGTCACTGTGCGCCATGCCAACCGCCCGATAGAGGAAATCCTCGAACCCGCCCAGGCCGAAGCCCTGCGCCAAATCCTCCTGCTCAAGCTGGAAACCACCCGCGCCGCCTTGTTGCGCGGCGACGAAACCCTCTATAAAACCAGCCTCGCTTCGGCCAGCGATTGGCTCAAGGAACATTTCGATACCGGCGTCCCGGCGACCCAGGAAGTCGCGGACGAGTTGAACGGCTTGGCCGCGCACGATCTCAGTGTGCCGCTGCCGGATATCAGCCAGTCCCTGACCCTGCTGCGCAATATCGAACGGCTACGGCTGGAAGCCGAGGAAAACCTGGGGAAACCCAAACCGCCAGCCACTCCAGAGCCGAAACCCGCCGAACCGCCCAAGCCCGCCGCAGATGAATCGGAAGAGGACGCCGATGAACCGGGAGCGCAGCCGTGAAAAGAAAAATCATCTTTTCGTCGGTCGCGCTCCTGCTCGCCATCGGCCTGATTGTGGCGGCCTATCGTTGGTTGGTGGCGCATGGCAACGCGGGCTATGTCATCATCGGGATCAACCAATGGGTGTTGGAAACTTCGCTGTATGTGATGGTGGTCACCACGGTGCTGGGCTTCGTGGCCTTCTACATCGCGCTGCGCCTGATTTCCAAAGCCCTGAGCCTCCCGCAAGCCCTCAAACAGCGCAGCCATGAACAACGCGGCCGCCGTTCGCAGGAAGCCTTGATTACCGGCTTGCTGGAAACCACCGAGGGCCAGTGGGAAAAAGCCGAGCGCAACCTGATCCGCCATGCCGCCGACAGCGGCCTTCCGCTCATCAATTACCTGACGGCGGCGCGGGCGGCCCATTCCCGCGGTGCCCACGAGCAGCGTGACGAATACCTGAACCTCGCCCGCCAAGCCGTGCCCAAGGCCGAATTGGCCGTCGCCCTTACCCGCGCCGAACTGCAATTGTCCACCAAGCAGTTCGACCAAGCCCTGGAATCCCTGACCCATCTCAACCAGATCGCGCCCAGCCATGCGGCGGTGTTGCGGCTCACCCATCAGCTCTACGAGCAAATGGAGGATTGGGAGGCGCTGCACCGGCTGATTCCGGCCCTGCACAAGAACAAGGTTTTGATGGAGGCGGAAATCCACCGCTTGGAGGCCGATACCTATGCCGCCCTGTTGCGCCGCCGTGCCGAAACCCGCGATGCCATGCAGTTGCGCGAACTGTGGGCGCATATCCCCCAGCACATCCGCGGACTGACCAGCCTCGAATCCCTGTATTGCGCCGCCATGATCGAGTCCGGGGCCGGGACGGAGGTCGAGGAGTTGTTGCGGCTGGCCTTGGGCCGGGATTGGAACGAGACCTTGCTGGTGTTGTATGGCTGCATCCAGATGGCCGATACCGAAGGCCAGTTGCACCATGCCGAAACCTGGCTGGAACTGCATCCCCGCGACCCCGTGTTGCTGCGGGTGCTGGGCAAGCTGGCCCTGCGGATCAAGCAAAGGGACAAGGCCCGCGACTATATCCGCGGCAGCCTGGATATCGAACCCAGCGTCGAAGCCTACCAACTCATGGGCGATTTGCTGTTCGCCCAGAAGGACTATGTCGCCGCCAGCAATTATTACCGCAACGGCCTGATGTTCGCGTCCAACGAAGCCGTGGCCGCCATCGAGGAAGAGCAGCAGGAGGCTGCGGTGGCCGAATCCGCCGAAGTGTCCGCGACGCCTGCCGAAACCTGAGCCCGGCCCGCGCTGTTTTCCCCTTCCGTGGCTCGGGAGGGGGATTTCCCCCGCCCATCACCGAGTTCCCCCGTGTCCCAGTCCGTCATCTTGTTCGAGGGGGTCGGCAAGAAATTCCGCCGTTCCCTTGCCTCCGCCGCGCTGTATGGCCTACAGGATTGCGCCCGCGCCTTGGTGGGCCGGAAACCGCCGGAACGGCTGCGCGAACAGGAGTTCTGGGCTTTGCGCGATGTCTCGTTCGCCGCCGGACGCGGGGAATGCATCGGCATCATCGGCCCCAACGGCGCGGGCAAAAGCACCCTACTCAAATTGGTGGACCGCGAATATCGCCCGGATACGGGCCGCATCGCCACCCGAGGCGCGGTCAAGTCCCTGGTCCGGCTGGGCGCGGGACTGCAACCCTTGCTGACCGGGCGCGAAAACATCTATCTGAAATGCGCCGAACTGGGCCTCGGCAAGCGCGAAACCGACGCCGTGCTGGACCGGATCGCCGGTTTCGCCGGACTGGAAAAATCCCTCGATGCCCAGGTCAAGCATTATTCCGACGGCATGTACGCCCGGCTGGAGTTTTCCATCGCCACTTGCGTGCCTATGGATATTCTGCTGATCGACGAGGTGCTGGCGGTGGGCGATATCGCGTTCCAGATGCGCTGCCTGGAACGGCTGGACCAACTCAAGCGCCTGGGGACCACGATCCTGTTCGTCTCCCATTCCGAGATGAACGTGCGGCAGATCGCCGACCGCTGCCTGCTCCTGTTCGATGGCGAAGCCTTGGCGTTCGGGACCACCGATGTCCTGTTCCTCAAGTATTACGAATCCTTGGGGTTCGTCCAGCGGGCGCTCAAGCCCTTGGGATTGGCACCGGAACCGCCCGCCGTTTCAAGCGATGTGGCGTCCATCGCCCGCTTGGCGGTGGCGGGCGGGATTGCCGGTTTGCCCAAGGCGCGGACCGGCGGGGCTTTGACCTTGACGGTGGATTACACGGCCAAGGCTCCGGTGGAGCGGGCCGCGCTGGTGCTGGAATTCCGGGGCGCGGCGGATTTGCTGATGGCGACCCTCGATTCCGCGCTGAACGGCGCGGTGGTGGCTTTGGCCGGACGGGGACGCTTGCGGGTGGTGGTGCCGTTCCTGGGGCTTGCGGCGGGGGTTTATCGGATCGCGGGCGGTTTCCGGCGGGACGGCGCATGGCTGGGCTATGGCCCGGACCTGCTGCGTTTGACGGTGGAGCAGGGCGGCGATGTGGAAACTTCCGGGCTGTTCGCCCTCCGCGCCGATATCGAGGCGCTGGACTAATCCCGGCTGCGGGCTTTTTCTTCCATCATCCGTTCCAGGATGGGCAGGAAGATGATTTCCATCGCCAGTTCCAGTTTCCGGCCCGGTATCACGATGGAATTGTGCCGCGACATGAAGGAATTGCGTAGCTTCGACAGCAGATAGCCGAAGTCCACCGCGAATTTCCTGGGTTCGTTGATGCGGATGATGACGAAGCTTTCCTCGGCGGTGGGAATGTCCCGCGCCGCGAACGGATTCGAGGTATCGACCGTCGGCACCCGCTGGAAATTGATATCGGTCTCGGAGAATTGCGGGGTGATGACATGCACATAATCATGCATGCGGCGCAGGATGGTCGCGGTCACGTCCGCCGGTTTATAGCCGCGTTCGGCGGTGTCGCGGTGGATTTTCTGGATCCATTCCAGGTTGACGATGGGCACGATTCCCACCGAAAGGTCGGCATAGCGGCGGATATCGATATCCCCATGCCGCACGGCCCCGTGCAAACCCTCGTAGAACAACAGATCGGTATCGGGCGGCAGTTCTTCCCAGGGCGTGAAGGTGCCCGGTTTGGTGCCGCCGTGTTTGCGGCTTTCTTCCTCGTCGTGGATATAGTGGCGGCGGCGGCCCGTGCCGTTTTCGCCGTATTCGCGGAACAGGGCTTCGAGTTCTTCCAGCAGGTTGGCCTCGATGGCGAAATGGCTGAAATATTCGCCACGGCTCTGCGCGGCGGCGACGCGGCGGCGCATCTCCACCCGGTCGTAGCGGTGGAAGCTGTCGCCCTCCACGATGGCCGGGCGCTGGATATTCAACCGGCGGAACAGGCGCTCGAAAGCCCGCTTGGCATTGGTCGTGCCCGCTCCCGACGATCCGGTGATCGAGATGATGGGGTGCTGCTTGGACATGCTGAGCGGTCTCGCTGATTTCTCGGTGGGGGGATTCGCGCCGGGGCGTGGAATCGGGGGCGGCGGTGCGGTTGGGGTGGGATCGGAGCCGGGTTCATCCGAGGGCCGATGGTATCAAACCGGATTGGGCACCGGAAGCGAGGGATGGGAATATTGAGCATCTCCGCCGGAATAAGCCGCGGCGGCGGGCAAAAAAATAGGGTGGGGCCCGGCCCACCCTATCCTGATCCGGGGAAAACGCGGATCGCTTAGTTCACGACCGGGTCGAGTTCGCCCTTGGCGTAGCGCTTGCTCATTTCTTCCAGGTTGTAGACCTTCTTGAGCTTCGAGGCTTGGCCGGCGGAGTTGAAGGCTTGGTAACGGGCCTTGCAGATGCCGGTCATGCCCTTGGTGGCTTCCTTCAGGAACTTGCGCGGGTCGAAGTTCTTTTTGTCTTCCGCCAAGTGCTTGCGGATGGCGCCGGTGGAGGCCATGCGCAGGTCGGTGTCGATGTTGACCTTGCGGACGCCGTTCTTAATGCCTTCGACGATTTCCTCGACCGGCACGCCGTAGGTCTGGCCCATGTCGCCGCCGTAGCTGTTGATGATCGCCAGCCAGTCTTCCGGCACGGAGGAGGAACCGTGCATCACGAGGTGGACGCTGGGGATGCGAGCGTGGATTTCACGGACGCGGTCGATGCGCAGCACCTTGCCGGAGGGCTTCTGGCTGAACTTGTACGCGCCGTGGCTGGTGCCGATGGCGATGGCCAGCGCGTCCACGTGGGTCTTTTGGACGAAATCGGCGGCTTCGTTCGGGTCGGTCAGCAGCAGGGAATGATCCAGGCTGGCCTTGCCTTCTTCCAACGAACCCAGGCAGCCCAGTTCGCCTTCCACAGACACGCCGCAGGCATGGGCCAGATCGGCCACCAAGCGGGTGACTTGGACGTTGTATTCGTAGCTGGAGGGGGTCTTGGCGTCTTCTTGCAGCGAGCCGTCCATCATCACCGAGCTGAAGCCGGATTGGATGGAGCGGAAGCACACGCCGGGAGCCGCGCCGTGGTCCTGGTGCATACAGATGGGGATGTGCGGGTACTGTTCCAGCGCGGCCAGGATCAGGTGGCGCAGGAAGGGCTCGCCGGCGTAGGAGCGCGCACCGGCGGAGCCTTGCAGGATCACCGGGGAATCGACGGCGGACGCCGCTTCCATGATCGCCTGCACCTGTTCCATGTTATTGACGTTGAAGGCCGGCAAACCGTAGTCGTTCTCGGCGGCGTGGTCGAGCAACTGCCGGAGGGTAATAAGTGCCATATGTAGTCCTCGCTTGTGTGTGTCGTCTCCCCGGTCCCGTGGGCGACGGGGCCGGGGAAGGGCCATGTTGTCGTTATGGATTTAGAGCAGTTCTTCGACCGCTTTCACGACGTTGTCGACGGTGAAGCCGAACTCCTTGAACAGCTGGCCGGCCGGGGCGGATTCGCCGAAACGGTCGAGGCCGATGACCTTGCCTTCGAAGCCGACATACTTGTACCAGCCGTCGGTGGAACCGGCTTCGACCACCACGCGCTGGGTGATGGAAGGCGGCAGCACGGTGTCGCGGTAGGCTTTATCCTGGGCCTCGAACACATTGGTCGAGGGGATGGACACCACGCGGACTTTTTTGCCGTTCGCGGCCAGGGCTTCCTGGGCCTTCACCGCTAGTTCGACTTCGGAGCCGGTGGCGATGAGGATGGCTTCGGGCGTGCCTTCGCAATCGCGCAGTACGTAGCCGCCCTTGCGGATCGCGGCGATCTGTTCGGGGGTACGGGCGACGTGCAGCAGGTTCTGGCGCGAGAAGATCAAGGTGGAGGGACCGTCCTTGCGCTCGATGGCGGCGGCCCAGCACACGGCGGATTCCACCGCGTCGGACGGACGCCAAACCTGCATGTTGGGGATCATACGCAAGGTGGCGGTCTGCTCGACCGGTTGGTGGGTCGGGCCGTCTTCGCCCAGGCCGATGGAGTCGTGGGTGTACACGAACAAGGTCGGCGCCTTCATCAGCGCGGCCATGCGCAGCGCGTTACGGGCGTATTCGGAGAACATCAGGAAGGTCGCGCCGTAGGGCTTGAAGCCGCCGTGCAGGGCGATGCCGTTCATGATGGCGGACATGCCGAATTCACGCACGCCGTAATAGACGTAGTTGCCGTCGAAACCGGCGGCGTTCACGTCCTTGCAGCCTTTCCACAGGGTCAGGTTGGAACCGGCCAAGTCAGCGGAACCGCCCAGCAGTTCCGGCAGCAAGGGGCCGAAGCCGTTGAGGGCGTTTTGGGACGCTTTGCGGCTAGCGATGGTTTCACCTTTTTCGGCCACGGCGTTGATGAAGGCGGCGGATTTCTCGGCCCAGTCGGCGGGCAGTTCGCCGGACATGCGGCGCTCGAATTCGGCGGCTAGTTCCGGGTATTCGCGGCGATAGTTCTCGAAGCGGTCGTTCCAGTCGTTCTCGGCCTTGGCACCGGTTTCGATGGCGCTCCAGCCTTCGTAGACATCCGCCGGGATTTCGAACGGGGCATGCGGCCAGCCCAGGTTTTCGCGGGTCAGGGCGATTTCATCGTTGCCCAGCGCGGCGCCGTGGCATTCTTCCTTGCCCTGCTTGTTGGGGGAGCCGAAACCGATGATGGTCTGGCAGCAGATCAAGGACGGCTTGTCGGTGACGGCGCGGGCGGCTTCGACGGCGGCCTTGATGGCGTCGGCGTCGTGGCCGTCCACTTTCGGGATGACGTGCCAGCCGTAGGCTTCGAAGCGGGCCGGGGTGTTGTCCTGGAACCAGCCGGGGGTGTGGCCTTCGTGGCCGCGGACTTCGCCGTCGATGGAGATGTTGTTGTCGTCGTAGAACGCGATCAGCTTACCGAGGCCCATGGTGCCGGCCAGGGAGCAAGCTTCGTGGGAGATGCCTTCCATCATGCAGCCATCGCCCAGGAACACATAGGTGTTATGGTCGACGATGGTGTGGCCGGGGCGGTTGAACTGGCCGGCCAAGGTGCGCTCGGCGATGGCGAAACCGACGGCGTTGGTGATGCCCTGGCCCAGGGGACCGGTGGTGGTTTCGATGCCCGGCGCATAACCGTATTCGGGGTGGCCGGGGGTTTTGGAATGCAACTGGCGGAACTGCTTCAGTTCTTCGATGGGCAGGTCGTACCCCGTCAAGTGCAACAGGGAGTAGATCAGCATGGAGCCGTGGCCGTTAGACAGCACGAAGCGGTCGCGATCCGGCCATTTGGGGTTGGCCGGGTTATGGCGCAGGTAATCGTTCCACAGGACTTCGGCAATGTCCGCCATTCCCATCGGCGCTCCGGGATGGCCGGAGTTGGCTTTCTGTACGGCATCCATGCTCAGGGCGCGTATGGCGTTGGCTAGTTCTCGGCGCGAAGGCATGTTCTTCTCCTAAAAGGTTGTCGGGGTTAACTGGTTGTTATCGGGCTAAGGATTGCGAATTATCTATCAACAAAGCTGGCTTTGTCATCTAACCTTCCCATCATTCCAAGGACTTGCGGGACTTCGAAAAGATAGGGGGGCGCGGGAGGGATGGCGGGGAGACAGCTTCGATGCCGAGCTGGCATAAGCTGGTTAATTTACGCGGAATATTGTATAAGAAAAACTAAGAGATTTTTACTCATCGGATAAAATTTCCCTTATAAAAAGCCTGGAAGCCAGCCATGAACATCACCCTCCGGCAGTTGAAGGTTTTCGAGCGGGTCGCCCGCCGCCTGAGTTTCACCCGCGCGGCGGAGGAGCTTTACCTGACCCAGCCCGCCGTTTCCATGCAGATCAAGCAGTTCGAGGAGAATATCGGCCTGCCTTTGTTCGAGCGCCTGGGCAAGAAAATCTATCTCACCCGTGCGGGCGAGGAACTGTACCAGCTCAGCCGCACCATCTCCGAACAATTGGACGCCGCCGAGTTGCTGATCGAGGAATTGAAGGGCACCGATGGCGGGCGCTTGGTGGTCGCGGTCGCCAGCACGGTGCATTATTTCGGTATCCGCTTGCTGGCCGAATTCTGCCGCCGCTATCCCAAGGTCAAGGTCAGCTTCAAGGTCACCAACCGCAAGGGCTTGTTGCAGCAGTTGGAGGACAACGAGGCCGATGTGGTGCTGATGGGCCAACCGCCGGAGGACCAGGATTTGCAATACGAAGCCTTCCTGGAAAATCCCTTGGTGTTGATCGCCCCGGCCGGCCATCCCCTGGCGGGCAAGCGGGGGATTCCGTTGAGCGAACTTCAGGACGAGAACTTCATCATGCGGGAGCAGGGTTCGGGCACCCGCAGCGCGGCGGAGCGCTATTTCGGCGAACGCGGGGTGCACCTCACCGCCAGCATGGAAATGAACACCAACGGGGCCATCAAACAAGGCGTGGAGGAAGGCTTGGGGCTGGCCATCGTGTCCATCCACACCCTGGAACGCGAGTTGGAAAGTGGCCGGGTGGTGGTGCTGGACGTGGAGCATTTCCCGATCCGGCGGCAATGGTTCATCGTCCATCGTTCGGGCAAGCGCTTGTCGGCGGTGGCGCGGGAATTCGCCGATTTCGTGCGGAGCGAGGCCCGTTCGTTCGTGCGTACCGAGGTTATCGAGGTGGCCTTGGGCAAGGCGTCCGCTGCGCCGGGGCCGGAAGCCTAGACCGTTTTGGAATATCTCGGCCCCGCGTCCGCCGCCGGGGCTTGCAAATGGCCATCGAACAGCATGGCGATATTGCGGAGGAATAACCGCCCGGTGTCGGAAACCCGGATCAACCCGCCTTCCAAGCTCAGCAAGCCATCCGCTGCCAAGCTTTCCAAGCCTGCCCGGCAAGCGAAATAGTCCTCGAAATCCACGTCCCATTCCCGTCCGAACGCCGCCGTATCCAGTTCCAAATCGCACATGATGCAGGTGATCGCCTCCCGCCGCAGCCGGTCGTCGCGGGTGGTGCGGATGCCGCGCTCGGTGGGCAGGCGTCCGGCTAATACCCGGTCGCGATATTCTGGCAGCGGCTTGAGGTTCTGGGCGTAGACTTCGCCGGTCTGGCTGATGGCCGACGCCCCGAACGCCAGGATGTCGCACTCGCGGTGGGTGGTGTAGCCCTGGAAATTGCGGTACAGGGTTTTGCTTTTTTGCGCCAGCACCAGTTCGTCGTCGGGCAGGGCGTAATGGTCCATGCCGATGTAGACATAGCCCGCCCCGGCCAGCCGGTCGAGGATGAGTGCCTGCAAGGCGATGCGGGTGGGGAAATCCGGCAGATCGGCCTCGGGAATCAGCTTTTGGTGGCGTTTCATCCATGGCACATGGGCGTAGGTGAACACCGCCAGCCGGTCAGGCCGCAGGTTGATCACCGCGTCCAAGGTGCGGGAAAAACTTTCCACCGTTTGGTGCGGCAATCCGGTCATCAGGTCCAGGTTGATCGACTCGAACCCGGCCCCGCGCATCCAGCCATAGACCTCCCGGATCAAGGCTTCCGGCTGCACCCGGTTCACCGTCCGCTGTACCCGCTCGTCCAAATCCTGCACGCCCAGGCTGATGCGGTTGAATCCCAGGCGCTTGAGGGTCTCGACATGGTCGCGGCTGAGTTCGCGCGGGTCGGCTTCGCAGCCGATTTCGGCCTGGGGGTCCAGCGTGAAGCCCGCCAGCAAATGTCCGAACAGCCGCTCGATATCCTCCGGGCGTAGAAAGGTCGGCGTGCCGCCGCCCCAGTGCAGTTGCTTGACCACCCGTTCCGGGGCCACCAAGCCGGTGACGAGGTCGATTTCCCGGAACAGCCAATCCAGATAGCGCTCGGCCCGGCCATAGTCGCGGGTCGCCACCATATTGCAGCCGCAATACCAACACAAGGTGTCGCAGAACGGGATATGGGTATAGAGCGAGAGGCCGCGCGGGCTGTGGCGGGTCGCTTCCAGTTCCGTCCGCCAATCGGCGTCGGTGAAGCCGGTCTGGAAATAGGGCGCGGTGGGGTAAGAGGTATAGCGCGGTCCCGGTTGGCAATATTTTTCGAGCAGGGCGGCGGTTTTCATGGCGGGAGTCCTGGGAATATGGGCCGGGATTCAGGCGGTGGGCCGCAACCGTGACCACTCGAAGCGGCGGCCCGGATCGGTCTTGCGGGCCGGGGCGATATCGCTGTGTCCCGCCACCCGCTCCGGCGCGAGCGTCGGATAAGTATCGTACAGCAGGGCCAACACCGCGTTCAGCCGTGCGTATTGGGCCTCGGTATAGGGGCCGTGGTCGGTGCCTTCCAGTTCGATGCCGATGGAGAAATCGTTGCACACCGTCCGGCCCCGGTAGCTCGACACTCCCGCGTGCCACGCCCTCAGGTTGAACGGCACGTATTGCACGGTTTCGCCATCGCGCCGGATCAACAGATGGGCCGAGACCCTGAGATGGGCGATCCCGGCGAAATAGGGATGGGCCGCGGGGTCCAGTTGGTTGGTGAACAGCCGGTCGATCCAGGGACCGCCGAACTCGTCCGGCGGGAGGCTGATGCAATGGATAACGACCAAGGCGATATCGGCGGGATCGGGCCGGGCGTCGTGGTTGGGGCTGGGCAGCCGCCGGGCCTCGCTCAGCCAATGATCGATGATTTCCATGGGGACGGCGGTTTTAGGCGCCCAGTACGATCCGCATGGACAGATCGACGGCGTGGACGTTCTTGGTCAAGGCACCGACCGAAACATAATCGACGCCGGTTTCGGCGATGGCGCGGAGTCCTTCGAGGGTCACGTTACCGGAGACTTCCAACTCGGCCCGGCCTTGGGTCATCGCCACCGCTGCCCGCATCGCCTCCAGGGTGAAATTATCTAGCAGGATGCGCGGAGCGCCCGCGTCCAGGGCTTGGCGCAGTTCGTCCAGGTCTTCCACCTCGACTTCGATCATGACCCCGGCGTCCAGGGCTTTCGCGGCGGCGACCGCCTGCGCGATGGAACCCGCCGCCAGGATATGGTTTTCCTTGATGAGGATGCCGTCGTACAGGCCGATGCGGTGATTGTGGCAACCCCCCACCCGCACCGCGTATTTCTGGGCTTCCCGCAGGCCGGGCAGGGTTTTACGGGTGTCCAAGACTTTGGTTTGGGTGCCCGCCACGGCCTGGGCGTAGCCGCGGGCCAGGGTGGCGGTGGCGGACAGGGTTTGCAGCAGGTTGAGCGCGGTACGCTCGCCGGTGAGCAGGGCGCGGGCCGGGCCGCGTAGGGTACAAAGTTCGGTGCCCGCCACCGCTTCGCCACCTTCTTCGATCCGCCAGTTGACCACCACCCCGGAATCGAGGTGTGCGAACACGGCGGCGAACCCGTCCCGGCCACATAGCACCAGGGGTTCCCGCGTCACCACGCTGGCGCTGGCCTGGGTCTGGGCCGGGATGATGGCGGCGGTCAGGTCGCCGCCGCCGACATCCTCGGCCAGGAAACGGGCGATGTCCGCCGGGGCGGGGGAGGCGGTGTACGGCATGGGCGGGTGGTCTCCTCGCGAAGAGGCGCGGCGGGGATCGCGTCGCCGCGCCGGTCGGGCTTATTGCTTATGGCTTTTGGCGACGGGTTCCGCGGCGTGGGGCGTGGTCTTGGCCGTGTCTTTGGACGCCGTTTTGGTGGACTTGCCCGATCTCTCCCAGGACTTGGCCGGGGGCGCGTCCGTGATGGAGGCCAGGGACGGCGCGATGCCCTGGGCTTTCACCGCATCCACATAGGTGGTGCGCTCTTCGGCGGGCAGCGGGATCAGCCCTAGGGATTTGAGATAGCCTTTTTCGCCCCAGGTATGCTCGCTGGTGAATTCGCCGACATACTCTTTCAGGCCGGGGGTCAGGCCGAGATGGGCGCCTTTGACGTAGAGGTACAGGGGGCGCGAACCGGCATAGCTGCGCGAGGCGATGCTGTCGTGGGTGGGTTCCAGGCCGTCGATGGGGACGGCGCGGATATGGGCCATGTTATCGATATAGGCTTTATAGTCGATGATGGCGACCGCGCCCGGCGCGTGGTTCAAGCGGGAAAGCTGGTCTTCGTCATGCTCGCGGCCTTCGACATAGACGCCGTCGTCGCGCAGGGTGCGGCATTTGCGCAGCATATCCGGGCTGGGTTCGGTCTTGCCCGCCGCGACCCAGGGCGCGCCTTTGCATTCCATATCGGAAATCAGGTCCACGAAGGCGTCGTAGGTGCCGGAGGCGGCGGACGGACCCAAGACCTCGATGGGGCTGTCGGGCAAGGCGGGATTGATCTGCTTCCAGGTATGGTTGGGGTTGGCGACCGGCTTGCCATCGGGACCGGCCACCCATTTGGCCAGGGCCATGCGGGCTTCCTTGCGGGTCAGGGCGATGGGCGGGGCTTTCTTGGCCTGGGCCATGACCAACCCATCGTAGCCGATCTTGACTTCGAGGATATCGCCGACGCCGTTGGTCTGGCATTCCTCGCGCTCCTTAGGCTTCATGGCGCGGGAGGCGTTGACGATATCGGGGGTTTCGCCCTGGGCACCCTCGCAGAACAGCTTGATACCGCCGCCGGTGCCGGTGGATTGCAGCAGCGGTAGTTGTTTCTTATGGGACTTGGAGAAGTGTTCGCCGACCGTCTTGGCGAATGGGAACAAGGTGGTCGAACCCACCGTGTAGATGTAGCCCCTTTGGAATTCCGCCGAGGCCGAAGCGCTGAGCAAAGCGGTGGAAACAAGCGCCGCGCGGGCGAGGATATGTTTTCGCATGTGACTATCTCTGGGGTGGAAACAGGATATCCGGGGTGGAAGCGGGCTGCGCCGGGTCCGGCGCGAAGGGCGGAATTGTACGCGATGTTCCGGGCCACCGCGTAAAACAAAGCGTCTCCCCGGAAACGGCGAACCCGCCACGGGGGCGGGTTCGCACGGGCGGGGACGGCGCGGAGTCCGTCCCTGGACCGGAGGCTTAGTCGCCCATCCAGCGCAGTTCGACGCGGCGGTTCTTCTCGCGGCCCGCTTCGGTGCGGTTGTCGGCGATGGGGTATTCCACGCCGTAGCCCTTGGCGTACAGCTTGTTGGCAACGCCCTTGGCCTTCAGGTAGCGCACCACGGACTCGGAACGGCGCTGCGACAGGTTCAGGTTGTACTGGCGCTTGTCGGGACGGCCTTCGTCGCTGGCGTAACCGGCCACTTCGATGTCACGTTTTTCCGGGAAGGCGACCAATTGGTCGGCGGCACCGTCCAGGATGCGTTTGGCACCGGGGGTCAGTTCGTCGGAATCGAACTGGAAGTTGACGCCGCGCAGTTCCATCACGATGGGGCAGCCCTGGTCGTCGATCTTGCTGCCCTTCATGGTGCCGGGGCATTTGTCGTCGCAATCGTTGACGCCATCGTGGTCGGTGTCGCGGTTGGCGCATTCATCGACCGGCGCGGCGGCGGGGGCTTCGGCCACGGCGCCCGGCTTTTCGCCCAAGGGGATGACGAAGCCCAGGTTGACGACCATGTCGCTCAATAGGTCGGTGTTCTGGGACATGGCATCGCCGTTCACCGGGTTGATGCCACTCAAGGCGTTGGCGGTGTTGCCCCGGTAGCGCACATCGCCGCGCAGCAGGAAGTTGTCGGTCAGTTCGTAGGTCGCGCCCACGCCCAGTTCGAAGATGAAGGAACTTTGCTGCTTGCCCTTCCCATGATATGGGGAATTGTCGCCGGTGCGGGCGCTGGTGTTCATGCCGCCCAAGGCCAATACGGCATAGGGGGAGAAGGCGTCGCGCATGAAATAGTATTGGAGGTCGATGGTGCCGCCAGCCAGGTCGGTTTGTCCGCCGGCATAGTTCGGATTGGAGCCGCCGCCGATGCTATTCCCATAGCCCTGCCAGAAACCGCGTACTTCGACGTTGAAGTATTCGTTGATGATCTTGCCGACCGCGCCGCCCGCGCCCCAGCCGTCGAAGCCCTTGGTATCGCCGCCGGTATGCAGGTAGCTGCCGAACGGCGCGATATAGAAACGGTCGTCCATGAAGGTGCTGGTACTGCCGTAGTCGTCGTCCGCCTGGGCGGACAGGCCGGTCATCGCGCTGGCGAGACCCATGGCCAATAAAATCTTTTTCGTCATGTTCATCTCCTTGTAGCCCAAACAACAACAATTTTCGAGGAATCCGCAACAAGGGGAATGTTAGCGGCTGGACTGTGGCCGCGCAACCGCGGCGCGTGGTTTTTTCTGGCCGGGCGCGTAAGGATAAATGCTAGGTCCGGGGGTGGGCCGGAAATGGCGAACGGGCGGGCGGCTCAGGCCGCCGTGGCCTGGGCCGCGAGGGGGAGGGCGCGGATCACCCGCTGTTCGCCGAAGCAACAGCTAAAGCAACTGCCTTTGCCCGGTGTGCTGGCGATCTTGAGTTCGGCCCCGTGGCGGGCCATGACGTGCTTGGCGATGGCGAGTCCCAGGCCGGAGCCGCTCTTGCCGCCCTCCACGTCCACCCGGTAGAAGCGCTCGGTCAGGCGCGGCAGATGTTCCTGGGCGATACCGGGTCCGGTGTCCTCGACATCCAGCCGCGCCCCCTGGCCTTCATCGCGCCAACGCACGGTCACCCGGCCCTCGGGCGGGGTGTATTTCACGGCGTTGACCACGAGGTTGGAGAAAGCGCTACGCAATTCCGGTTCCGCGCCCATCAGGCCGGCTTGGGTTTCCAACCGCAGTTCGATCTCGGGGCCGCGGTCGGACAGGAGACCGGCTTCTTCGCGGATCAGCTTGAGCAGGGCGGGCACGTCCACCGGTTTGGGCACCAGCGCGTGCGCCCCGGATTCCAGCCGGGTCAGGGACAGGAGGCCGTCGATCAGGCTTTGCATCCGCGTGGTTTGTTCCTCCATGCGGCGGAACACCTTGAGATAGGCGGGCGGGGTGGCGTCGGCGTCGCTCAGGGTTTCCAGATAGCCCTTCAGCACCGTGAGCGGGGTGCGGAGTTCGTGGGAGACGTTGGCGATGAAGTCGGTGCGGACCCGTTCCATGAACCGGAGTTGGGTGACATCCTGCGCCACCAGCAGCCGCAGGTCGTCGCCATAGGGCACGACCCGGATTTCCAACTGCACGTTTTCCGCCGCCGGGGAGGGAATGCCGATGGTAGCTTGGTGGTAATCCTTGCGCTTGAGGTAATCGGTGAATTTCGGATAGCGCAACAAGTTGCCGATTTGCTGGCCGATATCACCCCGGCGCAGGCCCAGCAACTGGCCGGCCGCTTCGTTGAACCAATCGATCTCGTCCCGGGGTCCCAGGACCACGGTGGCATCCGGCAGGGCGGCAGTCGCGGTGCGGAAGCGTTCCAACATCTGGATCAGTTGCTTCTTGCGGCGCTTGTTGCGGCGGCGCAAACGGAAGATGAGGTAATAAATCTCTTCCCACACCCCGTCGCCCTGTGGCATCTGGCTGGCCCGCCCGCCCTGCAACCAGGCCAGCAGGCGGTTGACGAAGAACAAATGCCGCGCCAGATAGGATACGAGGCACAGCCACAGGACCAGGGAAGCTTGGTTGAACAGCTTGGCGAAAAAGGCACCGAACAGCAGCGACAGGAGGACGAACGAGAGTTCGGAACGCCAAGGGCTCATCGGGGCGGGATCAGGGTTGCTCGGAGAAACGGTAGCCGAAGCCGCGCACGGTCTGGATCATTTCCTCGCGGCCATGCTCGGACAGGATTTTGCGCAGGCGGCGGATATGCACATCGACGGTGCGCTCCTCGATGAACGAGCCGCGGCCCCAGACCTGGTCCAACAACTGGCCCCGGCTGTAGACCTTGTCGGGATGGGTCAGGAAGAATTCCAGCAGGCGGTATTCGGTGGGGCTCAGCACCACCGACTGCTCGGCGATGGTGACGCGGTGTTCGTCGTTGTAGAGGGCGATGCCGCCCAGTTCGATATGGCCGGACTTGCCGAACTTGCTGCTGCGGCGCAGGACGGCCTTGATCCGGGCCACCAGTTCGCGCGGCGAGAACGGCTTGGTGATGTAGTCGTCGGCCCCGAATTCCAGGCCGCGGATCTTGTCCTCTTCCTCGCCGCGGGCGGTGAGCATGATGATGGGGATTTCGCCCAGGCTCTTGTCCTTCTTCAGGCGCCGCGCCCATTCGACCCCGCTGACGCCGGGCAGCATCCAGTCCAACAGGATCAGGTCGGGCGTGATTTCCCCCAACACGGCCTGGGCGTGTTGGGTGTCGGCCACGGCTTGGTAGGTGAATTCGGCCTGCTCCAGGATCATGCCCAACATTTCCCGGATAGCATCCTCATCTTCGACTACGAGTACGTTCAACGCGGTCATCCTCGAAATCCTATTAGTACAATCAACCGCTTACTGTACGTGCCGATTGTGAAGCTTTTGTTAAGGCCCGCGCCGAGCTGTAGCTTGGATGGCGTGGAACGGAATCCGGGGCGCGGGTTCCCGCACAGGTTCCCGGATTGCGCCACGCCGCTTCTGGGTTATCCGGCTGCGCGGTTCCAGCGTTGGGCGAGGCTGAGCGCCGCGAGGAACAGGAAGCAGATCAAGACCCAGGCCGGCATGCTCAGGCCCAGCAGGGTCCAATCCACCTTGGCGCAATCGCCGGTGCCGGTCACCATGGCCTTGAGGGTGTCGGTCAGCGGGAAGTAATGGAACATGTATTCCAGGCCGGGGGTGCAGGCCGGCACCTTGTCGGCGGGCAGGTGTTGTATCCAGATGTGGCGGGCGGAAACGGCGGCCCCGCCCAGCGCGGTGGCGCAACCCAGCCAGGCATAGCGGCGGATACCGGCCGGGCCTGGATTGTGCAGGGCCGCCGCCAGCATGACCAAGCCCACCGCCACCACCATGATCCGCTGCGAGATGCACAGGGGGCAGGGTTCCAGTCCGCCTTGGAATTGGAAGTACAGCGCCATCAGGATCAGTCCCAGGCAATACAGGGCACCCAGCGTGAAATAGGCGCGGGCGTTCAGGCCGCGGGCGAATTTGAGGGCGGTTTCTAGGGATGCGCTCATGGTTCAATCGTCCAGGCGGAAGCCGACCTTCAACACGACCTGGAAATGGGCGACCTGGCCGTCCACGATCTGGCCGCGGGTTTCCACGACCTGGAACCAATCGAGGTGGGCCAGGGTTTGGGCGGCTTTGGCGATGGCGTTGCGGATGGCGTCGTCGGTGCTGGTGGGCGAGGTGCCGACGATTTCGACGAGCTTGTAGACGCGGTTGGACATGGTTGGGATTCCTGGTGGTGGAAGGCTGCGGGGGATTATAGCCTCAGCCTTCCGTGTTGCGCTCCACCCAGCGTTCGCCTTGGGCGAGGGTTTCTTTTTTCCAGAACGGGGCGCGATGCTTGAGTTCTTCCATGAGGTACCGGCAGGCCTCGAAGGCGGCGTTGCGGTGGGCGGACCAGACCGCCACCAGCACGATGGGCTGGCCGGGCAGGATATCGCCGACCCGGTGGATGACCAGGGCGTCGAGGAAGGTCCAGCGCCGCCGGGCCTCGTCCAGGATATGTCCGAGCTGGTTCTCGGTCATGCCGGGATAATGTTCGAGGGTCATGGCGCGTACCGTGTCGCCCTCGTTGAAATCGCGCATCGTGCCGACGAAGGCGCAGGTCGCGCCGTACTGGCCGGAGAGCCTGGGCTGCCCGGCTTGGTATTCCAGCAATTCGGCGTAGGGCTCGAAGGGATCGGGACGCAGGGCGATGGCCATTTCAGCCTCCCGTGACCGGCGGGAAGAACGCCACTTCGTCGCCGTCGCGCACCGGGGTGGCGGGATCGGCGTATTCCAGGTTGATGGCGCAGAGCAGTCCTTGCGGCAGTGGCCGGCCCGCAGCCACGGCTTGCCAAACTTCGATGACGCTGTGGAGGCCGTCCGGGGCCAGGGTTTCCTCGGCCCGGCCCAGGGTTTCACGCAGGCTGGCGAAATAACGGACTGTGATCGACATAAGACGTGTTCTCGCGGGTGACGGGGCCGATGTCCGGCACGATAGGGGTGAAGACGGTTCGCGGCTCGCGCAGACCCAGGCCGAGGCGGGTGTGTTGGTCCGGCCGCGCCAGCCAAGCCCCCAATCCGCCCCCGGCCAGGAACGCCGGGAAGGCGGCGTCGATCCAGCCGCGCGCCGCCGCTGCTTGGACACCGAATTCGCCCGTCGGAATCCCCGCCGATTTCACCAAGAGTAGGTGTTCCACGCCGAGCTTCCGCGCCAGCCAGGCCGCGAGGCTATCCGAGGTGATCGCCCACGAGGCCGGGACTTCCGCTTCGGGAATGGCGGCGGGATCGGGGAGCCAAAGGGCGGAGCGCCCAACGGCCAGGGCTGCGGCCAAACCGGCGATATCCGAAGAGACCGCGAATCCGGGCGAAAGGTCGCCAAGCATCAGGCCATATTGGCGCATGGCGAGGATCGCCATGGCGTGGGCGGCGTGGTCGCTGAAACCCCAATGGGTCTGCGCCGTCCGCACCGCGTCGGCGAACGGCCCGCCGCCCGGCACCAGGACCGCGCCGCTATCGGCCAGGGCATGGAGCCAGCGCGGCAGGTGTTCCGAGGCGTGGAGGCTGCCGCCCAGCTTAATAACCCAAGGGGTAGGCACCGGTTTTCTGGAGGCGGAATTGGTCCAGCAGGTTCAGCAGGGCGGCGGCTTTGTGGTAGCACTCCTGGTATTCCAACTCCGGGTCGGAATCGGCCACGATGCCGCCGCCGGCCCAGAAGCGGATGGTGTGGTCGGAATGGGCGAAGGTGCGGATGGCGATATTGGTGTCCATGTCGCCGTCGAAGCCGATATAGCCGATGGAACCGCAATAGACGCCGCGCCGGTGCGGTTCCAGTTCCTCGATGATTTCCATGGCGCGGATTTTGGGTGCGCCGGTGATGGAACCGCCGGGGAAGCAGCCCCGTAGCAAATCCAGGGCGTCCTGCCCTTCCGCCAAGTGTCCGCGCACCGTGCTGACCAGATGATGCACGGTGGCATAGCTCTCGATCTCGAACAGCTTGGGGACGTGGACCGAACCCGGTGCGCAGCATTTGCCGATATCGTTGCGGAGGAGATCGACGATCATCAGGTTTTCGGCGCGGTCCTTCAGGCTGTCCCGCAGTTCCTGGGCATGGGCGGCGTCGATCCGGGGATGGGGCGAGCGGGGGCGGGTGCCCTTGATCGGCTTGGTTTCGACCCGGCCGCGCTCGACCTTGAGGAAGCGTTCCGGCGAGGAACTCAGCACCTGGACCTGCGGATAATTGAGATAGGCGCTGAACGGGGCGGGATTGTAGGGCCGCAGCAATTGGTAGGCCGACCAGGGATTGCCCGAGCAATAGGCCGAGAAGCGCTGGGTCAGGTTGACCTGGTAGCAATCGCCTTCGCGGATGTAATGTTGGATGCGGTCGAAGGCCCGGCCATAGCGGGCGCGGTCCAGGTTCGACACCACGTCGCTATGCAGGGCGAAATCGTCGAGTTGCCAGCCGATGGTCTGGATTTGGCTGAAGGCTTGCACCAGGTGCGGCCAGCGTTGTTCCAGCGCGGGACCGCGGCCTTGTCCGACCAGCCAGGTGCGGCGTTCCTGGTGATCGACCACCACCGCCCAGTCGTAGATGCCGATGACCATCTCGGGGATGTTGTCGGCGTCGAGGGCCGTTTCCGGCAGGCGTTCCAAGCGCCGGGCCAGATCGTAGCCGAAATAGCCGATGGCTCCACCCTGGAACGGCAGGCCGGGGATCGCCGCCGCAGGTTCGCCCAAGGCGCGCCGCACCAGCGAGAACGGGTCTTCCGGCGAGAGGGAGATGGAGCCGCCGCTGCGGATTTCAGTCAAGGCTCCCCGCGTGACCAGGGTTTGGATGGGGTCGGCGGCGATAATGTCGTAGCGGCCTTGGTGGCTGTGCGGGAAGCCGCTGTCCAGGAACACGGCCCAGCGCCGTTCCGCCCAGGGCAGGAACAGGGCGGCGCTATCTTCGAAATACGGGAGCTCTTCAATCCTGGGGGTCATCGGACCCTACCTCCCGCGCCGCCAACAAGGCCACGGCGACCGCCGGGGCGCAATCCGCGATCCTGGGAACACGGGCCGGGACGGCAAACAAATCGCTGAAATCCACATAGGCAAGTTTCAATCGTTGGGCGAGTTCTTGGGCCAGGAACCGGCCCACGCCGGCCCCGACCACGGGCGCGGAATCGTCGAGGAGGCCCCGCGACCCTAATCGGTCCACCCCGGAGCGCAGTTTGGCGAGTTGCTGTTCGCGGAAATAGCGGGCGGCATCGCGCCAGCGCTGTGGCGGGGCCGAATCCGCGTCCCTGCCGAACAGCCGGGCGAGGCGGCGGGCGCTGTCCGTCCAGGTTTTTCCGCCACCATCGGCGGCCGGGAGCGGGTCGGCGTCCTCGGGCAATTCGCCGGTCAGCCGGTAGACATCGGCCATGGTGGCGAAATGCTCGGCCATGAGCCCGACCCATTCGCCCTCGAACGGCGCCCGCTCCGCCACGGCCATGACCGGGGTCCGGGCGATTCCGGTATATATGAGTTCATCGTAGCGCATTCGTTCGTAATCGGTATAGCCCCGGACGGTAACCCGGTGTCCATGGATTGGAAATATATCCGTGGTCGTGCTGCCGATATCGAGCCACAGGGCCGCTTCGAGCCGGGTCGCCACCCAGGCACCGCTCGCCAGCCAATTGGCCGAGGCGATATGCCCCGCATCGCCGGGCCGGACCGCCGCCGCCGCGATGAAACCTCGGGGTCCGGCATAAATCCAGAGCCTATCCCTGCCGCAGCGTGCGGCCATGGCGTCCACTAAAGCGGCCACGCCCGCCGCCCGGTCGGGGAAGAGATCGACCAATTCGCCGGTCATGGTGGCGGCGTGGCGGCAACCGGGCGCGGGGGCGAAGCGCTGGAATATCCGGTCCAGCGCCGTATGCAACCGGTCCAGTCCTTGCCACAGCGGGCAGGGTTCCAAGGCCACGGCCAGGACGTGGCCCGACGCATCCAGGGCGGCGGCTTTCAAATGGGCGCCGCCGATGTCCCAGCCTATCAGTTCAATGCTCATGCTCGGGTTCCAGGGTGATTTCGACTGGGACGCGGTCCAGGCGGGCCGGGTCTGGCAAGCGGCCATGCCGCCAGAGGTCCAGGATCAAACCGGCGGGATTGACGCCGAGGGCGCGGGCGAGGCCGGTATAGGAGGTGGTCAGGCGCGGATTGATTTCCAGGACTCGCGGCCCTTGCGGGGTGAGGATGAAATCGACGCCCGCGTAGCCCCAAAGTTCCGGGAGTGTGGCGGCGATGGCCGGGGCCAGCGTTCCGCAAGCGGTGGCGGTGGCGGCGTCCACGGCGTTGACGCCGCAGCCGGTGAGGACGAAGCCGCCGTCGCGGCGGATGATGTGCTGGCGGTTGAGGCTTAAAGCGATGGCTTCGCCTTGGGCGAACAGGGCGGATAGGCTCAGCGCCTCGCCCGCGATCAAGGGCTGTGCCACGTAGCCTTGGCCCGCGAACCGCTCCAGGCAGTGTCGCCAAGCTTCCGGTGTTGCGACGATGCGCGAGCCTTCACAGCCGACGCCGTCGTCGGGCTTGACGACCATCGGGAACATCGGGTCCGGCCAAGCGTCGAGAGGCAGGGTTTTCACCACCGGGATACCATGGGTTTCCAAGTGGCGGGCGGTGGCGAATTTGCTGGCCGCGATCCCCACCGCCGCCGCCGGGCTGGTCAACAGTGGTTTGCCGAGGGTTTCCACGGTCCGGCACAGCCGTTCCAGGATGCCGCCGGTTTCCGGGGCGATGGGCCAAACCGCATCGCACCCGGCGGCGAGCTCGCCGAAACGGCGTTCGGCGTCGCCGCCGGTGTCGAGCGCGATCCATTCGGTCCGGGGGAAATTTCCGGAGGGCGGGGGCAAACGGGCGTCTCGCAGGGCCAGGATATCCACGCCGGGCAGCCCGGATAAATCCCGCAGCAAAGCCATCAGCATGAATTCGCCTTCCACCACCAGCGAAGCGGGCGGGATTTCCGGGGCCAGGCCGCCGCCGGTAACATACTCGAATACCAGGATTCTCAAGGCTTATCTCCCATGGAAATCATTCCCGTCATCGATCTGATGAATGGCCGCGCCGTACACGCCGTCCGGGGTCGGCGCGAAAACTATCGGCCCTTGCAAAGTCCCTTGTGCCCTAGCGCCGAACCCCGCGCCGTGCTGGAAGGTTTGTTGGGGCTGCATGCCTTCAAAACCGTCTATCTGGCCGACCTCGATGCCCTGATGGGCAAACCGCGGCAAACCGCCGTGGTGTCCGGGCTGCTGCGGGCGTTTCCCGGCGTGTGTTTTTGGATCGACGCCGGGCTGCCGGAACCCGGATGGGCTTGGCCGGAAGGACGGGGCGTGGTGGTGATCGGTAGCGAGTCGCTGGGCGTGGAGATATCGGCCTTGCCCGATGCCAGGACCACGCCGTTCATCTTGTCGCTGGATTTCCAGGGCGGCGGCTTGCTGGGACCGTCGGCCTTGCCGGACCGGCCCGACCTTTGGCCGGAGCGGGTGATCTTGATGAGCTTGGCGCGGGTGGGCAGCGGCGCGGGACCGGATCGCGCCCGGCTCGGGCAATTCATACGGAACCATCCGGGCCACCGCTTCGTGGCGGCGGGCGGGGTGCGCGACGCCAGGGATTTGGCGGCGCTCGAAGTCCTGGGCGTGTCCCAGGTGTTGATGGCCAGCGCTTTGCATTCCGGCGCGGTGGATGGGGCGGTGTTGGGGCGGTTCGGTTGAGGAATCCGGGGCGAAAAAAAACGTTGCCCCGGAGCGGGGCAACGTTTTGTCCGGGATCGGCGCTGCTTAGTGAGCGGCGAACGGATGGGCGGCTTCGCCCTTCTGCTTCACCACGTCGGCGGCCTTCGGCTCGCCGGCCACGGCGCGCTTGATGGCTTGCTTGGTGGCTTCGTAGTTGTAGTCTTGGATCTTGGTGTCGTCTTCGGCCAGCCAGTGGATGAACACACCCACGCAGATGAACAGGTCATCGGCTTCGTCGGCGGGGATGGTGCCGTCCTCGACGCAATCGGCCACGGCCATGGCCACGCCGCGCTGGGCCGGTCCGAACATCTGAGTGGCTTGCTTGCCGTTCTTGATGGTGACCTTGTTGAACATGACGGTGGCCGGCTTGCAGAGCAGGTTGGGTGCGACCACGGCCAGGAGGCTGGTGAAACCATCCTTATTGTTGGTCAGGCAGTTCGCGAAGGCGGTTTCGGCGGCGCTGCCACGCGGACCCATGATCAGGTCGATGTGGGCCACTTCGTTCGGAACGGAGTCGCCGGTGAACACCAAGGACTCGCCCACCAACAATTTATCGATCTTTGCCATTGCAATCTCCTCTTTGGTAAATAAAGGAAAAAATTTCTTAAGTAGCGACATTATTATGCCTCCCCCCAAGCGGAAGCATCGGCAGCGGTTTTGTCGAAACACCGCGCCGAATCCTACCTCTCAGGTCTCCGACCGGGATACCCTGGGGTTTTCCACCGTATCCTTCATTTCATCAACAGGATTTCCAAGCGCACAGCCAATAAACACGCGACCGTGAGGTCGGCGGTGGTGCCTGGGTTGATTCCATGGGATTTGAACTCGGCGTCCGCTTCCCGCAGTAGCCGCATGGCTTGTTCCGGCTGGTCGGAGTCGAGCAAGGCCCGCTCGATGCGGTCCATCCATCCGGCCACCCGGCGGTGATGGCGGGTACCGGATTTGCGCTCGATGTGGCTATCGGGATGGCGTCTCAGCAATCCGGTGAAGACAGCCACCGCTGCCCATTCTTCATGGCCCCATTGGGACAGCGAACTATGATAGCGTGGAATGGAGTCTGCAAGAATATCGGCATAGGAATTGGTGTATTGAAAAGCGATACGGTCGCGGGCTTCGGCCAAACGCATCGCTTCCAATAACGTGACTCCGGGTTCGGCGCGGACGTCCTGTTCGGGGGCCGCGCCCAGGCCGCCGGGTTGGGCGACGCGGATGGCGCGGTAGACCCAGGCGGCATCGCCGCGGGTGGTCCCGGCCAGGACCCGGTCCAGGGCCGTCCGCAAGGCTTCGCCGTCCCGCCGCGTCTCGTAGGCCAGGATCAAGGGCGCGGCCAGTAGCACGATGCCGAGATTGGTGTTGCAGCCCACGGCGGCGTGGGTGGCTTCGATAGCGCGATAAATCCGTTCGCCCAGCGACAGCGACTCGTCGCACAGGAAAGGGGCGCTTGCTTCGGCGCTACGCCGGAAATCCTCCACCGTCATGCCATGGCCTTCGGAATGGACGCTGACATTGCCCGGCTTGAAGGCCCGCAGTTCCATTTCGCAGGCTTCGAGGTAGGCGGTCCGCAAAGCCGCTTGGCGCTCGGTATTCATGGTAACGCTCCGGCCCCGGTGTCGCGGGCGGGCAGGCGGCGCAGGAAATCCTCGACCAACAGATCGGCGATGGACACCTCGCTGACGCTTTGCAAGCCCTTCCAGGCCGGGATGCTGTTGACTTCCAGCACGCTATAGCGGCCATGCTCGTCGCGGATGATATCGACCCCGGCGTAGCCCATGTCCAGCGCCTTCACCGCGTCCTCGGCCAGACGGCAGAGCAGGCGGTTGTCGAGCCGCACCGGCTCGCAACGGGCGCCCTGGTGGACATTGTTGAGCCAGGTCACGCCGCAACGGCGCATGGCCGCCACCGCCTTATCGCCGATCACGAATACCCGGAAGTCGTGCGGCTGCTCCCCGCAATGCACGAAACGCTGTAGATAAAAGAGGCCGTTGTCGGGCGAGAATCCCGCGAGGTCGTCCAGGGTTTGATAGCGGCGCAAGCCCTGGCCTTGCGAGCCGAACAGGGGTTTGCTGACCACGCCGTGGCCCGCGTTCAGTTCGCGCTCGGCGATGTGGCGGGCGGTGTCCGGGTCGGCCAGCACCCAGGCGGGCGGGGTGGGGATGCCGGCCCGGTGCAGCAGGAAGCTGGTCATGGCCTTGTCCACGGTGCGTTCGACCGCCCGGCCCTCGTTGTAGACCGGGATGCCCAGCAAGCTGAGGGCGTGCAGAATATCCAGGTAGAACACCACCTGTTCCAGGCTGCCACCCGGCACGCCGCGCACGAACACGCCGTCCGGTAATCGGTCGGCGAAGCCGGGGAGGCTGACCGGGAAATTCTCGGTTTCAAGATCGAGCTTGCACGCGGTCAGGGAGACGTAGCGGTCGTCGTAGCCCCGTGCGGCCAGTGCTGCGCGTAGGCGTTTGCCGTGCCAGCCGGGGTCGTCGGTGACGATGGCGATGCGGCGCATCATTCTCCGAACGACCGCTCCAACAACTCCCCATCCAATTTCCCGGCATGGAAGCTGCGCCCCGATTCCACGGCGGTGACAATCACCTGGGCCGGGCTGAACAACATCGGATCGACCTTGAAGAAATCGTACTTATATTCCTTGAACACCTCGGCGAAGGGCTTGCCATAGTCGCGGGAGGTGGAACTCGGCAGTTCGTGGGCCAGGGTTTCGGCGGCCTCGTCGCCGCCCTTCACGAACAAGTGGGCCGTGCCGCCGAACAGGATGGCGTCGTTGGTGCGGCCCATCGCCTTCACGAAGTTGGGATGCGGCGGTGGCACCGGCGCGGAGGCGCTGCCGTCGATGATATGGCCCAGGGGGAAATGCAGCGAATGGGCCTTGTGCAGCGCCACTTCCAGCACCCGCCCGACCACTTGCATCGACCCGGCCAGGCTGGAGGTCGGGGTCAGGATCACATGCACGCTGTCGGTTTCGACCTTGCAGGCGCGGGCGATCTTCTGGATCAACTCGACCGGCGGCACCTTGTCCACTTCCATGACGATGGCGGTTTCGCCATGCACGTCGCGGTAGCCCAGTTCCTCGAACAATTCCTCGACCGGCTTTTCCGCGCCGTCCTTGAGCTTGGTGGCCATGGCGCGGGCCGGGCCGGAACCCAGGGCGTAGAACGCGCCCTTGCCTTCGCCGTGGGATAGGCTCCAGCCGGCGTATTGGCTGCCGAGGCAGGCCATGACCGGGTTGGAGCTATGCACGTTCACGCTCACCGGCCAGCGCGGGAAGGCCGGGTTGTGGGTCAGGGTCACGGTGCCGAGGCCACCCATGCAGACTTCCGCGATCAAGCGCCCGGCTTCCAAGCCGCCCACGGCGTCGATGCCGGCGTCGATGATGGTGCAGCCGTTGCCGAGCCGCTCGACTTTGAGCCTGAGCTTGCCGGCGTTGGCGATCATGTGTTTGACGATGGGCAATGCGAGCGCGTTGACGCTGACCTTGGTCTGCATGGTTCTCTCCTGGCTATGCATGGATGGACGGGTGGCGATAAACCGCTTCCGGTGCTTGGGCTGCCGGGAGGCGGTGTTGGGGAATCGGGGACGGGGCGGGCGGTGGACGCCGGGGTTGGTTCGGTGGCATCGGGGTCGGGGGTCTAGCGTGCGCGGTCCAGCCATTGGATCAATCCGGCCTCGCGCTGCCGGATCATCGCTTCCACTTGTTCGGGGTCGGAGCCTTGGGCCTCGACCGTGCAGAGGGGGTCGCCGGTGCGGATGGCGGTGCCCGGCATGGGGCGGTCGGCGCACCCTTCGGGCCAGGCCAAGGCGTGGGGCACGGTCCAGGGACCGGGGGCGAACACCGCTTTGCTGGCCCGCACGGTATCGCCCGCCTGCCAGGGTTCGCCCAATGTGCCCCGGCAGGCCCGGACATGGCGGGCCAACAGCCCTTCCGGGAAATCCGCGTCGTAGAGTCCCAGGGTGGCGCTGGGCCTGGGGTTGATTTCCAGTACCCGGCACACCGGCCCGTCGCGCATGAAATCCAGGCTGTTCAAGCCCCGCAGCCCCATGGTCCGCACCAGCCGGGCGATCACTGCGGCGACCTGCGCCCGCTGTGTCCGGTCCAGCCCAGCCCGGTTAATCGCCCCGACAAATAAAAACGGCTGGCCGGGAAGGCGAGCCGTCCATAAGGTGTTGAAACCGACGATGCGGGCGTTCGCGCCATCGGCCAGGAACAGGGCGGACAACGGCGGGCCGACCACATACCGCTGGTAATACCGATCCGGGTCGTCCCCTTGCGCTTGGGCGCAGAAGACTACACCCTTGCCCCCCTCGCCGCAACCGGGCTTGGCCAGCCAGCCCTGTGGGTCTGGGGGCGGCTCGAAGCGGGTTTCGGGGTGGGGAATGTCGAGGCGGCGGAGTAGCTCGAAAAAGCGCCGGGGCGATTTGGCCCACCGCAAGGTGTCGGGGGCGTTGCCGTAGACCTCGCGGCCTGACGATAAGCGTTCCAACAAGTCCGGGGCGAGGTCCAGCCCGCTGCCATAGACCAAGGCGTAGCCGGATTCCGGGGGCGCGAGCCGGGCGGCGGCATCCAGCAAGGCGGCGGGGTCTAGCCCGGTGGGTCCGGGCGGGATGGCGGCGGTGGCTTGGGCCTGGGCGCGGGTATCCTGGTCGGCGTAGAGGTCGAGGACCACCGGGCGGATGCCGGCGCGGGCGGCGGACCCGGTCAGCATCCGCCCGCCACAAGCCGCGATCAGCAGGCGCTCGGGCAAATCGGGCGGGACGGCGGACACGGGATCGGATTAGCGGGCGGTGGAATCCAGGGGTTCCACGCTGATGTCCGCGCCGTGACTGCGGGCGGTACCCAGCAGGAAACGCAGTTCGCCATGGTGGGCGAAGCGGGCCTGGACCTCGGCCAAGAGCGCCTCCGCCCGCGCGGCGTTTTCCACCAAGCAAAAGCCGGTCGGTCCCCACGAGCTTTGGCCGATGCCCACCGCGCCCCGCGCCGCCAGGAAATCCAGCGCCGCGCTCACTTCCGGGCTGGTGAAGCGTCCGCCTTGGGCGGGCGCGAAATAATCGCCGACCGCCCGCTGTAATTCGGCCACCACCGCGCCGAAACCCGCGATATCGCGCTCGGCCAGGGCGGGCAAGCCCTTCATCAGCAGCCAATGGCACAGCCGGGCGGCTTCCTCGGCGGGGAAGGGCGGCAGCGCCCGGAAGGCTTCGATTTCCGCCACGCCGTGCAAGCCTTGGGCGCGGTCGTCCAGAATCAGGAGGAAGCGCCAGTCGGCGGGCATGTCCATCCGGGCCAGGACCGGCGGGATGCTCGTGTGTTCACCCCGGCCGCCATCGACCACCAAGCCGCCCTGCTCGAACACCGCGATGCCAATGCCGGAGCGGGCACCGCGCTCGATCAAGGCAGCGATATCGCGGACGCCCAAGCCCAGGCCGTACAATTGGCTCAAGCCCATGCCCACGGCCAGGGCCAATTGCGTGCCCGAACCCAGGCCGGCATGGCCGGGGATGGCTTGCTCGATGTGGATGGTGGCGGGGCAGGGTCGTCCCGTGGCGTGGGCGAATTTCTGGGCGGCGGCGACGGCCCGTTCCGCGCCTGGACCGGTGGCGGTCGACTGCGGGGCGGGTTCCAGGCTCAGGCGGGTGGCGATCTCGTTGATGCCGACGCCGATGCTGCCGAAACGCCGCCCCAGTGAGCCGCCGATATCGAGGAAACCCATGTGCAAACGGGCGGGGGCCATCACGCGGACGCGGTGGTTGGGGGCGGTGGGGAAATCCATGGTCATCGGCAGGCGTGTCTATCGGGTGGCCTTGGGGCCGGTGGTTACGGGCGCGGAATCAGGGCGGGAATGCTATGGCATGGCATCCGGTTTGTCGATGCGCCGCCCGTGCCCGGCCTGTTTCCCGGAGCGGGACTTTGGTTGAAAACCCGCCCTGGAATCCCTATCCTGTGGCGCTTCCAAGGCTCCCGGATACGCCATAAACCACCGGGTTCGCCATACCGAACAACCCCCATCAGAGCGAGCAAGGGCATGGCCGAAAATTCCCCGTCCCAAATCTTCGAAAACGTTCCCAGCCCCTTTTGCGGTATCGCTTCGGACGATCTCAAGATCGAAGTCAGCGGCCAGCGCCTCAAGGTGCTGGAACACGGCGACGCCGTCACCTTGGCGGGTTTCGAGTCGCCCATCGTCGATACCACTCCGCGCGTCGGCGGCGAACCCGCCAGCCTGGAACAAGCCGTGGCCCGCGCCGCCGCGATCCTGGGCGCGGCGCACTTGCCGGTATTCAGCGGCTTCGGCACCGATGTCAACGAGACCCGTGCCGCCCTGTCCTTGATCGAGCGCAGCGGCGGCGTGTTCGACCAACAACGGGCCGAGGGCGGTTTGCGTAATCTGCTGGTGCTGGCCGATTCGGGCTGGATGGCGACCACCTTGGGCGAACTCAAGAACCGGGTGGACGTATTGGTGTCGTTCGGCACCGATATCGAGGCCCATTTCCCGCGTTTCTTCGAGCGCTTCATCTGGACGGAGGAAACCCTGTTCGGCGCGGACACCTCGAAGCGCGAAATCATCTATATCGGTGCCACGCCCAGCGGCGCGGCGGCAACCGCCCCGGATGGCCGGGTTCCCCAGGTGATTCCCTGCGAACGCGCCCAATTGCCGCAGGTGGCGGCGGTGTTGTCGGCCCTGGCCCAAGGCGTGGAAGTGAAGGCGGAAACAGCGGGTGGCGTGCCCGTGGACACCCTGCGCGGCGTGATCGCCCGGTTGCGGGAAGCGAGTTATGGCGTCGTCACCTGGGCGGCGGGCCAACTGGATTTCCCCCACGCCGAACTGGCTGTGCAGCAATTGTGCAAGGCGGTGATCGCCCTCAACCGCCACACCCGCTGCGCCGCCCTGCCCTTGGGCGGCCAGGACGGCGACCGCACCGCCAGCCAGGTCGCGGCCTGGATCAGCGGCTATCCGACGCGGGTCAGCTATGCGCGGGGCTATCCCGAATACGATCCCTACCACAATAGCGCGGCGCGTTTGCTGGCCGGGGGCGAGGCCGACGCCTTGGTGTGGGTGTCCAGCCTAGGGCTGACGCCGCCGCCGGTGAGCGCCGTGCCCACCGTGGTGATCGGTCGCTCCGGGATGCGGTTCGAGCAGGAGCCGGAGGTATTTATTCCCGTCGGTGTACCCGGCATCGATTTCTCGGGCCATATGTACCGCTGCGATAACGTGGTCGCCATGCCGCTCTACCAACTCCGCCAATCCGATTTGCCTAGGGCCGCCGAGGTGTTGAAGGCCATCGAACAAGGGTTGAGCCGCTAGGCCGTGCCGGGCCGGGTTGCCTCCCGGCCCCGCCTTAATTCCCGAGGTATCGCCATGAACGCCTATTTCCAGCCCAACCAGTCCTGGATCAGCGAAGAGGACTATCTCCAGGGCGAGCTGCTCAGCGAAATCAAGCACGAGTATATCGACGGCCAGGTCTACGCCATGGCCGGGGCCAGCAAGAACCACGAGCGCATCGCGGGCAATGTGTTCGGGGAAATTAGGGCGCATTTAAAAGGCAAGCCCTGCGAACCCTTCGCCTCCGATATCAAGGTGAAGGTCGGTACCCAATTCTTCTACCCCGATGCGATGGTGGTTTGCCACGACCCGGACCCGCACGAGTATTACACCCAATCCCCGGTCTTGATCGTCGAAGTCCTGTCCCGCCATACCCGCAAAACCGACGAGACCACCAAGCGCCGCGCCTACCTGGAGATACCTTCCCTGCTGGAATACGTCCTCATCGAGCAGGATATTGTCGATGTCGAGGTCTGCCGCCGGGTCGAGGGCTGGGTGTCCAAGCATTACTTCATGGGCGACCAAATCCTGCTTCAGTCCATTGGGTTGACGCTCGCGGTCGAGGAAATCTATGCGCGGGTGGTTAACGAGGATGTGCGCTTATTCCTGGAGGAACGGGCCGCAACTTCCCCGCCCACGCCATAAGCGTCCGGCCTCAGCCCAAGATTCCCACCGCCTGTTGATCGGCGTGGTAGGACGAGCGCACCAGCGGGGCGCTCGCCACCGCCGAGAATCCCATCCCCCGCGCCAGTTCCCCCAAGCGCCCGAACTCTTCTGGCGTCGCGTACCGCGCCACCGGCAGGTGTTCGGCGCTGGGTTGCAGATATTGCCCCAGGGTCAGCATATCGCAGCCGTGGCCGCGCAAATCCCCTAAAACCGCCTCGATTTCCTCCAAGGTTTCGCCCAGGCCCAGCATCAGGCCGGATTTGGTCGGCACGCCCGGATGTTTTGCCTTGAACCGCGCCAGCAAGGCCAGGGAACCCCGGTAATCGGCACCGGGCCGGGCGGCTTTGTAAAGGCGCGGCACGGTTTCCAGGTTGTGGTTGAACACGTCCGGCGGTTCTTGGGCGAGGATATCCAGCGCGGGTTCGATCCGGCCCCGGAAATCGGGCACCAGGATTTCGATCCGGGTGGTGGGCGAGCGTTCGCGGATGGCGCGGATGCAAGCGGCGAAATGGGCGGCGCCGCCGTCCAAGAGGTCGTCGCGGTCCACCGAGGTGACGACCACGTATTTGAGGCCCAGTTCGGCGATGGTGTCGGCGAGGTGGGCGGGTTCGGCGGGATCGGGGGCTTGCGGGCGGCCATGGGCCACGTCGCAGAACGGGCAGCGCCGGGTGCAGATATCGCCCAGGATCATGAAGGTGGCGGTGCCGTGGCCGAAGCATTCCGACAGGTTGGGACAGGCGGCTTCTTCGCAGACGCTGTGGAGGTTGCGTTCGCGCAGGGTGCGTTTGATGTGCTGGACGTTCTCGCCGCTCCCGAGGCGTACCCGGATCCATTCGGGTTTCCTGAGCGGGGTTTCCGCCGGGACGACCTGGATGGGGATGCGCTTGAGCTTGTCGGCGTTGCGCTGGTGGTTGTCGGGGTCGAGGCGGGAGGGGGCGCGGTAGGGGTCTCGGGTGGTCATGGTCGGGTGTGGTGTTTGGCTAAGGATGGACAGCGCATCCGTCGCGGTGGATGGGCTACGGTCTTTCTATGACATGCGGGCCCAGACGCAGGGCGAAGGGATCGAAATCACGGCCGTTATGCAGCAATGATTTCGATTTGGTCGAGCATCGGACGGTTCCTGGCTTGGTCTGCGAGTCGGCAGGGTAGGGGAAAGGCCGAAAGGGCGTCAAGCCGGGCCGGGCGGGCTACAGCGCTTGCAGCAGCCAAGGCCGGACCAAGTGTTCGGCTAACGGCGGGTTGCGGTCGTGGATGAAGGCCAAGGCGACGGCTTGGCCGAGCAGGATCAGGACGACGATCAACCACAGGCGCAGCCGTTCCACCGGGCGGGCGCTGGATTTGAAGCGCTGTTGTTCTTCCGGGGTGAGTTCGCTGTAGCCCCTGGGCGAACCCAGTACCTTGTCATAGGCCGCCAGCAGATTGTGGCTGTGCCACGCCAGCAGCCCGCCCAACGCCACCGCCAGCCAGATTAGCCCATAACGCAGGCCCGCAGGCGGTGGCGGAAATAAAACCAAGAGCTTTTGCGCCGATTCGGCGGCAGCAGGCCACACGGGTTCTAACCAATCCTTGATACCGGGATACCAGGACAACAGCAGCCAGGGCACCAACATTGTCAGGCCGAGCAGCAGCAGTTTGGACCAAGCGCCACGGCTCACTATCGCCACGCGCTCGCGTTGGGCGTGGCCGTCCAAGCCCTCGAAGGGCGGCGTTAAAGCCAGGGCCAAGGGCCACCAGAGCCAAGCGCTGGCTTTCAGGCTCCAGCGGTAACTTAGGGCGGGGAGGTACCAAGCGACGATCAGAATCGAGTAGAAGGCTTTATCGCTGGGCTTCTCTTTAGGCAAGCGGTGCCAGAGGCCAATGACGGTGAATTCGTCACTCACTTTTCCTGCCTGCGGCAACAGTTCGGGGGAATGGGTGAGGTCGATGACCAGCAAACTTTCGCGCCAATTGCGCGGCAAGCGTTTAAGGCCGCGAAAAAGGTAGCGTAGGCTGGCAAACCAGCGGATGAACAAGGCGCGAATTAAGGCACCCAAGGCAACGGCTGGGAAGAATATGAGAGTAAAAAAAGTTTCTGACATACCCACAACCGCAACCGCACCCATACCCACACCCATACCCGCACCCGCAACCCCACCCGCAACCCCACCCGCAAATGCAAACACAAACGCAACCTCAAACGCACCCGCACCCGCACCCGCACCCGCACCCGCACCCGCAAACGCAAACGCAACCGCAACCGCACCGATCACGACCGCCCGCCAGAACAAAGCCCATCCAACATGGCCCGGCAACCAAGCTTGGGCGAGGTAGTCAGCGAGCGCCCAGGTAGCCAGTCCGCTAATGATCGCTACCACTGCGATTTCCCAGCGGCCCAAATCGCTTTCCTCGCGCTCATGCCACCGCCGCAACATCTCCACCCCCAACGCCACCGACTCCTCCGAGCGCAACAGCAACATAGGCGCGGCCAGCAATCCGACCATCGAAAACCAAGGCCACTCGAACCGGAACGACAGCCACCAATACAAACCCACGGCGGCCAAGGTTTCGAGGACGGCCAAGACCGAGATGTGCCCGGCGGCGATGGAGGCATCGGTGCAATGCCAGACCCAGCGGCGGGACGGCGGAGTGTTGAGGGACGGTGGGGTGTTCATGCGTGGATTTCTCCGGGTAGCCTGGGATAGCCGGAAAAATACACTAATCGCGCTTGAATTGGCGCTTTGGGGTGGGGTTGTCGATAAAAAAGGACAGCCAAGAAGGTTCGGCAAAACCCTATCGCTGCTGTTGCGAGACGGCCAAGCCGTCCATGATCCTCCCCGCCAACGGGGCCATCACATCGACCACCCGCGCCCCGATGCCCAGCGCCGCCAAGCTGGTGACTTCTAGCCCCGCATGGCCGCAAGGATTGATGGCCGAGAACGGGGCGGGGTCCAGGTCCACGTTCAGGCTCAAGCCGTGGTAGCTGCATCCCCGCCGCACCCGCAGCCCCACCGAGGCGATTTTCCTGCCCTCGACATAGACGCCGGGCGCGTCGGGCCGGGCCACAGCTTTGAGGCCGTATTGCGCCAACAGGCCGATGGCGGCGTTTTCCAACAGACTGACCAGGGAGCGCACGCCCAGGTGGTTGCGCTTGAGGTCGGCCAGCAGATAGGCGACCAACTGGCCGGGGCCGTGGTAGGTGATTTGTCCGCCGCGGTCGGTCTTGACCACGGGAATCGGGCTGGCGCGGAGCAGGTGGGCCGGGTCGCCGTTCATCCCCAGCGTATAGACCGGCGGATGTTCCAGCAGCCAAAGCTCGTCCGGCGTGTCCGCGCCGCGGGTTTCGGTGAATTGGCGCATGGCCCGCCAAGTGTCTTCGTAATCCTTGAGTCCCAGCGGACGGATGAGCAAGCCTCCGCTCATGGCAGGAACACCGTCGCCAGCCCCAGGAAGATGAAGAAGCCCATGCCATCGGTCATCGCCGTCAACAGGACGCTGGTGCCGACCGCCGGGTCGAGTCCCAGGCGGTGGCGGCCCAAGGGCACGGCCAGTCCCATGATGGCGGCGACCAAAAGGTTCAACAACGTCGCCCCCGCCATCACGATGCCCAGGTGCATATCGTGGTATAGCCCATAGGCCAGCAAACCCAGCACCGAACCCCACACCGTGCCGTTGAGCAGGCCGATGCCGAGTTCCTTGAGGGTCAGCCGCCAGACATTGCCGGGATTGATGAGTCCCAGGGCCAGAGAGCGCACGATCAGCATGCTGGTCTGGTTGCCGGTGTTGCCGCCGATGCCGGCCACGATGGGCATGAGGGAGGCCAGCGCCACCACCCGCACGATGGTGTCCTCGAACATGCCGATCACGCGGGTGCTGAGGAAGGCCGTGACCAGGTTGATCGCCAGCCAGAACCAGCGGTTGCGGGCGCTTTTCCACACTCCGGAGAAGATGTCCTCCTCCTCCATCAGCCCGGCCTCGGCCAACCGTTCCTCGTCCGAGGCTTGGCGGATGTAATCGACGATGGCGTCCACGCCGATCCGGCCTTGCAATTGGTGGTCCCGGTCCACCACCGGCGCGGATAACAGGTCGTAGCGCTCGAAGGCGCGGGCGGCTTGGTCGGCGGCGTCGTCGAGGTGGAAATAGACCACGTCCTTGGCCATGACCTCGGCCACCGGCTTGTCCGGGTTGTGGGTCACTAGGCGCTTGAGCGATAGCACGCCCTTCAGCACATTGTTTTCATCGACCACGAACAGCTTGTCGGTATGCTCGGGCAATTCGCCGCGGCGGCGCAGATAGCGCAGCACCACGCCCAGGGTGACATCCTCGCGGATGGTCACCATGCCGAAATCCATCAGCGCCGCGACCGTATCCTCCTCGTGCGAGAGCAGCGATTGCAGGCGTTGGCGGCCCTGGTCGTTGAGCGATTCCAGGAGTTCCTGCATCACCTCTTCCGGCAGGTCCGGGGCGAGGTCGGCGATTTCGTCGGTGTCGAGTTGCTCGGTGGCGGACAGCAGTTCCTTGGCGTCCATGTCCGAGATCAAGGTTTCGCGCACGGCGTCGGAAACATCGAGCAGGATTTGCCCGTCCTGGTCCGAGCCGACCAGGTTCCACACCACCAGCCGGTCTTGCAGCGGCAGGGCTTCGAGGATGTAGGCGATATCCGCCGAATGCAGCCCGTCCAGCTTGTGCTTGAGGGCGACTTGGTGCTGTTTGTGCAGCAGGGTTTCCACCAGGTCGTGATGGGGCATGGCCTGCTGGTGCAGGATGGCTTCTTCCAGTTTTTGCTTGCCCAGGAGTTCGCTGATCTCGCCGAGCAGATGGCGCAGGTGTTCGTCGGGGGGCGTCGTGGTCGGGTCGGCCATGGGGAAATCCAGCCATCGGGTTGCCGTGAGGGGGAAGGGCCGCTGGCCCGGCGGGGGCGTCGCCCGTCAGAGCGCCATGACCACCTCGGCGCAGGCGCTGAGGTCGCGGTAGATGGCGTCCAGTTGGGCTTGGTTCTCGGCCTGGATCAAGAGCGTGACCGAGAGGTATTTGCCGCCCTTGCTGGGACGGCTGGTCACGGCCTCGTCGTCCAAGCCGGGGGCGTGGCGGCGGGCGATTTCGGCCACGAGTTGTGTGAAGCCGCCGTTGTCCAGGCCGAAGGCTTTGATGGGAAATTCGCAGGGGAATTGCAGGGGGGATGCGTGGCTCATAGGGACACCTGGCTTGGGAAGCGTCTTGGGAGGTGGCGGCAAGCGCCGGTTGCGTTCGCGGTGCGGGAGCGGGGGCGGCCCGCTGGTGCCCATGCGGGCGGTTGGAGGCGCGGGCTTCGATCCCGCCGGGCCTAGGCGGAGCGGGTGCCTTCCCGTAAGCCCTGCTTATACGCCTGATAGATTTCCTGTATCCGCCGCCACACCGGGCCGGGTTGGCCGTCGCCGACCTTCGCGCCGTCAAGTTCGGTCACGGCCAGCACTTCGCGGGTGGAACTGGTCAGCCAGATTTCTTCGGCCTTTTGCAACTCTTCCAGGCGGATGCGGCGTTCTTCGGTCGCCAGGCCGTGTTGTTGGGCCAGTTCCAGCACCAGGTCGCGGGTGATGCCCGGCAGGATAGCATGGCCCTTGGGCGGGGTGATGACGCTGCCGTCCTGGACGATGAACAGGTTGCTGGCCGCGCCCTCGGTCGCGCAGCCGTCGCGGACCAGGATGGCCTCGGCGGCGCCCCGCTCTACCGCGTCCTGCCGCAGCAGCACGTTGGCGAGCAGGGTCGTGGCTTTGATGTGGCAGCATTGCCAGCGGATATCGTCCAGGGTCACGGCCCGGATGCCGTCCAGGGGGATCGGCGCGATGGGCGAACCCATCGCGAACACGGTCGGCGTGATTTGGGCCGGGATGGCGTGATCGCGCTTGTCCGCCGCGCCGCGGGTCACTTGTAGATAGATGTACTGGTCGCCGGGACCGTCGATGAGCCGCTCGAAGATCGCCGCCCATTCGCCGTCGGATAGCGGCTGCGCCATGCGGATGCCCGCGAGGCTCTGGCCCAGGCGGCGCAGGTGTTCTTGCAGCCGGAACGGCTGGCCGCCATAGACCGGGATCACTTCGTACACGCCGTCGCCGAACAGGAAGCCGCGGTCCAGCACCGAAACCTTGGCTTGGTCCAGGGGCAGGTATTCGCCGTTGAGATAAACGAGGGCCATGCCGGGGCTCCTTATTTCTTGTTGAACATGAGGAGGACTTGGTCGAACAAGCGGCGGAAGATGCCGCCTTCCTCGACCGCCTTGAGCGCCACCAAATCCTGTTGGCCCACGATCTCGTTGTTGTAGACGACCTTGACCGAACCCAGCTTGTCGCCCTGTTTGACCGGGGCGGCGGCGTCGGTGCCGATCTCCATCGAGGCTTTGAGGTTGTTGTACTGGCCGCGTGGGAAGGTCACGGCGAAATCGTGGCTGAGGCCGACGCCGACCTTGGATTCCGCGCCTTTCCACACCCGCGCCTCGCCCAGGGGTTCGTTGGCCTTGTATAGCGCACGGGTCTCGAAGAAACGGAAGCCGTAGTTGAGCAGGGATTGGTTGGCGTTGGCGCGGTCGTTGTCGCTCTTGGTGCCCATCACCACCGCGATCAGGCGCATGTTGTCGCGTACCGCCGAAGTCACCAGGCAATAACCCGCGCCCTGGGTATGGCCGGTCTTGACCCCGTCCACGCTGGGATCGCGCCACAGCAGCCGGTTGCGGTTGGTTTGCTTGATGTTGTTGAACATGAATTCCTTGATCGAGTGCCATTTATAGTACTCGGGGAATTCCGCGATCATGGCGCGGGTCAGGAGGGCGAGGTCGCGGGCCGAGGCGTAATGGTCCGGGTCGGGAAGGCCCATGCTGTTCTTGTAATGGGTGTTCTTCATCCCGAGGCGCTCGGCGTTCTGGTTCATCATCTGGGCGAACACCGCTTCGTCCCCCGCCACATGCTCGGCCAGGGCCACGCTGGCGTCGTTGCCCGATTGCACGATCATCCCCTTCAGCAAGTTCTCCACCGCGATGCTGGCCCCGACCTGGGCGAACATGCGGGAGCCCTCGGTGCGCCACGCCTTCTCGCTGACCGTGACCATATCGTCGAGGTGCAGGTTGCCCTTGGCCAATTCCCGGAACACCACGTAGGCGGTCATGATCTTGGTCAGGCTGGCCGGTTCCAATTTTTGGTCGGCGTTGCTCTCGGCCAGCACCCGGCCACTGTTGTGGTCGATCAGGATGAAGGCCTTGGCTCCGACATCGGGCGGCGGCGGGATGATGGGCGGGGCGGGCGGTAGATCGGCCGCGCGGGCGAGGCCGATGAATCCGAGCAGGGCGAGGAGGAGCAGCAGGCTGAACGGTGTTGATTTCACGGCTTTTTGCCTTCGTGCGGGGGGATCGGGGAAAAATGCCCGGCATTGTAGCACGCGGGGCTTTGGGGCGTGGTCGCGGGGCCGTGGACGATTGTTGCGCGGAGGTGAATGCTGCGGCTTGCCGGTGGCGACGATCCGCCTACCGGATTGATGATCGGCGGGCGTACCGCGAGCGGTCCTGTAGCCAGGGGCGGGCGATGGAATCCGGGGGGCTTGGATTTCCGGCCCGCTTCCCGGATTCCGCGCCGGGTCCGGGTTACCGGCGGATGGCCCGGCTCAGTTCATACGCCGCCATGGCGTACAGCGGGCTGTGGTTGTAGCGCATGATCGTGTCGAAATTATGGAAGGCCAGCCAGTAATCCGGCCCGGTTTCCCCCGGCAAAGTCACCAATCCCGCCTTGTAATTGCCGGGAACCGGGTCCACCGGCTCCGCGCCCAGGGAGACCCATTCGTTCAGGTTGTGCGAGAACTTGGGATTCTTGCTGGCCAGTCCCGCCGCGCCGCCGTTGACCCTGGCCAGGGTGGCGATGGGTTCGCCGGTATGCCAGCCATTGGCCGAGAAATACCGCGCCACGCTGGCGATGGCGTCGGCGGGGTTGTTCCAAATATCGCGCTTGCCGTCGCCGTCGCCGTCGGCGGCCAGCTTGCGGTAGCTGGACGGCATGAATTGCGGCATCCCCATCGCCCCCGCGTAGGAACCGACCGGCTCCAGATAATCCATGCCCTCCTCGCGGCACAGCAGCAGGAATTGCTCCAGTTCGCCGCGGAAGAACCCCGCCCGTTTGGGATAGGCGAAGGCCAGGGTGGACAGCGCGTCGATGACCTTGTACTTGCCGGGCTTCGCGCCGTAGCTGCTTTCGACGCCGATGATGGCGGTGACGATATCCCTGGACACCCCGTAGCGGCTTTCGGCGCGGGCCAGCGCCGCCGCGTTCCGGGCCTTGAAGTCCAGGCCGCCCTGGATGCGCTTGTCGGTGAGGAACAGCTTGCGGTAGTCGTACCAGGGTTTGGCTTCGTAGGGCTTGGCCATGGCGTCGAGGATAGCGGGTTGAATCGCGGTGCGCTCGAAGGCGTTGACCAGTGCCGCCGTGGCGAAGCCATGCTTGCGGGCCATCTCGGCGATGAAGGCGCGGACCTCGGTGCGGTCGGTGATGCCGGGCTGGGCGGGCGGCGGGGGTTCGGGGAGGGCGAGGGTGGGTTCCGTGGCCGTGGCGGCGGGCGGCGGCGTGGGTTGGGGCCGGGCCGGGGATGGCACCGGCGGGCTGGGCGGTGGCGCGGTGCAGGCGTGGAGCAGGAGGGCGGCGATGGGAACGAGGCTGCGGCGGTAAGGCATGGCGGTGGGTCCGGGGCTGGCGTGGGATGGAAGGCAAGGATAGCCGAGCGGAGGGGAGGACGTCAGCCCGGCGGGGGAGGCCGGGAGGGATTCGCGGTCCGGGACGGCGCCCGTGCGGTTTCCAGACGGTCCGGTCAACCCGCCCCGGCGCGGCTGTCCTGATAACGGACGAATAGCCGTACACAATTCCGGGTTTAAAGATAATGCTATGATTTGAATAAGCTTTTTTTATAAAAAAAGCTGGCACGCCATTTGTTATAGATGGTGCGCGACCGGAAAGGGCGGAAGGGTCCGCCGCAGCCGGTTCGCATTCATCCATCTCATTCAGGAGAGCAACAAATGGCTATTAGCGCTGCAACCAAAGCCGCTACCGATGCCCTGGCGGCCAACCGTGCGCCCACTAGCGTCAACGCCCAAGAAGTCCACCGCTGGCTGCAAAGCTTCAACTGGGATTTCAAGAATAATAGGACCAAGTACGCCACCAAGTACAAGATGGCGAACGAGACCAAGGAACAGTTCAAGCTGATCGCCAAGGAATATGCGCGGATGGAGTCCGTCAAGGACGAGCGCCAGTTCGGCAGCTTGCAGGACGCCCTGACCCGCCTGCAATCGGCGGTCCGCGTCCACCCCAAGTGGAACGAGACCATGAAGGTGGTCTCCAACTTCCTGGAAGTGGGTGAATACAACGCCATCGCCGCCACCGGCATGCTCTGGGACTCGGCCCAGGCCGCCGAGCAGAAGAACGGCTATCTGGCCCAGGTGCTGGACGAAATCCGCCATACCCACCAGTGCGCCTACGTCAACTACTACTTCGCCAAGAACGGCCAAGACCCGGCCGGCCATAACGACGCCCGCCGCACCCGGACCCTCGGCCCGCTGTGGAAGGGCATGAAGCGGGTGTTCTCCGACGGCTTCATCTCCGGCGACGCGGTGGAATGCTCCCTCAACCTGCAATTGGTCGGCGAAGCCTGCTTCACCAACCCCTTGATCGTGGCCGTGACTGAATGGGCCGCCGCCAACGGCGACGAGATCACCCCGACCGTGTTCCTCTCCATCGAGACCGACGAGCTGCGCCACATGGCCAATGGCTACCAGACCGTGGTGTCCATCGCCAACGATCCGGCCTCGGCCAAGTACATGAACACCGACCTGAACAATGCGTTCTGGACCCAGCAGAAGTATTTCACCCCGGTGTTGGGCATGTTGTTCGAGTACGGCTCCAAGTTCAAGGTCGAGCCTTGGGTCAAGACCTGGAACCGCTGGGTGTACGAAGACTGGGGCGGCATCTGGATCGGCCGCCTGGGCAAGTACGGCGTGGAATCCCCGCGCAGCCTGAAAGACGCCAAGCAGGACGCTTATTGGGCGCACCACGACCTGTACCTGCTGGCCTACGCGCTGTGGCCGACCGGCTTCTTCCGCCTGGCCCTGCCGGATCAGGAGGAAATGGAATGGTACGAAGCCAACTACCCCGGCTGGTACGACCATTACGGCAAGATTTACGAGGAATGGCGCGCCCGCGGCTGCGAAGACCCGTCCTCCGGTTTCATCCCGCTGCAATGGTTCATCGAGAACAACCATCCCATCTACATCGACCGCACTTCCCAAGTGCCGTTCTGCCCGTCCCTGGCCAAGCACGCCACCACCCTGCGCGTCCACGAGTACAACGGCCAGCTCCACACCCACGCCGACCAGTGGGGCGAGCGCATGTGGCTGGCCGAGCCGGAACGCTATGAGTGCCAGAACATGTTCGAGCAGTACGAAGGCCGCGAGCTATCCGAAGTCATCGCCGAGCTGTGGGGCGTCCGCAGCGATGGCAAGACCCTGATCGCCCAGCCCCATGTGCGCGGCGACAAGCTGTGGACCCTGGACGACATCAAGCGGGTCGGCTGCGTGTTCTCCAACCCGGCCAAAGCCCTGAAGGCTTGAGGCGGGCGCGGGGCTTCGGCTTGCCGAAGCCCTGCCAATCAAGGGCGCGGTCTTGCGTTCCCTGGCCGCGCCCTTGTTTGGAGGGCTTTTGTTCTGCGGAACCCTTCAGGAGGGGACTGGGTGTCCACCCAGGCTCTATAACAACGATCACCTCAACCAAGAGGATTCAACATGCCATTGCTCGATGAAAAGCGTCGCGGCCTGACCGACCCGGAATGGGCCTCCGTGATTCTGAACGCCTTGCCGGCGGAGCCCCTCGACAAGCAAAACAAGATGGGCTACTTCGTCACCCCCCGCTGGAAGCGCCTGACCGAGTATGAAGCCCTGACCGTCTATGCCCAACCGAACGCCGACTGGATCGCAGGCGGTCTCGATTGGGGTGATTGGACCCAGAAATTCCACGGGGGCCGCCCGTCCTGGGGCAACGAAACCACCGAACTCCGCACCGTGGACTGGTTCAAGCACCGCGACCCGCTGCGCCGCTGGCATGCCCCCTACGTCAAGGACAAGGCCGAGGAATGGCGCTACACCGACCGCTTCCTGCAAGGCTATTCCGCCGACGGCCAAATCCGCACCATGGATCCGTTCTGGCGCGACGAGTTCATCAACAAGTACTGGGGCGCGTTCCTGTTCAACGAGTACGGCCAGTTCAACGCCCACTCCGGCGGTGCCCGCGAGGCCCTTTCCGACACCATCCGCGTTAGCCTGACCTTCTGGGGATTCGACAAGATCGACCTGGCCCAGATGATCCAGCTGGAGCGCGGCTTCCTGGCCAAGATCGTCCCCGGCTTCGACGAATCCACCGCCGTGCCCAAGGCCGAATGGACCCAGGGCAGCGTCTACAAGAGCGCCCGCGGCACCATCGAGGCGCTATGGCAGGACGTGTTCGATTGGAACGAGAACGCCTTCTCGGTCCATGCCGTCTACGACTCGCTGTTCGGCCAGTTCGTGCGCCGCGAGTTCTTCCAGCGCTTGGCCCCGAAGTTCGGCGACAACCTGACCCCGTTCTTCATCAACCAGTCCCAGACCTACTACGGCATCGCCAAGCAAGGCGTGCAGGACCTTTACTACACCTGCCTGGCCAACGATCCCGAGTTCGGCGACTACAACCGCACCGTGCTGCGCAACTGGACCGCCAAATGGCTGGAAGGCACCGTGAACGCCCTGCGCGATTTCATGGGCATTTTCGCCAAGCTGCCGACCGGCACCACCCACAAGGCGGAAATCCAGGCTTCCCTGGAGCGGGTGATCGACGATTGGACCGCCGACCATGCCAGCCGGATCGACTTCAAGGTCGACCGCGACGCCATTGTCCGCCATGTCATGTCTGGCCTGATTTAACCGCTTGGATTTTCAGAGAGTCATTATGAGCGTTTCTAGCAATGCGTATTACGCCGGCACCACCGGCCTGAGTGGCAAGGAATTCGCCGAGGCCTTCTTCGCCGACGAGAACCAGGTCGTCCATGAGAGCGACACCGTGGTGCTGGTCCTCAAGAAGTCCGACGAGATCAACACCTTCATCGAGGAAATCCTGCTTGAGGACTACAAGAAGCACGTCAACCCGACCGTCAACGTCGAGGACCGCGCCGGTTACTGGTGGATCAAGGCCAACGGCAAGATCGAGGTGGACTGCGACGAGCTGAGCGAACTGCTGGGCCGGTCCTTCAACGTCTACGACTTCCTGGTGGACGTGTCCTCCACCATTGGCCGCGCCTATACCCTGGGCAACAAGTTCACGATCACCTCGGAACTGATGGGCCTGGACCGCAAGCTCGAAGACTACCACGCCTAAGGAGACCCACCATGGCAAAGAACGGTGTACATGACAACGCAACCCGCGATGCGTGGGTCGTCAAGATCGGCCAGTTGAACACTTTGGACAAGGCGGCGGCGGCGCTCAAGCAGTTCCGCCTCGACCATACCACCCCGTTCCGCAAGACCTACGAGCTGGACAACGATTACCTGTGGATCGAAGCCAAGCTGGAGGAGAAGGTCGCGGTGTTGAAGGCCCGCGCCTTCAACGACGAGGACTTCCGCCACAAGACCGCCTTCGGCGAATGCGCCAAGACCCTGTTGGCCGAGGCCGTCGCCAAGATGGCGGCGACCGGCGACAAATGGGAAGCGGAACGCATCCACATCGGCTTCCGGCAGGCCAACAAGCCGCCGATCATGCCGGTGAACTACTTCCTGGAGGCGGAACGGGTCCTGGGCACCAAGTTGATGGAACTGCGCAACCTCAACTATTACGACACCCCGCTGGAAGAGTTGCGCAAGCAGCGCGGCGTCAAGGTGTTGGTCGCCCCGCACTGAGCATCGCGCACCCGGCCTCCGCAAGGGGGGCCGGGTTTTCCGGGGCGGGTTCCGGCCCGCCCCCTCCACCCCGCACCAGGAGGCCACCATGCTTTCCGAACTCAAGAACATCCGCCAAATCGTCGTCGCCGTCGCCGCCCTGCTGATCGGTTCCTCGTTGGCGGTCGTGGTCACCAAGCTGCTGTGACCGATCGAAGGAAACCCCGGCCATGACCATCGACTTCGACCATTTGGACCCGGACGCGCTGGATTTCCTGTCGGCGCGTTCCCTCAGCCAAGTTCCGGCGGGCACGCCCCGCACCGAGTTGTTCCAGCAGGGGCGCTATGCCGCCTATGCCCAAGACCTCGGCTTCGCTTGGCGCTGGGCCATCGCTCGCGATGGCCGCGATATCCAGGAAGGCCCGGCCCTGAGCCTGGAATCCGCCCATTTGTCCGCCCGCCGCGTGCTGGCGTTCTTCGTCCGGCTGGACAGCCCGCCGACCCCGGCCTGAGTCCGCGCCCCTTTTTCCATACCCACGCATTCGGAGCTGAGCGCCCATGGCGGCCACCCATAGCATCAAAGTCATCACCGAGGACGGCGAAGCCGTCTATTTCGATTGCCGTCCCGACGAGGACGTGATTTCGGCGGCGATCCGCCAGGATATCTATCTGATGTCCTCTTGCCGTGCGGGCGGTTGCGCCACCTGTAAGGCGTTCTGCCCCGAGGGCGATTACCGCCTGGTCGGATGCAGCGTGCAAGCCCTGCCGCCCGAGGAAGAAGAGGACGGCCAGGTCTTGCTGTGCCGCTGCTATCCCGATAGCGATTTGGAACTGGAAGTCCCCTACACCTACAGCCGCATTGCCTTCGAGCCGGAAGCCAACGAGTTCCCCGCCGAGGTGGTCTCGGTCGGCAAGGTGTCGAGCAATGCCGTGCGCCTGCACCTGCGCCGTCCCGGCATGGGCAACGAGCGCAAGGTGCGTTTCGACGCTGGCCAATTCATGGAACTCCAGGTGCCGGGCAGCGCAGTCACCCGCGCCTATTCCCCGGCCAATATCAGCAACGATGCGGGCGATCTGGAATTCCTGATCCGGCTCCTGCCCGACGGCTTGATGTCCAACGCCCTGCGCGGTGGGGCCATCCAGCCCGGCCAGACCTTGCAGGTCAAGGGGCCGCAGGGCATTTTCGGACTCAAGGAGAACGGCTTCCGGCCCCGTTATTTCATCGCGGGCGGCACCGGCTTGGCCCCGGTCCTGTCCATGGTCCGCCACATGCGGGAATGGGGCGCACCGCAGCAAACCCGACTGTACTTCGGCGTCAACACCGAGGAGGAGGTGTTCCTCCGCGCTGAACTGGAAGCGCTGGCGGCCGCGATGCCCAACCTCACGGTCAAGGTCTGCGTCTGGCGTCCGACCGACGGATGGGACGGCGAGCGCGGCAACGCCATCGAAGTGCTGCGCCGTGACCTCGAAGCCCAACCGGCCCAGCCGGACGTCTATCTGTGCGGCCCACCCGGCATGGTCGATGCCGCCTACGCGGTCTGCGCCGAGTTCGGCATTCCCGCCGACCAGATTTACTTGGAGAAATTCCTGCCTTCCGGGCCGTGCGGCGAAGCCTGCGATCCCGGCCAGGTCCACGGCCACCACCAGCACGCCACGGCCTGAGACCCGGAGTCCCCATGCGCCTGAGTCCCGACGACACCGAATTCCTGACCCGGATGGTGCGCCAATTGGAGGAGAGCATCGGCCAGTTGGGCGAGCGCGACGGCCAGTTGCGGCTGACCTTGCACCCGGACCGGGTCGAGCAACTCAGGGAGCTTTGGGACGGCGAATTGAGCCGGGCGGAGGAGATCGAACTCCGCGCCGGACTGGACTGGCGGGAAAGGGAGTTGCTGTGGGTCTGGGCGCGTTTGAAACGCGCCCGCTCCGCCAGGGCCGAGGCCGGGCAGGCCATGATGCGGCGGTTCGCGCCGGAAGGCTCCGCCTGAACGGTCCCGGTCCCCACGTTCATGATTCAAACGACAACAATCCACCGATTGAGGGAAAAACATGTTTCCGATGATCCGATTCCGGGAGTACCCGGCATGAGCAAGCGTTTGGTGTTCGACGGCGAGGCTCGCGCCGGCATCCTCAAGGGCATCGATATCCTGGGCCGGGCGGTGGAAACCACCTATGGCTACCAAGGGCCGTGCGTCATGGTCCAGCACCGGACCCAAGGCTTGCCGCCGTTTTTCACCCGCGACGGGGTGACGGTGGCCAATTCCGTGGTGCTGGGGGACCGCCTCGCCGACCTCGGGGCCAGGATGCTGCGCGATGTGGCCAATGCCGTGTCGCGGGAGGCCGGCGACGGCACCACCACCGCCGTGGTGCTGGCCCGCGCCATCGCCCGCGGCCTCTTGCGTAGCCTTGCCGCCGGGGCCGATCCCCACCGCCTGCGCGAAGGCATGGACGCCGCCGTGAAGTTGGTCGAGGACGACCTGCGCCGCCGCGCCCTGCCGCTGCAAGGCGATATGGTGGCCCAGGTGGCCGAGGTGTCCATGCGCAAGGAAGGCCAAGTGGGCCGCCTGCTGCAACAAGCCTATGCCGAGGTCGGCCCGGATGGGGCCGTCACGGTCGAACCGGGCTGGACCCGCGCGGACACGCTGGATATCGGCGAAGGCTTCCGCTACGAACTGGGCTTCCTGTCGCCGGGTTTCGAGACCGACCCGGTGCGGCGGGCGGCGGACATCGAAGGGGCGCGGGTGCTGCTATACCACGGCACCGTGACCGATTTCATGGATTTGATCCCGCTGCTGGAAGCGGTCAACGAGGCGGGCCAAGCCCTGGTCATCGCCTGCGACGGCATCGACGAGCGCCCGCTGCAAGGCTTGGTGATGAACGTCAAGCGTGGGGTGTTCCGCGCCCTGGCGGTCAAGGCGCCGGGCCATGGCGACCGCCGCCGCGATTGGCTGGACGATCTCGCCACCGCCACCGGGGCGCGGGTGCTGGTGCCGGAACGCGGTGACAACCTGGAACGCGCCGCCCCGGAGGTGCTCGGCCATGCCGCCAAGGTGGTGGCCGACGCCGACAGCGCCAGCTTCATCGGCTGCGGCGGTGACCCGGTCGCCGTGGCCCGGCGGGTCGCGGGTTTGGGGAAGGAAGCGGACGCGATCCGCGCCCGCAAGCCGGGCGAAGGTTCCCCCACCGGCAACCTGCACGACCTGGAAGACTTGGAAGCCCGCATCTCGGCCCTGGTCGGGCGCATCGCCACCGTACGGGTGGGCGGCACCACCGAACCCGAGATCAAGGAGCGTCTGCAACGGGCCGAGAACGCCCGCCGCTCGGTGCGGGCGGCTTTGGAAGAAGGCGTGGTGCCGGGTGGCGGCGTGGGTTTGCTCCAGGCGCGGGAAGCCTTGGGCCGCTTATTGCTGACCGATCTGGATTGGCAACGCGGCGTCGCCATCGTCTCGGAGGCTTTGGAGCAGCCGTTCCGCGCCCTGGTCGGCAATGCCGGGATCAACCCGGTGGCGGCCCTGGCCCGGATCGAAGCCGCCGGAAACGCCCGCTTCGGCTACGACGCTTCCAGCGGCGCGTTCGGCGATTTGGTGGCGGCGGGCGTCTTGGACCCGGTCAAGGTCTTGCGCCTGGCCCTGGTCCAGGCGGCGGGTATCGCCGCCACCGTGCTATCCAGCGGCGCGGTGGTTTTGAACGAGCAATCGGGCTTGCCGCATTTGCCGGGATTCAGTGCGGAATGGGCTGCGGCCACCCGCGAAGACCCCAGGGCGTGATTCCGGCGGCGGGGTGGGTAAAACCCCCATGCCCCGCCGTTTTCAAACCAGACCGATAGCGGGATTACCCGAGGCCGGTATCGGTTAATGCTCTGTGATAACCCACGGTATCCGCCCGATTTGGCGCATACCCGGCTTCGATTTTTAACCTACCTCACTTGGTGGATGTATCCGGGGGGTAATCTTGTTCCTCCCCTAAGATCACTCCATTCCGGCGGCAGCCGCGGCAATACGCCGCATTGCCGCCTTTTTTTTTGGACAGTATCATGCCGCCCAAACTGGAATCGCCGAGATTCCCAATAACGATAATAATTAAAGAAGCTATGCATGGGCTTTAATCGTCACCACGATCTATTTCCTGTGCGCCTATGTTCACCCAGCTCAATACCTGCCCCCCGGTTCCGGTCGATCATCCGTCGGAATCCCATCCCCACCCCCATGCGCCGCCAACCGGCGACGACCGCGCCCGCCGCGCCTGGGAAACCCTGAGCGCGACCGGGAAGCTCCCGGACGACGGCGAACTGCTCCGCCCCGAGATCGGCCATGCTTGGCGGCGCTGTCTCATCGAACACCGCCTCCCTCCCGGTGGCGACCAGGCCAAGGGCGAACCCCGGCCCGTCCCCGGCATGATCACCGGGTTCGGCGGGGCCGATTTCGTCGATTTGCTGGGCCGTATCAGCCCCTTGCTCAAGGGTACGCGCCTGTCGTTGTTGGTGGCGACTCCTGACGCCCGCTTGCTGCATATCGCCGAAAACCAGCTCGAAGCCTCCCCGCTCATGCGCGACCTGGCTCGCCGTGGCTCCGATTGGCGCGAAGCCGCGCTGGGCAACAACGGTGTCGGCACCGCCGCCCTGTTGGGCATCCCCGCCGCCTTCAGCGGGCGCGAGCATTTCTCCAAGCGCCTGCATGCCTTCTGCACCGTGGGTTATCCGCTGGAAGGCCCGGATGGACGGGTGGCCGGGGTGATCGGGCTGGTGGGCGATTGCGAGGTGGCGGCCTCGGTGCTGCTGGGCGTGATGGGGCTCATCATGCGCTTGTTGCAGGCGGAAACCCCGCTGCGTTCCCCCAGCGGTTTCGACACCGCGTTCCGCTTCGTGGAGCGCGGCTACGGTGGAGAGTCCGATAGGGCGGTCGGCACGATCTACCGCGACACCCTGGCCGACGATTTGGTACGGCAGGCAGCGCGTTTGCAGGCCCGCAACATCCCCATCCTCATCACCGGGGAATCCGGGGTCGGTAAGGAGCATCTGGTGCGCCTGATCCACGCGGCGGGTTGCCGCCGCGACGGTCCCATGGTCGCCATCAATTGCGCCTCCATCCCCCGCGACCTGATCGAGAGCGAATTATTCGGCTACGAGGGCGGCAGTTTCACCGGGGCCAGGAGCCAGGGCAAGCCGGGCAAATTCCTCCTGGCCTCCAAGGGTGTGTTGTTCCTGGACGAGATCGGCGATATGAGTTTCGACCTCCAGGCCACCTTGCTGCGGGTGTTGGAGAACGGCGAGTTCGTGCCGGTGGGCGGTGCCAAGCCGATCAAGGCCGATGTGCATGTGATCGCCGCCACCAATATCAAGCTGCTGGACGCGGTAGAGCAGGGCCGGTTCCGGCGCGACCTCTACTACCGGCTCAACGGTGCCCAGTTCCGCCTACCGCCACTGCGCGAGCGCCCGGATAAACGCCAACTCATCGAGTCCCTGCTGGTCCGCGAATGCGCCCAGGCCGAGGTCGAACCCAAGCGGCTCGATCCCAACCTGATGGACTTGTTCCTCGGCCATCCCTGGCCGGGCAATATCCGCGAACTCCGCAACCTGCTGCGTAACCTGGTGTCGGTGGTGAATCGCGGCGTGCTGGAAGTGGGCGACCTGCCCATCGACTTCCTGGAGGAAATGGGCTTCATCCCGCGCCAAGACCCCGCGCCCCAAGCGCCCGCGACCCCGCCTCCAATGGCCGGACCGACCGCCTTGCCACCCCATCCGGGGACACCTTCGCTGGAGGATTGGGAATGCCTCGCCATCGAGTCCGCCCTGCGCCAGGCCGATGGCAATGTGGCCGAGACCGCCCGTATCCTGGGGATTTCCCGCAGTACCCTGTACGTCAAACTGCAACGCTACAACCTGACACCGCCCCGGCGTCCCCGCCCGGCTCCGGTCGGAGGACAGCCCGCATGACCGTCGTCGAAGCCATCCAAACCGCCAAGGAGCGCGGTTTTTCCCCGGAATTGCAGGCCGTGGCCCTGGATGCGGGCGACCCCGAACTGGCCTACCGTTTCGCCTACGCGGTGGAGGAAGCCGACCTCGACGCGCTGGAAACCGTGGTGCTGCGCTCGCCACACCCGCGCTTGGTATTCGATTTCGCCCTGGTCAAGGCCGAGCGCGGCGGCGATGTGGCGCGGCTACAGGAGGCCGTCATCGCGTCCGGCGATGCCGGGTTGATGATCCTGTTCGCCGCCGATGTCGAAGGAGCCGATATCGAACGCCTGGAAGACGCTGTGCGCGCCCATCCCGATGCCAAGTACATCCTGTTGTTCGAGGCGGAGATGCGGCAGAAAGGCCATTATTGAGGCGAAAAAAAGCCCGCGCCGCCTGGAGCATTTTCGGCTTGGGTGTCCGTCCGGCGTAGGGTGGGCACATGCCCACCCTTTGTGTGGTCACCCCGGTGGGCACGGAATACGTGCCCATCCTACAAATAACGTGAAAATGCCCTAGGGCGGAGCGGGCGTAGTCAGAGAGGCTATGCGGGAGTTTTAAAAGCAGTTATCGGGCCAGTCCACGGAATCCCTGGCCCGGTCTGCCGATTCCTATCATCCCGACCCGCCAGCCCGACCGATTCCCGTGTGAAATGCCGGGAAAATCATGGTTTTCACCCAGCATAAATAAAAACCCAGCCACCTGTTATCGACCCACTATGGATAATTCAATTCAATCCCGGTCTGGATAAACCGCCCATCCCGGTGACAGGTCCGGGCTTTAAAATATCGTGTAATCCTGGTATATAATCCAGGAGCGCGATGGTTATACCCAGAAAAATAACTATCCGTCCGAATATGGGGCGGTATGGGGATAGCCACGCTGGAGCGTCCTGAAATCGGACAAGATCACTATCCAAACCATGGACGCCCCGTGGGCCGGGGCGCGATTTCCAGAGGGTCGGGCGATGAGCCAGGAAAGAAACGGCGGAACCCAGGGGCGCAAGACGCTCTATTGTTCCTTCTGCGGCAAAACCCAGCACGAAGTGCGGAAGATGATCGCCGGTCCCACGGTGTTCATCTGCGACGAATGCGTCGATTCCTGCAATGGCCTCCTGGACGGCCAGGCCAGGGAGGCGCTGGTGGCGGCGGTGGCGGACCTGCCCAAGCCGGTGGATATCAAGGCGGTCCTCGACCAGTACGTGGTGGGCCAGGGCCACGCCAAGCGGGTGCTGGCGGTGGCGGTCTACTCCCACTATAAGCGCCAACGGGCCATGGCCCTGGGACGGCGGGGCGGGGTGGAATTAGCCAAGAGCAACATCCTCCTGATCGGTCCCACCGGCTCGGGCAAGACCCTCCTGGCCGAGACCCTGGCCCGGATGCTGGACGTGCCGTTCGCCATCGCCGATGCCACCGGGCTGACCGGGGCCGGCTATGTCGGCGGAGATATCGAGGACATCGTCGGTAAGCTGCTGCAAAGATGCGATTACGACGTGGCGGCGGCCCAGTCGGGCATCGTCTATATCGACGAGATCGACAAGATCGCCCGTCGCGCCGGGGACAACGCCACCGCCCGCGATGTGGCGGGCGAGGGCGTGCAGCAAGCCCTGCTCAAGCTGATCGAGGGCACGGTGGTCCGGGTGCCCGCGCACGGCGGCAAGCAACACGCCCAGCAGGACTATATCGAGGTCGATACCACCCATATCCTGTTCATTTGCGGCGGAGCCTTCGCCGGCTTGGAACGGGTGGTGGAGTTCCGCGCCGAACCCGGCGGTATCGGTTTTGCTGCCGAGCCCAGGGGCGCGGCGGGGCGGCGGTCGGCTTCCGAATGGCTCCGGGAAGCCGGGGCCGAGGATTTGATCCGCTTCGGCCTGATCCCCGAATTTGTGGGGCGCTTGCCGGTGGTCGCCGTCCTCGACGAATTGGACGAGGACGCCTTGCTGGCCATCCTCACCCAGCCCCGCAACGCCTTGGTCAAACAATATCAACACCTGTTCGCGTTGGACGGCGGCGAATTGGAAATCCACGAGGACGCCTTGCGCCAGATCGTCCGGCGAGCCTTGGAGCGGAAGACCGGGGCCAGGGGACTGCGGGCCTTGCTGGAAACCTTGCTGCTGGACGCCATGTACGAACTGCCTTCGCTGGACGGCCCGGCCACGGTGCGGGTCGATGGTGTCTCCGCCCGCAACGGTACCCCGCCGCGCTTGGTCGTGGGCGGCGGGCAACAGCGCCGCGCCTGAGGAGGGAGCCATGTCCAAGAAGATCGACAAGGGTTCGGATAACAAGACGGCGGGTATCCGCTTCCACATCAGCTCGGCGCGGATGGCGATAGACAAACTCAGCTATGTGGCTTTCCAGCGCTATCTCGACGAGATGGAGCGCTCGATGTACCTGTGCCCGGAATGCGGCTGGCGCGGGCGCGGCAAGGCACTGGTGCCGATGGAGCGCGACGACGGGGACGCCTATTCCATCGAACACGCAGGCGATTGTTGGTATGCCTGCCCCAAGTGCGAGGCCGAGATGCCGGTGGAGCGGCCCGTGATGCGGGCCGCGCCCAGCGGGAATCCTGGCGGATGAAGCGGGATTTCCCACTGGGCGTGCCGGTGCTATGCCTCTGGGCGGCTTTATCGATACCGGCCCCGGCGGCGGCATCGCCCGAACCATGCGCCGGTCCGGGATTGGAACAACGGGTCGGCGGGCTGCGGGTGGTCCTGGCCGGTGGGTCGCCCACCCCCGCCGCGGTCGGCCCCAACCTCTGGACGGTGCGGATCGAGGGGCGGAACGGCAAACCGCTGGCCGGGGCGGCGGTGGTGCTGCGCCCCTTCATGGAAGCCCACGGCCACGGCACGGTGCCCGACCACTTCCAGGGCGGGGAGGAAGCGCCGGGCCGCTACCGGCTCGGTCCCTTCGACCTGTTCATGCCGGGCGATTGGCGGATGGAAATCCGGGTCGCGCCGCGCCGGGGTCGGCCCGCCGCCGCCGTGTTCCATGCCTGTATCCAGGAGTAGGGCGATGCGGAGAACTTGGCTGGCGGCTTGTGCGCCGCTCCTGGCCGGGACGGTCCTGGCCGCGCCGACCTTGCCGGACGATCCGGCCTCCTGCGGACGTTGCCATCCCGAGCATTACCGGGAATGGGCCGGCAGCATGCACGCCTACGCGGTGAAAGACCCGGTGTTCCGGGCCATGAACCGGCTGGGCCAGGACGCTACCGGCGGCAAGCTCGGCGATTTCTGCGTTGCTTGCCACGCGCCCTTGGCGGTGCGCCGCGGCCTGACCCGCGACGGCTTGAACCTCGACCAGGTGCCGGAAACCCTGCACGGCGTCACCTGCCAATTCTGCCATACGGTCGAGGCGGTCGAGGGCGGGCACAACAATCCCCTGCGCCTCGCCGGGGATGGCGCGGTCCGGGGCGGTATCGCCGATCCTGTCGCCAATGCCGTCCATGTCTCGCGCTACTCCCCCTTGCACGACCACGCCCGGCCCGAATCGGCGACGCTGTGCGGAAGTTGCCACGATATCGATACCCCGCCGCCGACCCCGGTGGCCTTGGAGCGCACCTTCCGGGAGTGGCGGACTTCCGTGTACGCCCGTCCCAGGGACCAAGGCGGCCTGACCTGCGGCGGTTGCCATATGCTGGGCCGCGACGGTCCTGCCGCCGACATGCCGGGAGCGCCGCCGCGGCGGGTTCATTCCCACCGCTGGCCGGGGGTGGACGTGGCCTTGGAGGATTTCCCGGACAAGGAGGCGCAACGGGCCGCGATCCAGCGCCTATTGGATAGCGCGGTGGCAGGTCGTTTGTGCGTGGAGCTGGGCAAGCGGGGCGTGGAATTGCGCGTGACTTTGGAGAACCTCGCCGCTGGGCACGCCTTTCCCAGCGGCGCGGCCCAGGACCGGCGTTTGTGGGTGGAGGTGACGGCGCGGCGCGGCGGCAAACAGGTGTTCGCCAGCGGCTTGGACGGGCCGGAAACACCCGCCCAGGGCGCGGGCGATCCCCGGCCCTGGGTGTTCCGGGATATCCTGCGCGATGTCCACGGCGCGGAAACCCACCGCTTTTGGGAAGCCGCCAGCCTCGAATCCAAGCTGCTGCCGGTGCCGGTGGCGGGTGCCCAGGGCCACGCCGCCCACCATGTCTCGCGGGTCTACCGCTATCCCGACCGGCGCTTGCCGGATACGGTCGAGGTTGCGGTGCGGCTGCGGCCCATAGGCCGGGACGTGCTGGACGAACTGGTGCGGCTGGGCTATCTGGAAGCGGAGGACCGCGAGCAGGTGCCCACCTTCGGTTTGGGCGGGGCGCGGTTGTCCTGGCGGGCCGACGCGGGGCGGGCCTGCGTCGATCCGGCGGCACGGCGCTGAGTCGTGGCGTCCTCGTCCAATTCCAGGTCGGCGCGGGGGTGGCTGGTGTTGTGCGCCTGCCTCGCTATCGCGGCGGGCCTGTCCCGTTGCCAGCCGCCCCAGGGTGCCTTGCCGGAGTTGCGCTCGGGGGTGTTGCTACCCCGGCCCCGTCCACTGGACCCGGCGGGTTTGGTCCTGGACGACGGTGCGCCCTTGGCGGATTTCCTGGGGCGGGGGTGGTGGACCGTGGTTTTCACCGGCTATACCCATTGTCCCGATGCCTGTCCCACCACCCTGGCCCAGTTGGCGCGGGCGCGGTCCCTGCCGGGGGCCGGAGGGGTTCGGGTCTTGTTCCTCTCGGTCGATCCGGGGCGCGACACGCCCGAGCGCCTGGGTCTTTATGTCCGCCACTTCGATCCCGGTTTCCGTGCCGCCACCGGCCCCGCCGGGCGGGTGGCGGCGTTCGTGGCCGGGCTGGGCGCGGCTTTCCAACAGGTCGGGGACGGCGGGAACTACCGGGTCGATCATTCCACGGCCTTGATCCTGGTCGATCCCTTGGGCAGGTTGGCGGGTTATCTGACGCCGCCGTTCACGCCGGAAACCCTCGCCGCCGACCTCGGCGCGGTGGCGGCGATGCCGTAGCCGGGGCGGGCCGAAAAAAAAGCGGCGAAGCCAGCTTCGCCGCGAGTGGGGAGCATCATACCAACGATTTTTTCTAGGCCGGGCTTGGCTCCGGTCGCCAAGCCCGCATGAATTCGCCGAAACTCACCGGCACGTCCACCACCTGGGCGCGTTCCAACACCCAATCGACCACCCGGTCCTCCAGCAGGGCCGATTCCAATTCCGCCATCATCCCCGCGTTGCCGCGCAGCCGGGCCGCGGCCTCGGCGGGGTCGGCGCATTCGGCGGCGATGGTCGCCACCAAGCCGTCCAGCGCTTCCGGTTCCGCCTTGAGTCCATGCTCGGCCACGATACGGGCCAGGATCAGCCCCAGGGCCACATGGTGGCGGGCGCGGTCCCCGACCAGCAGCGCGACGAGTTCCCCGTCCTCTTCTTCCTGGCGGCCTTCGGCGCGGAGTTGGGCGCGGGCCTCCTCCAACAGGCGCTGGGTCTCGGCCTCGACCCTGGATTTGGGCAGGGGGATGGGATGGACCTCGCGCAGGGTTTCCAGCACCCGCTGCTTGACCAGGGCGTGGCAGTTCGCCAGGGCTTCGGCCTCCATGGTGGCGCGGGTTTCCGCCCGCAGCGCGGCGAGGCCGTCGGCATGGCCGAGTTTCCGGGCGAAGGCGTCGTCCAATGCGGGCAAGCGGGGTTCTTCCACCGAACCAAGGTGCAAGGTGAAACGCACTTCCCGCCCGGCCAGGTGGTCCTTTTCGTAATCTGCGGGGAAGCCGATCAACAGGTCCACGAATTCCCCGGCGCGGGCGCCTTCGATCTGGCGGGCGAACTCGTCCTGCACCCCTGCGCCGAACGCCCCGCCCTGGACCTTGGCCCCCAGCACCAGCGGGATGCGGCGGATTTCACGCAGGGGTTCGTGGTCCATATGGCCTTGCAGGTCGAACAGCACCCGGTCGCCGCGTTGGGCTGGGCGGTCGGTGGGCAGCCATTCCAGATGCAGGCGGCGCAGCGCCTCCAGCATCGCATCGACATCGGTTTCGGCGATGTCCACCACCTGCCGTTCGATTTTGAGGGTTTCCGGCGGCACCAGGGCGAAGTCGGGGTAGACCTCGAAAGTGGCGACGAAGGTCGGTTCCGGGGCGTCCGCCGGGGCGGCCAGCATCGTTTCGCGCAGTTCGATGACTGGCACGCCGACCGGCTGGAGGCGGGCTTCGCGGGCGGCTTCGTGGAAAGCCTCGGTCAGCAGATCGCCGATGACCTCCTGTCGGAGTTGGGGACCGAATTGGCGTTCCACCACGGCCAACGGGGCGCGGCCCGGACGGAAACCGTCGAGTTGGGCCCGGCCCGCGCAGTCCCGCAGCCGCCGCTTCACCTCGGCGTAGATGCGTTGGGCGGGGATGGCGAAGCTCATGCGGCGTTCAAGGCCGTCTAATTCTTCGAGCGTGATGTTCAAGGGATTGTCTCCGGGGTTGGGGGTTCAGGCGGGGCTGGCCGTTTCCAGGGCCGCGATGGCCGCGAACAGCCGGTCGATATCGAAGGTCCGCAGCGGCAGGCCCAGTTGGCGGGCGATCTGGGTGATGGAGAACATCCCGCACACCGAGCCCCCATCGGTTTCGGCGACCAGGGCGTGATGGCGGCGGGCTTGGCGCAGGCTGGCGACGATGTGGCCGACCTGGGCGGCGCGGACTTGCGCCAGGTCCAGGGTTTCCACCTCGGCCAGCCCGGTCATGATGTCGCCGACCCGGATATCGGCGTGGGTGCCGCCCATGCATCGCAGATGGCGCAGGGGTTTTTCGCCCAGGATATCGTTGGCGGTGAGCAATCCGGCTAGGCGGTCCTGGTCATCCAGGACCAACAGCAGTCGTATCCCGTGGCGGATCATCTTGGCGTTGGCCTGATCCATCGGGGTGTTGATCCAGGCCGTGATGGCCGGCACCTGGCGCAGGTCGGTCATCGCCGATAGCGCCGGGCTGTCCAGGCCGAGGCGCTCGGGCAATTCCTGGCACGGACGGGCGATGGCGGACCCTGGGTCCAGGATGCGGGCAGGCAAGGGCGGGAACTTGCTGTTCATGGTGGGGAGGCTCCTCTGCTGGGGCACGACGGGTTCAGCGGCCGAAATAACCGGCCAGCGCCTGGATTTCGGCGGCGGTGAGTTCGCGGGCGACCACGCCCATGCCGTGGTTGATGTCGTTGGCGCGGCCACCGTCCTTGAACCGGGTCAGGGTGGCGACGAAGTAGGCGCGATTCTGGCCGGTGATGGCGGGTAGCGCTTCCCAGCCCTGGCCGTCCGCGCCGTGGCAGGCTTCGCAGGGCGGGACCAGCCGGGTCCGGTCGCCGCGTAGCAGGGCGGGCGGGGCGGTGGATTCGCGGGCCGGGCCGGGCCGGGGCAGGCCGCCCAGCCAGGCCGCAATATCGGCCATGGCCGCTGTGTCCAGGGTGGAAGCCATCGCCGCCATGGTCGCGGCCTCGCCGCCGCCGACCCGACCAGCCTTGAAGTCCAGCAGCATCTTGTAGAGGTACAGCGGCCTTTGTCCGGCCAGCACCGGCCATTCACGGCGCTCGGCGACCCCGGCCTCGCCATGGCAGCCACCGCAGCCGCCGTCGGCATAGTGTTGACGGCCCCGGTCGGGATCGCCCTGGGGCTTGGCGGCGAGGGCGGCATCCCAGGCGGGGACGCCGAGCGCCTCGGCGGCGGCGGGTGGCGCGGCGAAGGCCAGCCAGCCCCACAGCGGGGCGATATAGAGCAGTTTCATGGGGTTCATCCTTGACGTAGCAGGGTGAGGAATCCGAACAGGAAATATTGGGCGATCCAGACCCCCAGCGCCGCCACCGCCCAGGTGCCCAGGCGGGCCACCCTGGGCGAGGCGGTATAGGGCGTGGCCGCTTTCCCCGCCTCCCAGGACAGGGCCACGGAGAACGCCACCGCCGGTCCCCCCAGGGCGGCGAAGCTGAGGAAGAACAAGCCCGCCCCGTAGCCATCGACATGCACGGCATAGGTGGCGAGGTCGTAGCCGTGGGCACCGCCCAGGATGGCGAGACGCAAGGCTTCGCGTCCGCAGGCGATGGCGAGCAGGGCGGCGGTGGCGATGGCGAAGGGCCGGTAATCCCCGCCCCCGGCCTTGAACAGCAGCGGACAGACCGCCAGGGTCAGGGTCGCGACCAGGGCCAGCACCGACCATAACGAGGCCGCGAAGCCCTGGGCGGTGCTGGGCAGGGAGGACATCCAGGCGCTATAGAACAGCAGGGCCAGCAAGCCGCCGCCACTCATCAGGCGCGAACCCAACTGGCCCAGCCAGCGGGTGTAGTCGCGGTCTTCGCCGGGACGCTGGTTCAGATAGCGTTCGCAGCCCCACAGCCAAGCCCCCGTCACCGGCACGGCCAGCACCACGAAATACAGGAAGCGGACGGCGCTCCAGGCGTGCAGCCCGGAGCCCGAGGGATCGATATGGCCTTCCGGCGCGTACCAGGCCCGCCATTGCTCGGGCCGGAGCATCTGGCTGGCGAGGGCGTGCATGATGAAGCCCGCCAGCAGCAGCAGGCCCAGGGTCAGGGCCAGCGCCCAGCGGTTGCCGCCCCCATCGCCGTCGCGGTGGAAATAGCGCAGGTACAAGGACCAGTACGCCACGATCAAGATCACGATGAAGCCCATCGCCCACCGCGCCGACAGCACGTTCGAGACATACCAAAACGGATCGTAGAGGGTTTGCACGAACAGCAAGGGGGCCACGCCCAGCACGATGGCGATGGAAATCGCCACCTTGGCGGTGTCCAGCATGGCGGAGGACAAGCGCCGCCAGCGCGGTGCTTTGCGGAATGCGCCCAACAGGCTGAGGGTGGCGCTGCCCAGCATGATATGGACCGCCAGCATGTGCAGCGCCCAGGTCAGGACCAACAAGACCAGGAACACGGTGGGATGGCCCGGCAAGCCGAGTGGGCTACGCAGGGCGTAGAGGGTTTGTATATCCATGGGTGCGAATTTCCTAGGGATTGAGCGCCTGCCACACCGGCAGGCCGGCCAGGAACAGGGCGAGGGCGCGGGCTTCCGGGGCGGTGAGCGGGATGCGCGGCATGTTGATCATGTTGCCGGTGGCCAGCGCCCCCTTCAGGAAGTCCTCGATGCGCCCGGCGTCGCGGACCCCGCCGAACATCGCCGCCAAGGGCCGCGGTCCAGAATCCCCCAGCCCGTGGCAGTTCGAGCAATAGGCCAGGGCCAGGGCTTGGCCCGCCTCCAAGGGGTTGCCAGGCGTCACCGTCCGCAAAGGTTCCGGCACGAAGGGATGCAGGGCCAGCAAGCCCCGCGCCTGTAGCCGGGGCAGTTCCGAGGCTACCCCGAGTCCCGGCACGGCGCGGGCCACGATCTGGTTGGCGTAGACGAACTGCCCGGCCACATAGGGTTTGCGCATCGATTCGCGGGCGCGTTCCTCGGGCCAGATGCCGAACACCAGCAGTCCCGCCATCATCCCGGCGGCCAGGGAGGGCCGCAGCCAGTCGGGCCGGGCCAGCAAGCAGGCGAAATAAGCCACGATGGCGACCAGGATGGCCCACATCGTCGGCACGAAGTAACCCGGCAAGCGGGTCTTGAGCAGGACATGGGCGCTTTCCGGCAGGGTCGCCAAGCCCCATTGGAAACAGACCGAACCCAGGACCGCCGCCGGGATGCCGAGCCGGGACAGCTTGCCGATCATCTCGGCGCGGAAGGCCGTGTCCTCGATGCGGGAGGCGATCAAGCCTCCGGCCAGGGCCGCCGCCATCAGCATGAAGCAGGTGCGGCTGGCGATCTGGGCGAAGGTGTAGGGACCGTAGAAGCCGTCCAGGCTCGATCCGGTCTCGAACCAGGCCGGTTGCCCCGGCCACAGCATGAACGACAGGATGCCGACGATCACCAGCAGGGTGGCCCAGGACGCCAGCCCGAAAATCCAGGCGATGCGGAGATAGCTCTGCCGGTCCACCCGCCCCGCCAGATAGACCATCAGGTAGATGCCCACCACCTCCACCACGAAGAACACCCATTCCGTGGCCCAGTACCACACATAGGTGTGGATCAAGGCGCCCAGCCCGCGCGGGCTGGCCACCGTGGCCGAGAACCAGATGCCGGGTCCGGTGATGGAACCCAGCACATAGGAAAACACCAGCAGGAACACGCCGTAGCGGCGCACGTATTCCAACAGTTCCGGGCGGTCGCGGCGCACGGCCACGGTCGCCAGCCAAGTGGTCACCAGCGCCGCTCCGACCGAGGTGTGCGAGGCCAGTACATGGATGACGGCGATCACGCCCAATACCCAACCGCTGCCCAAGGTGGGTTCGTACCAAGTGGGATAAAGCCCGAGCATCTCCATCCAAGGGACTCCTTCAAGGGTTTGTTGCCGACCGGCGCGACCGGGCGGATATACCCATGAATCGGCCATCAATCTTTTTTTGAAAACCACGCCAGGCGCTGCGGATAGGGTATTTATATCCCTGCTTGGCCGAGCCAGGTTATCCTGTCATGGTTGCGCGTCGAAGGTAAATGCGGCAAAAAGACGCAGGACAATTTGCCGCGCCGTCCCCGGCTAAAAACAATGCTTTTATTCTGCGGAAATTTTTTTATTTTTCTTTTAAAAACAAATATTTATTTATGATAAAGGTGGCCATGCCAGGGCTTGATCCGTTTTCTGATAATCTGTCTTAATATGCCAAACCCTGATCGGGAAAAGGCAATATGTCCGGTTTCAGGTCTATATTTTATCGGCCATTATAAAAACGCCCGGAAACCGGACGCCCCGTCGCGGGGTAGACCGGAAACCGGACGCGGTGCCGGGGCTATGTCTCCCCTTGTTTGATTTACCCAGAATGACCCGAGGCAACTTGATGAATACCAGCTTGCAACTCAACGCCGGGGACGATCCCCATACCCATATCAATGGCAAAGGCCGCGAGGAACCCCTGCACTGGCCGTCCAGCCGCTACTTCCAAATCCATTTCGAGCAGATTCATTTGGCGATGGCCGAGATGCGCCAGGAATTGGAGTTGCTGCGGCGGGAACTGGCGGACACACGGCGGCGTGCGGGAGCTTGCCCGCGCTGTGGCCGCGGTGGCACGTCCTACACCAGCCGCAACCTGAGTTGATTCCATAGGAAAAACGGCGCGATGACCGAACTACAGAGACTGGAAGATACTGGCGTTCGCCCTCGCCTCCGGGATGCTGGCGGTGGGCTATGGCGGGAAGGGCGGGCCTGGTCGGATGCGGCCCTCTCGCCACCGGGCCGGTCTTGCTGGCGGGGTTTTGTTGGGATGGATGTCTAGAGCATTTTCGGTTTGGGTGTACGGTGCCCAGCGTAGGGTGGGCATGGACTCATGCCCGCCCTTTCCGGGCCGTCGGGGTGGGCACGGAATACGCGCCTACCCTACAGAAAACATGAAAATGCGTTATCAAAGCGTTGATGGGGACGCAGCCCTCCGCGGTGTTTCCGCTATTGCGCCGAGGCTTGTTCCGTCCCGGCGCGGTCGGGTTCCGCCACTTGCCAGCCTCCGCCCAAAGCCTTGTACAAAGCCACCAAGCCGGTCGAAACCTGGGCCTGGCTGGCGACCAGGCTGCTTTCCGCCGTATACAGCGCCCGCTGGGTTTCCAGCACATCCAGGAAGGTCGTCAAACCGCGCTCGTAGCGCTCCTCCGCCAGATTCATCGCCAAACGGCTGGCTTCGACCGCTTCGGCCAAATCGGCCCGGCGGCGCTGTTCTTCCGTGTAGGCGGCGAGGGCGTCTTCCACTTCCTTGAAGGCGTTCAGCACCGTGCTTTGATAGCTCAGGAAAGCTTGCTGGTGCTGGGCTTGTTTGCTGTCGATATTGGCCTGGATGCGCCCCCAGTTGAAGATGGGCAGGCTTATCGAGGAGGCCATGGACCAGGATTTGCCGATGGGCGTGAAATCGGTGATGTGGGTGTTCTGGATGCCGATGAAGGCCGAGAGATTGACCTTGGGGTAGAGATCGGAAATGGCGACCCCGACCTGGGCGTTGGCCGCCGCCAATTGCCGTTCGCTTTTGCGGATATCCGGGCGGCGGCGCAACAGCTCCGAGGGTAGGTCGGCCACCAGGCCGGGCGCGGCGTTGGGCACTTGTGCCGCCGCGCCCGGTAGTTCGGCCAGTTCGGCGGGGGCTTTGCCCAGCAGCACGGCCAGGGCGTGCAGGGCTTGCTTCAGGCCGGTGGCGTACACCGGCAATTGGGCGCGGGTGGTGGCGACCTGGGCTTCCTGCTGCGAAACCTCCAAACCCGTGGCGAGCCCGGCCCGTTCGCGGGCGCGGGTCAATGCCAAGGTGTCGGTCTGGGCGCGGAGGTTGTCCTGGGTGATGGCGATTTGGCGCTGGTTGGCGCGGACCTCGATGTATTGCCGGGCCACCTCGCCCAGCAAGGACACCACCACGGCGCGGCGATTTTCTTCCTCGGCGTCGAGCGAGGCTTCGGCGGCCTCGAAGGCGCGTTGCACCCCGCCGAAGAAATCCAATTCCCATTCGGCGTCGAAGCCGGTCTGGAAGATGTTGACGATCTGCTTGCCCACCCCCAGGCCGCTCCCCGCCGCGCTGCCCGAACTGCCCGAGCCGCCGCTGCTGGAGAAGTTGTTGAGTCGGCGGCTGGTGCTGTTGTGGGCGTCCAGGCTGGGCAGGGCGCCGGCGATGACGGCATGGCCCTGGGCGCGGGCGTCGGCGATGCGAGTGGTGGTTTGCTTGAGGTCGAGGTTTTCGGCCAGGGCTTGCCGGATCAGCCGGTCCAGCACCGGGTCGTTGAACGCCTTCCACCATTCGGTGGCGGGCGCGGTGGTTTGGGCGGTGGCTTCGCGCCAGTGGGACGGCGTGGGCGTCTTGGGCCGTTGGTAATCGGGACCGACCGTGCAACCGGCCAGCACGCCCACTAGCAACAGGGACAGGCGGCGCGGGTTCATGGCTGGGCTCCGGGCGGGGTGGGCGCCGCGCTTGCGTCGGGCGCTTCGATGAACACGTCCAATTGCTGGCCGACATAGGCCGGAAGCTGGCCGCGGTCGAAACTGTAGAGCGCTTGCAGCACGCGGGTATCGACCCGCTCGGTGCTGTCCCCGGTGAGGGAGCGCTTGGGCACCACATAGGGTTCGACATAGGCCAGGGTCAAGGGGGCGCTGAAGCGGCGGTTGCCGCGCAGGAAGGCCACCGCCTTGCCACCGGGCCGGAAGCGCCAGGCGTCGTTCTCGTCGATATCGACCCGGACATGGGGATGGTCCAGGTTGCCCATCACCAACAATGGCGTGCTGTTTACCCCGGCCTGGGCGAATTCGCCGGGCCGCAGATTGATTTGCAACACTTCGCCCGCCATCGGCGCCCGGACCACGAGGCGGTCCATGAAGGTCTTGACGGCATCCAATTGCGCTTCGGCCTGGGTGACCTGGGCCTTGGCGCTGTCCAACCGGGCTTTGGCGATGAGCAGGGCGTTGCGGCGGCGGTCCAGTTCCTCGGTGCTGATGGCGCGGCGGTCGGTGACGGCTTCGGCCAGGTTGAGCAACGTCTTGGCGTCGGTCACGGAAGCAGCGGCTTCGGCCACCCCGGCCTGGGCGCGGACCAGGTCGGCGCGGCGGATGGCGAGTTCGGCCTGGGGTTCGCGGTCGTCCAAGACGAACAGTACCGCGCCCGCCTCGATCCTATCGCCGACCTTCACGGTCAGGGTCTTGACGATGCCGGGCAGGGGCGTGCCGATTTCCAGGTTGCGGGTGCGGGCCTCGACGATGCCGGAACCGGCGATGAAGTGGGGGAAGGGCGCTTGGGCCGGTTCCGACACGGGTTGGGCGACGGCCTGGGGCTGGTTGCCGTGGACCGCCGAGTACACGCCGAACAGGAAGCCGGCCAGGGCGAGGCTGGGGAGGAAGGATTTGGGGAGCATACTGCCTCCGGGGCAGGGGTTTTTGTTCAGTTCAGGGGGAGGGTTATCCGTGTTTGGGCGTTTCGATCTCGAGGATCCGCCCGTCGTCCATATGCGCCATGCGGTCGGCGAACTCGAAGATGCGGGCGTCGTGGGTCACGATCACCAGCACCTTGTGGGCGTCCAGGGCGACTTCCCGCAGCAGTTCCATCACCGTGTGGCCGGTCTGGTGGTCGAGGGCGCTGGTGGGTTCGTCGCAGACGATGAGGCGCGGGTTGTGGACCAGGGCGCGGGCGATGGCGACCCGCTGTTGTTGCCCACCCGATAACTGCGCGGGCAGGGAACGCAGGCGCTCGCCCAGGCCCACCCGTTGCAGCACCGCCGCGGCCCGGCGTTCGGCTTCCTGGCGCGGCACGCCGTTGATGATGAGGGGGATGGCGGCGTTCTCGGTGGCGGTCAGCGACGGCAGCAGGTTATAGGCCTGGAACACGAAGCCGATGTTCTCGGCCCGGAATTTCAGCTTGCGCTTTTGCGGCAGGTGGGCCAAATCCTGGCCGAACACCTCGCACACGCCTGCGCTTTGGTCGAGTATCCCGGCGATGATCGAAATCAAGGTGGTCTTGCCGCAGCCGGACGGACCCACCAGCATCATCAATTCGCCTTGGTGGATGTCGAGATCGATCCCGCGCAGGGCCGTGAATTTCTGTCCGCCGGTGTCGTAGGTCTTGACCACGCTTTGGCAGCGCACGGCCAGCGGGGCGGTTGGGAGGTTCGGAGTCATGGCTTCACCCTTTGAATACGGTCGCCGGTTCCAGCTTGATCACCTTGCGGATGCTGATGAGGGCGGCGAACACACAGATCAATGTCACCCCCACCCCGCTGAACACCAGCAATTGCCAGGGGAATTTGAAAGCCAGGATGGTGTTGCGCATGGACCAGCCGAACAGCGAGGTCAGCCCCACGCCCAGCCCGTAGCCGGTGCAACCCACCAAGCCCGCTTGCAGCAGGATCATCCCCAACAGCGTGCCATTGCTGGCCCCCATGGCTTTCAGCACGCCGAACTGGCGCAGGTTTTCCAGGGTGAAGCTGTAGAAGGTCTGGCCCGCGATGGCCGCGCCCACGATGAAGCCCAAGGCCACCGACATGCCGAAATTGATCGGGATGCCGGTGTTCTGCATGAAGTAATCCACGGTGAGTTTCTTGAAGCCTTCCTGGGAATAGGCGGCGAGCCCGGTGTCGTCCTGGATGCGCTGGATCAAGGTGGGAATATCGGTGCCGGGCTTGGCCTTGACCAGCACGAAGGACAGGAGTTTGCGCTCCCTGGGGGCGTAGGTCGTGGCCCTTGAATAGGTGGTGTAGACCACCGGCTGGGATTGGAAGGTGCGCGTCACCTTGGCCAGTCCCACCACGATGGCGCGGCGGTCGTTGAGTTCCAGGGTGTCGCCGACTTTGAGCGGGACGGGTTGGCCGCCGGGGGTGGCGGGCGGTTTCGCCAGCTTTTCCCTGGCCCCGTCGATGTCCACGATGACACCATCGCTGCGGCGCAGGTCTTCGAGCCGGCCTTCCAGCATTTCGGGCGGGCCGCCGATCAGGGTGGCGTCGTCCAGGCCGATCACGTTGCAGGTCTGGAAATTGCCATTCGACAGCCGGGCCTTGATTAAGCCCTTGTACAAGGGCATGGCCCATTCCACCCCGGAAATCCCGCGCACCCGGTAGAGTTCGGTGTCCTGCAAGGGCTTGATGTCGTCCACGAACTGCACCTTGCGGTCCATCACCCAGATATCGGGTAGCCCCAGGTCGGTGATGAAGCTGTAGGATCGCGCCATCAGCCCCACGAAGATGGCGGGTTGCTGGGTCATGATGAGGGAGGCGAAGGTCAGGCCCATGACGATGCCGAGGTATTTGCCGCGGTCGCCCATCAGCATTTTCAGCGCGATGTAGTTCATGTCTGGCTCCCGGCGGCGAGCTGCCTGAGTGCCGCCAATGTGTAGCGGGTGATGAAATCGGCGGTCTCGGCGATGGCTTCGGGGGAGCCGATGACTTCCGGGTAGAGCCTATCGACCAGCGAGCGCGAATGCTGGTAGACCAGGCATTGGCCCATGATGGCGAAGATGCAACGGGCGATATCGGGGTCGCGCCAGCCGGGGCCGAGCAGGTCCGGCAGGATTTCGCGGAGGTTTTGGATGCGGGGGCGCAGGATCGTGTCGATGATATGGTCCAGGGCCGGGGTGGGGTCGGCGATTTCGCGGGCGATCAAGCGGCCATGGCTGCCGAGCAGGCTGTCGTCGGTGAGCCGGAGCAGCAGGGCGCGGATGAAAAACCCGAGCCGCTCTTCCTGGGACAGGCTGGTATCGAAGGCCAAATCCTGTGGATAGCGGCGGTCGCCTTCCTGGAAGGCCAGGGCCAGGACGCTGCGGTAGAGGGCTTCCTTGCCGCCGAAGTAATAATTGACCGAGGCGGGATTGACGCCCGCCCTGGCACAGATGTCCCGCACCGTGGCATCGCGGAAGCCGCGTTCGCCGAAGGTTTCCAGGGCGGCTTGCAGCAGGCGGTCGCGGGTTTGCTCGTTGTCTTGGGGTTCGTTCATTGGAGTGTTCAAACGGTTGTTTAAATCTATCGTATTAAACGGTTGTTTGAACGTCAAGCGGAATTTTCCTGGATTTCCACGAGCCGCGTGGGAACCCGGATCGCCCGTGTGGCGGGTCAGGCCATTCGCTGCCGATGCAAAGCCGGATCGACCACCCCGGCCATGGCCGCGAGGTCCAGCCCGCCGCCCAGGAAGCGGTTGATCCTGGCGGCGGTGGCGACGGGTTCGTCCAGCGCGGTCCGGTAATCCACCGCCAACACCCTCACCCGTTCGGGATGCGCCGCCAGCATCGTCCGCACCTGATCCACCTGCTTGAGATAGGCCGTCGCCAGTTGCCGCTCCGAGAGGTTCCCACCGGTTTTGCCCAGCTTGGTCAGCATCGCCGCCTGCGAGGCCACGATTTCCTGGAGGGGCCGCTCCATGAACACGATGCGGTAGCTGTGGCCCATGGGCAGGTGGGGTAGCAGGGGCGCGACGATTTTGACCGCCTGGCCTTGGGCCGCGTCGAGCCAGCCGGTGTCGGTGTCGCGGCCCAGCCGTTTCACCGCTTCCAATTCCAGGTAGCCGCGTGGATTGTTCGCGTCGGCGGCGCGTTCGCCATCGGTGAGGAGGGGAAGCCCGCCCGCTGCCAACATTTGCATCATCATCGAAGTACCCGAACGCGGCAGTCCCGACACCACCACGATTGCGCCGTCCAGTGCGGGCAAGGCACCGGGGGTGGAGAGCGCCGCCACCGAGGCGGTTTTCAACAGGTCCAGGTCCAGTTTCACATCGGCGTCTTCCGGCAAGCCCAGCCCGGCCTTGAAGGCGGCGATGCGCTGCCGCGCGGCGCGGGCCAGCGCCCGGTGTTCCGAGGCCTTGCCCAGTTTCCCGCGGTGCCGGTACAGCCCGGCCAGCAGGCGGTGGGCGGCGGGGAAGACCGGATTCTGGGCCAGGGCGGTGTTGAGTTCCGCGATGGCCTCGTCCTCGCGGCCCAGGCGGCGCAGCGCGATGGCGCACAGGCAATGGGCCAGGGGATTGTGGTAGATCAGCCCGATGGCGGCCAGGGCCGAATCTAGCGCCGCTTGCGGACGTTTCAGGGACAGGTGGACCCGGCACAGCCCAAGCTGGGCCTGGGCGTTGACGGGATCGATGGCGAGGATGTCCCGCAGCTTGGTTTCCGCCTCGTTCCAGCGGCGCAGGGCCATCAGCGCTTCGGCCTGGTGCTGGAACAGGCTGGGGCGGTTGTGGACCTGGACTTCCGTCGCCTGGGCGAAGGCTTGGAGCGCCGCCGCGTGGTCGCCTTCCGCCGCCAGCACCCGGCCCTGCAGGAAGGCGAAGGCGTGGCGGTTCACCCCGGCTTGTTTACGCCATTGGTTGAGTTGGCGCTGCTCGTCTTCCTTGAGGTCTGCGGGCTGCTTGTCCTTCCAGGCCTCGCCGAGCTTTTGCAGTGTTTCCAGCGCGGTTTTGGCGTAGCGTTCCTTTTCCCGTTGGAGGCGCTCCAGGGTGGCGCGGGCCGGGGCGGCATGGTCCAGCCGTAGCTGGCATTCCAGCAAATGCACGCCGAACCGGCTTTCGTCGGGCCATTGGTCCCACAATTCGCGATATAAGGCCATGGCCTCGGGTAGATGCTGGCTGTCCTGGTAGTCCCGCGCCAAGTTGTAGCGCAGTTCCTTCACCGTCTGCGCGGCGGCTCGTGCCAGGTCCGCGCCGGGTGGGTCGATATAGCCCAGTTCCACCAATTGCTTGAGCGCCTCGGCTTGGTCCACCGGGTCGGCCTGCATCCCTGGGGGGTGTAGGCCCGCCTCGCCCGGCACCGCGTCCCAACTGGGGAGGTAATCGACCGTGGGCGGCTCCGCGAAGGCGTTCAACAACGGCTTGCCGTCCATGTCGCGGCCCAGCGGCAGGCCGTAGAGGGCCAAAATGGTCGGGGTCACGTCCAGCAGGCTGGCGCCGAACAGCAGTTCGTCCCGCTTCAAATCCGGTCCCCGCATGGCGATGATGCCGAAATGGCGGTGTTCGTCGGCGGGTCCGGCGGGTTCGTTGGGAAGCTCCCTGGGGCGCAGGTGGTCGGGGTGGAAACCGTGGTCGGACACGATGATGACGGTGGTATCGTCCCCGGCCAGTGCCAGGTAGGCGCCCAGCATCAGGTCGTGGAAGCGGTAGCCGCTGTTCACCACGTCCTGGTATAGCTCGAAATCCTCCGGCTTGATCCAATCCAGCCGGGGCGGATGGTATTTCATGAAACCGTGGCAGAAATGGTCGATGCCGTCGAAATATACCGCCATGAAATCCCAAGGCTCCAATTGCATGAGGGCGGTGGCGGCGGCGTGGATGCCGGCGTTCTCGGCAAGGGTCTTGGCGATGGCGTAGAGCCGCCGGTCCTGGTGTTGGTCGATCCTGGGCGCCTGGGGCACGAACAGCCGCAGCATATCGCCGTCCAGTTCCTCGGGGTGGATGCGGAATTCGGCCAGGGCCTCGGCGAGGCGCGGCGGATGGACGGTGCCGGGCCGCATCGGCCAGGCTTGGTCCAGGGGTGCGGTGGCTTGCTGGAAATGGTTGGAGACCATGACACCCGAGATCGGCTCCGCCGGATGCGAGGGCCACCAGCCCACCACGTTGGAGCGCAGGCCGTTCTGTTGGAGGATGTTCCATAGCGCCTTGGTTTTCCGTCCCAGGTTGGTGACGGGGCGGATGCCGCCGGTTTGGGGGTCCGGCTCGGAAAAGCCGTGGATGCCGTGTTTGTGGGCGCGCTTGCCGGTGGCGATGGAGGTCCACAGCATGGGCGAGAGGACCGGGTACAGGGTGGAGAGGTTGCCCATCACGCCCTGGCCGACGATTTTTTCCAGGTTGGGCATTTGCCCCGTGTCCATGAGCGGGGTGATGACTTTCCAATCGGCGGCGTCCCAGCCGAGCAGGAGGACTTTTGGGGCCATGGCATGGACTCGATGGAACAAGGTCGGCCCGGCTCGCGCCGGGCTGTCGGGGGGAGGCTGGGGTTCAGGCGGCCAAGGGCATGGCCTGTTTGCGCCTGCGCCAAGCCCTGAGGCCGCCCGCGCCCATACCGAGCAGGGCCAGGGACAGGCTGCCGGGTTCGGGGACGGCGCAACTGGTGCCGCCCGGCCCGCTGGTTTCGCCCACGCAGATGGCGGCGTAGGGGGTGTCGTTATAGGCCCACTGGCTGATGGTGAATTCTTGGCTGGATAGGGAGATGGTCATTTCGGCCCAGCCATAGAAATAATCGATCCCATCGGTGAAGCTGAAGCCGAAATAGCCCGGCACGTCCGCGCTGAAACCTTGGGGAGCGGTCCCCAGGTTCCCGGAACTCGTTACAAAGTGGAAGGTATACCCAAAGCCGCCCGCATAGCCGGATGCTAAGACGCTGCTGTTGCCCACCTTGAAGCCTAGCGGCAGGTTCGCGATCCCAAATGGGTTGCCCGGTCCTGTTTGGGCCACAAAGCCGCTGCCGTTCAATCCCGAGCTGAAGATGACCAGCCCGGATCGCAGGCAACCACAACCCGTGGAAAATGAAAGCCCGAATTCGTTGCCATTGCCGTTCGCGCTATCCACATCCCAGAACACGGGGGTTGACTCGGTGGGCGCGGGCGAGCTGATGGGGGTGTTGAAATAAATGACGCCGGCCGCCGCCCCGGTAGGAAGCAAGGCGAGGGAGCCGGCGGCGAGGGCGATCTTATCGCCATAGCGGGTGCTGGGTATGGATGGGGTGGGCTGTGGCATCGGCGTAATCCTTGGAACGTGTGGTGGTAGGAAGCGGATTGATCGTTTTATTGGGGCGGGAATTAGGGGGCGATATAATGAAGCAGAAACCATTCCAGGGTATATCAATCAATTAATTATCTCAATATCGGGGTAGACTGTAAAAAACACAAGAATCCTGCCGGGGCGGGATTGGTTTCCGATGGCCTGGACGGTGTGTGCCGGGTTGGAATGGCCCGCACTTGAATCCTAATTCCACAGGACATCCATGCTGATATTGGATGACGCCACCTTACATATCTGGCGGCACGATTTCGCCACCGTTTCCCGCTGGGTTCCCGAGCCGGAAGCTTGCCTCGCCCCCGACGAACACGCGCGCGCCGCCCGGCTGCGCTCGCCCGAAGGCCGCGCCGCCTTCGTCTGGACCCGTGCCCATCTGCGGGTGTTGCTGGGGGCTTATTTGGGGTGCGGGCCGTTGGATATCGCGTTCGAGCCAGGTGCCTACGGCAAGCCCCGGCTGGCCGGGAGCGCGGAGGACCGGGGGTTGGTGTTCAATGTTTCCCATACCGGCGGGGCCGCCGCGTTGGCCTTCGCCCGCGATACGGCCTTGGGCGTGGATATCGAGGCCGGGCGCCCGCACCGCGATTTGGAGCGCTTGGCGGCGTTTTGCCTGGCCCCCGCCGAACTGGCGGTCTGGCAGGGACTCGCCCCGGACGCCCGTCCCGCCGCCTTCACCCGGCTGTGGGTGTGCAAAGAGGCGTTCGTCAAGGCCACGGGCCGCGGCCTGGCCTTGGGCTTGACCCAGGTGGTGGTCGATCCGGTCTTGGACCGCTACGGGGGCGTCCCGGCGGACTATGGCCCGGCGCGGGATTGGCGGCTGAACACCTGGGAATCCATGGGCTACCGCATGGCCCTGGCCTATCGCGGGCCGGAGCGGACCCTCCGGTTTTTCGATTGCGCGGTGGATGGGCCGGGGTCCGGCTTGTAAGCTGCGTCGCAGGCCGGGTAAGGTAAATCCCGGAACCCCACCCCATCGCTGCCCAGGAAGCCCCATGCCAGCCTCACCGCCCAATATCGAATTCTTCCCCAATCCACCCTTGATCGAACCGCCCCAGCCGCCCAACCGCCGCCGCCCCTGGCTGTTCGGCGGCGTGTTCGTGGTCTCGCTCGCGGCCAGCCTGGGCTATGTCTGGTCGCGGGAGCCGGTGTACCAAAGCACCGCCTCGGTGCTGACCGTCGCGCCCAACGCCATCGACGAAACCTCCAGGATCGATGTCCAGCAAATCGCCGTGCAGCGCCAGACCTTGCTGGATGTCGCCCTGTTGCAGGCGGCTTTGGAGCGCCTGCGCCAAGCCGCGCCCGACCTCAAGTTGGGCTTGGACGAAGTGCGCGGGATGCTCCAAGTGGAGCCGGTGGCCGATACCAATGTGCTGCGGCTCAGCGCCCAGGGCGCGAAACCCGAAATCTTGGCCCCGGTCGTCAACGCCTGGCTGGAAGCCTATGGCGCGTTCCGCGAGCAAGCCCTGCGCGAACAGAAGACCCAGACCTCCTCGGTGCTGGACGAGGAGGCCCAGCGCCTCGCCGAGCAGATCGCGGCCAAGCACCGCCAATTGGACCAATTCCGCGCCAAGCACGGCATCCTGTCCAAGAACGACGCCGAGAACCAAGCCATCGCCCGCCTCAACGGCCTGACCGCCGCCCTCAACAAGGCCAGCGACGAGGAAGTCCAGACCCAGGCCAAGCTCGATGCCGTGCAGGCCGCCATCGCCAAGGGCGAGCCGGTGGTGCCGCCCCGCGACGAGGCCGGGCTGGCGCAATTGCAGTTCAGCGCCCACCTCCTGCGCGAGCAAGTCAAGGATTTGGAGCGCAAATACACCCCGCAATACATCAAGATGCAGGCCAATCTCAAGGTCATCCCGGAGCAATTGGCCCAGGCCGAAGCCGATATCCGCAAGATGGTCGAGCGGGGTCGCGACGAAGCTTTGAGCGAGGCCAAGCAGGCTTATGTTTCGGCGGCGCAATCGGTGCGGGCCATCCGCAAACAGATCGAGGAACATAAGGCGGAGGTGAGCGAATTCACCGCCCGCTTCGCCGAGCAGGAGGCTTTGGAAGAGGAGGTCAAGCGCCTGGAGGAAGTTTACCGCGACACCCAGGCCCGGCTGGCCCAGGTCGCGGCCAAGCCCACCGACAAGCTGCCGCGCTATCAGGTGGTGGAGCGGGCCTATACGCCGGTCAAGCCGCTGTGGCCGGATTATGCGCGGGATAGCGGTATCGCTTTCGCCGGGAGCTTGGGGACGGCGCTGCTGGTGCTGTTGATCTACGACTTCCTGACCCGCCGCGAGAAACCCGCCGCCGCCGCCCCGCTGACGATGCCGAATATCAATGTGTATTCGGTGCCGGAGAACCTGATGCTGCAACGCCAAGGCCCGCCGCCCGCGCCGGCCTTGGGCCGGGCCGAGGCCGAGCGGACCCTGGCCTTGGAAAGCCCGTTCCCGCGGGAGTTGGAACTGGCCGAGGTGGCTTTGCTGTTCGAGGCCGCCGATACCGGGGCGCGGCAATTGCTGGGTTTGTTGCTTGCGGGGGTGGGGCTGGAAGAAGCCGCCGCGCTGGGACCGGAGGCCGTGGATATGGCGGGCGACCGGCTCAGGCTGGACGGGGCCGCGCCACGGGAACTGCCCTTGGCCCCGCGCCTCAAGGCCGAATTGGCGGAAACCCAAGGTCGGCCTGCCTGGTATGCCGAAACCCCGCCCGACCCGGAGGATTTGGCGGCGCATATCGCCTTCGCGGCGGCGGATGCGGGGCTTCCCGCGCCCGAGACCGTGGACGCCCAGGTGTTGCGGCATACCTATATCGTGTACTTGGTGCGGCGGGGTATCCGTTTGGCCGATCTGGAAAAGGTGGTCGGCAAGCTGCCGTTGAAATCGGCGGCGGCCTATGCCCGTTATTCGCCGCCGGGGCAGGGGCTCAGGGCCGATGCCGTGCCTTTGGTTTATCCCGCCTTGTTGGATTGAGGCTTGATCCTTAGCCCGGATTCCACTCCGGCTACGTTTTGCACAGGAGGACGAAAAGCGATGACAGCCCCGCGTGGCGATGTCGAACCCCTGGATTGGGCCTATATCCGGGGTGTGGTCAAGGAGCATGGGCGTGGTTTGATCTTCGCCAATTTGGTCGCCATCGTCGCGGCTTTGGCGGCGGTGCCGGTGCCTTTGTTGATGCCTTTGTTGGTGGACGAGGTCTTGCTTGGCAAGCCCGGCCTCTGCGTTTACTGGATGGACCGGCTGTTTCCCGAGGAGTGGCATGGCCCGACCCTCTATATCACCGCCATCTTGGGCGCGACCTTGCTGTTGCGTCTGGTCGCGGCCCTGTTCAACGTCCTGCAATCGCGCCAATTCAGCCTGATCGGCAAGGACATCGTGTTCCGTATCCGCCACCGCTTGATTGGCCGGTTGCGGCGCATTTCCATGGCCGAATACGAGAGCCTCGGCAGTGGCGCGGTGGTCACCCACCTCGTCACCGACCTCGATACCCTCGATACCTTCGTCGGCGGGGCGATTTCGCGTTTCGTGGTGGCTTTGTTGGCTTTGTGCGGCACCGCCGCCGTGCTGATGTGGATGCATTGGCGGCTGGCCTTGTTCATCCTGCTGTTGAATCCGGTGGTGATCTTCTTCGCCCAGGCCATGGGCAAGCGGGTCAAGCGCCTCAAGCGCGAGGAGAACGAGGCCATCGGCGTCTTCCAGTCGGCCCTCACCGAAACCCTGGACGCCATCCACCAAATCCGCGCCAGCAACCGCGAACATCACTACCTGGAACGCTTGATCGCCGCCGCCCGCACGGTGCGGGAAACCTCCGCCGCCTATGTCTGGAAGAGCGATGTCGCCAGCCGTTTGAGCTTCCTGGTGTTCCAGGCCGGGTTCGACCTGTTCCGGGGGCTGGCTTTGTTCATGGTGGTGTATTCGGACCTTTCGGTCGGGCAGATGATGGCGGTGTCGGGCTATCTCTGGTTCATGATGTCGCCGGTGCAGGAAATCCTGGGGCTGCAATACGCGCTGTTCGGGGCCAAGGCCGCGCTGGAACGGCTGGACCGCCTGCAAGGCTTGCAGCACGAGCCGGAATATCCCCGCCTCGCCAATCCCTTCCAAGGCAAGGACACGGTGGGCCTGCGGATTCGCGGTTTGCGCTTCGCCTATCCCAACGGCGCGGAGGTGTTGAAGGGCATCGACATGGATATCGCGCCGGGCCAGAAAATCGCCTTGATCGGGGCCAGCGGTGGCGGCAAATCGACCTTGGTGCAGGTCTTGATCGGGCTGTATCCGGCGACCGGGGGGCGGATTTTCTACGACGGCGAGCCTATCGAGCGCATCGGCATGGACGTGGTGCGCGAGCATGTGGTGACGGTGTTGCAGCATCCGGTGCTGTTCAACGACACGGTGCGGGCCAATCTCACCCTGGGGCGCGATGCCGACGACGCGGCGCTATGGCGGGCCTTGGCAATCGCCCAGTTGCGGGACACCATCGAGGCCGCGCCCGCCGGTTTGGATACCGTGGTGGGGCGGGCCGGGATGCGTTTGTCGGGCGGGCAGCGCCAACGCCTCGCCATCGCCCGGATGGTGCTGGCCGATCCCAAGGTGGTGATTCTGGACGAGGCGACTTCGGCGGTGGACAACGTGACCGAGGCCCGTTTATACGACGCCCTGGACGAATTCCTGCAACACCGCACCACCTTGATCGTGGCCCACCGGCTCAGCGCCATCCGCCATGCGGATCGGATGTTCGTGTTCGAGGAGGGAAGGATCGCGGAGGAGGGGAGCCATGAGGCGTTGATGGCAAGGAATGGGGTCTATGCGCGGTTGTATGGAGCGCGGCGGAAGGTGGTGCCGTTCTAAGGCCCGGTGGGCCGGATAGGGGTGCGGCGGTTTCCGGCGGGGCTATCCGTCCGCCAAGCCTATTTCTCCCATCGACGATTAAGCGCATCATAGGGACGGGCGGATTTTCGCCTATTCGAACAGGAAGCGAACCATGAACGCGCAGATGAAGGGCAACAGCCCGAGAAAGGAAAGCAAAGGTAAACCCAAACGCAAACCCAAGCCCACCAAGATCGCGGGGTAAATCCAATGCAGTTCAGGAATACGCTGACCGCGCTTGGGTTGTTCTTGGCATTGGCGGTGCCGACATCCTCCGCCTTCGCGGGCGATGATCCCTTGGCGGGATTCGATACGCGCCTGCTGTTGGCCAAGGACGAAGCCAAGTGCGAAACCTGCCTGAAAAAGCTATCGGCGGGTTGCGACAGGGAAAACAAGGTATGCGTGGACAATAACGGTGCCGCGGCTTGCCAAGCCTATTATGAAAAATGCAAGGAAAGCGTGCCCAGCCGTTGCGGCGGACCCACCCTATGTGGTGAATGATCGCCCGCCAGCGACGCAAGCCCCAAGGTCATCCTAGGACCAAGGGCGGGATAGCCGGTAATCCGGCGTATTCCGTCCTTGGATGGGATCAAGAAAAAAACCGCTGGCAATCCAGCCCCTCCCCGTCGATCAGCACCACCTTGTCCGCCTTGCGCCGCAGCTGGTCGCTCAGCATCACCGACGACGACACCACGGTCACGATCTTCCCCTTCTGCTGCACGATCTCGATGGCCGGGACGTAGTCCTCGTCGCCGCTGACGATGATGGCGATGTCGTAGGCGTTCTCGTAGGCCAGGGCCACCACCTGGCAGGCCAGATACACATCCACCTGCTTTTCCCGGTGTTCGCCCTGGTCGTTGGCCCGGCGCTCGAACTGCTTCACATAGAAATATTCCTGCCCGTCCAGCCAATCGTAGAAGCGCTGTAGCCCGCCGCCGGTACTGCTGGAACTGGAACAGACGAAATAGACCTTGATGAGGTCCATCCCAGCGGTGATGGCCTGCACGAAGCCGCTGAAATCGAAGCGCTTGCGGTCGGGGAATTCGCCGCCGCTGAAATTGCAGAGCGACAGGTGGAAGTTGCTGTAATCGAGGAAGACGATGACGCGCTTCATGGGGGTTATTTGTTCTGCAAGCGCAAGGAATTCATCACCACCGACACCGAACTCAGTGCCATCGCCAGCGAGGCCACCATGGGATTGAGCCGGCCAAAGGCCGCGACCGGGATCGACAAGGTGTTGTAGCCGAAGGCCCAGAATAGGTTCTGCTTGATGACCTTGATGGTGAAGCCGCTCAGTTCCATGGCGTCGGCGACCTTGGTGATATCGCCGTTGACCAGGGTGAGGTCGGCGGTTTCGATGGCGACATCGGTGCCGGTGCCGATGGCGAAACCGACATCGGCGGCGGCGAGGGCGGGGGCATCGTTGATGCCGTCGCCGATCATGCCGACCTTCGCGCCCTGGAGCTTGAGTTCGTTGACGATTTCCAGCTTGCGCTCGGGGCGGGCGTGGGCGATGACGGCGTCGATGCCGACTTGCCCGGCCACATAGCGGGCCGTGGCTTCGGTGTCGCCCGTCACCATCAGGGTCTTGACCCCCAGCTTGTGCAAACGGGCGATGGCCGCCCCGGCGTCGGCGCGGGGCCGGTCGGCGATGCCGAACAGCGCCGCCGCTTGGCCGTCCAGGGCGACGAACACCGGGGTTTTGCCTTGCTCGGCCAGGGTCGAGGCGCGGCCTTGCAGTTCGTCGAGGTCGATGCCGGATTCTTCCATCCAGGCGCGGTTGCCGACCAGCAAATCCCGGCCCGCGACCCGCGCCTCCACGCCCCGGCCCGGAATGGCGGCGAAGCTTTCGGTTTGGAACACGGCCCCGCCCAATTCCTTGGCGTAGGCCACCACGGCCTTGGCCAGGAAATGCTCGGATTGCGATTCCGCCGCGGCGATCAATCCCAGTAGTTCGCCTTCGTCCAGTTCCGAGCCATTGCGGAAATCGGTGACGTAGGGCTTGCCTTCGGTGATGGTGCCGGTCTTGTCGAAGATGATGGTGGTGAGGTGGGTGGCGGTTTCCAGGCTCTCGCCGTTGCGGATGTAGATGCCGCGCTTGGCCGCCTGCCCGGTGCCGACCATGATGGCGGCGGGCGTCGCCAGCCCCAAGGCGCAGGGGCAGGCGATCAACAACACGGTGATGGCATTGGCGAAGGCCGTGGTGAAGCCCGCGCCCGCCAGCATCCAACCGGCGAAGGTCAACGCGCCAATCCCCATCACGCCCGGCACGAACACCCCGGAAATCTGGTCCACCAGCTTTTGGATCGGCAGCTTGGACGACTGCGCCTGTTCCACCATGTGGATGATGCCCGCCAGCACGGTATCCGCGCCGACCGCGTCCACCCGTACTTTCAGCGCCCCGTTGCCGTTGACGCAACCGCCAGTGACGGGATGGCCGGCTTCCTTCACCACCGGCAGGCTTTCGCCGGTCAGCATGGCTTCGTCCACGGTGGAAAGCCCGTCGATCACCAAGCCATCGGTGGGAATCTTCTCGCCGGGCCGGATCAGGATGATAGCGCCGGGTTGCAGATCATCGACCGGGACGGTGACGATTTCGCCGTCTTCGCGGACGAGGTTGGCGGTGGCGGGTTGCAGATCGAGCAAGCGGCGGATGGCTTCGTGGGCGCGGCCCTTGGCTTTTTCCTCCAGATAGCGCCCGATCAATACGAAACAGATGATGCCCGCCGCCGCGTCGAAATAGAGATAAGGCCGCTGGAAGAAGATCGAGGCCATGCTGTAGGCGTAGGCCGCGCCCACGCCCAAGACGATCAGGCTGTCCATATTGGCCTTGCGCTGCTTGGCGAGCTTCAAGGCTTTGGTGAAGAAGGCTTTCCCGGCCCAGAACACCACCGGCGTACTGAGGATGAACTGCGCCCAGCGCCAGAACGCGCCCATGGGTTCCAACATGGCGATGGCGGTGACGGGGGCGCTCAAGACCACCGCCCACACGGCTTTGCGCTTGGCCTCGGCCAGATGTTGGCGTTCCCGCTCCATCAACAGCTTGCGCTGGGCCACGGTATCCATCGGCAAGGGGCGATAGCCCAGGCGTTCGACCGAGGCGTAGACCTCCTCCTTGGGCAGGGCACCGCGCACCAGGGCGGATTGCGTGGCCAGATTGACGCGGGCGTCGCGGATGCGCGGGTCGCGCCGCAGCGAAATCTCGATCAGCAAGGCGCAGGAAGCGCAGGTCATGCCCTCCACGGCGAAGCTGACTTCCTTCACCTCGCCAGAGGCTTCGGTGCCGAAGTCGGCATCGGGGCGCGGCTGGCCTTGGCCCAGATTGGGAATTACCGCGTCCAGCAAGGCCAGCAGGTTGATCTTGGGCAAACGGGCCGGGTCGAAATGGACCACCACCGAGCCGATCTCGGGCACGGTGCGGACTTCCCTCACGCCGGGACGCTTGCGCAGCAGGATGTCGAGGATATAGCTGCGCTCGAAGTCCTTGCGGAGTGCGGGAACCAGAATGCGCACCCGCCGCCGCAAGGCGTGTTCGATGTGGTAATGCCGGGGCTGGAAACCGACCGGCTCGGCACTGGCGACGGCCATGGGGAGTCCCTCTGTTGGATTAGGTGGGCTTGGGCAGCTTGGCTTGGACCGAGAGATAGATCAGGTAGAAGGTCGCCATCCACTCGTAGCGGTAGCGCCAGGGATTCGGCAGCCACAGGTAGAGGATATGGTGCCAATGGATTTTGATGAGGTAGAGCATCAGGAGGTCGTTCATGAATTCCGTCACCCAGCGCGGGCGGCGGTTCATGGCCTTCAGCCCGGCCTGGGCCAGGATGCCCAGGGCTTGGGTGGTTTCCTGGGCCTCCTGGGCTTTTTGTCGGAACCAGCGCTTGAGGGCGGAGCCTTCGGCGGGACGGGCTTGCACGGCGCGTTCGGCGGTGGCGCGGGTCGCGCAGCAGGCGGGTTCGGCGGGTTTTCCGGCCCATTCGCCGATCAGGGCGTGGAGCTTCCGCACCACGGCGGCGAAATCGCAGACCGTGGCGAGGTAGCGGATCGATAGCTTCCCCTGGCGCTCGCGCAGCTCGACCCGGTAAATCCCCTCGATGGACTCAAGGCCGGCGAGGATATGCCCGCCGGCGTCGGGGGTGCGCAGGGATTCGGGGAGGTCGAAGCGCAGATGGCCTTCCGAACGGTGGCGGAGTACGACGTGTTGTTGGATCGACATGGCGGACGGGGCGGCTAGGGATCGATGGGAGGAAGGTCGGGGGTGGACTCAGTCCGCCACCGGTCCGGCGGCGTCGTCCTGGTGTTCGTGGCACTCGGCCACCAGGTCTTCCAGGTTTTCCTTCTGGTGCAGGACGAAATCCTTGCCCTGTTCGGTGGCCTTCAGGGCGGTGGCGATGATTTCCTTGCGGTACTTGTGCGCGAAATAGCCCGCGGCCACGCCTAGGCCGAAAACCACCAAAGGATGCTTGGCCAAAATGCTCATGAAACTGCTCCCGGATTGTGTTGTCGTCGCGGCCACGGCACCGCCGGCCATGGCGGCTCCCGTGGCGATGGTGGCGGTCGCTTGGGGCAGACTCGCCATCCTGTGTCCGGCATGATCCATCATGTGTCCGGCGTGGTCCATCATCCCGGCCATGCGCTGGGTGCCATGACCCATCGCGGCGTGATCGACGGCGGTTTTGGCGGTTTTGGCCGCTCCATGTACATGTGCCATGGTGTCCCTCTGTATAAGCTAGGGGTGGAGGGTCGGGACCGGCCACCATCGGGTGGCCGGATACGTTGGCGGGCGATTATAGGAGCCAGCGAACGCGGGCGGCAATCAGGCGGCGGGGGCCGCGGGCGGCTCGTCCACGATTTCGGACTCGTGCAGCATCCGGTAGATGCCCAGGCAGCCTTCGCAGCAGAAGCGTTTCCTGCCCTGGACGGTGAAGACTTCGTAGCCCTGGGTTTCCACGGGCAATTGGCAGAGGTCGCAGGCGTAGGGAGTATCGCTCATGGTTCCGGTCTCGTTGGATATGGTGTGTGCAAGCATAGCCGCTACGGGGCTGTGGGAGAAAATCCGGGCCATAAAAAACACGCCTCCCGAGGGAGGCGTGTCTTCGCGGCGGCGATGGGGGGAAACCGCCGCAGAACCTTGGGTCCGGGGGTCAGTGGCAATCGAAACTGGCCGGGACGGCGTCGCCCTGGTTTTTGTTGCTGACCACCCGGCTGGAAGCCCGCATCAGGGCGATGCGCACGGCCCCGGTCAGGACCGCGTCCAGCCCCAGGCGGGTGGCGAAGGCCGGCAACAGGATGAGGGAAGCGAACGCCAAGCCCGTGCCTAACAAGAGCGTGGCGGAATCGGTTTGCTGGGCGATGGCCAGGGCTTTGGTGGTTGCCATATCGATAACCTCATCAAACTGTTGAAATAGGGGAAATAAAGCATTGCGCCTTATCTACAAGCTTCGTGCCATATCGGGAAGCACTTATTTTCCAGGGGACCGGGCCGGAACCACAGGGAATCCCATGGGGGTAGGTCGGGGCAAAGCCCATAGCCCCTGCGTGATATGACGCACCCCATCCCGCCGCCCGCTGTCCGTGGTGGTGGCATAGCGATCCACGAATCCAGGCATATATCATGCTCTGCCCTTAGGCCCGCGGAACCGGACCGGGCCGTTCGCACCAAGACTCCCGCGGAACCGGGGGCCGTCCCAATCGATAGCCCCGCCGAACCGGGCCGCTTGTATACAATAAAAAAGACAACCCACCGCTATGGCGTCGCGTCCCGGCCCGGTTTTGCCAGGCGGCCGCGGCGCGGCCCAATCCCGACTCCCTTGAGGTTCCATGAGTACGAGCCCCGACACCCAGATGTCCCCAAGCCACCCCAAAATCCCGCGCTGGACCGCCTTGCGTGCCGCGCTCTACCGCGCCGTTTCGATCCTGTCGATCCTGGTCGGCATCGTGGTGCTGCTCAACCTCGACGCCTTGCTCGGCGGCCATCCCGACCTGCCCATGGCCGGGGAGCAATTGAGCTATGCCCTGCTGTTCGTCGCGGGGATTTTCACCGGCTTCCATTGCGTCGGGATGTGCGGCGCCCTGGTGGTGGGCTATACGGTCAAGGCGGCGGCGGGCGGCGGTTCCAAATACCTCACCCATCTCTACTACGGCCTGGGCAAGACCCTGTCCTATACCGTGATCGGCGGGTTGTTCGGGGCCTTGGGGGCGGTGGTGACCTTCACGCCGTTCATGCGCGGGGTGGCGGGGATCGCGGCGGGGATTTTCCTGCTGGTGTTCGGGCTGGCGACCTTGAACCTGTTTCCTTCGCTCAGTCGCTTTCGCATCAAGGTGCCGGGCTTCGTGATGCGCCACCTGGGGCAGGCCTACCGGCAGAACAGCAATCCCTTCGTCATCGGCCTTTTGAATGGCTTGATGATTATTTGCGGCCCTTTGCAGGCCATGTACATCATGGCGGCGGGGACCGGCAGCCCCTTGGACGGGGCCAAGATGCTGTTCGTGTTCGGCCTTGGCACTTTGCCGATGATGATGGGCTTCGGCTTGCTCGCCAGCGCCCTGTCGAAACAGTTCGCGCCCAAGATCGTCAAGGCTTCCGGGGTGATCGTGATCGGCCTGGGGGCCATCATGCTCAACCGCGGCCTCGCCATGACGGGGCAAGGCCATGATTTCCACGCCCTGGTGGCCCACTGGTGGCCGGGCGAACGGAGTGTCGCCGAGGCTCCGGCGATGGCGGAGGCGGCGCAGGTGATCCGCATGGCGGTGAACCGGGAGGGCTTCGTGCCCAGCCAATTCACCCTGCGCAAGGGCGTGCCGGTGCGCTGGATCATCCAGGGCGAGGTCTTGGACTATTGCAACCACCGCATCGTGGTGCCGGGCCTGGGGCTGGAGTTCGACGTGCATCCCGGCGAGAACATCATCGAGTTCACCCCCAACCAAACCGGAATGGTGCCTTGGAGTTGCTGGATGGGGATGCGGCAGGGGACGTTCCTGGTGCATGACCAACCCGCCGCCCCGCCGGTGCTGAATCCCCTGGCCGCACTCCACGACCATGGTCCCGGCGGGCATCAAGCCGGGCACGATGAGGGGCATATGGGCCACGGAACGGCCCACGAAGGCCACGATCACGGTGGACACGACCACGCCGCCGACGCGCCGCCGGAATGGATGCGGGCCTTGCTGGAGAAAAGCGCGGCGGCCATCGACGCCCTGAGGCGCAATCTCAAGCCCTGAACAAGCCGCGTTCAGTGGCTGTCGCGCTGGGCGTCCCGGTCGAGGTGTTTCAACCATTGTTCCGCCGTGGCGCGGAAGCCAGGCTCGGTCCGCGCCTCCAGGAAGGCGGCGCGGGCCAAATCCTTGCGGTCGAGCCGGTAGTAGGCCATGCCCAGCAACAACCGGGCGCCGCCCGGATGCTTGAGTCCGCCACGGGCCAAGGCGAGTTCCAGGGCTTGCCGCGCCTTGGGCCAGTCGCGCAACTCGCTGTAGGTCTGGCCCAGCCGGTAGCGGACCTCGCCGCCATCGGCCAAAGCCGCGGCCCGCTCCAGGACCGCGACGGCTTTGCGTAATTCGTGGGCCTGGGTCCAACTCTCGGCTAGGAGTTCCAGGTGGGCGGCATCGGCCTCCACCCGGTCCCGTCCGATTTCCTCCTGCAACAATTCCGCGGCCCGGCTGTGCAACCCCCGGTGGCGCAACGCCTGGGCCAGTTGCACGATGTCGGTGGACGATTCCAGCATCCCGAGCTTGTACATCAATTGCCGCACGGCCAGGGCTTCGCCTTCCTGCCCGGCTTCCTGGTAGACGCCGATCAACTGGTTCCAATTCAGGGGATTGCCGGGTTCGCGGTCGATCAGGGCGGACAGCGCCCTGGCGCAAGCGCCGAGATCGTGGGCGGCGTGGTAGAGGGCCACCTGGAAGCGGTACCACTCCGGCTTCGGCTGGGGCGAGCGGGCGATGGCGAGTTCGGCCAAGCGGGCCGCTGCGGCGTATCGCCCGAGCTTGGCCTGGGTTTCGGCGAGCAAGAGGCAAGGTTCCGGGGATGGGTCGGGCGTCCGTTCCAGCCAGGCCGAAAGCGCCTGGGCGGCCGGGTCGTAGCGTTCTGCCGCGAATTCGTATTGCCCCAGTTCCAACCAGGCCTGGGTGGCTTCGGCGGGGGCCAGGGCTTGGGTATCCAGGGCGCGGCGCAGGGCGTCCGCCGCGGGCGCGTAGTGCTGTTGCATCCCGTGGAGGTTGGCGAGGTTGCGCAGCAGCAAGGCCAGGGCGGCGGGATTGGCCTTGAGTCCGGGCAGGAGCGTCTGGATTTTGCGCTCCGCCTCGGCGTAGGCCGATTGGGCGACCAGGGACTCGATGGCCTGGAATTCCCGGTAGGTTTCCGGGGGAACCGTGGGCGCGGCGGCGGGTTCGGCGTGGTGGTGGGCGTGGGGGTCTCCGGGTTCGGTCCAGGCCAGACCCGGAACCAGCGCGAGCAGCAACAAGGCGCGTCTCATATTATTGGTTCAGCTCGAATTTCAAGGTCTGCCCCGCCCGGCGGCGCACCGCCTTGCCGTTCTCCATGGCGGGCCGGAACCGCCATTGCGCCACCGCCGCCAGGGCGGCTGGCTCGAAGACGCCGACCGGGTTGGCCTTTTTCACTTGGGCGTCCACCACCGTGCCATCTTCCAGTACGGTCAGTTCCACCCGCACCCAGCCCTCGATTTTTTTGCGCCGCGCTTCCAGCGGATAGGTGGGCGGCACCCGCACGATGGGGGTGGGCGGGCTGTCCCCGGCGTCGAAACCGGGGGCCGTCCGGGTGCCGGGCGCGGTGGGCGGGGCCGCCCCGCCTGTGGCTCCCTGGGTGCCCGCCGGGTTCGGCATGGCGAGTCCCTGATAGTCCATGGCCGGACCCAGTTTGGGGATGTCGAAGCGGGGTGCGCCGCTCCCGCCGGGCAGCGCCATGGGGGGCGTGGCCTGGGGTTCGGGCGGCATGGCCGGGGCGGGTTCGGCGGCGAACTCCGGCGGTGGGGGTGGGCTTGCTGCGGCGGGCGGTGGCGCTTCCTCGGCGGGGGGCATCAGGCTGACTTCCCAGCGCGGCGGCTCCGGTTCGGGTTCCGGAGCGGGCCGGTGCCAGAACCACCACAGCGCCAATCCCGCCAACAGGCCATGCGCCAGCAGCGATAGCGCGAATCCCCGCAGATATCTTTGGCCGTCGGTCATGCCCCCGGCCCGGTGTGTTCGACTTGCAGGCTGACGCGGGGGAAGCCGTTGCGCTTGACCTCGTCCACCACCCGCACGAATTTTTCCAGGACGATGGCGCTGTCGGCGCTGATGACGACCTGTTTGCTTTTGGGATAGGGGGCCAAGGTCTCGCCCAGGCCGTCCAGGAAGATTTGGGTCTTGCCCAGGTAGAGCGTGCCGTCGGCTTTGAGGCTGAGGATCAGGGGCGTTTCCAGGCTGGGTTGCTCGACCTGCCGGGCCTCGGCCAAATCCACCGGCACTTCCCCGGTGGCGATGAAAGTGGCCGTGGTCAGCACGATCACCAGCAGTACCAGCATGACATCCACCAGCGGGATGACGTTGATCTGGTCGAAATCGCGGTCATCCATGGCGCACCTCGTGGGCGGCCATCAATTCGCGGATGCGGCGGCGCAGCGCGTTGTTCAGCACCACACAGGGAATGGCCACCAATAGGCCGATGGCGGTGGCTTTCAAGGCGGTGCTGAGGCCGAGCATGATGCTATGCACGTCCATGCTGCTTTTCTCCGTGCCCATGCGGTGGAAGGTCATCATGATGCCCAGCACCGTGCCGAGCAGCCCGACATAGGGGGCGTTGGCGGCGACGGTGCCGATCACGGTCATGTGGCGGGTGAGTTCGGTTTGCAAGACCGAAGCCTTGGGATAGGCGGCCACATCGACCCGCTTGAAGAACAGCCAGCGCTCGACCGCCACCGCCAGCGCCCACACGCTCGCCAATAGCAGGACACCGAAGATGACCAGATCGACCTCGTTGTTCAACAGGCCGCGCAGGCTCTTGGGGAGCCAGCCCAGCCCTTGGGGCACCTGGGCGGCGAGGTCCAGCAGCACTCCCCTGGAAGGATCGACCGCCGCCAAGACCGGGCCGCCGTCCGCGTGTTCCAGGTTTGTCGCCAGTGCCAGAGAGTCGCGTTCCGGCTGGCGCTGTGGTTCGACCAATTTGCCGTAGTCGGGAACATAGCGCAGGTATTTGCCCCCGGCCACCGCCGTGAAAGGACCGATCCGGCGGATGGTGCCCGTCCGTTCGCCGCCCGCCGCGTCGGTGAAGAGGCCGGTATAGGCGACCACCTTGCCGGATTCGTTCATTTCCTGGAGGACGCCGAGCCATAGCCCTTCCAGTTGGGTCAGGCCGGGAATCTCCTTGCCCAGCACCAGGGGTTCCAGGGCGGCGGCGCGGCCTGGATATTGGGCCGAGATCAGGGATTCGGCGAGGTCGGATTTGAACTTGCCGGAAAACTCGCGGACGGTGCCGAACAATTGGTTCAGCTCGCCGCCCTTGGTTTTGAGTTCCAGGCCCATCGCCTTGATCCGCGCCTCGTTGGCGGCGAAGGCTTCGCGCAGGGCTTTGCCCTCGGCTTCGGCCTGGGCCAGCGCCGCCTGGGTGTCCTTCAGCAGTTTTTGCTGCTGGTTCTTATCGGCCAGGAACCGGGCCTTGCGGTCTTGGTCGGCCTGGGCTTCGCGGGCCTGGGATTGTTGGACCTGGCGTACCAGATCGTCCAATTCGCCCGCCGCGGCCGGGCCGGTCCAGCCGCCGAGCAGCGCCATCAGCGCCAAGGTGCGTAGCGGCTTCATCGGACGGCCTCCGGGGTTTCGACGGCGATGGGCAGGAATTCCGGGGCGCTTTCCTTGCGGGCGACGGCCAGGGCTAGTCCCACGGGTTTGTTGTATTCCCTGGGCAGGACTTGCCAGCGTTGGGCGCGTGCGTCCCAGACGCCGGTCTCGCCGCCGTCCAGGCTTTGGTAGAGCAGAGCCACCCGTCCGACCCGCAGGAAATCCACCATGCGGGCCGGGGCGGCACCCGGCTTGAACTCGGCCCGGTAGGCTTCGGTGGTCTTGCCATATTGGTTTTCGAGTTGGTAGGCGTCCAGCACCCGGCGGAATTTCTCGGCGTCGTCCACATCGGCCCGGTCCATCAGGCTTTTCAATTCGGCCATCCGCCGCGCCCGCTCCCCGGCCAGGAAGGGCCGGTCCAGTTGGACGAAGCGGTCCAGCGCCTCCACCATCCGCAGCATCAGGGGCACGAGGTCGCGGCGGATGTCTTCGATGCCGTCCAGTTGTTTTTGCAGCGAGCGTTTTTCTTCTTCCTGGGATTCGACCAGCCGCCGCAGATGGGCGTTGTAGGCGGTGATCGCCTCGGTTTTGCGCAGGGCTTCCCGGTATTCGTCGAGCATCTTCCGGGTTTGCTCGCCGAGTTGGTCGATGGCGGCTTGGGCGGTGGCGGTGGCCTGGTTGGCTTTCAGCTGTTGTTCCAAGGCTTGTTTCAGTGTCTCTTCCGCCTGGGCCGGGACCAGGGCGGTCGTGAGCAACAGGGCGGGGAATGGGGATATCGGTATGCGGATCATGGGGCGATGCTTGTCTTGGACCGGGAGTGTCGCCAGTGTGGCGAAGGGTGACAGGGCCGAGCAAATATTGAGCCATGGACCCGGACCGCCCTGGGCCGGATTCCGGGGCCAGAGGTTGCGGGCTGTGCGGTGAGGTTGCCGCCCGCCCGCCCATCGCTGGGGAGGATGTGTGATATCCCATAGGTTCTGGTCCGCCCCTGGGCTTTGCGGGCCTACCGGGCGGGACATGCCGCGTTTAGCACGATTATTGCCCTACCCAGGGGTTTTTCGGGCAATCGCGCCCGGCGGATTCCCGCATTACCAGCACGGAGTGGCAGCGTGTGTAACGCCTACGAAAGCAAAATGATCTTGGGGTTGAGGGCGCTGGGTGGTTTGGCGCTCTTGGCCGGGTCCGCCGGTATCTTCGCGGCGGACGATGTGGTGGAGTTGGACGAAATCACGGTATCGGGCCGGGCGGAAGCGGAAATCCTCGGGGCCAGCACCCTGGATGCCGCCGGTCTCGCCAGCGGGCAGGCCACCGGCAACGACACCGCCGGGCTGTTCAAGAATATTCCCGGCGTCAGCCTCGCCACCGGGGGCGGGGTGTCCAGCCTGCCCACCGTGCATGGCTTGGCCGACGACCGGGTCAAGGTGGTGGTCAACGGCATGAACATCAGTTCGGCGTGCAGCAACCACATGAACCCGGCCCTGTCCTATGTGGCTCCCGCGGCGGTGGGCAAGGCCACGGTGATGGCGGGCATCACCCCGGTCAGCCAAGGCGGGGATTCGGTGGGCGGCACCATCAGCGTCGATCCCCTGGCTCCCGAGTTCGCCTCGGCGGAACAAGGCACCTTGACCGCCTCCAAATTCGGCAGCTTCTACCGCAGCATCAACGACAACGTGGGCGTGAACGCCAGCACGGCCTACGCCACCACCGACGCCCGATTGGAATACAACGGTTCTTGGAACCGGGCGCGGAGCTACAACACCGGCGACGACGGCCCGCAGGTCGTCCCCTCGCAGTTCGAGACCACCAACCACAGCCTGCGCGGTGCCCTCAAGACCGCCAGCGGGCTATGGACCGCCGATCTCTCGGGGCAACACCTGCCTTACCAGGGCTTTCCCAACCAGCGCATGGACATGGTCAGGAACGACGCCATCCTGGGGGGACTGAACTACGAGAACGACTTCGCCTGGGGCCGTTTGGACAGTAAGTTTTATTACCACCAGACCTGGCACACCATGGACGCCCTGCCCAACCGCAAGGGGGCCACCATGCCCATGGAATCCGACGGCACCGACCTGGGCTACCGGCTGCGCGCCCATATCGACCTCGCCGCCCGGCATACCCTGCATGTCGGCAACGAATTCTTCCGCCAGACCCTCGACGATTGGTGGCCGGGCGACGATTTTTATCCCCAGGATTTCATCAGCGTCAATGGCGGCCAACGCAACCGCATGGGCCTGTTCGCCGAATGGGAGGCCGATTGGGACGAACGCTGGACCAGCATCCTGGGGCTGCGCAACGACACGGTATGGATGGACACGGGTTCGGTGCATGGCTACGACAACAGCTTCGTCAACGCCTTCTGGGCCGACCAGTTCAACGCCGCCGACCACGCCAAGACCAATGTCAATTTCGACGTGACGGCCTTGACCCGCTTCACGCCCGATGCCACCAGCCGCTACGAACTGGGTTTCGCCCGCAAGATGCGCGCGCCCAACCTGTACGAGTTGTACGCTTGGACCGGCGGCTCGCAGAAATCCATGATCAATTGGTTCGGGGACGGCAATGGCTACCAGGGCAACTTGCAACTCGGTTCCGAGACCGCCTACAACTTTTCATTCACGGGCGCTTGGCACGACGCGGAGCAAAAGGTCTGGTCGGCCAGCGTCTCGCCCTATTACACCCATATCGCCAATTACATCTGGGGGCAGGTGGACAGCATCGGCCGCGACGGCTTCCGGGGGATGCACTTCGTCAACATCCCCTACGCCGACCTGTACGGCGTCGATGCTTCGGGCCGCTACAACTTCCTGCCTGAATCCCCGGCGGGGAGCTTCGCCCTGAGCCTGTCGCTGGCCTATGTGCGGGGCGTGGGCAAGGATGGCGGGCAGGGCCGCCCCTGTCCCTACGCCAACGCCACGCCCGGCGGGAAATACCTGTGCGAGGCGGAAGGCTGGTCGTTGGAAGGCTACCAAGCCCCCGACAAGGTCAACCTCTATCACATGATGCCGCTGCACGGGACCCTCGCCCTGGAACACACGCTCGACAGCGAATGGGGCCGCTTTTCCAATTCCCTGGGCCTGGAACTGGTGGACCGCAAGACCACCGTCGCCAAGACCTACAACGAGCCGGTGACGCCGGGCTATGTCCTGTTGAACCTCAAGGCGGGCTACCAGTACAAGCAGGTGAAGCTGGAACTGGGCGTCGATAACCTGCTCGACAAGGCTTATTTCCATCCCCTGGGCGGCGTGTACATCTACGCCACCCGCTTCCCCTATTCGCCCAACCAATTGCCCGCCGTGCCCGCCATGGGCCGGTCGGTGTTCGTGTCGGTGGGGGTGGAATTCTAGGGCGGCGGCGGCAATGGATCGTTCATGCGCTATATCCCGCGATTTTGCGTGACCGGACGCATAACCCTGCTATCCGTGCGGTTGACGGGATGGAAGATGCCGCGTGCGATGCCTGAGGATGCGGTCCGGTGGCATATAGTTTGAGTGATTTAGTGCGAACTAATATGCCTATGCGGGGATTCCCGCGAATCGGGAGAACGACAATGAAACTTGGAAAATTGGCCTGCGCCTTCTTGGCCTGCCTCGCACCGGCTGCGGCGGGGGCCGCCGAAATCTACGGTGGCAACGGCATCGGCTTCAGCAACAACACCGTCAATCCCGGCACCGGTGCCTCGCCCACCGGGCCGTGGGTGGCCAATATCGTCTTCAGCAAATTGGATGCGAAAAAAGGTGCCGCGGCCACCCTCAAGACCGGCGACGATATCACCCATTCCGACCAGGCGGCGGACGCCGCGAAGAACGGCCTCACGCAGATCGTGCCGACCCTGAAATCGATGTCCTGGTGCGATACCGACAATGTCAAAACCTTGATGGCGGATGCCGGCGGGGTCGATGCCAGCAAGTGCTACGGCTGGAGCATGCATTCGCGTTGGGTGGTGCTGGACCTGAACGCCCTACAGAAAGGCGGTATGGGGAACGTCTGGGTCTCCATCACCGCCAAGCGCTACGATGATGGCGATGGCGTGACCACCGAGGACGATCTGGTCCCCGCCCTCTCGGTGTTCGAGGGGCGGCAGGATTTGGGGATACACCTGCACTGGTATCCCAGCCAGTTCCAGACCGCCCCGAAGTTCTGGGCCTGGAAACTCGCGCCCTTCAACAGCAAGGCCAGCCAGAGCAATGGCTGGGCCACGGCGTATCTGGCCCAGGGTAGCCTGGATTCCGCGAACGTGACCGGCAAGTTCAAACTCCGGCCCGGCGGGCAGAATTATTTGAGCGTGGCGGTCGGCGGCGACGCCAAGGACCCGGACAACAAGCACGATGTCAATTTCCTCCTGGAGGTGGCTGTCAGCAAGAAGAAACCCGCCTCGGCCTCGAACAGCGGCAGCAACGGCGGCGCGGCGGGCGGCATCGACAAATGCGGCTGCGAGATCGGCGTCACCCAATGGCATCCCTCGATGAACCATTGCATGGCGATAGCCCAATGCACCCCGCTCGCGGGCACCGCCGACCAGTGCAAGACCCCTGAAATGTGCGAGAAGGACGGCGGCAGGTAGCGGCCTTCCCATCCGCCCTCCCCGGTGCCGGACGGGCCGGGGAAGGGCGGCGCGGCTTACTTCGAGGTCAAGCGCTGCGGCTGGGGCGGTACGATCTTCCCCTTGATGTCCAGGTCCAGCAGCATCTGCCGCGCCGCCGCCTGGGCGTGCTTGGCGTCCTCGAACGGTCCCGCCAATACCCGTTGGTTGCCATCCGGCAAGGCCACGGCCCGCGCCGGAATCCGCGGTCCCATATGGTTCAGCACCGCCGCCGTGCGTTGGGCGGTGAGCGCGTCGCCGTTTTCCAAGGCCTCGACATACCAGCTTTCGTGGGTCGAAGCTTGCGGCACCGGCGGCTGGCCGTAGAACTGTTCCGGCAGCGCCAGCGGCACGGCCTCGCGGGCCAATTGCTCCACGCCGGGCGTATGCGCGAACACCGGCACCGGAATTCCCCGAGCCTCCGTCACCGTGGCCTCGATCTTGGGCCAATCCAGCGCGTGGCCCTTCTTCTCGATCTCCTTCAGCTTGGCCTGGAGCGCGGCCTGGAGCGCCTTGGCGTTCAGTTCCTCGTGCGGTTCGTGGGCTTCGAGATAAAGCCGGCCCTTGTGCCAACCCAACAGATAGGGCTGGTTGACGATCCGCACCGGGGTCTTCACCGGGGTTTGCCGGTACAAGAGGTCGATGTTCTCGGGATAGAGCCGCAAACAGCCGTTGCTGGCCCTAAGGCCGATGGCGTAGGGCTTGTTGGTGCCGTGGATGAGATAGCTGGGCTTGCTTAGGTACATCGCATACGCGCCCAGCGGATTGTCGGGACCGGGCGACACCGCCGCCGGCAGCGGGTCGCCGCGCTTTTCGTGGTCGCGGCGGATGGATTCCGGCACATACCAAACCGGCTTCTCGGCCTTGCGGGCCACGTACATGTCGCCGGTGGGAGTCGAACGGCCTTCCTTGCCGATGCCCACCGGATAGGTGACGACCTCGCCGCCCTTGCCGCCGTACAGGAACAGGCGCATCGCCGCCAGGTTGACCACGATGCCCTTGCGTGGCGCGTCCGGTAGGATGAAGCGCAGGGGCAGCACGGCGCGGCTTCCCGCCCTGGGCACCCACATGTCCAGGCCGGGATTGGCGGTGCCGATTTCCTCGTAGCCCAGGCCGAAGTGGCGGGCGATATCGGGCAGGGTGTCGCCGTCCCGGACCTCGACCACGCCAAGCTGGCCGACGATATTGTCGTCCTTGGGCAGCGCGAACCGATGGCGGGATAGGTCGTGGGCGGTGGCGGGAGTGGCTGCGGCTTCCTGCTCCAGGGGTTCGGGCGGGGAATATTCGCCGAACGGCAGGAGCCAGGAGGCGCAGCCGTTCATCAGGGTGGCGAAACCGAACAACAAGGTCCAGCGTAACCAGGGGGCGGTCACGGGCCGGCGGCCCGGTCCGGGGTAAACAAGGGCGGTATTCGGCATGGTTCGCGAGGCTCCTGACCAGGATGCGGGATGGGAACGGCGGTATGAGCAAGCGCCGCGCCAGGAAGATGCGCCGGGACGGGCGGATTCAGTCCTGCCGGGCGGCGGTTTTTTCATCTTCGGGCCGGCGCAGCTTGCGGTAGTCGATGGCGATCTTGAGCCCGACGAAGCGGCCCGACAACCGTACCAGTTCGTCCTTGGCCGGATCGAAAAACAGCTTGGCCTCGGCCAGGCGGCGCTTTTCGTAATCGGGATCGACCGGGGTGGTTTGGGCCTTGAAACGGTACAGCAGGACTTGGAGTCCGTCCTGGGTGGCACGCTCGGTCGGTGGTCCCAGCGCGTCGAGGATGGCTTTCTGGTTGGGCAGCTTCCCGGTTAACTTGGGCAAATCCTCGGGATCGACCTTCAATTGCTGCTTGCCCTGATCGACCTTGCCCAGCCCCAGCGAGCGGATCGAGGCTTCCAAGAACGCCGCCGGGGCCATCTGCAGGAATAGGGGCGGAAAATCGAAGGCGCTCAGCTTGCCGTCCTGGGTGAAACTCATGGCGAAGATCAAGTGCTGGTCTTTTTGGGGCTGCGCCGCCGGGTCGTGGGCGAAGTCGAGGAACCAGCGGTAGCCCTGGGGCAGGATGCCGACCCGGCTGGGCTTGAGTTTGGTCAGGTCGGTGAAGTCCTCGCTGAGCAGCACGGGGTCGCGCAGATGCAGGATGAAATGCTGGTCGGCGACTTCCACCCGGAAATGGCGGTCGAACTGGGACAGTTGGTTCTTGAGTTCCAATAGCCGCAGCCAGACGCAGCCGCTGAGGGAGAAGGCGAGGAACAGGGCGAGCCAAGGGAGGGAGCGAAGTCGGAGCGATGACATGGTGGATGGTAAAGGCTTGAACAATGGGGAGGGCGTCATTATAATGCGCGGCCTTCGAGGGGTCGTTAGCTCAGTCGGTAGAGCATTGCACTTTTAATGCAGTGGTCGCTGGTTCGAATCCAGCACGACCCACCATGAATATCAAAGCCTTGCGGGAAACCGCAGGGCTTTTTTATTAGTGCTGGTGACATGCTGGCGACATGCGGTGTGTTTATACGGCTTCATGGCTGGTTTCCTCTTGCCCTGTCTCCCCGCCCATTTTGATTTCGATAAGGCCTGCGCAATCATTGGCCGCATGGGCCATATCGAAGTCCAGCATTTCCGTATGCTCCTCGGCGCGTTCCCTACAAAGGCCCGCCGCTTGTTGCATCCCCGCCTTGCGGCCACTTTCGTAGGCCGCGGCTTTCTCGGTTTCCATCTCTTTTTCAATGCCCATGGCTATTCCTCCGCTCATTTCCTCTTGACTAGGTTTGCGGTTTCGCGCAGGTGGTCCACGCGGAAGTGGCTATAGCGGCGCACCATGCCTTGGGTTTTATGTCCGCCGATCTCCTGCATTTGACGGTCGCTGGCCCCTGCCTGGGCGAGTAGGCTGAAAAAGGTATGGCGCAGGTCGTGGAAATGGAAATCCTCGGGAAGTTCGGCGGCGGCGAGTATCCGCGCCCAGGTCTTGCGGAAGTCGCCGAAGGGTCGGCCTTCGCCGCTGTGGAACACGTAAGTGCCGCACCGGCATTCCCAGCGGCGGCGCAGCAGGGTTTCGGCGTGGTCGGACAGGGGTTGGTAATGGGCCTTGCGGTTCTTGGCGTCCTGGGCCTCCAGGATGAGGTAGCCGACCGTGATGAGAGTTTCGCCATCGCGCTCCGACCAGACGACTTGACCCCAGGTCATGTGGACGAGGTTGTTCCTGCGCCAGCCTATCGACGCGCCGCCGTCGATGAGGTCGGCGAGGTGCTGGCCGTATTCGGTGGCCTGGGCGGCTTCGATCAAGGCATCAAGTTGTTCCAGGGATAGCCATTGGGTCCGGCCTTCGCCCTGGGATTCCAGGGTAATCTTAGTGCGGAGGTCGGCGGACAGCAATTGCCAGTCCCGCCAGCAGGATTTCAGGACGCTGCGGACCAGGGCTTGCCGGATGCGGAGGGTTTCGGGGCTGTAGGGGCCGCGCCCTTCGCTGGCGTCGAGTTCGGCCAGGAGGCCGGGGTCGATGACACGGACGCGGGGCGGCGGCGGGCCGTCGCGGGTGGCGGGGTCTTGGCGGTACCACGCCGGGCCGTCCGGGGTTTGGCGGAGATGGTAGATGCGCTGGTCGATATAGGCCCGCTTGAGGATTTGGCGCATGTCGGTACGCCAGTAGGCCATGCCCGGTACGATGCTCAACTGGTTGGGTCCGGCTTCGAGCGGGAGGTGTTCGAGCCAGATGAATTTGCCATCGGCCCAGATAGGCCAGCGGAGGTGCCGGGCGTGGGTCAGGTTGCTTTGATGGTTGCGGTTGCCGGGGCTGACATCGGCCAGCCAGCGGCTCAGTGCTTCACCGAAGAGGTGGGGCTTGGCGCGGCCCATGAGGTTGTCGAACCCTTGGGTTTTGAGCGCCGCTTCGTATTCTTGGGCTTGCTTTTGGGTGTCAAAGCTGCGCCGAGTGCGCGGGATACCTCGGTCAAGGTCTTGGTAATCGACTTGGTATCTTGGGGATTTTCCTGGGCGTTTGATTTTCCTGATTGCCATACGGGGTTTACCTGGGTTACAGCCAAGTATTCTTGATATTGACGTTCCGAAATCCGGTAGATGCCTTTCCCGTTTTTCCGGCCTATCCGATGGGCTTTTAAAATGCCATCTTCGATGAGGCCGTAGATAAGGGAACGCGACACGTCCAGGCGTGCCGCGACGGTATCCACGGATAGCTTGGGCGTGTCGTTGTCCATGATTACGGATCGCCTGGGTTGGGGTTATCGGTGCCGGTTTCGTCGTCTTCGGGTTTCACCAGGGCGGTTTTCACGGGGATGCTTTTGGCGAAGGCATCGGCGATATCGTCGCCGTTGGCTTCGGCGATGGTCCGCTCGCTGAGGATGTATCGCTCTACCGCGTACCGGGTGGGGGCGTTGATGAGTTCCACTTCGCCGCCTGGGCCGTTGACTATCCAGATTTTGGGTTTCGGGGCTGCTTTGGCCATGTCGATTGCTCCTGCGTGGTTGATGGGAAGGGGTTGTTTGGCTTGGTCGGCAGCATTTGGGATGGCGTCAGTGGATTTATTCTCACTATTCGCAAGTTAATAAATCCCCTGTAGATCAACGGATCATTGTTCCATGCAGAGAGCATAGGGCGATGTTGATGTCCGCCACGCCTAATTATTTGCGTAAATTGCAAACAAAGGATAAGCTAAGTTTGTGTTATTTGCAAACAGATGGCGGATTATTTTTTCTCAGCCTTAGAGGTCAGCGGCGCAAGGGTAGGGTTCTGATGAAGTCGGGGAGGCGGGTTGCCACTGTGCTGGGCCACATAGGAGTCCCGGACGGCTTCGACAATCCGGGCGCGGCGTTCTTCCGAAAGGCGGGCATAGGCCATCAATTCAGGCGGTAGCAACAACATTTCGGTGGTGACGCCCAAGGCGCGGGCGCAGAGTTCCACCTTTTCCATGTTGATTTCTTCGCTGCGCTCAAGGCGGCTGATGGTCGAGACGTTCGCGCCGATCCGGTCGGCTAGGTCTTTTTGGGACCAATCCAGGTCTTCGCGAAGCTTGCGGATGTTGCATCCTGGGGGCTTGGTTGCGGGTAAGGTGTGGGGAGGATTACGTTTGCGCATGTCGGCATTATCTGTAGGGTTGTCGCCGGATTCTATACGCATTTTTCCCTTATTTTCCAAACATTTACTTGCAAATAGCGCAATATCAATAATGTTGTCTTGGTACCTTGGGGCTTTTATGGACATAGTTGAAACCTCGCTACAGCGGATTTTAAAGGATGATAAAACCGACTTGGCCCAGGTGGCCGAGTCGGTGGGGGTTAGCTTTTCGACGGTTTGGCGGTGGCGCGAAGGCAAATCGATTCCACGCCGCCGACAGGTTCAGCCATTACTCGTCGCATTGAAGGACAAGGGGCTGACCCAAGCGGGTATCTATACTTTGGACGCCCGCGATGAGTCTAATTGATACGCAAGCCGTCCTTCAAAGGGTCGATATTGTCGAGGTGGTCCAGGCGCGGGTTCCTTTGAAAAAACAGGGGCGCGAATGGATCGCTTGTTGTCCGTTCCACGATGAGCGGACGCCTAGTTTCAAGGTTAATCAGACCAAGCAGATTTATAAGTGTTTCGGCTGTGGCGCGAGTGGCGATGCGACTGATTGACTGACAAAACTTTAGGCGGCGGTTAGGACAGAGCCCGGGGCCTCCTGAAGCATCACAAATCGGCATAGCAAAGCCTTGATCCAATGGCCCCGCTCGGGCTGGCGTTTGGATGAGCGGGCGGGCTGCGGGTCATCCGCCGTGGTCAGCGTCAACCGGGGAAGCAAGGCCAGCCCCCGCGCCAAGGCATGGCGGATCCAATCCAGGCCGATGCGGGCGTAGCTGTGCCCCCTGAACCAATGCGGATCGACCATCCGCCGCCGGCCGTCGGCCACCACGCCGCTGCCCTGGCAAACCAGGATCAACGTGGCCACCGCCATCACGAAGCACAGGCGGCGCAAGGCGTGGCGGTCCCGCAATTTGGAGGACTCCCAGCGGAAGCCATTGGATTTCTGGTCCAAGAAACCTTCTTCTATATCGAAGCGCAAGGCGTACTCGGCCAGGGTCTCCGGCCAGGTGGGCTCGTCGCTCAGGATCACCCAGGGTTCCTCGGCCCCCTTCTGCCATCCCACTGCCAGGTGGACCTTTTCATGGTGCCCCGTCACGTACACCCCGTGGTAGCAGACCACCTGGCCGGGGGAGGCGTGCCAAGCCAAGGGCTGGAAGCGTCCGCCGTCCCACCGGTAAAGCCCGATGCCCGCCTTGTGGCGGATGCGGAAATGCCAGCGGGGAGTCCGCTTGACCCAGCCCATCAACTCGCGGTGGACGAAACCGCGATCCGCCAGCAGATAGACCTTCCGCCCCGTGAACTGCCGCTCCAGGAACACCAACAGGCCGCGGTAGTCCTTGAACGCCACGCTGGCGCTGGGATGCTCCATCACCTTCCAGGCCAACGGGATCATCCTTCCCCGGTAGATCAGCGAGATGTACACCACGCAGTGGGTGTTCCACAGCATCGTCGTATCCAGGGCCAGGTAGACCTGCCGGTCCTGGAAATCCGCCAGCACCGGCTTCAACAAGGCGGCATACAGGTGCAGCACCGAGATCCGGCGGTTGTGGAGCCATCGGGCGAACCGCCTCTGGGTGCTTTGCGCGAACCGCGCGCGGCAGATCACATACGGAATCCATTGGGGCAACGCGACATGGAGGCTGGACAACAACCCCACCAGCATCCAGGCCACGGTTTGCTTGTGCCGGACATCCTTCCAGGGCGCGGCTTGCAGCCAAACGCACGCCTGCTCATACAGCAACGGGGCGGAACCTTCCAAGGCATTCTCCTTATCAATCATTGACATGGAAGCTACCTTGCCAGAATTTCCGCCGCTTAGAGAATTTTGTCAGTCAATCAGGGCGATGCGATTACGTTTGTCCGGGAGTATGAGCGGGTCGATTTCGAGGAGGCTTGCCGGATACTGGGGGCGACGGATTTCGACCGGGTGCCGGATGGAAAAGCGCCGCCGCCCAAACCGAAAGGTAAGACCGCTCCGCCGGAGTCGCCGGAATGGGTGGCCGTGGTGCCGGTCCCGGACGATGCGCCGCCCATCCCCGAGCGACATCCTACGCTGGGGGTGCCTTCCCATAAGTGGTGGTACACCACGCCGGACGGGAAGCTGTCGCATGTGAAGTGCCGGTTTCCGGTCGGCAAGTCTAAGGATGGGAAACCCCCTAAGACTTACCGGCCTTTGGCTTATTTCCGGCATCGGGATACTGGGGTGTGTAAGTGGGAATGGGAAGGCGTTCCGGCCCCACGTCCGTTGTATGGGTTGCATAAGCTGGCGAAGCGGCCCAAGGATTGGTTTTTGTGGTGCGAGGGGGAGAAGGCGGCGGACGCCGCGCAGATGATTTTCCCCGAGTATGTTTGCATCGCTTCGGAGAACGGGGCCGATGGGGTGGATTCCACGGACTGGGAGCCGTTGCGTGGGCGGCGGGGGATTATTTGGCCGGACAACGATGCCGCCGGGGAGAAGGCGGCGCGGCGGGCGCGGGAGCTTTTGGCCGTGGTCGGGGCCGAGGCGGTCGCCATGCGGCGGCCCAGTTCCAAGGAAATGGGCTGGGATGCCGCCGATGCGCTGGCCGAGGGGATTCCCGCCGAGGATTTGCGGCGGCTGTGCGGGCCTGGCGTGGGGTTCGAGGATTTGCCTCTGGACGTGTTCGGGTCGTTCGAGCTTCCCCGGTTACGGGCGCATCATGTGGCCGCGCCGCTGGTGTCGTATGTATTCGATCAAGCGGCGGTCAAGGGGGTGGAACCGCTGTTTGTCTATCTGGGAGCGCTGACCTGTTGCGCTGGGGTGTTGCACGATCAATTCCAGGTGCAGCCCGCCCGCTATGACCCGACCTGGAAGGAGTCTCCCAGATTGTGGACGTTGTTGGTAGGCGACCCTTCGACCGGCAAGACTCCGGCCATCAATGCGGTTTCGGCGCATGTCCAGGCTATCGATATTGTCCTGGCCAAGCAGTCGAAGGCGGCTATCGCCGATTGGGAGCTGGATAAGAAGGTGGCCGAAAAGCAGATGAAACGCTGGGTAGAGGACGCGGCGAAGCGCGGCGCTGGCGACAAAGGCGACAAGCCGAGAACCCCGGAAAAACCGCCCGACCGGCGCTGTTTTATCGAGGATACGACGGTGGAAGCCCTGGCGGAAATCCTGGCCGAGAATCCGGCGGGGGTGTTCCTCAAGGCGGATGAGTTCGCGGGCTGGCTGGGGGCGATGGATGCTTACTCCGGCGGGGCGAAGGGCAAGGACCGGGCGCATTGGTTGCAGGCGTACAACGGCGGGCCGCGCCGGGTGGACCGGGTGAACCGGGGTTCGACCTTGGTGCCGAATTTTTCGGTTTCTATCCTGGGCGGCGTGCAACCGGACAAGATGCGTAACTTGAAGGTGGATTTGACGGATGACGGCCTATTGCAGCGTTTCCTGGTCGTGGTGGGAGCGCCCGCCGCGCCGCCGGAATCCGACACCCGCCCGCCGAATCTGGACGCGATCCATGCCTATCGGGAACTGCTTGACCATTTGCAGTCGATGACGCCGCCGGAGTCGGTGTTCAAGTTTTCGCCGGAGGCCGCGAGCATCAAGGCGGAGTTCCTGGGCTATGTGCAGGGATTGGTGGCGGCACGGGTGCCTTCACCTGCGGTGTGCGCCTACCTGGGGAAGTGGCCGGGGATGTTTGCGCGGCTGGCGCTGCTGTGCCATGTGGTCGAGTATGCTGGCCAAGTGCCACGGCGTTTTCCGCCGGAGATCATCGGGGCCGATACTGTCCGGCTGGTGGTGGGGCTGATGCGCGAAATCCTGTTGCCGCATGGGCTGAATTTCTATCTGGACATCATGGGGGCGGCTTCGGGGTCGGAGCATTCCCAGTGGATCGCGGGGTTCATCCTGTCGAGGGAACTGCAAGCCTTGACCATCCGCGATATTACCCGTGCTTATAAAAGCTGGCGGAGCTTAACACATTGGGAACAGGTCGGGGCGTTGTAAACCTTGGAGCAAGCCGGGTGGGTCCACCCGGACGTGCCCGAGAAAGAGCGGTTGGCCCGTGGTGTCAACCGTTGGGCGGTGAATGGCGCGGTCCATGTGTTGTTCTCGGCGCGGGCGCGGCGGGAGGTTGAGAAACGGGAGCGGGAGCGGGAGCTGTTCCGGGAACTCAAGGAGAATTTGAGGAGGGAGGCACGGGAGGAACCTGACAGCCTGTAGGATTTTCCGCAATAAGAAAGCCCTGCAAAGCAGGGCTTTTTTGGATTGCGTGGAATTACCGATTTATGGGCTCGATGCCTTGGACTGGTCCACGTAGGCCGCAACGGCTATGCGGATGCCCTTGGATAGATTGCCTCCGCCGATGCGCTCGGCGGCTTTCACAGTGTCATCCGGCAACGTGACGTTGCGGGGCTTTTTCCTTTCTTTCTTGGGTTTCATAGTGCCTTAATGTTGATCTCGCCTTCAACAGGGCGGCAGTTGTTGGTCCGCTGGTGGGTGATGGCCTGGGCCGGTGCTTTAGTATGCGCATGATTTCGAGGACTGTCGCTGCTTCCGTCGTTTCTGGCTAGCTCAAGGAGATAACGCCCGGTTTGCGGCTCTGGCGGGCCATAAAAGGCCCAGGTGTCGCCAGTCTGACGGTCGTGGTGGTTGGGTTCCGTGGTTTTTGGAAGGGTTGCGCCATCCTTGGCGCTGAAAATGGATAGATCAAGCCCCGAAAAGCTCAAGCTGTATGGCCGGTCGGCGTTTGACTGCTGGGAGTTTATCGGGAATGTTGATGGTCAGAAGCGCCACATTAACCCCCGTCCCCTGGCTGGCAAAACTGCCGCTTGGTAAATCCTCCCAGTAATCCGCTACAGGTTTAAGTTGCTCCTGCTGGCGTGAACCGTTCGCACATAACGCCACCAAACGCCCGCCTGGTTTTAGCATCGTCAGGGCGTGTTGAATGTGTTTGATGTCCTGGCCGTTGGAAAACGGCGGATTCATCACGATTCGATCAAAGTTGCCCAGCTCCTTTGGGCTGCACTCCAAGAAATCCGCACAGATAATGCCAAAATCCCCTTGGGTTACCATGTCGCGTAATCTATTGGCTAAGTCCGGGTGTATTTCGACACCCTGGCGTTTGCCCGAAAGGTTGCGCCAGATATTACCGGTGCCAGCGCTGGGTTCCAATACCCGATGATGGGTTTTAATCTCGGCCAGTTCCACCATGCGTTCGGCAAGATCGGGCGGGGTTGGGAATAGTTGAGGGGTGTTGACCATTTGGACACCGTGCTTGAGGCTATCGCGCATGGCTTCAAACTCCACCACTGCGGCTTTGGCTGGTTTTAATCTGGTGGGTTTTGGTTCCGGCAATGCTTCCATTTGCGCCTCAAATTCAGGCTGTGGCACAGGCTTGGGCGGGTCGGTGCGTTTCTGGTCGGTCAGATAAACCAAAGCGGTTTGCCAATACTCACCGCCTGGTGCGCGGGTTTGTCTTACCCGGTGCCGTCCATAGGTTTCAGTGGAGTTTAGAGTGCCGATTTTTTGGAAATCTGACCATTTGGGGACGGTCTCGTCGTATTCCTTTTTCGTCATGTGCAAAAAGCCTTCTCCCGGATAATTGCACAGCGGTGGAAGCTTGGTGGCGGTTTTTACTTTGGCGGCGTCGTCCTTGCTGGGGGCTTTATAGCCCTTAATTTCCTCGATTCCATGTTTCCAATCTTTGCGCCAATGTACGCCAATGGGAGGCGTGGTGGTTAAGCTGTTAATAATGCCGCTTGTCTTGTTTACCCTGAGAACAACTAACCATTCCCCGCCTACTAGAACCCGCCCGCCCACTTCGATTTCGGCGCGATCTGCAACGGTTCCTCCCATCTCTTCCAACATGGCCCGCTCCTAAGTACAGGACAAAAACCTAACTGCTTGATTGCCAAAGGCGTAAACTATCCGGCTTTTACCTCCGATGGCTGACCCTCATCAAGACCTCAAGGCCGTCCTGTCCGAGCACCTGCCGTGGCACGGGGCCCGGATCGGCTTCCTCGCGCATTTCCTGCTGGCCCTGCTCAAGGTGCGCAGCGTCAACCTGGCGGAACTCGCCACCGGCTTCGGCGGTCCGGCCAAGGTGGAGTCCCACTACAAGCGGCTCCAGCGCTTCTTCCGCGCGTTCGAGTTGGACCAGGACGTCCTCGCCCGCCTGTTGGTGCGGCTGGTCCCGGTCGGCGACGGCCCCTGGCGGCTGACCCTGGACCGCACGAACTGGAAGTTCGGCCTGGCCGAGATCAACTTCCTGGTCCTGGGGATCGCCCACCGGGGGATGGCCGTGCCGGTGTTCTGGAGCGTCCTCGGCAAAGCGGGGAACTCCGACACCGCCGAGCGCATCGCGTTGATGGAGCGCTTCCTGAAGGTCTTCGGCACCGCCCGGATCGCCGCCCTGCTGGCCGACCGCGAGTTCATCGGCGAGGACTGGTTCCGCTGGCTGCAACAGAAGGGCATTCCCTTCCACCAGCGCCTCAAGCGCGACACCCGCGTTCCCAACAGTTGGAACCGGATGATGCGCTTGGACCAATTGTTCGGCTCGCTCCGGCCCGGCGAGACCCACCGCCTGGTCGGGCGCCGTCCGGTGTGGGGCTGCTTCGTCCACCTCTCCGCCCTGCGCCTCGACGACGGCGGCTTCCTGTTCATCGCCTCCTCCGGCACCCCACAGGCCGGGGCCATCGACGCCTACGCCGACCGCTGGCAAGTGGAAACCCTGTTCGGCGCTTTGAAATCCAGGGGCTTCAACTTGGAGGATACCCACCTCACCGACCCCAAGCGCCTCGCCAAGCTCATGGGCCTGCTTGCCCTGGCCTTCGCCTGGTCCTACCGCACCGGCGAACTGCTCCACGACGGCCCCAGCCCCGTCCGTCAAAAAAAACGCTGTCGCGCCCCCTCAAGTCCCTCTTCCGCCACGGACTCGACTTCCTTCGCAACACCGTCCTGAACCCAACCGAGAAGTCCGATGAGTTCGCCTGGGCATTGCGGGTTTTGTCCTGTACATAGAAAGCACTGATGGCATCGAACCTCAGTACAAGTCCGTTTTCTAACACCCCCTAGCTAGCCCACTCCTACCACAAACGGCTGTTTGCCGTATGGGCGAAACCGGTCCGCTCATCACCTATCAATTTCGCATGGCCTCGCCAAAATTGGGCAAAGGCATGTCGTTTTGTAGGCACCGTCTTAGGTAGCGCAAGCCCCGGGTGAACCAGGAAACCAAGCTGCGGCGGAGCTTCCTGAAGCTCCAGTGTCCGGCTTCGGTTTGCAACCACGCTTTTTTTCGAGCGGCGTCGGGCGGTTCAAGGCGTCGTCCCGCCCCACCGGACGCACCACCCCATGGCCAGCGACATGACGAGGATCAGGCGCTCCAAACGGTCGGCGTGTTCCAGTTGCGAATCCTCCAACTCGAAGCCCCGGCCCTTGAAGTCCGAGAACATCGGTTCTATGGACCAGCGCGCGGCGTAGTCCAATACCGCCGCCCGCGTCGGGGCGCAGTCCATCGCGATGATCCAGGGCTCGGGATGGCCGGGTTCGTGAAGGATGCCCAGGTGGGTCATCACGCCGCAGGCGAACAGCCGCACTCCGGGCAAGTAGCGTTCCGCCACGTCCTGTGCCAGATCGCCGGTGGTGGTTTCCTCCCCTTCGCCGGTGTCCGCCAGCACATTGCGTTTCAGCCGTAGCCGGTAGCCCCATCCCTGGGCACCCAGCCAGCCGAACAAGGCCGCCGAGGGATAGAACCGGTCCGCCGAAAGCATTACGTTCGCCCCCAACGGCAACCAAGCCAGAACCCGTTCCAACACCCGCCGCTGCCCCTCGAAGCCGATGTTGGCCGACCCTTCTTCCGCCAGCCACGCCAAGGGCAGCGCCCGGTCGCCGACCCGCACGCTCACCATCAGCACCGCCATCCGCTCCCCAAGGTCGGTCTGGTCCATGCTCAACAGTATGGTTTGGCCGTTCCGCGCGGCCTTGGCCAGTTCGGCCCGCGCAAACGGCTCCATCACCACCGCCGTCTCCAGTAACGGATTCTTCAACAAGCGCCTCAGCCATTGCTCGCGCATGTCCTGCCGGTCCGTCGACAAGGGCAGCAGATTCGCCAACTCCACCGTGTTCGGCGTCCGCCCCTCGATCATCGCTCCCACCACCAGCGCCAGTTTCCGGACCACCGTTTTGCGTAATCCAGGAAGAACCTGTTCCAGTCCACGCCGCACTTCCTCGGCCAGTTTCTTTACCGTTCCCATCGCTTCATTGGTCAAAATTTGTTCCGGCCCTCAAGACTACCCGAAAACTGATAGGTGATGAGCCGTGTTGGTGATGGAGGCCATGAAGATGGAATCGGAAATCCAAGCGCCCATCGCCGGCACGGTGGCGGCGGTCCATGTCAAGCAAGGCGACCGGGTGAATCCCAACGAGGTGTTGATGGAAATCGGCCCGGAGGCCTGAGCCGTCCCGCCGCCCGCCACGCTGTCGTACAATCGCCCATCCCCGATTGCACCGAGCGAGCCATGGCCACCGCGAACCCCCCCCATGAACCTGACGCCCACGACCATCAAGATTGCATCGCCAAAGCGCTGGCGTTGGCGGAACGCCTGTGCGATGAGCGCGGCGCCAGGTTCACGCCGCTCCGGCGGCGGGTGCTGGAACTGATCTGGTCCAGCCACGAATCGGCCAAGGCCTACGACCTGCTCGAAGCGCTCAAGGATTTCGATTGTTCCGCCAAGCCCGCCACCATCTACCGGGCGCTGGATTTCCTGTTGGAACAGGGGCTGATCCACCGGGTGGAAAGCCTCAACGCCTATGTCGGTTGCAACGTGCCCGAGCAGCGCCATGAACTCCTGCTATTGATCTGCGAGCGCTGCCATACCGTCGAGGAACGGCCCGCGCCGGAGTTGATGGCGGCGGCGGCGCGGGAGATCGGGGTGGCGGGGTTCGCGCCCAGCCGCAAGACCTTCGAGGTGCATGGCTTGTGCGCCGGGTGCGCCGGGGTTGGTTGAGCGCGGCGGGCGGCTTTGTCGGGATATTCCCCATCGGTTATCAATACGTTGGAATCGATATACGTCGATTTCGGCGTAGGATTCATCCACTTGTTCAATCCATGCTCGAATTCCAAAACGTCACGAAACGCTATTCCGAAAGCGGCGACGCCCTCTCCGAGGTCAGCTTCGCGCTGGAACCGGGGGAACTGGCCTTCCTCACCGGCCATTCCGGCGCGGGCAAAAGCACTTTGCTCCGGCTCATCCCCGTCATCGAGCGGCCCACCCGCGGCAAGATCGTCCTGGACGGCCAGCCGATCAACCGCCTGACCCAGCGCGAAATTCCCTTCCTGCGCCGCAAGCTCGGCCTGATCTTCCAAGATTACCGGCTGCTGCACGACCGCACGGTGTTCGACAACGTGGCCTTGCCGCTGGCCATCGCCGGTTATAGCCCGGTTGAAATAGGCCGCCGGGTCCGCGCCGCCCTGGACAAGGTCGGTTTGCTGCGCAAGGAAAAGCGCTATCCCAAGGGCTTGTCCGGCGGCGAGCAACAACGGGTCGGCATCGCCCGCGCCATCGTCCACAAGCCGCCCGTCATCCTGGCCGACGAACCCACCGGCAACCTCGATCCCGAACTCTCCGCCGAAATCATGGGTCTGTTCCGCGAATTCAACGCTGTGGGCGTGACCTTGTTGATCGCCACCCACGACCTGGGCTTGATCTCGCGCATGGCTTGCCGCAGGCTGCGCTTGCATCAGGGCAGGTTGCTGGAGGGCGGTTGAGCGATGGATTGGGATCGATTCAAATTCTGGGCGCGGCGGCGCAATGGTAGGGCGAACCGGGCGGGCCGTCTCGGTCCCATCGAACGGCTGCAAGCCTTCTGCGCCTTGCAGCGCGACATCGCCAAGGACAGTTTCCATCGGCTGCGGGATGCCCCCTTGGCCTCGGCCCTCACCGTCCTGGTGATCGCCATCGCCCTGACCTTGCCCGCCGATTTCCACGCCTTGATCCGCAACGCCCAGGAAGCCAGCGCCGGCCTCGAAGCCACCAGCCGGATTTCGCTGTTCCTGAAGCCGGAACTGTCTAACGACGTGGCCCGGCGTTTGGCCGAGCGGCTGCGGCTGCATCCCAAGCTGGCCGAGGCCCAGGTCATCAGCAAGGAAGAAGGTTTGCGCGAACTGCGGGCTTATAGTGGTTTCGGCGATGCCCTGGAGGCTTTGGATTACAACCCCCTGCCCGCCGTCATCAGCTTGAAACCCAAGGATGGCCGGGCCACGCCGGACCAGTTGCAAGTCCTCCTGGCCGAGTTGTCCGGTTTGCCCGAGGCCGATTTCGCCCAGTTCGACACTGAATGGCTGAGCAAGCTCAGGGCCATGCTGGCGATGGCGGACCGGGCCATCGTGGTGTTCGGTCTGTTGTTGGGGCTGGGGGTGTTGTTCATCGTCGGCAATACCATCCGCTTGGAATTGCAGCACCGCCGCGAGGAAATCGCCGTCGCCAAGCTGCTCGGGGCCACCGACGGCTTCATCATCCGGCCTTTCCTGTACGCCGGGTTTTGGTATGGCTTGCTGGGCGGGGGTTTGGCCTGGCTGCTGAGCGATCTACTACTCTTGATCCTACGCGGCCCGGCGCTGGAATTGGCCGAACTCTATGGGAGCGCCTACCGTCTGGCCTTCCTGAGCTGGGAGGAATCGGAACTCTTGATCGGGGCTTCGGTCGTATTGGGCGTCGCCGGGGCGTGGGCGGTGGTGTTCTACCATCTCCGCCAACTCGACCCGGATTGAGCCGTGCGAACCATTAGCACTCGATAAAGAGGAGTGCTAATATCTGGCAACCCTCCAAAAACAGGATACCTACCATGAGCAACGCATTAACCCTTCCGGTCAATCCCGCGCTGGGTTCCATCGAAGAGTACGTCGCCACGGTCAACCGTATGCCGCGTTGGGATGCCGAGCAAGAACACGAACTCGCCCTGCGCTTCCGCGACGAAAGCGATCTGGAGGCCGCCCGTTTGTTGGTAATGGGCAATCTCCGTTTCGTGGTGCATATCGCCAAAGGGTATCTGGGCTATGGCTTGCCGCTGCCCGACCTGATCCAGGAGGGCAATATCGGCCTGATGAAGGCCGTGAAGCGCTACGACCCCGAGGTCGGCGTGCGCCTGGTGTCGTTCGCGGTGCATTGGATCCGGGCCGAAATCCACGAATTCATCATCCAGAACTGGCGCATCGTCAAGGTCGCCACCACCAAGGCCCAGCGCAAGCTGTTCTTCAACCTCAGGAAATTCAAGCCGCGCCTGGGCTGGTTTACCCACGACGAGGCCACGGCGGTGGCCGACGAACTCGGGGTGGACGTGGATACGGTCTACGAGATGGAAAGCCGGTTGAGCCAGCAGGACATGGCCTTCGACCAGCCGGTCGATGCCGACGCCGACGAGAAGGACGTGTCCGCCCCGGTGCATTACCTACAGCAGGACAACGCCGATCCCGCCGCGCTGTTGGAAGACAACGATTGGGGCGAGCATAAGCAACAGCGCCTTTTGGCCGCCATCGAGCAACTGGACGACCGCAGCCGCGACATCGTGACCAGCCGCTGGTTGAGCGAGCAGAAGCTGACCCTGCACGATCTGGCGGCGCGGTATAAGGTGTCCGCCGAGCGCATCCGCCAGCTTGAGAACACCGCCATGAAGCGGCTGAAAACCTCGTTGGCGGCTTGATCGTCGGCCAAGATGGGTTCTGGAAAAAAGGCGGCTTTGGAGCCGCCTTTTTTCATGTCCGCGATTTCGCCGGGCGGTCTCAGCGCTCCTTTTTCAGGTGCAGCATGGTGAACATGCCCAGCGGCGGCAACTGGTGGCGTTTCACCTCGCGCAGGTGGGTGTTGGACAGGATTTCCTCGACCGGCATGTCGGGACGCCAGCCCAGTTTATGCGACAGGGGCGCGAGCATCTTCTCGACATTGCGCCTGAAGCCCCGTTCCGCCGCGAAATGGTTGACGATCACCACGTCGCCGCCCGGCTTGCACACCCGCTCGATTTCCCGCAGCACCTTCGCCGGTTCCGGCACCACCGACATCACATAGGCCGCTACCACGAAATCGAAGCTCTCGTCCTCGTATTCCATATCCCTGGCGTCCATGAGGCTGAGCTTGGAGACATGGGACAGCCGGGCCTTGTGGACGCGCCGATGGGCGATGGCGAGCATGTCCGGCGAGATGTCGATGCCATGGACCTGATGTTCCCTACGGTAATAGCGCAGGCTGATCCCGGTGCCGACGCCCACCTCCAGCACCTTGCCGGGCCGCTGGTTGGTGACCCCGGCCGCCATGGTGCGGCCGCGGTAGCTCAGCATCCAGCCGAAGGTTTGGTCGTAGACCGGGGCGTAGCGGGCGTAGGATTTCAGGATATGTTCCAATTGCATAGCGTGTCCTCTGCCCTGGCGCGGTGTCGCGGCGGCAAGGGCTTTCGTGGGTTGGTTTTCGGTTGGGTTTCTGGCCATTCCCGCCGGGCTGCGCGGCGGGGGGCGGAAACGGGAGGGATGGGCGTGGGTTTCCGCCGTCCGGGCCGTGGGTTCCCGGCGGCGGGGCGGCCCGCGCCGTGGGAGCCCGAATCATAAAGGTTCGGCGGTTCCATGGGAATCGGCCCGCCCGTGCCCGCTTCCGCGAATTCGTTTAAGATTGGCGGGCTTGTTTCAATACCGGTAACGCGAATCCCAGACCATGAGCAAATCATTCGAAGTGAAACTGAAGGGCGATCCCGAGGCGATCATCGCCAAGGCCAAGGTGGCGGCGAAGAACAAGGGGGTCGATTTCGAGGGGAATGGACAGGCCGGGAATTTTTCCGGACTCGGCATCGAGGGGAGTTATTCGATCCAGGCGGATACGATGGCGGTGGAGATCACCAAGAAACCGTTCGTCATGCCCTGGAGCCTGATCGAATCGTCCTTGCGCGATTATTTCGCCTGAGACAGTGGCGGTTCCGCCCGGAACCGCCGGTTTTCCACAGGGCTTCCCGGAACCGCCGGGAAGGCTCAAGCCTTCGGGCCGGGGTGGCTCCTGAGATCGACCCCGAGCTTCCGCATCCTCCGGTACAGGGTCATCCGCGAGCAATTCAGCCGCGCCGCCGCCTCGCTCTTATTCCCCCCCGCCGCCGCCAACGCGGCCAGCAACCGCGCCCGTTCCCCAGTGGATTGGGGGGCCGATTGCCGCAGCGTTTTGGGCAGGTGCTGGGGCAGGAGGCGCGGGCCTTGGCAGGTTTGCAGGGCCACGGCCACGGCCTCGCGCAATTCCCGCACATTGTCCGGCCAATCGTAGGCCATGAGCGCTTCCAGGACGGAAGGGTCCACGCCGGGCGCGGCGTGACGCCACTCGGTGGCGTGCAGATGCAGGAAATGGCGGAACAACAAAGGAATATCCTCGGTCCGTTCGCGCAGGGGCGGCAGTTCTATGGTGGCGGCGTTGAGCCGGGACAGCAACCCCGGATGCAGCTTGCCCGACCTGGCCAGGGTGTCCAACGGCTGGCGGCTGGCGGCGATGACGCGCAGGTCGACCCGGCGCGGGCGGTCGCCGCCCAGGGGGATGACCGCGTGGATTTCGAGGACGCGGACCAATTCGGCCTGGATGGCGGCGGGCAATTCGCCGGGTTCTTCCAGGAACAAGGTGCCGCCGTCCGCCAGCGCCAGGCGACCGGGGAACGGGCGGATCGCCCCCTCGAACGCGCCCCGTTCATAGCCGAACAATTCGCCTTCCAGCAGATGTCCGGGCAGGGTGGTCCCGTTGAAGCGGATCAAGGGACCGGCCCGGCGCTGGCTGGCGCCGTGGATGAGTTCGGCGAACAATTCCTTGCCGGTGCCGGGTTCGCCGGTGATGAAGGTGTGGCAATCGTGGCCCGCGATGCGGCGGGCGTATTCGGCCCGGGCCAGCATGTCGGGGTTGCTGGTCAGGATCGAGGGCATGTCGCGGGGCAGCATACGGATCGGGGCGTGTCCCTGCTCGATATGGTCGATGACCGCCGCGCAGAGGGGGGCGATGGGCGAGGGCCAGGCCAGATAATCCTTGAAGCCCAGCCGCAAGGCCCGGACCGCCCGCTCTTTGGAGTCGGAGGCATCCACCAGGACCAGGGGCAGGCGGGCATCCACCCGCCCGTCCAGCCAATCCAAGGCGTCCGGGTCGGAACCGTGGCCCCCGCCCAGCACGGCGATGCGCCCGCCCGGTTGGGTGGCGAGGCTGTGGAATTCGGTGGCGTGGCGCACCGGACGGATTTCCAAGTCCATTTCCAATAGCCGTTCGCCCAGCGCTTCGGTCAGCGCGGTGTCCAGATTGCCCAATATCGCGAAACCGCGGTCTTTGTCGGCGTCCATGGTGTGTCTAGCTCCGGTTCGAGGGTGGATGAAACCTATGTGGCGTTGTGGCGTCCGCCGCGGCCGATTGTCGGGGGTATGTGATGGAGTTGGCGGTGGAGGTATGCATTATTCTGGTGAAAATATTGGGGGTGGGCGATGAAGCCTTTGCGGCGGGACATATCCTACCGTCGATCATGCCACCCTGGAATACCAGAATTAACAATGCCGGGACGCAATGATGCAATAAGCCGGGGGCGAGGTATTGTTCATATATCGCCCGGCTTTTGTGAATTAGTTCATTGCGCCGCCGGTATTTTTATGCTTTATGGGTATCGGAAATAGGCTGGCCGGCCCGGAATGCGCCGGTTGGGAGGGGAATAAGGCGGGAGCGGGGTTCCCGGTGGCGGCGGGGAACCCCAGGGGCTGGACTTCGGGTTTTACAGTCCCGACAGGCCGACAATGTTGTAACCGCCATCCACATAGAGGATTTCCCCGGTGATGCCGGAGGCGAGGTCGGAGCAGAGGAAGGCGGCGGCGTTGCCGACCTCCTCGATGGTGACGTTGCGGCGGGTGGGGGCGGCTTGCTCGCCCTTGGACAGCATCTCGCGGAAATTGGCGATGCCGGAGGCGGCGAGGGTGCGGATCGGGCCGGCCGACACGGCGTTGACCCGGATGCCCTCGGGTCCGAGCGAGGCCGCCATGTAGCGGACATTGGCCTCCAGGCTGGCCTTGGCGACGCCCATTACGTTGTAATTGGGGATGACCCGCTCGGCCCCGAGATAGCTCAGGGTCAGCAGGGCGCCGTTGCGGCCCTGTAGCATTTTGCGCCCGGCCTTGGCCAGGGCGGCGAAGCTATAGGAACTCACGTCGTGGGCGATTTGGAAATTCTCGCGGGTGACGGCGTCGAGATAGTCGCCCTCCAGCGCGGCGCGGGGCGCGAAGGCCACCGAGTGGACGATGATATCGAGTCCGTCCCAGTGCCGGCCCAGTTCGGTGAATAGGGTCTCGATCTCGGCGTCGCTGCTGACTTCGCAAGGCAGCACGATCTTTGCGCCCAGTTCCGCGGCCAGTTTCTCCACCCGTTCCTTGAGTTTGTCGTTCTGATAGGTCAGGGCGATTTCCGCGCCTTCCCGGACCATGGCTTCGGCGATGCCGTAGGCGATGGAGCGGTTGCTGGCGACGCCGACGACGAGGGCGCGCTTGTTCTGCATGAAACCCATGGTGTTTCTCCGGTGTGTGGGGGTGGAAAGGGGCGCAAGTATCCGACAGCGCCGGAGGGCTGTCCAGTCACGGGGGCGGGGGTTGGCGGGGGCATGGCCGCGCCCCCGCCATGGCTAGCCGCCGAGCGCGGCGCCCAGGCGGTCCAACTGGTGTTTAACCGATTCGGAGAGGGAATCCAGCTGGATCGCCATGGCTTTCGCTTCGGTCTGCCGCCCCGCATGGATCGCCGCGACGATTCTCCGGCCGGTCTCGTGGACCTGTTCATGGATATGCAGCAGGGCTTGGAATTCCGCGAGGTTCCCGAAGCGCTCCCGGCCTGGGCCGTCGTACCATTGCCCCAGCCGGCAAGTGTGGTGGTCGGTTAATTCCTTGGGGTCGAGCGCGCTACCGCCGTCGATCAGCGCCTTGTTGACCTTGGCCACCCACAGGCTATGGTCGCCCTTGGCGATCTTCACCAGCAGGGCCGGGGTTTGCCAGCGTCCCAGCAGGTTGAGTTGCTGGGCGCTGGATTGGACCAGCCGTTCCATCGATCCGAGCATCCCGTCGTAAATACCCTCGACATGGGCGACGCTGGCCGAGAGTTGGTTGATATTACCCGCCATCGCTTGGCTGACCTGGCTTTGCTGTTCGGCGGCGACGGCGATGCCATGGGTCCGGTCGTTGGTGTCGCGGGTGGCTTGCTCGACTTCGGACAGCAGATATTCCAGCCGACCCAAGGTGGCCCCGCCCGCGTTCAGGCGCTCGCGGGTGGTTTCGACCTGGGCGATGACCTGGCCGGATTGCTGGCCGACCGACGCCGCCACCTTGTCGATTTCCTGCGCGGCCTCCGCCGAGACGTTGGCGAGCTTGCGGATTTCGTCGGCCACCACCGCGAAGCCGCGGCCATGTTCCCCGGCCCGCGCCGCCTCGATGGCCGCGTTGAGCGCCAGCAGGTTGGTTTGCTCGGCGATGTTGCGGACCCGCGCCGTGAATTCGCCGATGCTGCGGACCTCCTCGACGAAGTGCTTGAGGGCGTCGCCGGTCTGGCGCACCGCGCCGGTCAGGCCGTTCATCTCGGCGATCAGCACATCGATTTCCCGGCGGCCCTGGTTGGAGTAATCCAGGCTTTTGCCCGCGCATTCCGATGAGAATCCGGCGTTGCGGGCGATATCGTCGGCGGTGGTGGACATCTGCTCGATGGCCGAGGCCAGGCTCTGGGTCATCGTGTTGACCTGGCGGAGCTTTTGGTGGAAATCGTGCCCGGAAATCTGTGCCTTGGCGATCAGCGCCACGGTGTCGCTGGTGTGGTCGGCCAGGGCCAGCAGGCGGTGGCCGGAGTCGGCGATGGCGTTCAAGGTATCCGCGAACAACACCGACTCCCGCCGGTGTTCGGCCATGGCGTTCCGCAGCCGGGCTTGGTCCATCGCCAACGCGGCGTCGATGAGTTGCTTGGCCGTCTCTGGGGCGTTTTTGAAAAACAGGGGGAAACTCATGGCTGCCTGTGCGGGTAAGTGCCTGACGAAGGCCGCGATCGGCCCGGTGGCGAGGGCTGGCCGCCGCCCGCCGGGGGCGGGCTCGAAGCGGCCGCTTCAATCCAAAATATAGCCAGGAATCGGGGGAACGGGAGGCGGGATGCCGGAGGGCGGGGCATGGCCGGGCGGTTGCCGATGGACTCCGGCGGCTTACCGGCTACAGGCTGTTTTGCTGGGCGAGCAACTGGGCGAAATCTTCCAGTCCCAGCGTCCCGACGATATTGAAGTCGTCGTCCAGTACCTCGAACAAAACGCCCGCTTCGCCGCGGATACTGTAGACGACCACGGCCCCTTCCGCGCCCCCGCCTTCGCGGTGTGGCTCGCCCGCTGGACTGGCAGTGTAACTTCCCACAGGGCGCACTTCTTTCAAGCCGCCATCGGGCTCATAGAGCCGGTGTTCGCCTTGCAGTACAAAGGTATGGGTCAAGGCCCGGTGGCGGTGCAGGAAGATGGATTGGTTGGGGTCGAATTTGACGATGAAATCGACCGTTTTGAGGGGGATATTCACGTCGAACAGATAGTATGTGAAATGCTCGAAATCCCCCAGTTTTTGCCAGCGGATGTTGTGGTCGTCGAAGGTATGGGTGGTCATGGCGTGGGTTCCTTTGATGTATCTAGCGGTTTGGGTTGCGGGCGGTGATTGGTTTTATTGGCGCGGATTCATCCGGTATCGGAGACCGATTTGCCTGCCTAATTGATATGGCCGGGCCTAGGCCGCTTGCTGTTCAAGGAGGCCGACCGGATGGTGTGGTGTTTTGGTTTTGGTGGGTGGTTTCACGGGGGGGCGTCATAGTGGAGGACGGGGCGGAGCGGAACCCACCGGGCCGGACGGGTTCCGGTGGGTTCCGGTGATGGCCTTAGGTGCCAGGGCAATCGCACGAAGGAAAGCTTGACAGCATAGGGCCATAAGTGGTTGATGGCGGGTCTTTGCCTTGGACAAGGAGCCCCGATGGAAACCGCCGAGAAGAAGCCGCTGCTGGAGCATTTCGCCGACCTGGAAGACCCGCGCACCCGCCAATCCCGACATGATTTGAAGGAGTTGCTGCTGGTGGCGGTCTGCGCGGTATTGAGCGGAGCGGACGGCTGGGCGGCGGTGGCGTTGTGGGGCCGGGCCAAGCTGCCGTGGCTGCGGCGGTTCCTGCCGTTCGAGAACGGGGTGGCCTCGCACGACACGTTCGGACGGGTGTTCGCGCTGCTGGACGCGGCGGGATTCGAGGAGCGGTTCATCGCCTGGATGGGCGGGGTGTGCGGGGCGCTGGCGGGGCTGCAAGTGGCCATCGACGGCAAGACGGCCAAGCGGTCGAAGTCGGCGGGCGGGAAGGCGCTGCACTTGGTGTCGGCGTATGCCCATGGGCTTGGGCTGGCGTTGGGGCAGGTGAGGACGGCGGAGAAGTCGAACGAGATCACGGCCATCCCGGAGTTGCTGGACGCCCTGCTGCTCAGGGGCTGCGTCGTGACCCTCGACGCCATGGGCTGCCAGAAGGCCATCGCCGCGAAGATCGTGGGGCAGGAGGCCGACTACGTGCTGAGCGTGAAGAACAACCAGCCCGGCCTCGCGGCGGCCCTGGACGGCTTCTTCGACGAGGGCGGGCGCGACGGTTGGGAAGGCAGGCCCCACACCCACGCCGAATGGGTGGAGAAGGACCATGGCCGGATCGAAACCCGCCGCTGCGTGGTCGCAGAGGATGTGGACGGACGGGTGGACCGCGCCGACTGGCCGGGGGTCAGGACGCTCGCCATGGTCGAGGCCATCCGCGAGGTGGGCGGGACCACCAGCCGCGAGCGGAGGTATTACATCAGTTCGCTGAGCGTGGACGCCGCCCGTATGGGCGAAATCGTGCGGGGACACTGGGGCGTGGAGAATGGCCTGCACTGGTCTTTGGATATTGCCTTCGGCGAGGACCAGGCCCGGATGCGCGAGGGCAACTCGGCGGAGAACTTCTCCATCCTGCGCCGCATCGCCCTCAACCTGCTCCGCCAGGACAAAACCACCAAGGCCGGCATCAAGAACCGGCGGTTGCTGGCCGGATGGAACGACGAGTACCGCCAACATATCCTCGGAATTCAAACACTTGCTTGATGCGATTGCCCTGCCTTAGGTGCCAGCCACCGCTTGCCGTCGGCGGAACCCATAGGCGAGGCCGATCCCCATCAGCAACAGCGTCGAGGGTTCCGGCACCGACGCTTGCTGTACGCCGAAGGTCAGGGCATCGAGACCCCCGGTCGCGTTGGAAACGCCCGTGATCGATAGCGAGGTGATCGGCCCGGTGAATTGCAGTATCCCATTGGTATAGGTGGCGAAACTGCCGGGGGTGGTCAGGGTGGTGGAGGTCGAACTGACGCTGCTATTGCCGGTCAGGATCGTGAAGGCATGGTTGAAGGTGAAGGTCGGGCCGCCGCGCCAACTCGCCTCGTAAAGCAGCAAATCCGTCACCGGCGAGGCGAAGGTGATGCTCCAATTGGAGCCATCGGCGTAATAGAGCGCCTGCTGGCTGGATGCCAGGGCGTAGCCCGTGTAATTCGACCCCGAGAGGTTTGCCGAGGTTAACCCGGTGCCGCCGGTGAAACTGAACGCGACGCCATTGAGGGTGCCGCTGGAAGTGTTCGACCAGGACGCGCCGATGACGCCGGCCTGGGCGGCGGGGGCCGCGGCAAGCCCGGCGGATAGCAACGAGGCGCGCGCCGCGGCGAGCGCTGCGGCGCGCGGAATGATTCGGGACATGATGGTTTTCTCCAGGGTTGGATTCGTTAGGGAGAGATTGTTGCGAATAGGTGTCATTACCCACGCCGGTATTAGAGATGTTCCCAAGGCATCATAAATATTCTGTTCATAATTGTTACTGCAAGGTCCGCAGAGTAAGATCAATCGCAATTCCCCACGAATCCTTTTTAATGGTGCTTCCACAATGATCTTTAGCAGCCTTGACGACATCGGCAATGATCGTGTTTGCAAAGCCTTGACCGGACTTACCAAAGATCAGTTCAAGCATTTACTTCTGTCTTTTGAATCAACTTATCGTGACCAGTACGGTGGCCCTTCGCTCGACGCGCCTAGCCCCGCTTTCCCAGGCTATCTATCTAGCTTTGGACACCGGCTGTTTTTTGTCCTTTATTACTTGAAAAACTATCCCAGTTACGACGTACTGGGCTATCTCTTTGGTTTCAGTGGAGGCCATGCTTTCGATCATTTAGAAACACTGCTGCCCATCCTTCAAGCGAGCCTAGCCCATCTGAAAACACTTCCCGAACGTTCGGTCAAGACGGTTGAGGCGCTGGATAGACTCCTTGAAAAACAACCTACTATCATCATTGATGGCACGGAGCGGGCGACCCTCAGGCCCCAGGATAAATCCCAACAAGAGCAACGCTACAGCGGTAAAAAAAAACATCACGGCGTTAATAACCTAGTGATTGCCAACCCCGCCAAGAAAATCCTATTCCTTAGCTCCACCGTGCCGGGAAGCGTCCACGACTATGCCCTGTTTAAGACGGAATTTCCGCCCGCCTTGCCATGGTTTCAAAAGCAACTTATCGAGGTTGATCTCGGATTCCAAGGCATTAAAAATGATTATCCCCACGCACGGGCCATTCAAATCCCCCATAAAAAGCCAAAGAAGTCCAAAGCGAATCCTGATCCGAAATTAACACCAACACAGAAGAAACATAATCGGAAGCTTGCTAAAACCCGCGTGGCTGTTGAGCATGCCATCGGCGGGATGAAATGTCTGCATAGTTTAGTACATCGCTCAAGAAACCATCTGGCACATTTATTAGATACCTTCATTTATATTGGTGCTGGCCTCTGGAATTTTAAATTATCATTAAAAACAATAGGTTAGCTTGGGAACATGTCTATTAGGATACATTTGCCGATAAAATATCTCAATTTAAGCGGGTTCACCCAGCTTGGAGCAACCACGGCACCATGCTATGTAACCAATTAGCCGTCTTATTTCCTAGGCGCACCGATACGTCATTATCCATCGGTACCGCCCGCCCCCCAAGGTTATTTACGGCCAAACTTTAACCTTCGCAAGTAAAGGGTTATACCAATGGACCTCGCCGCCTTGCTTGTATAATGCCCCGTCCACCTCCGCCCACCCAAGACCCCGGACCTATGCCCAACGCCCGTGCCTCCTGGCTAGCCCTGAGCTGCCTCCTCGCCGCCTGCGGCCACCCGCCCAACAACCCCTATCCGGCGGAAGACCATGGCCGCAACATCCTGTACACCTCGTTCGAGGAGCGCCCCAAACACCTGGACCCGGCCCGCGCCTATAGCAGCAACGAATACGAGATCATCGCCCAAGTCTACGAACCCCCGTTGCAATACGCCTATCTCAAGCGCCCCTATCAACTCGAACCCCTGGCGGCGGCGGAGCTTCCCGCCGTCGGTTATTTCGATCAGGCCGGCAATCCCCTGCCCGATACCGCCCCCGACGACCAAATCGCCTACAGCGTCTACGACCTGCGCCTCCGCCCCGACCTTGCCTTCCAGCCGCATCCGGCCTTCGCTCGCGACCCCGCCGGCGCTCCCCGCTACCACGCCCTGACGCCGGCCCAACTGGGTGACATCCACACCCTGGCCGATTTCCCCGAAACCGCCAGCCGCCCCGTCACCGCCGAGGATTTCGCCTACCAAATCAAGCGCTTGGTCCACCCGGAAGTGCATTCGCCCATCGCCGAACTGATGCAGGGCTATATCGTCGGCCTCAAGGATTTGGGCGAACGCTTGGCCGCGGCGCGGGCGGCGCAGCCCGACAAATCCGCCTGGCTGGATTTGCGGAAATTCCCGCTGGAAGGCGTGGAAGTGATGGACGCACACCGTTTGAAAATCCGCCTACAAGGCAAATATCCGCAATTCCGGTTTTGGCTGGCGATGCCGTTTTTCGCGCCCTTGCCATGGGAGGCCGACGCCTTCTATGCCCAGCCGGGTTTGGCGGAAAAAAACATCAGCCTGGATTGGTATCCGGTCGGCAGCGGTGCTTTTATGCTGGCCGAAAACAATCCCAACCGGCGCATGGTACTGACGAAGAATCCCCATCATCACCCCGAGTTCTACCCCGCCGCGGGCGAACCGGACGACGTGGCGGCGGGGTATCTCCAGGATGCTGGAAAACCCTTGCCCTTTATCGACCGGGTGGTGTTCGTGCTGGAAAAGGAAACCATTCCCTACTGGAATAAGTTCCTCCAAGGTTATTACGATGCCTCGGGATTGGCTTCCGATAATTTCGACCAGGCTATCCAGTTTTCCGGCCAGGGCAGTGCCGAGCTTACGCCCGAGATGCGCGATAAGGGGATTCGCTTGCGGACGGCGGTAGAGGTTTCCACGATGTTCTTTGGGTTCAATATGCTCGATCCGGTGGTCGGTGGTTTGAACGAAGCCCAGGCCAAGTTACGCCGCGCTATCAGCATCGCTATCGACCAGGAGGAATACATCGCCATCTTCAGGAATGGTCGCGGTATTCCAGCCCAAGGTGCATTGCCGCCGGGCTTGTTTGGCTTCGTGGAAGGCGAGGCGGGCATTAATCCTTATATTTATGATTGGGAAAATGGTGCCGCCCGCCGCAAGCCCATCGAGGCGGCGAAAAAATTATTGTCCGAGGCCGGATATCCCAATGGGGTTGGAACTGACGGCAAGCCTTTGGCTTTATATCTCGACGTGCGGGCGGTCGGGCCGGATGATAAATCGATGTTGGATTGGTATCGCAAGCAATTCGAGAAGCTGGGTATCCAGCTCATCATCCGCAATACCGATTACAACCAGTTCCAGCAAAAAATGAGCAATGGCAATGCCCAGATGTTTATCTGGGGATGGAATGCGGATTATCCAGACCCGGAGAATTTCTTGTTCTTGTTTTATGGCCGCAATGCCAAGGTGGGCAATGGCGGGGAAAACGCGGCCAATTATCAAAATCACGGGTTTGATAAATTATTCGAGCGGATGAGGAATCTCGATGATGGACCGGAGCGGTATGCTTTGATCCAGGAGATGCAGGAGATTTTGCGACGGGATTCGCCTTGGGTTTTTGGCTTCCATCCTAAAACCTATGCTTTATCCCATGGCTGGGTGGCCGCTAGGAAGCCCAATATGATCGCCAATAACGGCATGAAATATCTCCGCATCGACGCCGCGCAGCGGGAAAACAAGCGGGCGGAATGGAACCGGCCTTTATACTGGCCCTTGGCCTTGGTGCCGGTGGGTTTGGTGCTGGCGGTGTGGCCGGCTTATAGGGTTTATCGGCGGCGGATGCGGGCGGTGGTGGCTTGTGATTTTCCACCGGAAAACCAGGAATAAGCTTGCGGGAGAGCGTTATGTTGAATATGCAGATCGAGGCTATTGAAATCCGCAATTACCGGGTGTTCCGGCAGGTGGTGATTAAGGATTTGCCGCGCCTGACCGCTTTGGTGGGGCCGAATGGTTCCGGCAAAACGACTTTGTTCGATGTGTTTTCCTTTTTGAAGGATGCTCTGACCCATAATATCGCCAAAGCGGTAAGTAAACGGGGTGGATTCCGTGAATTGGTCAGTCGGGGTGAGGCAGGGCCAATTTTTATAGCAATTAAATTTAGAGAAACTGGTAAGAGGCTTGCAACTTATGAGCTTTCAATCGCGAACGATAAAGGGTTACCAGTGGTCGAGCGTGAGATTTTGAAGTTTCGGCGTGGTCAGCATGGAAAACCATGGCATTTTATCGATTTCTCCCGCGGTCATGGTGTTGCGATCACGAATGAAACCGAATATGGTAAACCGGGTGCTAAGGAAGAGCGTAAAAGTTATGTGTTGGATGAGCCTAATGTTTTGGCAATTAAAGGTTTAGGTCAATTTAAGGAATTCCGAGTGGTTTCTGAGTTTCGTAACTTAATTGAAAATTGGCATATCTCGGATTTCCATATAACCGAAGCCAGGGTCAGCGCCGAAGAGGGCTATTCCGAACATTTATCCACGCGGGGCGATAATGTCGCCCAGGTGGCCCAATTCCTCTACGAATATCACCAGGATAGGTTTGAGCAAATTCTGGAGGCCATGAAGCGCCGGGTGCCGGGGGTCGAGAAGGTTGAGGCCAAACCTACCGAAGATGGACGTTTGGTCTTGCGTTTCCAGGATGGCGCGTTCAAAGACCCTTTCATCGCCCGCTATGTTTCGGATGGCACGATCAAAATGTTCGCCTATCTGGTGTTATTGCACGATCCCAAGCCTTTTCCTTTGCTGGCGGTCGAGGAGCCGGAAAACCAACTTTATCCCGAGTTGCTGCCCGCCTTGGCCGAGGAATTCCGCGCTTATGCCAAACGGGGGGGGCAAGTGTTCATATCCACCCATTCCCCGGATTTTTTGAATGGCTTGAAACTGGATGAAATCTATTGGCTCGCCAAAAGAAATGGCTTTACCGAAGTCCACCGTGCTTCCGATAGCGAGTTGTTGCGGAATCTCTACGAAGAGGGGGATTTGCCTGGTGCTTTATGGAAGCAAGGCTTGTTCGGGACACGGATATGAGGCTGGTTTTCTTGTTGGAAGAACCTTCCATGAAGATTTTGTTGGAAGGGCTGTTGCCCCGTTTGTTTCCCGGCTTGGATTTTGTGCTGGTGCCGCACGAGGGCAAGCGCGATTTGGAAAAGAGTATTCCGCGCAAGCTCAAGGCTTGGAACGATCCCAAGGTCCGGTTCGTCGTGGTGGAGGATAACGATGGCGGCGATTGCTCGGGTTTGAAATCGAAGCTACGGTTTTTGTGCGAGCAGGCGGGGCAGTCCGATACCTTGGTCCGTATCGTCTGCCAGGAGCTCGAAGCTTGGTATTTAGGCGAGCCAGAAGCGCTGGCCGAAGCCTATGGCAATCCGAAACTGGCGAAGCTGGCCGCGAAGGCCAAGTTCCGCGAACCCGACGCGCTGATCAAACCTTCGGTCGAACTCGAACGGCTGGTGCCCGAGTTCCAAAAGTTGGCCGGTGCCCGCCTGCTCGGGTCCAGGTTGACGGAGACCCGCAACCGCTCGCCGAGTTTCCGCTGTTTCATCGCTGGCGTCGGGCGCATGGTGGAACCATGATCGAGCCAGCCATCGCCCTCTACCAAGCCGCCCGCTTCCAGGACGCCCTGGACCTTGCGCGTCAAGCCTTGGCCCAGGTGCCCGAGGATGTGGCTTGGCTCAATATCGCCGCCGCTTGTGCCCGCGCCCTCGGACTGCACGGCTCCGCAGAAGCCTATTGGCGCGAGGCGATCCGGCTGCGGCCCGCTTATGCCGAAGCCCATAACAACCTGGGAATCTTGCTCAAGGAACTGAAGCGTCCCGCCGAGGCCGAAGCCTGCTATCGCGCCGCCATCGCCCTCCGGCCCGATTATGTCGAGGCTCACCATAATCTGGCCTTGCTCTTGACCGAAGCCGGGCGGCGCGGAGAAGCCGAAGCCTGTTACCGCCGCGCTTTGGAATTCCGGCCCGATTCCACCGGGATCGGGCTCAATCTCGTCGCCTTGTTGCAGGAGCGCAGGGATTGGGACGAGGTGGTGGCCTGTTGCCAGCGCGTGTTGGAGCGGCAACCCGGTTGCGCCGAGGCTTATAACAGCATGGGTTTGGCGCTGAAGGAGCTTGAACGCCACGGAGAAGCCGAGGCCAGCTATCGGCAAGCCCTGGCCCTGCGCCCCGATTATGTCGCCGCGCTGGGCAATCTCGGCGGGATGTTGAACGGACTCAAGCGGCGGGACGAGGCGGAACCCTATTTGCGGCAGGCCATGGCGCTGAATCCCAATATCCCCGAGGTCCATTACAACCTGGGGGTATTGTGCTACGGGGCGCGCCGCTACGATGAGGCCGAGGCCTGCTACCGGCGGGCGTTGGAACTGCGGCCCGGCTATGTCGGGGCCGAGTGGAACCTGAGTGCCTTGCTGCTGCTGTTGGGCCGGTTCGAGGAGGGCTGGCGGCGCTACGAAATCCGCTACCATGCCGACCGTCACGGTGGCAAGGCGGCGGTGCCGGACCTGCCGTGCCCGCCATGGCGCGGCCAAGCCTTGGCCGGGAAATCCCTGGTGGTCTGGCCGGAACAGGGTTTTGGCGACGCTATCCAATTCTGCCGCTATTTGCGACCGCTCAAACGCTTGGGCGCGGCGCGGATCACCCTGGTGTGCAAGCCGCCGCTCCTATCCCTGTTGCGAACGCTGGAAGACGCGGATGCCGTGGTGTCCCTGGCCGAAGCGGCCCAACTGCCGCCCCATGATTATTGGATGCTGGCCCTCAGTGCCCCTTTGTATTGCGGCACCATCGCCGTCGAACTCATCCCCGCCGAACTGCCCTATCTCAGCGCCCCGCCCGGACGGTGCGACCATTGGGCTTCCAAACTCCGCGCCTTGACCGGCAAACGGGTGGGGCTGGTCTGGAAAGGCAGCGCCACCAATGGCAACGATGCCCACCGTTCCTTGCCCGGCCTGGACCTCCTGGCTCCGTTGTGGCGGGTGCCGGGGGTGTCGTTCGTCAGCCTGCAAAAGGGCCAGGCCGAGGACGAAGCCGCCGCACCGCCCCGAGGCCAGCCCTTGCTCGCCCTGGGCGGGGAAGTGCGCGATTTCGCCGACAGCGCCGCCGTGTTGGTCCAACTCGATTTGCTCATCAGCGTCGATACCGCGACCGCGCATCTGGCCGGGGCTTTGGGCGTGCCGTGCTGGGTGATGCTGCCCGCCGAAGGCTTGGATTGGCGCTGGTTGCTGGAACGCTCCGATTCGCCCTGGTATCCGGGAGCCTTGCGCTTGTTCCGGCAAGCGGTGCCGGGCGATTGGGGGCCGGTCATCGCGGCGGTCGCGGCGGCATTGCGGGATTTCCAGCCGGGTTCCGCCTCCCCTCCGCGGTGGGAGGCGGAACCCCTCGCGGCCCGCTTGGCCCGTTTGTCCGCCGCCGATTTCGAGTTGGTCCGCGCCTTGGTGGATCGTTTGGCCGACCCCGGCGCGTAGCTGAATCCTTCCTGGAAAACCCACCATGCTCCATTACATCCTCCGCCGCCTGCTCTACGCCGTCCCGCTCTTGCTCGGCATCAACCTCCTGACCTTCCTGCTGTTCTTCGTGGTCAACACGCCCGAGGACATGGCGCGGATGCATCTCGGCCAAAAGCATGTCACCCCCGAGGCCGTGCAGAAATGGAAGCGCGAACGCGGCTACGACCTGCCCTTGTTCTGGAACGATCAAGCCCAGGGCGGCGGACAAGCCACCCAAACCATCTTCTACCAGAAATCGCTGGGCCTGTTCCTGTTCCGCTTCGGGCGTTCGGACGAGGGCCGCGATATTGGCGCGGATATCCGGCAGCGCATGTGGCCTTCGCTCGCCATCGCCGTGCCGTCCTTGCTGGCGGGGCTGCTGGCCGATATCAGCGTGGCCTTGCTCTTGGTATTCTTCCGGCTCACTTATCTGGAATTCTGGGGCGTGGCCTTATGCGTGGCCGCGATGTCGGTTTCGACCTTGTTCTATATCATCGGCGGCCAATATCTCTTGGGGAAGCTCTTGCAACTCACGCCGATTTCCGGCTATGACACCGGCTTGGACGCCGTGCGTTTCATTATCCTGCCGGTGGTGATCGGCGTGGTGGCGGGAATAGGTTCCGGGGCGCGCTGGTATCGGACCCTGTTTCTGGAAGAAGTGGAAAAGGATTATGTCCGTACCGCCCGCGCCAAGGGTTTATCCGAGCCGCAGGTCTTGTTCCGCCATGTGCTAAAAAATGCCATGATCCCGATTTTGACCGGCGTGGTGGTGGTTTTGCCTTTGTTATTCACCGGCAGTTTGATGACCGAATCGTTTTTCGCCATCCCCGGTTTGGGCAGTTATACCATCGACGCCATCGCCCAGCAGGATTTCGCCATTGTGCGGTCGATGGTGTTCCTGGGTTCGGCGCTGTATATCCTGGGATTATTGCTGACCGATTTATCTTATACCCTGGTCGATCCCCGTGTGAGTTTGGGATGAATATGCCGGTTTTCCTCGCCACCGACCTCCTGTTTTTCCTGTTATTGCTGGCCCTGGGCGCGGCGGTGTTCCATGCCGCCCGGCGCGAGCCTTTGCGGCGGCCCTGGCGCAAGGTCGCCCGCAATCCCGCCGCCATGGTGTCCTTGGTCATCCTGCTGGCGTTCCTGGCGCTGGCGGTGCTGGATTCGATCCGCTTCCCGCCCAAGGCGGCGGACGGTGTGGCCCAGTACCGCAACGAGCCGGCGAGCCTCTTGGACCTCTGGCTCGCGCCCCTCAAATCCCGCACGGAAAAGACCTATTCCGCGCCGCTCGCGGCCTACGCCTACGCCAAGGAAATGATCCGCGAACCCGGCGGCGGCGAGCGCTGGGATTATCCGCGCTTGCGCCATGGCGGTGCCCATCTGGCCGACCCGGAGCGCGAGCGCCTGGCCGATATCCTCGCGACCGGGGCCAAGGGTTTGGCCGAAGGTTTCGCGCTGTGGTTGCTGCCGCTGGGGCTGGGCTTGGCGGGGTTATATCGGCGCGACCGGGCGGGTTGCATGGAACGCCTGTCCGCCCTGCTGCGTGGCCAAGGTGAAGTGCCGTGGCGGGCCATCGGCCTGACCGTGTTGGCGCTCTGCCTCCTGGGCGGTGCCGTGGGCGAACTCGGCCTGAAATACCATGTGCTGGGCACCGGCAAGGTCGGCGGGGACGTGCTGTATCAAAGCCTCAAAAGTATCCGCACCGGCCTGTTGATCGGCACGCTGACCACGTTCGCCACCCTGCCACTGGCCTTGGGTTTCGGTATCCTGGCCGGGTATTTCCGGGGTTGGGTGGACGATGTGATCCAGTATCTCTATACCACCTTGAATTCCATTCCCGGCGTATTATTGATCGCCGCCGCCATGCTGGTGATGCAAGGCTATATGGCCCGGCACGAGGCGGAATTCGCCAGTCTCGCGCTGCGGGCCGATTTCAGGCTGTTGGCGCTGTGCCTGATCCTGGGAATGACTTCCTGGACCGGGTTATGCCGCTTGCTGCGGGCCGAGACATTGAAACTGCGGGAATTGGAATATGTGCAGGCGGCGCGGGCTTTGGGCGTGGGGCGGGGCATGATTTTGCTGCGGCATATCCTGCCCAATCTGTTTCATTTGGTCTTGATTTCGGTGGCCTTGGATTTCAGTTCGCTGGTGCTGGCCGAGGCGGTATTATCCTATATCAATATCGGGGTCGATCCGAGCATGGATTCCTGGGGCAATATGATTAACGGGGCGCGGCTGGAAATGGCCCGCGATCCGGTGGTGTGGTGGTCCTTGGCGGCGGCGTTCGGGTTTATGTTCGCCTTGGTGTTGTCGGCCAATTTGTTCGCGGATGCGGTAAGGGATGCGTTCGATCCGCGGCGGGGGGATTGAAGGGGATTTGGATACCCGCTCATTTCTCGCCCCGCTTCGGCTTCGCATAAATCTCAGACCCCTCCTCGATCCGCCCCAAGCGCACCAAACGCGCCGTGATGCCCCCCCGCGAGCGCCCATGCCATTTCGCGATTTCCTTGATATCGATACCCGAATCGAAGGCGGCGAGCAAACGCCGTTCCTCGTCGGGGGTCCAGGGTTGGCCGGCTTGCGCGGGAACCAGGTTCCGGTTTTCCAGCGCGAGTATTTCCAAGCCCTGGGCACCCATCAGCAAAGCCAGCAAGACCCGCGGCGCACGGAATATCACATCGTCCGGCAAGGCGGTTCCGGTCACGGGGTCGATGCCATGGGCGAGGTTTTCCAGGATGAACTGGGCTTCTTTGGGAGTCATCGGAACTCGGTCCGGTCAAGGCGGAATTTAAAAAACACGGTATAGCCCCATGATACCCCCATAGTGCCGGGAATGCCGGACTATTTTAGGGTGCCGCCGCGCCGGGTTCGGACCAGTGGTAGAAATGTTGGATTACCAATTGGTCCGGCCTGCATCGCAATTCCTCCCGCCAATGGACTTGGCGCGTACCGCGCATCAGCACGCCATCGCCGGGGGCGATAGGAACCGAAGCGACCTGGTAATCCAGCCCTTGCGCGGAGATCGGCCATTCGACCTCGGCGAAACTGCATACCGATAAGGTCCAATCCAGGCCGGGGCGGTCCACATGGGGTTTGAGATAAGCCCCTTTGAAATAGATTCGGCTATAGGAATTGGCCCGGACGGCGGCGGGACCGATAATAGGGCGCACCTGGCGCTCGACCGTATCGTAGAATTCATCGACCTGGGGAATATCGCCCAGGCCGCAGCAATCCCGTACATAATTATCCTGGGTCCAATCCAAGCGGCCCGAGCGCAACAAGGCGATCAAAGCGTTATTCAAGAAACCGCACTGGGCCGGATTGAGGATAGCATTGAGGTAGTGCATGGATCGATTCCATGGGGCGGATTGAAAGGGGAATAGCCAGGGTTTTTCCGGTCCGGCTTTGGTGAAGTTTGGAATATCGGGGCCGGAGTGGTCTGGATAACACCGGGCCGGTGTCAGCGTATTCTACGCGCTTTGCGGTTCTTATGGCGCTGTTCGAGTTGCTTCACATGCGCCCGTTGGGTTGCCAACGAGGGTCTTAATCGCCGTGCCTTGATGGCACGGACCATGGCATCGACTTCGCTTGGGCTGAAGAGTCGCGCCTGTTTCGCTTGGATATAACGGATATATCCATCGGCCTGGGTGACGTTATCCGGCATCACGGTTTTGAAGCGGCTATTGCCCACGAAAACGATGACCGAATGGATTTTTGCGTGGGGTATGCCTAATAAGGCGGCGAGCGTCTGGGTATGCTTATAGTTTTGGCGTAGCGGGTTCTGGAAGGCGAAGGTCTTGCTATAGAGTTGCTGCGTCCAGGTGGCTTGATCCGGGTCGCCGAATATCCAGCCACCAAAATTCTTGGTCTCCACCACGAATATCCCGTAGCGGGACACGAAGATATGGTCGATCTGGGTCGTCCCGTCGTGGGTGGGTAAGGTCACGTTATGCAGGGCTTTATATTCGCTTCTACTCAGGAATAACCAAGCCGACCACCGGACCCGGAACTCCCCGGCAAATCCTTTGAAGCCTTTGCTGCGGACGAGGACGCGGGTTAATGCCAGGACGGGTAATAATCCCAGGATAACCGTGAAGATCGCCGTCATAAAACCACCTTGAGCTTGCGTCCGCCGGTGATGGCGAAGCCTTGGTTTTGGTAGAAGGCCAAGGTTTTATCGAACTGGGGTAGGGGCGGCGTGGTGACTTCCAGGCGTTTCCAACCGCGGGCATGAGCCAATTCCCGCGCTTGTTCGAGTAAACGCCGACCCAAGGTTTGCGAGCGGAAACCGGGGCGTACGAATAATTCCGCAATCGTGCCGAAAGTACCTTCGGCATAAAGGGCGCGGCTTTCGTAGAGCGCGATGAATCCCGCCGGATTTCCATCCACGGTTCGGGCGAGGAAGACGAAGTATTGATCCTGGGCGATGAAATCTTCGAGCCGCGCCGTGGTTTCGGCGAGATCGAAATTGAAGGCTGGGAGGTCTATCGCAGCCATGATTTCCCGGAGTAATTCGCCCACCAGGGGGGCGATTAATGGGGCGTCGTGCGGGGCCGCGCGCTGGATGGAACAGTTTGCCGTCATCGTCGAATCCTTGTCTTATCGTTCGGTTGCCGATGAATCCGCCCGTCGCCTAAAACCCAAACACAGGATGGCGGGCAAGAACCATGATGGAATGGTGTTATAGCACATCCCGGTGGCGATAAAGTATTGGGAAAACCGTGTTGAACCAAAGCCTGGGTTCGGCTTACTAAACCTTAGGCGGATTCGCCGGAGCTTCACGAGGCAAGCGTTATGGACTGTTATATGGATTTTCTTCTGAACGAATTGGTGGGTATGTCGGGCTTGGACGATGCCCAAGCCGCCGAGGGGGTCGAAAAGCTCGAAACCCTCGGCGAAGCGGCGTCGGAGGCGCGGGCGGTGGAGGCTGTCGCGTCCGGGGAGCTAGGCTAGGACCGGGCCGATTGCACTGGAACGGGGCGATTGTTTGGAGTTCTTGGTGCGGGGCGGGGCGGAAGGCTCCGCCCGTCCCCCCGCCGTGGTGAGCTAAGGTCTTGAACCGCCAAGGCTAGGCGGGTCCGGGTGGCGGTTGGCATTATCCCTGCATGCGGCCCCGCGTGGTCGTCCTAATGGCGGGACGGCGCGATTCTGACAAAGGCGTCTTGCGAACCCTACTCTTCGAGCGGGGTTCGCCGGACGCCTTTTTTTGTGCCCAAGAAACGGCACGCTTCTTCCAAACCCACAGGTGCTTAGCGATGAATCTCAAGGAATTCAAACAAGCGGGCCATTGGCCGACGCTGTTATCGGCCTTTTTATATTTCGACGTGTCCTTCATGGTCTGGGTGATGCTGGGGCCGCTGTCGCTCTATATCAGCAAAGACCTGGGGATTCCGGTCGGGGAGAAATTCACCCTGGTGGCCATCCCCATCCTATCGGGGGCGGTGTTCCGCATCGTCCTGGGTTCGTTGGCCGACCATCTCGGGGCCAAGCTGACCGGCATCCTGGCCCAGGTCTTGGTCATCGCCGGGATGGCCTATGTGTTCTTGTTCGGGTTGGGGTCCAAGTTGGAGGTGGAGTTGCTGGGCGGATTGCTTGGCGTGGCCGGGGCCAGCTTCGCCGTGGCTTTGCCGCAGGCCAGCCGTTGGTATCCGCCCAAGTTCCAGGGCATCGTGATGGGCATCGCCGGGGCGGGCAATATGGGCGTGGTGCTGGACTCGATGATCGTGCCGGTGCTGGCGGAGAAATTCGGTTGGCAGGCGGTGTTCGGCTTCCTGATGATCCCGCTGCTCGTCGTGCTGCTCATCTATGCCATCCTGGTCAAGGACGCCCCGGACAAGCGGGCGCCGGTCACGGTCGCCAATTACGCGGCGGTGTTGAAGGATTCGGATTGCTGGTGGTTCATGTTCTTCTATTCCATCACCTTCGGCGGCTTCGTGGGGCTGGGGAATGCGCTGCCTTTGTATTTCACCAGCTGGTACCACGTTTCCGGGGTCGCGGCGGGCTTGATGGCGGCCATCGTGGTGTTCGCCGGGTCGATGTTCCGGCCTTTGGGCGGCTATCTGGCCGACCGGCTGGGTGGCATCAAGGTTTTGCAGGTGTTGTTCGTGCTGGTCGCGCTGTGCTATCTCGCGATCTCGTTCATGCCGGAAGGCCCGGCCGCGCCCAGCACCAGCACTGAGGCCAAGGTGGCGGGCTGGGGCTTCCTGGAATTGCCCGCCATGGCCTGGGGCGCGGTCGCCATCTTCTTCGTGGGCACGCTGTCGCTGGGGATGGGCAATGGCTCGGTGTTCCAATTGGTGCCCTTGCGCTTCCGCAAAGAAATCGGTGTGGTCACGGGCTTGGTGGGCTGCGCCGGGGGCGTGGGCGGCTTCTTCTTGGCGAAGACGCTGGGCTGGTCCTGGGAGATGCAGCATGGGTTCGCCCTGGGGTTCAGCGTGTTCGCGCTGCTGCCCTTGTTCGGGCTGGGCGGGTTGTTGCTGGTCAAGCGGCGCTGGCGCACCACGTGGGGCGCGGTGGCGGAGGCGCGGGTATAGCTTCCGCGACGATGGGTTACGCTATCGCTAACCCAAGGACACGCTGGCTGAATCCATGACCGAACCTTGCTTGAGTTTCCGCGCCGCCTTCGCCTCCTTGCGGGGGCGGCGCGAGGACAACCAGGATTTCGCCGCCATCGCCGAACCCCCGCCGCGGGAACTGGGCCTGTGCGGGGCGGTGTTGGCGGTGGCGGACGGCATGGGCGGGACGCAGGGCGGGCGAGTCGCCGCCGAGACTTGTGTCCGGGGCTTCCTCGAAGCCTGGTACGGCCTGCCGGAAACCTTGGGACCGGAACAGCGGGTGGAACGGGCCTTGGCCCCGGTCAATCGCTGGGTCCACGCCCTGGGTCGGCGCGATCCTCAATTGGCCGGGATGGGCACCACCTTCAGCGCGGTGATCCTGCGGGGCCGCCGCGCCCATCTGGTGCATGTGGGCGATAGCCGCGTCTACCGCCTGCGCGGGGAAAGCCTGGAACTCCTCTCCGAAGATCATAATCTCGACGGTCCCGGCCAGGACCACATCCTCTACCGCGCCATCGGCCTGGAAGCGCGGCTCCGCATCGATTACGCCGAATATCCCCTTGAACCCCACGACCGTTTCCTGCTGTGCAGCGACGGCGTCCATGGCGCTTTGAAAACCGCCGATCTCGCCCGCGTGCTGCTGGAACGCGCCACGCCGGAAGCCACGGCGGCGAATCTCGCCGAATTGGCCCTGCAACGGGGCGGGCAGGACAATATCACCGCCCTGGTGGTGGATGTCCTCGCCCTGCCCAGGGCCGACCGGCGGGCGCTGCGCGATTGGATCGAGGCTTTGCCTTTGCTGGAATTGCCCGAACTGGGCGGGATGGTGGATGGCTTCCGCTTGGAGCGGCGGCTGGCCTCGGGCCGTTATAGCGCCTTGTTCGTCGCCAGCGACCGGGGCAACGATACCCAGGTGGTGCTGAAATTCCCCCATCCCAGGGTGGCGGACGAGCGCGAATACCACGATGCCTTCCTGCGGGAAGCCTGGATCGGGGCGCGGGTGAAAAGCCCGTGGGTGGCGGAAATCCTGGAACAAGCGCCGGGTCGCCAAACCCGGCTGTATTCGGTGATGCCGTTCTATCCCGGCCCGACCCTGGAGCAGTGGTTGGCGCGGCGGGGTCCGCCCGGTTTGGAGCAGGGCATCGATATCGCCTTGAAGCTGTGTAAGGCGGTCCACGCCCTGCACCGTCAACGCATCGTCCACCGCGATATCAAGCCGGACAACATCCTGTTGCCGGACGCGGGTGGCTTGAAACTGCTGGACTTGGGTATCGCGAGGCTCCCGGCCTGGGACGAAGATGCGAACGATCCCGTGCCGGGCACGCCCAGCTATATGGCCCCCGAGTTGTTCCACGGCGGGCGGGGCGGTGCCGCCAGCGATGTCTACGCGCTGGGCGTGACCCTCTACCGGCTGTTCGGTGGTGCTTATCCTTACGGCGAGATCGAGCCATTCGCCGCGCCGCGTTTTGTCGGCCCGCCCCAGCCCTTGACGGCCCAGCGCCCGGACCTCCCGGTTTGGCTGGATGCGGTGCTGGAACGCGCCGTGGCCGTGGACCCGGACCGGCGCTATGCCGATAGCGTCGAACTGGCCTACGACTTGGAAGCGGGCCTCGCTAAGGGCGGCGGCAAGCGGACCCCGGCGCGGCGGATTCCCCTATACGAGCGCGATCCGTTGGCGTTCTGGAAGGGCGTGGCGCTGGTGCTGTTCGGCGGGCTGATGGTGTGCTTGTATCGGCTGGCGGGCGGGTGCGGATAGGCAGCGAGCCGCACCACGACCGTTCAACTTCTCCCCCGCATGGTGCAAACTTCTCGGCGTCATGCGGGTTTTTTATGCCCGAATCCCAGTCTCCAAGCCTATTGCGCTATCTGGCACAATCCCTGCTTTTAATTCCGGCAACGGCCCCTACGCGCCAACGGCGGCGATCCAGGGCCAATGACAAAGGCGTCATGCATCCAGCGGAACTTCCCGCATTGGCTGCGGACGCCTTTTTTTGTTGCCCGAAATATCCGCCCGGAACCCAAGCGCCGGGCCAGCGAAGGCAGGAAACCTTATGAGCAAGCAGAAACTGATCCTGGTCGGCAATGGCATGGCCGGTATGCGCACTGTGGAAGAACTCCTGAAACGGGCGCCCAACCGGTACGACATCACCGTGTTCGGGGCCGAGCCGCACACCAATTACAACCGCATCCTGCTGTCCCCGGTGCTGACCGGGGAAAAGCGCCTGCAAGATATCGTCATCCACGACGAGGCTTGGTACGCCGAGCGCGATATCACCCTCCACAAGGGCCGTCCCATCGCCGCCATCGACCGCCACAAGCGCCGGGTCCGCACGGCGGATGGCCTGGAACTCGGCTACGACCGGCTATTGCTCGCCACCGGCTCGCTGCCGTTCATCTTGCCGGTGCCGGGCAAGGATTTGGACGGCGTTATCGGCTTCCGCGATATCGGCGATGTGAACCGGATGCTGGAAGCTTGCGCGCAATACTCCCATGCCGTGGTGATCGGTGGCGGCTTGCTCGGCCTCGAAGCCGCCAACGGCCTCCGGCAGCGCGGCATGAAAGTCACCGTGGTGCATTTGCTCGACACGCTGATGGAGCGGCAATTGGATAAGCCCGCCTCCGACCTGCTGAAAGCCGCGCTGGAAAAGAGCGGCTTGGAATTCAAACTGGAAGCCCAGACTGAAGCCTTGTTGGGCGAGGAGGGGCGGGTGAAGGCGGTCAGGTTCAAGGACGGCGCGGAAATCCCCGCCGATCTGGTGGTGATGGCCGTGGGTATCCGCCCCAATGTGGAACTGGCGAAAGCCGCCGGGCTGCACTGCGAACGCGGCATCCTGGTGGACGACGGCCTCAAGACCTTCGATCCGCATATCTACGCTGTGGGCGAATGCGTGCAGCATCGCGGCCAGTTGTTCGGGCTGGTCGCGCCCTTGTTCGAGCAGGCCAAGATTTGCGCCGAGCATCTGGCTGGGTCGAGCGCCGCCGCCTACGAAAGCTCGGCGACCTCCACCAAGCTCAAAGTGACCGGCATCGATGTGTTCTCCGCCGGGGAGTTCCAGGGCGGCGCGGATACCGAGGAACTGGTGTTCCAGGACCGGGGGCGGGGTGTCTACAAGAAGCTGGTGCTGCGCGATAACCGCATCCAGGGCGCGGTGCTATACGGCGATACCGCCGACGGGGCTTGGTATTTCCAGCTGATGCGCGAGGGCACCGATATCGCGGCGATCCGCGAGCAAGTGCTGTTCGGCCAGGCCCAGGTGGATGCGGCGGGCGCGGCTCCGGTCAATCGTGCCGCCGCCTTGCCGGACGGGGCCGAGGTCTGCGGCTGCAATGGCGTGTGCAAGAAAACCATCGTCGATGCCATCGTCGGCCACAAGCTGTCCAGCCTGGACGAGGTGCGGGCGCAGACCAAGGCGTCGGCTTCCTGCGGCTCTTGCACCGGCTTGGTCGAGCAAATCCTGCAACACACCTTGGGCGAGGCTTATGCGGCGGGCGGAGCCAAGAAATCCCTGTGCAAATGTACCGAACACAGCCACGAAGAAATCCGCGCCGCCATCCGCGAACGCAATCTCAAGAGCATTCCCGAACTGATGCGGGCGCTGGCCTGGAAAACCCCGGATGGTTGCCATAGCTGCCGCCCGGCCCTGAATTATTACCTGCTGTGCGCCTGGCCGGAGGACTACCGCGACGATCCCCAATCCCGCTTCGTCAACGAGCGCAAGCACGCCAATATCCAGAAGGACGGCACCTATTCGGTGATCCCGCGCATCTGGGGCGGCGTCACCAGCGCCCAGGAACTCAGGGCCATCGCCGATGTGGCGGAAAAATTCCAAGTCCCCTGTGTCAAGATCACCGGCGGCCAGCGCATCGACCTGTTGGGCGTGCCGGGCGAGCAATTGCCGGATATTTGGGCGGAATTGAACCAGCACGGGCTGGTGTCGGGCCATGCCTACGGCAAGGCGCTACGCACGGTGAAAACCTGCGTCGGCCAGGAATGGTGCCGGTTCGGCACCCAGGATTCGACCCGGATGGGCATCGAACTGGAGCAAATGACCTGGGGTTCTTGGACCCCGCACAAATTCAAGATGGCGGTGTCGGGCTGCCCGCGCAATTGCGCCGAGGCCACCATCAAGGATTTCGGCGTGGTGGCGGTGGAGTCCGGTTGGGAATTGCATGTCGGCGGCAATGGCGGGATCAAGGTGCGGGCCACCGACCTGCTGTGCAAGGTCGGAACCGCCGAGGAGGTGAAGGAATATTGCGGTGCCTTCATGCAGTTGTACCGCGAAGAGGCCCGCTATCTGGAACGCACCGCGCCCTGGATCGAGCGGGTCGGGCTGGATTTCGTCAAGCGCCATATCGTCGAGGACGCGGCGGGGCGCAAGGCGCTGTACGCGCGGTTCCTGCAATCGCAAGCACCGGCCCAGGTCGATCCCTGGGCCGAACTCTCGAAACAGCGCGAGCAATTCGCGCCTTTGCACAAATTGGGGTGAGCCATGGGCGAATGGATCGAAATCGGCCACATCGACGATATCCCGCCGCAAGCCGCCCGCACGGTGGCGACGGCCTTCGGCGATATCGCGGTATTCCGCACGGTGGACGACCGCTTTTTCGCGGTGCGCGACCGCTGCCCGCACAAGGGCGGGCCGCTGTCGCAGGGGATCGTGCATGGTGGGCGGGTCGCCTGTCCCTTGCATAACTGGGTGATCGATCTGGCCACGGGCGAGGCGGTGGCCCCGGACAAGGGCTGCGCCCATCGTTATGCGGTGAAGGTGGAGGCGGGGCGGGTTTATTTGGGGGCGTTGGCGCGGTGAAGTGGGATGGCCGTTCCCACGGAGGCCGTGGGAACGATGGCGCTTCGTACCCGGAAATTATGGATCGTCGTGATGAATGGCTCGGGAAATCATTTTTTGAGTGTCGGGACTGGCATTGATGTGAATGAGGATAATCTTGGGATGTTCTTTGGCGAATACCCGGAATATTTCATCAGCGAACGCCTGTCCGATGGTGCCAACTCCGGTGAAATCAAAAATGACGGTCTTGAATTTTTCAATCCTTCCGAGTAGCCGTTTGGCTTGAGACCGGGAAACCAACATTTCATCGCCATATTGGGCCAAGCGGACGGGAACCACGGTTTTTGTAAACCTGAAATCATCATCTTCGTCGGATGTAAATCTGTCGAATATTTCTTTCATTGAGTGTTGGGCTGTATTGCTAAGCGTCATAGAAACAAGTGTGCCTCTGTCCAGCCCAACGCCATCGAATATCCAGTCATCTTTTGTGTCTATTTGATGAGAAAAATATACATCCCCCGAGAGGATTTGAAATAGATCAAATGCCCTTGAAGAAAAGAAAACTCCCTCTCCAGAGTGTTTGGATGGATCAGTGGTCAGTTTCCCTTTTGATAATTCAAGAATGGCGTGTCGCTCGTCGTCAAGATTCATTATGCGTTTGATTTTTTTGAAAATACCTTCACCATCATCTAATAATGACATCTTTGAATTCAAAGCGGTTTTTTCCATATAAATTATCACGCTTGTTCCAGAAGAATGGTCAATCGCGTTGTTCAGCATTTCGGTAAACCCATAATGCCAAATATCAAGCACATTTTTCGGCAAGTTCCCGAGGCGTGGGGCGATATCGGTACGCCAAACCCGGTCTTCTTCCAAAGAGCCATCCAGCGCGTATTTTTGCTCCCACTTCAGCAAGGGCTTGAGCGCATAACGCCGACTCCGCGTCGCCCCTTCCACGGTCATCAAGCCATCGGAAATAAGCTGCTGGATATGCCGGTTCACTGCTTGCCGGGAAATATCAAACTGTTCGCTGGTGATCTTGGCGATTTCCACCGGATGGGCTTGGACTTGCTCAAGGATGAATCGCCGGATTTCCTCACCGCGTTTGCGTACACCGACCATGGGAAACTCCATTTTGTCAATGTTAAAATGAATTATAGTCAACTTTATATCCGAAATTGTCAACGCTAGCCGCCCGCAACGAAGGAACCCACCATGCACGCCACATCCCCCATCCGCACCACCTGCCCTTACTGCGGCGTCGGCTGTGGCGTCCTGGCGACGCCGACCGGGCCGGAATCCGCGCTCATCCAGGGCGACCCGGAACATCCCGCCAATTACGGGCGGCTTTGCTCCAAGGGTTCGGCCCTGGGTGAAACCCTATCGCTTCAAACCCGGCTGCTCTATCCCCAGATCGGCCCGCGCCGCGTCGGCTGGGACGAGGCGCTCGATAAGGTGGCGGGCGAATTCCGCCGCGTCATCGATACCCACGGACCCGAGGCCGTGGCCTTCTATGTCTCCGGCCAATTGCTGACCGAGGATTATTACCTCGCCAACAAGCTGATGAAGGGCTATATCGGCTCGGCCAATATCGACACCAATTCCCGGTTGTGCATGTCCTCTACCGTGGCCGGGCAGAAACGCGCCTTCGGCGAGGACGTGGTGCCGGGTTGCTACGAGGATTTGGAACAGGCCGATTTGATCGTGCTGGTGGGTTCCAATGCCGCGTGGTGCCATCCGGTGCTGTTCCAGCGCATTGTGAAGGCCAAACAGGACCGGCCCGGCCTCAAACTGGTCACTATCGACCCGCGCCGCACCGCCACTTCGGAATCCGCCGACCTGCATCTTGCCATCCGGCCTGGCAGCGATGTGATGCTGTTCAACGGCTTGCTGAATTATCTGCGCCAGCACGACCGGCTGGATTTCGGTTTCATGGAGCATTTGGTCGGCTTATCCCAAGCCCTGGAGGCGGCGCGGGACAGCGCCCCATCCGTGCCCGCCGTGGCCTTGGCCTGTGGCGTGCCGGAAACCGATCTCGTCCGTTTCTACCAAGAGTTCGCCCGCACCGAAAAGACCGTCACCGCTTGGTCGCAGGGCGTGAACCAATCCAGCAGCGGCACCGACAAGGTGAATGCCATCCTCAATGTGCATCTGGCGACGGGCCGTATCGGCAAGCCCGGCATGGGGCCGCTGTCCCTGACCGGCCAGCCCAACGCCATGGGCGGGCGCGAAGTGGGCGGTTTGGCCAACCAATTGGCGGCGCATTTGGAGATCGAAAATCCCCGGCACCGGGCTTGGGTACGTGAATTCTGGAATGCGCCGCGCATGGCCGAACAACCGGGCCTGAAAGCCGTGGAACTGTTCCAGGCTATCGAACAGGGCCGGGTGAAGGCGGTGTGGATCATGGCGACCAATCCCGTGGTCAGCCTGCCGGATGCGGCGGCGGTGCGGCGGGCGCTCGCGGCTTGCGAGTTCGTGGCGGTTTCGGATTGCGAGGCGGAGACCGATCTCGCGGCCTATGCCCATGTCAGCTTGCCCGCCGCGGCCTGGGGCGAGAAGGACGGCACCGTGACCAATTCCGAGCGGCGGATTTCCCGGCAACGCGCCTTCCTGCCCTTGCCGGGCGAAGCCAAACCGGATGGCTGGATCATCGCCGAGGTCGCCCGCCGCATGGGCTATGCCGAAGGTTTCGATTACGCCGCGCCCCGCGATATCTTCGTGGAACACGCCCGGCTGTCCGGTTTACACAACGAAGGTCGCAGGTTGTTCGATATTGCCGGGCTGGCGGAACTCGACGCCGCCGCCTACGACGTGCTGCCGCCCATCCAATGGCCGGTGAACGCGGAACATCCAGCAGGCACCGCCCGCTTGTTCGCTGCGGGCGGATTCCCCGGCCCGGAAGGCAAGGCGCGGCTGTTGCCCTTGCCGCCCCAGCCGCCGTTCAATCCGCCGGATTTGGATTATCCGCTGGTCCTCAACACGGGCCGCATCCGCGACCAATGGCACACCATGACCCGCACCGGCAAGGCGGCGCGGCTCGGCCATCACCTCCCCGAACCCTATGCCGAATTGCACCCGGACGACGCCGCCCGCTGGGAGGTCGCGGACGGGGCTTTGGTCCGGCTCGAAAGCCGCCACGGTTCGGCCCTGGCCCGCGCCCGCATCACGCCGGATCAGCAAGCCGGGTCGGTGTTCATGCCCATGCATTGGAGCGATGTCCAGGCCCGGCGCGGCTTGGTGAATGCCTTGGTGAATCCGGTGGTCGATCCGGTGTCGGGTGAACCCGAATCCAAGCACACGCCGGTCCGGGTCGGGGCGTATCGGCCCGTTTGGCAGGGTTTCCTATTGTCGCGGGAGGCGTTGGCGATTCCGGGGCCGGAATACCGGGTCGCGGTGCGGGGCGCGGATTATTGGCGCTATGAGTTGGCGGGCGAAACCGCGCCGGATGATTGGCGATCCTGGGCGGAGTCTATCCTGGCCCAGGAGGGCGCTGCCGATTGGCTGGAATTCGCCGATGCCCACGCCGGGCGCTACCGTTGCGCCGTGTTGCGCGGCGGGCGGTTGCGGGCTTGTTTGTTCGTCGGCGTGGGACCGGCCTTGCCGTCCCGCGATTGGCTGGCGGGCTTGTTCGCCCAAGAAGATTTGCCGGAGATGGACCGGGCGGCCTTGCTGGCGGGACGGCCCGCCGTCGCCGGGAGCGATCCGGGCCGTACCGTCTGCGCTTGCTTCGGGGTGGGCATGAATGTTTTGCGCAGCGCGATCCAAAGCCAGGGCTTCACCACGGTGGAGCAGATCGGCGCGGCGCTCAAGGCCGGGACCGGCTGCGGTTCCTGCCTGCCGGAGTTGAATAGCCTGCTGCGCGGGGCGCGGTCTTGATGCGCCGCGCTTGGCAAGGCCGGGACGGAGCGGATACCTTGCCGTTTTTACCCATGCCGCGCTGATCGCGGTCATCCAAGGACCCCCATGAACCCGACGTACCGAGATTCCCCACCGAACCGCGAGGCCCGCCCATGAGCGCCACCCTCGAAAAGCGCGAACTGACCCTGGGCTTCATCCCCCTGACCGATTGCGCCCCCTTGGTCATCGCCCTGGAAAAAGGCTGGTTCGCCAAGTATGGCTTGGAAGTCCGCCTGTCCCGCCAAGTGTCCTGGGCCAATATCCGCGACAAGGTGGCGGTCGGCGTGCTGGACGGTGCCCATATGCTGGCGGCGATGCCCATCGCCACCACCTTGGGCCTGGGCGAGATCAAACAGCCCATGGTCGCCGCGCTGTCGCTGGACCTCAACGGCAACGCCATCACCGTATCGCCCGATTTGTACCAGCGGATGGCGGAGGCCGACCCCGAGGCCGCGCAGGCACAGCCGATGACGGCGCGGGCGCTGGCGCGGGTCGTCGCGCAGGAGCGCGGGGCCGGGCGTCCACCGATGAATTTCGCCATGGTGTTCCCGTTCTCGACCCATCACTATCTGCTGCGCTATTGGCTGGCTGCGGGCGGCATCGATCCCGACCGCGATACCCGGTTGCTGGTGGTGCCGCCGTCCTACATGGTGGAGTGCCTGAATATGGGCGAGATCGACGGCTATTGCGTGGGCGAGCCCTGGAACGAACAAGCCGTGGCCGTGGGCGTGGGGCGGACCCTGGTCACGGATTACGACATCTGGAACAACCATCCCGAGAAGGTGTTCGGCGTCACCCGCGACTGGGCCGAGCGCCACCCCCACACCCATCGCGCCGTGCTGATGGCCTTGCTGGAAGCCGCGCGCTGGATCGATCAACCGGAACACCGGCTGGAAGTGGCGGAAATCCTGGCCCGCGAGGACTATGTGAACGCGCCGGCCGAGGTGGTGAAGATGTCCATGACCGGCTCGTTCCAATACCAAGCCGGGGCCGCGCCCCGGTCTTGCCCGGATTTCAACGTGTTCCACCGCTATGCCGCCAATTTCCCCTGGCGCTCCCATGCCATGTGGTTCGTGACCCAGATGTACCGCTGGGGCCAGTTGGAGGAGCCTAGGAATATCCGCGAGGTCGCGGAGCAGGTCTACCGCCCCGACCTGTACCGGGAAGCGGCCCGCGCCTTGGGGTTCGCCAGCCCCGCCGTGGACTACAAAGCCGAAGGCGGGCACGCCGGGCCCTGGACGCTGGACGGCCCGGAACCCATCGCCTTGGGCGCGGACTTGTACGCCGATGGCCGCTGTTTCGATCCCGCCGATCCGGTGGGCTATCTGCGGCAATTCGATATCCATCGGTTGCGGGTGTCCTTGGATCAACTGGCCGGGCTGAATCCATGAACGCGGAGCGCCTCAAAATCATGCTGGTCGATCAGGACGCCGGACGCAGCGCCATCCTGCGCCAAGCCCTGAGCGATGCCGGGCATACGGTGGTGGCCCGCATCGAGCCGGGCCGGAGCCTCCTGAGCGAGGTGCAAGCCTGCCAGCCCGATATCGTCATCGTCGATATGGAAGCGCCGGGCCGCGACACCCTGGAGCAAATGCGCGAAATCGGCCGCGACCAGCCCAAGCCCATCATCCTGTTTTCCAACAAGCGCGATGGCGAATACATCCGCCAGGCGGTGCAGGCCGGGGTCAGCGCCTACGTGGTGGACGGCCTGAGCCGGGAGCGGATCATGCCCATCGTCGAGGTGGCGATAGCCCGGTTCCGCGAGTTCGAGGCGTTGCGGCAGGAACTGCACGAGACCAAGAGCCAGCTGGCCGACCGCAAGGTGATCGACAAGGCCAAGGGTGTTTTGATGCAGCGGCGGGGCTTGAGCGAGGACGCGGCCTACCAATTGCTGCGCAAGGCCGCGATGGACCGCAACCTCAAAGTGGCCGAGGTGGCGCGGACCTTGTTGGCGCTGGAAAGCTTGTAGCGGCCCGCCGGGCACGGCGGAGTGTTCTATACCTTGGGTTCCCAGGTCGCCCAACCGGGCTTGGGCGCCGATGTGATTTCCGTTCCATGCCAATGGCGGCATGGGGTGGTTCCGATTCCTTGATTTTTCTCCCTAGCCAGCGGCGGCGGGGAGCGGACAACGGCGTCCATGCGGATCGCGCCTTAGGCGTGGCCCGTGTGGACGCTTTTTTTTCGCCCGTGCCCCGCCGCCCATCGACCCGACGAGGATTGCTCCATGATTCGACCATCGCATCTCCCATCCCATCCGCCGACCCTGGCCATCGTCCCCAAGCCCTGGGCTTGGTCCGGGTTGGCTGCCTGCCTGTGGGCTGCCGCCGCCCAGGCCGCCGACGAAGCGCCCTTGGGCCAGATCAGTCCCAATTTCAGGGTGTTGGGCGAATTGCGCGGGCGCTTCGAGGCCTTCGATTTCTTCCAGCCCGCCATCAATCCGGCCCAGGGCGTGGTCGCCAACCAGAACGATTATGCCTTCGGGGCGTTGCGGGCGCGGCTGGGCGTCGCCATGACCACGCCCTGGGTGGATGGTTTGGCGCAGGGGGAATATACCGGGCTGTATGATTTGCCCACCCATGCCTTCGGTGGGCCGGGGGTCGGACCTTTGGGTTTGGGCGGTGCCTATTACGCCGACAGCGGCAAGAATGTCTCGTCCGGCGATGTGCATATCAAGCAGGCTTATCTGAATTTCAAGCTCCAACCCATGATGGGCCTGGCCAATACCTATTTTAAAGGCGGTCGCTTCGAGTTTTCGGATGGCTTGGAATATAAGACCGGCGATGCCAAATTCGACGGATTGAAAACCACCCGGATTTCCCAGCGCCTGATCGGCCCGTTCGACTTCGCCCACGCCACCCGCAATCTCGACGGTTTCGCGCTGAACTACGACGCCCCGGACTTCAATGTCACCCTCACCGCCACCCATCCGACCCAGGGCGGTTTCAACATCCGAGCCGAGGACCAAATTAGCCATATCGACCTGGCCTATGGCGCGATCACCAGCAAGAAGGGGGCGTTGTTGCCCGATACCGAGGCCCGGCTGTTTTATCTCTATTACGGCGATAACCGCGGCGTACAGCCCACCGATAACCGGCCCTTGGCCGATAGGCCCAAACTGAGCCAGGACGCCTTGGCCATCAGCACGGTCGGCACCCATGCCTTGACCGTGCAAAAGATCGGTCCTGGCAGCCTCGACGGGGTATTCTGGGGGGCTTATCAATTTGGCGACTGGGGCAACCTCAAGCAGGATGCCTGGGCCGTCACCCCGGAAATCGGCTACCAATTCACCGATGTGATGTTCAAGCCTTGGCTGCGGGCCGGGTATTTCCGCAGTTCCGGCGATAGCAACGCCCAGGACGGCACCCATGGCACGTTCTTCCAGGTGTTGCCCACGGTCCGGCTGTACGCCAAGTTCCCGTTCTTCAACCTGATGAATATACAAGATGTGTTCGCCCAGTTTTCGGTGCTGCCCACCGACAGTACCAAACTCGGCGTGGATTTCCACCATCTTTCCCTGGGCGATAGCCACGACTTGTTCTACGGCGGTTCGGGGGCTACCTCGCGGAGCGGAAGCTTCGGTTATTTTGGCCGTGCCTCCGGCGGGCATAGCAGCATCGGCCAGTTGGTGGACGTGACCTTCACCCATAATGTCTCCAAGTATTTCTCCTGGAGCGCCTATTACGCCCATGTCTTCGGGTCCGATGTCGCCCGCAGCGACTATGCGCTCCAGAACGACGCCAATTATGGTTTCCTGGAAGTCACCGCCTCGTTTTGAGTCGCCGGGAACCCAGGGAGGCCCATCCCGGCCCAAGCAGGAGATTCATGCCATCGGTGGGCCGGGCGTGGCCGTCGGAGCGCCGCGCCGGATTCCCCGCAACGGAGGTTAGATGATGCTGTTGTCCCAAATCCCATCCGCCGACGATTGGTTCGGTATCTTGATTCTGGCGCTGTTGCTTTTCTCCATCGCGGTCATCAAAACCTTGCAATGGCGCGAGGCGCGGCGCGAATACGAGCGCCGGACCCGCGACCGGCGCGGCGCGATGGAACTCACGCCCCATGGCGTGGGTATTTTGGAGCGGCGGGTCGGTGACCGGCGCAAGTCGCGGCGGCGTGGTTGAGGGGGCCGGGCATAAAAAAGCCGACCTGGCGGCTATCCAGGTCGGCAAACTCCCTATGTTCCGCCGCCCGCCTGGGGGCGGCGGCGGCGGACGTTGACTATGATGGTCCGGGGCGGGCTCCCGGTCCATGCGGACGAATACTTATCCGTCCGCCGGGATTAGGGGAACCTGAGGATCATCAGCGAGAAATCGTCGTTGATCCGGCCTTGGTGGGCCAGGGCCGCGATCTCGCGGTAGACCGCCTGGGCCGGAACCGGGCCGGTTTGCCCCGTCACCAAGGCCCGGAATTCGCCGAGGCTCCATTCGCCGCCGTCCGGCAGGCTGATCTCGAACACCCCGTCGCTATAAACCCACAGCGTGCTGGCGGGCGGCAGGGCGAGTTCTTGTTGCTGGAACTCCCCCGTCGGCAACACCCCCACGAACAGCCCGCCCGTGGTCAAATCCCGCGCCGCGTCCTGGTCCGGGCTCAGGAGGAGGGCGGGCGGGTGCCCGCCCGAGGCGAATACCAAACGGCGGCTGGATACCCGGTACACCCCATACCAAATGGAAAAGAACATTTCGCCGTGCTGTTCCATTCCCAGGGCCGCGTTCAGCCCGTTCAATACCTGGGCGGGCTGGCCGAAATCCACGTTCGCCAGCGATTTATGCCGCAGCACGTTCAGTACCGAGACCGCGTGCATGGCGGGGCCGACTCCGTGCCCGCACACATCCACCAGATAGAACGCGAAACGGTCCGCGTCCAGCCAGTCATAGCCCAGGCTGTCGCCGCCCAGCACGGCGGAAGGCACGAAGCACCAATCCACCCGCACCGGCCCTTGGCCCAAGGGCGGCGGCAGTAGCGATTGGACGTACTCGCTGGCCTTCTGGAGGTCGGCGGCCAGGGTTTCCGATTCACGCATGGAGGGCTTGTGGCGGTATTCGTGTTTGAGGACGTGGTTGCCGATGCGGAGCAATCCGTCCACCGGCCATAGGGTCTGGCCGGCGATCTTGCGCTCGTCGAGGAAGGTGCCGTTGGTGGAACCCAAATCCTCCACCCAGACCAGGGGATGTTGCAGGCTGACGCGGCAGTGCTGTTTGGAGACGCAATGGTCGGGCAGGCGCAGGGCGTTGTCGGAATGCCTGCCGATGGTGAGGGGCTCCGCGCCCAGTTCGAGGACGCGGCCCCGTTCGCCGCCGTCGATGACCAGGAGATAATGGGCGTTGCCGTCGTCGCCGTCTTTGCGTAGCAACGGTCCTGGGGCAAAGAAGCCGGTCTTGTCTTCGTCCATCGGGGTGGTGTGTTCCGTATCGTTCATGGGTAGGGTGCGGTCGGGCCCAGGGCATCCAATAAAGCCGGGAAAACCGGGCCTGTCAATCGTGGTGGTGGGCGGCTTTGGATTCGATGGCGGAGCCGGGGCCGAAAGTCGGCGGTGGCACGGGGAAACCGATGTTTTTACAGCGGCGGCGCTCCGGCCCTATACTGTGGCCCGGCCATCCGCACGAATTCCTATTCCCCCTCCATGCCATGACCCGAGTCCCGCGCACCGTGTTGTTCCCGCTGCTGGTGCTGATGCAACTCATCGCGCCCTGGGTCCATGCCCATGCCTTCGACCCTGTCGGGGGCGGCGAGGGTTTCCTGCATTTGCCGGGCTTGGAATTCCTGGGGCGGAGCGGACCGGAGCGCGTGGCCTTGTCGGTGGAACTCGATCCCGGCGACTGGATCGTGGGGATGCAGGCGGGCGTCCGCCACGATAGCGCCACCACCCCCGCCTGGATCGGCGACCCCGATCCTGCCGCGCTCGCGGTGGCTTGGCCGTTCCCGCCGCCCGCGACCTGGACCGATCCGCCTTATCTCGACGCGCCGCCGCCGCTGTTCCATCGGCCCCGCCGCGCTGCCGCCCATCCCCGCGCCCCGCCCGCCGTTCCCGTCGAGCTTTGATGCCCGGTGCGGCCTGGATAATGCCGCACGCCCTTTCTTTCCGCGCCGTTCCGGCGGCGCCGTCCATCTGAGGCGCGGCCCCGCGAAGCCGCGCCGTGGAGAAAAATATGAGATTGCGATACGGCTTGGCGGGTTTGCTGTGCCTGTGTGCCGCCACGTCCGCGCAGGGTCAAAACCTCGTGGTCGAACATTACGACGAACTGCGCTTCGACGAGCGCATGACCCTCAAACAGGCGGTCGAGGCCACCTTCGAGAAATATCCCCAGCAAACCCTGTTGTCCGCCTTCGAGGAGGAGGCGCGGGCTTTGGAGCAGCGCGGCGCGAGTTGGATCGCGGGCTACCCCATGATCTATCTGCAATGGATCGACGACGCCTTGATCGACAACAAGGGCACCCAGGATTTGCAGACCGGCTATCAGGTGCCCCTGTGGATGTGGGACCAGCGCAAGGCCGGCCAGCGGGTGGCGGACGAGGCCAAGAAAAGCGCCGAGACCTATGCGCGGGCGCTCAGGCACGAGGTGGCCGGGCTGGTGCGCGAATCTTTATGGAACCTCAGGCTGATGGAAAACCGCTATGGCTTGGCCCGGCAAATCTACGAAGTGGCCGAGCAATTGACCGATGTGGTGCGGCGGCGGGTGGAACTCGGGGATTTGGCGCGGGCCGACTTGCTGCTGGCCGAGAGCGACCAGTTGGAGAAGAAAACCGCCCTGGTTCAGGCCGAGGCCGAAGTGATGCACGCCCGCAAGGCTTATCAGAACCTCACCCGGCTGTCGCGGGCACCAAAAACCTTCGACGAGGCGCAAAGCCCCTTGCGCGGCTTCGACGAAAGCCATCCGGCCCTGGCCGCCGCCAACGCCCTGGTGGAACGGGCGCAGGCCGAGGTCGAATTCACCCGTTTGTCCAAGCAGGGCAACCAGCCGACCTTGTTGCTGGGCACCGATACCTCGCGCGGCAGCCCCAGGGACAATTTCAGTACCGGCAACAATATCGTGCTGCAAATCCCGCTTGGCGGCGACGCCTGGCACGCCCCGGTGGTGGCCCAGGCCAATGTGTTCCTCTCCGAGCGCCTGACCCAGCGCGAAATCCTCTGGCGGCAATTGGAAAAAGCCCTGCACGAAGCCGAACACACCTTGGAAGTGGACCGCACCGCCCTGGAAATCGCCGAGCGCCGCAAGGAAATCGCCGGGACCCAGCTCAAGATGAGCCGCTTGGCCTTCGAAACCGGGGAAATCGCCTTGATCGACTATCTGAAAATCCAGGCCGGTGCCCAGGCCGCCATCCGCGAAGCCGCCCAGCGGGCCATCCTAGTCCAGAAGGACACGGCGACCTATAACCAAGTGGTGGGAGTGACGCCATGAGCATCGTCAAGCGTGTCGGTTTTGGTGGTGTCCTGCCGCTTTGGTTGGGACTGGTGGTTCCGGCCTATGCTTTGGACAACAGCGTCCGCCTCACCCCCGAGCAAATCAGCCATCTCGGCATCCGCGCCGTGCCGCCGGAAGCGGTCGCGGCCCTGCCCCTGGCCCAGGCACCGGGCCGGGTGGTGCTGCCGCCCGCCAAGGAGTTCGTGGTGTCGGCCTTGCAAGCCGGGGTCATCACCCATGTCAACGTGCCTTTGGGCGTCAAGGTGGGCAAGGGCCAGGTCTTGGCCCAACTCCGCAGCGCCACCTTGTTGGATGCCCAGCGCAATCTGATCGACGCCGTGTCCGAATACGAATTGGCCCGCGCCAAATTGGACCGCGACCAAACCCTGCTGCAAGAAGGCGTGATTTCCAAACTGCGCTGGCAGGAAACCAAAGGCGCGTTCGACAAGGCCCAGGCCGCGCTGGGCGAGGCCGAGCAAATCCTGATCGCCTCCGGGGTCGGTCCCGCCGAGGTGGCGCGACTCAAGGCCAAGCATCAACTCGACAGCGCGATGGACGTGCGCTCGCCCATCGACGGCGTGGTGCTGGAACGCATGGCCGTGGTCGGGCAAAGGCTGGACGCCATGGCCCCGCTATTCCGCATCGGCCAGTTGGACGAACTATGGCTGGAAGTGGACATGCCGCAGGAACGCCTGCGCGAGGTCAAGCTGGGCGATAGGATCGTGGTCGAGAACCCCAAGGCCGCGGCCCGCATCATCGAGGTGAGCCAGAACGTCGATGCCCAGAGCCAAAGCGCCCTGGTCCGCGCCGTGGTGGACCAGGGCGCGGAGAATCTCCGCCCCGGCATGAACCTCAACGTCCAATTGATGCATCGCAGCACCGACCGGATTTTCCGTGTCCCGGTCGCGGCGGTCATCAGCCACGAGGGCAAGAACTACGTGTTCGTGAAGACCGCCGAGGGCTACGCGGCGCGGGAAGTGGCGGTGGCGGGGCAGGAAGCCTACAGCGTCACCGTGCATGAGGGCTTGGAGCCGGGCGACGCGGTTGCGGTGCAGGGTGTGGCGGGGCTGAAAGCCGCGTGGCTCGGCATGGGGGAAGGGGAATGATGGCGCGTTTAATCCAATTCGCCCTGACCCAGCGGGTTTTCGCCCTGCTGCTGGCCTTGCTGCTGGCGGGGGCGGGCTGGCTGGCGGCGATGAACCTGCCCATCGACGCCTTCCCGGATGTTTCGCCCACCCAGGTCAAAATCATCGTCAAAGTCCCCGGCATGACCCCGGAGGAGGTCGAGGCCCGCGTCACCGCGCCGGTCGAAGTGGAACTCTTGGGCATCCCCAAGCAAACCATGCTGCGCTCCATCGCCAAATACGCCCTCACCGATATCACCCTGGATTTCGAGGAAGGCACCGATATCTATTGGGCGCGGCAACAGGTGGCGGAGCGTCTGAACGCCGCCTGGGCCAACCTCCCGGCCAACGCCGAGGGTGGCATGGCCCCGATGACCACGCCCTTGGGCGAGATGTTCATGTTCACGGTCGAGGGCGAGGGCTTGAGCCTCGCCGACCGGCGTAGCCTCCTGGATTGGGTAATCCGCCCGGCCTTGCGTACCGTGCCGGGCGTGGCCGATGTCAACACCCTGGGCGGGCGGGTGCGGAGCTTCGAGGTCATCCCCGACAATATGCGGATGGCGGCGCGGGGCGTGTCCATCGGCGAATTGACCACGGCGCTCAAGGCTAACAACCGCAACGACGGCGCGGGCCGCTTGGTCCAGGGCGAGGAATCGCTGCTGGTGCGGGCCGAAGGCCGTATCGTCGATTTGGACGATGTGCGGACCATCGTCATCGTCCAGCGCAACGGCATCCCCATCACCGTGGGCGATGTGGCCGAAGTCCGCATCGGGGCGCTGACCCGTTACGGCGCGGTCAGCCAGGACGGGAAGGGCGAGGCGGTCGAGGGCTTGGTCCTGAGCCTCCGGGGGGCCAACGCCCGGCAAGTGGTGGCGGGCCTCGAACAGAAACTGGAAGAAATCCAGCCGGCCCTGCCCAAGGGCGTGAAGATCGACGTGTTCTACAACCGCGCCCATCTGGTGGAAAAAGCCACCTACACCATCATCCACGCCTTGGTGGAGGCGACGGTGCTGGTGCTGGTGCTGCTGCTGGCTTTCCTGGGCGATGTCCGCGCCGCGCTGACCGTGGCTTGCATCCTGCCGATGGTGGCGCTGTTCACCTTCTTGCTGATGCACCAGTTCGGCCTGACCGCCAACCTGATGAGCCTGGGCGGCCTCGCCATCGCCATCGGCAAGCTGGTGGACCCGGCGGTGGTCGTGGTCGAGAACATCACCGCCCATCTCGCCGAACACAGCAAGGCCCAGCGCCTGCCGCGGCTGCATATCATCTACCGGGCCATGCGCGAAATCACCGCGCCGGTGGTGTCGGGGGCCATGATTATCGGCATCGTGTTCGTGCCGCTGTTCTCGCTGGAAGGCTTGGAAGGCAAGCTGTTCAAGCCGGTGGCTTTCACCAATGTGTTCGCCATGAGCGGCTCGTTGATTTTCTCGCTGATCGTCATCCCGGTGCTGGCCTCGTTCCTGATGACGAAGGTCAAGCACGAGGAGCCTTGGTTGGCACGGCAATTCCTGGCGCTGTACCGCCCGGTGTTGCTGTGGTCGTTGGCGCACGGGCGCACGGTGATGGCGGGCGCGGGGCTGTTGCTGCTATCCACCTTGTTCGTCTACAACCAAATCGGCAAGACCTTCATGCCCACCATGGACGAGGGCGACATCATCGTGCAGGTGGAAAAGCTGCCGTCCATCACCTTGGAGGAATCGGTGCGGCTGGACCAGCAAATCCAGAAAGCCATCATGGAGCATGTGCCGGAAGTGGTCCGCGCGGTGTCGCGGGTCGGGGTCGATGAAATCGGCCTGGACCCCATGGGCTTGAACGAGACCGACAACTTCTTCGTGTTGAAGCCGCAGGCGGAATGGCGCATGAAGACCAAGGAGGAATTGACCGAGGCCATCCGCAAGGTGCTGGATACCATTCCCGGCATCGCCTACGGCTTCACCCAACCGATCCAGATGCGGGTAACGGAAATGCTGACCGGCGTGCGCGGCGATGTGGCGGTGAAGCTCTATGGCCCGGAATTGTCGGTGTTGAACGCCAAGGCCGAGGAAATCGCCGCCGCGATGAAGAAGATTCCCGGCGCGTCCGATGTGTTCACCGTCCGCAACGAGGGGATGCAATATCTGGTGGTGAAGCTGGACCGGCTGGCGGCGGGACGGCTGGGGCTGGACGCCGACGCGCTGGCCGATACGCTCCGGGCGCAGATCGAGGGTTTGAAGCTGGGCATTGTGCAGGAGGATATCCGGCGGACGCCCTTGCTGCTGCGGGGTTCCGGGGAACCGGCCCATATGGCCACCCTGCAAATCGCCCTGCCCGACGGGCGGCGGGTGCCCTTGTCCGCCGTCGCCAAGATCGAGCCGGTGGAAGGCGTGGTGGCGGTCAACCGCGAGCGCGGCCAACGCTATGCCTCGGTGCGCAGTAATGTCGAGGGACGGGATTTGGTCGGCTTCGTCGAGGACGCCAAACGGGCGGTGGCGGCGCAGGTCCAGCTACCGACCGGCTACTACATCCAATGGGGCGGGCAGTTCGAGAACCAGCAACGCGCCGCCGACCGCTTGGCGGTGGTGATTCCGCTGTCCATCGGGCTGATTTTCCTGCTGCTGTTCTCGACCTTCGGCTCGGTGCGGCAGGCGGGGCTGGTGCTGGCCAATGTGCCGCTGGCCTTGATCGGCGGGGTGTATGGGGTGTGGATTTCCGGGGAATACCTGTCGGTGTCGGCTTCGGTCGGGTTTATTTCCTTGCTGGGGATCGCGGTCTTGAATGGCGTGGTGATGGTGAGCTATTTCAACCAACTCCGCGCCCTAGGCCTGCCGATGGATGAAGTGGTGGTGACGGGGGCGTTGCGGCGCTTGCGTCCGGTGCTGATGACGGCGGGGATCGCGGCCTTCGGCTTGATTCCGTTGCTGTTCGCGACCGGGCCGGGGTCGGAGATTCAGCGGCCCTTGGCGGTGGTGGGCGTGGGGGGATTGTGTACCTCCACGCTGCTGACTTTGGTGATGTTGCCGGTTTTGTACCGGCGCTGGGGGGAGGCTTAGCGGATACTTCAGGAACGGCTTTCGAGCAAAGGTATCCGCTTGAAATGCCGTTCCAGTATCTCGCGGGCGGTGGAGTCATAGCCAAACTCTTTAGCCGAGCGCTCCCAGGCGGATCGGATACCGTCAAGGATGACTCTAACTATCGCCATCATATGTCTTTCTTCTACGCCGAGTTTCCTGGCCATCCGACGAAATGAATCCATGCTTATATCTTCCCAGCGCTTCGATTTGGCGAGGTTCAAGGCTAGTTTATCGTTAGGAATATATTGGATGGTCGAAACCAAATCATAGGCCGGGGAGAGTTCGGCCATAATGCCATCGGGATAAATGAGGCTCCAATTCTTATGGTGAGCATCCGCGTTGCCCGATATAATAATGAAAATAAGTCGATGGATATATTCATCCAAGCCTATTTCCCCTGTGAGCGAATAAATTAGGCTGCCTAGGGTTTCGTAATTGTATTTGCTGTATTTTTGCTCTGGATATAGGCCGAATATTTGGGCGAAATCCTCCATGTGGATGCGCCGGTTTAGGTCGGGCCGGTCGAACCGGCGGATTGCCAGCGCCCATTGTTCCCGCACAAGACCGATATGCTCAGGCAGGCCGGAGATTCCTCTGATATCCACCAACTCCACTTCCGGGATTCGGATACCGCTTTCCTTAGCCCAAAGCAGGGTGGCATATTCGTTTTCAGGTACCTTGGGAAAACGGGCATCGGGCAGCTTCACGATCCAATCGCCGCCACGGCCACTGGCCGGGATGGTGAGGCCGCGTTCGCTGCGGTTGGCGGAAAACTTGAGCTGGACCCCGGCCAGCGAAAAATGCCATTGCCCGAAATCGTCGGTATTTTCGGGTTGGATGTTTTCTTCGGTGTCGTCCGGCTCGGCCCAAGCGTCATCGGCGACGACGCGCACCGCTCCCGGTAAATCTTCGCCTAGGTGGTGGAGCAGGAAGAATTCGCGGGTGGAATGGACGCCCGCTTGTTTCGCCACCAATTCGCGCAATGGCCCTTCCGGTAGCAGGTTGGAAAACCAAGGCGGTACGCGTGCGCGGCTGTAATGGACCGCTTTCAGGTTATCCAGGAATATTTGGCCCAATACCGGACGCGGATAGGCGTTTTTGTACGATTCCAATAGGCGGAATTCGCAACCGTCGGTTTTATCCAGGCTTAGCGTGCCGATAGCCTTATCGTTCAACAGCACCCGCAGGGTGTTGGTGTATCCCATTCAGTCTTCCTCCTCTTCGTCCGATATTACCAACGCAGATAGGGAAGGGCGGTCGGGTTCGTCCCAGCGGGCGTGCCGGTCGAAGAATTGCTGGAAATGGGGACGGAGATAGTCTGCACGCAACGCTAAAAATCTTGTCGCATCGCCCTCACGTAAAGCTTGGAGTGTTGGTTCTGTAATACCGTGGGAGGTCAGAACTTCCTGATCGGCGACATTCATTAGGAGCCGACGCACTCCTCTATTTTTTGCGGGATGGATTAACCGGTTCGCAGCGGAGCGCGTCAATTGGTCATGGTCGCCAGCCATATAAGTAATTATCTGGGGAAGAGGTAACTCTTGGCTTTCCAAGCCGAATAACGTGTTCGGTTGTAGCAATGCCCCGGTTTCTAGATTGCATGGCCCGAGATCGATTAACGCAAGGGCTTGTAGTTTGCTAACAGCATGGTTGAATTTGAAGGGTATGCTAACATCTGGCATATTCCCTGGCCTTTCTTTCGTTGCTTTCAATAAGCGCTGGATGGATTTTTCTTCGCTTTCCGCATCAATCCGTTCTAGCGCCTGCTGAGTTGAAAGGGTATTTCCTTGATGTGTCCCATTTAGCGCGCCGCGCCAGAGCCAACGCACCAGTAGTTCGCGTGAACGGGGTTGTGGGGTGGGATGGTAATGGAAAAATTTCCCAAGAGTGATAAATGGGTGTTTGTATGGTAATAAGTCATACAAAGGGATGCCGGCGTCTTGTTTGAAAAACTGAATAACTAAGCGTGCGGCTTCCGCAGTTTTCCGATACGCACTTTCGGCATCCTTTTCAGAGAGGCGCAAAGCTCCATCTCCTATCCTAACTGTGGCATCCACCCCATGCAAAACCCGTAGAAGCCGGTATAAAAGCTTTTCTTCGACACGACCGAAACCAAGTGCTTCCAGATCGGAGACAATTTCTGGAATGGTTGCTGGGCGATTTTGAGAGCGTGCGCCGTGCAAGGCATCAAACACTTCGGATGCCTTAAGCCGCTTGCCGGAATCGTTGGTGCGGCTGAATACCTCTCGTAGAATTTCTTGATTATTGGTTCGTACTATATAAGCAGGTATTTCATATTCACGTATGCGTTTTCCTAGCTGGATTGCCCTGTCCCGGCGCTCCTTGCTGGCAGGCATTTTCTCAAATAGCCATTGTAAGAGCCGTTCGGAATCCAAAACTTCGGTCATGGGTAGCCAGCGGGTGGGGTCTTCGCTGCGCTTGGATGGAGGCGGGGGCGCGATGAATTTAGGGGCATCGAGATCATAATAAAGGGCGAAGCCGTCCGTATCTGGTTCGATTGACAGGAGTACCCGAGCTAAGGAAACGATGCGCTGTTGGCCATCGACCACCCATAGCGCATCATTGCGGCCTCCGGCACTAATTTTGATCGAGCCGAATTGCATTTCCCTCGCTTCCGCTTCGGTTTCCCAAAACAATAGGGTTCCCACCGGATAACCGCGATAAAGGCTATCGAGTAATTTGCTGGCATCTTCCCGTTCCCATTTCAACCCACGCTGGAAGGAAGGGATGCGAACCCGTCCTAACTTGACCTCAGCAAGCAAGTCTTCGATTTTGAATGCACGAGCTTCCGGGCGGCGCTCCAAAGGTTCTGGGGTGGGGTTGCTATCGATCATAAGGTTGTAGCTTGCCCGATGGCTGGATGGGTGTCGGCAAGTATACTACTAATGGTGGGATTGATGAGCCGGTTGACAAAGGCCAAGGGGCTGTAATGACGCCAGCCTCTATCAACCCTATGGGGTATTGAGGGCTTCTAGGATACCTATATTCCGCCGTACCTCGTGCGGGCTGAATCTGCTTATTCCCCCTCCAAAAAAAACCCAGCCGATTCTCCCACGTCAATTCCATACGCGGCAATCCCGCACTTTGGCGAACCCCATCAACCCCCGCCCACCCCGCAACGAATCCCCCACCGCCATGCCCGGTCCTATCCCGGCTGGAACAACAGGCAAACCCCGGCGCTTGAGGCCCGATACGGTTCTTCTCGTCGAAGGGGGTGGCGCGTTCGAACAGGCGTTTCCGCCGACCCGGCGGGGGGGAGGACGCATGGGCGTGCCGGGCGGCCATTTCCGGGTATACGGGGTGGAATTTGAAAGGGGATCGGTCGGGTCTGTACCGCCCGCCGGTGGTTTGGCGGACGGTGGGGTTTGTCCAAGAACCCGCAGGTTTATGCCGTTTCGGAATCCGGCCTTATCGAGGAAATGGCATCGTTGTCAAAAAAGCCGTCCGGGCCGGAATAGAATCCATTTTGGTTGGGACCGCCCTTATCGGAGAGCGCCCAGCGCTGGCCGCTGAAATTGGTATCCCGGTAGGCCGACCAGTTGCCCCGCACGATGATCGCCGAGGACACCTGGTCGTTGAAACCGATGTAAGGGAAATCGGCATTGGCTTCGGTGAAGGACACCATGCGGCCATTGAAATCGCCATCGCCGAACAGGACGGCCAGGGGCAGTCCTTTGTCCTTGGGGACCGGGCGCAGGGAGGAGATATTGTCGTGCGAGCCGCCCCAGGTGTCGGGCGTGGGGTATTCGCCGGGTTTCAAGACCCAGCACTTGCCGTTGTAATCGCCGTCGGCGTAGACCAGCCAGGTTCCCCTCACCACGATGATGGACGAGGTTTTGTCGTTGAAGTTATGGTCGCGGCCCAGGCTGGAGCCACATTGGTTGATATCGACCCGGCGGCCGCTGAAGTTCTCATGTTCGAATAAGACGATATGGGGCATATGAATCACCTTGTTGGCTGTTGCGATATTTGTTATCGAGACCGGAAACTGGCTATTTCGTCTAACGGGTTTAACCTCCTCGCGGCGGGTTGGAATAAGGGTTCCCCGGCCCGGTGCCGGGGGCTTGGATCGTTCGATCCCGGTCGGCGCGGCCTTCGACCGGGAGTTCCGCCCAGGGGTTTGGGTCGCTACCCTGTGGGAATCCATCCGCCCAGGACGGACGCCCCGCGCTTTCAACGAGCGACATTTCCCGAAAATTGGGATCGCACCGTAAATCGTGACATAGTGTATTTTGAATTATCGATTTTGTGAACTCAATTGCGACGGATAAAGCGTTTTATATGTTCTTTATTAGAGCATCTATCCGGGCCTTGTTCTTTGTTTGGAGCGATGGAGGTCCGAGGCGACTGACGATGTGATTGCTGGCGGAGTCCGATTCCTTGGCGGCGGCGGGCTTTCGATGAGGTATTGAGCCAGGGCGGGAACTACCGCGAGCGCGGGCAACACGGGAGAACTTCTTGGGTGGCCGCCGTCATCCGGTTATCGCCGCCCGCGCCGCGCTAAAATCCCCCACGGCTCCGCGCCACCCCAACCCAACCCGAAAACCCAGGAATCTGCCCATGCCCGAATCCACCCTGTTGACCCTGATTTGCCCGCCCAGCCTGGAAGAGTCCCTGGTCGATTGGCTGCTCGAATGCCTGCCCGATCATGGGTTCAGCACCTTCCCGGTGAACGGCCATTCCAGCCGCCACCAAGGCTTGACCCTGGCCGAGCAGGTCGCGGGCCGCAAGCGCCAAATCCGGTTCGATCTGCATGCGCCGGAGGCCGAACTGTTCCGGCTGGTCGAGCGTCTTACCACCGAGTTCGCCGGGACCGGGCTGCATTACTGGATGACGCCGGTCTTGGCCCAAGGCCGGGTATAGCCGCGTCCGCCGCTGGCATCGGCCTTGCTGTTCCTGTGCGGATATCCGCTATATTCGCTCATTCCCGAGGATTCGATGAAACTACCGCTCGCCTGGATGCTCGCGCTGATCCTGCCTAATGCCTGGGCCGGTATCGCCCCCGTCCCTTCCCAGGCCACCGAGCTATCCGTCCACGCCCCGCCCGCGCTTTTGCAAAAGCTGGTGATCGAGCCGGTGGCCGAGGCCCATTTCACCGAAACCCTGCGGCTGCCGGGCCGGGTGGCCCTGGACGAACACCGCGTGGCCCGCATCGGTCCCAGCATCAGTGGCCGCGTCACCGAGATCAAAGCCTTCATCGGCCAAAGCGTCCAGAAGGGCGATGTCCTGGCCCTCATCAACAGCACCGAACTGGGGGCCGCCCAGGCCGCCTATCTCAAGGCCAAGACCCAGGTCGGTTTGCAGCGCTTGGCGGTGCAGCGGGCGCGGCGTTTGTTCGAGGAAGGCATCATCAGCCAAGCCACCCTGCACGAGCGGGAAGGTGCCTTGGCCGAGGCCGAGGTCGAACTCCGGGCCGGCGATGGCCAGTTGGAAGTCATGGGCATGAGTTCCGCCGCCATCCGCCGTTTGGCCGAGACCGGCCATATCGATTCCATGACCCCGGTGACGGCCACCCTCACCGGAACGGTGCTGGAGCGCCAGATATCGGTGGGGCAAATCGCCCAGCCCGCCGACGATTTGTTCACCGTCGCCGACCTGTCCCAGGTTTGGGTGGTGGCGGAAGCCCCGGAGCAGGACGCCCACCGGGTCGAGCTGGGCCGCTATGCCGAGGTGGAAATCCCGGCCCTGCTCCAGCAGCGCATCACCGGGCGCTTGATTTATGTGGCCGACACCGTGAACCCGATCACGCGCACCGTAACGGTGCGGATGGCGGTTGAAAACGCCCAACACCGGATCAAACCGGAGATGCTGGCGAACATGGTGATCCGCCGTTCCTCGGAACCGGGGCTGGTGATTCCGGCCCAGGCGGTGGTGCGGGTGGACGACCGCGACCATGTGTTCGTGCAGACCGGCGGCGACCATTTCGAACTGCGCCCGGTGGCGCTGGGCGTGGAGCAGGATGGGCGGCGGCGGGTGGTGGAAGGTTTGAGCTACGGCCAGCGCATCGTGGTGGACGGCGCGTTCCATCTCAACAACGAGCGCATCCGCAAGGAATTGGAGTAGCCCGCCATGGAGGGTTTGATCCGCGCCGCGCTCGGGCAGCGGCTGATCGTGCTGGTGATCGCCCTGGCCTTGGTCGCCGCCGGGGTGGTGGCCTTCCGGCAACTCTCGGTCGATGCCTTCCCCGATGTGACCAATGTCCAGGTGCAGGTGGCGGTGGAAGCGCCGGGCCGCTCGCCGGAGGAGGTCGAGCGCTTCGTCACCGTGCCGCTGGAAATCGCCATGACCGGCCTCCCAGGCCTGGCCGAGTTGCGTTCGGTCAACCGCAACGCCCTGTCCCAGATCGTCCTGGTGTTCAGCGACGACACCGATGTTTATTTCGCCCGCCAATTGGTGCTGGAGCGCCTGATCGAGGCGGCGGCGAACCTGCCGGAAGGCGTCACGCCGGTGTTGGGGCCGGTGTCATCGGGTTTGGGCGAGGTTTATCAATACACCCTCGAACGCCCGGACGACGGCGGCCGCGAACTGACCCTCCAGGAACTGACCGACCGCCGCACCGTCCAGGACTGGGTGGTGCGGCCCTTGTTGCGCGGGGTGCCGGGCGTGGCCGAGATCAATTCCATCGGCGGCCTGGAACGCCAATACCAAGTGCTGCCCAATCCCGACCGCCTGCGCCATTACGGGTTGACGCTGAAGGAGGTCTATACCGCCCTGGCGCTCAACAACGCCAACAGCGGCGGCGGCAAGCTGCCGCGCTACGCCGAGCAATACCTGATCCGCGGCGTGGGCTTGATCGAGGGTGTGGAGGATATCGAGGAAATCGTCCTCAAGGAGATCGACGGCACGCCGGTCTTCATCCGCGACGTGGCCGAGGTGCGGATCGGGGCGGCCGGACGTTCGGGCGCGGTCATCAATAACGGCGTGACCGAAGCGGTGGGCGGCATCGTCCTGTCGATCCGTGGCGGCAACGCCAAGCGCATCGTGTCCCAGGTCAAGCAGCGGGTGGAAGAGATCAACGGCCAGGACATGCTGCCGGACGGGCTGAGGATCGTGCCGTTCTACGACCGTTCCGAACTGGTGGACGCCGCCGTCCATACCGTCGCCAAGGTCTTGCTTGAAGGCGTGGCCCTGGTGGTGGTGGTCTTGCTGCTCTATCTGGGCGATCTCAGGTCCAGCCTGATCGTGGTGGCGACCCTGGTGGTCACGCCGCTCTGCACCTTCATGGCGATGAACCATTTCGGCATTTCCGCCAACCTGATGTCGCTGGGAGGGCTGGCCATCGCCATCGGCATCATGGTGGACGGCTCGGTGGTGGTGGTGGAGAACACCTTCCGCCATCTGGGCGAGGCCAAGGACAAGGGCGACCGCCTCTTGACCGTGCTGCTGGCGGCGACCGAGGTGGCGACGCCGGTGCTGTTCGGGGTGGGCATCATCTGTCTGGTGTTCCTGCCCTTGATGACCCTGGAAGGCATCGAGGGCAAGCTGTTCGCCCCCCTGGCCTATACCATCGCCATCGCCTTGCTGGTTTCGCTGGTGCTGTCGTTGACCCTGTCGCCGGTCCTGTGCGCCTATCTGCTCAAGGGCGGGGCCGAACACGATACGCCCGTTATCGCCTTCATGAAGCGGCCCTATCTCAAGCTATTGGATGTGGCGCTGGGGAATCCGGTCACGGTGGTGGTGGCGGCGGTGGCGGTGCTGGGCTTGAGCCTGTCGCTCTTGCCCTTCCTGGGTTCCTCGTTCATCCCGGAGATGAACGAGGGGACCATCGTGCCGGGCATCAACCGGGTGCCCAGCATGTCGCTGGCCGAGTCGATCAAGCTGGAAGCGGAAGCCATGCGGCTGGTGATGGAGGTGCCGGGCGTGGCCGGGGTGGTGTCGCAACTGGGCCGCAGCGAAAGCCCCACCGATCCCCAGCCGGAAAATGAATCCACCCCCATCGCCACCTTGAAGCCGCGCGCGGCCATGCCGGAAGGCTGGGACCAAACTACGGTGACGGAGGCTATCCGCGAGAAGCTCAAGGTCTTGCCGGGGGTGCAGGTGGTGATGGCCCAGCCGATTTCCGACCGGGTGGACGAGATGGTCACGGGAGTGCGCTCCGATATCGCCATCAAGGTGTTCGGCGACGATTTGGCCGAACTCAAGCGGCTGGCCGACGCAATCGTGAGGGTGCTGAACACGGTCGAGGGCAGCGCCGATATTCGGGTGGAGCGTCTCAGCGGCCAGCAATACCTGACCATCGATATCGACCGCCGCGCCATCGCCCGCCATGGCATCAATGTGGCCGATATCAACGATATCATCGAGACCGCCATCGGCGGGCGGGTCAGCACCGAGGTCTACGAGGGCGAGCGGCGCTTCTCGGCGGTGGTCAGGTTCCCGGAAAACTTCCGCGGCAGTCCCGAGGCCATCGGCGAAATCCTCCTGAAATCGCCCAACGGAGCTTTGGTGCGGCTGGACGATCTGGCCCAGGTCCGGGTGGTGGACGGCCCGGCCCAGATCAGCCGGGAAATGGCCAAGCGCCGCATCGTGATCGGGGCCAATGTCCGGGGCCGCGACCTCGGCGGCTTCGTGGCAGAATTGCAGCAAAAGGTGGGCGCGGAGATAAAACTGCCGCCCGGTTATTTCCTGCGGTGGGGCGGGCAGTTCGAAAACCTGGAACGGGCCATGAACCGGCTCAAGCTCATCATCCCCATCACCATCGGGGCGATCTTCTTCTTATTGTTCCTGTTGTTCAATTCGCTCAGGTTCGCCGCGCTCATCATCCTGGTGCTGCCGTTCGCGTCCATGGGCGGCATCGTTTCGCTGTACCTGACCGGGGAATATCTGTCGGTGCCGGCCTCGGTGGGCTTCATCACCTTGTGGGGTATCGCGGTGTTGAATGGCGTGGTGTTGGTGTCCTATATCCGGGGTTTGCGCGGGCAGGGCTTGCCGCAACGGGAAGCCATCGCCGAGGGTTGCCGCCAGCGTTTCCGCCCGGTGATGATGACCGCGACCGTCGCCATGCTGGGCCTGATTCCCTTCCTGTTCTCGACCGGGCCGGGTTCGGAGGTGCAAAGGCCGCTCGCCATCGTGGTGATCGGCGGTTTGATCTCGTCCACCTTGCTGACCTTAGTGGTGTTGCCCGCGCTGTATCGTTGGTTCGAGCGGGAGGCGGCGGGCTCCTAAAGCATTTTCGGTTTGGGTGTGTGCTCAGCCGTGGGCATGTGCTCATGCCCGTCCTTGTATCTACAGATTGTAGGTCGTGGGCCACGGCCTGAAGCGGCGCTGGCCGGGAGGATTCCGGCGGTTACTGGATATTCTGCGGGTTTTCAAATCAACGCCGACGAATTTTATCCATACTGTGAAAAAAGGCCGATTATTAGGTATTTATACATAGCGTCTATCCTTCATGGAAGCGTCATATTTCCCGGCCATAAGCGTTGTCAAATCGTATATCTATAGTCCGGCCAGGTATCGCGGTTAATATGACCGCTTATTTCAGGCAATAAATCACTGATACTGGTTTTCCCGAGTTTTACACTGCTCTCCGGGCTTGGGTCCATCCCAAGCCCGATCAGGGACGCTGCCGTTCCGGCGGGCGGGGGAACTCCCGCCGGGGCGTGGGTGGCCAAACGATTCCGCTTCTTTCGAGGAAACCATCATGAGCATGAGCAAACGCATCATTTTCCTGGCACCGCTGTTCGCCGCGGCTTCCATCTATGCCAGCGCCGCGGTGTCGGCGGTGCCCCCGGTCGATGGCGTGGGTAAACCGGCCTATGTCACCTGCCCCGTGTCCACCACCGGGACGACATCGACCGCCATCTACCATTTCGACAAGGTCATTTTCACCATCGTCGGCAAGTTGCAGGCGACCAATACGGCGGACCAGCAGGCGCTGGAAAACTTGGTGGCGAATAATTTCAAGAAGCCGCTGGATATCAAGATTCTCGATAATCCCCGCACCGTGGCCGATTTGAAAGGCAAGGTGCTGACCTTCCTGGGGGCCGATCCGAAGATTCCCGAAAATTGGTTGTCCATCGAGATCACTGACGTGGAATACGCCGCCGTTGTCTGTCCGAAAACCCCCTGATTCCCTTTGCCGGGAAGTGCGCGGGCCGACCCGGTTTCCGGGCCGGCCTTTTTTATGCCCGCGTCCGGCCTATTGGGGCGCGAGCAATTGGTAGCCGATGGAAAACCGCAGTTGGCGATATTGCCGGTCGGGCGCGGCCTCCAGATGGATTTGCGGATCGTCGGTTTCGAACAACAGGACGCCATCCCGTTGCCCGCTGAAGTTGGATAGAGTGACCGCCAAAGGATGCGGCTTCCCGGTGTGGTCGATGGCCTCGGCCTCGTGGATGACCATCCGCGCCGCCGTGTTGATCGGGTCGAAACGGAACGCCTGAATCCCGGCTCTTTCTCCCAACTCGAACGCGATATCCTGCCGCCCCAGGCTTGGGATCAAGGGCTGGATCATCGAGTCCGCCTCGCTATAGCCCGTTCCGGTGTCGATGAACAACTGGGCGCAATAGGCGCTGCCCTGGCGTTGGGCCAGCACTTGTTCCAGGGTTTCCTGGGCGTAGCTCAGCGCCACCACCAGGCTGTGGCAGCTTTCCGCCGGGAAGCCCACCAGGGCGATTTGCGGGTCTTGGCAGGCGAACACCATCTGGCCCGTCCGCGCTTCCGTCATGTTCAGCGGCAGGAAGCGGACCGGATGTTCCCGCCCGTCCGGCCCGAGGGCGGTGATTTTGTGGATGGCGACGGCGGTGGGACCGTTCATGGGGTCCAGCCGCAGGTTGCGCGGCGCGGGCCGGGTGCCCAGCTTGAATTCCAGGGTTTGCACGTCCTGGGTATTGGCCACGCCGTGGATGATGGATTCGGCCTCGCTGAAGCCTTCGCCGCTGTCGATATAAAGCTGGGCATAATCGGCCATGGCGGGAAAGGCTTCCCCGAACCTGGCTTTGTACCAACCGGCATAGGCTGAAACCATGCTCCAAAAGTTATCGATCTTGGGATAGCTCTTTTGCTTCAGACAGGCCGCGCAGATTTTCATCGGGTATTGGCCTTGGCGTATCGCCGCCCGGGTTTGGGAGAATCCGATGCCGCTCCAAATCGCCTCGCCGTCGTGGGCGTCGAGATGGCCCAGGTAGGCATTGGAAAAACCGAAACAACAAGGCCGCACCGCGCCTTGTTGGTTGACATAGAAGGTTTTGAAGGGCTGGGAGCATTGGAACCCGGTGGCCGGTTCCGGGGTGCGGATATCCAGGAATTGATCGATGGTTGCTGCCGTTTGGTCCATGGCGGTGGCGGGCCGGGCGCGTTCCGCCTTGGGCGGGACCAGGGCCTTGACGGTCTTGGCGGTCTGTTTGAGTTCGGCGATGGGCACGGTGGCGACGTTGCCGTCGCCCCTGCCCCAGAGCAAGCGGCCCCGCACGGTGGCTTCCTCCTCGGGCGTGGCGGCGGTGGCGACATTGCTGAATTCATCGACCAGGGCCAAGCCGCGCTGGCGGGCCAGGCGGTGGGCTGCTTCCAGTAACTTGCCTTCCACCTGGGGCCGCATCACCGCGCCATGGGCGTGCAGCATGGGCAGGGTTTCGTAGGCGTGCATGGGTTTCAGGTAAATCGTATTGACGCCGCGGTCGGCCATCAACGCCACGAAGTCCACGATGCGGTCCATATGGTGCTGGAAGGCGATGGAGTTGATCTCAATCTCGGGGTAACGGCTACCGCGTTCGGTCTTGATACGGTGCAAGCGGGCGAGACCGTCCAGCACGGTATCGAATCCGCCGCCCAGGTAGACGTTCTCATAATCCTCCGGGGAAGCGCCGGAGAAACTCACCGTGACCCGGAAGATTTTGCGGTCCACCAGGAATTGGCAAAGTTCCTCGCCGAGGTTCATGCCGTTGGTGAAGAAATCCACCAGCACCTCGTATCGCAGGATGGAATCCAATAAGCCCACGAATTCGGGATGCACGGTGGGTTCGCCATAGCCATAGCAATGCACCAGCAGGGTATGGGATAACAGGGGTTCCAGGGCTTCGATATACTTGGGATCGAGGAAACCGCGTTCCTCCGATTTGAGGGCGTACAAACGGTAGGGATTCAGCTCGGAAAACACGCTGCACATGGCGCATTTCAGATTACAGACGTTGCTGATTTCCAGGAATATTTCCAAGGGGTGGCCGGGGGATTCCCGGCCTTCCAAATGGCCTTGGAAAGATTTGATCGTCCGCTGTTTATGCGTGGAGAAACCGGGTTTCGCTGTCATCGCGGGAAGTCCTGTGGCAAGGGAGTGTTCGATGCCGCGCCATCGGGACCGAGGGCGGCGTTGATGGGAAGTTATAACCTTAGAAGCCGGGGCAAGGCGAGCGGATCGCCGACGGCGGTTACGGAGCGGTGGATGCCGGGTTAGAATCGCCGCTTCCATTCATTCGGGGAGCCTGAGATGAAGCATTCCACGTGGGGCGCGGGTCGGCGGATCATACTGATGGCGGGATTGGCCTTGGGCTTGGCGGGTTGCGGCAGCCCGGTCAACCAGCGCAATTACGATCAATTGAAGATGGGCATGGAGTTCGACCAGGTCGTCAAGCTCCTGGGCAAACCCAGCGAGTGCGACGCGGTGATGGCGATCAAGAACTGCCGCTGGGGCAAGCCGCCCGCCGCTACCATCAGCGTGCGCTTCATCGCCGACCAGGTGGTCTTGTTCAAGGCGCAGGGCTTGTAGGCGTCCCGCTGGCGGCGGTGCCCGCCGTTCACACGGTATAGTCCACCTGCTGCACCGTGCCGGTGCCACCGTCCTCGCGCAAAAACAGGCCGGTGGCGGACACCTGGCCGAGGTTGCGGTTTTGCCCATCGTTCAATTGGAATGGCGTGGCGGCGCTGCCGAGATAGATCGCCCCGACGCCCATCTGCCCCAACCCCACCAACTTCGACCCGCCCGCGTCGTCGCGTATCCAAAGCCTGAGCCGGTCGTAGACCGCATCGCCCTCGTCGATGAAGCCGTTGTGGTCTTGGTCGTACTGGGCCAATTCCGCGAAGCCGCTGCCCGAGGTCGGTCCGAACAATTCCTTGCCGTTGTCGATGCTGCCGTTGCCGTTCTGGTCCAGGGCCAGGAGGGCGCTGCCGGGTTTCAGGTTGGCGATCTGCTCGCTGTCGCCGTCGCTGTCGAGGTCGAATTCGAAGCGGGCGTCGCCGAGTTCCGCCGCCTTGCCGCCGTAGTTGATGACCAGGGGATCGACCTTGACCGGGGCGTTCGCCGCCGCCCCGATTTGCAAGCGCGAGGTGAATTCCCGGCTCATGTTGAGCTTGGCCGAGAATTGCAGGGTCTGGCCATCGGCGGTCTTGACCGTCCCGCTGGCGCTGAATGAAGTGGCTTCCGTTTCCCGGCGGGTCACGGTGGTGCTGAGCGTCAAGCCGGTGTTGCTGGAATTGGCGCGGGCGGGGGGGGACGGGCTGGCGCTGGTGGCCGTTGAACCGCCTTGCAGCGCCTGCCGCAACTGCCCCGGCGTCGCGACCACCAGGTCGTGGCCGGTGACGAGCTTGAACAGGCGGCGGATCAGGGCGATGTTGAGCCGGTCCTTGGAACTCAAGCCATCGTCCGGGTCGGTGGACGCGCTCGTGGGGGCCGAGGCGGCGGCGCTCAGGGCGTGGTCGCTGAGGGTCAGCATATCGGTGACGGTGGCGCGGGCACTGTTTTCGGACGGCGCGGCGCGGATTTGCAGGGAAGTTTGGCGGCTTTCGGTCTGGCTGGCCTGATGCCGGGTTTGCATCTGGATGGACGAAGTGACGACGCGCATGGCTGGACCTCCGGGCGGGCGGGTAATGGGGTTATCGACCGCAAGCGCGGAGGCTTGAGTCCCGTGCCTATCGGTGTGCGGCGCTTATAATGGGAACCCCGATCCAAGCCGACCCGAGTCCACCCCATGTCCCGCTGGCGACCCGCCTCTCCCAAATCCTCCCCCTACATCACCGCTCCCGGCTACCGCCGCCTCGAAACCGAACTCAAGGCACTGTGGGAGCGCCGCGCCGATGTGACCCAGCACCTCGCCGCCGCCGCCGCCGAGGGCGACCGCTCGGAGAACGCCGAGTACCTCTACCGCAAGAAGGAACTGCGCGGCATCGACCGCCGCATCCGTTATCTGCAAAAGCGCCTGCCGTTGTTGACGGTGGTGGACCAAGTGCCCAGGCAGGCCGACCGGGTATTCTTCGGTGCCTGGGTGACGCTGGAGGACGCGGCGGGGGCCGAAACCACCTACCGCATCGTCGGCGCGGACGAGATCGACACCCAGCAAGGCTGGATCAGCGTGGACGCGCCCCTGGCGCGGGCGCTGCTCAAGAAGGCCATCGACGACGAGGTGAGCGTGGCGACACCGGGCGGATTGGCACGTTGGTTCGTCGTCGATGTGCGCTATGGGGAGGAATAGGCCGTCGGCCAGCGGATCGAGAGGCGGAACCCGCCCCGATGCCACGGCCAAACGCCTTTAGAGGCCCATGCAGTTGGCGTAATAGGTCACGGTGCCCGGCCAGTCGGAGAAGATGCCCCGGATGCCCACTTGGCGGCCCAGCACGTCCAGCGCTTCCAGGGCCACGCCTTCGTTTTTCTTGTTGGCGAGCACGTTCTCGACGCTCTGGTAATAGAATCCGCCGCTGCCGTCGGCCAGGATGCCGGAACGTTCCAGGGTCCAGGTGATGAGGTCGAGTCCGACCGCCTTGGCGGCTTTGGCTGCCTTGGAGGGTACGAAGCCGGTGCCCGCCTTGTTCGGGGCCAGCAAGACCCAGGTCGGCGGTGCCCAAATCTTCACGCCCTGGTCCACCCAGCTTTGCATCTCGGCCTGGGTCGGGACCGGGATCGGCGGGTTGGCGGTCAGGTCGGCGTCGTCGAGGTAGACCGCCTGGGCACCGAACGCGGGTTCGTTCTGGACCCAGTACAGCACGTCGCCAAGGTTGAAGGACTGGGCGAACACCTGGGAGGCCGGCACTCCGGCTTCCTTGTATTCGTCGATCATTTTCTGGGCGTATTGCTCTTGGCTGAAGCCATCGAACGGCATGGCGACCGCGGGCGATTTCAGTTCCGGGGTCATCTTCACGCCCAGTTTTTTGAACAGCGCGATGCTTTCCTTATGGGTCATCAAGGTGCCGCTGGAAGGACCGGCGTAGAGGTCGGTGCGGAAGCTGGCGGTGCCGCCCTGGTATTCCTCGGGGGTTTTGGCACGGGGGTTGGAGGCGTCCATCTTGCCGCGCAGCATCTTGAATTCGGCCAGGGTGATATCGCTGGTGCGGCATTCGGCCTTGGCCGGGGACAGTAGGTTGCCGCCGGCGTCGAAGCTGGCCGGTTGGAACGGCGTGGTGCATTTGGCCGCGAGTTCGGGGAGGGTGAGGATGTTGGTGGTGGTGTGCAGGTCGTTCTGGGCGTGGCGGCAGACCAGTTCCTTGTCCTTGGTGAAGGTCACGTCGCACTCGACGATGCCGGCCCCCATGCGGGCGGCGGCTTCGTAGGATTCGCGGGTGTGTTCGGGGAATTGCAGGGCCGCGCCGCGGTGGCCGATGGAGAAATCGGTCTTGTGGAACGGACCTTCCTGGCAGGATAGCGAGGACAGGCGCTTCTTCAGCGGGCCGGGACTCATATCGTCCACCAGGAAATAAGGGCGCACGCCCACTTGCACATTGATGACTTCCGCCTGGGACAAGACCGGCAGGGCGGCGCACAGGGAACCTAGGGCCAGGGTCGCGATGGGCTTCAACATGGGTACCTCGTGGAATGGGAAGGTGGTGCCTGCCGCCCGGATTGGCGGCGCGGCGGACGATACCCAGGCTGTGTTGCGGGTTTGCGAGGCTTCGTGTGACGGGTTGGTGTCGGTGGGCGGCCCGCTTACGGCCGCGGCCTTACAGATAGAGCGGGGCCATCTTGCGCCAATACCGGCCCTGGTGGGCGCGGCCATCCCATTCGTGCAGGGCGTTCCACACGCCCTTGCCCCACAGGATGTGGCTGAGTTGGCGGTTGTTGTCGAGGAAGGGATCGTCCTTGCCGATCACCAGGATGATGTCCATCTTGCGCAGGGCTTCCAGCCGCCACTGGCATTCCAGGTTGGGCAGGTAATGGTTGGGGGTGTTGAAGTAGATGTTCTCGTCGTAGTAGCCGTCGAACAGGTTGCCGAAATGCTCGATGTTCAAGGTCAGGTCGTAGCGGCCCGAGAAGGCGCTGAGCTTCTGGAACAAATGCGGATGGCGGAAGGCGAAGTTGGCGGCGTAGAACGCGCCCAGGCTGCATCCATGGGAAATGGTGCAAGGATGCGGATTCCTGTCGGCCATGAACGGCAACACCTCGTGCAATAGATAGTCCTCGTATTGCAGATAGCGCTTGATCCGGTCGGCGGGTTGCCGCCACCAGCAATAGAAGGTCTCGTCCGCCAAACCCTCCACGCAATACAGCTGCAAATGGCCGTCCTTGATCTTGTCGGCGATGGATTGCACGATCCTGAGGTTCTCGTATTCGTAGAAACGGCCATCGCGGGTGGGGAAGACCAACACCTTGGCCCCGGCGTGGCCGAAGACCAGGAGTTCCATATCGCGGTGCAGGCGGGGGCTATGCCAGCGGTGATATTCGCGGTTCATAGGGGCGAGAAGAAATGGGCGAGGGTTTGCAGCAATGCGTGGTCCTGTTCGGACTGGCGGGGATAATCGAAATGGCCGGCCTCCAGCACGAATAACTCCTTGGGACCGGGCAGGGCGTTGTAGATGGCGAACTGGCCCGGCGGGGCCACCACCGGATCGAACAGCGCCGCCGCTACATGGACGGGGATGGCGGTCCTGCGGGCGGCGCAGGCGGCATCGTAATAGCGCAGTGTTGCCAGTACATGACCGTGGCGCTGTTCGTAGCCGCGCACGGCCTCGCCGCTGCCGAGCGTGGGCAGGCCCAGGCGCAAAGGCACATGGCCGAAGGTCGGCACCGCGAGATGGGCCAAACGGATGCGTCCATCCCAAGGCAGGGCCAGCGCCCCGATCCCGCCGCCAAAACTCGCGCCCATATAACCCACATGCCCCGCCGCGTCCGGGAACAACGCCAACAAGGCCGACACCCCCAGCCACACATCCTCCGCGCAGCCGCCCAGGATATAGCGGTCGCGCTTATCGATATCGTGCAGGACGTGGTAGGCCGGGTTGTTGGAAATAGGGGGGCGCTGGCTGCGCGACAAGCCCCGGAAACAGGGGAACAGGAAGGCCGCGCCTTCGACCGGCAGGTGGTAGTCCGGCCCGTCCCGCCCGCCGTAGCCATGCCCCACCACCACGCCGCGCCGCACCGGGCCGTGCTTGGGGATCAGCAGCCAGCCGTGGATGGTGAAATCGTCGGTGGAGCGGTAGGCGATATCGTGGCACTCGTAGGCCGGGTGCCAATCCTGGCGCTGGGACAGCCGGGGTTCGGGCCGGAGTTCCAGGGCGCGGGCGTAGCGGTCCTGCCAGAACGCGGCGAAATCCGGGGGTTCGTCGGGACAGCCGATTTGCAGCAGCCGTTCGAGGCCGTAGCCATAGGTGGGATCGAAATGATAGCCGTGAGGGAAAGCCACGCGAGACCTGTGACAGGGGGATTGGAAAGCGGCGATTGTCCGTCAAACCGGCGCGGACGCGCCACCCGGACCCCGGAAGCACAGTGCTTCCGGGGTCCGGGCCGGGTCAGGCGCGGCGGGGATGGCGCGGCGGGGGTTTCCGCCAGTGCCGGGGGTTCGGTGTCGGCGCTATGGGTTCGGCCTCGCGCCATTGGCCGGGCAACAGCCCGTCCAGCCGGTAGGGACCGATGGCCCCGCGGATCAGGCGCAGGGTGGGATAGCCCACGGCGGCGGTCATGCGGCGGACTTGGCGGTTGCGGCCTTCGCGCAAGACCAGCTCGATCCAGGCGGTGGGGATGGCGGCGCGGTAGCGGATGGGCGGATCGCGGGGCCAGAGGTTCGCGGGCTCTTCGATGAGGCGGGCCTCCGCCGGCAGGGTAGGACCGTCGTTCAGCACCACTCCCGAGCGGAGCCGCGCCAGCGCCGCCGCGTCCGGGAGCCCTTCCACCTGCGCCCAATACACCTTGGGCAACTTGTGGCGGGGGTCGGCGATGCGGGCCTGGAGCCGGCCATCGTCGGTCAGCAATAACAGCCCTTCGCTGTCGTAGTCCAAGCGGCCCGCCGGACGGATGCGGGGGATGGCGAGGTGGTCGGCCAGGGTGGGGCGCTGTTGGGCGCGGTCGGTGAACTGGCTCAGGGTGTTGTAGGGCTTGTTGAACAGAATCAGCATGGGTTCGCGACGCGGTCCGCTTAGGTCTGGGATGGTTTATCCCCCTGATTCTATGGGATAACCGCCCAACCGGATATTGGCGATCCGCCATGAGTAGGCGGGAGCCTCGCCTAAGAGCGCAAGGCGTGGCCGGTCAGGCGGCAGCCGTGTTTTATGCTATTGAGCAGGTTTGGCACGTCCTTCCACGAAAAAGCCGGTTTGTCACGTTGGCGGCGCATGGTTTCCTCCTTGGAATGAAAAACATCCTTGTCGGCCCTCGGTTTTGACATCGGCAAACGGCGGACGCGATCATTATCCTGGCATGGCACCCATCCGTTAATGAGAGAAACCGCCTATCCCGCGTCCCGTATCCTCCCCGATGGACGCAACCCGCCGCTTGCGCCAAGCTATCGAGGGTCCGGGGCGGGTCTCCGATGACCGCCAGGACGCTTGTTTTCCAACCCATCCCGCCGTTTCCCATGCCTGCAATCGAACGCCATTTGATCGACGGTCCCGACGGTAAACTCGAAGTTTTCGTCGAGCCCCACCCCAACGCCACCGGCATCGCCTTGATCGCCCATCCGCATCCCTTGTTTGGTGGCACCGCCGATAACAAGGTGGTGACCACCCTGGCCCGCACTTTCCGGGAACTCGGTTGCCATAGCCTGCGGCCCAATTTCCGGGGCGTTGGGTCCAGCGAAGGGCACTACGACGCGGGCCGGGGCGAAACCGCTGATTTGCTCGCGGCGCATGATTACGCCCTGGACCGTTTCGGCGGGGGCTTGCCGGTCTATCTGGCCGGGTTTTCTTTCGGGGCGTTCGTGACGGGCCAATTGGCTGAGCGGCTGGCCGCGGCGGGCAGTCCCGCCCGGCGCTTGGTGTTGGTGGGTACGGCAGCGGGGTTTTCCGACGGTAGCCGGGACTATGCCAGCGGGGCGATAGCCGCCGACACCCTGGTGATCCACGGCGCGGAGGACACCACCGTGCCTTTGGCCGAGGTGCTGGGTTGGGCCGAACCTTTGGAATTGGTGGTGCAGGTCGTCCCCGGTGCCGACCATTTTTTCCATCGCAAATTGCACTTGATCCGCCGCATCGTGCGGGAGGCGTGGCGGGGCTAGCCGGGCGGTCCGGCCCGCGCGGATGGCCCTGGGTTTTGTGCTACCATGCCCGCGGTTCCCATGCCTCCGGCCGCCTCGGAACGCAGCGCCGTCGCGGGATTTCCGGGAGTCCGGGGAGCCGGCGTCACGACGCATAATTTCAACAATAAGCCTTAGCGAGGAGGAGAGACATGTTCAAGATCGATACTCAAAAGTTCCTCGATCACCCGCTCCAAGCCAGTCTGCTGGTGGTCGATTTCGGATTGCTGATGTTCATGCCCCTGATACGTCCGCCGGTGTTCCTGTCCGTGTTGTTGGTGGGTGGCTTGGTCTACTTGTCCATGTATTTCGGCGCGGTCTGCGCCACGCCCGACGCCCGTTCTTCCGGCGCGTAAGCCAGCGTTCCCACCTTCCGGCGGTCGCCCGGATCGCGCATAGCCCCGGCCTGGTCTTGCGCGTTCCGCCCGGGCTGTCCGCCCGGATGTCCATCCCGGCCCTTTCCCGCCCATGAACCGCCGCCGTTCCCCGATCCATCCCGTGTCCAGCCCGCCACCGCCCGGTTTGTTCCGCCGCTTGGGGGCTTTGTTGTACGACGCCGTGCTGCTGGCCGGTGTCTTGTTCGCCGCGACCCTGGTGGTGTTGCCCTTGCGCGGCGGGGAGGCTTTCCGTCCGCACGACCCGTTGTTCTTCGCCTATCTGCTGCTGGTGGTTTGGGCTTTCTTCGGTTGGTTCTGGACCCATGGTGGCCAGACCTTGGGGATGCGGGCCTGGAAAATCCGCCTGGTATCCGCCGACGGCGCGGCGCTGGGCTGGAACCAGGCGGCGCTGCGCTATGTGTGCGCCTGGGTATCGCTGGGCCTGTTCGGCCTGGGGTATCTGTGGATTTGGATCGATCCCCAGCGGCGGGCTTGGCATGACCGCCTCGCCGGGACGCGGATGATCTGGCAGGAGCGATGAGAGGGGACGGGGCGTTCCGGGGGGAACGCCCCTGCCGTTGCGTTTAGGCGGCGGTGGTGCTGGCGACCGGGGCGCGGTGGACTTTCACCTGGCCGCGCTGGATGCGGACATGCTCTTCGAGTTGGCGCGTGGCGGCGGCGAAGGCGTCGCGCAGGGCGACGTAGAAGTCCTCGTGGGATTGCTTGTCGTGGTGGTCCCGGCTCACCACGATGTGCTTGTTCGGAACGCTCAGGTCGATGCGGACTTTGTAGAGATTACCTTGATGTTGATGACGGTGTTCGGCTTCGACGGCGACCCGGCAACTGATGATATTGTCGCAGAACTGCTCCAGTTTGGCCGCTTTCTCCCGGATTCGGGTTTCCACGGCGTCGGAATGCGGAATGCCCCGGAACGTAATCTCTAGTGGTACTTGCATGGTCTTTCCCAATGTTGTCAAAGCTAGAAGGGATAGGGCCGACCCCCCGAACGACGGCCCGCCTTCGGGCGGTCCGCGCCATCCTTGGGCGTGCACTCGGCAAGACCGGCTTGGATAGGATGTTGTTGTCATGGGCCCCTGGGCCTGCGCCACGCTCCGCGTTGGCGGTTGGCCGGATCGATTTATGAAGCCCACATGACAATGATATACAACCGGGAAACTCCCTGTCGACTTAGCCCCTCTTGCGGTCTTGGCGAATCTCCGAACCTGGGTATCGATCCAGGGCGCGCCCGGCGGGGCTTATCTCGGGAGGCGGGGTTTTCCCAGGTGGGAAACGTATCGGCAGCGGTGGGTTGCCTTTCGGGAAGGGCGTTTTTATAACCTGGGATTATAAATTATTGTTGATCCATTCTTTTTTGTTTGGAACAGCCCTTGCTATGATCCCGGCCGGGTCGAGGGCCGGGGTTTCCCGGCCCCGATCCCATGATCGTCCCGCCCCGTCCCGGAGCGGCGTACAGTTCCGAACCCGGTGAAGGCTTGGGATGGGTCCGGTCGGCGGGCCTGCCCGCGTCCCACCCCATGGACCGGGCCGGGCAGCAGCCGAGGAGAATCAGCCATGCCCCTGCGACACTTGATCGATTGTTTCAACCAGCGTTTCGTCGAGGACGGCGGTTTGCACGAGCCGCCTTTGGTCTACCGGGAGGGGCGGGTGCTGGGCCGTTCCGGCGGCACCGTCTTCTCCAGCCGCTTGCGTCCGGTGCGGTTAGGCAGCAAGCCGTCGGTGATCCGGGGTTACGACGCGGCCCTGCGGGTGGAGGAACCCGCCGATGCGGCGGGCTTGTTCGCCGACGAGGCCGCCGATATCGTCAACCTGGACCGGCTGACCCGCACGGTCCACATGCTCAATTTCCTGCCGATCTCGCACGAGGGCGGCTATTTGTTCGTGCATGTCCATCCGCGCCATATCCTGGCGGTCAAGCGCGACCACGGCGCTTATTTCGAGGAGATCATCGTGGCTTGCGGTTTGTCGCCGCGGCGGGTGGTCATCTCGCTGACGGTGAATCCGGGCTATACGGCCCAGGTCGGACTCTTGCTGGAGCGCTTGAAGAACTACCGCGCCCGTGGTTATGCCACCGCCATCAAATTCGATATCCAGGCCGGGGAGGTGTTCCTCGAACGCTATTGCGTCGAGTTCCTGAACCGCCACCGACCCGATTTCGTGCGCTTCGCGAGCCCGGCCCGCGTCCTGGGCGAGGAGCGCCGCCGCTCCGCCTTGTTGCGGGCGATCCGGCGGCTCGATACCCGGTTGTTGCTGGAGGCGGTGCGCGACGAGAGCGGTGCCGCGCTGGCGGAATCCCTCCGCGCCGATTGCGTGCAGGGCGATTGGTACGAGCTGGCGGCGGGGCGGACGCCGGTGCTGCGGGCGGCGGGATAAGCGGCTTTAACCCGCCCGCCCGGCTTGGGTCCAGGCCGCCCATTTGGCCTTGGCTTGCGCCTTGAGTTGGTGGGCGAGCCGGTAGACCCGGGTTTGGGTGATACGGTCGTGGGCCCAGCGCAGCCAGCCGGTGATCGCCGTATAGACCTGGGCGAAGCGCTTGAAGCTGAGCAATTGCGGCTTGGTCAGGGCGAACACCCGCGCCACCAGCAAGGTGCCCAGCAGCTTGGCGAACACCTCGGTCAAGAGGGCTTGCAGCAATAGGCCATGGGCCAGCAGCCAGAACGCCAGGAGGTTGATGGGCGTCACGATCAGGAGCGGGATCGAGAAGGCCAGCAAGGCGACTTTGGGCGGGGTTTGGCACAGCCAAGCCTCGAACTTGGCGAGGCGCAGCCAGCGGGCCAGGATGCGCCCCAGCGCGGTGAGGCTGTCCCACAGCCATTCTTCGACGAGCAGGAAGACGGCGAGCAGGGAAAGCAGAAGTGTTTTCATGGGGGGAGCCGGTTGCAGGAAGATCGGTCGGCAGTATATCAGCCCATTGGGGCGGACTGGTCCGGTGGCCCGGGCCATGGGCGGGATGGAAATAAAAAGGCCGGGTCGAACCCGGCCTTTTCCATTGGTTCCGGCGGGAAGCTCAACCCGCCGCCCGCACCGGACTGTTTTCCACCAGCAGGAATTCCAGCAGCGCCTTCTGCGAATGCAGCCGGTTCTCGGCTTCGTCCCAGACCACGCTGTGCGGGCCTTCCAGGACTTCCGCGCTGACTTCCTCGCCGCGATGGGCGGGCAGGCAATGCATGAACAGCGCGTCTTGCGCCGCCAAGCCCAGCAGGGCTTGATCGACCTGATAATCCTTGAACGCCTGCTCCCGTTTGGCTTGTTCCTCTTCCTGGCCCATGCTGGCCCAGACGTCGGTGACCACCAGGTCGGCCCCGCGCACGGCTTCCGCCGGGTCGCGCAGCAGGCTGACGCCCGGTGTCTTCAGCAAATCCGGCTCGGGATCGTAGCCTTCCGGGCAGGCGATCCGTAGCTCGAACCCCAGAAGGCCCGCCGTCTCGATATAGGATTGGCACATGTTATTGCCATCGCCGATCCAGGCCACGCTGCGCCCGGCGATATCGCCGCGCCGCTCGAACCAGGTCTGCATGTCCGCCAGCAATTGGCAGGGATGGAAACGGTCGCTCAGGCCGTTGATGACCGGCACCCTGGAATATTCGGCGAAGATTTCCACGGTGCGGTGGGCGTGGGTACGGAGCATGATGCCATCCACCATCCGCGAAATCACCCGCGCCGAATCCTCGATGGGCTCGCCGCGCCCGAGTTGGGTGTCGCGGGGTGAGAGGAAGATCGCGCTGCCGCCGAACTGGGCCATCCCGGCCTCGAAGGAAATACGGGTCCGGGTCGAGGATTTCTCGAACAACATGCCCAGCACGCGGTTCTTGAGCGGCTCGTAAATCCCTTTCAGGTGTTTGAGTTCGATGGCCCTGTGGATCAAGCCCCGGAATTCCTGGGGGCTGAGGTCGGATAAGGTGACCAAATGGCGCGGTTTCATGGGGTGACTTCCTATGGGGGGGTCGTGTATCCGGCGATGAGCGCGGCGACGCCGTCCACCAGTTGATCGGCTTCGGCGTCGCTCATGATGAGCGGGGGCAATAGGCGGACGGTGCGGTCGGCGGTGACGTTGATGAGGAACCCTTGGTCCAGGGCCAGCCCGACCAGATCGGCGCAGGGCCGGTCCAGTTCGATGCCGAGCATCAAGCCGTGGCCGCGCACCTCGACCACGCCGGGCTGGTCCGCGAGTGTTTCGCGGAACCCGGCCAGGAGGCGGCGGCCCAGTTCGCCCGCCCGCGCCACGAGGCCCTGTTCGCGCAGGGTGTCGATGACGGCCAGCCCGGCCCGGCAGGCCAGCAGGTTGCCGCCGAAGGTGGAGCCGTGCTTGCCCGCCGTCAGCATTTGCGCCGCCACGCCCCGCGCCAGACAGGCGCCGATGGGCATCCCGTTGCCCAGCGCCTTGGCGAGGCTCATCACGTCGGGCAGGCCGTCGCCATGCTGGAAGGCGAACCAGGTTCCGGTGCGGCCCATGCCGGTTTGCACCTCGTCCAGCATCAACAACCAGCCGCGCTCGTCGCAGATTTTCCGCAAGGCGGACAAATAATCCGGCGGCGGTACCCGCACCCCGCCTTCGCCCTGCACCGGTTCGACCAGCACCGCGACCACGTTGGAATCGTCCACCGCCGCCACCGCTGCCGCATCGCCATGCGGCACCCGCACGAAGCCGCCGACCAAAGGCTCGAAACCTTCCTGGACCTTGGGATTGCCGGTGGCGCTGAGGGTGGCGAGGGTGCGGCCATGGAAGCTGTTCTCCATAACCACCACGGCGGGGGCGTCGATATCCTTGCTGTGGCCGTAGCGACGGGCGATCTTGAGCGCGGCCTCGTTGGCTTCCGCGCCGGAGTTGCAGAAGAAGGCGTTGTCGAGACCGCTCAGGGCGCAGAGTTCGGCGGCGAGGCGTTGCTGTAGCCCGATATGGTAGATGTTCGAGGTATGCAGCAGGGTCGCGGCCTGTTCGGCCAGGGCGCGGGCCAGGGCCGGATGCGCGTGGCCCAGGCCGCACACGGCGATCCCGGAAATCGCGTCGAAATAGCGGCGGCCCTGGGTATCCCATAGCCAGACGCCCTCGCCGCGTTCGAACGCGACGGGCAGCCGTGCGTAGGTCGGCATCACCTGATCGGTCATCGAAAGCCCCTCCGAAAATAAAAGGGCAGTCGCGAGACTGCCCTGGAAAACGAAGCGCGTGATTATAGTGAAAATAAACCGTCGCACAAGCGTTAATAACGCACGGATGGCGGCGTGGAGTGACGGGGTTCCGCCGCCGGGGCCATGCTTTTATTTTCCTCGGCCCAGGCTTTATGCTCTGCCGTTTTCCACGGGGGGCGGGCATATGGGCTTTTGGCACGAGAAAACCTTGGGCGAGATGAGTGAGTGGGAATGGGAATCCCTTTGTGATGGCTGCGGGCGCTGCTGTCTGCACAAGCTGGAAGACGAGGACACCGGGGAAATCCTGTTCACGCGGGTGGCCTGCCATCTGTTGGATATCGGCACCTGCCGTTGCGGCAACTACGCCAAGCGCGGCAAGCTGGTGCCGGATTGCCTGAGCCTGCGCGATGGTTTTACCCAATTCCATTGGTTGCCTGCCACCTGCGCCTACCGTCTGCTGGCCCAGGGCGACGACCTGCCCGCTTGGCACCCGCTGGTGTCGGGCCGGGCCGATTCGGTCCACACGGCCGGGATGTCGGTGCGCGGTTTCGCCCTGCCCGAAGCCGGGGTGGATTGCCTGGAGGACCATATCATCGAGTGGCCGGAATGAGCCGTCCCTAGCGGATGCCTCCGCGGTTCCGGTCCGCCGCCGGGTTTTCGACGCCCTCCCGGCGTTCTCACCGCGCTCCCGCCGCCGGAAAATTGGCGGCTCCCGCCCCTGTTCCCGGCGCTACCGCGCCGTTCCGCCGGGAACGGAATCTGCATAGCCGCCCCCAACCGAATCTATTGCCGGGGGCAGCCATGAAAAAAATCCTCGTACCGACTATCGGCGGGCTGGTGCTGGCCGCCTTGGGGGTGTTGGCCTTGTGGGCCGATCCTGGCGGGCGCTATGTCAATCTGCCGGGTTTGCTGCTGGTGACGCTGGGCACGCTGTTGGCCTCGATGCTGGCGCACTCCCGCCGCGGCGTTGTCGAGATGCTCGGACGCCTGCCCGTCAAGCTCAAAGGCCGTCCCGCCGTAGACCGGGAGGAATTGGAGACCTTGTTGCGGGTGGCGGAATGGCACCGCCTGGGCCGGATGCAAATCGCCGAACAGACCGCCAAGAAACTGCGCGACCCGATCCTGCGCGGCGGGGCCGAGATGGTGATCGGCCGCACCCCGGAGGCCGAATTGGGCCGGATGCTGTCCTGGAAGATCGGGGCACAGCGCGAACGCGACCAGGATGATATCAAGATCGTCCTGACCATGGCCGGGTTCGCCCCGGCGCTGGGGATGCTGGGTACCTTGATCGGCTTGATCGAGATGATGTACGCCCTGGATGCCAACCAGATGGCCCATATCGGCACGGCCATGGGCTTCGCGCTGTTGTCCACGGTGTATGGGCTGGTGGCCGCCAACTTGGTGTTGAAGCCCATCGCCGTGCGCTTGGAGGACACCGCCCGCGAGCAATTGGCGTGGCGGCATGTGCAGGCGGAAATCCTCCGGTTGCTGCACGAGCGCGGCCATCCTTCCTTGATCCGGGATTATTGGCAGGCGTTCCAGGAGCGCTTGGCCGGTCCCGAATCCGCGCAAGCCTTGGAACTGGCCCCCTCCAAATCCTCGCCCTAGGTGGACGCCATGATTTCGCCTTCCTATTCCCGCCCCGGTCCCGCTGTGAAAACCAGCCCGGTCCCGCCGCCCGATCCTTGGCAAACGGCGCAATCCGAAACCGCCCAGGACACTGCGGGGAATTGGCTGCTCAGCTATTCGGACCTGATGACCTTGCTGTTCACCTTCTTCGTGGTGCTGTTCGCCTATCAGAAAGCCTTGCCCGGCAAGGCCGGGGCCGCACCCCCGCCGGTTGTCGCGGCCCCGGCGCTGCCACAGCCACCCCCGCCGACGGCCCGGCCCATCGCCCACGTCCCGGAGCCGCCGCCGGTGGTCGATGACGCGGCCTCCTCGCCGCCGTCCGCCGCCGCGCCCGATCCCACCGGGAACGAAACCCCGGTCCCGGCAGAACCGCGCTGGCTATCGGTCCCGGATGCGGCCCCGTCCGAGGCGCGGCCCGATTCCGGTGCCGACGCGCTGTTGGGCGGCGATATCGAGGTATCCACCGCACCTGGCCAAGTCCGTTTGGAAATCGGCGCGAGCATCCTGTTCGATCCGGCCAGCGCCGATTTGAAGGCGGACGGCGGTGCCGTCCTGGACCGGCTGGCGCGTTGGTTGCGCGGCCATCCGGGCACCCTCGCGGTCGAGGGTCATACCGATAACCAACCTATCGCCAGCGGGCGTTATCGTTCCAACTGGGAATTGTCCTCGGCGCGGGCCAGCACGGTGGCGCGGGCTTTGATCGAGCGCGGCGTCCCGGCGGAACACCTGCGGGCCGTGGGTTTGGCCGACACCCAGCCCAAGGGCGACAACCTCACGCCGCAAGGCCGGGCCGACAACCGGCGGGTGGCCTTGGTGGTGTTCATGGAGCGGGGGGAAGAAGTGAGGCTTTGAGCGGGACGGTCCCCAGCACCGGATAGAGCGTTTTCGGTTTGGGTGTACGTCCGGCGCGGGCATGTACTCATGCCCGCCCTACAGATAACGTGAAAATACTTTAGAACACAGCCGGTTCCTCTGGGGAACCGGCTGGGGTGTTTCGGTGCCGGGAAGGACCGCGGCAAAAAACAACTTCCCGAAGTCCGCACGCAACCCAGGCATTCGGGACAGTTGTTCTCGCTTATCGGTCCTGGCCGAGTTGCGCCATTACGGCGGCCTTGGCGGCCTCCCAGTCCTCTTGCTCGAAACCCGGCTCGAAATTGCGCTTCTCGGCCAGATAATACGCGGCTTCCTCGATCATCTTCTGGATGGCCTCGGGGCCGGGCCGGGGCGGCGCGGCGGGGTCTTCTTCGACCGGTTCTTTGGTGGGCTTGACGGTGGTTTTGCGGGACTTCGCGGCCTTGGCGGCGGGTGATTCCGGTTGCGGCGCCGCGGGATCGGCGACTGCGGTGGGGGGCATTTCGGGTTCTACCGGGGAGGCTGCGGGGACTTCCGGCTCTTGCACGGGAGCCGCCGCCGTTGTGGTGGGTGTGGCGGTATCGAGCAGGCCGGTCGGCACGGCGGGCGGGGCGGCTTTGGCACCCCCGGTGGGTTTGCTGGATTTGGCGGGCTTGGCGGATTTGGACTCGGCCATGCTGGTCTCCTGATCTGGGGTTTGTCGGTGGATCGATGGACGGAAATAAATTGTATGACGCTTCCGTGGCGGCAAGGGTTGCCGTGGTGGCGACACTTTATTTTGCGCCACGAACATGAAGGAATGCTTGGGGTGGTCGGGGATGCTTCCGCGGGGACGGGCAAGGCATTGGCCGATGCCGGTTATCGGGGCGGAATTACCGCGCTGGCCTGGGGGGTTGGAAGAACGGTTTTCGCCCGGAATATCCCGGTACCGGGCCGCGCCGTGGATTGGATTCCCGGCGGATGGAAGGGTCCGCGCCGGGAATAGGAGCGTCCTCCTGGGAGGGCGTGCCCATCAATTCAGGTATACCACACGGTTTTTCTGACCATGGTGCTGGTAGCCGGGCGTATAAAGGTCGGCCCATTGATCGTCGTCGCCTTTGCGGGGGGTGAAGGCGACCATTTCGCAATTCGCACCATGCCGTTGCCGGTCGTAAGGGGACCAGACCTGGGTCAAGCCCACGCCAGAAACGAACCACAACATGGAGATGCGTCGATAAGCTTTGGGTTTGTACATGGGAGCCACCTGGTAGTTTTGTCCCTGTTGTTATTAGCGGCGGATTCCGCGTTTACAAGAGGGGAGCCATGAAAGTTTTGATTATGGAGAGGCCGCTGGCGGGCGGTTCCGTGCCGGATTCGGGGAATCCCGTGGCCCGGATTCCGCTGTGCTTTATCAAGTCTGCCGGGTCGGCCCCATGGCGACCGGGACCGGTCCGCGCCGCACAGGCGATACCGCCGCCGCGCCCCGGACGGGCTCCGTCGGTAAACTATACACCCATCTTGGATATCGTCCCGCCGAAGGCCGTATGTTTGAAGCGGTCGCGCTGAAAAGCAAATTAGCGAAGGAGAATTACGACCAACAAGTCGATGATCTACGTATGCGCCTCTTGGAGGTCCAGCAACGCTTGGACACGGCGGGGGAGTGGTGGTTCTCGGTGTGGCGGGGGTGGATTTCGCGGGCAAGGGCGGTGGTGATCGGTACGCCGAACCAATGGCTGGACCCGCGTTATATGCGGTTCTGGCGGCATTTGCCGCGGGGCGGCAAAGTCACCCTGTACGACCGCGGTGGGTATGGCCGGATTTTGGTGGCGCGGGTGGAGGGTTTCGCTGAACCCGCCAAATGGGGCCGGGCTTATTCGGAGATCAAGATTTCGAGGAACAATTGACCGGGCCATGGGATTATCCTCCTGAAGTTCTGGTTGCATATCGACCGGGACGAACCATTACGGCGTTTCCATACGCGCCCTGGCGGTTGATATCCGCGCAAAATAAATATCATGGACGGCTGCAAGGGCTGGAACGGGTGTGCGAAGCCTACCAGCGGGCCTTGGATAAATAGGGAAGTTCACATGACGGGGGGCTTGGGCGCGATGCCAATGCCTGGAAATGAGTATTTTTTTATGGGGAATCGATTTATGAATCATCAGCATATACAAGGCCGGGCGGGGGAACCCTCGCCCGGCGCACCGCCTGGCCGCACGCAGGCGGATACCCTGGAAACCTCGGCGTATCTATTCGCCTTGGCGGGCCGCGGGGCTTTGGGGGTTATCGAATTGATCCACGCGGTGGAGCATCTTAACGCCGAAAACCAAATCCATGGGTCCATAGCCTTATATCGGCTATGGTTGGAAAATACCCTGTCGCCTTTATCCCACGCGATCTATTACCACCTGGGGGGCGCATTGGAAAGCGTCGGGGACGAAGCCGGGGCCGAGCGGGCCTACCGCGAGGCTTTGGCGCGGAAGCCGGATTTCGAGCAGGCCAGGACCAAACTGGCGGCTTTGTTGGAGCGCTTGGGCCACGGCGGCAAGGCCGGTGCCGTGTGAGGGTCCGTCATCGACCACGCGCCGCCATCACTCGCTAGAATACCCCTCAATCCCGAACGGACCGGACCGGCCTAGCCGATTCGTCCGCCGGGCCGGATTCAGCTTCCGAGACGGAGTATCCCCAATGAACCTACATGAATATCAAGCCAAGCAGTTGTTCGCGGCCTACGGCATTCCCGTGCCCAAGGGCCAGCCCGCCACCAGCGGCCAAGCCGCCGTGGAGGCCGCGCAAGCCCTGGGCGGCGGACGCTGGGTGGTGAAGGCCCAGGTCCATAGCGGCGGACGCGGCAAGGCGGGCGGCGTGGTGCTGGCCGACAGCCTGGACGCGGTGCGGGCCGCCGCCGAGCGCTTGCTAGGCGCACGCCTGACCACGGTCCAGACCGGGCCCGGCGGTTTGCCCATCAACGCCGTGCTGGTCGAGGAAGTCCGCCCCCTGGCCCGCGAATTGTACCTGAGCGCCTTGGTGGACCGCGGCACGGCCCGGGTGCTGTTCATGGCTTCGGAGGCGGGCGGCATGGATATCGAGGAAGTCGCGGCCCACACCCCCGAACAAATCCTCACCTGCATCGCCGATCCCGCCGCCGGTATCCAGCCCTATCAATGCCGGGACTTGGCCTTCGCCATGGGCCTGGACGCCGTCCAGGCCGGAATGCTGACCAAAATCATGCAGGCCATGTACCGCCTGCTGCTGGACCAGGATTTGAGCCAGATCGAAATCAACCCGCTGGTCGTGACCGGCGACGGCCAGTTGATGGCCCTGGACGCCAAGATCAACATCGACGACAACGCCTTGTTCGCCCACCCGGACCTGACGGCGCTGCGCGATATCTCCCAGGAAGACGCCACCGAGACCGCCGCCCGCCAGCACGACCTGAGCTACGTCACCCTCGACGGCAATATCGGCTGCATGGTGAACGGGGCTGGTTTGGCGATGGCGACGGTGGATGTCATCCAACTTTACGGCGGCAAACCCGCCAACTTCCTGGACGTGGGCGGCGGCACCACGGCGGCGAAAGTGGCCGAAGCCTTCAAGCTGATTTTGGCCGACAGCAAGGTCAAGGCGGTACTCATCAACATCTTCGGCGGCATCGTGCGTTGCAACCTGATCGCCGAGGGCGTGATCGCCGCCGTGACCGAGGTGGGCGTGAAGGTGCCGGTGGTGGTGCGGCTGGAAGGCACCAATGCCGCGGAAGGCCGGGCCTTGCTGGAACAATCGGGGCTGGCGGTCTTGACGGCGGGTGATTTGGACGAGGCGGCGAAAAAGGCGGTGGAGGCTGCGCAATGAGTATTTTGATCGACAACAACACCCAACTGATCTGCCAGGGCTTCACCGGCAAGCAGGCGACTTTCCACTCCCAGCAATGCCTGGACTACGGCACCCGCTTGGTGGGCGGCGTGACCCCTGGACGCGGCGGGCAGGAACATCTGGGCCTGCCGGTATTCAACACGGTGAAGGACGCGGTGCGGGCAACCGGGGCCACGGCCAGCATGATCTATGTGCCGCCGCCCTTCGCCGCCGACGCCATCCTGGAAGCGGCGGACGCGGGGATCGGCCTGATCGTCTGCATCACCGAAGGCATCCCGGTCCTGCATATGCTGCGGGCGAAGGCGGCTTTGCGCGATACCGGCGCGTTGCTGGTTGGCCCCAACTGCCCCGGCGTCATCACCCCCGGCCAGTGCAAGATCGGCATCATGCCGGGTTTCATCCACCAACCGGGCGGCATCGGCATCGTGTCGCGCTCGGGCACCTTGACCTATGAGGCCGTATACCAGACCACCCGCGCCGGGCTGGGCCAAAGCACCTGCGTCGGCATCGGCGGCGATCCCATCAAGGGCATGGACTTCATCGACGTGCTGTCGCGCTTCCAGGCCGACCCTGGGACACGGGGCATCATCATGGTGGGCGAGATCGGCGGCAGCGCCGAGGAGGAAGCCGCCGAGTACATCAAGGAAAATGTCACCAAGCCGGTGGTGGGCTATATCGCGGGGTTGACCGCGCCGCCCGGCAAGCGCATGGGCCATGCCGGGGCCATCGTCACCGGCGGCAAGGGCACCGGGGCCGGCAAGGTCGCGGCGCTCAAGGCGGCGGGCGTGGCGGTGGTGGATACGCCGACCGAGATGGGGCGGCGGATGACAGAATTGTTGAGTTGAACCCAACGGAAGCGCGGCCCCGAGGCCGCGTTTCCATTTTGACAAGCAAGAAAAACCCATGGGCTTGGAAAGTATCCGCATCGAGAATTTCCATACCTGCCGTTCGACCGTGACTTTCTTGGCATTCCATCACCCCGTTTTGGTGTGGCTGGAGAAAATAATTTGGAAATAAATTTTTTAAATCAATTATTTAGGTGATGGATGAAAATAGCGGCCTGGGATGTTAATTGGGGTTTCAGGGGCTTTCACCGGTTTCATGATTACGTCATAAGTCATTGTATTTGATAGATTTATTCTTTCATGCCATTTCAGCCTATTGCATCCCATCCCCTATAATTTGTGTAGCTAGGTGTGTAGCTAGAAACGTAGCTACGGAATTAACGTAGGGGCGGGGACCATGGGCAAGCTGACGGACATTCAAATTCGGAACTGGGTAAAGGCCGGGAAGCCCATCGCACGGGCGGACGGCGGGGGCTTGACGTTCACCTTGTCGGCGAAGGGTACGGCGGCATGGGTGCTGCGTTATCGGTTCGGCGGCGGAGTCCGGGAGTTGAGCTTGGGGCGTTACCCCGATATTCCCTTGATGGAGGCCCGCAAGCTGGCGACCGAGAACCGCGTCAAGGTTTACCAGGGAACCGACGTGGCGCGGGAGAAGCAGCGGGCCAGGGTCCAGGCTGCGGCCATGGAGACTTTCGACAAGCTGGCCAAGGACTATATGGATAAGGTGTTTCCGGGGCTGTCGGCCACCACGGCGCAACAGCGCAGGCGGCACATAGAGCGCCTTATCCTGCCCAAGCTCGGGCCGTTGCCCGCCAGGGAGGTTTCCACGGCGGACGTGGTGTCCATCGTCGAAGCGGTGGGCACGAAGTCGAAAAGCACGGCGCACCAGGTCTTGACCGCGCTATCCGAGATTTTCAAGCACGGCATCGCCCGGCATGTGGTGACCGGGAACCCTTGCGGGGGGATCACCGTCGCGGCGGTGTGCGGGAGGCTGGAACCCAAGCGGCAACGGCTCAAGCTGACCGCCGACGAATTGCGGGCGGTCCTGCCGGAACTGCCTTCCATCGGGGCGTCGAACGCCCTGGCCGTGAAAATCCTATTGGCTACCTGTGTCCGCCTGGGCGAACTCGCCAAGGCCGAATGGGGGGACGTGGATTTCGAGCGGGCCGAATGGTTCATCCCGGACGCCAATTCCAAGACGCGGCAGGGTTTCGCGGTGCCTTTGGTGCCCGCCGTGGCCGATTGGTTCCGCCAGTTGGAGGTTTACGCCTGTGGTTCGCGCTACGTGCTTCCGGCGCGGCAATCGCGGCGGGTGGGCAACCAGGGCGGGGACGCGCCGTTCGAGCAACGGGCTTTGAACGCCATGCTGGTGAAGCTCTGCAAGCGCCTGGATGGGCGGGTTAGGCGGTTCTCGCCGCATGATTTGCGTTCCACGGCCCGGAGCCATCTGGCCGAGCTTGGCGTTCCCGTGGTTGTGGCGGAACGCTGCTTGAACCATTCGCTGGGCGGGCTGGTGGCGGTCTACGACCAACACGACTACCTGAACGAACGGCGGGCGGCTTTGGAGCGTTGGACGGCGTTCCTGCTGGCTTGTGAGTCCGGGCAGGGGTTCAACGTGGTGCCGATTCGGAAGGGCGCTTGATGATTGAATCGCGCTGTTCGGTCCATCATTGAAAAATCCGAGGGAACCGGGGGAACCCAGGGAACCGCCACGGCTGGCGCGGCTTCCAGCGGTTCCCTCCGATTTTGGAGTGAGGGAACCAAGGGAACCATCACGGCCTAAGCGGCCTTGTCCCATCCGGTTTCGGTGGCTTTGAACATCATCTGAGCGTCGTTCTCGCGGCGGTCCATGTGGTTCAGGCGCTCCACCAATTCCCGGTAGCTGTCGCTGTTGTTGATGGCGATTTGCCGGTAGATATGGCGGAACAGGAAATCCACATCGGGCTTGAGGGCTTCGGCCTTCTCCCATAGCGCCACGGTCTGCGCTTCCTTCCCCATCAGTTCGCCCACGGTCTTCTGGGACATGTCCAGCATGATCCGCAGGAACCGGAATTCCTTGCCGGTGAGCGGGGCGGGTTTCTCGGTCAGCGCCTTGGCTATGGCGGCGTCCAGTTCTTCGGCGCGGTCGAAGGAAACGCCTTTGCCGTAGGCGGTTTCGTGTATTTCGTAGCCGTTCATCAGCCAGATGTTGTCGAGGCCGCATTCCCGGTAGTGGTAGGGGTTCATAGCTTGTTCTCCACCTTGATTATCAGGGCGGTCCAACCGCCCATGTCTTTCAGCGCCACCCACAGCCGCACATTCACGCCCGCGCTGAAATGCGCCATCTGGCATTCCACATCGCCCTGTGCGTTGATGACGGGTGGTTCCGTCAATTCGCCTTCCCTCAAGCATTGCATCGCCTGTCGCCGCGTCACGAGCCGATACCACGGGCTTTCGTCCTCCTGGGCCGGGAAGATCACCCGTTCGTGGGCGGCGGCTTCCCGGATGAGTTCAAGCGCCCGGCTGGCGGGCATTGGAAAAGCGAGGATGTTCATGGCACCATTCCATATTATGACCTATAAAAATTATAGGTTGCCTCTTCTGATGGCAATAGCCAGCCTATGGGGTTTTGTGGTTCCGGCGTGTGCGCTGGATTTTGCTTTTTCGCGAGGGAACCGGGAGAACCAAGGGAACCGCCACGGCTGGCAAGGCTTCCAGCGGTTCCCTCCGATTTTCGGCTGAGGGAACCGAGGAAACCATGGGTCGGGGATGGTTAGCCTTCCTGGGGCTGCGCCAGGGCGCGGGCCGCACACACGAAACAGAGGTTTACCGAACACACACCGATTCCACCGAACAGCCGCGCCTAGCCTTTGGCCGGGCGAACCTGGGAACACTCGCAACCCAGTGGCGCGGCTCCTTTATTGCGGGATTGGGCCTTGCGAGGGGCACACCATGGGCGACTTTCCAAAAGCCGATTTACATGATTATTTACAAAAGTTTGAAAAGCTTTTTGAGAGGATTCAAAAAATAGCACCTGATGAATTGGGAGCAGATGATTTGCAAGTCATCGAGGTGGCTAAAAAGCACGGCTTCATACAATGGTTGGAAAAGCAGGACGGGTTTAAGCTTGCTCAGGCAAAAATAAGGGGGACCGTTTATTATAAAAAAGCGGTTAATAATAGAGCTTGGGCCGACCATTGGTGGATTCAGTTTAAGACGGTCGTAGCCAAGGGGTTCTATATTTACCTTAGTGTGCAACAAAATCTGTCTGAGTACCTAATTTTGGATTCCGATAAAAAAGATCGAATTGTGGAGTTAGCCGCCAAACTCTCAAAAGAAATCAAATACGTTCATATCCTTGAACACGTTAAAGGTGTGCGTCTGACTCAACTACTAGATGAGTTACAAAAACGCCTAATATCTGGTGATATTTCAAGCCTCAGTTTGAGTAGAAATGGTATAGATGCCCCGCGAGCAATGTTGATAAGATATTTTCTAGTCGCAAGTGATTATCTAATCGAACCTGAATTTAAGGAGACAGGCGCAAGAAATTATAAAAACATCATTTGTCTCCTTGTTTCCATTATTGCTCCAACGGAGGGCAAGGACATCGAAAAAGCATTCCAGCGCGTGATGTCAAAGCTTGGGCTGGAGTTCAAGGCCAACCGTTTGGAAATGCAGGCCGAGGCCGCAATGCTTGTGGCTCGTCAGCTTTCGACAGATAACGATCCTTGCCCTTTTTGCGGTCAATCTAAGCAAGCTTCAAGCGCTTGAAAGTTTTTTGCTTTTTTTGACGCAGCAATGCGTCCGACTTGGACGCGAATCCGCTACTTTTCCCGCCATTCCGCGTCCATGGACACGAATCCGCCTTTTTTCGGTAGGTTTCGCGTCCTTAGTATGCCTTCTAGTCCCGCTTAATATTTGCACTCCCTTTCATTCCGTCCTACGGGAGAGCGAACCATGCCGCGTTATAGCGCAACACAATCCAAGCCCGATAAAAAGGGCGTGCCCCATACCCACAACAGCCCCACCTCCGATAGGCTCAAAGCCAAAAGCGAGAAAGCCATACCCGCCGCATTAAGGGATTTTGATTCCCTGCCGAATTCCGCCAATGTCCGCCAGCCGGTCGTAGAAGCATTATTCGGGATCAGCGCCACGACGGTGTGGCGCAGATCAAAAAACGGCTTATTGCCAACGCCCATACGGTTAGGAGGTACTACTGTTTGGAACGTCGGCCAGCTTCGGTCGATTCTCGGCAAGGGTGGCGAATAATGAGCGCTAAATTCTACGAGATACACCCGGACCCCAAGCCGGGCGACGTGCCATGGTACGGCGCGAACCTGCTTGAGGCTGTGGTTTTCCTGCAAGCCAAGTTGATTGGCGACGGTGCGCCCATCTTCCAAAGAAATAACCGCTTGGTTTACCGGCGGCTGGTCGATGGCAAGCCGGTTTACGCCAAGCTGAAGACCAGCCTCCTCAGGCATTTATTCTGCAAGGATATAACCTTCCGAAAATTCAACGGAAAATCCTGGGAAACCTGCGAGTGCCCGTATGAATTGGCGCACGGGCTGTTGTTTTCCCCGGAGGTTTGGAGATTCCGGGATTTGGGCGGTAAGCCAGGAGATGGGAATGGCTAGAAAACCCATGATGCTCACCCCGAGAGCGGGGACAATCGCCTATATCGACCAGGGCCAGCCGTGGACAATATCGGTGATCGTCGCTGTGCGTGTGCGCTGGATTTTGCTTTTTCGCGAGGGAACCGGGGGAACCAAGGGAACCGCCTTGATTGGCGCGGCTTCCGGCGGTTCCCTCCATTTTTCGGGTGAGGGAACCCAGGGAACCACGGGCGGAACCTGGACGGCGGGGACGGGCTTGGTGTCGGTGCCGAGCAGGAGGCCAACGGCCAGGGCCGGGTACTCTGCCTTGGTCATGGCTCGGACCGAAGCGCAGGACGGGCCGGTGCCCTGGTGCTGTGCCAGGAAGCCAGCCTTGCCGGAAAAGCCGATGAAGGTTCCCTTGGTTCCCTGGAATGGAAGGATTCGATACCTCCCCATTTTGACTTTCCATCCCCGAACGCCGTCCGCCCGGCTACCGGCTTGCGTGTTTTTGCTTCGCGGCTGGATTTTGCTTTTTCGCGAGGGAACCAAGGGAACCGAGGGAACCGCCTTGATTGGCGCGGCCTCTGGCGGTTCCCTCTGTTTTTCAGGAGAGGGAACCGAGGGAACCACGGGTCGGGCTTGCGGGCGCTGGTTTCCCTTCCTGGGACAGCACCAGGGCGCGGGCCACGGCACCTGCATAACACTTACCGCGATCTCGAACGGGCGGAAATGGTTTGCGAAAACCGGATACGCGAGGCCACCCGCGCCTACCTGGAAATGGGCGGCGGCGATGCGTAGCTTGACAGCCCAGTTCCCGGCACGGCAACCTATCCGCGCTTCGGACGCATCCGGGGCCGGGCGTAGGAAACCCGCTTTTAAACAGGCGCACAAGCGCCATAGCCGGGCGCTTTTTCTTTGCCCGGCGTTCACCTATGGCGGCTGGTGCGGGGCAGGCTTCGGCCTGGCCGGTTCCTGTTTGCCGGTATTTCCTACCCCCGAACCAGTCGCCACCAATTCCGCCGTAGGAAAGCGGCTTGGTGGCTCCAAACCTCAAAACAGGAGCCTTCCCATGTCTTCCACGCCCCCCCGCGCCCCAGTTGCGCCCGAATTTTCCCTTTTCCTGGCCGACGTTCAATCCAACATCAACAACACCCTGGGCGAAGTTTTCGCCGTCGTGGGCTTGCTGCGCGTTGCCGGTTGCGCCCTGAGCGATCTTGTAAACGGCAGGACCACGAACAACATCGGGGCCGCTGACTTGGCCCATGTGAACGACCTTGCGATCAACCGGCTTGAGGACATCGCCAGCCACCTGGACCGGCTGGAAATGGCCGTGGGTAAGTTCGGGACGGAAGGGCGGCAAACCGAAGTCAACGCGGGTGGCGACCATGGCTAGATCGTTAGTTGAGGCCGAGTACCAGGGTGTCCCGGTGGGCTTCACGGAGGACGGTTGGTTCAACGCCACCAAGGAGGCGGAACGGTTCGGCAAGTCTCCGCATGAATGGCTGAGGCTTCCGGCCACCAGGGAATACCTCGAAGCCATCGAGCGTAGATACGGGAAAATCCCTTATGTACGGACCAGCAAAGCCCGGTTGGACCGGGGCGGCGGTACGTGGCTCCATCCCCGGTTGGCCGTCCGCTTCGCCCAATGGCTGAACGTGGATTTCGCCGTCTGGTGCGATGAACAGATCGACGCCATTCTCCGGGGTGAACACGCCCATTTCGATTGGAAACGGACGAGGAGCGAGACGACCTCCACCACCAAAGTGATGCGTGAAGTTTTGAGGCTGGTCCGGTTGGATGAAGGCAAGACCACCGGGCCGCACCATTACATGAAGGAAGCCAAGCTCGTGAACTGGGCGGTGTCCGGGGAATTCAAGGGATTGGACCGGGGTTCCCTGGCACTCGACGAACTGGCCTTGTTGGCGAGTCTGGAGGAGCGCAACGCGGTGTTGCTGGGCCGGGGGATCGGCTACGACGACCGGAAAAAGATGCTCGAACAGCACGCCCTGGATTGGCGGGCCGGGCATCAAGCCAAAATCGGGAGGGCCGCATGACCGGCTTCACGCCTTGGGGATTGACACGCCCGTCCCTCTTCGCCCATGCTGGAAAAACTACTACATACAACGGGAACACCGGACCCCGCGAGCATTCCGGTATTTTTGTGCCTCGCGTCCAGCGTTCCGGGCTACTAACCCGGCACCAGGACCAGGGCACCACGCCAGTTTTCGGAATTGGCAGACTTCGGCCTACATCGGGAGATAAGGCGGCGGTTTCGACCGCCTGCGCGAATAACCGGGGCCGTTTGTATGCGGTAGTTGCCGCCGGAGTCTGCCTCCCATCCCCACGGGTGGCGGCTTCGGGTTCGATCCATTCGACCTTGGAGCAACTGCTATGAAATCCACCCCCGACCTGGGCATCCCGCCCAACCCCGCCACCCCGACCGAAATCCAGGCCAGCGTCGGCCAGATGATTTCCGAACTGTTCGATGTCCAGGCCCTGCTGCGCCTCAGCCATTTCAGCCTCGAAACCATCGCCGCCCGCGATCCCGACCGGATCGGGGTGGACGCCGACGACCGGGCCCGCGTGAGTGCGCTCGCGCTGGAAAAGCTGGAAGCCATCACCCTCCGCCTGGACGGCGTATGGCCGGTGATCGGCAGGCTCGGGGGCGGCGGCCATGGCTAGGAAATCCACGACGCCCGGCCCGGAAGCGGGCGGAATCGTCCATATCGACCACGGCCAGCCCTGGACAGCATCGATGATCGTCGCGGCGGGGTCCGGGCGGCGGCACGGCAAGGCGCTTCGCCCTTTGGATGATTTGGCGAAGAAAGGCCCCCCCAATCCCCCCGGTACCGGGGGGATTGGATACCGGGACGGGCGGGCTTCCCCCATCGCGATGCCGCGCATCGGCGGCGGGGGTGCCCCATGAAGCGGCGAATCCCCCCGACAGAAAGCAACATCCGGTCGGCGCTTTCCCATGTTTCGCCAAGCTGCGACCGCGAAACCTGGGTGCGCGTGCTGGCCGCGATCAAGGACGCCCTGGGCGAGGATGGCCGGGCCATCGCCGACGAATGGAGCCAACAGGGCGACAGCTACGGCAAGACGGATTTCCGGGACGCTTGGAAAAGCGTCAAGCCCGGCGGGAAAGTCGCTGTCGGAACCCTTTGGAGATTGGCCCTCGACAACGGATGGCGACCGGACGGCGGAGAGCGCCAGGAAACCGAAGCGGAACGCCTGGAGCGCGAACGGAAACAGCGGGCGCGGGCCGGACAGGCGGCGGAACAACAGGCGGAGGCCGCGAGAAAAGCCGCGGCCAAAGCCTCCGCCTTGTGGAAGGCATCGGCCCCAGCGGCATTCGACCACCCCTACCTCGAACGCAAGCGAGTCCACCCGGTGCCCACCGTACGGGAAACCACGGCGGAACAGGCCGCTTCGATCCTGGGCTACCCGCCCCGGAGCGACGGGGAACCACTGGCCGGGCGCGTGCTGGTGGTGCCGGTCAAGATCGACGGCAAGCCCACCACGGCGGAACTCATCGACGAGGCGGGCCGGAAGACCGCCATCGCGGGCGGGTCGAAGTCGGGCGGCTTTTGGGCCGCCCAATCCGCGCCCAAGGGCGATGGCGACGGGTTGGCCCTGGCCCTGGGGGAAGGCGTGGCCACCGTCCTATCGTGCCGGGAGGCGATGAAATGGCCGGTGTTCGCCGCATTGATGGCGGGCAATTTACCCGCCATCGTCCAGACCCTACACGGGCGCTACCCGAAGGCGCGGCTTGTGGTCTTGGGAGACATCGGCGGCGGGCTGAAATATGCCGGGCAGGCGGCGCGGGCCGTGGGCGGCATCTTGGCCGTACCCGTGTTCACGCCCGAGCAAATCCAGGCATTCCAGGACCGGCAAGGCAAACCGCCGACCGATTGGAACGATCTGCACCACTTGGCCGGGCTGGACGCGGTGCGGGACCAACTCGGGAAGCTGCTGGCCGCTGGACCTGGGCCAGGAGCATCGACAGCGGTGGCGGGGGCCAAGCCGGACACCGGGGTTCCCTTCCCTGGCACTCCCAAGCAACCCCCCAAGGGCAAACCGCCCACCCCGCCGGGCGGTGGCGACGATGAAGACGAACCGGCCCGGCCCTCCTACGTGGTCCGCGAGGATTGGGGCCGCTACGGCCCGCCGGGTGTCTGGTATCACGGCTATCGGAATGCCCGCAAGGGCGAACCCGAACCACTCAACCTGTGGCTGTGTTCGCCCCTGCGGGTCGAGGCCGTGACCTGCACCGACGATGGCCGCTATTTCGGGCGCTTCCTGCGGTTCCGGGACACGTTCGGGCGCTGGCGGGAATGGGCCATGCCCATGGAGATGCTGCGCGGCTCCTGCGCGGCTCCTGCGAGGAACTACGGGGCGAACTGCTGGCCGCTGGCGTCATGATCGACTACAACGAACGGGCGCGGCTGGCCGACTACCTGCAATGGCGCGTGCCCAAGCGCCGCATCACGGCGGCGATCCGCACCGGATGGACCCGCGACGGGCGGGCCTTCGTCCTGCCGGAGGAAGTCATCGGCTCGGAGGATGTCTTTTTCCAGGCCGAGCAGATGCACCAGGACGGCACGGCGGAACGGGGCGGCGACTTCGAGACCTGGAAAACCGAAGTCGCGGCGCGGTGCGTCGGGAATCCGGTCCTGGGGCTGTCCCTCTGCGTGGCCCTGGCCGGGCCGTTGCTCGCCAAGGTCCACCGCGATTCCGGCGGGGTCCACTGGGTGGGCGATTCCAGCACCGGCAAGACCACGGCCCTGAACGTGGGCTGTTCCGTGTGGGGCGGCGACACCTTCCGCCGGACCTGGCGGGCCACCTCGAACGGCCTGGAAAGCGCGGCGGCGGCGCTCAACGACACCTGCCTGTGCCTGGACGAAATCAACGAGGCCGACCCCCGCGAGATCGGCAGCATCATCTATGCGCTGGGCAACGGCACCGGCAAGAGCCGGGCGAGCCGGACGGGCGCGGCCCGGCATGTGTTCCGCTGGCGTCTGACCCTGCTATCGACCGGGGAACGCACCCTGGCGGCGCAGATGGCGGAAGGCGGCAAGCAGCCCAAGGCCGGGCAGTTGGTCCGCCTGCTGAACCTGCCAGCGGGCCGGAAGCACGGGGCGTTCGACGAATTGCACGGGTTCGCCGATGGCCGGGCGCTGGCCGACCACATCAAGACCCAATCCGGGCGGCACCATGGCCATGCGGGACCGGCCTTCATCGCGGCCATGCTCAAGGACGGGCGCGACTTCGGCGCGGCCCTGGCCGTGGTGGAAGCGCTGGAACATTTCCAGGCCGGGAACAGCCAGGAGGCGCGGGGCGCGTCCCGGTTCGCGCTGTACGGGCTGGCGGGCGAATTGGCCGTCGAATGGGGCATCCTGCCCTGGCCGGTGGGCGAAGGGCTCAAGGCGGCGGCGGAGGGGTTCCGCCTGTGGAAGGAGGCGCGGGGCGGCGGCTCCACCGAGGACCGCCAGATTCTACAGGCCGTCGCGGACTTCGTGTCGAAGCACGGGGACGCCCGGTTCAGCGAGAAGTCCGCCGATCCATTGGACCAGAAGCAGCCGGTTGTCATGCAGCGGGCGGGCTGGTGGATCGACTTGGAAGACGCGGGCCGGGTGTTCTTGTTCACCGCCCAAGGGCTGCACGAGGCCACGCAAGGCCACGATTTCAACCGGGCGCTGGCCGCGCTGGACGCGGCGGGCTGGATTCAGGGCCGCGACCGCAACAAGGAAGGCAAGCGGTCCAAGAAAACCGCCATCGGCAAACGCAAGCTGTGGCTGTACTGGATTCTGCCCGGAGACCTGGACGAATGAACGGCCCGACCGTGGTTCCCTGGATGCCCTTGGAGGAATGGCAAGCCCGGAATGCGCGGGCGGGGCGGGTGCGCCAGGGCGGAAATTCCGCGCAAAAAAATCCAAGGGGGGCCGACCCGTGAGCCTGTCCGAAGCGATCCAAGCCCTACGCAAGGCGGTTCCGGTTCCCTGGGTTCCCTCAGCCGAAAATCGGAGGGAACCGCCGGAAGCCTTGCCAGCCGTGGCGGTTCCCTGGGTTCCCCCGGTTCCCTCGGAAAAAAGCGGAATCCAGCCACGAAACGAAAACGCCCAACCGCTGACCGTCGAAGCCCTGGCCGCGCTCGTCGCCAAGGCGGCACGGCATCATGGGCTGGACCCCGCCGACCTGTGGGCCTTCCTGAGCCTGGACGACATCGCGGCCCTACAGGCGGGGGCACCGGACCTGCCGGGGGCGCTGTGGGCCTTCGCCGAATCCCGCAGCCTCACGGGCGACCGCACGGGCGGCGGGCACGATGCTCCCTTTCCTGGGACTGGAACCGTGGAACCCACCGGGGGCTTGCAGCCGGTACGCTGTGGCGACTGCGCGGCTTTCCAGCCCGATACCATCGGCGACGGCACCGGCATCGGGCGCTGTGGCCGGGGCATCGAACCCGGCGGCGGACCGCTGTTCCCGAGGGTGGAAAGGTATTGCCGGGGGTTCCAGGGGAATCCGTGGATGCCGGAATAGGTGGAGGTTATCGCGGAGTTCGTTCCCGGTTTGCAAACCAGGCTTGGCCGGGCTTAAACGGTGGGCAAAATCCGGCCAGAATCAAGGCTTCACCATGCATAAGTTTTTGATATAAAAAGGATTTATGGTAAAATGAACCTAAGATAGGCGGACTCTAAAACCGCCTTTTTGTTTTTTCCGATCCCGCCCAGGTGGAAAGCCGGGGCCGAAGCCCGATAGCAGGGCGGAACCGTGGTTTTTTCCTCGCCAAAACTCCGATGATCCCCGACACCGAGGCTCCAGACATCGAGGCGACGGCCTTCCTCGACCGGGAAGCCGTCGCCGATCTCGTCCAAGTCCTGCGCGATCCCCACCCTTGCGACGGTTGCGCCCACCTGCCCGACTGTGGGACCGGGAAAGCCTGCCGGGATTTCGCGGTGTTCGTGCTGACGGGCCGGGTGGAGGCCACCGCCAGGACGCCCACCACGGCGCAATACCGGCGGCTATTCCCCGAATCCCGTCCGAAAGATCGGCCTGAGTCCTAGCCAATCTCCTCAGCGCCAAGGAGATTGACAACGAGACCGGCCCGCCCGGCGCTAGCCATTGGCCTCCTGACCGGCATCGACACCAAGCCCATCCCCGCCGTCCAGGTTCCGCCGCGTGGTTCCCTGGGTTCCCTCACTCGAAAATCAGAGGGAACCGCCGGAGGCCGCGCCAATCAAGGCGGTTCCCTGGGTTCCCCCGGTTCCCTCCGAAAAAAGCGAAATCCAGCCGCGAAGCAAAAACACGCAAGCCGATAGCCGGGTGGACAGCGTTCGGAGGTGGAAAGTCAAAATGGGGAAGTATCGAATTCTTCCATTCCAGGGAACCAAGGGAACCTTCATCGGCTACTTCCGGCAAGGCTTACTTCCTGGCACCGCACCAGGGCACCGGCCCACGGTTCACCCGGCCAGAGCTTCATCGGCCAGCACCAGGAGCAAACCCGCCCGCCTTCCACCTCGACCCGCGCTTACAACCACGGCGGAACGCCCGGCGCTGGGCCGCTGGTTTCCAGCCCGGCACCAAGCCCGCCCCGTCGTCCAGGTTCCGCTGCGTGGTTCCCTGGGTTCCCTCACTCGAAAATCAGAGGGAACCGCCGGAGGCCGCGCCAATCAAGGCGGTTCCCTGGGTTCCCCCGGTTCCCTCCGAAAAAAGCGAAATCCAGCCGCGAAGCAAAAACACGCAAGCCGATAGCCGGGTGGACAGCGTTCGGAGGTGGAAAGTCAAAATGGGGAAGTATCGAATTCTTCCATTCCAGGGAACCAAGGGAACCTTCATCGGCTACTTCCGGCAAGGCTTACTTCCTGGCACCGCACCAGGGCACCGGCCCACGGTTCACCCGGCCAGAGCTTCATCGGCCAGCACCAGGAGCAAACCCGCCCGCCTTCCACCTCGACCCGCGCTTACAACCACGGCGGAACGCCCGGCGCTGGGCCGCTGGTTTCCAGCCCGGCACCAAGCCCGCCCCGTCGTCCAGGTTCCGCTGCGTGGTTCCCTGGGTTCCCTCACTCGAAAATCAGAGGGAACCGCCGGAAGCCGCGCCAATCAAGGCGGTTCCCTGGGTTCCCCCGGTTCCCTCCGAAAAAAGCGAAATCCAGCCGCGAAGCAAAAACACGCAAGCCGATAGCCGGGTGGACAGCGTTCGGAGGTGGAAAGTCAAAATGGGGAAGTATCGAATTCTTCCATTCCAGGGAACCAAGGGAACCTTCATCGGCTACTTCCGGCAAGGCTTACTTCCTGGCACCGCACCAGGGCACCGGCCCGCCCTTCGCTTCGATCCGTGCCCGGTCCTGGCCGATGGCTTCCTGGGACCGTTCCGATCCGTGCGCCGAAATATGCCCCGCGCCCGCGTCCCTCCCGCCGCTTCCGACTCTTTACGCATTCTGGTGGTAAAGATCGGCCCTTTCCATCCACAGCGGATCACCCCGGATATAAAGCAAGAGGGACGATCCAAACCACGCCCGGAGTGACGCAAAAATACTGACAAGCTTGTCATATACCGCGCCACGCCGCTGAATCGCTACACTTCCACCCACCCCACACAGGAACGTAGCGATGTACCATTCACCCAAAGATTTCCCCCGCCGCATCCTGGTCGCCGTGTGCGGCCTCAGCCCCCAGATATTGACCGAGACCCTGTACGCGCTGGCGGTCGCGGGCGAGCCGCGATTCGTGCCCACCGAAATCCACCTGTTGACCACGCGGGAAGGTGCCCACCGGGCACGCCTCAGCCTGCTCCAACCGGAAACCGGCAAGTTCCACCGGCTGTGCGAGGATTACGGATTGCCCGCAATCGCCTTCGACGCCGGGAACATCCATGTCGTCCACGACCGCGAGGGCAACGGATTGGACGACATCCGCACCCCCCAGGAAAACGAATGGCTGGCCGACCACATCGCCCAGGCCATCCGCCAGTACACGCTGGACCCGGACGCGGCGCTGCATGTCTCCATCGCCGGGGGGCGCAAGACCATGGGCTATTACGCGGGCTACGCGCTTTCCCTGTTCGGGCGGCGGCAGGACCGCCTCTCCCATGTGCTGGTGACGCCGGACTACGAAAGCCACCCGGAATTCTTCTACCCGACCCCCGCCAGCCAGATCATCCATACACGCGGGGACCATCCCCGGCCCCTGGACACCTCACAGGCCGAGGTCATCCTGGCGGAAATCCCCTTCATCCGGCTGCGCGACGACATTCCAGGGCGCTTGCTCAATGGGCAGGCCGGTTTCAGCGAAACCATCGACCTCGCCCGCCGCGCCCACGAAGCGCCGGAATTGGTCATCGACCGCGCCGCCCGTGAATTACGCGCCAACGGAATCGCCGTCGCCTTGCCGCCCAGCCTGTTCGCTTTTTATCTCTGGGTCGTTACTCGCACCGTGCTGAACGAAAAGCCGCTGCCAAAGCCGGAAGCGGACAGGCGCAACCGCTATGAGTACGCCGCAGAATTCCAGAGTATCTACGAAGGCGTGGTTGGCGATGAGCGGGGCACGGAGAAAACCGACGATGCCATGAAGGACGGCATGAAAACGGGGTTCTTCAATGAAAAAATCGCCCGCATCAACGGGATTTTGAACAACGAACTCGGCGAGCGCCTAGCCCAAAATTTCCGAATTAATAATCGGGGTAGGCGTGGTTACAGCGACTACGGCATCGACCCGAACACTATCCAAATCCATATCGCCTGATGAAGGGAAGCCCATGACCGACCACCCCCGCCTCGCCGCCGCCTGCCGGGTTGCCCTGGCCGCGTACCTCCACGACCTGGGCAAGTTCGCCGAACGCGCCCGGATACCGGAAGCCCTGGACAGCGCCGATGGCCAGAACAACACCCGCGCCGACCTCGAAAAGCAGAACTATTGCCCTTTTTTCAATGGGCGGCATACCCATGTCCACGCGGCCTATACGGCGATAGGCTTCGACCTGCTCGAAAAGCACCTGCCCCGGCTGGTCGGCGGGGACATGGCCCCGTTCGCGCCTTGGCGGACACGGGACGCCGACGATTCTCTCATCAACGCCGCCGCCCGCCACCACAAACCGGAAACCCACTTGCAATGGATCGTCGCCACCGCCGACCGGCTGGCGTCCGGGTTCGAGCGGGAGGAGTTCGCGGCCTACAACCAGGCGGCGGACGAGGAGCCGGGCCGCAAGCTCGACCACTACACCACCCGGCAATGGACCCTGCTGGAAAGCATCTGCCTGGACCGCCCGGAAGACCGGGCAGAAACACCGGCTTGGCGCTATCAGCTCAGGCCGCTGTCGCCCGCAGCCATCTTTCCGATGCGGGCCGAGCAATGCGAAAACGTCGGCAAAACTGCGGCGCAGGCCGAATATCTCGCGCTGTGGGATGGATTCCGCGAGGGCTTGGAACGGATACCGGAGCCACACCGCGCAAACCTGCCCCTCTGGCTCGACCACTTCGACAGCCTGTGGCTCGCCTACACCCACGCCATCCCCGCCGCGACGGCGGGCATCGGGGGGAAGGTGCGGCCCGAGGTGTCCCTGTACGACCACTCCAAGACCACAGCGGCGCTGGCCGTGGCCCTATGGCGCTACCACGCCGACCGCGAGGATGATCCCGCGCAGGTCCGGGAACGGCTTCGCGCCCAATGGGACCGGGAACGGGAAAGCCTCGACCTGTCGCGGCAAGCGTGGGAGGAAGAAAAATTCCTGCTGGTCCAGGGCGATTTGTTCGGCATTCAGGACTTCATCTTCGCGACCGGCGGCGAGACCCAGAAACGCGCCGCCAAGCTGCTGCGGGGCCGTTCGTTCTACGTGTCCCTGCTGACCGAATTGGCCGCGCTCAGGATTCTGGAAGCGCTGGGCCTGCCCGCCACCAGCCAGGTCGTCAACGCGGCGGGCAAGTTCCTGATCGTCGCGCCGAACACGCCGGAGACCCTGGCGACACTCGACGCGGTGCGGGCGGAATTCGACCGCTGGTTTTTGCGGCACAGCTTCGGCCAGTCGGGCATCGGCATCGCCTGCGTCCCGGCCCGTTGCGACGATTTCCGGGCGGGCGGAAAGGATGAACCCAGCCCGTTCCGTGGCTTGATGGAACGCCTGTTCAGAGCTTTGGAAACCGCCAAGCTGCGCCGTTTCGGCCTGTGCGGCGAGGCGCCAGCCCCGGCGGTGTTCGATGATTTTCTGGAGCGATTCAAAGAAGGCGAATGCAAGATCGACGGGCGTTCCCCCGCCGAGGTGAAGGAAGGCGGCGTCTGGATGAACCGGCTAGCCGCCGACCAGATCGACATCGGCCATTGGCTGGCGAATCGGAATCGCCTGCTCGTCACCAGCGAGCGCGTCCAGCCGTTGTACGAAGGCCAGAATCTCAACCAGTTGCGGCTGGATATTTTCGGCTTCCATGTCCTGTTCACGGCCACCGAGGACGAAACCGGCAAGTTCGGCCAGGAAGCTAAAACCTACAACCTGCGCCGCGCCTGGGATTTCTCGCTACCCGAGTCCGGCGGCGCGGCGTTGTGGCACGGCTACGCCCGCCGCCACATCAACGCCTACATCCCGCGTTTCCGCGCCACCGACTTGGACGAGGCCGCGCTGGGCAAATACGACGGCCTGGATCCGGAGGACCGGGACAACGAAAGCTTGGATTTGCCCAAGACCCTCAACCATTTGGCCCGCGACGACCGGCAGCCAGACGAGAAAAATCCAGGCCGCTGGGTCGGCGCGGAAGCCCTGACGACCCTCAAGGGCGACGTGGACAACCTGGGCCGGATTTTCCAGAAGGGGATGGAGCGGCCCAGCTTCGCCAAGATGGCCGCGCTATCGCGGCAGATGAACGCCTTTTTCGCCGTATACCTGCCGTGGCTGTGCGCGACGGACTATCCCGACACCTACACCGTGTTCGCGGGCGGGGATGATTTTTTCCTGGTCGGCCCGTGGCATTCGACGCTCGGGCTGGCGCAGACCATGAAAACCGAATTCGCCCGCTATGTGGCCGGGAACCAGGAGATTCATTTCTCGGCTGGCCTCTCCATGACCAAGCCGGGCCTGCCCATCCGGCAATTGGCCGAATTGGCGGAGGACGCCCTGGACGCGGCCAAGACCCACAACCCGGAACAGACCCATCCCGTGCCCAAGAACGCCGCCACCGCCTTCGGGGAATCGGTGGCCTGGGCGGATTTCGATGAACTGATGAAGCTGGAAAAGAAGCTGGCCGACCTTGCGGGTGGACAAGGCTTGTCCACGGGCTACCTCTACGGCCTGCTGCGATACATCGACATGGCGGAGCAGGAAAAGGCGTATCAAGCGGCCATCGCACGGGGCGAAACCCCGAACATCGCCATCGAGAACGCCCTGTGGCATTCGCATTTCGCCTATCAAACCCGGCGGCTGGTGGAGACCCGGTTCCGGGATATTGAAGACCCGAAGCAGCGGGAAGCCTTGCGCCGCGACCTGCAATCCGAGCTAGCCCAGCGTATCGCCGAAGACGGCATCAAAAAACACGGGGCGGCCTACAGGATCGCCTTATTCACTTACCTGTATCTGCAACGCGATTGAGGGGAAAACATGGCAAAGATTACCGATGACGTTCAATTCGGCGGTTCATTGAATCCCGGATTGTTCAGCGATGTGGCAAAAGAGAAAGCCGAAAAAATAGCCGGGGATGAGCGCACCAATAAACCCACCCAACTACGCCGTTTCTACGATGAAATCGTGCTGTGGGAAACCCGTGTCGGCCAGCAACCCGATAAGTTCGCCGAATATTTGCCGTTCATCCGCATGGTGAACGCCAAAGCCGCCTATGCCGAGGGACGCAAGCTTGTGAACCCGGATTTCGTGGCCTTGATGGGCCACACTCTCGGCCAAGTACAGGACGCCAAGACCCTGACCCACTGCAAACTGTTCTGGGAAGCCTTCATGGGCTTTTACAAGCAAGTGCGCCCAAAAGATTGAAAGCCAAGGAAACATCCCGATGAAACTCACCGCGATCCAAAAACTCACCGGCACTCTGGAACTGGTTTCGGGGCTGCATATCGGCTCCGGCAATACCGAAATGCACATCGGCGGCACCGACAACCCGGTCATCAAGAACCCCGTGACCCTGGAACCCTACATACCCGGCTCCAGCCTCAAGGGCAAAATCCGCAGCCTATTGGAATGGGAACTCGGCGTGGTTGCCTTGACCCAAGGCAGTCCGCTGGGCTTCAAGCACATCAAGGACGTGCCGGAAGCGGATAGGCAACGGGCGAAGGACATCCTCCGCCTGTTCGGCGGTGCCCCGGAAGGCAACGGTGCCCACGAAACCTTGGTCAAGGAAATCGGCCCGACCCGGCTGGCGTTCTGGGATTGCGCCCTGGAAGCCACCTGGAAAGTCATGATGCGGGAGCGCAACCTGCTGTTCACCGAAACCAAGATGGAAAACATGATCGACCGCATCCGGGGTGTGGCCGAGCATCCCCGCAACACCGAGCGGGTGCCTGCCGGGGCGCGGTTCGACTTCAACCTGACCTTGCGCGTCCACGACGGCGAGGAATTGCTGCCCACCCTGTGGCGCGGCCTGAAATTGCTGGAACTCACCGGCCTGGGCGGGTCCGGTTCGCGGGGTTATGGCAAGGTCAAATTCACCGCGCTGAAGCTCGAAGGCAAGGAAGATTTGGATGTTATCGAAGCCATCAAGCAAGCCCCTTTCAGCGCTGCGGCGTAATTCACCGATTCCCACCCAGGAGGCCGTTTTATGAACCCCATACGCCAAATCGTCGAAGACGCCCCGGATTCCATCCCGGTGCCCCCGGAACTCCGCCACCACCGGGTGGAAATCATCTTCTGGACCTTGGAAAAACCGGAACCGGAACGCGATGCCAATGGCTGGCCGGTCGGCTTCTTCGAGGCCACCGCAGGCGCCCGGGAAGGCGAACCCCTAACCCGTGAGCCGCAAGGCGAATATGAAAAGCGCTTGGAACTCGAATAACAGCCGCCGCCAAGGAAATATGAATATGACGCCCTACCGTGTCCGTATCCGCCCGCTGTCCGCCTTCGGCACCCGCCCGCTGGGCGATACCTTGTTCGGCCAATTGTGCTGGGCGTTCCGCAACCGCCACGGCGTGGACCGCTTGGGGCAAGTCCTGGACGGCTACACCCAAGGCCGCCCCTACGCCGTGGTTTCGGATGCCCTGCCGCCGGGTTATTGGCCGCGTCCCAGCCTGCCGGTTGCCTGTTTCAAGGTGGAGGGCGAGGACCGCAAGGCGGTGAAGAAACTGGCTTGGCTGCCCGCCGGGCGCTTCGCCGATCCGGTTGGGACGTGGCTGCTGCACAGCCTGCCGCCGGGCGTGGTGCCCGGTGCGGCCCCCGCTTCCCATCCACAGCCACACAACGCCCTGAACCGGGAAACCGGCACCACGGGGACGGGCCAGTTCGCACCCTACGCCATGGATCAATGGTGGTTCGACCAGAAACCCAAGCAGGCGGGCGACCCGCCGCCCGGCATCCGGCTGGATATTTATGTGGTCCTGGATGAAAGCCGGCTGTCCGACGCCGAGTTGCGGACCCTGCTGGACGATATCGGCGCGGTGGGTTTCGGGCGGGACGCCAGCATCGGGCTGGGTAAATTCGCGGTGGAAAGCTTGGAGCCGGTCGAACTGCCCGGCCAGCCCGACGCCGACGCCTGGCTGACGCTCGCGCCGTCCGCGCCACAGGGGTGCGGCTTCGATCCTGGGCGCAGTTTCTACCAGCCCTTCACCCGGTTCGGGCGGCATGGCGATATCGGCGTGCATCTGCCGGGCGGGCCGTTCAAGGCTCCGGTGTTGCTGGCCCAGACCGGCGCGGTCCTGACGCCACGGGAATTCGCGCCCAGGCTGTTCGTCGGGCGCGGGCTGGGCGGCGATGGCTCGCTGTCCAAGACCATCGAGAAAACCGTCCACCAAGGCTATGCCCCAGCCTTGGCCATCCGTTTACCCGAACCCAAGGACGCCGCATGAATCCGTTCCAGAGCTACCGGCTGCATTTCACGCCCCTGTCGCCCATCCACATCGGCACCGGGGACAGCTACGAACCGACGAATTACGTCATCGAGGACGGCGTTTTGCACGAGTTCGATATTTCGGCCCTGGATGTGCTGCTGGACGGGGACCGCAAGGAATTGTTGCGGATCGCCAGCGCCAAGCCCGATGCCGATATGCTCAAGGCGGTGCAGCGGTTTTTCTTCGAGCGGCGCGGGATTTTGCAGGCGCAGGCGGTCAACCGGGTTCCGGTGTTGCCGGGCGTGGCGGAGTTTTACGCTAGCCGAGTTGGCCAGACTACCCAATATAAGGGTGATGGAAAAAAGGATATTAACCGTTTGGCTATCCAACGCCTTCCTTATAACCAGATAACCAATAAGCCTATATTGTTCGGGTCATCGATCAAAGGAGCGATACGAACAGTGCTTTTGGATAAAGTGAATAATCGGATGCCACTTAGCAAATGGGATGCTGAATTATTCCAGACCGAAGGCTTGCCTGATTACGAGAAGAAAAAACGCGAGAAACGACAGCCGGGCATCTTTAAAAAGCGTAATGAAGAGATATTCGAAGGTGGCTTCGAGCTTGATCCATTGCGCCTTTTGCAATTATCCGACGCATCTTGGCAAGCTGAGGATGATTTGCCTGCGATGCATGTTTGCTTTGCGGTAAATCGGAAAAAACATCCTTTTGATAATCAAGGGACTTATCGCCAATCTACGGCAGATAAAAAGGAAATTTATCAAGCCCTAGAATGTATTTATGGCTGGCGGTATAGAGCCTTTTCCGGTCAGCTTAATATTCAAAGTCTTACAGGTATTCCAAGGACTGGCCGGGGAGGTAAACGCCAAATACCCGCCGCTGGCTTGCACTTCGACATATTGCAAATAGCCCAGGCTTGCAACGCCTTCTATTGGCCCATCCTGCTGACCGAATGCGACATCCTACGCCAGCGTGGTTTTCTCGATCCGCTTTGGGATGAATCCATGCGAAAACTTTTGGAATTCGCCCGTGGCAAATTGGATGAAGGTCGAGCCTTCTTATTGCGTGTTGGACGCCATTCCGGGGCCGAATCGGTAACACTTGACGGCGTGCGGAATATCAAAATCCTACTGGAAAAGGACAAGGATACAGACAAGCAACCATATACCTATGAAGCTAAAACCCGCACCCTCTGGCTCGCCGCCCACGACAAGGACCAGCGCACCGGCCTGTTGCCGTTCGGCTGGCTGCTGGTCGAGGCCGAGCCGTGGGAAGCACCGGCGCGGGACTGGCCGGAACTCGCCGCCCTGTGCGAACCGCATCTTGCCGCCGCCCGCGCCTGCGCGGCCAAGCTGGAACGCCAGCGCGAAGCCCAGGCGAAAACCCGCACCGAGGCCGAGGTTCAGCGCCGCGAGGAAGCGGAACGCGCCCGGCGACAGGCCGAAGAAGCGGCCCGGCTGGCCCACGAGGAAGCCGAACGGCAAGCCCGCTGGGCGGCGATGAGCGAGGAAAGCCAGCGGGTCGAACGGTTCCACGAGCGCATGGCCCGCGAGAAAGCCGAATGGATCAGGCTGGGCATCAGCGGCCAATGGTTCCAGGAATTGCGTTCCCTGGCGGAACAGGCGGCGGTTTCCTGGTCCGCCGCCGACAAGGCCGCGCTGTTGGCCTTGGTCCAGGGGGTAAGTCAACTCGATGCCAAGCTGTCGCCCAAGAAGAATGACCACATCAAGAAACTGCTGAACAAACTCAAACCATGACCGACCTACCCCTGCCCCTGAAACTGGCCCGTTTCCGCCTGGATTGCACGGTGGAAGCGCCGATCCACCTGCACTATTACGCCGGATCGCAATTGCGGGGGGCGTTCGGCCATGCCCTGCGGCGCACGGCCTGCGTGACCCGGCAGCAGGATTGCCACGCCTGCCCGCTGTACCGCAGTTGCGCCTATCCCGAGATTTTCGAGACCCCCGCGCCGGAGCGGCACCGCTTGCAGCGCTTCAGCCAGGTGCCGAACCCGTATGTGGTGGAGCCGCCGCCGCTAGGGGCGCGGGACTATCCGGCGGGCGCGGCGCTGGGGTTCCATTGCGTGCTGATGGGCCGCGCCCTGCGCCATCTGCCCTTGGTGGTGTACGCCTGGAAACGCGCCCTGGAACGGCCCGGCGGTTTGGGCGGGGGGCATGTCCGCTTGGATGCCGTGACCTATGTGGGGCCGGACGGGAGCGAGCAACGGGTGTACGCGGAGGGTGGGCTGTCGGCCCCGGCGGTGGCTCCGGTGCCGGTGCCCGCGTTGGCGGACAGGGCGGTGGTCGAGTTCGAGACCCCGCTGCGGCTGCAAGCGGCGGGCGGGGTGCGCGGCCACGCCATGACCGCCCGCGATGTGTTGATGGCCCTGGCGCGGCGCTATTGGCTGCTGGCCGAGTTCCACCAGGCGGCGGAGCCCGCCGTGGATTTCGCCGGGCTGGGCGGGCTGGCGGGGGCGGTGGAGTTGACGGGGGAATTGCGCTGGCGGGATTGGCGGCGCTTTTCCAGTCGGCAGCGGCAAGAGATGGTGTTGGGGGGCGTGCTGGGACGGGTTACACTGCGGGGAGCGTTGGCCCCGTTCGCGGGGCTGCTAGCCGCCGGGCAGTGGACGCACCTGGGGAAGAATGCCAGTTTCGGCTTGGGCCGTTATCGGCTGTGCCAGGAAAATCAAGGAGATGGCGAAAGTCAAGGGATGGCGTGAAAAAAGTTCCGACAAGATCGCCGGAACGAGTGTGAACCCCCTCTGTAAACCGTTGATTCCAGGCGGGTTTTTAGGGGGGGTCGGTCTGAATGATGCCCTGTTATTGAAGGGATTAAGACGAATTAATTCTGCAACAAGGTTTTTATCAGCTAGTGTCTGAATGATGCCCTGTTATTGAAGGGATTAAGACCTATCTGTTCTAACACATAGTCCAGCACAATCAGGTCTGAATGATGCCCTGTTATTGAAGGGATTAAGACAACCACACTCCGCCGCTTATCACCATGACGACCTGTCTGAATGATGCCCTGTTATTGAAGGGATTAAGACGCACCACTCCCGTCATGTTCAGCGCATCGTAGGCGTCTGAATGATGCCCTGTTATTGAAGGGATTAAGACCAAGGTACTCAAGGCACTCAAGGTGACGTTGGGTCTGAATGATGCCCTGTTATTGAAGGGATTAAGACTGTAAAGATACCACCGATGTTTCTTCTTGCTTTAGTCTGAATGATGCCCTGTTATTGAAGGGATTAAGACCAATATTCATATCCATTTGAATTCTTAGAATGAGTCTGAATGATGCCCTGTTATTGAAGGGATTAAAGGGGAAGATAAGCCATGACCGAAACCGTCAAAGCCGGTGAAAACCTATTCCTGGCCTTGGGTTTCCCACCCCACGAGGCGGAAATCCTGCAACTGCGCTCCGACCTGATGAACCATTTGGCGCTTTGGGTCCGGGATAGCGGCTTGACCGAGGCCGAAGCCGCCGAGCGCCTGGGCGTGACCCCGGCGCGGATAGCCGATCTCGTGCGCGGCAAATGGAAGAAATTCACCTTGGATAGACTATTGACCTTGGCCGCAAAAACCGGGCTGCATTTCCGTTTGGAATTGAATAGCGCGGCGTGAGCTTTTTGGTTCCCTGTTATTGAAGGGATTAAGACACGCCCCGCATCTCTGCCAAGAGGGCTGCTTTCGGTCTGGAATGGATTTTGGCCCGGAGGCTGCCCTAACCCGCAGGAATACCTCCCCACCGTTCACAAGCTTGTGAAACCTCCCGCCCGCCCCCGATAGGCGTCTAATAAGCCCCGTGGTTTCCATCACGGCAAAATGCGGAGGTAAACATGTTGTTGATCCTGGACCGTCCCGGTTTGTCGCTCGGCTACGAGCGGGCTTCGCTATTGATCCGCGACGAGGACGGGCGCAAACGCTCGGTCCCGGTCCGGCAACTGGAGCGGGTGGTGGTGGGGCCACGGCTGGAATTGGGCGCGGGAGTCCTCGGCCTCCTGGCCCAGCACGGCGTGCCGCTGCTGGTTCTCAACCACCGCCACCCGGAACGCACGGCGGAACTGGTCGCCTACCGCCACGGCGACGCCCGCCGCCGCCTCGCCCAATACGCCCTGTTCCAGCAGCCGCAACTGCGGGAACGCTGGGCGCGGGGCGTGGTGGCGCTCAAGGTCCAGCGCCAACGGGCCTTGCTGGCGCGGGCGCGGGAGGAACGTCCCGGCCTGCGGCTGGGTCCGGTGCTGCGGCGGCTGGAAGCCCTGGAACAGCGCCTCGCCACGGAAACGGAAGGCCGGTCCTTGGCTTCCTTGCGCGGTATCGAGGGGGCGGCGGGCGCGGCGTTTTTCGAGGGCTATGGCCAGTTGTTCGCCCCGGCCCTGGGCTTCGAGGGACGGCGGCGGCGTCCGCCGCCCGATCCGGTCAACGCCTGCCTGTCGCTGGGCTACACCCTGCTGCACGCGGAAGCGTCCGGGGCGGCGCGGGTGGCGGGGCTCGATCCGATGCTGGGCGGTTTCCACGAACCCAGCCACGGCCAGGACGCCCTGGCCTCGGACCTGGTGGAACCCTTGCGCCCGGCGGTCGAGGGCTGGGTGTGGGAGTTGTTCCGCGCCCAAACCCTGCGCCGCGAGCATTTCCAGGTCGAGGACGGCGCTTGCCTGCTGCGGCACCACGCCCAGGCGGTGTTCTACGAGGCGGCCCATGAAAAACTGCGGGTCTGGCGGCGGGTGTTGCGGGGCTACGCCCGGCGGTTCGCGGCCCTGTTGCCCGCCCCGGCGGAGTCCGCGCCATGAGCCGGGAGCGCCGCCCGGTCTTGATCTGCTACGACATCGCCGACCCCAAACGTTTGCGGCGGGCGTTCCGCGACCTGCGGGACGTGGCCTTGCCGGTGCAGAAGTCGGTGTTCGTGGCGGACTTGACCCAGGCCGAGCTGGACCGGGTGTGGCGGCGGTTGGGGGAATACCTGGACCCCGCCGAGGACAAGCTGCAAGCCTTCGCCCTGCGCGATGCCGCCCGGCCCCGGAGCCTCGGGCGGGCGGTGGCCTTGGCGGATACCTGGGTGGTGTAAGCTATGCGGGCGGGAGGTGGCGACCTCGCCAACAAAATCAAGGAGATGGCAAAAGTCAAGGGATGGCGTGAAAAAAGTTCCGGCAAGCGGGCCGGGACGAGTGTGAACCCCCTCTGTAAGTCGTTGATTCCAGGCGGGTTTTTAGGGGGGGTCGGTCTGAATGATGCCCTGTTATTGAAGGGATTAAGACTGGTTGCTGTCGGCGAAGCGGGTGGAAATGGATTGTCTGAATGATGTCCTGTTATTGAAGGGATTAACCGAAGGGAATAGCAAAATGCGGAAATATTTGCTCAACAGCCCGGTCTTGACGGATTTCGGCCTGTGGCGGTTCGAGGGGCCGCTGTCGCTGGACCAAGCCCGCGCCTGGGCCGGGCCGGAGGTGGTGTCGGCCATCGGCCACGCGGCCACGGCGGCGCTGCTGGGCGAACTGCTGGGCCATCCGGTCGAAGCCCGCCGGGTCCAGGTGGCCCTGGCACCGGGCGACCAAGCCCTGGTGTTCCGCCTGCTCGGACGCCTCCCGGAAGGGGCCGCGCTGGACCACGCCGCCCTGGCCCGCCTGCCCTGGCAACTCGGCCTGCTGTCCCGCCTCGCCTGAACCCATCCCCACAAGCTTGTGTACCCAGCCACGACGGGCAGGAACGCGGACAATCTCCCCATCGCCACACCGGAGGACTCCACAATGCCCGTTCCCGCCGTCCCCTTGCTGCTGCAAGCCGCCCGTATCGTCGTCATCCCGCTCAATCCCGCCGCCGCCTTGGCGCTCAGCGTCGTGACTGTGGCCGGTGCCCTGGCCTGCAAGATCGCGACCCAGAAAGCCCCGCTCAAGCGGGTCCGCGTCGGCGACTTCCTGGACGCCGAGTTCCAGGACCGCGACGATTCCACCCCGGAGTGACCCCATGGCCCGAATCCTCGTCAGCTTCCTCGGCAAGGTCGCCAAGGACAAAGGCGGCACTTATAAAACCACCGCCTACGACCTGGACGGCCAAACCTACGCAACCCCGTTCTTCGCCCTGGCCCTGACCCGCCACCACGCCGCCGACACCCTCCGCATCCTCGGCACCGCCGGGAGCATGTGGGACGTGTTGTCGGTCGAGCTGGAACCGGATTCCATCGATTCCCCGGCCTGGGACGCCCTGGAACGGGCCGTGGCCGCCGACGCCGTGACCCAGGACCACCTGGATGCCGTGGCCCCGTTGCTGGACCGTCCGGGCCGACCCCGCCACCAACTGCGGCTGATCCCCTACGGCGCGGACGAGCGCGGACAGGTCGAAATCCTCCGCATCCTGGCCGAGGGCTTCGGGCCGGGCGACCGCCTGTTGCTGGACGTGACCCACGGCCTGCGCCACCTGCCGATGCTGGGGCTCATCAGCGCGTTCTACCTGCGGGCGGTGGCGGGAGCGGAGGTCGGCGGCATCTACTACGCGCCCTACGAGCGCGAACGCGAAGGTGCTACCCCGGCGCTGCGACTGGACGGCCTGATGAACCTGTATGAATGGCTCAGGGCGCTGGAATGCTTCAACAAGGACGGGGATTACGGGGTGTTCGGCGGACTGCTGCAAGCCGACGGGCTGCGCGGCGATCTACTGACCGAGGCGGCGTTCCTGGAACGGGTGGCGGTCGCCCCCAACGCCAAGCGCAAGCTGGATTCCTTCATGCAGGACCAGGGCGAACCGGCCAGCCCGGCGGGGCGGCTGTTCCTGCCGGTCCTCGAACAGCGCATCGACTGGCGCAGGGGTCGCGACCGCGCCGCCTGGGAGGGACGGCTGGCCCGGAACTACCTGGAACGCGGCGACTACCTCCGCGCCGCGCAATTCGGCTTCGAGGCGCGGATTTCCGGGCGGGTGATCGGGAACCGGGGCGATCCCGGCCACTACGACCGGGACCGGCAGGACGCCGAGATGGAATTGGAGCAACGCACCAAGGACGACCGCCTGAACCCCCAAGCCCCCGGCAACTTCATCACCCTCAAGAACCTCCGCAACGCCCTGTCGCACGGATTGCGGGCCAAGGTGGACGCGCCGGGTTTCGCAACCCGGAAGACCGCCGAGTTCATCGAACACCTGCTCGGGGACGAGGCCAAGTTGCGGGACTGGCTGACGGCGTGCTTCCGGGATTTGCCGGGCTGAGGCGCGTCCGGCGCTGGCCGTGGGTTTCCTGGGGCCGCTCCGAACTGTACTCCGCAATTTGCCCCGCGCCCGCGTCCCTCCCGCCACCGCCAAGCGGCCATAGCGCAATAAAGCGAACCCGCCCTACCCGTTAGAAAACGTTCGTTTTCCAACAGTCTGAAAAGGGCCGTTTTTAGGTGTTGTAAATATAGGGTTTTTCATTTCTGACAGGCAAAAATAAATAACACCCTTTTCCAACAGTTCCGGGAAGCCACCGGGGCGGCTCCAAGACACCGGCCCCGCCCGCTGGCTTCCTGGGACGGGCACCGCACCGCCCAAAGTCCCGCACCGCCCCCGTGCTATCGTATCCCACCGCTACACCCCGCCCCCATGACCATCGCACGAGGCACCATGACCCCCGAAGCCTTCATCCAAAAGTGGCAAGCCGCCAAGACCAAGGAAAAATCCGCCGCCCAAGAGCATTTCATCGACCTGTGCCGGTTATTGGGCGAAGCCACGCCCAACGAAGCCGACCCGGACGGGCTGTGGTTTTGTTTCGAGAAGGGCGCGAAGAAAACCGGGGGCGGCGATGGTTGGGCCGATGTGTGGCGGAAGGGGTGTTTCGGCTGGGAGTACAAGGGCAAGGGGAAAGACCTGCAAGCGGCCCTGAAGCAGTTGCAGGGCTACGCGCTGGCCTTGCAATCGCCGCCGCTGTTGATCGTGTCCGACCTGGAAACCCTCGTGATCCATACCGCCTTCACCAACGCGGTACAGGAAACCCACGCCATCGCCCTGGACGATCTGCGGCAGCCGGAAGCCCGGCAAAAGCTGAAATGGGCCTTCACCGACCCGGAACGCCTGCGGCCCGGCCAAACCCGCGAAGGCTTGACGCGGGCGGCGGCGGAACAATTCGCGGCGCTGGCCCTGGCGCTGCACCAGCGCGGTTTCGAGCCGCACCGGGTGGCGCATTTCCTCAACCGGCTGTTGTTCTGCCTGTTCGCGGAAGATTGCGACCTGTTGCCCAAGGCTTTGTTTTCCCGGTTGTTGGAAAATGCCGCCAAGCATCCAGACCGTGGAACTTCGCTGTTGAAGAACCTGTTCCAGGCCATGGCGGAAGGCGGGGATTTCGGGGTGGACATCATCGATTGGTTCAACGGCGGGCTGTTCAACGATGCCGACACCCTGCCCTTGACCGGGGCGGAGTTCAAGCAGCTATCGGCCTTGTCGCGCCTGGATTGGAGCGCCATCGAACCGGCGATTTTCGGCACCCTGTTTGAACGGGGCTTGGACCCGGCCAAGCGTTCGCAGTTGGGGGCGCACTATACCGACCGGGCATCCATTATGCGCTTGGTCGATCCGGTGATCCGGGAACCCTTATTGGCCGAATGGGAAGCGGTCAAGGCGGACATCCAGAAGGACAAAACCAAAGCCCGGACCAAGGCGCAGAAAGCCTATATCGGTTTCCTGGAACGCTTGAAGAATTTCCGGGTACTCGACCCGGCTTGTGGCTCGGGGAATTTCCTGTATCTGGCTTTGCAAACCTTGAAGGACTTGGAACACCAAGCCATTTTGGAAGCGGAAACCTTGGGTTTGCCCCGGCAGTTTCCCGCCGTGGGGCCGGAAGCGGTCCACGGGATCGAATTGAACCCCTATGCGGCGGAATTGGCCCGCGTCACGGTGTGGATTGGGGAAATCCAATGGATGATCCAGCATGGCTATAACCTGACCAAGAATCCGATTCTGCGCCCGCTGGATACCATCGAACAGCGGGACGCGGTATTGAACGCGGACGGGACCGAAGCGGCATGGCCGGAAGCGGATGTGATTATCGGGAATCCGCCGTTTTTGGGTGGTTCCAAATTGTTGGGTTCACTTGGCGAGGAATATACCCACCGTTTGCGGGCGTGTTATCAAGGCCGGGTTCCGGGTGGGGCCGATTTGGTTTGTTATTGGTTCGAGAAGGCACGGGCGCAGATCGCGGCGGGGAAAACCCAGCGGGCCGGGTTGGTTTCGACCAATAGTATCCGGGGCGGGGCGAACCGGAAGGTTTTGGAGCGGATTTTATACGGTACAATCGAAGCGGAACACAACGGAGGACGTTATGGCGACGGTAACTTTCGACACCTTGGAATTGACGGAATCGCTCAAAAAAGCCGGGATTCCGCAGGAGCAAGCCGAGGCGGTGGTGCGGGCCATCGCCAAAGCCCAGGATCAACTGGTCACGAAAACGGACCTGGATTCGGCGCTGGCTCCGATCCGCACCGACTTGGCGGTGCTGAAATGGATGCTGGGGATGTTGCTGGCGGGCGTGGCGTCGCTGGTGCTGAAGGCTTACTTCTGAACCGGCTGGCGATTTTCAACGCTTGGAGCGATGAGCCTTGGATTAACGAAGGCGCGGCGGTGCGGGTGAGTCTGATTGGGTTTTGCCGCAAACTAGAAGCTTCCAAAATAAGCTTAAATGGAAAATATGCCGAAGAAATCTACTCCGATTTGACGGCGGCATCGGAAGGGACTGAAAACCTGGATTTAACTCAAGCCAAACCCATCAGCACAAATTTTAGAATATGCTTCATGGGTGCCTCAAAAAAAGGGCCATTCGATATTCCAGGGGAATTAGCCCGCACATGGCTCGAACAGCCCAATCCTCATAGTCAACCAAATAGCGATGTTTTACGGCCATTATGGAATGGATTGGATTTAACCCGACGGCCCAGAGATATTTGGGTTATCGATTTCGGCGTGAACATGGACGAGCGAAATGCGGTTTTATATGAAGCTCCATATGAATACGTCCTCAGAACTGTAAAGCCCATCAGCGAAAAAAACCGGGATGCGGTCGTAGCACGGAGCTGGTGGCGATTGGCCCGTCCACGCCCGGATTTGCGGGACGCCTTGCGTGGATTATCCAGGTATATTGCAACGCCAGAGGTTGCAAAATATCGCTTATTCGCCTGGATGAATTCCGCTGTTCTCCCGGATCAAAAATTATATGCCATCGCCCGCGCCGACGATGCGATTTTCGGGGTTTTACATTCAAGATTCCATGAGTTATGGTCGTTAGCGGTATGTACTTGGCACGGCGTCGGCAACGACCCACGCTATACCCCCACCACCACCTTTGAAACCTTCCCCTTCCCCGAAGGCGTCCTAACCCACGAAAACCCGGACGCCGCTTTCCCCGCCATCGCCGAAGCCGCCAAGCGCCTGCACGCATTGCGGGAAAGCTGGCTCAACCCGCCCGAATGGACCGAGCGCGTGCCGGAAGTGGTGCCGGGCTATCCCGACCGCATCCTCCCCAAGCCGGGCCACGCAGCCGACCTGAAAAAGCGCACCCTGACCAACCTCTACAACACCCGCCCCGCTTGGCTGGATAACGCCCATAAAGCCTTGGATCAAGCCGTGGCCGCTGCCTACGGCTGGACCGACTACACGGAGGCCATGCCCGACGCGGAAATCCTGGGGCGGCTCTTGAAGCTCAACCTGGAACGGGCGTGAGGGGGCGGAACCGTGGGCGCTGGCCGGGGCTTTCCTGGCACCCCACCGCCCCGTTTCTGTGTAGCTAGATGCGTAGCTAGAAAAAATCATTTGGAAATAAATTTTTATAAATCAATTATTTAGGTGATAGATGAAAATAGCGGCCTGGAACGTGAACTCCCTCCGCGTGCGCCTGCCCCACGTCCTCGACTGGCTGGCGCGGGAACAGCCCGATGTGCTGGCCTTGCAGGAAACCAAGACTGAAAACGCCAACTTTCCCGTCGCCGCTGTGGCCGGGGCCGGTTATCGCTCGGTCTACAGCGGGCAGAAGACCTATAACGGCGTGGCGGTGCTGAGCCGTTCCGATATGTTGGACCCGGTGACCGATATCGAGGGGCTGGACGATCCACAGCGGCGCATCCTGGCCGTGACCGTCGATGGCGTCAGGATCGTGGATTTGTACGTGCCGAATGGCAGCGAGGTCGGTTCCGACAAATACGCCTATAAGCTGGATTGGCTGGCGAAGGTGGGGGCGTGGCTGGAGGCCGAGTTGGCGCGCCATCCGCGCTTGGTGGTGCTGGGCGATTTCAACATCGCCCCGGAAGACCGCGACGTGCACGACCCCGAGGCGTGGCGCGACAAAATCCTGTGCAGTGGGCCGGAGCGGGCGGCGTTCCGGGCTTGGCTGGATTTGGGCCTGCGCGATACCTTCCGGCAGTTCGAGCAGCCCGAGAAGAGCTTTTCCTGGTGGGATTACCGGATGAATGGCTTCAAGCGCAATTTGGGGCTGCGCATCGACCATATCCTGGCGAGTGGGGGATTGGAGTGTTTATCTTGCCGGGTGGATACCGGGCCGCGTGGTTTGGAGCGGCCTTCGGACCATGCGCCGGTGGTGGCGGAACTCCGGGTGGGGGCGGAATAGCGCAGCGTATTCCGCCGTTGCTGGCTTACGGTTTAGTCAACTCCGCCAACTTTTTCTCCACCGCCTTCAACCGCGACCACACCTCATGCAAACGGGCGGCGACGGCCATGTTCTTGAGGTACTGCTGCAACGGCTGGGCCGGGCCGCCCGCATACATGCCGGGCTGTTTGATGCTGCTGTTAAGCCCCGCCCGGTGCAGCAACACCACGTCGTCGGCCACGGTAATATGGTCCAGTGTCCCGGTTTGGCCCGAGGCGATGACCCGCTTCCCGAACTTGGTGGAACCGGAAATCCCGGTATGGGCGCAGAGGATGCAGTCCTCGCCGATCTCGACGTTATGGCCGATATGGCACATGGCGTCGATCACCGCCCCGGCCCGGATGAGCGTGGCCCCATAGGTGGCGCGGTCGATATTGGTGTTGGCCCCGATCACCACCCGGTCCTCGACGATCACCTTGCCGGTATGGGGGATGCGGTGATTGCGGCGCTTCTCGTCCTGGGCGAAGCCGAAACCTTCCGAGCCGATCACGCAGCCCGCCTTGAGGATCACATCGCTGCCGATTTCGCAGTTGTAGCCCACGGTGCAGCCGGGATGCAGCACGGTGTTGGCCCCGATCTTGGCCCCGCGCTCGATGACCACGTTCGCCATCAAGACCACCCGACCCCCCAATTCCACATCCTTGCCCACCACCACGCCGGGACCGATCAAGGCGTCCTCGGGCACGGCCACGCTGTCATGGATGACCGCGTTCGGGTGGATGCGCGGCCATTCGCTGTCGCGCACATCGCGGTCGGCGTAGGCTTGTTTCAGAAGGGCGATGGCGAGCCGGACATTGGGCGCGACCAGGACGGCGAGTCCCTCGATATCCCCCAACTCATCGGCGATGGCGGCGGGCGCGACCACGGCGGAAGGCGGTTGCTGGCGCACCCTGGGCAGGTATTTGGCATGGTCCACGAACACCAGATCGCCCGCCGCGCATTCCTCGATGGGGGCGATGCGGCGGATGGGCCGGTCCCCGCCCCGGTGTTCGGCGATGAGTCCCCGCGCCTGGAATTCCTGGAAGATGGCCGAAGGCAGTATGTTCATGATGACCTGGGTTGGGTTCGTTGGCGACGGCGGCAATGATAAGTAGCCCCAAGAGGCATGGGCAACCGTTTTCGTCCGGCGGGCCTGCGGCATGGCGTCGCGGGCGGGTTTCCGGGGCGGGATGTGGTTTAATAATCGTCCGCTACCCTGTCCCGGTGTTTGGGTGTTTTAAGTCCACTTTAAATCGCCATCCCGGAAAATACCGACCCCGTTCCCATGCCCGCCCCGAGCGTCGGCACCAACCGAGAGATTTCCCCCTGTGGCCATCGCGACCCCGCTTCCCGAACCCGCCGAAACCTTGCCGGAAATCCCGGCCGAACTCCCCCCCGAAACCGGGCAGGCCCATCCCTACGACCGCTTCGCCCGCGAGTTGGTGGGCCGCGGCAAGGTGCGCGAGGCCGAGATCGTCCGCGCCAAACGTCTCGCGGCCCAGACCGACGAGCAGCGTATCCCGGCCTTGTTGGTCAAACTGGGCGTGGTGTCGGAGCGCGACGCGGCGGAGGCGCTGGCCGAAGTGAGCGGTTGCCCGCTGGTGGCTCCGGTCGATTTCCCGGAGGCTTCGCTGATGCCGGAGACGGTTTCGATCCGCTTCCTCAAGGAAAACCATGTGGCTGGCATCGCCGTTCGCGACGAGGGTTTGGCGGTGGCGGTGATCGATCCGTTCGATCAGGAATTGCTGGACGCCCTGGCCCTGGCCTGCGACCGCCCGATCCTGCCCCATGTCGGCCTGCAATCGGAAATCGACCGCGCCCTCGAAACCCAGCATGGTCCCGGCAAAACCCTGATGGGCGAGATCGTCGAGCATTTCGGCAGCGACGAGGATATCGACGAGGCCGATGTCGAGCATCTCAAGGATTTGGCCTCGGAAGCGCCGGTGATCCGCATGGTGAACCTCATCATGCAGCGGGCAGTGGAATCGCGGGCCTCGGATATCCATGTCGAGCCGTTCGAGGAACGCTTGAAGGTCAGGTTCCGCATCGATGGCGTGCTGCGCGAGGAGCAAGCCCCGCCGGTGCGTTCGACCGCAGCCGTGATTTCGCGCATCAAGATCATGGCCAAGCTCAACATCGCCGAGCGCCGGTTGCCGCAGGATGGCCGGATCAAGCTGCAAGTGGTGGGCAAGGAGTTGGACTTGCGTATTTCGACCGTGCCGACCATGTACGGCGAAAGCGTGGTGATCCGCTTGCTGCACAAGGAAAGCATTAAGTTCGATTTCGGCGCCTTGGGTTTCGAGGGCGAATCGCTCAAGCGTTTCATCGATGTCTTGGAAATGCCCCACGGCATCCTGCTCATCACCGGCCCCACCGGCAGCGGCAAAAGCACCACGCTCTACACCGCCCTGCATAAGATCAACACCCCCGAACGCAAGATCATCACCGTGGAAGACCCGGTGGAATATCAGTTGGAGGGCATCAACCAAATCCAGGTCAAGCCGCAGATCGGCCTGACCTTCGCCAGCGCCCTGCGCTCGATCATGCGCCAAGACCCCGATGTCATCATGATCGGCGAAATGCGCGACCTCGAAACCGCCCGCATCGCGGTGCAATCGGCCCTGACCGGGCATTTGGTGCTTTCGACGCTGCACACCAACGACGCGGCCGGCGGCGTCACCCGTTTGATGGATATGGGGCTGGAGGATTACCTGATTTCCTCCACCGTCAACGGCATCCTGGGCCAGCGTTTGGTGCGGCGCTTGTGCCAGCATTGCAAGGAAAGCTATCCGGCCCTGCCGGAGATGGTGCAGGAAATGCGCTTGCAGCGGTTTTCGTCCGGGGGCCGGGTGATGCTGTATCGCGGCAAGGGCTGCGAGGCTTGCGATAACACCGGCTACCGGGGCCGTTTGGCGATCCAGGAATTCCTGGTGATGACCGATGCCCTGCGCCGCTTGGTGATGAACCACGCCCAGGCCCGCCAGATCGAGGAACAGGCTTTGACCGAGGGGATGCATACCATCTACGAGGATGGTTTGCGGAAGGCGGTCATGGGCTTGACCACGGTGGAGGAGGTGTTGCGGGTGACTTCGGATACTTAAACCCATGCCCCTCTACATCTACAAAGCCGTCAACCGCGAAGGCGAAACCATCGAAATGGAGCGCGAAGCCGCCGACGAAACCGCGCTGCTCATGCTCTTGCAAAACGAGGGCTTGTTGCCCATCCGCATTTCCCCGGCCAAATCGCGGCCCTTGGCTTGGCTCAAACTCGGGCGCAGCCGCTCGCGCATCTCGCAGAAGCAAATCGGCTTGATGACCCGCGAGTTGCTGACCTTGCTGCAAGCCGGCCTCCCGCTCGACCGCGCCTTGGTGGTCCTGCTCGAACTTACGTCCAGCGAACCCGACCTCAACGCCATGCTCGGCAAAGTGTTGGACGCGGTGAAGGGCGGCAAACAGCTTTCCGACGCGCTGGAAGCCCAGAACGGCGTGTTCTCGCGGTTTTATCTCAACCTGATCCGGGCGGGCGAAGCGGGCGGTGCCTTGGAAGTGGTGTTGGAGCGCCTGACCGAATACCTGGACCGCTCCAAGGAACTGCGCGATACCGTCACCACGGCGATGATCTATCCCGCCATCCTGGTGCTGATGGCGATGGGTTCCCTGCTGTTGTTGCTGGCTTTCGTGGTGCCGCAGTTCACCGAGATGTTCGAGAGCGCGGGCAAGGAATTGCCGGTGCCGACCCAGATCGTGGTGGGGGCGGCGGATTTCATCCGGGGCTATTGGTGGACCTTGGTGCCGCTGGTTTTCGGGGCCACCAGTTTTGTGCGCTATCAAAAGGCCGACCCGGTGCGGCGCTTGGTGTGGGATGGTTGGATGTTACGGCTACCGCTGTTCGGCGATTTGATCATCAAATTCCAGGTCGCGAGTTTCAGTCGCACGCTCTCGACCCTGCTCACCAACGGCGTGCCCTTGCTGGGAGCGTTGACCATCGTGCGCGATACCCTGGATAACCGGCTGGTGGCGGAAAAACTCGGCCTCGCCGCCGAAAGCCTGAAACGCGGCGGCGGACTCACCGCGCCCTTGATGGAGGCCGAATTATTCCCCTCGCTGGCGATGCAGATGATCAAGCTGGGCGAGGAATCCGGCCATCTGGCCGAGATGCTGGAACGGGTGGCGACCACCTACGACAAGGAAATCAAGATTTCCATCCAGCGGCTCTTGGCCTTGTTGGAGCCGGTGTTGATCGTGGGCCTGGGGATCATGATCGGCGGGATCATCGTCTCGATCCTGATGGCGATCTTGAGCGTCAACGATCTAGCTTTTTAAATGGGCGCTGATTGACAATAGCGGGTCTGTTTAAGTGTCCTTTAAGTTTGTCCGGCTTTTAATCCTTAGGTATTTTGCCTAGTTGCGTTCGATGTGGCCCGCCGCCCCGGACGTATAGCCAGCCGGTCGGACTGCCCGCCCCGCGGTTTTTGCGCGGACTGTTTCCATCGTTCAGTCTTCTTCAGTTCATCCATGATTCCTATGCACAAGCCTTCGCGACAAAAGCGCTTTCAGCGCGGTTTCACCCTGATCGAACTCTTGGTGGTGCTGGCCATCATCGGCTTGTTGGCCGGTTTGGTGGGGCCGCAGGTGATCAAGCACCTGGGCGAATCCAAGACCAAGACCGCCCGCTTGCAGATCGAGGAATTGTCCTCGGCCCTGGATATGTACCGCCTGGACGTGGGCCGTTATCCGCCCACCGACGAAGGACTGGCGGCCCTGGTCGAACAGCCCGCTAGCGCCAAGTTCTGGAACGGTCCCTATCTCCGCAAAAAGAAAGTCCCGCTCGATCCCTGGAACAACCCCTTCCACTATGTGGCTCCCGGCCAGCACGGCGGCAAGTTCGATGTGTTCAGCTTGGGTTCGGATGGGGCCGAGGGTGGAGATGGCGAAGACCAGGACATCGTGAGTTGGGAATAGCCCTCCGGTTCCCGTGATGATTCCGATGCGTTCCCGCCCCACTATCGCGACAGCGGCCCGGCGTTCCCGGCGGGTACCCGCGTGTGGCTAGGCGGCGTGGCTCCGGCCCGGTGGCTTGGGGCTTCACCCTGCTGGAAATGCTGCTGGCCCTGGTCATCGCCGGTTTGCTGATGGCCGTGGTCCTGCCCAATTTCGCGCCGCTGCTGGGGCGGGCGCAGCTTTATTCCGCCGCCCGCGACGTGGCTTCGGCCTTGCGCCATGCGCGGGGGCAAGCTTTGATCCGGGGCAAGGAAGCCACGTTCGAACTGGAAATCGACAACCACCGCTACCGGGTCACGGGGCGCAACAAGTCCTATAGCCTGCCGGGCACGGTCGATCTCAGCCTCTACACCACCGCGAGCGAAACCCTGGACGAGGGCACCGGGCGCATCCGTTTCTTCCCGGATGGCTCGGCCACCGGCGGGCGTGTCACCCTGGTGGGCGGCGGGCAGAAGCGCTATGTCGATGTCAGTTGGCTGACCGGCGAGGTGAAAATCCGCGAGGACGCCGACGATGAGGATTGAGCGCGGCCAGCGCGGCTTTTCCCTGATCGAGATTTTGGTGGCGTTCTCGATCATGGCGCTGACCTTGGGCGTCTTGCTGCGCATCTTCGGCGGGGCCGGGCGCATCGCCGCCACGGCGGATGAATATTCGCGGGCCATCGTGGTGGCGGAATCGATGTTTGCCGGCCTCGGGATCGAGACGCCCCTGGAGCCGGGCGAAACCCAGGGCGAAATCGGCGAAGCCTACCACTGGACCTTGAAGGTCGAGCCCTATCCCTTCGAAGGCGAGAACGTCAATATCGGTTTCAAGCCCTATTGGGTGACGCTGAGCATCGAATGGGGCGACGAAAACGATCCCCGCGCCTTCGATCTCACCACCTTGCGCTTGTTGCAGGACAAGCCCGCCGGGAGCGTGCGATGAACGCGCGGCGACAGGCCGGTTTCACCCTGCTCGAAGTCATCATCGGCGCGACCTTGCTGTCGATCATGATGCTGCTCCTGACCGGGAGCCTCAGGATCAGCGCGGAAAGCTGGGACGCGGGCGAGGAGCGCATGGCCAAGGCCAGCCGCATGTTCGTGGTGCTGAATTTCCTGCGCGGCCATATGGGCGGTTTGTTGCCGGTGGCGGGTACCCGCAAGGATGGCGAGATCGATTTCGCCTTCAAGGGCGGGCCGGATTCCTTGGAATATGTGGCGGCCTTGCCCGAGCAGGTCAAGGTGGGCGGGCTGTACCGCTTCCGCTTGTATGTGTCCAGCGCGGGAGGGCATAAAGACCTCCGGGTCGCCATCATCCCGCACAAGGTCGGCGGCGAGCAGGACAGCAAGGCCGAGCCGCTGGACGACCTGCCCTTGGTGGAGAAGGTCGAGGCGGTCAAGCTGTCCTACCTGCCCCTGGTGGTCCAAAACAACAATCCCTTGGGGGAGCGGATCGCCGTGAAATGGAACTTCGAATGGCAGGAGCCGCAATTGCCCGCGCTGGTCCGGCTGGAAATCACGCCCGAGAACGAAGACCCCTGGCCGGCCTTGGTCATCGCCCCCAAAATCCAGATGTTGAGGTAGCCGGGTGCCGCATGTTCCTCCCCTCCGCCAGCGGGGTCTGGCCCTGATCCTGGTGCTATGGGTCATCACCCTGATGACCATCATGGCGGGGAGCTACGCCCTCAGCACCCGGCGCGAGGCGGCGTTGCTGACCCATGCCCACGAACGCGCCAAGGCCGTGGCCCTGGCCGATGGCGGCGTCCATTACGCCATGCTGATGCTGATGTTGCCCAATCCCAAGCTGCGCTGGCGGGCCGATGGCACCGAGTATGTGTGGGGTTCGGAGCAGGCCAGGGTGCGGATCCGCGTCTACGACGAGGGCGGCAAGGTCGATCTCAACGCCGCGACCCCGACCACTTTGCGCGGCCTGTTCAACCTGCTGCTGCACGACGACGACAAGGCCATGGCCCTGGCCGACGCCATCCAGGATTGGCGCGACCCGGACGATTTGAAAGGGATGCACGGGGCCGAAGCGCCCGAATACGAGGCGGCGGGCCTGAAGACCTTGCCGCAGAACCGCAATTTCCTGGTGTTGGAGGAATTGCGCGGGGTGCTGGGGATGACGCCGGAACTGTACCGCAAGCTGCAACCCTGGCTGACCCTGTATTCGAGCCAGGATGGCCTGAATCCGGCCAAGGCCTCGCGGGAAGTGCTGTCGGCCTTGCTGAACGGCGACCAGGGGGCGCTGGAAACCTATCTCATGCAGCGCTCCCAGGCCCAGGTCGGCGCACCGCCGCCCCCCCCACCGCCGCCGCCGCCCGGCCTCAAATTCCATCAGGTCGGGGATATGTCCTACACGGTCGAGGCGGCGTCGGAATTCGCCGACCAACCGGGGTCCGGGGTGCGGGCCACGATCAAGCGGGGGCGGGGCATGGATGGCTCGCCGTTCACCTATCTGACGTGGCGGGCCAGGACCACGCCGCCACCCAAGCTGGGCCAAGAACCCAACCCGGCCGGGGAGTAGGGTGGGCATGTATTCATGCCCACCGTCCGCCGGTTCCCAAGCGCCGCTCGGGAACCGGCGCAATCTGGAAACAGCCTGCTAGCGCGATACCATGCTGAAACTCGACACCGCCATAGATTGGGATTTCCATAAGTTCATCCGCTGGTGGACCGGCGAACTGGCGTTCCTGGTGCCCACCCCGGTGCAAAAGCTGCTGGGGGCCGCCACCGAATACGTGGTGCTGCGGCGGGGCGACGACGGCTTGTCCATCGCCCATCTCGGTCCCGAGGGCGAGCGCCCCCTGGGCCATTACGCCCTGGACGAGGACGGGTCGCGGTCGCGGGAGCGCTTGTTGGAAGCCCGGCCCGAACTGGCCGAAACCCAGGTGCTACTGCGCTTGGCACCGGGGCAGGCGCTGTGCAAGACCCTGAAATTCCCCATGGCGGTCGAGGAGAACTTGGGGCAGGTCTTGGCCTTCGAGATGGACCGCCTGACGCCGTTCAAAAGCGACCAGGTCTATTACGGCTACCGCATCGTCTCGCGCTGGCAGGCCACCCGCCAAATCGGCGTGGAATTGATCCTGACCCCCAAGGCCAAACTCGACGCCGCGCTGGACGATCTGGCGGTGTGGGGTTGGCGGCCCGATTGGGTGGATTTGGCGGGCCACGCGCCGCCGGGCACTTATAATCTCCTGCCGGAAAAATACCGGACCTCCGGCAGCCGCTGGCCGCGCATCGCCAATATCGCCCTGGGAACCCTCATCCTATTGCTGGTCGGGGCGCTGTTGGTCCAGCCCATCCTGAGCGCCGGTTCGGTCGCCGAGGATTTGGAGGAGCGGGTCAGGAAGGCCAACAAGACCGCCAAGGAAGTCGAGGCGCTGCGCCAGGAAACCGACAAACTCCTGCACCAGACCCGGTTCCTCCAGGACAAGAAACGCAGCGAGCCGGTCTTGATCGACATGCTGGAAGAACTCAGCCGGGTGATCCCCGACAACACCTGGCTCAACGGCTTGCAGTACAAGGACCGGCATATCGTGATCCAGGGGCAATCGCCTTCCGCCTCCAGCCTCATCGAGGTGATCGAGGCGTCCGGTCACTTCAAGAACACCAGCTTCGTTTCCCCGGTGACCAAGGACACCGGCAGCGGGTTGGAACGCTTTCAAATCGCCAGCGACGTGGTCAATGGGAGGTTCTCTGAAAACCCCGCTCCTGAAAAATCAGCGCCCGAACCTCAAGTTCAACCTGAACCTGAACTTGAATCTGAACCAGCCGATCAGGATCAATAAATCCCGCCTCGCGGCGCTGGGTTTGTTGTTCGGCGTGCTGGCCGTGGTGTATTTCGCCTGCCTGGCTCCCTTGCTCGGCCTGGCCCGCGAATACGGCGAGAACATCGAGGAATTGCAATTCCGCCTGACGCGGCTGTCCAAGATCGCGGCGGAAAAGGAAGGCTTGGTCAAGCGCCTGGAAGTCATCCGGGCCGAGGGCGAGCAGGACGACAGTTTCCTGGCGCGTTCCACCGCTGCCCTGGCCTCCGCCGAATTGCAAACCCAGATCAAGGGCGCGGTGAGCGAGGCCGGCGGCGAATTGACCAGCACCCAGGTGATCCCCGAACACATCGAGGAGAACTTCACCCGCGTCGCGGTCAAGGTGCGGATGAACGGCGGCACCAATGTGCTGCGGCAGGTTTTGCACAATTTCGAGTCGGCCAAGCCCTCGCTGTTCATCGAGAACCTCAACATCAGGCCGATCCGGGTGCCGCGCAACCCCATGGCCAAAGGCCCGCAAACCCTCCCCGACAAGCTGAGCGTCGATTTCGACGTGGTCGGTTATATGCGGACACAATAGACATGCTGAAACTGCCGCGCGAATACGTATTACCCGCGATCCTGGCCGGGATCGCCTTGGTCCTGGGCTTCATCGTGGCGTTGGAGGCGCTGGTGCTGGACCGCAAGCGCCAGGCCGCCCTGGTCCAGCACCAATCCCAGGCCGCGCCCCCGATGGAAACCGGCAGCGGCGGCCCCGCCAGCCTGGAATTGCCACCGCTGGACGATTACCGGCAAATCGCCGACCGGCCCTTGTTCATGGAAAGCCGCCGTCCCGGCATCGACATGAACGAACCGCCGCCACCGCCCGAGGTTCGCAAGATGCCCATGACCCTCAAACTCGTGGGCATCGTGCATACGCCCGAAGGCAAGAAAGCGCTATTGGTCGATGCCAAGGGCAAATATAAGCGGCTCAAGGCACAAGATACCCTCGACAGTTGGACCCTGGTCGATGTGGGTGTGGACCGGGTGGTTATGCAGCAGGGCCAGGATAACCAGGAACTGCCCTTGCTCAAGAAGAAACCCAAGGCGGCGGTACCACCGGGCCAACCCGGCCCGCCGGGCCAACCCCAGGTCCAGCCCGCGCCGGGCCAGCCGCCCCGGCCGGGGCGGCCTCCCATGCCGGTTCCCCAACCCGTGGAAGAGCCGGAGGAAGAACCCATGCCTCCCGAGGAGGAGGACACGGGCGTCGAGGAAGAATACAGCGGCGGTCCAGGGGATTAGCGGCGGCGTAGGCAGTTTCGATCATCGCACTTTTAAGAACACATCCATGCATAACAAGAGAAACCGATTCGTGGCCGTCTCGGTGTTGGCCGCACTGGGAATGTCCGGTTGCCAGCAATTGGGGTCCAAGGCGGCGCAAAAAATCCGGCTACCGGCCAATCTCGTCCTCGAGAACCCCAATGCTCCCGATTCGCGCCCGATGCAGAGCGAAGCCTTGGCCGCCACGCCCACCCGGCCTCCCGAAATCTATCCCGCCACCGGCAGCACACTGGGGCCGGTGGAGGGTTCCTATGCCGCCCCCGAGCGCTACGCTCCGGTCGGCCCGGCCCCCACCGGGAAACGCGCCCCCAGTCGCAAGGAGGGCAAATACACCCTCAATTTCGACGACGCCGACCTCAACGAGGTGGCCAAGACCATCCTCGACGAGACTTTGAAGATCAACTACGTGTTGAGTCCCAAGGTGACGGGCAAGGTGACGCTGCAAACCACCCGCCCCCTGGCCGAGGACGAACTCATCCCCACCCTGGAAATGCTGCTCAGGATGAACGGCGCGGTCCTCATCAAGGACCACGACATGTACCGCATCGAACCCGACGCCAACGCCTTGATCGATGCGCCGGGGCCGAAACTCGGCCTGTCGGGGCAGGCCATGCCGCCGGGTTATCAACTGCGGGTGGTGCCCCTGCGCTATGTCGGGGTCGGGGAAATGCAAAAGGTGTTGGAACCCCTGATGCCACCCAAGGCCGTGGTCCGCGCCGACATGCCGCGCAATATGCTGATGCTGGCCGGCACGGCGGAAGAATTGGAAGCCGTGTTGGAAACCATCCGGCTGTTCGATGTGGATTTCATGCGCGGTATGTCGGTGGGCGTGTTTCCCTTGAAGAATGTCGAGCCCGCCATCGTGGCCGAGGAACTCGACAAGGTGCTGGGCGATACCGCCAAGGGGCCGCTGGCCGGGGTGGTGCGGATGATGCCTATCGAGCGGCTCAACGCCATCCTGGTGGTGACGCCGCAGCCGCGCTATCTCGACGAGGTGGAAACCTGGATCGAGCGCCTCGACCGCTATACCACCAACCGGGCTGGTGGCATCCATGTCTACCGGGTGCAGAACGTGGACGCGATGGAATTGGCCAATACCCTGAGCAATATTTTCGGCCAGGGCGGTGGGCGCGGTGGTCGGCCTTCGTTGACGCCGGGTTCGCAGGGTAGCCAACTCGGCGGCGGTGGCGGCTCCTTCGGGGGGAACTACGGCAGCGGCGGCGGCGCGTTCGGTGGTTCTTCCGGGAGTGGCGGCGGCTTGACCAGCAGTTCCAGCGACCTGGGCAGCTCGTCGTCCGGGAGCGGAAGTTCATCCTCGTTCGGGTCCAGCGGCTCGATGGGCAGCCTGGGTTCGAGCGGCAGTTCCAGCGGCAGTGGCGGCTTGGGCGGCAGTTCCAGCAGCGGGTTGGGCGGAAGCGGCAGCAGCGGCAGCGGCAGTGGTAGCGGTAGCTTCGGTGGCAGTGGCGGCGGTTTCGGTGGCGGCATAGGCCGGGGTGGTTCCGGCGGCGGGCAGCGCGGGCGCGGCAGCGCGGCCGCCGATCTCGGTAATATCCGCATCGTGGCCGACCCCGCCAACAACGCCCTCATCATCACCGCCCGCGCCCAGGATTACAAAGAGATCGAATCGGTCATCAAGGAATTGGACGTGCTGCCCTTGCAGGTCTTGATCGACGCCACCATCGCCGAGATCACCCTGACCGACAACCTGAAATATGGCGTCAAATGGTATTTCCAACAGGGTTCCAACGCCGAAGGCTTGTTCGAAGTGCCCGGCAGGAATGTGGGCGACAATGTGTCCAATGCCTTGGGCAGTTCGTCCTTCCAATACTCCTTGGTGATGGCGGGCAAGGATGTCCGGTTGCTATTGAGCGCCCAGGCCGACAAGAACAAGGTCAATATCCTGTCCTCGCCATCCTTGATGGTGCTGAACAACCAGGAAGCCAGCATCAAGGTGGGCGACCAGGTGCCGATCCTGACCGGCCAGTACGGCAATTTCAGCGGTAGCACCAGTACCGGCATCATCAACAACAACCCGGTGTATTCGTCCTACAACTCGGTGCAATACCGCGATACCGGCGTCTTGCTCAATATCCGGCCCAGGGTCAACGCCGGCGGCTTGGTCATCATGGACATCGCCCAGGCGGTGGACGATGTGAAGGAACAGACTTCCGGCAACATCAACTCCCCGACCATCACCCAGCGCCAGATCAAAAGCTCGGTCGCGGTCGCCAATGGCGAAACCTTGGTGTTGGGTGGCCTGATTAAGGAGAACATCACCAACAACCGCAGCGGCGTTCCGCTGTTGTTCGAACTGCCGATCATCGGCGATTTGTTCGGCCAGACCACCAAGAACTTGAGCCGCCAGGAATTGGTGATCCTGCTGACGCCCAGGGTGGTGGAAAGCCGCCCCAAGGCGCGGGAAATCACCAACGAATTCCGCCGCAAGCTAACGGGGCTTTATGAAAGCAGGCCGATGCGGATAGATGGGGAAACCGCCATCATCAATGCGCCGCAATGACCTGGGATGGGCCGGACTCCCCGGCTTCCGCCCGAAATAGCCCATCCGCCACCAGACCCTTGACTTCCGGTACCACACCGGAAGCCACCGCCCCGGAACGCCGGAAGCCTTGGATTGCCGGAGGTTCCGGCGGTTTCCCGGCCATCCCCGTCCTACGGGCGGGGGATTTTTTCCCGGCGGGTGACATTCCATGCCGCTCTTCCGCTGTTGAACGGCCCCGGCGGGCGGGGTCTAATCGGTCCATCTTTTTCATAACGGGGACCGCCCCGGAGGAGCCACATGATCCAAATCAACACCCTCGCCCGTTTGCCCTTGGCCTACAAGGTGCTTTACACCGGGTTCCTGCTGGTCATCGGCGTCGGCCTGATGATGGCCGGGGCGCAAATCATGCTCACCCACGGCATGGCCGACGGCAAACCCGGCCTTTCGATCAACGACATCGTTTATAGCTATTACGGCAACCGCTCCGGCTCCAAGCTGGAAGCCATGCTCAACGGCCAGATGAAGCCCATGGCCCCGGACGACGTGCGTTTCGAGTTGATCCAATGGGCGCGGGATGGTGGCCAGATCACCCAATGGTCGTCCCAGGTCGAGCCGATCATGCAGCAATACTGCGTGTCCTGCCATAACGCCGGTTCCACGCTGCCCGATTTCGCCAAGTTCGAGAACGTGAAGAAAGTGGCCGAGGTGGACGAGGGCCAGAGCGTCTCCCAATTGACCCGCGTCTCCCATATCCATTTGTTCGGCATCGCCTTCATCTTCTTGTTCGTGGGCTGGATTTTCGGCTTGGCGCAGCATCCCCTGCGCACCAAGTTGATCTTGATCGCCACGCCCTTCGTGTTCCTGCTGCTGGATATCCTGTCCTGGTGGCTGACCAAGTACATGCCGGTGTTCGCCTGGCTGACCATGATCGGCGGTATCGGCTATAGCCTGGCCTCGACGGCGATGATCTTCACCGCCCTGGCCCAGATGTGGCTACCCCAGGAGCAATGGCCGGCCTACTGGACTTCCGAGGAAACCGCCGCCACGTCCGACACCCAGGGCGGTTAAGGCCGCTCTTCCGTGGCTGGGGTCCGCCGGTCGCCATCGGCGGTCCCCAGCCAATCCCGCAAGCTCATCCCATCCACCGCGCCGCTGCGGGCTGCCTGTAGGCGGCGCATCACTTCCTCGACCACGGGTGGCTTCAAGGCCGGATCGTGGGGCGCGTCGGCGGGGCCGGACTCGGCGTCGAGGGCGTCCAGGATGTCCAACAGGGTCACGGAGCCCAGTTCGCGGGCGGGCAGGTAGGCCGTGTTGTCCGGGTCCACCGCGATGACGAGTCCGCGCCGCCGCAGGGCTTCCAGCACCTCCTCCACGCAGCGGCAAGGCAGGCCCAAGGTGGTCGCCAGCGCGTCCAAGGTCCAGGGCGGCGCGCCCCGCTGGAAGCGTTCCGCCAAAAGATACATCACCGTCAGCCCCACCCGCCGCGACGAGGCATAGCCCAGTCGGAAACCGCGCCGTTCCAGCCGGGGATGCGCCGGATGCTGGACATAGAACGAAATATCCACCCCCACCAGCAGGATCAGCCAATTCACGTAGAGCCAGATCATGAACACGATCAGGATGGCGAAACTGGAATAGATCGCCTGATACTGCGCCGAACCCGCCACGAACAGGCCGAACAGCCAGCCCACCAAGCGCCAACCCAGCCCAGCGGCGATCCCGCCCGCCAAGGCCGCTTTGAGCCGCACGCGGGTGTTGGGGATGAACAGATAGAGGAAGGTGAAGGCCGCGATCATCAGGAGGTTGGGCAGCAAGCGGACCAGGAGGTAATACAGCGTCCCGAACGGTTCCAGCGAGATGATGGCTTTCACGATCTCGTGGCTGCTCAGCGAGGCCATCAGCCCCAGCGCCGAGAACACCAAAACCGGCCCGACCAGGAGGACGCTGAGGTATTCGCTGAACCTGCGGCGGAAACCCCGCGATTGGCCCACCCGCCAAATCTGGTTGAAGCAATCCTCGATCTTCTGCAACAGCGACAGCACCGTGTAGAACAACAGGGCGAAGCCGGTGAAGCCCAACACCCCTACGTCGAGGTTATTGACGAAGCCGATGATGCGGTCGGTGATTTCCACCGCCTGGGCATCGCCCAGGGGATCGAGGATTTCCAGCAGCAAGGGCCGCATCTGGTTGTGGGCGCCGAAGGCTTGCAGCACCGAGAAGCTGACCGCCAGCAGCGGGGCCAGCGACAGCAGGGTGGTGTAGACCAGGCTGGTGGCGCGGAGGTCCAGGCCGCCTTCGGTGATATCGCGGAACAGGATTTCCAGGAAGTTGCGGGCGGTGTGGAGGTGGCGCTTGAACCAGTCGGGTAGGTTGGCCATGGCGGGATTTCCTGTCTGTGAATCTGGGGTTCGACCCCGCGCCGGACGATGTCTTCCGGCGGCCCGGTGGAATTTCCGGCACCGGGCTTGAACGGACAAGCCCGATACCGCAGTATCTCCCCTCCGCCCAGCCCGGAATGGCTTGGGACATGGGCACGAAGACCGTTTTCCGCGGTGGGCCGAAGCCCGCGCCATCTCCATTATCGAAGTCGAACATTCTCCGGGAGGAAGGACCATGATGCCATCGACCCAAACCGGCGCCCGGTGCGCGGCCTTTTGGCCCGTCCTGTTGCTTGCGGGCTGCCTGTCGGCGCAAACCGATGCCCAGTCCCGGTCCGCCGCGTTGCCGACGCTTTATTATGCCGGCGGGGTACAGGGGGTCGCCGACCTGGCGGACCCCGCCCGTTCCCAGCGGTACCGGGCGGCGGGTGGTGGCTTGTACCTGCATAGCTGGGCTTGGTATTTCAAACTCAACGATGCCCAGCGCCGCCAAATCCTGGAAGCCTTCCGGGGCGCTCCGGTGGGCATCGAGATCGGGTTCAAAGGCGACGATGCCGCCGCCGCCGAGGTGGCCCGGCAAATCAAGAAGTACTACCTCGACCTCGGGGTCCGTCCGGCCTTCATGGCCTCGAACGTGTTCAACAAGCGCGACCGCGAGCAATTCACCTTGGAGGAATGGCGGAATTTCCAGGCGACTCTGCGGCGGCTGGGGGTGCCCGCATCGACGCCGATCATGCCGACCTTCGAGTATCAGAATGGCAAGAAGCTGGACATCCTACAGCGGAACAAGGTGAGCGAATCAGCGCTGTTCCAGGCGTTGGTGAAGACCGGGGGCGGCATCGTGCTGGATACCCCGCCCGGTTTCGCCCTGCAACAAGACGAGATTTACCGGCTATGGGTGGTGGACGCCATCCGCTGGACCCAGGGCCAGGGCTTGCCCGCCATCCTGATCGTCTCGCCCCACCATTCGGGCACCCAATGGGTCCGGGATACCCGGCAATATCTCGATTATCTCGACCAACACCGCGCCATGCCCACGGCCTTCGTGTGCGAAAACTACAACCCGAAACCCCCGGCGGGCTATCCCAACGGCGTGGGCGAGGAGGGCGACCCCAACACCGATCTGGGCATGTGCTGGAATTTGATGAAAAACCGGACAGCGCCGGGCCGACCCTAAAGCATCGCCAAAGCCGGCGGCGGGAAGTTCACAGGGTGAAACGGAAATCGCCCACCAACGCCCCCGGCACCCGGCACCCGCCCAAGGCCCGTCGCCCATAGGTGTCGATGTTCACCTGGGTCTCGGCCTCGCGGGTCAGGGCCAGGAGTTCCGGGCCGAATACCCGGTACAGGCTTTCATCGAAGCGCAAATCCCGGATCGGCGCGACGATTTCGCCGCCTTCCACCCAGAAGCAGGCATAGCGGGTCATGCCGGTGACGCGGGCGTTCTGGGTGTCGCTCCAATTGAGATAATGCAGGTTGCCGATATAAAGGCCGGTGTCCAGGGCTTTCAGCGCTTCGGCTTCCGGTAAATCGCCCGCCCCGACTTCCGGCGAGCGCAGAAATTCGCCGCTCCAGCCTTCCGGTTCGGCGGCATTGGATACCGCGCCGTATTCCTGGGCGGAACGGGCGCTGACCAGGAGGTTGCGCAACTGGCCGCGCTCGATCACCGGGAGCCGGGCCGGGGCCGTTTCGCCCAAGCTGTTGAAACGCGGGCTGAGGCCCAGGTCGAAGTTCTCCGCCAGATTGAACAGCGGCGACAGTTCCGCTTCGCCCTCCACCAGCTTGCGTAGGGCCGAATCGCCTTTCTTCCACGCGCCATAGCTGACCGCGCCCCAGGAAAACATCCCCACCAATTCGGCCACGGCGGCGGGTGCGAAATAAACCCGGTAGCCGCCGGGCGGCAAGGCGCGGCTATCGCGGCGCAACAGTTCCAGCCGGGCGCGGCTCCCGGCCACGCTGGCGGCGCAGCGTTCCGCCTGCCAGGTCCGGTCGGCGTACAAGCCTTTCACCGCCTTGTTTTCCCCGGCGGCGTTCACGGTGTAGAGCGAATAATCCAGGAAGAAGGATTCGGTCGCGAACCAATGGTTCTGCCCCAGCGAATTGCGGGTGGCGCGGATTTGCGGCCCCATCGCGAAGAAGCCGGTGAAATCGGTGCCCGCCGTGAGTCCGGCGATCTGGTCGATGGCGGTGGCGGGGTCCGGCCAGTCGCCGGGATGCTGGTGGGTGCTGCCGCCGTGGTTCGCCATCGGCACCAAGAACGGGTCTTCCGGCAGGACGCGGGTTTCGGCACGGGCGCGGGCGACGAGGGAACCGAGGGTGGCCGCGTCCTGCGCCACTTGGCCCGACAGGTCGAAGCCCAGTACCAGCCGACGGCCATGGGCTTGGAAGTTCAGCGACAGATGGCGCTGCGCCACGTCGGTGGCCTGCCGCACCTTGGAATCGTTGAAGCGCAGATAGGTCTGCGCCTCCGCGCCCAGGTTGAGGTTGAGTTCCTCGCCGGTCTGGAGTCCGGCGAAAGCGCCCTCGGCCAGCCGGTCGAACAGGGCGTGGGTTTGCTCGGTAAAATTCATGCGTCACCTCCGAACACTTCCACATTGGCGAATAAACAGGGCGGCGAGGCATGGCCGACCCGGATGATTTGGTTGGGTTCGCCCTTGCCGCAATAGGGCGTGCCATAGGCGCGGAATTCCTCCGGGTTGCCCACCGCCGTGAGCGAACGCCAGAACGGCACGCTGATGCCGCGGTAGTTCGGGTTCTTGACGACCTGGGCCAAGCGCCCATCCTCGATCAAACGGGCGTATTCGCAGCCGAATTGGAATTTGTTGCGGTAATCGTCGATGGACCAGGAGCGGTTGGCTTCCATGTAGATGCCGCGTTCGACCGAAGCGATCATGGCTTCCAGCGAGGACGCGCCCGGTTCCAGGTTGATATTGGCCATGCGGTCGATGGGGGCGCGGTTCCAACTGGCCGAGCGGAAATTGGCAACGCCGGGCAGGCCGGAACGGGCTTGGCTTTCCAAGCCGCCCAGGCCGCGCAGCAGCAGCCCATCCTGGATGAGATATTCGCGCCGGGCCGGAGCGCCACCGTCGTCGTAGGCATAGGCGGCGAATTGGCCCGCCAAACCGGGATCGAAAACGATGTTCATCAGCGCCGAGCCATAGCGCAACTGGCCGAAATCCTCCGGCTTGACGAAGCTCCAGCCCGCGTAATTGCGCTCGTCGCCGAGGATGCGGTCGAGTTCCAAGGGATGGCCTACCGACTCATGGATTTGCAGCAGCATTTGGTCCGGGGCCAGGATCAGGTCCAAGGTTTCGTTGGGGCAGTCCTGGGCATCCAGCAGTGCCAAGGCTTCCCGGCCCACCCGTTCGCATTCGTCGTAGAGCCGGTCCCAGTCGTAGGCTTCCGCCCCGGCTTGCCAGCAGCGGGCGGTCGGGCCGTTGAGCGAGCGTTGCTGGGTTGCGCCGCCGTCCTGGGCGATGGCGACGAAGTTCTGGCCGGCCATCAGGAAACTTTGGCTGATATCGCTACCGTTGGAGGACACATAGCGCAGTTCGGTCTCGACCAGATTGGCCTCGGCGGTGGCGGTGACGATGCGGTCGGAAACCTGCAAGCGCCGGGTGGCTTCGATCAGGCGGGCGGTGAATTCGGCGAGGTCGGCGGCGGCGAGGTCGATCCGGCGCGGGCTGTGGTAGCGGCCTTGGGCTGGGGGGCGTTGGGCTTCGGAATAGCCGAATAGCTTGTGGCGGGCCGAGGCGCGGGCCAAGGCGGCGGCGCGGCGGGCGGCGCGGACGATGCCCGTGGCGGATAGGTCGCTGGTGCCGGCGTAGGCGATTTGCCCATCGACCAGGGCTTCGACCATCGCGCCGCGTTCGATGGACACCGAGTTTTGCTCGGAACGGCCATTGCGGGCGGTGCGGCGGTGGCTGGTTTCCTGGGAATAGCGCAGCCCGATCCAATCGGCTTCGGCGCGGATCAGGCCGAGGGCGGCGAGGGGATCGAATCCGGGGAGTTCGGCTTGCAAGGCGAGTGCGGTGGACATGGGCGGTTCAAACGGTCGGGGGGTGGTAGGGAAAGGGCAGCGGCTAGACACCCTACGGGTTAAGACGGTTCGGGCCGGAGCAAGGTCCAGGTCCACGGTCCCGTGCCCGAGAGTTCCAACACGGCATCGTAGGCTTGCCGGGGTTCGCCGGGCGGGGCGAAATGGAGATAGGTGATGCCGCGCTCGTCCAGCATCGCCAGCAGCCGGGCGATCTGCTCGGCGTCCAGGGCCGAGCCTAGCCGGTCCAGCAGGGCGAACCGGGGCGCGGCGATGAACAGCCGGGCGAAGGCCACCCATTGCTGTTCCGCCAGCGACAACAGGCTGCCCCATTGTTGTTCGACATCCAGCCCGCCCGCCCGCTCGACCAGGGCTTCCAGGCGCAGCGCCTCCAATACGGCCATGATCTGGCGGTCATCGACCGCGTGTTCCTGGCCGGTGCGCAGCAGCGATTCGCGCAGGGTTCCGGGCGGTAGATAAGGCCGCTCCGGCAGGAACATCATTTGGTCCAGCCCCGGATGCGCCACACAGCCCGCCCCCAAGTCCCATAAGCCCCCGGTGGCGCGGAACAAGGCCACACTGGCGCCGTGGTCCGGTCCCGTGACCAAGACCCGCCGTCCTTCCGGGATGTCGATGGACAAATCCTCGACCAAGACATGGCCGTGGTTGTTCTGGGCGCGCAAGGTCAGGTGTTCGTAGCCCAGATGGCCGCCGTCGGCGTGGGTTTCGATGGCGCAGAGCCGGGGCGTCCGCGCCTGCTCCATGGCCTCGGCCAGTGCGCCCAGGCGGGCGATGACCGCCGCGAACGAGGAGATCGACTGGAACTGGGTCACCACCAGCGAGAACGCGCCCAGCAAGTGGGCGAAGGCCATCGCCGCCTGGGTGATGACGCCGAACTCGGCCTCGCCGCGCATGAACATCGGGGCCACCACCAGGGCCGGGATGATCTGCACCATGGAGTTGTAGCCGGTGGTGAAGAAGCCCAGGTTGCGGTTGATGGTGATGATCTTGCGGAAATTGGCGACCACTTCGTCGAAATGGCGCAGGATGCGGCCCTTGACCCGGCCCTCGCGGCGCAGGATGGCGATGGATTCGGCGTTCTCGCGCACATGGATGAGGTCGGAGCGGAAGGTGGCTTCCTTGTCGAACTGGGCGTAGTTGAAGCCGACCAAGGGCCGCCCCAGCACGAAGGTCATATAAGAGCCGAACAGTGAATACAACACTGTCACCGCGAACAGCACGGGGCTGATGCTCCACATCACCCCGGAGAACGCCAGCACGGTGAAGGCGCTGTTGAGCAGCATCAGGGCGAAGGACAGGGTGGTGGTGGTGAAGGCTTTCACGTCCTCGGCGATGCGTTGGTCGGGGTTGTGGACTTCGCCGTTTTCCGCCAGCCGGTCGTTGAGGCGGTAATAGGTGGGATGTTCCAGGTAGAAGCCGACCAGCCGCCGGGTCAGCCATTCGCGCCAGAGGAGGCCCAGCCGTTCCTCGGTGTAGCGGTAGAGGACCGCCACCGCCGTGGCCAGGGCGAACACGCCGACATAGACGAAGGCCTGAGCGACGAAATCCTGGGTGTCGCGGTGTTCGATGGCGGTCATGAAGTCGCGGCCCACGTAGCTGCTCAGCACGTTCAGGCCGTTGACGCCCAGCAGCAGCAGGAATAGCAGGCCGAACATCAGGGCGGCTTGGCGGCCGATCCCGGAGGATTTGAGGTTCTTGACGACCGTGACGAACCGATCCCAGGTTCGCCGGTCGAGGATGACTTCGTTATCGTTCATGGTAGGGTCGGTGGTAGGGAGTGGAAGGGGCGCCAAGGGTCGCGGCGGGCCGGGAATGGCGGTGTCGGGGCTGGAGGCATTCTAGCAGGTCGCCGCCGCCGCTCGCGGGCTGGGCTTGAACGCGGGTGGGCTTAGGAAAGCCATCGCCCCGCCGATAATACAGTTATGGATGGGCGGGCGATAACGGCCCCAAGCGCGAAAAAGCCTTGGCGCTCCGGCTTGGAGGACGGGGCAATGGCTGTCGGCCCAATCCCGGGCGGATCGGAGCCAGGGCGGAAGCTGTGGCGAAGGCGCTAATGGATGGTTTAAGCTGCCGCCGCGTCAAATACCCGTGGAGCGGCAGCGATGATCCATAGCCAGCAGCAACTTTTCGAGCCACACTCCGCCCGGTCCACCGGCCATGGTCCCACGGGGCCGGGCCGGATAACGGAACCCAGAGAGGGCGGTGTCATGCGCGACGCGATGATCGAACGCGAATTGAATGAACACACGATGGCCGCGGTATGGAAATACCTGAAAACCATCGCCTGGATCCATCTACAAAGCTTGCTGGCCGAGGTGCCGGCCAAATGAGGCACTTGGTAGCCTTCGGGCCGGGTGGGCTTGGACAAGCCCCCGGCCCGAAGGCCGCTCCCGGATGTGGGATCAGCGGACCTTGCGGTTGGCGGCGGGATCGGGCCGGTTGCTGGAGACCTTGACCGGATTGTTCTTGGCGGCCTTGGCCGGCCCGCTGTGGGAGAGCGCCAGGATTTCCCCGGTGATTTCCTCGTACAGCTCGTCGGTCCAACCGGGCAGGCCGGGCTGGTCCGGGTCCAACGGGGCGATCCTGGGATCGTGCGGGGCGATCACCACCTTGATATTGTCGGTGCCCACATGGGCCGCCAGCACGAACAATTCTTCGATGGCCGCGTCGCCCATGGCGAGGCAACCCGCCGACACCGCCTTGCCGTGGATGAAAATATCCGAACCCGGCTCTTCCCGGCCTTCCTCGTTGGCGTGGAACAAATCGTACTCGTTGGGATAATTCAGCTTCATCGACAGGTGGTAGTTGCTGTTGGGGTTCAGCCGGGTGATGCGGTAAACCCCCTCGGGCACCTGCCGGTCGCCCTTCCTGAGCTTGGGTCCGGTGACGCCGCTCGCCGCCTGGATGTCGTAGGCGCGGATGAAGCGGAATCCGGGATGGTTCCAATCCTTGGCCCAGACCTCCAGCTTCCTTTCCCGCTTCAGCCCGACCAAGGCCAGTTCGCTGGGCGGATAGGCCACCCCGGCTTCCTGGAAATAGGGCCGGAGCTGGCTGACCGCGTAGGGCGCGAAGCTCTCCAACACCTCGTCCACGCTATGCTCGCCCGGCGGCAAGGGTTCGCGGGGGGCGATCAAGCCGGGATGGCGCGGGGCGTGGGCCAGGTGCTCGCGCTCGATCTTGATCGAGGCCGTGCCTTTGCCGGGGGATGGGGAATTGCTGGCGCAGGCGGCCAGCAACAGGGTGGCGGTGAACAAGCCCAGGAATCTGCTGTTGTTGTCCATCATGGTGTTTGGGGTCGGTGGCTTGGAATAAACAAAAATACGGTGCAAGCTGAGTCGGGTTCCGCCGGTTCCGGGCGGAGGATCGGTGCTTTGCATAGGGGGATACTTGGGGTTATCGGCGGCGGGGGAAGCCGGGGGTCCGGCCGGCGGGCCGGGAGTGCGCTGTCATGGTCCGGGAACTCCCTTGGCCGCGTCCATCGTCAAGGATATCCACCGATGATGCCAAAAACCGGCGAAATCCTCAATTCGGCCTTGTTGCACTCCCACTTGTTTGAAATAATTTTTGCCCGGCTTGCCATGCCTCGGGGCCAATCCTTGGGAGGCGGGGGTCGAATAATGAATTCTTTCTTTAAATAACAAATGGAATGAGACCATGAAGATCAATCAATCCTTGAAGGGCATGCTGCTGGTGGCTGGTGTCGTGTTCGCGGGTTCCGCGTTCGCCGAGGAGCCCGCCGAAATCGGCAAGAAGATCTACGAGCGTGCCTTTGGCCGGGGTTGCGGCACTTGTCATGACGTTCAGCCGAACCCGAACCTGTTCGAGAGCGTCAACAAGCTGAGCAAGGAAGAATTCACCGCCGTGCTGGTCAATGGCCGCAACGCCATGCCCAAGGCGATGGACCAGATCATGGCCATGGGTCCGGTCAAGAGCGCCGGCCTGACCCAGGATCAAGCGGTGGACGCCTTGATCGCCTTCCTGAAGGCGGGCAAGAAATAAGCCATTCATTCGGAATGCCGTCGAACGCCGGGTTTTTCCCGGCGTTTTGCGTTGTGGGATGGCAAAATCCGGGGGCTTGGCCAGTATCCATTCCCCAGGGGATTCCGCGATCAGCGAGGTGTCTTGATGAAAAAAACGACCAGTAAATTATTCGACCCGCGGCGGGGCTGGCGCAAGCCCAGGTTCCTGCCCCAAACGATTCGGCATATGGTGTTTTCCCTGGCGGTGCCGGCCTTGTTCGGCGGCTGCGCCCATCAGGGACGGGTCGATCCCCCGATCAGGGACGCGGCCAAGCTCGGCGAGATCAAGCGGGTGTTCCATATCGGACCCTCCCGCCGCGGCGGTCCCGTCACCGACACCTACGCCGCCACCCTGCCCGAACTTTCCTCCGCCTTCTCGACCGCCGCCATTATCGAAAACATCCTGTCGCGTAAACGGCAAGCCGCCCATTCCGGGACCGGGCCGCTCAGGTTCCCGAAATCCTCCGCCCCGCCGTCTTCCCAGCCCCAGGCTCCCGCCGGTGCCATGGCGAAAGCGCCGGGCGGCGTTAAGATCATCGCCAGTACGGCGGCCCCCCGTAAAGGCCATAAAGCCACGTCCCGCGACGCCTGGGACAGCGTGCGCGGCAACCTGGTCCTGGCCGGCGTCGAACACGAGGCCGTCGCCACCCAGCTCGAAGCCCTGCGCGGCCATCCGGGGGCCGTCGATTTCCTGATGAAGCGTGCCGAACCCTACCTCCAGTACCTTCTTGAGGAAATCGACCGGCAGGGATTGCCCCACGACATGATCCTGGTGCCCATGGTCGAGAGCGCGTTCGAGACCGGGGCGCTCTCGCCCAAGCAGGCGGCGGGCATCTGGCAGTTCATCCCCAGCACCGGGGCGCAATACGGGCTCACCATCACCGAGGGCTACGATGGCCGCTACGACATCCACGCCGCGACCCGCGCCGCGCTGAAATATCTGAAACACCTCAGCGGCCTATTCGGCGGCGATTGGCTGCTGGCCTTGGCGGCCTACAACGCTGGCGAAGGCGCGGTGGGCCGGGCCATCGAGTCCAACCGCAAGGCGGGTGGCACCGGCACGTTCTGGGAGTTGGACCTGCCCGCCGAGACCGAAGCCTATGTGCTGAAAATCCTGACCCTGGCCCATGCGGTCGGCAACCCCGAAGCCCATGGCTTCAAGACGCGGAAGGCCGGACCGCAAGCCTATCTGGCGCGGGTCGAGATCGGTCCCGAGGTGAAGATCGCCGAGGTGGCAGCGGCGGCGGGGATGGCCCCGGAGGAGTTCTACCGCCTCAACCCGGCGTTCAAGCCGGAAGCGCCGCCGCCGCCCCAGACCTATCATTTGCTGATGCCCAAGGAGAAGGCCGAGGCTTTGGCCGGGAACCTGGCGGGGACCAAGGTGTTCGCCATGCGGACGGTGGTGGTGAAGAAAGGCGAAACGCTGTCGATCCTGGCCAAGCGCCATGGCGTGCCGGAACTCAAGCTGGCCGAATGGAACGGGCTGAATCCCAAGACCCCGCTCAAGGCCGGGCAGGAGTTGGTGGTGTTTCCGGTTTGAGTGGGGTTTATTGGCGGCTATGGAAAAAGGCGTCCCAGGGGACGCCTTTTTTATTGGGGCCATGGTCCGGGTTCGATGTGCTAGGATCAGCGTACATCCATAAACGACAGGAGCGTACATCATGGCGATTAGCGCAACCCAGCTGCGCAAGCAGCTTTTCGAGGTGCTGCATGGGATCGAGGCCACGGGCGAGCCGGTGGAAATCGAGCTGAAAAGCACCCGTTTCGTGATCAGCCGGGCCGAACCCGCGCCGCGCTTGGCGCGTTTCCAGCCGCAACGTGATGCCGTCGTTGGCCCGTCCGCTGATTTGGCCGGGTTTTCGCCTTGGGACGAAGCGGCGTGGCGGGACGATTGGGAGGCCCGTTTGCGGGAACCGCCGGGGGAATCGCCATGACGCCATGGGTTCACCTCGACACGCATATTGTGCTGTGGTTGTTCCAAGATACGGATCGGGCATGGCCGCCACGGGTGCGCGGATTGCTGGACGGGGCCGTGTTACGCTATTCGCCGATGGTGGAATTGGAACTGGGCTATTTGCACGAGATTGGCCGGGTACGGGTGCCGCCGGCGCGGGTATTGGGAGCGCTGGAGCCGGTGTTTTCCTTGAGGCCCGCCGACGAGGCATTCCACGATGTGGCCCGGATCGCCTTGACCCTGACCTGGACCCGCGATCCGTTCGACCGATTGATCGTGGCCCAGGCGATTGCCGGTGGTGCGGGGTTGATTACCTATGACGAGACGATCCGCAATAGTTTCGCGGGGGCGATATGGGAATGATAGTGGTGTTTCCGGTTTGATATGTTGCGTATGGCGGAGGAATCCGCCGGATTTCTAAAAGGCGTCCTGGGGGACGCTTTTTTTATGCCTGGCCGGATCGGGGCTCAGCAGACGTATGGGTTATGAGTCGGATATCTTCGCCTTGTAGGGAAAATCCTACAAAAAAATTAGCCTATGCCTACATACAAGCTAGCGCAAAAAAGCGCAAGATTGGTCCTGGTCAACCATCTTAAGCGGGAATCGGCTGATTTGACCAAATTATGGGGTGGGATCGGCCTGGGTTCGGGGTATTTAAGCCAATGGTGTTCGCTATCCTGGCCGGGTTGGGATGTTTGGGGATGGTGGCGCCTGTTCCAGGGCCGTAGGGCGCGGAATAGCGTACTCGCGTATTCCGCCGAATGTGGAATACCGACCATGCGGCGGAATACGCCGGAGTACCGGCTATTCCGCCCTACGTGGGCTGGTTTGTTTAGATGAATTTATTGGCTTAAAAACTGAAGGAAGATAGCTATGAATGGTGAATTTGAAAAAATAACTAGTGTAATCCGTATTTGGCGCGGGTGGATGCGCTACTGTGCCTCAAGCTGGTTAACATATTGTTTTAATAATATATGGAATTTTTGGGTTTATATGCTTATGTGCATGGCTATTTTGTTTGCTTGGCAAGATAGTGCTATCGCAAAAGATAGGCCAGTGATTATTTATGAAAGTGAAGGCGGTATAATGTTTCTAGGGTTATTTAATGTTGTTGTTGAGGTATTTTCAAGTGGAAGGGTGCATTATTTAGGTGGTGGCGAAGGTGTTTACACGCAAGGCCATCGCTATAGTCAGATCAATAAAAAGCAACTTCACGCCTTAGTGAAGGCGTTCGATGATTATAAGTTTTTTGATCTAAATAATAGCTATATTAGTGGGTTTGGCGATAGTGACTCATCGCCGCCAGAGCGAATAACTATTAATAGTAATGGTAGAAAGAAAAGTGTTGTTTTTAATTATAGGAATGAAAAGGCTTTAAAAATTCTGCCTGATTTGATCCTGAAAACAGTGGATTTTAAACGGTGGGTCTGTTTTCCGCCTTCATATCGTAAACATGACCGTTGTCACGTTTGGTATTAATGGTAACTATAGGACTATGGAAATGAGTAGCACAAAGCGACAAGCTATCGAAGGGGTAATTGAAGGAGATAGCCCGCGTAGGTGCGATTAGCGCAGCGTAATCGGACGTATGAATTGAAGAATAAGATATGCCCAATTATCGACGTGCGTTCATCCCTGGCGGCACTTGGTTTTTCACCGTGAACTTGTTGCAGAGGCGTGGTAATCACTTGCTAGTGAGCGAAATCGATTTGTTACCTGTCACGGTGAAGAATGTGAGGGACCACCACCCTTTCCAAATAAATGCCTGGGTTGTCTTGCCTGAACACCTGCATTGCATTTGGACCCTGCCGCCGGGGGACAGCGATTTCAGCACCCGTTGGCGGTTGATCAAAAGCGGGTTTTCGAGGGCACGCCCGAAAACCGAACGCCGTTCCGAAGTCCGCCAAGCGGCGGGGGAGCGCGGCATATGGCAGCGGCATTATTGGGAACATGCGATCCGCGACGACGCCGATTATGAACGCCATGTGGATTACGTGCATATGAACCCGCTCAAGCACGGTTGGGTGCGGCGGGTTTCGGAATGGCTTTATTCGACATTCCATCGGTATGTGGAGAAGGATATTTATCCCATGGATTGGTGCGGCGATGGGAGCATCTCGGTGGCGGGTGATGATTGAAAACCGTCCGATTACGCTGCCGCTAATCGGACCTACGCGGGCTGTTTCATTTGTGGGCGATGGATTGCCGGGGACGAAGGCCGCTGGGATTGGCAGGGTGGCATTCGTCCAACTCAATGCTTCATCAGTATATGGGTAAGGTATTTATTCCATGGGCATGAATAAATCATCGCGCAAAGGGTAATTGTTATGGGTTATATAACGGAAGCTGAAGAAAATATCGCTTTGTTAGTTTTGATGCCTAGATTCGGTTTGTTGGTCAGGGCTTTTGTAGTATCGGCTGGATTGTTTTATAGCTGCATGGCTATGGCACAAGATTCCAAGCCCCAAGCAACTACGGAGAAACCGCCGGACATCGTTTTGGAACAGGCTCCCGAGTTCCAAATAGAAATGCTCCGGCTAGGCGAACACTATGTTAGTTATTCATTGGAGATTTATTCCGATGGCACCGTTGAGTTTCTGGGCCGACCGGATAGGCCGGAGGATCAAGAAGTCGGGGTAGGTAGGCATTACGCGCGTATTCCGTTGGCGGATTTTAAGGTGTTATCTAGTATATTAAGACGGGAATGCTCAACGGTTGAAAAACAAATTCAGGCTATCAATAAAATATATCGCGAGGCAATAAATAAGGCAAGGACAGAAGTGGAGCGGGATGAGGCGGTAAAAGCACTTAATCTTCTTGTTGAATCAAAAATGGCACCCAAGATCCTTCAGGGTGAGTCGCTAGTGATTGCTTTGAAAAAGCTTGATGTTAAATATTGTAGTTTAAGTAATTTAGAAATATATGCTGATGGCACTATGCATTTTGATCATTTTCCAGGGAATTACTACTCTAAAATAAATCAAAGCGAATTAAAAGATTTGCAACTTATTTTTAAATGTATTCAGCCAGCAGTTATTTCCCTGGCACCTGCGATTACCAGGCGGGAGCATCCAATTATTACCTTGGAAAGCCTTACCGAAAATGATGTGGTAGTTGGCTATAAGGTGGAAATCTATTCTGACGGGACCGTGCATTTTTTTGGCAAGCCTGGTAGTGGACGAGGGGCAATAGGTGATCATTATTCCAAGATTAGTCATGAAGATGTTCGGGCTTTACTAGCTGAATTCAAATCCATTCCTAGGCCAAGCGTGTATTCCTCTGGTGAGAAGATAGATTTTTTCGATCTCTCAGATAATTATGAGATTGGTGGGCATGATGGTTCTGGATATGCTATTTCCTTGGAAGCTAATGGTCGATATAAGCGTGTAAGCTTTGCTGGCCAATTAGCAAGTTTTAAAGAAAAAATTATCCAAATGATTAATTTGGATAAATGGATGTGTGTGCCACGCAATATAAATTGTATAAATAACATTGAGGATAATGACTATGAGCGATAAATTTGAAAGCATAGAGTCATTTTTGATTGATGGATATTGGAATGGGTATAAAGCGCCTAGTTCGCCCTTAAATTTTAGTTATACATTTAATTATGATCTTTCGTTATATAATGGTTATATTGGTCTTTCAAAAGAGGATTATTTTAGTCAAATTGCTAATGCAAAAATTGACACAATCAATCTTTTATCTAAAAACCAGAAAACAGCTGTGGATAGTGCAGTTAAGGCATGGGGCGCGGTGGCGAAAATTATTGTTGTAGAAAACAGTAGCATCGCTAATATTTCTATTTTTCAGGTTGGTTTTAATGCAAAGGACCAGCATCGTGCATTTACGGTAAGTGGGGTTGGTCCAAATTCCCCTGATGGGGATATTATGCTTAATAACGAAGATGTAGGTGGTAATAGGTTAGGTACTGAAAATCAACAGGCTGACCCGGGACAGATAGGGTATTATGTTATACTGCATGAGTTGGGGCATGCTTTTGGGTTAAAGCATCCAATAAAATCTGGTCCAGAAGATAATAAGCCATATTATAAATTCCTTACGGATTATCCAGAATTATATCATAATCCAGATAATTTAAGCGTTAAGCTATATTCCGTGATGTTTGGAAGCGTTCAGAATGATTATCAAAAAGATGAGCGTTTACCGAAGGGTTGGCTGCCCAGCACACCTATGCTATTCGACATCGCAGCGGTCCAAAAGCTCTATGGTGCCAACCCCACTACGGGTAGTGACGATGAAGATATTTATAAATTCAACGAGCAAAAAATAGATGACAACACAACCATCACCAACGCCGCCTATACCATCTGGGACGCGGATGGCGAAAATGACACTATCGATGCCAGTGACCAAACCGTAGGGGTCCATATCAACCTCGAACCTGGCAGGTTTAGCTGGACAAAAGAAAAGGCCGTATCGAACAGGCACTATATCGCCATCGCCTATAATCCTACTGGGGCGATTTATGATAATAACTATATCGAAGATGCCAAGAGCGGCGATGGTAACGATGATATTATCGGCAATGATGGTAATAATAAACTGACAGGCGGTAAGGGCAACGATACTTTGGATGGTGGGAAAGGCGACGACACCCTCTACGGTGGCCCAGACAACGACCGGCTCTACGGCGGCCCTGGCCAAGACCGTTACATCTTCAAACAAGGCGAGAACGCTGGTTCCGACTACATCATCGACTACGGCGGCGACAAACACGACGGCGACGGCAACGGCCAGCTCTTCTATCGGCGGGCCGATGGCAAAGACGCCCCCCTAGGGGGCAATATTCCCGCCAGTCCTACCGGCAAGCGGGGCGAATGCAGCGGCGGCGATGGTGAATTTATTTACAAATTCTCTGGCGAGATCGACGATTCCGGGGCGATCCCTGCCGATAGCCACGGTGTCCTCACCATCACCAGCCTCAATGATCCCGCCTTCAAGGTCGTCCTCAACGACTTTATGAACGGCGAGTTCGGGATCACTTTGCAACCGGCTCCCGTGGCGTATATAGCCCTCAACAACATTTCTACCGGTACCGGTGTTGACAACTATAAAAATACTGGCGACGCAAATAACAACAAACTGCTTTGCGGACCGGGCGAAGACCGGCTCGAAGGCCAGGACGGCAACGACGCCCTGATGGCCCGCGAAGGCAACGACGGACTCTACGGCGGCGAGGGCAACGACTACCTGGACGGCGGGGTGGAAGACGACTACCTGGAAGGCGGCAACGGTAACGACTTCTTGAACGGCTGTGCCGGAGCCGACACTGTCCGGGGCGGCGATGGGAGCGATTACATTTTCGGCGATGCCGATCTGGTAGTTTATTTTGGTAATTCGTTTAACTTTGGCGTTAATCCATCGGACCCGGTTTCTTGGGGCGTATATATCAATGAGGGTGTCGTAAGTTGGCAGAGCGCGTGGGGTTACACTTCGATTACTTTGCCGGATGAAAACTCCGACGACCATATCGAAGCCGGCGCGGGGAACGACGAAGCCCTGGCCGGTCCGGGAGACGACTATGTGGACGGCGGCGACGGCGGCGATGTTATCGATGGTGGTAGTGGCGGCGATATTCTCCTGGGTGGGAAGGGTAACGACCTCATAATCGGCGATGGTTCCCGTGGCGGCATTGTGCGCGACATCATCCTGGACCCTATCTCTGAAACACTGGGAATCCAGGCGGTGGACCTATTCCCGCCCTTGCCACCCGGTAGCTTGGAGGTCCAGGAAGCCGTGGGCAATACACTCTACCTCTATGTCACCTCGCAAAATCATGGCGACGACTATTTGGACGGTGGTGACGGCAACGATTCTCTATATGGCGACGGCGGTAACGATATCCTGTACGGTGGGGCCGGCGATGACAAGATGATTGGCGACGGCGGTTATGGCGACTCCAATTCCGGCTTACCCTCCCAATACCATGGCGACGACTACCTCGACGGCGGCGACGGCAAGGACGATATCACGGGGGGCGGGGGCAACGACGTACTGAAAGGCGGCGCGGGCGACGACCGTTTATTCGGCGATAGCGATGATGTCGCGGTCGATTACCGGGGCGACGATGCCCTCGATGGTGGCGCGGGCGACGACTACCTACGTGGTTATGAGGGCGACGATGTTTTGGAGGGCGGCGACGGCGCGGACCGGCTCGAGGCCGACGCGGGCAACGATGCCCTGTCCGGTGGCGAGGGCGATGACATCCTTTTCGGTGTCGAGGGCGACGACAGTCTCGATGGTGGTGAAGGCGACGACACTCTGTATGGTGACATGGGCAACGACATCCTATACGGCGGGGATGGCACAGACATACTGGTGAGCGACGACGGCGACGATCGACTCGACGGCGGCGGCGGTAACGACATTTTGGGCGGTGGCATCGGTAACGACATATTGAGTGGTGGCCTGGGCAATGACCAGGCGGTGGGCGGCGACGGGGCCGACCAACTTGATGGCGGGGACGGCGACGATGTGCTGCTCGGCGATATGGGAGATGACACTTTGGCGGGGAGCCTGGGTAACGATCAGTTGCAAGGTGGCGACGGGGTCGATCTGCTCGACGGCGGGGATGGCGACGATGTGCTGTTTGGCGACACGGGTGATGACACTTTGGCGGGCGGCTTGCATAACGACCAATTGCAAGGTGGCGACGGGGCCGACCTGCTCGATAGCGGCGACGGTGACGACGTATTGTTCGGCGACGGTGACGACGATACCCTTTATGGTAGCGGCGGCAACGACGTCCTGTCTGGTGGGGATGGCAACGACGATCTCGAAGACGTCGACGGCTCCAACAGCCTGGATGGCGGAGCGGGCGACGACCGGTTGATCGCCGGAGCGGGCGACGACTCCTTGCGTGCGGGGGACGGGGACGACTGGTTGGAAGGCAATGGCGGCAACGACTATTACTATGGCGGGGGAGGGGCCGATACCTACAAAATCGTGTCCGGGTCGGCGCTGATCCAAGACCACGATGGTGCCAACACCTTGATACTCGCCGGGTCCGGCGTCGATCTGGGTAATTCCCATGGGGCTGGCAGTACCAATCCGACCGTTGGTATCGCGTTCAGCATCGTCAATTTTGGCGGTACGTCTCCCGATCCCATCGAATATGGTTTCGACGGTAGCACCAACAGTGCGGTATCCACTTATTCGTACCCCGTGTCCGGTCCCTACCTCCGTATCCAGACCAGTGACGCCATCGTGTTCATCGAGGGGGGCTTGGGAGCCAACCTGGGTTATCTGATCGATGGCAGGGGTAACCAGACCCCGTTCGAGTTCATCCTAGATCAACTCGCGATGGCCCAGGGGGGTGGACCTTACCTCGGCCAGCACTCCGGGAATTGGGTCGGTACCGCAGGGAACGATATCGCCAATACCGGCCTGGAACACTACCACTATGTCGGCGGTACCGGCGATGATATCTATTACTTCGCGGGCCATGGCAACGGTCTTTACTACGCTAAGGGTGACGGCCACGATGTTATCGTCGGCGTACAAGTCCCATCCCAATCCTCCCCCCAAGGGATCGCCAGTAGTTCCGCACCTTCAAGCCTGGGGGAGCCCTCAGCCCAATCCCAGGTGTCCACCAACAGTCCCGCCCTTTTAAGCGCGGGGACATCCTCCGCCCAACCCCAAGTATCCACTGGCAATTTTATCCGGTTCGGCGCGGGCCTGAACTCCACGAATGCCATATTGTCTCGAGCGGGAGACGATCTCCTGGTCGCGTTCGACGGCACGGCGGACCAAGTCACCGTGACCGGCTATTTCCAGGACGCCTTCCTCGAAAGTATCGAGTTCGGTGACGGTGTCCTGTGGGATGCCACCGACATCGCCAACCACCTGACCAGCCAATTGGGAAATGGCAACGATGTGTTTACCGGCACCGACTACGGCGAACGGATACTGGCCTTGGGTGGCAATGACGCTATCTATGGGATGGGCGGCGACGATACTCTCGACGGTGGCGTGGGCGATGACAACTTGAACGGCGGGTCGGGCAACGACACCTACCTGTTCGGACCCGGTTCCGGCCAGGATACCGTTTATGATTACGATCCGGCGCATGGTAACAGCGATACCGTTTTGATGGCGGTGGGGGTCTTGCCCGCCGATGTGGCCGTGACCGGGGACGGCACGAATCTCTATCTCAGCCTCGGCGGCGGTACCGATCGGCTTACCCTAGCCAATTGGTTGTTTGCTTTCAGCAGCAATTACCAAATCGAGCGGGTCGCCTTCGCTGATGGGACGGTTTGGGAGGCTCCAGCCCTGCTGGCGACTTATCTGCTAGGGACTAATCAATCCGATCAACTGGTGGGCGATGCCGGGGCTAACCTCGTCACCGGCCAGGGCGGGAGCGATGTACTCTTCGGCTATGAAGATAACGATACTCTTGATGGTGGCACAGGTAACGATCAGTTATACGGCGGCGATGGCGACGATACCTATATCTTCGGTCGGGGCTATGGCATGGATACCCTCTATGAAACCGCTTCCGGCTCGGACAAGGTGCTGTTCGGGGCGGGTATCCAGCCCGGTGATATCTCGGTGGGTTGGGATGATACTCGGAACGATTTAATACTCACTGTGAAACAAATAGGTGGATTGTCGGACTATCTGGAATTCAAAGACTATCTGCGGTTCGACGATGGCCGTTATCGGGTGGAGCAATTCGTATTCGCCGACGGAACGGTATGGGATATTGACAAGCTTAAGTCCTTTTTCACTACCGCCACCCCACAGGCCGATAATTTGAGGGGATTCCACTGGGACGACAGCCTCGACGGCTTGGCCGGAAACGATATCCTCCAGGGCTACGAAGGCAACGATGCACTTCGGGGCGGGACCGGCAATGACCAACTCTACGGCGGTTCCGGCGATGACATCTATGTGTTCACACGGGGCGATGGCCAGGACCGCATCACCGAAGAATCCGGCATCGACTCTATCCAATTGGATGGCATTATGCCCGCCGACGTGATCTTGGCTCGGCAGAGCGACGATTTGTTCATCGTGGTGGATCAAGGCACGTCCATTTTGCAGATCGTCAAGCACTTCGCCGCCACCGACAGCCAGATCGAATACCTGGAATTCGGCGATGGCACGGTATGGGATGTTGCCGCTATCCAGGCCCATATTCCGGTCGCGACTGCCGATACCATGATCGGCACGGCAGGCAACGATACCTATACGGTGGACCACACTGGCGATGCCCTCGTCGAGGGAGCCAATCAGGGCGTTGATACGGTTCTCAGTTCGATTTCCTTCAACCTCCCGGCCAACATCGAGAACCTGACCGGTACCGGGTATCTGGGCCTCGCCTTGGTCGGTAACAGCCTGAATAACAATTTGACGGCCAATGCCACGGGGGACAGCCTCTACGGTGAGGCAGGCAACGACACTTTGCTGGGTGGAACGGGTAACGATAGCTTGGCCGACGGCGAGGGCTATAACACCCTGTCTGGCGGTGCGGGCGATGATGTTTACGATTTGACCTTCAACTACTCCTCGTATAGCTCTTCCAATGTGACGGAAGCGCCCGGCCAGGGCGACGATACCATCGTGGTCAACTGGAACTACGTGCGTCTAGGTTATGGACTTCCCGATAATATTGAAAACCTGACCATACGAACGAGTAATACCTACAACGCCCAGGCCCGCATCACCGGGAATTCCCTGGATAATCTCATCGAAGGCTGGGATGTGGCCGTTTTCGATGGCGGAACGGGTGCGGACACCATGATCCGCCATGCCGTTTTCAACGATTGGGCCTATGGCGGTACGTTCTACGTCGACAACCCGGGGGACAAGGTCTATTCCGGCTCCAGCCAGGACGATGTCATCAGTTCCGTGGACTGGACCTTGATGGATAATCTGGACAATCTCACCCTGGCATCTAAAAGCCTGGCGCTCAACGCCACCGGCAACGCGCTGAACAACGTCATCAAAGGCAACCAAAACCAAAATTCACTTTATGGTCTCGGTGGTGACGACACCCTCTACGGCTATGGTGGCAGCGACACCCTGGTGGGTGGGACCGGCAATGATGTGTACTACCCCGGCGTGTCCGACACTCTCGTCGAACTGGCCGATGGCGGCATCGATACCGTCCATAGCACGAATAGCTTTACGCTGGCAGACAATCTGGAAAACTTGGTTTTCGATCCTAGCCCTTACGGTTCCAGTGGTACCGGCAACGCCCTGAATAACAGCCTGACAGGCAACGATGGCAACAACACCCTGGATGGCCGGGCCGGGGCCGATACCATGGTTGGTTATGGCGGCGACGATACCTACCGCCTCGACAATACTGGCGATGTGGTCGTGGACACCGTGGGTACCGATACCGTCTATAGCCAATTTTCTTATAGCCTCCCCGATAACCTGGAGAATCTGGTCCTGAATGGAACAGGCGACGACATGGGCACCGGTAACTCCGCCAACAATCGCCTCGACGGATCGCAGAACCCGGCTCCCAACCGCCTGGGCGGCGGTGCCGGGGACGACACTTATATCCTGGGTGTCGGCGACGAGGCGGTAGAGCAAGTCGGCGAGGGTATGGATACGGTGGTGTCCGACGGCGGTTTCACATTGGGGCTGGGTCTGGAGGTGGGCCGCCTCTCGGGGAGCGCCGCCGCCGATCTTGTGGGCAACGATGCTGACAACGCTCTCTACGGCAACGACGGGGACAACATCATTTCCGGGGGGCTGGGCAACGACACCATCGTCGCTAGCCGGGGTCATGACCGGATCGATCCTGGCCTTGGCAATGACATTGTCTTGGTTTCCGCCTATGTGCCGACGAATACCCGGATCGCCAGTACTGCCGCCGAGGCCGGGGAAACTGATATCCTGCGTTTCGAGCGTCCCAAGTCGATGGTGGACTTTACCCGTTCCGGCGACGACTTGATTTGCCAGGCGGACACGGACGGGGCCAAAGTGACGGTCGAGGATTTTTATGCTCCGGGCGGCACCTTGATCGAACGGATCGAGTTCGGCGATGGCAGCGTCGTCTTGCCCGGTGATTTGGTGTTCAATTTGATCGATGGGAGCGCGGGCAACGATAGCTTGGTGGGCACCGCCGGCATGGACGTGATGAACGGGTTGGGAGGCAATGACACGCTCTCGGGTGCGGGTGGAAGCGACCAATTGAATGGTGGGGACGGCAACGATGTCCTGGATGGCGGCACCGCGAATGACCGCATGGCCGGGGGCGTGGGCGACGACACTTATTGGGCGGACGATTCCAACGACAAGGCCATCGAAAATCCTGGCGAGGGTGTGGACACGGTTTATAGCTCGGCGGGCTATAGCCTGGGAGACAATGTCGAGAACCTGATTCTGACGGGTACCGCCGCCATCAGCGGTACCGGCAATGCGCTGGGCAATCGACTGGTTGGCAACAGCGCCGCCAATTGGCTGTACGGGGGGTGGGGCAATGATACCTATGTCGTCGGGGCGGGCGATAGCGTGGTCGAATATGCCAACTCGGGTTGGGATACCGTGGAAACCAACCAGACCTATACCCTGGGCGACAACGTAGAGCGCTTGGTCTTGATCGGCACGGCGGCGATCAAAGGCACCGGTAATAGCCTGAACAATCAACTCGTGGGCAATGCCGCCGCCAACACTTTGACTGGGGGGGCTGGTGACGATGTCTACTATGTTGGTGTTGGCGACACGATCACGGAAACCGGCAGTGGCGACTGGGATGTGGTGATGTCTGATGCCTCTTGGGTCCTAGGGGCCAATCTGGAGGAGTTGTACCTGGTCGGTACGGCCACTATCAACGGCACCGGCAATTCCCTGGATAACTATATCGAAGGCAACGCCGCCAACAACGTCCTCAATGGCGGTGTGGGTGCCGACATTCTGCTGGGTGGGCTGGGCAACGATACTTATGTGGTGGACAATACCGATGACACTCTCTTAGAGGAGATCGACGAAGGTATCGACACCGTACAGTCCTCCATCGATTATCAATTATGGGACGAGGATAATATTGAAAATCTGACGCTGACTGGCGCAGCGGCGTTCAGCGGCATCGGCAGCAGTTTGAATAACATGCTCACCGGCAATTCCGTCGCCAATACCCTGACTGGGGCTGAAGGCAACGACACCCTGGACGGCGGAATAGGTGGGGACGTGATGTACGGCGATATCGGCGATGACACCTATATGGTTGATTCAACCGCCGACGTGGTGTCCGAGAATCCAGGGGAAGGCTTGGACATGGTGCGCAGCGGTATCGTTTACACCCTGGTCGCCGATGTCGAGAACCTGATCCTGACCGGCACGGCACCCTCCGGTACTGGCAACGACCTGGACAACGCGCTTACCGGCAATTCCACCGCCAACACCCTGGCCGGTGCTGCGGGGAACGATATCCTGGATGGCGGGGCGGGCGCAGACAAACTCTACGGCGGTACTGGCGATGATACCTACATGGTGGATGCGACCACCGACGTGGTGTCCGAGAATCCTGACGGGGGCACGGATACGGTGCGTAGCGGCGTCGCCTATACCCTTTCCGCTAATATCGAGAACTTGATTCTGACCGGTACGGCAGCGATCAACGGTGCTGGCAACGCTTTGGACAACGCGCTTACCGGCAATGCCGGGAACAACGTCTTGGATGGTGGTGCGGGAGTTGACGCCCTGGGTGGTGGGGCTGGCAACGATACCTATGTGGTGGATGCCTTGGGCGATACTGTGGCCGAGAACGCCGGTGAAGGCACCGACTTGGTCCAGAGCGCCGTCGATTTCATCCTCGGAGCGGACCTGGAGAAACTGACCCTGACCGGCACGGCATCGATCAACGGTACCGGCAACGCGCTCAACAACACCTTGACCGGCAATGCCGGCAACAATGCCCTGGACGGTGGCGGCGGAGCCGACTCCATGGCCGGGGGCGCGGGCAACGACAGCTACACCGTGGACGGCGCGGGCGATACTGTGACGGAGTCCAGCGGCGCAGGTACGGATTTGGTGTTCAGTTACGTCGGCTATACCCTGTCCGCCAACGTCGAGAACCTGACGTTGGTGGCGGGCGCGGGAAATCTTGTTGCTACCGGCAACAGCCTCGGCAACATTTTGGCCGGGAATGAAGGTGATAACATCTTGGATGGTGGTGCGGGCGCGGATACTTTGACCGGGGGCGGCGGTGCTGATCTGTTCAAATTCGGAACTGTGAGTGGCGGGATCGATATCGTGAAGGATTTCCTGTCGGGAACCGACTTGCTACTGATCAACGATCTCACCACCGGCCTGGCCCTCGGCGACAAGGACGGCGTGATCGATGCCGCTAAGTTGACGACTAGCCCCGGAGGGTTCGCGCCCAGCAATGAACTGGTCGTCGTCACCGGCAATATCGTGGGAGCCATCACGGCGACCAGCGCGGCGGCGGTGATCGGTTCCGCGACCAGCGCCTACGCCAAGAGCTACGCCGGATTGTTCGTCGTCGATAACGGGGTGGACAGCGCCCTTTTCAAGTTCGTCTCGTCCGCCGCCGACGCCACGGTCAGTGCTACGGAACTTACCCTGGTTGGAACCTTGCAGGGCACCGCGTCGACCGCGTTATCGGACTACGCTTTCGGGACCTGATTCCGGGGGCGTGCGGGCTGGGCAGAACGGTTCCGCCCAACAACCTCCCCAGAAATAAAAAAGGCGTCCCCCAGGACGCCTTTTTCATTGCCCAGCCGGGATCAGCCGTGGCGGTAATGCTTGCGCAAGGGCTTAACCACCTGCCAATCGGTTTCCAGCCCTTCCGGGAACACCACCAAGTCGCCCGGCACGATCCGTACCGGCTCGCCGCCCACGGGTGTCACGATAATCTCGCCTTCCAGCACATAGGCGGTTTCGGTTTCGTCGAAATCCAGCGGGAATTCCGAGGCTTCCTTTTCCCAGATCGGCCAGTGGCCGACGCCCAGTTCCTTCAAACGGGCTTCGCTGGGCTGGTGTTCAATAGTGATTGCGCTCATGGATGATCCGAGGTGTGGTTGAGGAACGCGGATTGTAGCCGTTTTGTTTGAACGGAGCTTTACGCCGCCTTGTCGGTGGGGACGGTCCCGTCCCGGTCGGCGAACAGCCGCAGGCGGCGGGGTTGTAGATAAACCCGGCTGCCCCGGCCCAATTCCTCGCGGTTGTAGCGGTCCCTGGCGAGTTCCACCTCCACGATGCCGTGGCCGTCGTCGCGTTCCAGTTCGATGCGGACGGTCGCGCCCAGGGGCCGGATATCCAGCACGGTGGCGGGGATGGCGCTCTGGCCGGGGTTGTCCCGGAGGATGTCGATTTCGTGCGGGCGGGCGTAGAACACCGCCGAATCCCGGTGTTCCGGGTCGCCCGGCAAGGCGAGCTGGGCCTCGCCGATCTTGGCGTGGCCGTCGTGGACCCGGCCATGGAACAGGTTCACATCACCCAGGAATTGGTAGACGAAGGGCGTGGCGGGATGGTCGTAGACTGCCTCGGGCGTGCCGATCTGTTCGATCCGGCCCTCGTTCAGCACCACCACCCGGTCGGCCACTTCCAGCGCCTCCTCCTGGTCGTGGGTCACGAACACGCTGGTGACGTGCAATTCGTCGTGCAGGCGGCGCAGCCAGCGCCGCAGTTCCTTGCGGACCTTGGCGTCCAAAGCGCCGAACGGTTCGTCCAGCAGTAACACCTTGGGTTCCACCGCCAGGGCGCGGGCCAGGGCGATGCGTTGGCGCTGGCCACCCGACAACTGGGCCGGATAGCGTTCGGCCAGCCAATCTAATTGCACCAGGTCCAGGAGCTTATGCACCTTGGCGCGGATTTCTTCTTCGGAAGGCCGCGTCTCCTTGGGTCGGACCCTAAGGCCGAAGGCGATGTTCTCGAACACGGTCATGTGCCGGAACAGCGCGTAGTGCTGGAACACGAAGCCGACTTCCCGGTCCCGCACATGGCGGTCGGTGGCATCCTCGCCGTGGAACAGGATGGCACCGGCATCCGGGGTTTCCAGCCCGGCGATGATGCGCAGCAAGGTGGTCTTGCCGCAGCCGGAAGGACCGAGCAGGGCGACCAATTCGCCGCCGGCGATTTCCAGGTTGACGTTCTTGAGCGCCTTGAAGCGGCCAAAGGCTTTGTGGATGTCGCGGATTTCGATGCTCATGGGCGGTGGCTTTCCGTGGGAGGGTGTGGAGCGGTTCAGGTGCGGTGGATTTCGTGGCGCAGATGCCATTCCAGGAAGGTCTTCGCGGCCAGCGTCACCAAGGCCAGCAGCGCCAGCAGCGAGGCCACGGCGAAGGCGGCGGCGGTGTTGTATTCGTTGTAGAGGATTTCGACATGCAGCGGGATGGTGTTGGTCAAGCCGCGGATATGGCCCGATACCACCGACACCGCGCCGAATTCGCCCATCGCACGGGCGTTGCAAAGGATCACCCCATACAGTAAGCCCCATTTGATATTGGGCAGGGTCACGTGCCAAAACGTCTGCCAGCCCGAAGCTCCCAGCACGATGGCGGCTTCTTCTTCCTCGCTACCCTGCGCCTGCATCAGCGGGATCAATTCGCGGGCCACGAAGGGGAAAGTCACGAAGATCGTGGCCAGCACGATGCCGGGTACGGCGAAAATCAGCTTGATATCGTGGTCCTGCAACCACGGCCCCATCCAACCCTGCAAGCCGAACAACAGCACATAGATCAAGCCCGACACCACCGGCGACACCGAGAACGGCAGGTCGATCAGGGTGATGAGCAGGCTTTTGCCGGTGAACTCGAACTTGGCGACGCACCAGGCGGCGGTGATGCCGAACACCAGGTTCAAGGGCACGGAGATGAAGGCGGCGATCAGGGTCAGGCGGACGGCGGCCAGGGCGTTGCGGTCACCGAGCGCGTGCCAATAGGTGGACCAACCCTTGGCCAGGGCTTGGCTGAACACCACGGCCAGCGGCATGAACAAAAAGCCGACCAGGAACAGCAAGGCGGTCGCGGTCAGGAGCCAGCGGACCCAGGCGGGTTCGCCCCGGGTGCGGTGGGCGGCGGGGTTGGCGGAAGCGGGCAGGACGAGCGCGGACATGGGGGAATCCTCGGGAAACGGGCGGATCAGGTGCGGCGCAGTTGGCTCCAGCGCTGCAAGGCGTTGATGCCGAGCAGCAGGGTGAAGGAAACCACCAGCATGGACACGGCCAGCGCGGTGGCCCCGGCGTAGTCGTATTGCTCCAGCTTGGTGATGATGAGCAGGGGAGTGATTTCCGACACCAGGGGGATATTGCCCGCGATGAAGATGACCGAGCCGTATTCCCCGACCGCCCGGGCGAAGGCCAGGGCGAAGCCGGTCAGCAGGGCCGGCAGCAGGGCCGGGAAGATCACCAGCCGGAAGGTCTGCCAGCGGCTCGCGCCCAGGCTGGCGGCGGCTTCTTCCAATTCGGCCTCGAAATCCTCCAGGATCGGCTGCACCGTGCGCACCACGAAGGGCAGGCCGATGAAGGTCAGGGCGAGGACCACGCCCAGCGGGGTGTAGGCGATCTTGAGGCCCAGGGGTTGGGTCAGGCTCCCGATCCAGCCCTTGTTGGAATACAGCGTCGCCAGCGAAATACCGGCCACGGCGGTGGGCAGGGCGAAGGGCAGGTCCACCAGGGCGTCGATGAGCTTCTTGCCGAAAAAGTCGTAGCGCACCAGCACCCAGGCCACCAACAACCCGAACACGGCGTTGATGAGCGCCCCGGCCAGCGAGGCGCCGAAGGTCAGCTTATAAGAGGCCAAGACCCGTGGCTCGGTGATGACCGACCAGAAACCGGACCAGCCCAGCGTGCCGGCCTTGAGGAAGGTGGCGGACAGGGGAATCAGCACGATGAGGCTCAGGTATAGCACCGTGAATCCCAGGGTGATGGAAAAACCGGGCAGGACGCCGCGTTGCTTCAGCATGGTGGTATCGGGGGCGGTGGCGGTAGATGCGGCGAACTGTAGCAGGCGGTTTTTATGCGATGAAAGAATAAATAGCGATACATTGATGCTGTTTGGCTATATCAATGCCGCTTATAGCGGAGGGACGGCCAATAAAATGGCCCGCGCCGCGGGCCTAACGGGGGGGTGGTATCACCGGCATCGAGGGGCCGGAATGGCGCTTGGGGGGAATGCGCCGGTTTGCTGGGCGGGGGTTCAGGCGCGGCGGGCCGAAACCAGGGCTTCGATATCGTTGGCCGCCCGCTGCATATGGCCGAGGATGGCGCCCGACTCGGCTTCCGGTTTGCAGACCACGGTCAGGATGGCTTCGGGACCGGCCTGGGTCATCAGCACGGAACCGGCCTTGCCCGCGACCAGGACTTGGCCGAGTCCGTCGCCCACCAGTTCCGCCGCGGTTTTGTGGCCCAGGGCCATGAGGGCCGAACTCATCGCGCCCAGGTTGTCCTCGTCGATGGCGGGGGAAGACGCGCTGGAAGCGACGCTGGCCAGGGCCAGCCCGTCGTTCGACAGTACGCTGGAAACCAGGATGGCTTCCGAGCGGTGGTTCAGTTCGCTAAGAATCGTGGCGAGCATGGGAATATCCTCCGGAGTTCCAAGTGAACAAGGGTCGATCCAAGCCGGGAATGCAGGGGGGGTGGGGCGATCCTTTGGGCCCGGCGGATTACCCTAACAGTGGCCGGCTGACGGCTTGATGTCGGGTCGGTTACGGGTAGGTGTCCTCGCGATGGGCGGTGGTCGCCGCCGCGCGGGTGCGGAATTTTACAATATGCAAGTTCCGTGCGAATCGATGGCCGGACCTGGCGTGGGTCGGCAAGACTGGAAAACCGGGCCGATTGGGCGGTATCCAATCCGCCGTGCCGCCCTGGCCCGGCTCAGATTTGGGCGATCCGCTGTTGCGCCGGACGATGCTGGTGCGTATCCGTTGCTTGCAAGGAGGCAAACAACCCGAGTCCCTCGGGCCAGGGACCGTAGCCCGCCTCGACATTGATATGCCCGGCTCGGCCCAGGCTGCGGCAGGCACAGCCCCAGCGCCCGGCCCATTCCTGAGCGCGGGGGAGGCTCATCCAGGGGTCGTCCGCGCTGGCGACCACCAGGGCGGGAAAGGGCAGAGCCGTCGCGGGCAGGGCGGTGTCCAGGCCGAACCGCGCCGGGTCGGCGGGCGCGACCAGGAAAGCGCCCGCCACCCGTCCGGGCCGGGCCAGCGCGGCGTGGACCGCCGCCAGGCAGCCGAAGCTATGGGCCACCAACCACGCCGGTTCCCCGGTTTGTTCCAAGGCCGCGCCGACCCGCCGCGACCAGCGCTCCAGGTCGGGCGCGTGCCAATCGGCCTGCTCGACGCGCACGGCGTCCGGGACTTGGGCTTGCCACCACGTCTGCCAATGTTCGGGACCGCTGCCGCCGAGGCCGGGCACGATGAGCAAGGCCGCCATCCGAATCCTCAATGGCCGTAGATTTGGTCGAATACCCCGCCATCGGCGAAATGGGTGGCCTGGGCCTTATTCCAGTCGCCGAACACCTCGGCGAGGGTGAACAATTCGACCTTGGGGAACACGCTGGCGTGCTGGGCGAGGATGGCCGGATCGCGCGGACGGTAGAAATGCTTGGCGGCGAGTTCCTGGCCCTCCTGGCTGTAGAGGTATTCCAGATAGGCTTTGGCGACTTCCGCCGTGCCCTTCTTCGCGGCCACCTTGTCCACCACGGTCACGGGCGGCTCGGCTAGGATGCTGAGCGAGGGTGTGACGATCTGGTATTTGTCCTTGCCGTATTCCTTGAGCGCTAGGAACGCCTCGTTCTCCCAGGTAATCAGCACATCGCCGATTTCGCGCTCGGCGAAGGTCACGGTCGCACCACGGGCGCCGCTGTCGAGGACGGCGGTATTCTTATAAATCTTGGTGATCAAATCTTTGGCCGCCGGTTCCCCGCCCAGTTTTTTCACGCCATAGCCCCAGGCCGCCAGATAGTTCCAACGGGCGCCGCCGGAAGTCTTGGGATTGGGCGTGACCACGGCCACGCCGGGTTTGGCGAGATCGGGCCAATCCTTGATCCCCAGGGGGTTGCCCGCCCGCACCAAGAACACCATGGTCGAGGTATAGGGGGCGCTGTTATTGGGTAAACGCGATTGCCAATGTTCCGGGATCAGTTTGGCCTTCTGGTAGAGCTGGTCCACGTCGTAGGCCAGGGCCAGGGTGACCACGTCGGCGTCGAGGCCGTCGATCACGGCGCGGGCCTGCTTGCCGGAGCCGCCGTGGGATTGGTTGATGGACACGTCCTCGTGCTGCTTGCCTTTCCAATACTTGGCGAAGGCCGCGTTGTAGTCCTCGTAGAATTCGCGGGTCGGATCGTAGGACACGTTGAGCAGGGTCAATTCCCCGGCGGCGGCCTGCTGGGCCAGGGCCAGGGTGGAGGCGAACAACAGCGCTTGCAGCGCCTGGGCGATGGTTTTCATGGTGGGGTGCCTGTGCGGTGGGTCGGAGCTTTTAATAGGTGAATTGGAAACGGGTGAAGAAGACCTTTTCGGTGGGCCGGTCCACGGCTTGTTTGTCGGTGTTGACCGCGCCGCCCTCGAAATGGGTTTGCTCGTAATCGGCCATGAACTTGAGGTTCTGGTTCAGCCACCAGTTGAAGCCCACGGCCCAGGAGGTCGCGTGCTGCACCGAACTCCTGGGATCGGAGAACAGGTACACCGGCTTGGAGGCGGTGCCGAAGTTCTTGAAGGTGTCCTTGTCGATATCGAGTTCGCTCCACCGTGCCGCCAATTGCCAAGCGCCCCATTGGCCCTCGAAAGGGTTGAACGGATGGCGCGGTTTGATGCCCTGGAAGGTGTTGTCCTCGCCGGTCAGCACATAGGAAGCGGCGATTTGCCAAGCCTGGTTGTTCTGGCGGGTCGGGTTCACGTTGCGGGGACCGTTGGCGCTGGCGCTGGTCGTGGTCTTGGACGTGGTGGAGGTGGTGTTGGAAGCCACGGTCGAGCGGACATCGGTCTTGACGGCGGTGGTGGTGGTGTCGGTCTGTTGTACCGCCAAGTCCTGTGAGGAATAGGCGTATTCCCCGAACAGCCCGAACGGTCCCCAGTACCAATACGCCTGCGGGTAGATGCGGTAGCGTTCGCCGTCCGCCAGGGCCGCCGAGAAACTGGTGGTCGTGGTGGTGGTCGTGGTGGTGATGGTTTGCTTGCCGGTCGCGGGGGTGTTGGCCTGGGTCACGGCGACGGCGGTGCTGGAACCGGCCTGGGTGGTGCCGGTGGCATAGGTCAGGATGTTGTTCTGGCCGGGGGAGACCAGGGCGGGCAGGTTGTTTTGGTTGGTCGGGGTGCCGTAGCTACCCGCGACGCCCAGGCCCAGCCCTTCCAAGGATTCCACCCCGGAATGCTGGAACGGATGCGAGAAGATGCGGCCATCGAAGGATTTGTCGTCGAAGGTGGCGGTATCGGAGTTCTGCACGGCTTGGTTGTCGGCGGTGCCGTTGAACACGCCGAACTGGTAGCTGAGGAATTCGGTCGATTGGTTGACGAAGGTGTATTTCGGCTCGTAGCCGGGCTTGCCGAATTCGCCGTGCAGCATCACGCCGATATCGCGGTTCGGGGCCAATTCGGTGGGATAGGCGCGTTCCACGAACAGGATATTGGGTGCGGCCTGGATGCGTTCCAGGCTGATCGGGGCTTTTTGCTTGCCCACGGCGAGGCTGGCGAAGCGGAAATAATGTAGGTCCAGGGTGGCGTCGAACAAACGCGCCTGCCCGCCGCCGAAATCCGGCGCGACCAGGAAGTCGGCATGTTTGAACAAGGTGCCCGCGAATTGCAGGCGGGCGCGGCGGATGGTGAATTTATCGACCCCGAGCCCGGTGCCGGCCTGGATGGGATTGGGCTGGCCCGCCGCATTGAGGCCGACGCCCTCGCCATTGTGGGGATTGTCGTCCAGGAAGAAATCGCCGTCGGCCTGCACGAAGCCGCGCAGCCGGAGCTGGTTTTCGCCGTCGGCGGAGGTGATGCGGAACCCCGTGTCCGGGCCGGCTTCGATCTTGGCCGAGGCTTTCTTGGCGTTGTCCGCCGCTTCCTTGTCCACTTCTAGCTTGCGTTCCAGCACCTTCACCTTTTGGTCCAGCGCCTTCATCTGGGGATCGACGGCGCTGGTTTTGGTGGGGGGTTCCGCAGTGGCCGGGGGCAGTTTGGCGCGGAGCTTGGCGTTCTCGGTCTCGGAATGTTCCAGCCGTTTTTCCAATTCCAGGATATGGCGTTCCAAGCGCTCGAAACGCTGTTCGTCGGTCAGGGCCGGGGCGGTGGGCGCGAAGCCCACCAACCAAGCCGCGCCCGCGCCGCTTGCCAGGCGCTGGGACCATCGGTGATTCATATGCTTGCCTTTGAATTTGTAACGCCTGGGCTTCCGGTGTTCCGGTCGGTCCGTCAAGCTGCTTAGGATTGCCGCCGGGGGTCCGGTAGGCTGGGTTCCGGGTGGGCGGCGGCGGTCAGGACCGGCGGATTTCCAGGGCTTCCGCCGTGCCGGCTTCGGGGCAGGCGAGGTTCAGACGGAATTTCTCCTTGCGCTCGATCTGGACGATGCGGCCTTCGTGGACGGTGATTTCCACCGAGCCGAAGCGGAGTCCGCGCAGGGCTTCCAGGATTTTTTTCGCGCCGGGTTCGGGATCGGCGTGGGGGGGGTGGTGGTCGAAGGCCATGGCTGTGGGTCCGGGCGGCACGCTGATGGAATGGATGGGACCAGCCCATCCGCTATTGCGGAGCATGGTAACAACGCCCGTATGGAACAAAAAAGAATAAAACAAAAAATGGTTATAGCTGATTGTTCTTAAACTGTGGCCCGAGGCCTATCGATCCGGCGGAATGGATGCCCGTTTGGGCCGATGCGTTAAACGCGGCTCCGATGGGTAGGTTGGATGGGGCCGCGCTTACTTGTGGGTTGGATCGGGTTGGGCGGTGGGTTCCGGCGCGGCGATGGGGGTATCGTCCGCCATCATGCCTTGCCAAGCGGCCATCAAGAGGGCGGTTTCGGATTCCGGGATGGACGGGTCTGTCTCCCCGGCCATCGGCTCGGCTGCTTCTGGCGGTGTGTCCGCCGCCATGTCGTCGTCGGGGGCGTCCCAGGTTTCCAAGGCTGTGGTATCCGCGATGGATTCGGGCGCTGCGGGCGGGTCTGTCTCCCCGGCTATCGGCTCGGCTGCTTCTGGCGGTGTGTCCGCCGCCGTGTCGTCGTCGGGGGCGTCCCAGGTTTCCAAGCTTGCCATGTTTCCGGCGGATTCGGGCGGGTCTTCGGGCCAGGGCGTATCTTCCGCGGTCGCCGGTTCGGGTGCTTCCCGCGCCGTGTCGTCGGCGGGGATATTCCAGGCTTCCATGAGCATCGCGGTGGCGTCTTGCGCCTCCGGCGGTGGCTCGTCTGGCCAGGGTTCAAGCCGGGGCGCGGTGGCCTGGGCCTCGCCCAGCACGGCGAGCTGGCGGTCCATGAGCGTGGTCAGGGCGGGATGCAATGCGGCGAGTTGGGCGGGATCGCCGCCCGCCAGCAGGGGGACCAGTTCCCGCAGGAACGCTTTTTCTTCCGCATACAAGGCCGCGCCGACCCGCTCGGCGGTCTCGGCGTCCAGGCCGTGGCGGGATTCCAAGCCTTCCTGTAATTCCAGCCGCCGCCGTTTTTCGCCCCTGGCCACGCCGTCCAGCAGTTTTTCCAGCGCCGCCCATTGTCTGCGGGAGCGCCGCCGCCCGGCCAGTGCCAAACCCAAGGCCAGCGCCGCCAGCGCCACCCCCAGTTCGCCCAATAAGACCCAGGCCAGCGCGTTCATGCGGAAGGCTCGGGCGGGCCGTCCGTGCCGGTCGTGGTTGCGCCCGGTTCGGTGATCCGCCCGAACGCGGCCAGCACCCGGTCCAGGCTGGCGCTAAGCTCCTGCGCCGTATGGGGATTGCCGAACATGCGGGCGTATTCCTGCGAGACATCCTCCAAGGCTTGCAGGGTCTTCCCGAGCCGGTGTTGCAACTCGGCGTTTTCGACCTGGGCGTGTTCCAGTGCGGCTTCGAGTCCGGCGTTGGATTCCGGGCGCGGGGCTTGGCGCAGCAATTCCGCGATCAAGCGGCAGTAAGGTTCGGAAATGCCCTGGACATGGCGGTCGATCTCGGCCAGCTTGGCGGGGTCGCGGCTGAGGAAGGCTTGTATGGCCTGCCGGTACAGGGCTTTTTCCTTGTTCAGGACTTCGGTGAGGACGCTGTCGCGCAGGGAAGGGGCGAGGTTGCCGCCGTCCGACAAGGCCTGGGCGAGCCGTTGTTCGTGGGCTTCGTCTTCGCTGTTGATGCGCTCCACCAGGGCGGCGGCTTCGCCCCGTTCGGCGCGGGTTTTCCGTGCGCCCAGGTACCATAGCAAGACCAGGGCGCACAGGAGGGCGACGATGGCCTCGGTGGCCAGGACGGCGGCCAGTTGGGGAATTTCGATCATGACGGCGGTTTCCTCCATGGGCGCGGCCTCAGGGCGAGAGTTTGCCCAGCAGTTTGGCGAGGGCGGCCGCTTTGCGTTGTTTGATCTGGCGGTGGGCGAAGAATCCGGCGGCGATGAACGCGGCATTGATGCCCAAGGCTTCCGCCGCCGTGACCGGCCAGTTTTCGGCGTGGGCGGCGGCGGCAGGTTCGGGTTCCGTCGCTACGGGTTCATGATGTTCCGGCGCGGGTTCGTGGCTGTGCGGGTCGGCGGGTGGTTCGTGTGTGGCGGGTTCGTGGTCGTGCGGGTCGGTGGGCGGTTCGTGCGCGGCGGGTTCGTGGTCGTGCGGGTCGGCGGGCGGTTCGTGTATGGCGGGTTCGTGGTCTTGGGCGCTGGCCGGTGTGTGCTGGACGGGTTCGTGCTGGGGTTCCGCGGGTTCGTGCGCGGCGGGTTCATGGCCGTGGGCGCTGGCCGGTGTATGTAGGATAGGTTCGTGGCCATGGGGGGGTTCCGCTGGCGCCGTTTCCCCCAGGACCAGCGGCTTGATCGGCACGGCCACGTTCTTGCCGTCCAGGGTCTTGGCCTGGGCCGAGACATTCACGGTGCCGTGGGCCGCCAACGGTAGGGTGTAGCGCCAAGCCGCGCCCTCGCGTTCCGCCGCCAGTTCGGTGGATTGCCCGGCCAGCTTGGCCTTCACCACCAGGCTGTCGGGCTGGATGGCCTGAGGATTCGGAGCGATGGTCAGGTTCAGGGTATGCGGTTCGGCCTGGGTGTCGCGCTCGATAGCAACCCGGACCAGGTCTTCCAACACCTGGAAATTTTGTTTGGCGACGCGCTGGAAGGTCTGGCCGTCGGCGGTGACGGTCAGGGTATAGCTGCCGGGCGCGGGCGCGGCTGCCAGGTCCAGGGTGAAGCGCTCGGGATGCTGGGCGTCCTGGGGCATCGGGAAATCTTGGTGTTCCGTGCCCTGCGCCAGGGTGGCCCCGACCTTCAGCAAGCCCAGGAAATCTTGCCGCGCCACGGCTTGGCCGTGTTCGCTGAACCCGGCGGCTACGGTGGGCCATTCCGCGGGGGCCACGAAATTCGGGATCGGCGTGACCTCCAGCTTGAGGTCGGTCACCACCAGCACGCGGTTGTCGGGGTCTTCGTCGGCGACCAGTTTCCATTCGCCCGCCGCCGGATGGCTGACGGTGACGAGGTCGTAGCCCGGTTCGTGGACCCAGCGGGTTTGCGGCGGGGCGTGGGCCTGGGTCGATTCCGCGCCGCCCGGCGCCCGCAGCCGGGTGGGTTGGGCATCCGGTTTCAGGAGGACCAGCACGGTGAATTCCTGGATGCCGGCGTCCACTTTGAAGCGGTTGTCGCGCAGGGGCAGGCCGTCCTGCGGCGCGACTTGGTTGAACATCCGCACGAAGCTACGTTGCAGGGCGTCGGCGCTGTCGGCGGTTTCGTTCCAGCCATCGGTGGCGAGCGAGAGTTGGCGCAGCAGTTCGCGGTCGGATTGCTCGGACAGGGCGATGGTATCGACATGGACGCCCGCCGCCTGGAGTTTGGGTAGCAATTCGGCGACGATGCGCGAGCGCGAGGCGGCGCTGGCCTCGGCCTGCTTGGAGACATCGACCATGCCGTCGGTCAGCAGCAAGACGCCCCGGTTCGGACCCGTCCCGCCCGCCGCGAACCAGCTTTGTGCGGCGGCGTCCAGGGCCGCCTCGATATGGGTGAACTGGCCGCGGGAGTGGATTTTATTGGCCGATTGCAGCGCCCTGGCTTTCCAGGCCGCATCCACGGTGCCGGTGGGCACCAAGACCTGGGGCGCGGCGTCGAACAGCCAAATACCGGCCCGGCTACCCATGGGCAGGAGTTCGATCAGCAGTTTCAGTGCGGGGATGCGGAGGTTGCGGGGATCGTTTTGCTTCATGCTGCCGGAGGTGTCGATCAGCACCCGGATATCGCTGGGCGGTTCCTGGGCGCTGGCGGCGGATAAGGCCAGCCACAACAGCAGGGCGAAACTGTGTAGGATTCGGAGCGCCATGGTTTCGGGGGTGTTGGCTGTTGGCGGGGATCGGCCCGCCGGGTCCTAGTATTTGCGGCTGCGGATTGTCCAAAAGCTTAGTCCAAGAGGGCCGGAGTGGAGTGGACCGGGCGGGTTTGAAATAATCGGTTGTTTTTTATGGATTTTTATGTCGGAGGCAAACTTGGAGCGTTGGCAGGCGCGGGCCGGAAGGCCGTTGATCATGGGCATTTTGAACGCGACCCCGGATAGCTTCTCCGATGGTGGGCGATTTCTGGACCTGGAGCGGGCCTTGGCCCAGGCCGCGCGGATGGCGGACGAGGGTGCGGATATCATCGATATCGGCGGCGAATCCACCCGGCCCGGTGCCGACCCGGTGCCGGTGGCCGTGCAAATCGAACGGGTGGTGCCGATTGTCCGGGCCATTCGCGGAAAATTATCCCCGGAGCTTGCCATCAGTATCGATACCACATGGAGCGCCGTGGCCGAAGCGGCTTTGGACGCCGGGGCCGATATGATTAACGATGTCGCGGCGGGCCGGGATGATCCTGGGATATTGGCGCTCGCGGCCCGTAGGAATGTCCCCATCGCCTTGATGCATATGCAAGGTGCGCCGAAAACCATGCAGGATAACCCTGGTTATGGCGATGTGGTGGCGGAGGTGCTGGGGTTTTTGGAAACGCGGATCGAGGCGGCGCTCACTGCGGGTATTCCGCCAGATAATATTATCCTCGATCCCGGTATCGGCTTCGGTAAGCGGCGGGAAGATAATCTGAGGCTACTGGCGGGACTGGGGCGGTTGGTGGCGACCGGCCATACCGTATTGCTGGGGACCAGCCGCAAGCGCTTCATGGGGGCGATCTGCGGGGAAACCCGGCCGGACCAGTTGCTCGGGGCCACGGTGGCGACCACGGCCTGGGGCGTGGCGCAGGGAGTGGGGATATTCCGGGTCCACGATGTCAGGGAGAACCGCCAGGCCGCCGATGTCGCCGCAGCCATCCTGGCGGCGGGAATATAAAGCTTCCCGCCGGGATTCCAGGCCAGGACTAGGCGGCTTGCACCGGGATGGCGTTGCTGGTGCGGACGATACGGTTATCCGGGTCCACATAGACCAGGGTCGGCTGATAATCCGATAACTCGTGCTGCGCGAGTATCGCGTAGGCGCAGATAATCAGAATATCGCCGGGGGCCGCCAACCGCGCCGCCGCGCCATTGACCGAAATGATGCCGGAACCGTTTTCCGCCCGGATGGCATAGGTGGTGAAGCGTTCCCCGTTGTTCACATTGTAAATCTGAATCTGCTCGTATTCCCGGATGCCCGAGGTTTCCAGCAATAAGCCATCGATGGCGCAGGAACCTTCGTATTCGAGTTCCGAATGGGTTACGCGGGCGCGATGTATTTTGGCTTTCAGCATCGTCGATTGCATGGGGTAACTCTTCTGTGCGATGGCAAATCGGATATTTTCCAGAAATCCGCCGTCCATCACAACCGCTCTGGAGCGACACTGATATTTCCCGCGGCGGGTCCGGGGCGGACGGAAAATACCGTCGCTTCGGCGGGGATGCCGAAATCCAAGGGCCAGGGAGGACGAATTCTGGGCACCATCGCGGCTTGATCCGGGCGGTTGTATCGATGGGAGCCGCGCGTCCATGGCCTGGATTCCGGCGCTCCCTGCCGGAATGACGCTAGGTGCGGTCGCTTTGGGTCCAAATCGGGAATGGCCGGCGCTGTACGTCCATGGCTGTGGGCGCAACCAGATTCCGGTAAGCTTAGGCCGGAGGGGCACCGCCCCCGCCCGTCCCCGCCCGCGCGGGGCGTTGTTTTTTTGGAAAATGTCCATTCGGGAGATTCGAGCTATGGGTATCGGTATTCAGGAACTGTTGGTCGTGCTGGTCATCGTGCTGCTGCTGTTCGGCACCAAGAAGCTGCGGAACCTCGGCGGCGATCTGGGATCGGCGATCAAGAGCTTCCGCAACGCCATGAGCGAGGGCGAGGACGACAAGCCTGCCGCGCATGCCGCCGCCGAGAAGAAGGACGCGGACAAGGACGCGGGCTGACGGAATCAAGGCCATGTTCGATATCGGCTTTTCGGAATTGGTGTTGGTGGGCGTGGTGGCGCTGTTGGTGTTCGGGCCGGAGCGCCTGCCACGGGTGGCGCGGGAGGCGGGGCTGTGGATCAGGAAGGCCCGTTCCATGGTGGCCTCGGTGAAATCGGAAATCGACCACGAATTGCAGTTGCAGGAATTGCAGCAGACTTTGCGCGAGCAGAAGCAAAAGTTGCAACAGGAAGGCCGCGCCTATGTGGAGGGCGTGACCGCCACGGGCAAGGAGGCGGCTGCCAAGCCGTTGCCCGACAAGTCCCCGGCCACCGACGCCGACCATGGGGGGCACAGCGATGGCCCAGCCTGACTTCGACGATGGCGGTGGTCTTGAACAGCCGTTCATTTCCCATCTGGTCGAACTCCGCAACCGGCTGATCCGCTGCATCGTGGTGGTGTTGCTGGTGTTTTCCGGGCTGTCGTTCAAGGCCAACGAGATTTACGCCTTCGTGGCGGGACCGTTGGTCGAACATATGCCCGCCGGGTCGCAGATGATCGCCACCGGGGTGGCTTCGCCGTTCTTCGCGCCGTTCAAGCTGGCCTTGGTGGTGTCGGTGTTCGCGAGCATGCCGTTCATCCTCCACCAAGCCTGGGCCTTCATCGCGCCGGGGCTATACCGGCATGAAAAGCGCTTCGCCCTGCCCTTGCTGGTCGCCAGCATCCTGTTGTTCTATGGGGGGATGGCGTTCGCCTATTTCCTGGTGTTTCCGGTCATTTTCCAGTTCATGATCATGACCACGCCGCCGGGCGTGACCATGATGACCGATATCACCCAGTATTTGGATTTCGTGCTGGCCTTGTTCTTCGCCTTCGGGGTGTCGTTCGAGGTACCCATCGCCACGATTTTGCTGGTCGCGACCGGCATCATGACCCGCGAGAACATCGCCGATAAGCGGCCCTATGCCGTCGTGCTGGCCTTCGTGGTCGGCATGGTGCTGACGCCGCCGGACGTGGTGTCGCAGACGATGCTGGCAGTGCCGATTTGGATGCTGTTCGAGTTGGGGCTGGTGTTCTCGCGCTTGTTCGTGCCCAAGTCGGTATCGGCCATCGAGGATCAAACCGAAGCCGACGCCCCATGATCCTGCTGTTTACCGATTTCGGGGCGGAAGGGCCGTATCTGGGCCAGATGGAGGCCGTGTTGCGGCGGGAGGCGCCGGGCGTCTCTGTCATCAACCTGTTGAGCGATGCGCCCACCGGCGACCCGTGCCGCAGTGCCTATCTGCTGGCCGCGTTGTGCCGCTATTTCCCCGAGGACAGCGTGTTCCTGGGCGTGGTCGATCCGGGCGTGGGCGGGGCGCGCGCGCCGGTGGTGTTGAGGGCAGATGGGCGCTGGTTCGTGGGGCCGGACAACGGCCTTTTCAATACGGTCGCGCTCCAGGCGGGCGATGGTGAATGGCGGCGCATCGATTGGCGGCCCGAACGGCTGTCGATGAGTTTCCATGGCAGGGATTTGTTCGCGCCCATCGCGGCCCGGATCGCCCTGGGCGATTGGGCTTGGGAGGGCACGCCGTATGCGGGGCCGGATGGGGCCGGGTGGCCGCTGGATTGGCCCGAGATCATCTATTGCGACCACTACGGCAACGCCATCACCGGCATCCGCCACCGCGCCGACCTGGACGGGCTGGATTTGTGGGTGGATGGGAAACGCATCCCCCAGGCGGGCACCTTCTGCGAAGTGCCGGAAGGCGCGGCGCTGTGGTACCGCAATTCCATGGACCTGGTCGAAATCGCGGTCAACCGGGGCCGGGCCGACCGGGCGCTGGGTCTGGCCGTGGGCGCGGGCGTCGCTTTCTCCGCGCCATAAAAAAGCCCCGCGCCAGGCGGGGCTTCTTCGTCTCGGGTCCAGGGCTTACTTGACCCGCACCAGTTCCTTCCCATCGCTATCGAAGTGGCAGATGCCCGCCGCGAAATAGCCGCATTCCTCGGATTGGTCGATCTTGGCGCCGTCCGCGCTCAGATGGATGCTCAGCGTGCAGTAATGGGCCTCGCTGGGAATCTGCTTCTTCACCACCAGCTCGTTGGCGCTCACTTGCTTGGCGTCGTCGGAGATCGAGGCGGAGCAGGCTTTGCCGCCTTGTTCGCCGCTGTTCGGCTCGAAGTCGATGTCGGTGGTGACGGAAACGTCCTCGCCGATCTTAGTGATTTTCAGGTGATGGACGTGGTTGCCATCGCGCAGTACGTAGTGTTCGGTGGAAGCGGACGCGCCGCCGGAAACCAGCATCGCCACGGCCAGGAACAAACTCTTCTTCATGGTCTTACCTTTCTTTCGATAAATGGATTGTTGTGGGGGCGGCGGGTCGGCCCGCCGCCGGTATTAGTCGCGCAGCAATTCGTTGATGCCCACTTTGCCGCGGGTTTTTTCGTCCACCTGCTTGATGATGACCGCGCAGTAGAGGCTGTGGCTGCCATCCTTCGCCGGCAGGTTGCCGGACACTACCACAGAGCCAGCAGGGATTCGACCATAAGTAACCTCGCCGGTCATGCGGTTGTAAATCTTGGTGCTTTGGCCGATGTAGACGCCCATGGAAATCACCGAGCCTGCTTCGACCACCACGCCTTCGACCACTTCCGAACGCGCCCCGATGAAGCAGTTGTCTTCGATGATGGTGGGACCGGCCTGCAAGGGTTCCAGCACGCCGCCGATGCCGACGCCGCCGGAGAGGTGGACGTTCTTGCCGATTTGGGCGCAGGAACCGACCGTGGCCCAGGTATCGACCATGGTGCCGGCATCGACGAACGCGCCGATGTTGACGAAGGAGGGCATCAGGATCACGTTGGGGCCGATGTAGGAGCCGCGACGCACCACCGCGCCCGGCACGGCGCGCGCGCCCTGGGCCTTGAATTCGGCCTCGCCGAACTGGGCGAACTTGGGTTCGACCTTGTCGTAGTAGCGCAGGTCGCCTTCGCCGATGACGCGGTTGTCGTTGATGCGGAAGGACAGCAGCACGGCTTTCTTGAGCCATTGGTTGACGACCCAGTGGCCGTCGATTTTCTCGGCGACGCGGCGCTGGCCGCTGTCGAGGAGGTGGAGGGATTCTTGGATGGCTTCGCGGATTTCGGCGCTGACCGTGGTGGGGGAGATTTCGGCGCGGTTGTCGAAGGCTTGGTCGATGGTGGTTTCTAGGTTGGACATGGGTGCTTGCTTGCGGTTGATGATGGGGGTTTTAGGGGAGTTGGAAGAGGCGCTTGATCCAGTCTATAAATGGATCGGCTAATGGAGAATCCGGGTCTAGATAGCGTTCCATAATCGCTCGTCCCATTGGAATGCCGGGGTCTTTTTGCCACGCCAACCATGTATACATTTCGGCTTTGGCCGAGCGGGCTTTGGGAAATTTTTGCAGTTCGTTTGGTAAGTCGGCAACAACGCGCTTGGCATGAAGCCATAGCGGATTGGTTTCGGGGTCAGGGACTAAATGGGCAACGAAGTTCTCCAATATCCCTGTGGTTTCATTGTTTGGCATCAGCCAAACACCTAACCGCTTTCGCCCGGAAAGGATGCATCCTTGTGGTAATGGAGAATCTGGGATTTCGGTATATTTTAACGAGACGAGAAGGGTATGGATGTCGCGCCAGCGAGAGTCCAGATTTGTGTCGGTGTCTACGATGATGCCTATGGTTTCGACGTGTTCGACATCGAGTTCAATATCTAGGCCGTCTCGCAACTCTTCATAGCTGCCTTTTTCTTTTATCCCGAAAACGTTTTTTGGGATTTTTCTTTTTTGAAATAAGCTGCACAGCACATGGAAGTCGTTGCTACCTTCTACTAATAATTGTCCCGGCAGATGTTTTCCATATTCCAATAGGTTCCGGCTCATCTAGCGAACCTCTACGCCTTGCCGGGTCGCGATCTCCAAGCGCCGCTCATCATAATTAATGGCTTCAATCCCGCTGCTATCCCTTTTCCGCTGTAGGCGGATTAGCATTGCCTCTTCGTTTTGGTCTTCTTCGGCGGCTTCTTGGAAGGCTTCGACGCAGTCCCAGCTATGGGTGGTGGCGAAGACTCGAATATTGCGTTGATTTGCTATCCTAAAAACCATCCGCCAAATTTCAGTCTGTGCGGAGTAATGGAGGCCGGTTTCAAACTCATCGACAAGTAAAAAGCCGTCGTCGCAATTTACCATTGCTAAAGCCAAGCCAAGCGATTTAGTTGCTCCTTCTCCTAAGCTTGCAAGAGGAAGTGTTTCGTCTTGGTCTTCAACTCTTGCTATTGGAAATCTTGTTTTGTCAGGTTGATGTTCACCTTTAAATGTCAGACGTTTGATTTTTTGATCAATAATCCGTAGGGCTTCAATAATGTTATCTTCAGAATCGGTTAGAGCTACTGCGTCCCAATAGCTGCTTAAAGCTTGCCAAGGAAGTCCGCTGGTTGGTATTAGAATTGATTTGTTTTCAAGGGATGCGGATATGGTCAAAGATTCTATTTGATCTTTTTGCGGATAAGGAAGCCAGTTATTGAAAAAGGTTCCGGCTTGGTCGCCAGTGACATAAACGATTGGACGTAAATTGAGATAATTTTGAAAACTCTCTCCTCCGAATTCATCCAAGGATAATTTCATCTGTTCTTCGTTAAGGCGCAAAAAAGCGGGCTTTTCTATTTTTTTTGGGCGACCAAAAAAGAGCTTTCTAAACGCTTCTGATTGTTCTTTAGCTTCTATTTGTGTTACGTAGACTGATGGAATCGAACCCGGCGCTTTATAGCTTGCTAATTCATTTCGGTCATAAAGTATTTTCTGAATTATCCGTACATCGGCCTTGGTTGTTAATATCCACAACGCCTCCAACAAAGCCGTCTTCCCCACACTATTCCTCCCCACAATCAAATTCACCCGCCCCAGTTTCTCGATCACCAGATGCTCGAAACAACGGAAGTTCTTGATTTCCAGGGAATCCAAATGCAGGTCGCTCATGGCTTTGTCCTCATCCAAGGGCGCGGACGAACTCGGCGATTCGGTGCGCCGCCTCCACGCATTCATTCAATGGCGCGACCAAGGCCATGCGCACATGCCCCCGGCCTGGATTGATCCCATGCGCCTCCCGCGACAAATAACCGCCCGGCAACACCGTCACGTTCTGCTGGGCGAATAAGCCTTGCGCGAACGCCTGTTCGTCGCCCGGCGTCCGCGGCCACAGGTAAAACCCGGCGGGCGGCACCGTAACGTCCAGCACAGTCTTGAGGATGTCATGCACGGCGGCGAACTTGCGCCGGTAGAGGGCGCGGTTTTCCACCACATGCGCTTCGTCGCGCCAGGCCGCGAGGCTGGCGTGCTGGACCGGCAGCGACAAGGCGCAGCCGTGATAGGTGCGGTAGAGCAGGTATTGCTTGAGAATGGCCGCATCACCCGCCACGAAACCGGAACGCAACCCCGGCGCGTTCGAGCGCTTCGATAGGCTATGGAACACCACGCAGCGCTCGAACTGGGTGTTGCCCATGGCGTAGGCCGCGCCCAATAAACCGGGTGGCGGCGCGGACTCGTCGGCGTAAAGTTCGGAATAGCATTCGTCCGAGGCGATGATGAAGCCGTAGCGGCTGGATAGCTCCATCAGTTGGCGCAGGGTGGCGGTATCGATCACCGCGCCGGTGGGATTGCCCGGCGAGCAGAGATAAAGCAATTGGCAACGCGCCCACACCGCCTCCGGCACCGCGTCGAAATCGGGTCGATAACCCGTCTCCCGCGTGGTGTTCAGGAAATACGGCTCGGCCCCGGCCAGCAGCGCCGCGCCTTCGTAAATCTGATAGAACGGGTTCGGCATCAGCACCCAGGGCCGTTCACGCGGATCGACCACGCATTGCGCGAAGGAAAACAGCGCCTCGCGGGTGCCCGCGCAGGGCAGCACATGGCGTTCGGGATCGACCGCGGCGGTGGGCAGGCTGAAGCGCCGCGCCAGCCAGTCGGCGATGCCTTGGCGCAATTCGGGAATGCCCTTGCTGGCCGGATAATTCGTCAGGCCGCCCAAATGGGCGATCAAGGTTTCGGTAATCAGGGCCGGGGTGGGATGTTGCGGTTCGCCGATGGACCAGGCGATATGGGGCTTGTCGGCAGGGGGCGCGATGCCGTGTTTGAGTTGCGCCAGTTTCTCGAAAGGATAGGGCTGTAGGGCTTGCAGGTGTGGATTCATGCCGATGATTTCTGGGTTTTCCAAGGGCTTGGATATAAGCGGGGCATAGTATAGGGGATGCGGGGTGGGGTTCCAATGGCAAGGGCCGGTGCCTGGATTATATGGAAGGAGGTCCGGTATGTCCTTCCGGGGTTGGAATCCGTGCGCTCCTTGGATTTTTTAGGCTTGGCGGGACAGGTCTTCCCGGCGGTGTGGCGGTTGTTGTCGGATCATGCCAAGTCGGACGCTCAAACTGTGTTATGGTGGACGTGGCGGATATGAGGCGGGAGATATGGAGCCGGGACAATCTTGCCGGACTCCTAGTGTCCCGCGCCGTCCGCGCGGTATATTCATAACGTCCGATATGGGAGTCGATATGTATAGTGTTGATTTGAAGAATAACTATAGCCTCGCGGTATTCATGGACGATGGCAACCGCCTCATCGGCCCGCATGAGATATTTCCGGGCTGGGGAACCCATCGCTTGAATATCACGGGGATGGGGGATTTGACGTTTTTCGACCTGGGGGATTATAAGATAGCCAGGTTTACCAATAAGGATATTCCCTGGACCCTCCAAACCTGGGGGGGCTTGATCCGCTATCGGGGGCAGGAAGCGTATTTCCGCTATGAAGGCAACGGCGTCGTTAATGTCGAACTGGACCGCTGGGGCGGGGTCAAGCTGAACTTCCCGCAGGGTGGCATGATGGTCCGCTTGGAGGATTTGGTCGTGGTCTGAGGCGGGCCGCGGGCGGAAGGGTACGCGGCGCGTACCCTTCCTGGGTTTTGGACGGAGGGATTAGAGGCCCAGTTTGGACAACAGGAACGGCAACACCTCGTCCAGCGCGATTTCGATGGCTTCGGCATCGCGGCGGCCCTTGTACTCGGCGCGGCCCTTTTCCAACAGGCGGTCGCTCAGCACCACCCGGTGCGGGACGCCGATCAATTCCAGGTCGGCGAACATGACGCCGGGCCGGGCCTTGCGGTCGTCCAGCAGCACGTCGAAGCCCTTCTTGCGTAGCACGCCGTAGAGATGCTCGGCGGCTTCTTGCAGTTTGGGCGAGGTGTGCATGTTGATGGGCGCGATGGCGATCTGGAACGGGGCCAGGGCTTCCGGCCAGAGGATGCCGCGCTCGTCGTGGTTCTGTTCGATGGCGGCGGCGACCACGCGGGACACGCCGATGCCGTAGCAACCCATGATGAGGACTTGGCTGGAGCCTTTCTCGTTCAGCACCGTGGCTTGCAGCGCCTCGCTATAGCGGGTGCCGAGCTGGAAGATATGGCCGACCTCGATGCCGCGGGCGATCCGCAAACGACCTGCGCCGTCCGGGCTGGGGTCGCCCTCGGCCACCAGGCGCAAATCGGCGACCGGGGGCAGGGCGGCGTCGCGGTCCCAGTTGGTCCCGGTGTAATGCTTGCCGTCCTGGTTCGCGCCGCAGACGAAGTTCACCAGATGGGCCGCGCTCCGGTCCGCGAACACGGGGATCGAAAGGCCGATGGGCCCGAGCGAACCGGGGGCGCAACCGGCGGCTTCCCGCACTTCGGCGTCGCTGGCGAATTGCAGCGGATAGGCCACGGCTGCCAGCTTGGTGGCCTTGACCGGGTTCAATTCGTGGTCGCCGCGCAGCAGCAAGGCCACGACCCCGCCTTCGGCCCCCTTGACCAGCAGGGTCTTGAGGCAACGGCTGGGCGAAACCTTCAGGAAGGCGCTGATTTCGTCGATGCTGTGCTGGCCGGGGGTGTCCACCAGGGCCAGGGTTTGCGGCTCCTCGGCGGGCAGCGGCAGGGCCAAAGCTTCGGCCATTTCCACATTGGCGGCGTAATCGCTGGCGTCGGAAAAGGCGATGGCGTCCTCGCCCGAATCGGCTAGCACATGGAATTCATGCGACATGCTGCCGCCGATGGCCCCGGTGTCGGCCAGTACCGGGCGGAATTCGAGGCCCAGCCGTTGGAAGATGCGCGAATAGGCCGCGTGCATCTGGTCGTAGGTGTCTTGCAGCGATTCCTTATCGAGGTGGAAGGAATAGGCGTCCTTCATCAGGAATTCGCGGGCACGCATCACGCCGAAACGGGGCCGCACCTCGTCGCGGAATTTGGTCTGGATTTGGTAATAGTTGACCGGAACCTGCTTGTAGCTCTTGAGTTCGTGGCGCACCAAATCGGTGATGATTTCCTCGTGGGTCGGTCCCAGGCAGAATTCGCGCTCGTGGCGGTCCTTGAGGCGGCACAGTTCCGGGCCGAATTTCTGCCAGCGGCCCGACTCCTGCCACAGTTCCGCCGGTTGCACGGCGGGCATCAGGATTTCCAGGGCGCCGGCCCGGTCCATTTCTTCGCGGACCACGGTTTCGACCTTGCGGAGCACTTTCAGCCCCAGGGGCAGCCAGTTGTAAAGCCCCGCGGCCAGTTTGCGGATCAACCCGGCCCGGAGCATCAGCTGGTGGCTGACGACCTCGGCGTCGGAGGGGGTTTCTTTGAGAGTGTTGAGCGGGAATTGACTGGTGCGCATGGTGGAACAGCTTGGTTGGGGGGCGGAATGGGTCGGTTATTGTAGCCGCTGGCGTCGTGGCGCGTCAGCTATGCAGCCGGGGCCAAACAGCGCGATGCGTGGCCGGGCTTGCATTCCGGGCGGCGATGTGGTCTTTTCCGCGTGGAACCTCCCGCATCCAGTGTCGAAGCGATTATGTGGCTGCAAAAAACCATCGTCCTGAAGTCCCGGTCCCGTGGATTTCACCTCGTCACCGAAGAACTCCTGGCCCAAATCCCCGAAATCCGGCGCATCCAGGTGGGTCTGGCGCATTTTTTCATCCAGCACACCTCGGCTTCCCTCACGCTCAACGAAAACGCCGATCCCAGCGTGCGCCGCGATCTGGAAACCCATCTGCGCCAACTGGTCCCGGACGGCGCCGCCCATTATGTCCACCGGCTGGAAGGCCCGGACGATATGCCCGCCCATATCAAAGCCAGCCTGTTGGGAGCGGCGGTCTCCATCCCCATCGGCGGTGGCGGTTTGCAACTCGGGACTTGGCAAGGCATCTATCTGGGCGAACACCGCGACCATGGCGGGCCGCGCTCGGTGGTCGCCACCCTCAACGGGGAAACCTTTTAACTCGGAACCGGCTATGAAACCCTATCGAGCATTGTTGTGGGCCTCGGCCCTGATGGCTTCCGCCGCGCTGGCGGGCGAACCGGCCCCGCCGGAAATGACCGTCTACCGCAGCCCGACCTGTGGCTGCTGCGGCAAATGGGTGGCGCAGATGAAGGCCCAGGGCTACGCCGTCAAGGACGTGGTGATCGATACCGTGGATAAGATCAAGGACGAACGCGGCGTACCCGACAACCTGCGCTCCTGCCACACCGCCCTGGTCGGCGGTTATGTGGTCGAGGGCCATGTGCCCGCCGCCGATATCCGGGACCTGCTCAAGCGCAAGCCCAGTACGGCGGGGCTGGCGGTGCCGGGCATGGTGGTGGGCAGCCCCGGCATGGAGATGGGCGGCAGGCAAGCGCCCTACGATGTCGTGGAGTTCGATCAAAAAGGCGGGGTGCGGGTCGCGCATGAGTACCGCCCGGATTGATTCCCGCGCCAGGGTGGCGGGCATCGCAATAGGGCGGGGCGGTCCGAGACCCCGCCGTTCCATAACCATTCTCGAGAAGGGAGCGCAATCATGCTGTTAGCCGGCGATGTGGGCGGGACCAAGACGGTCCTGGCCCAGTACGAAAAAAGCACCGAGGGCTTGGAACGGGTCCGCGAGCGGCTCTATCCCAGCGCGGACTATGCCTCCTTGGACGAGATCGTGGCCGATTTCCTCAGCGACCAGAGCGTGCCCTTGGAAGCCGCCTGTTTCGGGGTGGCGGGGCCGGTGATCGATGGCCGCTGCTACACCACCAACCTGCCGTGGACCATCGACGAGCGTTCCCTGGCGGCCACCACCGGCGTGGGCCGGGTCAAACTGCTGAATGATTTGCAGGCCATGGCCCTGGGGCTGTTGCGGCTCGGGCCGGAGGAATGGGCCGACCTCAATCCCGATGCCGAACCCGCCACCGGCAACCGCGCCGTGCTGGCCGCTGGCACCGGCCTGGGCGAGGCCATCCTGTACTGGGATGGGATGAACTACCACCCGGTGGCGACCGAGGGCGGCCATACCGATTTCGCGCCCAACGATGCTTTGGAAGATGGCCTCTTGGCCTATCTCCGTGAAAAACTGGGCGGGCATGTCAGCTATGAGCGCATCCTGTCGGGTCCGGGCATCGCCAATATCTACGCCTATCTGCGCGATAGCGGCCACGCCCCGGAATCCCCGGAACTGGCGGCGGCGCTGGCCGGCACCGACGACCCGGCCCGCGAAATCAGCCGTTGCGCCATGGAGCGGGGCGACGCCCTGGCGCGGGCCACGTTGCGGCTGTTCGCCCGCGTCTACGGGGCCGAGGCGGGCAATCTGGTGTTGAAGTGCCTGGCGCGGGGCGGGGTGCTGATCGGTGGCGGCATCGCCCCCAAAATCCTGGCCGCGTTGACCGACGGCGAATTCATGGAAGGCTTCTGCGCCAAGGGGCGGTTCGCGGGCTTCATGCGGACGGTGCCGGTGCGGGTGGCGTTGAATCCCAGCACGGGGCTGTTGGGGGCGGCGGACTACGCGGCGCGGTGTTTGCTGTAGGCGCGGAGGGCGCGGCTATCGACACCCAGGGCGTCCATGGACGCCCTTTTGTTTTGCTTGCGATTGCGGCGGAAGCTCAGTCATCGTCCCGGCCGTCCAGCCAATCGTCGAGGGTCAAGCCTTCGGGCTGGTGGCGGTCGGTGTCGGAATAGCCCAAGTCGTCGATTTCCATATCGTCGAAAGCCGCCGCCGCGTCCTCGGGGGCTTCGACCGGGACCAGGGTGGATTCGCGCCAGGACGCGAAATCGAAGCTATCGATATCGCCGCCGTCGAGTTGGATATCGATGGATTCGTTCTCGTCGTCCACCGCGACCACGCGGAAGGTCCGGCCGGTCTCGGCGTCTTGGAACCATTGTTCGGGCGAGGGGAGTAAATCGGTGGGCATGGTTTACACCTCCGGTAGGGTGGGCTGGAGGCCGGCCCCGCTCGGGCGCGGGGAGGGCTGGCCCGCATCTTTGGCGCTGTTCCCGCGCTTGTCAATGGGAGCCGACCAGGGCCACGATGCAATCCCGGAGGATTTGGCGCTGGGATTCCTGGCGCAAGGGGCGGTCCTCGGCGTCGGTGATGTAGAAGATGTCCTCGGCCCGGCTGCCGATGGTGGAAATCTTGGCGTTGTAGAGCCGGATGCCGCAGCGGGTGAAGGCCCGGCCCACCTTGGACAGCAGGCCGGGCCGGTCGGTGGCGACCAGTTCCAGGATGGTGTAGCGGTCCTGCGGGTCTTCGTGGAAATACAACTGGGTGGGCACGGTGAAGTGTTTGATCTGGCGCGATTCGCGGCGCTGGACCTGGATCGGCGCGTCGCCCGGGCGCTTCAGGCATTCCCGCAGCTTGGCGCAAATCTGCACCTGGCGCATTTGGTCGCGGATCGGTTCGCCGGTTTGTTCCAGGATGTGGTAGCTGTTCATCACCCGGCCACCACCCGCCGTGATGATCTTGGCGTCGAAGATGGTGAGGCCGAGTTGCTCCAGGACCGCCGTGCTGTGGGCGAAGATGAAGTCCTGATCCTGGGCGTAGATGAAGATTTCGGCGCTGCCCCGTTGGCTCACGGGGCGCAGCAGCACCAAGGGCAGGTCTTCGGGTCCGCAGAAGCTGATGGCGACCGTGTGCCAGGCGGCTTCCTCCGGCAGGTAGCGCAGGAAATATTCGTCGTTCAGCGTGTTCCACACCCGCTCGACGATGGGGTCGGGGATGCCCAGCTTGTGCAGCAGGACGCGGCTCTCGGCCTTGACCTGGGCGATTTTCTCGGCCTGCTCCAGGGGTTTGGTCAGGCCGCGCCGGAACACCCAACGGGTGGTGAGGTAAAGCTCCTTGAGCAGGGCGTCCTTCCAAGAATTCCACAGGTTCGGGTTGGTCGCCCGGATATCCGCCACGGTCAGGAGATAAAGATGGTCCAGCGTGGCTTGGCTACCCACGGCGGTGGCGAATTGGTGGATGATCTCGGGATCGTTGATATCCTTGCGCTGGGCGGTCATCGACATGATCAGATGGTGTTGGACCAGCCATTTGATGAGTTCGGTGTCGCGGGCGGAAATGCCGTGGCGCAGGCAGAATTCCTGGGCGATGGTCGCGCCCAGGGTCGAATGGTCCTCGCCGCTGCCCTTGGCGATATCGTGCATCAGGGCGGCGATGTAGAGGATTTCGGGTTTGGGGATCAGTTCGAACAACTCGGAGCAGAGTGGGTGGTCGGCGCGGTATTGAGCCAGGGAAAACCGCCGCAGGTTACGGATCACGAACAGCGTATGCTCGTCCACCGTATAGACGTGGAACAAATCGTATTGCATCCGCCCGACCACCCGCCCGAACGGCGGCAGGTAGGCGGCCAGGACGCCATAGCGGTTCATGCGCCGGAGTTGGTGGGTGATGCCGGTTTTTTGCCGCAGGATGGTCATGAACAAACGGCAGGCTTCCGGGTTGCGGCGGAAATCCTCGTCGATCAGGTAGAGATGCTGGCGGATCAGGCGGATGGTGGAGGCGCGGATGCCTTGCAGGCTGGTGTTCTGTTGCAACAGCAGGAAAATCTGGAGCAGCGCGAGCGGGTGCTTGCGGAACACGCCGGGGTCCAGCACCTCGACATAGCTGTTGACCGCCTGGAAATTCTCGTTGATCGGCAGGAAGACGAAATCCTCGTCGCGATGGAGGCAAACTTCCTTGAATAATTGCAGCAGCATTTCGTTCAGCCGCTCCAGGCCCATCACGGTGCGGAAATAGCGCTGCATGAAGCGCTCCACCGCCAGGTTGATGTCGGGGTCCATATAGCCGAATTGGCGGGCCAATTCCTTCTGGTACTCGAACAACAGCCGGTCTTCGCAGCGCTTGGTGAGGACGTGCAGGGCGAAGCGCACCTGCCATAGGAAATCCTGGGCCTGGGCCAGTTCGGTGTATTCGGCCTCGGTCAGCCAACCTTGGCGCAGCAAATCCTGCAAATTGCGGCTGTTGTAATGGCGCTTGATGATCCAGCCGATGATCTGGATATCGCGGAGTCCACCCGGCCCTTCCTTGATATTGGGTTCGAGGTTGTAGGCGGTGTCGTGGTATTTGGCGTAGCGGCCCGCTTGCTCGGCCATCTTGGCCTCGAAGAATTCCTTCGAGGGCCAAAGGTGGTCGGGACCGAGCCGCGAGGCCAGCGCCTCGAACAGCGTTTCCCGTCCATAGAGCAGCCGGGCTTCGGTCAGATTGGTGATGATGGTCTGGTCGCGTTCAGCGGCTTCCAGGCATTCCTCCACCGTGCGGACGCTCTGGGCCGGTTTCAGCCCGATATCCCATAGGAAATTGAGGAAGCCGGTCAGCGGTTGCTGATAATCGCGGTGGGTGATGGGGTCCGGCGGTTCCGGCGTGTCCAACAGGACCAGGATGTCGATGTCGGAATGGGGATGCAGTTCGCGGCGGCCATAGCCCCCGACCGCGATCAAGGCCAAGCGTCCGGCCAGGGGGCCGAGGAAATGGTGCCAGCCGTCGATGAGGATTTCGTCCAGGAAGTCCGAGCGGAGCCGGATCAATTCGGCGGCGGGGGTGCCGGCCCGGAACCAATCGACGAGTTCCGCGTGTTTGCGGCCTAGGCGGTCTTTGTAGGTTTTAATCAGGCCGGGGAGGTCAGGTACCGGTTGATTTGAGACGTTCTTGCTCAAACGATTCAGCCTCTTCGCGGCGTAGGGTCAGGATTTCATGGCCTTGGGCTGTCACCAGGAGGGTGTGTTCCCATTGGGCGGATAGGCTGTGGTCCTTGGTCACGGCGGTCCAGCCGTCGGGCAGGATTTTCACGTAGCGCTTGCCCAGGTTGATCATCGGCTCGATGGTGAAGATCATGCCCGGTTCCAGTTGGAGCCCGGTGCCCGGCTTGCCGTAATGCAGGACTTGGGGCTCTTCGTGGAATTCCTTGCCGATGCCATGGCCGCAGAATTCCTGCACCACCGAATAACCGTGGGACTCGGCATGGCGCTGGATGGCATGGCCGATATCGCCGAGATGGCCGCCGGGCCGGACCTGCTGGATGCCCAGGTACAAGGCTTCCTGGCACACGCGCATCAAGCGCTTGGCCCGGAGCGGCACCTCGCCCACCCCGAACATTTTGCTGGTGTCGCCATGGTAGCCGCTTTTAATGACCGTGATATCGATATTGACGATATCGCCGCTCTTCAGCTTCTTGGGACCGGGGATGCCGTGGCAGACCGTGTGGTTGACCGAGGTGCAGATCGATTTGGGGAAACCCCGGTAATTCAGCGGGGCCGGAATCACATGCTGCACATTGACCATGTAGTCATGGCAGATTTGATCCAGTTCTTCCGTGGTGACGCCGGGAACGATGAAGGGTTCGATCATGTCCAGCACTTCGGCGGCCAAGCGGCAGGCGTCGCGCATTTTTTCGATCTCAAGCGGGGATTTTAGGCTGATGCTCATGGGGGTGGTGTGGGGGATATTTTAATGTCGCACGCCGATGGGGCTGGGAACCGGGAAAGGGGGCGCGGATTGTTGAAGAAAGACGAGTATGGTATAAAGCGCTGCTATTTTTGGCAATAACACACACATATCGTCACGTCCGGCAGGGTGCCCGCCTCGCGGTTTTAGACGCGGGAACGGGTTGTCGGTTCGGGATATGTGGAGGCTCAACCCACGCGAGAACTTAGGAGAACTCGATGTCGAACGTTACCATGCGTCAAATGCTGGAGGCCGGTGTCCACTTCGGCCATCAGACGCGCTATTGGAATCCCAAAATGGCCCCGTACATCTTTGGTGCGCGGAGCAATATCCATATCATCAATCTGGAAAAAACCCTGCCCCTGTTCAACGACGCCATGCGTTACCTGGAACAGGTGGCCGCCAATCGCGGCAAGATTTTGTTCGTGGGCACCAAGCGCACCACCCGCAAAGTGGTCGAGGAAGAAGCTTCCCGCTGCGCCATGCCCTATGTCAACGCCCGCTGGCTGGGCGGTATGCTGACCAACTTCAAGACCATCAAGCAATCCGTGTCCCGCATGAAGGACTTGGAAGCCATGCGCGACGATGGCCGCTTGCAGCGTTTCAGCAAGAAGGAAGGTTTGGGCATGATGCGCGAACTGGAAAAGCTGGTGCATAACCTGGGCGGCATCCGCGATATGGACCGCCTGCCGGAGGTGCTGTTCGTGCTGGATGTCGGCTACGAAAAGAACGCCATCGCCGAAGCCCAGAAATTGGGAATCCCGGTGGTCGGTGTGGTCGATACCAATAACAGTCCCCTGGGGATCGATTACATCATCCCCGGCAACGACGACTCCATCCGGGCCGTGCAGCTTTATGTGCAATCCGCCGCCACGGTGATTTTGCAAGGCAAGGTCAACACCCCGGACATCGGCACCGAAGACGAATTCGTCGAGATGGCGGCCGAAAGCGCAACCCGCGTAGAGGCCGAAGTCGAGGAAGCCGACTGAGCCACAGCCGGGCTTGCCTAGCTCCGATTCAAACGCCTCCATCAGGGGGCGTTTTCATTAAGTGAATATGAATGCGCGGATTGTCGCGCAATCAACCAAGAGAGGTTCGGTTTAAATGGCCACTATCACTGCCGCAATGGTTAAGGAACTCCGTGAGCGCACCGGCTCCGGGATGATGGAATGCAAGAAGGCCCTGACGGAAGCCGACGGCGATATGGAAGCCGCCATCGAAGCGATGCGCAAATCCGGGCTCGCCAAGGCGGACAAGAAATCCGGTCGCACCGCGGCGGAAGGCTGCATCTGCGTCAAACTGGGCGCGGACAACAAGAGCGCCGCCATCGTCGAAGTCAATTGCGAAACCGACTTCGTCGCCAAGGGTGACGACTTCATCGCCTTCGCCAACAATATCGCCCAGTGCGCCCTGGACTCCGCTGCCACTACGTCGCAAGAACTGCTGGCCGTGGCGATCCCCGCCACCGGCGTCAGCATCGACGACACCCGCCGCGAACTGGTCGCCAAGATCGGCGAGAACTTGGCCTTCCGCCGCTTCGAGCGCTATGTCTCCGATAACGGCATCGTGGTCAGCTATCTGCACGGCACCCGCATCGGCGTTTTGGTCGAGTTGGTCGGTGGCACGGTGGAACTGGGCCGCGACATCGCCATGCACATCGCCGCCAGCAGGCCGCTGAGCTTGGACGAATCCGGCATCCCCGCCGAAACCATCGCCAAGGAGCGCGAAATCGCCCAGGCCCAGGCCGAGGCCGAAGGCAAGCCCGCCAACATCATCGAGAAAATGGTCGAGGGCCGGGTCCGCAAGTTCCTGGGCGAAGTGACCCTGTTGGGCCAGCCTTTCGTGAAGGACGACAAACAGAGCGTGGGCAAGTTGTTGGCCGATCACAAGGCCAGCGTGGTCCGTTACGTTCGCTTCGAGGTCGGTGAAGGCATCGAGAAGGTCGAAAGCGATTTCGCCGCCGAAGTGATGGCCCAGGCCGGCCTGGCCTAATCGGGCTGGGGACGGGGCGCGTTGCGGCCAGGCCGCACGCGCCCTTTCTTGCATGGGCACTTGAGTAGCACTGGAGATGGAACCAATCCGATGAGCGAGCCAAAATACAAGCGCATCTTGCTCAAGCTGAGCGGGGAAGCGCTGATGGGAAGCCAGGGTGGCGGCATCGACCCCCAGACCCTGCACCGACTGGCGCGGGAGGTGGTCGATCTGTGCGAGTTCGGCGTGGAGGTCGGGCTGGTGATCGGCGGCGGTAATTTCGTGCGCGGCGCGGAAACCGCTTCCGAAGGCTTGGACCGCGTGACCGGCGACCATATGGGGATGCTGGCGACCGTGCTGAACGCCTTGGCGATGCAGGACGCGGTGGAGCATTTGGGACGGCCCGTCCGGGTCATGTCCGCCCTCAAGATCAACCAGGTCTGCGAGGACTACATCCGCCGCCGGGCCATCCGGCACCTTGAAAAAGGCCGGGTGGCGATCTTCGCGGCGGGCACCGGCAATCCGTTCTTCACCACCGATTCGGCGGCCAGCCTCCGCGCCATCGAAATCAATGCCGACCTGCTCATCAAGGCCACCAAGGTCGATGGCGTCTATTCCGCCGATCCCATCAAGCACCCCGACGCCCAATTTTATTCCCGGCTGACCTACGACCAAGCGCTGGACCAGCGCCTGAACGTGATGGATGCCACCGCCCTGGTGCTGTGCCGCGACCACCGGATGCCGCTGCGGGTGATGAACATCTTCGAATCCGGCGCGGTGATGCGGCTGATGCGGGGCGAAGAAATCGGCTCCTTGATTGAAACGGGTGAACCCACATGATCGAAGATATCCAAAAACGCGCCGCCGAGCGCATGGGCAAGAGCATCGAAGCGCTCAAGCACGAACTGGCGAAAATCAGGACGGGCCGCGCCCATCCCAGCCTGCTCGACCATATCACGGTCTCCTACTACGGCAACGACGTGCCGCTGAGCCAGACCGCCAATATCACCGCCGAGGACGCCCGCACCCTGACCGTGACCCCCTGGGAACGGACCATGGTGCAGGCCATCGAAAAGGCCATTCTCTCCTCCGACCTGGGGCTGAACCCGTCCAGCATGGGCACGGTGATCCGGGTGCCGATGCCGCCCTTGACCGAACAGCGCCGCAAGGATTTGGTGAAGGTGGTGCGCCACGAGGCCGAGAACGCCCGCGTCGCCATCCGCAATATCCGCCGCGACGCCAACAACGAACTCAAGGCCGCGCTCAAGGACAAGCAAATCTCCGAGGACCAGGAGCGCCGCAGCCAGGACCAAATCCAGAAGCTGACCGACCAGTACGTCAAGGATGTGGAAAAAGTCCTGCAAGATAAAGAAGCCGATTTGATGTCCATGTGAACCGCCGGACCTTCGCAAGGTCCGGGTGGGTTCCGACACGCACGCCCCTAGCCTAGGGTGCTCCCCGGATGCCAAGGTGGGTTCGATCCGGGTCGGGTCCGGCTGGCGGGTTCCGGTTCCGGCCCGGCTGGCCGGAGCAATCCCAACCAAGGGTTCGTAAGATCGAGATGGATGTGTCCGCCGTTCCAAGCATTGACAACCGGCTGCCCCGGCATGTGGCGATCATCATGGATGGTAATGGCCGCTGGGCCAAACAACGTTTCCTGCCCCGTACCGCCGGCCACCGGGCCGGGGTCGGCGCCGTCCGCAAGACCGTGGAATATTGCTTGGCCAAGGGCATCGAAGCGCTGACCCTGTTCGCCTTCAGCAGCGAGAATTGGCGGCGTCCGGTCCAGGAAGTGTCGCTGTTGATGGAATTGTTCATCGCAACCTTGGAGCGCGAGGCGCAAAAGCTCCACGAGAACGGCGTCCGGCTGCGGGTGATCGGCGAGCGCGAGGCGTTCGCCCCGGCCTTGCAGGACAAGATCGCCGCCTCCGAGGCGCTGACCCAGGGCAACCAGCGCTTAAACCTCAACATCGCCGCCAATTACGGCGGACGCTGGGACATCGTCCAGGCCGCCCGGCGGCTGGCGGAATTGGCCGGGCGCGGCGCGATGCGGGCGGCGGAGATCGACGAGACCGCGTTCGCCGCCCATTTGGCCTTGGCGGAATTGCCGGAACCCGACCTGTTCATCCGTACCGGCGGCGAGCGGCGCATCAGCAATTTCCTGCTCTGGCAATTGGCCTACACCGAACTGTATTTCACCCCGGTGCTATGGCCGGATTTCGACGAGAAAGTCCTCGATCTCGCCTTGGAGGATTACGCCGGACGCCAGCGCCGTTTCGGCTATACCGGCGAGCAGGTCGAACAATTCTCCCAGGCTTGAAGGGCGGCGCACCGCCCGCCCCAACGCCCCCAGCAACCTTCACACAAAACTCCCATGCTCAAGAATCGCATCCTCACGGCCTTGGCATTGACCCCCTTGGCGGTCCTGGCCATTTTGTACCTGCCCCCGGACGGTTTCGCCGTGTTCTGGGGAAGCTTCATGTTGGTTTCGGCCTGGGAATGGGCCGGTTTGGCTGGGCTGCCCAGCAACGCCCACCGCATCGGCTATAGCCTGGTGGTGCTGGCCTTCATGGTGATATTGCGCCTGACCGCCGCCGATTGGGCACCCATCGAACTGCCGGGCTGGTTCTACTGGCCGGTGGTGGCATGGTGGTTCGTGTGCGGCATGGCTTTCCGCAAGATTCCCGAACGGCTGCTCCAGATCGAATATCCCCTGGGCCTCAAACTCGGCCTGGGCATTTTCATCCTGCTGACGGCCTGGGCCTCGCTGACCTGGCTGCGGGTCAATTTCAGCCAATATCAGGTGTTGTACGTATCGGCCCTGATTTGGGTCGCCGATATCGGTGCTTATTTCGTCGGCAAGCGCTGGGGCAACACCAAACTGTGCGAGGCCATCAGCCCCGGCAAGACTGTGGAGGGCGTCTATGGCGCTTTGCTGGCGGCGGTGCCGTTCGCGGTGGCGGTGGGGTTCTGGAGCGATTTGTCCAGCGTGACCCTGACCGATTTCGTGGCCTTGTCCTTGGCCACGGTGATCGTGTCGGTGATCGGCGATTTGTTCGAGAGCCTGGTCAAGCGCATCCGCGGTGTGAAGGACAGCAGCAACATCCTCCCCGGCCATGGCGGCGTGCTGGACCGGGTCGATAGCCTGATCGCTGCGACCTCGGTGTTCTACGCCGGTTCGATGATGCTCAACATCTTCATCCAGCCGCCCGACAGCAATGTCGTGTTGGAATCGCCCATCCACATCGAACAGGAAGTCCCCAGCCAATCCGAAGAAGGCGAGGGTCCGGCGGAACGGGCCGTACCCATGGATCAAGGCGGTTTCGAGTCGCCCGGCCCCGAGAGCGCCGAACCGCCCGCCGCCGAACCCGCGCCGGAACAGCCCCCGGCCCAACCCGCCGAATCCACCCATCCCTAGCGAGACCCCAACATGAAAGGCATCTGCGTACTCGGTTCGACCGGCTCCATCGGCGTCAGCACCCTCGACGTGGTCGGGCGGCATCCCGGCAGCTACCGGGTGGTGGCGCTCACCGCCAATCACAATGTGCAGCGCTTGTTGGAGCAATGCCTGCGCTTCGAGCCGGATTACGCGGTGATGATCGACGAGCGGCCCGCCGCCGAATTGCGCGAGCGACTGGCCAGGGCCGGGCAGAACAGCACCCAGGTGTTGAGCGGCAAAAAAGCCCTGGAAGATGTGGCGGTCCTGCCCGAAGTCGATTCGGTGATGGCCGCCATCGTCGGGGCCGCCGGTTTGCCGCCGACCCTGGCCGCCGCCAAGGCGGGTAAGACCGTGTTGCTGGCGAACAAAGAGGCGCTGGTGATGTCCGGTCCCTTGTTCATGGCCGAGGTAGTCAAATCGGGCGCGGACCTGTTGCCCATCGACAGCGAGCATAACGCCATCTTCCAGTGCATGCCCGCCCACTACCACGCCGGACGGCCCGCGCCCGAGGTGCGGCGCATCCTCCTGACCGCCTCGGGCGGGCCGTTCCTGCGCAAGCCTTTGGAAGAACTGTACGCAGTCACCCCGGAACAGGCGGTCGCCCATCCCAATTGGGTGATGGGCCGCAAGATTTCGGTGGATTCGGCCACCATGATGAACAAGGGCTTGGAAGTGATCGAAGCCTGCCTGCTGTTCGGGATGCCGCCCGAAAAGGTGCAGGTGGTGGTGCATCGCCAGAGCGTGATCCATTCCATGGTCGATTACGTGGACGGCACGGTGTTGGCCCAGATGGGCAATCCCGATATGCGGATTCCCATCGCCCACGCCCTGGCCTGGCCGGGGCGTTTCGACTCGGGGGCCGAACCTTTGGATTTGTTCGGGGTCAGACAGCTTGATTTCGAACCGCCGGATTTCGAGCGCTTCCCCTGTTTGCGGTTGGCCTACGAGGCCGTGCGCGGCGGCGGTACCGAACCGGCCATCCTCAACGCCGCCAACGAGATCGCCGTCGCCGCCTTCCTGGAGGGACGCCTCCGTTTCCCGGCCATCCCCGACACCATCGCGCACTGCATGGACGCCATCCCGGCGGGCGCGGCAGATTCCATCGAGGCCGTGCTGGAAGCGGATCGCACGGCCCGCGCGGTGGCCCACGATTACATAGCCCGGCTGTAGCCCCAAAATCCCATGTTTTCGCTGCTCCATACGCTGTTCTTCTTCGTCCTGGCCTTGGCGGTTTTGATCGCCTTCCATGAGTTCGGCCATTTCTGGGCAGCCCGCCGCCTCGGCGTCAAGGTCACCCGGTTTTCGCTGGGCTTCGGCAAACCGCTGTGGGCCTATCAAAAATCCCCGGACGACACCGAATTCGTGGTCTGCGCCCTGCCTTTGGGCGGATACGTCAAGATGATCGACGAGCGCGAGGGCGCGGTCGCTCCCGAAGACCTGCCCTTCGCCTTCAACCGCCAAGCCTTGTGGAAACGGGTTTGCGTCGTGGCGGCGGGTCCGGTGTTCAACCTGCTGCTGGCGGTTTTGATCTATTGGGCCGTGTTCATGCTGGGCGAAACCGGACTCAGGCCGGTGCTGGGTCCGGTGGCGGCCGAAACCCTGGCCGGGCAGGCCGGTTTCCGCGAAGGCGATGAAATCGTCGCGGTGAAGGGCGATCCCACCCCGACCTGGAATGCCGCCCTCGCCGCCGTGGTCGAGACCGCCGTCGAGGAGGAACCGATCCAGGTCGAGGTCAAGGGCGCGGACGGGGCCGCCCGCGTCCTGGTGTTGACGATTCCCCAGGAGGTGGCGCAGGAACCCGAGCAGCTTTACCAAAAACTCGGCTTTCGCCCCTACGAACCCGCCTTGCCGCCGGTGATCGACCGGGTCGAACCCGGCAGCGCCGCCGCAGCCGCCCAACTCAAGCCCGGTGATTTGATCGTCAGCGCCGACGGCACGGCGATCAAGACCTGGAAGGAATGGGTCGAATTCGTCCGCACCCACCCGGACGTGGCGATCCGCACCGTCGTCGAACGCGAGGGTGCCCGCCGCGATCTCGACATCAAGCCGAAAGGCGTGGATTCCGCCGAAGGCCGGGTGGGCCGGATCGGCGCGGCGGTCAGGATGCCGGAGGACATGGAGCAATCGATGCGGGCCGAATACCGGCTCGGCCTGTTCCCGGCCCTGGGCGCGGCCATCGACAAGACCTACGGCTACGCCGCCTTGACCTTGAAAATGATCGGGCGCATGGTGATCGGCAAGGCCAAGGTCGATAACCTCAGCGGCCCCATCAGCATCGCCCAGTACGCCGGACAATCGGCCAGCGTCGGCTTCGGCCAGTTCCTGAAATTCCTCGCCATCGTCAGCATCAGCCTCGGGGTGTTGAACCTGTTGCCGATCCCGGTGCTGGACGGCGGGCACCTCCTGTTCTATCTGATCGAAGGGGTCAAGGGCAGCCCGGTATCCGACCGGACCTTGGCGTATTGCCAGCAGGTCGGGATGTTCATCTTGCTGTGCTTGATGGTATTGGCGTTCTTCCTCGATATTGAGCGCCTGTTTAACTGACCGGGTTTTCCCAACTATTTTGGAGTTGCCATGAAGAGAATCGTAAGCGCCGCCCTGCTGGGGCTGGGATGGATGCTGTCCGGCGCGGTCCAGGCCGATGCCAAGGCGGTCGAGGAGGCATTGAAACAGAACTTGCCCACGCTCAAGCCGGATTCGGTCCAGCCTTCGCCGATACCGGGGCTGTACGAAGTGATGATGGGGGCGAAGCTGTTCTATGTGTCGGAGGATGGGCGCTACCTGATCCAGGGTTCGATGGTCGATGTCAAGGACCGCAAGGATTTGACCGAGGCCAAGTTGGCCGGGGCGCGGCTCACGTCGCTGGACAAGATGGGCGTGGGCCAGATGATCGTGTTCAAGCCCAAGGCCACCAAGCATGTGGCCTATGTCTTCACCGATATCGACTGCGGCTATTGCCGGAAGCTGCATTCCGAGATCGACCAATACCTCGCCCAGGGCATCGAAATCCGCTACCTGTTCTTCCCGCGCAGCGGCCCCAACACCGAATCCTATTTCAAGGCGGTGTCGGTATGGTGCGCCAAGGACCGCAATGCCGCTTTCACCAAGGCCAAGAAGGGCGACACTCCCGACCGCAAGGACTGCGACAACCCGGTGGACGAGCAATTGGCGCTGGGCAATGCCTTCGGGGCCAATGGCACGCCGATGATCATCACCGAGAAGGGCGATATCCTCCCAGGGTATGTGCCGGCGGCGCAGTTGGTCAAGATCATGGAGCAGCAGGCGGCGGACCAGCCGGAACCGCAAGCCGCCGCCAAGAAATAGCCGATAGCGGTTTCCTGGACAGCGGACGGGGCGGGTATGCCGGGCATACCCGCCCCGTTTGCGTTTACGGGCGGCGGGTTCATGAGTGGGCGAGATAGCGTTGCCGGAATGCCCGGCTTCTTTCGCGTAAATCGGGAACGGTTTCGGCGTAGCGTTGGAGGTCGTCGGCCACCACGTCTTTCATGTCGGCGGCATCGTCCGGGCAGCCCGTTTGCAGCATGGCCTGCGCGGCGTCGGCTTCCTGGCCATCCAGGAACAGGCTGGCGGCGAAGGCGAGCCGGGCATAACAACGCTTGTCTTCGGCCTTGATGAGCCGGATGCCTTTGCCTCCGTCGGCGGTGGTGAAATACCAAGGGTCTCGGTAGTGGTCGGCGTTGTCGGCTTTTAGCCAGCGGATCGCCTGGGCTTGATCATCGCGGGCGGGGCGTGGCTGGCCCAAAGCCCAATGGGCTTTGGCCGATTCCAAGGCGGCGAGGGGATAACCTTCGATTCGACCATAAATCTCGATGGCTTTCCCATATTCGCCCAGCGCCAGATATTCGTAGGCCAGATTGCTGTAATACTCAGGCGGGGCCGGTGTTTCCAGTTCGACCGCCCGCCGGTAATGTGTCAGGGCAGATTCCGGGTTTCCCGCTTGGTCGGACAGGACGCCAAGGCGGAAATGGGCTTCGGCCAGGAAGGGATTGAGTCTTAGCGCCCCTTCGTAGTAGTCCGTTGCCCTCGCCCGTTGTTCCGGCAGCGGGTCGTGGTAGAGCCGGTCGCCTTCCCGTAGCAGCCAGTCCGTGCCCGCCAGCCATCCCCAAACCGCCAAAGCGAATACGAATGCCGCCGCAATCTTGAGCGGATGCGATTTCAGCCACTGTCGCGCTTGTTCCCAGGTTCCCGCTTGGGAGCCCGGCCTTGGAAACCCTGGCTTCCTGTTTTCGTTGGGACCGGCAAATCCCGTGTCATCGACTTGTATCCGACAGCTTCGCAATTCCCCGACAATCCGGCGCAATTCCCTGGCGACTTCGGTGAAGAAAGTATCGGCGGTCGGCCATCTTTCCAAGGGTTCGCCGTCTTTGGGCAGCGCGTGCAATTTCGCGAAGCTGGCCGATTGCCAATCGCAGCGCCGGAGGATGATGGGGACCACCCGCGCTTGCCGCTCGGCATGGCGTTCCAACGCCCGCTTCAGTTCCACGTCGATGCAATAGTCGGAGTTGAGGAAGTCCACGCTGATGAGCAATAGCACCAAGTCGGCGGCTTCCAGGTTGGCGTCGATTTCCCCGGCCCAGGCTTTCCCGCCGGTGATATCCCGGTCGTGCCAGGGGTCGATCAAGCCTTCCCGTTTCATTTGCGTCAGATGTTTGCATAGCTCTTCCCGCCGCGCATCGTCTTCGTGGGCATAGGAAATGAACAGCTTGAGCGGACGCATCACGGCTGGTTCACCAGCGGGAACGACAAGCCCTGCATCTCGATGAACGGGGTTTGCTCGTACTTCCATTTGCGTAGGGTCAGCGCCGGTAGTTGCTCGCCGATGTACTGGCCCAGTTCGTAGAGGTCGATGCGCCCGTCGCGATTGCCGTCGGCGAGTCCTTGCAGCCCATTCAGCAGCACATAGGTGAACGCGCCGTGTCCGCCTTCGCCTTCCAGGGCCATTTGGCCGTCGGCGGTGGCGGCGATGATGGCGCGTCCGGTGATGCGGCTGAAGCGGTCGATGGCGAATTTGTCGCCCAGGGCGCGGCCCCGTGGTTCGCCGAAAGACCCGGCGCTACAGGTGTCGAGCAGCACCAGGGTTTTTTTCGCGGAGATGCCGGCCAGGAGTTTTTGCAGCAGGGTTTCATCCAGGCTGGCGCTGCGCAGCGCGGTTTGGTTGAGATAGCGGGCCTCGGCGGGGATGAAATGGTAGTTCTGCTCGAAGCCCGCGCCGTGTCCGGCCAGGTACAGCACGAATACATCCTCGGGGCCGACCCGTTCGGCGAAGCCGCGCATTTCCCGTTCGATGTTGGCGCGGGTGGCGTCGCCGTCCCGCAGGTAGCGGATATCGGGGGTGTCGCGGTAGAGGTCGGCGGCTTGCGCCTGGAAGCGTCCGCGCACGGCCTCGGCGTCCTGGGCGGCGAAGCGGACGCCTTCGGTCAGGGTGTGGTCGCGGTATTGGCTGACGCCCACGGCCAGCAGGTGCAGGGCCGGGCGGGTTTCCGGGGCGGTGGAGGTGACCACCACTCGGGTCGGGGCCGATTCGACGCCCTGGCGGTTGCGGGCGGCGATTTCGAATTCATGGCGTCCGGGGGCGAGGGTGAATAGGCGGCTGACGGTATCGCCGCCGCCGGGGATGTCGGCGGGGCGGCCCTCGATTTCCGAGCCATCGATGCGGATTTTGAGCGGGCCGATGCCGCCGCCCTGGTCGCGGAGGCGCAGTTCGAGCCGGTATTCGCCGCCGGTGCGGGCTTCCGCCGGGGATAGCAGTTCCAGCTTGGGCGGCAAGCCCTGGGCCAGCACTTCCCGCACGTCGCCGAGTTCGCGCACCGCCTCGGCCAGCAAACGGTCGCCGTCCGGGGACAGGCGGCGGGCGATGAGACTGGGACGGTAGTAGCGTTCCTGCAATTGGCGGGCGGCGACGAATTGGCCTGCGCGGTCCTTGCCCTGGTTGAGGTGGTAGCCGATCAGGTCTTCCGCCCCCGGCGCGGCGTCGTAGAAACCTTCCGGGGTCCAGGCGATCCAGCGCTGGCCATCCGGGTGGACGTATAGGGCCAGGATTTCCCGGCCCGCCGTGGTGGTGTACCAACGGAGGGTGCCGTCGCCGAACGCCGCCACGGCGTAGCGGCCATCGGCGGAGAGGTTCACGGCCCAGGCGGTGCCGGGAATCGGGGTTTGCCAGCGTTGGCGATCCGGGCGGTCGTAGTAGCGCAGACGCCATTCGGTGCCGAGCAGGAAGCCCGGCGACTTGGATGCCAGGGCGAGCCTACGGGATGCTTCGTAGGGTTCCAGTGGCAGCGCTTGGCCTAGCACCTTCGGGTGTTCGGTGTTCCGCCAATTGATTTTCGGCTCACCGTCAGTATTTGGCGCGACGAGAACAGCGGAATTGCCTGGACCGGGCACAAGCTGACGCTGGGAGAAATCGAAATGGGCTGTATGCCCTAGCCAACCGCCATCTGGTCTCATGGTATAGAAACCAAATTCGACCATACTGCCATTATGTGAAAGGAGTAGATGTCCCTCGTTATCTCCCCGGAAATCGAGGATATCGCCCCAGTGTTCCCAGCGCTTGCCGCCGTCGCGGTCCAGCACGCCAAATACAGGGTCTTGTGCGCCGAAAGCCAGTCGGCCATCCGCCAGCGGACGCAGGTCCATCAGGGTATTGGTGGATACCCGGAAACGCTCGGCGGCTCCGTGTCCGGCGTCGTTCCAGCGCAATAGCGGCTTCCAGCCCGAGCCGTCGTCGTATCTCCCGCCCGCATACAGCCGGTGGCCGTCCTCGGACCAAGCTACCGCGTTTAAGCTGCGGTTATCAACCGAGCGGGTATCTGGGATGTAGAGCAAGCTCAAGTCCCGCCCCGACAGCAGGTTGACCGCCGTGGAATCGTTGAAACCCACCGCGATGGTTTGCCCATCCGGCGAGAAGTGGGCGGAGTAGGGCTGTTTACCGCCCGGTGCTTGTTGCTGGGCGATGCGCCGAAAGGCCGAATCGTATAGGCGGATGAAGCCGTCGTAACTGGTGGTCACCAAGCGCCCGGCGCGGTCGAAATCCACGGAATAGCTGTCGGCCCCATATTCCGTATCACGGGCGGCTTCCTGCCAGTCGTTGGCGCGGTAGACACGGATTCCATTTGCCCCCCAAAGCGCCGCCGCCAGATAACGGCCATCGCGGGAATAAGCAAGGTCAAGGATGACATTCGGCAATCCGTCCAGGCGGCGGACGAGTTGGCCCGTGGCGCGGTCGAACAGATAGATGGAAGCCTTTCCCTCCCAATCCCAGCCGGTCCACCCCGCCACCGCCACCGTGCCGCCCTCCGGCGCAATTGCCACGGCGTAGACCTTGCCCTCGTTACCCTCGCCCAGCGGCGGGCGTAGCGTTTGTAGCAAACCGCCGTCGGCCAGATTCCAGACCCGTGCCGTCTTGTCCTCGGAACCCGTGACCAGATAGCGCCCGGCGGCATCGACACCGATGCGCTTTATCATCGCCGTATGTCCCCCGGTTTCGAGCCGCAGGAAGGGCGTGGCGGGCGGGCCGGACAGGGAAATCGCAGGCCGGGATGGCGTGGTCGCCGGAAGCTTGACCGGCGGAGGCGTCACCGCGCAGCCGCCCAGACCTAATATGACCCAAAACCAGAACATGCGCATCGCCATGGTTCTTCCCCCGTTGCTTGCCTGTGGGTGCTTAGCGTAACCCAAGGGCGGCGGCGAACCAAAGGCAAGGCGCGGAATGTCGCAGGACAGGCGGAAACGGTTGGGTTCGCGGAGCTTTCCGAACGCTGGAAGGGCCGCTTGCGCAGCCAGCAGGCTTTTTGGGCGCCAGGTGCCGATAGGGCCAGGACGGCGTTGAATCCTGCTATCATGCCGCATGATCCAAAACATATCGGAGGACGGGGCGATGCTCAAAATGGTGGGTACCAGCGGCCAACTTTCGCTGGGCAAGAAATACGCGGGCCGATATTTCGAGGTGACGGAGCGGGAGGACGGGGCCATCGTGATGGTGCCGATGCGGGTCGTCCCCGAGTCAGAGGCTTGGCTACACACCCCGGAAATGCGGGAACGCCTGCTCGAAGCGGCGCGGTGGATGAAGGAGCATCCGCCCGCCGAGACCGATATCGAGGCTTTCCTGGGGGATATCGACGCCCGGCGGCAAGTCAAGGATCAAACGTGAGCGGACGGGTATCGCTCGACCTCAACCTACCCGCCTTGCAGGACGATCTTTTCAATCTCGACGCGAACGAATACCGCCAAGTCGCCAAGACCCTCAGGAAAATCAGGACCATGACCTGGGACGAGGTGTGCCGGGACCATGGTTTGAAATGGGAAGCGGTGAAGGGCCATCCCGGTGTGTATTCGCTCCGGCTATCGCGGGGAAGCCGGGCCTTGGCGGGCCGGGATGGCGATGTCATGCGCTTCATCGCCATCCATGCCGACCACGACGCCGCTTACGGCAAGAAATAACTCACCCGTCCGCCAACTGCTTCAACTCAAACAACACTTCCAAAGCCTGCTTGGGGCTGAGTTCGTCCGGTTCGATGGCCTTCAGTTTTTCCAGTGCCGGATGCGGCGCGGCCTCGGCGAACAAATCGATTTGCCGGGATGCGCGGCCCTTGGCCTTGGGTTTTTCGGCCTGGGCGTGTTGTTCCAGCGCGGCCAGTTTTTCCCGCGCCTTTTTCACCACCGTCTTCGGCACCCCGGCCAGCGCCGCCACTTGCAGCCCATAGCTCTGGTTGGCCGGGCCGTCCTTGACCGCGTGCAGGAACACCACGCCGTCCTTATGCTCCACCGCGTCGAGATGGATGTTATAGACCGCCGGACATTCGTCGGGCAGGGCGATCAACTCGAAATAATGGGTGGCGAACAAGGTGAACGCCTTGATTTCCCGCGCCAGATGTTCGGCGGCGGCCCAGGCCAGCGACAGCCCGTCGAAGGTGCTGGTGCCGCGGCCGATCTCGTCCATCAGCACCAAACTGGCGGGCGTGGCGTGGTGGAGGATGTGGGCGGTTTCGGTCATTTCCACCATGAAGGTCGAACGCCCGCTGGCGAGGTCGTCGGAGGCGCCGATGCGGGTGAAGATGCGGTCCACCGGGCCGATACGGGCGCTTTCCGCCGGGACGTAACTGCCGATATGGGCCATCAGCACGATCAGCGCGGACTGTCTCATAAAAGTGCTTTTCCCCCCCATATTTGGGCCGGTAATAATCAACATCCGCCGCTCGGGCGATAACTCCAGATCGTTCGGCACGAACGGCGCATCCAACACGCTTTCCACCACCGGATGGCGTCCCGCCACCACCCGCAGGCCCGGTTCCGCGCTCATCACCGGCTTGCAGAAGCCCAAAGCGTCGGCCCGCTCCGCCAGGTTCGCCAGCACGTCCAATTCCGCCAAGCCCGCCGCGCATTCCCGCAACGCATCCAAGCGGGTGCCGAGTTGTTCCAACAGTTCGTCGTACAGGGCTTTCTCGAAGGCCAGGGCGCGTTCGCGGGCGCTCAACACCTGGTCCTCGAACGCCTTCAGCTCCGGGGTGATGTAGCGCTCCACGCCCTTCAGAGTCTGCCGCCGCACATATTCGACCGGCACCTTGTCGGCCTGGGCGCGGGTCAGTTCGATATAGAAACCCTGCACCCGGTTATAGCCGACCTTGAGGTTCGCCAGCCCGGTGCGTTGGCGTTCGCGCTGTTCCAGTTCCAGCAGGAAGCGCTCGGAGTTCTGGCTAAGATCGCGCAAGGCGTCCAGTTCCTCGTGATAGCCCTGGGCGATGACGCCGCCGTCGCGGATCAACATCGGCGGGTTTTCGACGATGGCGCGGACCAGGAGGGCGTGGATTTCCGGCTGTTCCCGGAGCGCCGCCCGCAGCCGGACCAGCAAAGGGCTGTCGAGATAGGTCAGCGCGTCCCTAAGTTCCGGCAACACCGCCAGGGCGAGGCGCAGCACGGTCAAATCGCGGGGCCGGGCCGATTTCAGGGCGATGCGGGAGACGATGCGCTCGACATCGCCCACCGCCCGCAAAATCTCGCGGAGGGGCCGGAAATCCCCGGCTTCCGATAAGGCTTCGATGGCGGCATGGCGTTCGGCCAGGGTCGTCCGGTCGCGCAACGGCCAATGCAGCCAACGCCGCAGCAACCGCCCACCCATCGCGGTCGTGGTGCGGTCCAACACGCCGTACAGGGTCAATTCGGCCCGGCCCGACGGGTGGAAATCGATTTCCAGGTTGCGGCGGCTGGCGGCGTCCAAGACGATGGTTTCGGCGCTGGTTTCGACGCGCAGGCTTTGGATATGGGGCAGGGCGCTGTGCTGGGTATCGCGCACGTATTGCAACAAACCCCCGGCGGCGGCGATGGCAGCGGGCAGGCGTTCGCAACCGAAGGCCGCGAGGTCTTGGGTGCCGAATTGGCGCAGCAGCAGATGGCGGGCGCTTTCGGTATCGAAATGCCAGGGCGGGCGCTTGGTGATGCCGCGCCGGGACGCCAGCGCCGGGGGCGGGGTCCAATCCTCGCCGATGAGGATTTCGGCGGGGCTGAGGCGTTCCACTTCGCCGAGCAGGGCGGCGGCGTCCTCGACCTCCTGCACCACAAAACGCCCGCCCGCGAGGTCCAGCGCGGCCAGCCCCAGGCGCGGGCCGACCTGGGCGATGGCGACCAGAAGATTGTCGCGGCGTTCTTCCAGCAGGGCTTCCTCGGTGACGGTGCCGGGCGTGACCACCCGCACCACTTTGCGTTCGACCGGACCCTTGGCGGTGGCGGGGTCGCCGATTTGTTCGCAGAGGGCGACCGATTCGCCCAGCTTGATGAGCTTGGCGAGATAGCCATCGACCGCGTGGTGCGGAATGCCCGCCATGGGGATGCGCTCGCCCGCCGATTCGCCGCGGGTGGTGAGGGTGATGTTGAGCAGCCGGGCGGCCTTGCGGGCGTCGTCGTAGAACAGCTCGTAGAAGTCGCCCATGCGGAAGAACAGCAGGCGTTCGGGGTGTTCGGCCTTGATGCGGAAGTATTGCTGCATCAGGGGGGTGTGGCGGGAGAGGTCGTTGGGGTCGCGGCTCATGGAAATTCGGGGTAGGGTGGGGCGCTGGGGTTTGGGAGGCGGGGATTTTAATGCAGATCGGGGCGGGGTGCGTTCCATCCGGGCGATTGGCTGGGCTACAGTATCCCGCCCCACGTTTGGCTGCATAAGGTTTGAATTTTTAGAACACCCCCCTAATCCCCACCTCCACAATATCATTGGAAATATGCGCCTGCCCCAACCGCGCCTCATAGCGCAGGAATGCCACGTTCCCGCCGGGCAAGGTGGCGGCGAGGCTGCCGCCGAGGTTGAAATAATCGCGGTCGGGCTCGCCGGTATGCAGCGTGAAATACCCCTTACCCGGCGCGGCCTCGGCGAGGCGTAGCGCAATCGCCTGGTTGTCGTTCTCGAACTGATGCTCGTACTCGAAGCGCAAGGCCGGGGTCAGCACGCCCCAGGCAAAACCCAACGCATGGCTCAATTGCAAACCCGGCGTCACGGTCAAGGATTGATCGGATTGCCCGCCCACCTGATAAGCCAAACCCTGTCCGTCCCGCTCCGCATACGGCCCGATATGCAGGTTCATAGATTCGGTGCGGACATAACTGGCGAGCGACCACGCCCCCCACGCCCAATCCCGCCCCACGCTCAGGGCGAAGGTATAAAGATCGTTCCCCGGAGCGCTCTCCGCCTTGCCCGAGAAACCGGGGAAACTGTAGTTCCGGCTGATTTGGTTGTCGTGGCGGCTATAGGTCGCCAGCCAATCCAGATAAAACCCTTCCGGCAAATCATAATTCCCGAACCAAGCCGCCCGGTAGGCGTCGGTCTGCATATGGCCGGGATTCTGCCGCATCGGGGTTTCCTGACGGGTATAGATGAAGGCCAGCCCGGATACCAGATTCCCGGAGAAACGGTAATCCCCGCCCAAGGTCAAGGTATAGGCATCGGCCTTGAATTGGGCAGGTGCCTGATGATAAGCCCCGCCCTGATATTTGGCCTGGGCGAACCAGCCCCAAGCCTCGTCGCCGCCCGCCGCGTCTCCCGCGCCCGAACCTTTCCGCCGCGACGACCATTCGCCTTGGGCGCTATCGTCCAAACCCGGCGGCTGGCGGATCGATATCTGCTTGGGCCAGATTTTCAGCGGCACGGCGATTTGCGGCAGGAATTGGTAGGGCGAAAGCGCGACCAGGGCTTGCGAGAGCGCCTGTGGGCCGAGCGCGTCGAGTTCGGCGCAGCGGGCGGCTAGATCGCCTCCGGCGGACGGGCAGGCTTGGGCCAGGGCGGCGGCGAGGCTCTGTGGGTCGGATTGGGCCTGGGCGGATAACGGAGCCAGGGTCGCGGCCAAGAGCCAAAGGGCCGGGGATATTCGGCGGGGAGGGCGCATGGTAAGAGCCTGCTTGGGAAAAGGAGGAATGCGGATGGCTTGCGGAAGCCATCCAAAATAGCCAAACCTCCGGGCAAGCCGCAAATCGGTTTGGACAGGCGCACGCGCCCTTTCCCGGCGATGCGGCCCGCTGTGGGGCGTCAATCGTCCCCGCTTTCCATATATTCGATCCGCAATTGCGCGATGCGGTGATCGCGGAACTCATTCACGTCCAGCCGGTAGGCGGCGCGGAGGGTCCGGCAATCCAGCCAAGCGCCGGGGTCGGCCAGACCGAAGGCGATGGCGTCGATTTCCCGCCCGCCGCCTACGGGCCGCAGCACCAGTTTCAGGTGTTTGTCGCCCAACACCCGCCGTTGCGCGATCTCGAATTCCCCATCGAACAGCGGTTCCGGGAAGCCATGGCCCCACGGTCCCGCCTGCCGCAACTGCTCGGCCATGGCGAGGTCGAGTTCATGGGGTTCCAGGCTGCCATCGCTGTGGACCGCGTGTTCCAGGTCGGCGCGGTCCAGGCGCCGCCCGGCCTCTTGCTCGAACAGCGCCATGAAGCGCGGCAAATCCTCAAGCCCCAGGCTCAAACCCGCCGCCATGGCATGGCCCCCGAACTGGCGGATCAAACCGGGATTCTGGGTGTTGATATCGCTCAGCAGGTCGCGGATATGGATGCCCGGAATCGACCGCACCGAACCCTTCGCCAGATCGTCCCCGGCGGAAGCGAACACCACCACCGGGCGGTTCGCCAAATCCTTGACCCGCGACGCCACCAAGCCGATGACGCCCTGGTGCCAAGCCGCGTCGTACAGGCAAATCGCCGCCTTGTCGCCGAGGGGCACATCGAGCGCGTCGAGATAGGCCAGGGCTTCCTGCTTCATCTGGTCTTCGAGTTCACGCCGCTCCTTGTTCATCCGGTCCAGCCGCGCCGCCATGTCCAGCGCGGTCGTGGGGTGGTCGGTCAGGAGGCATTCGATCCCCAGGCTCATATCGTCCAAGCGCCCCGCCGCGTTCAGCCGTGGTCCCACCGAAAAGCCCAGGTCGGCGGCGGTGATTTGCTTGGGCTTGCGCCCGGCCACTTCCAATAGGGCCAGGATGCCGGGGCTGGCCTGTCCCGAGCCGATGCGGCGCAAACCCTGGTGGATCAGGATGCGGTTCACATGGTCCAGCGGCACCACGTCGGCCACCGTGCCCAGTGCCACCAGATCGAGTAACTGGGCGAGATTGGGTTCCGGCCGCCCGCTGCGGGTGAAATGGCCGGTCTCGCGCAGGCGTTGGCGCAAGGCCATCAACACATAGAACATCACGCCCACCCCGGCCAGGCAGCGGCTGGGAAAGGCATCGCCCGGCAGGTTGGGATTGACGATGGCGGCGGCGGCGGGCAGTTCCGCGCCGGGGGTGTGGTGGTCGGTGATGAGTAATTCCATGCCCTGGGCCTGGGCGGCTTCCGCCCCTTCCAGCGCGGAAATGCCGTTATCGACCGTGAGCAGGATATCCGGGCGGCGCGGCGCGGCCAGGGCGACGATTTCGGGCGTGAGGCCATAGCCGTACTCGAAACGGTTGGGCACCAAGTACGACACCCGTTCCAGGCCCAGCGCCTTGAGTCCGCGCACCGCCACGGCGCAGGCGGTCGCGCCGTCGGCGTCGTAGTCGGCGACCACCAGCAGGCTTTCCTGCCGGGCGATGGCGCGGGCCAGGCGCTCGGCCATGGCTTCCATCCCGGTCAGCAGCCAGGGCGGGGGGAGTTGGTTCAGGGAGCGGTCGAGTTGCTTGGGATCGTCCAGCTTCCGGGCGCTATAAATGCGCCCGAGCAAGGGCGGCAGGTCGGCGAGCGGCGTGGAGGTATGCGCAGTGGGACGGCGAATGATTGTCTTTTTGACGGGATGGTGGGGCATGGTGGATTCAAGATTGGGAGCGGGAAAATCGGGGCCGGGTTTTCTAGCCCACGGGTTTTGGGGTTTTGGGTGGGGCGTCAGGGTTTTTTCATGGGATCGAATCGATAGGCTTTGAGGAAAACCACGAGTCCCACGACACCCAAGCCGACGAGCAAGAGGAATTGCGGGGACAGAAACCTTTGTAATATTCCCCTGTCGGCGGTCAATCCAATATTGAGCGGAATTGTCAGCCGATCCCTTTCCCCGCCAGTATTGGAATCTTGCCGGATCAAATGGATGGCGTAGGGGCCGGGTTTATCGATGGCGAAAGTCGCTTCGAGGGTGCCTTTTCCGAAACTCCGGGCGGGGGCATCGAACAATGTGCGCGGATTTCCAGGATTTTCCATCGCGTCCATGGCCACCACTTGGATCGCAATCGGGGTTTTCCTGATTTCGGGGTCGATGATGTCGGCGGTGAAAAACACCTCGCCCGGCTGCGGTAAATCCCCGCAATACGGGCGGAACCGGGTCCGGGTGATATTGGAGCCGGGGGTTTCCCCGGCGGGTTTCAGATGCGTGCTGAAATAGACCGAGAAGAATTCGGCGCTCGCCAAGCAGCCGACCCGGCCCGTGGTGATTTGCTGGGAGGGGTTGTCGTTGTGGCCCGGACTGCCGCAGCCCGCGATCAATAATAAAGACAGGGATAAGGCTGGCCGTAGGGTTTTCCGGTGGAAATAAAGCATGGCGGGCCTCGCGATGGGGGTGGTTTTCAGAGCCGTAGGTCGCAGTAGCGTACCAGCGTATCGCGCCGGATGTGGAGATTCCATCCATGCGGCGGAATACGCCGGAGTACCGGCTATTTCGCCCTACGGTCCTATTTCCGGTAATGGAATCGACAGGAAACGATAAGTATCGCGCCTTCGGAAACTTCGTAAACCAAGCGATGTTCCGAATTGATCCGCCGCGACCAATAACCGGATAGGTTGGCTTTCAAAGGTTCCGGTTTGCCGATGCCCTCGAATGGGCTTCGCAAGACATCTTTGATGAGCGCGTTGGTCCGTTTGAGTAAATCCTTGTCGTGTTCTTGTAGCCAGAGATAGTCGGACCATGCACTTTCCGTGAATGTCAGTTTCATGGCTCGATCAATGATCTTTCGGCAACCCGCCCGGCCTGGGCTTCCGCAATGGATTTGCGTAAATGTTCGGCATTGGCGGGATTGGAAAGCAGATATAGGGTTTCCTGCCAGGAGTTGAATTCGTCCAGCGACATCAGCACGGCTTTCTGGCCGTTGTCGCCGCAAACGATGGTGGGTTCGATATCGGCGATGACCTTCGCGATCAGGCCGTCGAGGTTTTGGCTGGCTTGGTGGGTGGTGATGGCGTCCATGGGATTTTTTGAGCTGTCGAAGTGGAATGGGATAGGTTGCGGTTATAGCCTGTCGAACTCCTCCGGTTCGGTATTGGGCACTTTGGATAACGCCTGTAAGAACTTTTCCTTGCTACCGCGCTTGGCCCGTTCTTCCAGGTAAGACTGGGTGGTCAAGGCCGAGATTTTCTCCGCGATGGCGGTGGCGGCGAATTGATGCATGGATATTCCATCGCTGTGGGCAAGTTCCAGCATTTTCCGGTGTAGGGATTCTGGCAGTTCCAAGCTGAGTGTGGTCATGGGATTAATCCATATTGCTGTAAAAAATCTTTGGGCGTTATTAATCTGGTCCATGCCACAGTGAAAATCGATAAGGCAGGTTCGCGTCGATCAGGAATCTCGCCATCATGCGACCTTCGATAGCGAATAATGTTGGCTCATCAACAAAGCGGCGAAACGCAGGCATGCCTGTATATCATCGTGTTCCAAGCTGGGGTATTGCTCTAGTATCTCCTGCTCGGAATCGCCCGCCGCGAGGAAATCCAAGATGGTTTGCACAGCGATCCGCTTGCCGCGCAGGGTGGGTTTGCCGTTGCAAAGCGCGGGGTCGATGGTGATGCGGCCTTCGAGGAAAGTCAGAGGGGAAGGTTGGGGCACGTGATTTACCTGCGATAAGTTAGTCGGGCGCAATAGCGTACCCGCGTATTGCGCCGGATGTGGAGATTCAACCCATGCGGCGGAATACGCCGGAGTACAGGTTATTCCGCTCTACGCGAGCTATGCAGCCTCAGATCGCGGCTCTTTATTATTAAATTGCCAGTTTTGATGTTTGAGCCTTTGAATTGTTTCTTCCATTGCTTGAGCCTGCTTTAAGGCTTCAGCGCCAAACTCTTGCCCAGCCATAACCATTTGTATTGCTTGAAGAATCTTTGACTCATAAAGAGATTTTAACCATCCTAGTTTGCCAATTCTCACAGAGCTAAAATCAATGGTTTCTTCCGCTGAAAGCGAGGACTTAAGTATTTCTTGAATGCTAGAATCTTGGTGCCAATTTATGATGGAAGTCGGATTTTTATCGCGATTATTGATCATTAGTATTATAATGGTTGTCAAGCTTATGTATGTGGAGTAAATGGCCCATAAATACTCTCCAACATAAGGCCGGACTCGCTCAATAGCGCCATTTTTATCTTCAATAAGTTCCTTGATATTTTCAGGCGCTATGTTTCCGAACATGGCTTCGGTATTTGGGTTCCTTCTCATCTCGCGATATTGCTCCTCTGTGGTTACCTCTATAAAGCTCATAATAAGAGGTGCGAATTTCCTTGCATTTAATACGCTAGCCCAAATAACATCCACCCCATCTAGTTTTCGTGAGATCACAACTTTCTTTGCTTCTCCCACGAATGACATTGCAAATTTTAATGCTTCGGCCTCCTTCTCAATGGTAGATTTTAACTCCATCGCTTGAGTGTCAGACCTTGATTTTAGTTCGTGATTTAGTTTAGAAAGCTTTAAGTCATATTCATGCTTAATGGCGTTCTTAAGCCGCTCTCCTATCCAATTGCTTGTTAGCCAAACAATAGCGCTAGAAATAATAGCGCTGACCCCAGCTACCTCAAGAAGTGAGAGCAAAAAACCTGGAATATTGCCCATTCTAATTTACTGAGAAATATAAACCGTGGGATGTGCTTCGTCTTTTAGCATATCCCACGGCGGCTAATAATCAACCCTGAAGATGCTTCAAAACCTCATCCAACATCTTCTTAGCATCCCCGAACAACATCCTATTGTTCTCCTTATAGAACAGCGGGTTGTCCACCCCCGCATACCCCGAAGCCATCGAGCGCTTCATCACGATGGAAGTCTTGGCCTTCCACACCTCCAACACCGGCATCCCGGCGATGGGGCTGTTCGGGTCTTCCTGCGCGCCGGGGTTCACGATGTCGTTGGCACCGATGACCATCGCCACGTCCGTTTCCGGGAAATCCTCGTTGATCTCGTCCATTTCCAGCACGATGTCATAGGGCACCCGCGCCTCGGCCAGCAGCACGTTCATATGCCCCGGCATCCGCCCCGCCACCGGATGGATGGCGAACCGCACGTTCACGCCCTTCTCGCGCAGCAGCTTGGTGATTTCGTACACCGTGTGCTGGGCCTGCGCCACCGCCATGCCGTAGCCTGGGACCAACACCACGTTGGACGCATTGCGCAGCAATTCGGCGGTTTCCTCTGCGGCGATGGGCTGCACTTCGCCTTGCGGCTGTGCGCCCGCCGCCGGAGCCGTGCCGCCGCCGGTACCGAAGCCGCCCGCGATGACCGACAGGAAATGCCGGTTCATGGCCCGGCACATGATGTAGGACAGGATCGCGCCGGAAGAACCCACCAAGGCACCGACCACGATCAACAAGTCGTTTGACAGCATGAAGCCCGTGGCCGAAGCCGCCCAGCCCGAATAGCTGTTCAGCATCGACACCACCACCGGCATGTCCGCGCCGCCGATGGCCATCACCATATGCACGCCGAACGCCAGTGCGACGACGGTCATCAACAGTAGCGGGAACAGGCCGGCGTGGTTCTCGAAGCCTAAGAACCATTTGCCCAACAAGATCGCCAGCACCAGCAAACCCAGGTTCAGCCAATGGCGGGCCGGAAGCAACACCGGCTTGCCGCCGATTTTGCCCGAGAGCTTGCCGAAGGCGATGACCGAGCCGGAGAAGGTCACGGCACCGATCAGGACACCGACATAGATTTCCACCTCGTGGATGGTCTTCTCGGCACCCGAAAGGGCGGCGGTCGGGTCGATGTAGTTGGCGTAACCCACCAGCACGGCGGCCAAACCCACCAAGCTGTGCATGAGCGCCACCAGTTCCGGCATTTCGGTCATCTTGACCTTGCGGGCGGCGTAGATGCCGATGCCGCCGCCGATGGCCATGGCGATGACGATGGGCACGTAGCTGGTGACTTTCGGCCCCGTGACCGTCGCCAGGATGGCGATGGCCATGCCGAGGATGCCGTAGAGGTTGCCGCGCCGGGCGGTTTCCGGGTTGGAAAGACCGCCCAGGCTCAGGATGAACAGGATGGTCGCGGCGATATAGGAGACTGTTACCAAACCTTCAGACATTGTGGGGGACTCCGCTTATTTTCTGAACATGCTGAGCATGCGCTGGGTGACCCAGAAGCCGCCCGCCATATTGATCGAGGTCAGCACGATGGCCAGCCCCGCCAGGATCAGGATGAACGCGCCGGGCGAGGACACCTGGATCAAGGCACCGATGGCGATGATGCTGGAAATGGCGTTGGTGACGCTCATCAGCGGAGTGTGCAGAGCCGGGGTGACGTTCCAAATCACCATGTAGCCGACGAAGCAGGCCAGCGCGAACACGGTGAAATGGGCGAGGAAGCTGGCCGGGGCGTTGGCACCGACCCACCAGAACACCAGGGCGGCGACCGCGACATTGATGGTGGTCGAGGCCCAGGCCGGGAGTAGCGGTGGCTTTTCCACCTTGACCGGCGTGGGTGGCGCGGCGGTGGCCCCGACCTTGGGCGCGGCGGAGACGGCGATGGGCGGTGGCGGCCAGGTGATGGAGCCATCCTTGACCACGGTCGCGCCCCGGATCATCTCGTCGTCCATGTTGACGCTGACGTTGCCGTCCTTCTCCTTGCAGAGTTCTTCCAACAGGCGCAGCAGGTTAGTCGCGTAGAGGGTGGAGGATTGGCGGGCCAGACGGCTGGGCAGGTCGGTGTAGCCGATGATGCTGACGCCGTGCTTGACCGCGATTTGCCCCGGTTCGCACAACTCGCAGTTGCCGCCCTGTTCCGCCGCGAGGTCCACGATGACGCTGCCGGGCTTCATCGATTCGACCATCCCGGCGGTGATGAGCTTGGGCGCGGGTTTGCCGGGAATCAGCGCGGTGGTGATGACGATGTCCACGTCCATGCACTGGCGGGCGATCATTTCGCGCTGGGCCTTTTGGTAGGCTTCGCTCATGATTTTGGCGTAGCCGGTAGTGGAAGCGCTGGCGTCTTCCTGATAGTCCGGCTCCACCCATTCCGCGCCCATCGATTTCACCTGGTCCTTCACTTCCGGGCGGGTATCGCAGGCGCGGACGATAGCGCCCAAGCCATTGGCGGCACCGATGGCGGCGAGCCCCGCCACGCCCACGCCGATCACGAACACCTTGGCCGGTGGCACCTTGCCCGCGGCGGTGATTTGGCCGGTGAAGAAGCGCCCGAATTGGTGGGCGGCCTCGACCACGGCGCGGTAGCCCGCGATGTTCGCCATGGAACTCAGGGCGTCGAGCTTCTGGGCGCGGGAGATGCGCGGCACCGCGTCCATCGCCAACACAGTGGCGTTTTTGGCGGCGAGGCTGTCCAGCAGTTCCGGGTTCTGCGCGGGCCAGAGGAAGCTGACGAGGTGACTGCCCTCCTTGAGCTTTTCGACTTCCGAAGGTTGCGGGCCGCGCACCTTCAGCACGATGTCGGACCCGCCCCACACCGCGTCGGCGCTGTCGGCGATCTCGCACCCGGCTTCCCGGTAGCACTCGTCGGAGAAATTGGCCCCGACACCGGCCCCGGATTCCACCGTGATGGAGAATCCGAGCTTGATGAGTTTCTCGGCCACTTCCGGCACGGTCGCCACACGCTTTTCCCCGGCGTGTATTTCTTTGGGTACCCCAATTCGCATGAAAACTCTCCTCCTTATCGATTATTGATTTGGATGCACGGCAAACCGTGCGTAAACAGAGTCAGGCTGGGAAAGGCTGGGGCCGGGCCGGGCTGTCTCGACCCATACACCGGGTCCGTCGCCAATCCCCCGGCTTATGTAAAGTAATTGTGGGGGGCGGTCAAATTTATAATTGCCGCGGGGTGGACCCATCGGCGGGCGGCAAAGCTATCCTCCGCAGTTATGGGAATAGCCCACACCCTGGCAGCGATTTTCGGTTTAAATCCAAGCACTATCCCGTCACCGTCGTTCCGGCATCCATCGAAATGACGGCCTTTCCCGCCAAAATGAGAATCGCCGACGCCTTGGTATAGGCGGGGCATTCACATCGGCCTTGTTCCAACCCAGGAGGCAACCTCGACCATGGGCTTCATCCGCGACTTCGATTGGCGTTCCTTGGAGGCCATTCACAACATCAACTTGAATTCCTTGCTCGATACTCTCATCAGCCTGGCCGCGGCGTTCGTGCTGGGCACCTTGATCGGTGTGGAGCGCCAATACCGCCAACGTACCGCCGGGCTCAGGACCCATGTGCTGGTGGCGGTCGGGGCCGCGGCCTTCGTCGATATGGCGAACCGCCTGACCGGGCACGAAGGGGCGGTGCATATCACCGCCTATGTGGTGTCGGGGGTGGGGTTCCTCGGGGCCGGGGCCATCATGAAGGGGGATGCCAGTATCCGGGGCTTGAACACGGCGGCGACCCTGTGGGGTTCGGCGGCGGTCGGTGCGTGCGCCGGGGCCGATCTTTTGCTGGAGGCGGTGTGCGCCACTTTGTTTGTGCTGGGCGGGAATACTTGGCTCCGGCCCTTGGTCAACCTCGTCGAACGCGCCCCCATCGATGGGAAGTCCAGCGAGGCGAGCTATTCCGTCTGCGTCATCTGCAACCGCCAGGACCAACGGCGCATCCGTGGGCATTTGGAGGTTTTGCTGGAAGCGGCCCAGTATCCGGTGGGCGGTTTCGATATCCATCCGTTCGCGGGGAACGATGTGCAAATCTTCGCTACCCTGTTGCCGATTTCGGTCGATGTCGACGAACTGGACCGGGTGGTCGAGCGGCTCGCGGCGGTGGAAGGCGTGAACCAGGCTTTTTGGAGTTCCAGCGTGACGGAATGAAAAACGCCGGGTGGCGCGGGCAATCCCCCATCCCGCCCCGTCATTTGTACCTGCCGGAAGAATTTTTGTATCTTACCCGGCGCTTAACCGACGCCCGGATTCCACGTTTTACATGACCGCGAATATCCAGCCACGATGACCCATCTCATCCAAGTCGAACAGCTTTACCGCTATTACGGCGAGCATTGCGCCGTGAACAATGTCAGTTTCACCCTGGAAAAGGGCGAAATCCTGGGCTTCCTCGGGCCGAACGGCGCGGGCAAGTCCTCCACCATGCAGATGATCTGCGGCAACCTCGCCCCGACTTCCGGCCTGATCCTCATCAATGGCGTCGATATCCTCGACCACCCCAAGGAAGCCAAGCGCGAACTGGGGTATTTGCCGGAAGTGCCGCCGGTCTACCGCGACCTCACCGTCGATGAATTCCTCGAATATTGCGGCAAGCTCCACAGCCTCGTGGGCGTCAAGCTCAAGGCGGCGGTGGCCCAGGCCAAGGAGCGCTGTGGCCTGATCGATGTCGGCGGGCGCTTGATCGGCAACCTGTCCAAGGGCTACCAGCAGCGGGTGGGCATCGCCCAGGCCATCTTGCACAATCCCGCCGTCATCATCCTCGACGAACCCACGGTCGGCCTCGACCCCATCCAAATCCGCGAAATCCGGGGACTCATCCGCGAACTGGGCCAGGACCACGGCATCATCCTCTCCACCCACATCCTGCCCGAGGTGCAGGAATCCTGTACCCGAGTGCAGATCATCCACCAGGGCCAATTGGTGATGAACGACAGCATCGACGGCCTGACCCAAAGGATGCGGGCGTCCAGCCTCATCATGGAAACCCGCGGCGCGCCCGATTTGGAACGCCTGCGCTTCGTCGATGGCGTGCAGCGCATCGACGACCTGGGCGGCGGACGCTACCGCATCTATCACGACAAGGATAAGAACCCCGCCGAGCGGGTCACGGAGATCGTGGTCGGACAGGGCGCGGGTTTGATTTCCATCAGCCCCGAACGTTTGAGCATGGAAGAAATCTTCATCGATATCACCCAACACGCCGTCCTGACCGAGCCGCACCCGGAGGAATCCGACCTATGATGGCCTTCACCATCGCGGAGCGCGAGTTCCGCAGCTTATTCCTGTCGCCCCTGGCCTGGTCGATCCTGGGCGTGATCCAGATCATCCTGGCCTTCATGTTCCTGGTCCAATTGGATTATTACCTCGACCTCCAGGCCCGTATCGCCGGGATGCCCGACGCGCCCGGCGTCACCGACCTGGTGGTCGCGCCCTTGTTCGGCAACGCCGGGGTGATCCTGTTGTTCGTGACCCCGCTCCTCACCATGCGCCTCATCAGCGAGGAGCGCCGCAACCGCACCTTGAGCCTCCTGTTCACCGCGCCGGTGTCCATCGCCGAGATCGTGCTGGGCAAATATCTGGGCGTGTTGGGCTTGTTGTTCAGCGTGGTGGGCTTGCTGGTGCTGATGCCTTTGTCCTTGTTCCTGGGCGGCACCTTGGACCCCGGTAAATTGGCGGCTTGCGTCCTGGCCTTGCTATTGTTGCTGGCGTCCTTGGCGGCGGTGGGGCTATATATCTCGGCCCTCGCCAGCCAGCCGACCGTGGCCGGTGTCGTGACTTTCGGCGTATCCCTGTTGCTGTGGATCATCAATTGGAGCGAGCGCGGCGCGGGCGGGGTGTTGGAATACCTGTCGCTGTTGCGCCATTACGAAGCCCTGTTGAAAGGCTTGGTCTCCACCACCGACCTCGTGTATTTCCTGCTGTTCATCCTCACCTTCCTGGTGTTGAGCGTCCACACCCTGGATAACGACCGCCTGCAAAAATGAAGATCAACCGCAAAACCCATCTTGAACTGCGCCTACAGAATTTGTTGTTCACCTTGTTGTTCCTGGCCGTGGTGGGCTTGGTGGGCTGGTTGAGCACCCGCTATACGGCCCAGTTCGATTGGACCGCCAGCCATCGCCACACCTTGTCGGAAGGCAGCCGCAAGGTACTGGACCTGCTGCCAGGCCCGGTCACGATCACCGCCTATGCCCGCGAAACCCCCCAACTCCGCGAGCGCATCGCCGACCAGGTGGGGCGCTACCGCCGCTTCAAGCCGGATTTGACCCTGGATTTCGTCAACCCCGACACCCAGCCCGACAAGGTGCGCGAACTCGGCATTAGCATGGATGGCGAACTGATCGTCGAATACCAGGGCCGCACCGAGAAAATCCAGGAACCCGCCGAAACCAGCCTGACCAATGCCTTACAACGCTTGGCGACACCCGAGGAACGCCATGTGGTGTTCCTGGAAGGCCATGGCGAGCGCTCACCCCAAGGCGAGGCCAACCACGACCTCGGCCAGTTCGGCGACGAACTCAGGCGCAAGGGCTTGGTGGTGTCCCTGCTGAATCTGGCGATCACGCCGGATATTCCCGACAACACCGATGTGCTGGTGCTGGCCGGTCCCCGTGTCGATTTGCTGCCCGGCGAACTCAAGCAACTCGAAGCCTATGTCCAAAAGGGCGGCAACCTGTTGTGGCTGGTCGATCCCGGCGAGCAGCACGGCTTGCAAGGCTTGGCCGCGCAACTGGGGCTGTCGTTCCTGCCCGGCGTGGTGGTCGATGCCTCCACCCAGGTCTTGGGGATCGACGACCCCACCTTCGCCCTGGTGGCCGAATATCCGCCCAGCCCCATCACCCAGGGCTTCGAGGAAATGACGGTGTTCCCCATCGCCACCGCCCTCGTCGCCAAGGAGGACGGCGAATTCGAGAAGGAAGCCTTCCTCAGCACCTTGCCGCGCTCCTGGACCGAAAGCGGCGAGGTCAAGGGCAAGGTGGTGTTCGAACCGGCCAAGGGCGAGCGCTCCGGTCCCCTGGATATCGGCTATACCCTGACCCGGCAAGTGCAGCCGCCCGCGCCGCCCAAGCCGGAATCCCCGGCCCAGTCCGAGCCTCCGGCCAAGGCCGAAGCGCCGACCCCGGCCACTAGCAAAAAACCGGTCAAACCAGAAACCGCGCCCAAACCCGCCGCCAAGCCGGAAGCGGCCCAACCACGGGAAGCCGCCAAACCCGCCGAAGCCCCCAAGGCACCGCCCGCGCCGCCCATCAACCAGCGTATCGTGGTGGTAGGCGACGGCGATTTCCTGTCCAATGCTTATCTGGGCAATGGCGGCAACCTCGACTTGGGCTTGAACCTCGTGCAATGGTTGGGTCGCAGCGATAACCTCATCAACATCCCGGCCAAGGTCGCCCCGGATAGCAAGCTGGACCTCGCCCCCCTCGCGTCCGGTGCCATCGCCGTGGGTTTCCTGTTCATCCTGCCGCTGATCCTGATCGGGACGGGGGCGACCATCTGGTTCAAGCGCCGGAGACGTTGATATGAAATCGAGACTGTTCCTGAACCTGGCGTTGTTGGTGATCGTCGTCGTCCTGGGCGCGTTGGCGATCCTCGAACCCGGCAAGGAAGAAGCGGAAAACCAGGCGCTGGCCCCGGTGGACGAGGCCGCCCTGGACAAGATCACGCTCCAGAACAAGGAAACCATCGTCTTCGAGAAAAAGGACGGCCATTGGCGGTTGACCGCGCCCATCCAAGCCCCGGCCAATGAAATCCGGGTGCGCCAGCTCATCGATATCGCCCGGTCCAACAGCGAGGCCGCCTATCCCCTCAAGCCGGAGGAACTCCAAAAATTCGAGCTGGACAAGCCCAAGGCCAGCTTGATCCTGGGCGGGACCACCCTGGTGTTCGGCGGTTCCGATCCCATCGATATGCGGCGCTATGTGCGGGTGGGCGAGACCTTGCACCTGGTCAACGATAATTTCTTCCATCACTTGCAGGCCGCCGCCACCGATTACGTGGACAAGAAACTCTTGCCCGAGAACGCCAAGGTCCGCGAGATCGTGGTGCCGGGGCTCAAGGCCACGCTGGGACCGGACGGCAAATGGACCCAGGAGGCCGCCGCGCCCAACAACCGCTCGGACCTCCCGGAGCTGGCGACCCTGTGGGCCACGGCGCGGGCCATCGATGTGCGCCGCCTGGAACCGCCAGCCCAGGGCGATCCGGTGCGGATCGGCTTGGCGGAGGGCAATCCGGTCGAGTTCGTCATCATCCGCCGCGAACCCGATCCGGTCCTGGCCCGGCCCGAACTGGGCCTGCAATACGAACTGACCGGCGAGACCGCCCGCCAATTGCTGAACCTGCCGAAACCGGCCCCGGCGGCGGGCCAGCCCGCCGCCGATGGCAAGGACGCCAACGGGGACGAGGAATCCGACCCCGGCTATCCCGATATGGACGAGGAGGGCGCGGCGGGCGAGGACGATGGCGGGGCCGAAGGCCATGACCATGGCCAGGGCCAGGGCGAAGCCGACGAGGAACCTATGGATTCCTCGGGCGAAGAATAACCATGCCGGAATTACCCGAAGTCGAAACCACCCGCCGCGGCATCGAGCCGCACGCGCTGGGGCAGGGCATCGTGGCCCTGGTGGTCAGGGAATCCCGGCTGCGCTGGCCGATTCCACCGGATTTGCCGGATAAGCTGCCCGGCTTGGCGGTGGTGGCGGTCAGGCGGCGCGGCAAATATCTCCTGCTGGACACGGCGGCGGGATGCTTGATCCTGCATCTCGGCATGTCCGGCAGCCTCAGGGTCTGCGATCCCGCCCTGCCGCCCCGCAAGCACGACCATTTCGATCTGGTCCTTGGCAACGGCCTATGCCTGCGCTTCCACGATCCGCGCCGCTTCGGTTGTTTGCTGTGGACCGAGGCCGATCCTCGCGCCCATCCCTTGCTGGCCGCGCTGGGACCGGAACCCTTGGAGGCGGATTTCAGCGGAGCCTACCTCCACCGGCGGGCGGAAGGGCGCAATACGGCGGTCAAGGCTTTCCTGATGGACAGCCATGTGGTGGTCGGGGTCGGGAACATCTACGCCAACGAAGCCTTGTTCATGGCCGGCCTCCTGCCCACCCGCGCCGCCGGACGGGTATCCTTGGCGGGTTATGAGCGGCTGGCCGCTGCCGTTCGCGAGGTGCTGGCGGCTTCGATAGCGCAGGGCGGGACGACGTTGCGCGATTTCGTGAACGAGGCCGGCCATCCCGGTTATTTCCAGCAGACTTTGCGGGTCTATGGCCGGGCGGGCGAACCCTGCCGGGCCTGCGCCGCCCCGGTCCGGTTGGAACGGCTGGGGCAGCGGGCGACCTATTGGTGTCCCACTTGCCAACATTGAGAAGGTGGTGTCGATGAAACATGCCGGGCGTATTATCTTGAGCGCAGGTTGCTTGGCCCTGGCCGTTTCCGCCGGGGCGGAAGAAGGCGTGGCCGATCCCGAATTGGCCCAGGCCGCCGCCCGCTTCAACCAGGAGCGCCGCGATCTGATCGCAAGCAATCTCCAACTCACCCCGGACGAGGCGACGCGGTTCTGGCCGCTGTATGAACGCTACCAACGGGCGGTGGGGGTTTTGATCGAGCGCCGCCGCGCCAGCATCGCCGAGTTCGGCGAGAACTACGACGAGATGTCGGAGGCCGAGGCGAAGAAATTCATACGCGACCGCATCGAGCTGACCGAGCAGCGTTTCCGCCTGATGAAGCAGTATTACCTGGAGTTCGAGCACGCCCTGCCGGTCAAGAAGCTGGCCCGCTATTATCAAATCGAGAGCAAAATCTATTTTTCCGTCGAGGCCGGTATCGCGGAAGAGATACCCCTGGTCAAATAGCCCAACAACCGCCGCGAGGCCGCCATGCGCCATCCGTTCCCCGCCACCGTTCCGGTCGTCGCCGTCCCCGTGCGCTGGGCATTGCTGGCGTCTGTGTTGGCCGCCTTGCCGGGATGTGCCCAATGGCGACCCCAGGTCGCCCCAGCGGTGGCGGTTCCGCAACCGGCCCTCCCGCCCTTGCCCCAGGCCAACCTGCCCTACGAGAAATTCCGCGAATATGGCCGGTTCTTGGCGCGGCGCTTGTTCTGGAAGCACGCCCAGGTCGGCACCGAGCCCCGCTCGGCGGACCGGACCGGCTTCGACGGCTACCAGCAGTTCGACGCCTACGCCGATAGCCGCGCCGACCAGGCCAAGGAGGAGTTCTTCAAAGGGCGCTACAACCGTTCCCGCGCCCGTTTGCCCGAGAACATCGAGCGCTGGCGCTCGGAACCCGATATCGCCAACCCCGGCCCGGACCTCGCCAATTTCCCCAACAGCGCCTTCACCTTGCCGCAAGGGCGGGCCTATGTGGAATTCTCGCCCTTCACCTACTATGGCTCGGCGGGCAAGGCCAGCCCGGCCCAGTACAACGCCGAATTCCTGCTGCGCTACGGCGCGACCGACGATATCGAACTGCGCCTGTTCGGCAATGGCGTGAGTTGGATCGGGGGTTCCGCGTCCAGCTGGGGTTTTTCACCCATCGCCTTCGATACCAAAATCCAAATGTGGACGGAGAAGCAGGATTATTTCCTGCCCGCCGCCGGTTTCGAGGCCTATATCCAGACCCAGTGGCTCGGCAGCGCCGAGTTCAATGGCGGCACCCAGCCTTCGTTCACCTTCAACTTCGACCAATCCCTGCCCTGGGAAATCGACCTGGAATACAACCTGGGCGCGACCCGCGTGCAGGATGCCGCCGGCAACAACGATTGGGAATTCAGTTTCCAATGGGGCTTGCAGCGCGATTTGTTCAACAAGGATTTCGCCGTGTTCGTGCATGGGTTCTACAACGCCATGACCCTGCCGCGCCTGCCCAATGCCCAGGTCGTGTTTGGCACCGGCAACAACCAGTTCCGCCAGAACGCCGTGGGTGGCGGGTTCGTCTGGACGGTGAATCGGCGGCTTTCGGTCTACGGCCAGGCCAGCGGCGGCACCACCCGGTTCACGCCCTCGGTGCTGGGAATGCTGGGCTTGGCGCTGGCATTTTGAGTTTGGGGTGCGGGCCTGGGTGCCCCGCCGTCCGTGTCCTTGAGTTTTTCAACCTGTCGAGGTCGCCATCATGCTGAAAACACCCGCTTATGCCGCCGTCCGGGCCAACGCTCCGTTGGCTCCGTTCGCCATCGACCGCCGCGAGCCGGGGCCGCGCGATGTCTTGATCGATATCCTCTATTGCGGGGTCTGCCATTCCGATATCCACCAGGCCCGCGACGAATGGGGCGGGGCGGTCTTCCCGATGGTGCCGGGCCATGAAATCGTCGGGCGGGTCGCCGCCATCGGGTCCGAAGTCCAGAGGTGGCGGGTCGGCGACAGCGTCGGCGTCGGCTGTTTCGTCGATTCCTGCCGAGTCTGCGAAGCCTGCGCGGCGGGCGAGGAGCAATTCTGCGAGGGCGGCATCGCCTTCACCTACAACAGCCATGAGCGCGACGGTAAAACGCCGACTTATGGCGGCTATTCCACCCGCATCACCGTGGACCAGGATTATGTGCTGCGCATCCCGGATGCGATTCCCTTGGAGCGGGCTGCGCCCTTGCTGTGCGCGGGGATCACCACCTATTCGCCGCTGCGGCGGTTCGGGGTGGTGGCGGGAACCCGGCTGGCGGTGCTGGGCCTGGGCGGCCTCGGCCATATGGGCGTGAAATTCGGCAAGGCCCTGGGGGCGCATGTGACCGTGTTGAGCCATTCGCCCAATAAGCTTGGCGATGCCGAGCGGCTGGGGGCGGACGCTTTCGTCGCGACCCACGATCCGGCGGCCTTCGTCCAGCACGCCGGGCGCTTCGATTTCATCCTCGACACGGTGTCGGCGGCGCACGATTACAACGCCTATCTCAACCTCTTGCGCCGCGATGGCACCATGGTCCTGGTCGGCGTGCCGGAACCCACCTTGCTGGCCGCCCCGGCCTTGATCATGAAGCGCAAGCGCTTGGCCGGTTCCTTGATCGGCGGCATCCGCGAAACCCAGGAGATGCTGGATTTCTGCGCCGGGACGGGCGTGGCGGCGGATGTCGAACTGATCGATATCCAGGATATCAACGCGGCCTACGAGCGCATGTTGCGTAGCGATGTGCGCTACCGCTTCGTGATCGATATCGCCAGCCTGGGGCGGGAAGCGGCGGTTTAGTACCAATCCTGCCCGAAGATATCGACCTGCTCGTTGGGGTTGTTGGGATTGTTCGCCAGATTGGACCCGTCGCATTCGCGCAGGCCGTTCTGCCAGCCGCTGGCGTAGTCGGGTTCCGAGTTGTAGCGGGTTTTGTTGAGGACGGTGGTTTGGGGCGGTGCTTTGGGGTCGAGCCGGGCGCTGCCGGTGGCGCAGCCATCGTTGTAGCCGGCCAGGAAGGCGGGGGAGGAATCCGCCCGCAGGGGATTCTCGGCGCAGGCGGCGAGGAAGAGCGCGAGTAGGGCGGGGAGGGCGGATTTCGGCATGGGCGTGTCCTGTGGCGGGCCGGGAAGCGGGTGGCCCGATTTTACACCAAGCCGGGTTCCGCCCCGCGCCCGGTCCCGCAATGGGCTAGCCCAAGGCCCGCCTGGCCGCGAGCAAGGGTTGGATCGCCGCTTGATCCACCGGCTTGACCAGATGCGCGTCGAAACCCGCCTCCCGCGAACGGCGGCGGTCTTCTTCCTGGCCATAGCCGGTGACCGCGACGATCAGCGTGTCCTTGAGCCCGCCCGCCCGCATCCGGCGGCAGGCTTCGTAGCCGTCGAGTCCGGGCAGGCCGATATCGAGCAGCACGGCTTCGGGATTTTCGGCCAGGGCCAGGGGCACGGCCTGCGCCCCGTCGTGGGCGAGCAGCACTTCATGGCCGTCGAGCCGCAGTAGCAAAGCCAGGCTTTCCGCCGCGTCGTGGTTGTCGTCCACCACCAGCAGGCGCAGGCGGCGCGGTGTTGCTCCGGGCCGGGGCGGCGTGGTGACCGGGACCGCCGGGGCGGTTCGCCGGGGCAGACTGATGACGAATTCGCTGCCCTGGCCCGGACCCGCGCTGAAAGCCCGCAGCTGGCCACCATGCATTTCCACCAAGCGCCGGGCCAGCGACAGGCCCAGGCCCAGCCCGCCCTCGGCGCGGTCCAGGCCGCGTCCGGCCTGGAAGAACAGCTCGAACAATTCCGGCAGGAGGGCGGGGTCGATGCCACGCCCGCTATCGCGGACCCGGATGATAATTTGGTCGCCCAGGGCTTCGACGCCCAGCCCGAGATGTCCGCCCGCATCGGTGTATTTGGCGGCGTTGTCCAGCAGGTTCGCGACCGCCTGGGCCAGGCGCAGGGGATCGCCCTCGATCCACAGCGGTTCGGCGGGCAGTTCCAGCGACAGGGCGTGGCCTCGGGCTTCGATCAGCGGGGCGCTGGTTTCCATGGCCTGCGCCACGATCTCCGCCACCGTCACCCGCGCCTTGCGTAGCCCGATCTTGCCCAGGCTGAGCCGCGACACCTCCAGCAAATCATCCACCAGCCGCGCCAGATGCTCGACTTGGTGGCCGATCACCTCCCGGTAGCGCGCCGCCAGGGTCGGGTTGGCCTCCGTCCGCCTGAGGATATCGACGGCGTGGCGGATCGGGGCCAGCGGATTCCTGAGTTCATGGGCCAGCATCGCCAGGAATTCATGCTTGCGGCGGTCGGCGGTGTGCAATTGCCCGGCTTGCTCGTTCAGGCGGGTTTCGATCCGCCGGCGCTCGGTCACGTCCTGGACGCAGTTCAGGACGCCGACGACCCGGCCCTGTCCGTCGCGCAGCGGCACCGACCAGCCCGCCACCCAGGTTTCCCGGCCCTGGGCCATGGGAGCGAACCGGGTGTCGGGTTGGCGGATCCATTGGCCGGCCAGGCAGCGTTCCAGCCCGGCGACGATGCCCGCATCGCGCATCCATGGGAACACCTCGCCCGGATGGCGGCCCAACACCGCGCTGGCGGGCAGGCCGCTCAGGGTTTCCATATAGCGGTTCCAGACCCGGTAGCGCAGGCCAGGGTCGAGGACGGCCACACCGGCCTGGAGGTGGGCGATGATCTGCGGGCCGAGGGTTTCCCCGTCGAACGGCACGGCTTGTGCCGGTTCGCCACCCTCGGGGTCGGGTGGGGGGTGCCCTTTGATGAGGAGCGTATTGTCTATGATGTGTTGCATGATGTGTATTTCGTGTAGTGTCTGGGGGCGGCGCTTTTATTGCATTTTGATTATATCGGGTCTGCGCGGGTGGCGGCGGGATGTGGACCGGGCGGGAGGGAGCCGCAAGGCTTGGCGATGGATCGGAATCGCTGACGGGGACTGTGAAGCCAAAGTGTAGAAAACATAGCACGGGATGGACTTGGGATTTGGGAACGGGGTTACACGCCTGTGCGCGGGGAGCTAGACTAGCGATTGACAAGCGCCCGCCGCCTTGGTTCGGAGCGTCCTGGATCGCCACCGCCCAAGCCCCCGGTACGCGGGTTTTTTCATTCGCCCATGGAGATAGCACGATGCGGACCCGAACAACGCGATACCTCGCCGTCCTTTGCGTCGCCTTGGGATGGGGAGTCCAGCCGGCCTGGGCGGGCGATCATATGGACGCGGCCCTTAAACATACCGAAGCGGCCGCCGACGCGCAGGACTCCGACACCGTAGTCCAACATACGGAAAGCGCCCTCCGCGAAATCAAGGCCGCCGTGGCGGAAAAGGAAATCCCCAAGGAAAAAGCCCATGCGGTCATCGACGCGCTGGAAGATTTGCAAGCCGCCGATAAGAGCGCCCATTCCCACAATACCCGGTCCGCCATCGAGCAGGCCAACGACGCCAAGGCGGATTTGGAGAAGGTGATTGGGAAATAAGGCGCGTACCGGTTCCAGGCGTGGCGCGGCTGCCCAAGACGGCCACCCATGCGATGTCCTGGCTGCGGCGGACCCGATTGCACGGTTTGCTTGCTAGGCTACGCTATCTAGCTAGACCGGGTCGCCCGACCCGGGAGTCTATGGACCGCCCGGCATTTTCCGGGTCCATCCTCATCGCGAAGCCATGCATCCATCCGCCACCCAGCTTGAAATACGCCAAAGATTGGTTTCGGTCGTCGCGCCCTGGTGGCGGGGGGAACGGATCAGCCCGGGCGGGCTGGTCTTCGGTTTGAACACCCAGGGACGCCGCCACCCCTTGTTGTGGTGTTTCCAGGGCTATCGGGAGTTCAGCCAACTGGCCGCCCGCCTCGGGCCGGATCAGCCGCTCTACGGGATGCGCTCCGGGCATATGGTGTTCCAATACTCGGAGGCCAATATCCGCCATATCGCCGATTGCTACACCGAGGAAATCCTGGCGCTGGACCTGCCCGGGCCTTACCTCGTCGCCGGTAACTGCCAAGCCAGCTATATCGCGCAGCGCATCGCCGAGAACCTCATGCGGCTGGACCTACGGGTGGCGGCGCTGATCCTATTGAACCCGCTGCCGCCCCTGCCTTACGCGGGCCGGGTCGCGCTCATCGTCAGCCAACACGACGAGGCGCAAAACCCCTACAAGCGTTTCCACGACCCCGCATCGGCGTGGGAGGATTGCTACCTGGGCTATACCGTCGATTCCATCCCCGGTGGCCATGGCAAGGCTTTCGAGGAACCCGCCGTGTCGAGCTTGGTGGAACGGCTCGAAGCAATTTTGCCGGACGCCCTGCGCCGCTCCGGCGATTTCGCGCCCCCTGCCTGCCGGATCGATATCAGCGTACCCGAACACCTGGAAGCGCGTCCGGGGACGCGCTTGCGGCTCCCGGTCACACTGAGCAACCGAAGTCCCTTCCCCTGCCCGGCCACCCGGTTCAGCCAAATCTGGGTCGCCAATCATTGGCGCGACCCGCAGGGTGGTCTGCTGCACTGGCTGGATGGACGCACGGCCCTGGACAGCGATATTCCGACCGCCACCGCCCTTGAACTGGAACTCGTGGTCCAAGTCCCGGAACAACCGGGGCAGTATTGTCTGGAAGTCGATTTGGTGAAGGAAGGATCGTTCTGGTTTGGCGACTTGGGGGAAAAAACCGGTCAATGCGTGGTTTCCGTCCAATCCGATGCGGAGCCGGACGAATCCGCCGCAGCGCCTACCGCCGACCGGGTTGCCCCGCCCTCGCTGCCAACGCAGCCCGCCGCCGATGAGCCGGTCATCGCCGACGAATTGGAGTCGGCCCATCGGGCCTTTGGCAAGGGGGATTTCGAGCGGGCTATTCCCGGCTATTACAAAGCCCTGGACGGAATCCCCGTCGCTTATCAGCGCCTGGGAGAGGCTTTGCTGCATCGGAAGCGCTGGGACGAGGCCAAGACCCAATACCTCAAGGCCTTGGCCCTCAGCCCTGGGAATCCAGACATCAACGCCGCCCTGGGCGAATTGGCCAAGCAAAGCGGAGATTGGCACACGGCGATCCATTACTTCGACCAAGCGCTGGCCCACCGGCCCTGGCCCTCGGCCCCCGCTTATGCGAGCCTGGGCGAGCTCCGGGAAAAAACCGGGGATTTTGAGCGTGCCAAAGCGGCTTATGACCAAGCCTTGGCGTTGTCACCTACCCTGCTCGACGCGCTACGGGGCGCGATCCGGGCCAGCCGCGCCCTCACAGCCTATGAAGAAGCTTTGGGCTATGTGCGGAGGGGTTTCGAGATAGCACCCGATGATAATGGCTTCCTGATGCTGGAAGTGGACATCCACGTCGATAGAGGCGATTTGGACACGGCCCACGCGCTGTGCCGCAAATACCGGCGGTGCTTCCCGGACCATCCCGGTGCCCTGGTCAAGCTCGGCGATGTGCTGGCCCGGCAAGGCCAGCTACAGGACGCCGAAGGCTGCCTGCGCCGGGCCATCGAACTGGACCCCGGTTTCGCCAACGCCCACCACAACCTGGGCCGGGTGCTGGCCCGCCAGGGTAGGCTGGCCGAGGCGGTCGCCTCCGCCCGGCAGGCTATCGAGCTGGCTCCCCGGAAGCCCGGCTACCATGTCCATCTGGGCAACCTATCGGCGCGGGAGGACCGCTTGACGGACGCCGAAGACCGCCTGCGCCGGGCCATCGAACTCGATCCGGGCCTCGCCAACGCCCACCACGACCTGAGCCGGGTGCTGGCGCGCCAGGGCAAGCTGGCCGAGGCGGCCGCTTCCGCCCGGCGGGCCATCGAATTGGACCCCCGGAAGCCCGGCTATCATGTCCATCTGGGCAACCTGTCGGCGCGGGCGGACCGCTGGGCGGATGCCGAAGCCTGCCTGCGCCGGGCCGTCGAACTCGATCCCAGCCTCGCCAGCGCCCACCATGACCTGAGCCGGGCGCTGGCCCGCCAGGCCCGCTTGGCGGAGGCGACCGCCTCCGCCAAGCGGGCCACCGAACTGGACCCCGCCCAACCCGGCTACCGCGCCCATCTGGACGCCCTGCTGCTCCAGACGAGGGAGCCCGGTGAGGCATCGCGCTAGCGGGGCCGCACCCCGCCCCGATGCGGCCTGGGTGGCCAACCATATCGCCGAAACCGGATATCGCTATGATGATTCCAGCCGTTCCCTTGAGCATTCCAGTCATTTCTTTCGATGTCGTCCATGGTTGCCAATTACGGTGCGTGGGCTGTCCGAATTCCCTGTTGAAACCGAAGGTGGACCGGATATCGGTAGCCGATTTCGACCTTTGCCTGCGCAACCTGGATGTGAAGAAGATCGGCCTGTTCCGCCTCTTCAAGTTTGGCGAGCCGTTGTTGCATCCCGACTTGGCGGGCCTGTTGGCGCGGATACCGGAGCAATCCTGGCAGGCGCGGCAGGTCGAAATATCGACCAACGCCCAGACCGTGGATTGGGACGCCTTCGAGGCCGCGATCCGCGCCAGGATATTGACGCGGCTGGTGGTGAGCTGCGACGGCGATGGTACGGCGGAGGACTATGAACGCCTGAGACCACCGGGCCGTTGGTCCAGGCTCATGGATTTCCTGTCCAAGGCGCGGGAAATCTGTGACCGGCTCGACCCCGGCGTGGCGCTCATCACGCGCACGATCTGTACGGACCCGGCCGGGCAGGCGCGGTGGCGGGAGGTTCTCGGCCCCTTGGGCTGGACCCCGCAGTTCCGCCCCTGGCTGCCCCTCCCCGATGCGGTGCGCTTGGCGGAGAGTCCCCCACAGCCTGGGCAAGGCCTGTGCTTCTTCCTCGCGAACCGTTCCTTCCTCGGGGTCGATTGGGACGGCAGCGTGGTGCCCTGCTGCGTACACCCCGGCGCTCCCGTGATCGGCAACCTCAAGGAACAGCGCTACAGCCAAATCGTCATGGGAGCCGCCCGCCGGAAGCTGATGGACGCTTTGGTGACGGACCGTGGCCGGATACCGGTCTGCTCCGCCTGTCCCCTGGACCGGGAATTCATGGTGGATTTTTTCGGCGGGGATGACCAAACCACCCGCCCGGTCGATATTTTCCCGATCCGTCTTTGATCGGGAGGTTTTCCATCCGGTCCCGGTTGCGGCCGGCGTGGGCGGGGAACATGCCCGCCCTACGGATGAGCCGTATACCCCAACCGGAAATGCGTTAGCGCCGCCGCAACCAGCCGTTGGGTTGGAAGGTCGTGTTGAACCCGAACCGGTCGCAGCTTTCCGTGTCGATTTCATAATCGGAGCCATGGGTTGCCAGGAACCCCGCGACCGCCAGCGAAGGCGGCGCAAGCGACGGTTTGGCGGTATCGGGTTCCATCAAACTTTGCAGGATGCCATCCTCCACCACGATGTAATCCCCGGATCGGAGGTATCCATGGAAGAAGTCCAGCACCAGGGCGCAGGTTTCCAAATCGTGCGCCGAATCCTCGATCACCAGGAAGGGATGCGGCAAGGCTTCCAATTCCGCCGCCGTCAGCACATCGGCCAGGTGCCTGGCGTTGCCGGTCAAGCAGCGGACCCGGTCGTTACCGAGATCGGCGGGCGGTGCCAGATCGACCGCGATGATTTGGGCATCAATCCCCAGGGCGGCCAGGTTATCGGCCAGCCAAAGGCTCCGGCCCCCTTCGTATACGCCGATCTCGAATATCGTCGCGGGTCTGAGCTTGCCCAGCAAGGCCAAATAATTCGCCAGATCGAAGGGATTCAGCACCATCTTCAACCCCTTATAGCGATATTCCAGTGTGCCCTGCTGGATCGTCTTCACCAACCCGTCCGGCAAGCTGGTCGTGAACGGCCGCCCGGCTGTGTTATCGCCGGTGGGCTGGGCATCGCTCCGCAAACCCTGGAGGAACAAGCGGTCGATGTTGCCCAGGCAGCGCTCGTATTCCGCGCGCTGGCACAGTCCCCGCAAGGCCGGGCCGGGTTCCAGGCGGTCCAGCCATGCGCCGAGCTCCCGATGGCGCTCCAACCTGGGCTTGGGCACCAGGATCGCCAATCCATGGAAAACCGGAATCCACACGGTCCTGAATGCTTCGGTCCGGTCTTGCAGGGCGTCTTCGATGGCGGTGCGGACCCCGTTGCGTGGACCGCCTTCCTGTTCCGCGTGGCAAAAGCCGGGGTTCAGTCCCACCCTGGCGATTCCGGTGGCGTCCGGCCTGACCGCCCCGACCCGGCAAGGCTGGCGGTGGGCTTCGGGAATACTGGCGGGATCGTAATACAAATCGCGGCGGCCATAGGGCCAGCCCACGTCATGGCACAGCACGACCGGGGCCTGCTCCGGCAAGGACGCCGCATCGCCATAGATCGTCATCAGTTCGTGGTAGACCGTGTACCAGTTGTGGTCGCCGTCGATCAGAACCACATCGGCCGGGAGCAGCCGGTCCAGGACGTCCAGGCTGCGGCGGCGATGGGCCACGACCCGCCCTGGGTGGCGCGCGGCCAAGCCTTCCAGGTCGAAGGACGGGGCTGGATCGACCAAGTCGCAATGGGCTTGGCAGTTGGAAGCCCAGCGGGCGATTTGGCGGCTGTTCCGGCCATCGCCCGCGCCGATTTCGATCAGGCGGCGGGGGCTGAGGAGGTCCAACAGTGGCTTGATGAGGGTCGGCCAAAAATGATGCATGGTGCCGCGTTCCTAGGGTGGGGGGTTATCGGGATTTGCGCCAGAAGGCGCCATAGCAGTCGATCATGCGCAACGGTTCGTCGATGCCGAGTCCGGCCCGGAATTCATCGACGGCCCTGGCGCATTGGGGCAAGGCACCGTAGTCGTCGATGATGACGAAGCCGCCGGGGGCGACGCGCCCATACAGATGGCTCAACGCATCCAGGGTCGAACTATATAAATCCCCGTCGATGCGCAACAGGGCCAGCCGTTCGACCGGGGCCGTCGGCAAGCTGTCCTCGAACCAGCCGGGCAGGAAGCGGACGCCGCTGTCCAGCAGTCCGAAGGTCTCGAAATTGGCCCGCACCCGGTCCAGGGACACCGCGAGCAGGGGATAGCGGGCCTTGGAAAGATCGAGCGCGTCGTCCACACCGGGGCGGGGCGGGGGGAGGCCGTCGAAGGAATCGGCCAGCCACACCAAACGGTTCGTGATGCCCCGTTCGGCCAGTATCCCCTTGATGAGGATGCAGGCCCCGCCCCGCCAAACCCCGCATTCCATGAAATCGCCCGGCACTTCCTCGTCGAGGACGGTGCCGACGCAGGCCTCCAAATGATCCAAGCGCCTGCGGCCGATCATGGTGTAGGCGAGCGGGACCACCGCTTTGAAGGCATCGGTATCCTGCCCTTGCATCCGCTTGTTTTTGAGGTCGCCCAGGGGAAGCCTGAGTTTTCCGGGCGGGTCGCATAGCACCTCCCGCCAAAAGTCCGGCGGGATTTGCCGCATCTCCTGCGCCACGCGCAGCGCGGCCTCCATCTCGATCCCGGTTTCGTTCAGCAGGGTTTTTTTAAGCAAATCCACATAGCGGCTGCTGGTTTGGACCGGACCGGCAGCGGTCGAAGGGTAGGGCGTCGCCGAGGCCGCGCCGCCGCCCAACGCCCGCCGATAGGCCACCGTCGCCGCTTTCGACACCGGCCCGAAATAGGTCCGTTCGCCATCCGGCACCTTGATGGGCTTGCGGCGGAGGCGGTAGTAGGTCCGGCTCATTTCCTTCACGCGGCGTTGGCCTTCCCCGCCCGAATTGGTGGCGATACCGCCGTGGTATTGATGGAAGGTGCCCTCGCCCAGCACCACCACCTGGCGGGTGTCCGGCAAGTCCAAAGCCCGCCACAGGAGGTCGGGGTTGGCATAGCCGCCGCCGGGGTCGGTGAAGGCCGGATCGTATCCTCCGAGTGCTTGCCAGAGGCTGGGCGGCATGAACAAGGCGTTGGTTTCGTTGAGCGGCCCGAACCAGCCTTTGGGGGCGTTTTCCGAGGCCGGGGCGATTTTGAACAGCCGGTAGCCGTCATCGGGCCAGTCGATGCTGGCGAGCAAGCGATCCTCCCAGGTTTGGTCGTATCCGCTTTGCATGGTGATCCATTGCAGGTCCGGCCCGAGATGGAAGGACAAGGTCGTTACCACCGACCGGGGATGGAGCCGGGCCGCTTGCCGGCACGCCGCCAACAGCCCTGGGGACGCCAGCCGGGCACCGTCGATCATCACGCCGACCAAGGGGGCCGAACACAGCGAGAGGCCGAAATTGATGGCGTTGACCGGCGACGGGGTGGGTTCGGCATAGCTCAGAACCCTCAGGTTCATCCCGAGTTCGGCGAAATCCTGGGTCGATGGCGGCTCGCGGGAGCCGTTGTCGATGACGATGACCTCGTAGTCTTCGGCCCGGATGTCCCGTTGGTAGCGCGGGCTGAGGGAATGCAGCGTCCGTGGCAGTTCACGCGCCATGTTGAAACTGATGACCACGAGGCTGATATCGTAGGGGGCGTTCATCTCCGAAACTCCGTGGGTTGGGCTGGGCGGGTCCATGCGGGAAACGCTCCCGCGCCTAACCGACGATGCCGCTGTTCTTAAGATCGTCCACGATGTCCTTAACCGTCGCGTTGCGGAGGAAGAAGATGGGGTCCACCTCCAAGCTGAATTGTTCTTCCAGCGCGCCCGCGATCACCATGACATCGGTGGAATCCAGCCCGTAATTGGCGAGATGGGCTTCGGGGTCGATGTCCGCTTCCGGCAGGTCTAGCAGTTCGCCAAGATAGCTGATCATCCATTGATGGACTTGGGACGCTTGCGGCATAAATAACTCCTGAGGCAAAGGGTGGGTGAAATCAGGCGCTTAGGCCAGCGCCACGGGGAGGCTTTTCAAGCGGCGCTGGTTCTGGCAAGGCCACCATTCCGGCGGCCCGCCCTGGACGCGGAGGCCGGGCCGGTCGAGTATCCCGGCGTAGGCCAGTTTGGCTTCGAGCTTGGCGATTTGGGTGCCTAGGCAGGCATGGCGGCCGCTGCCGAAGCTCAGGTTGGGCGGTCCTTGCCGGTCCAGCCGGAAGCGGTCGGGTTCGGGATAGGCCGCGGGGTCCCGGTTGGCCGAGCCGATCAACAGCAGCACCCGCTGCCCCGCTTCGACTTCCCGCCCGGCCAGCGGGCAAGCCTCGGACGCATAGCGGGAGGTCTGCTGGATGGGCGGTTCGAGGCGCGCGGTTTCTTCCACCGCCGCGTCGAGCAGGGCGGGCGCGGCGGCGATCTGTTGGCGTTGTCCGGGATGCGCCAACAGCAGGTTCAAGCCATTGCCGATCAGGGCCGCCGTGGTTTCGAATCCGACCAGGAACAGGGCCACCGCCCGGGCGGCGAGTTGGTTTTCCCCCAGGGAATCTTCGGCCTCGCCGAGGGCGAGCATCAAGGATAGGCCATCATCCCGTGGCACCCGCCGCCGCTGGGCGAATGCTTCCCGCAATAATTCGTAGGCTTCTACGAGTCGCGGGTTCAGTTGCCGATAAAACCGCATGGGTTGGCCGCGGTCGAGCGCGGCGGGAACTCCGCTCAGGGTGCGTGCCAGGAACAGGGAGTCGTTTTCGCCCAGGCCGAACAATCCGCCCATGAACAAGGGCGGCAGGCGTTCGGCGTAATCGATGGCGAGGTCCATGCCGCCGTCGCGGTCCAGCGGCGCGAGTAGCCGCTGGACGATGGCGGTGATTTCCTCTTTGTAAGCGGCCAATGGCCGCAAGGCCAGCACCCGCGCCAGGAAGTGGCGACCGGACTTGTGGGCCGGTGGGTTGTGGAAGAACGGCAGGGCGTCGAACAGGGCGAACAACTCGGGCAAATCCTGGCCCAAGGCATCCGCCATCCGCTCGACGATCCGCCCTAGCTCCACGTTGAGGAAGCGGGGGTCGCCCAGCACCGCCTGCACGTCGGCATGGCGCGTCAGCACCCAGGCGCTTTCGGCCTCGCTCCAGAAGATCGGAAACCGCTCCCGCGCCTGCCGATACAGCGGATAGGGATCGGCGCGGAATTCCGGCAGCAGGGTGTTGAACTGGCGGGGGTCCAGGGTCGGCATGGGCGGGGCTACAGGATGGTTGGGGCTATTAAAAAGTAGCAGAAACGCCCGGCCGCGAGGGTAATTATGGCCTGCTCAAAGCGTCGGCGCGGCGCTGGCCGGACAGCGTCCATAAAGCCTGGAGCCTGTCCGCCTGGTATTCGATCCGGCACAGGTGCCGCTGGACTTTATGGCTGGGCGTCCTGGGCAAGGCACCGGGGCGCAACAGCCTCAGCTCGTAAGGCCGCACCCCGTGCGCTTCGCACACGGCCTTGAAAGCCGCTTGGGCCAAGGCCGCCAAATCCGCATGGGCCGGGACGGGCCGTGGCACTTCCTGCAACACCACCATCTGCTCGCCCTCGCCAGTGGCCACCGCGAAAGCGGCCCCGCCCCCGCAGGCCAGGGCGGGGTGGCTCCGGGCCACCGTCGCTTCTATATCTTCGGGATGGTGCTTGATCCCCCGCACGATCATGATCTCCTTGAGCCGTCCGGCGATGAATAATTCGCCGTCCACGATGAACCCCAGATCGCCGGTGCGGAGATAAGGTCCGTCCGCGTCTGCGGTCCGGGCGTTGAAGACCGCCTGGGTTTCCTCGGGTCTGTTCCAATAACCGCGCCCCACATGCGGACCGGCCACCCAGATTTCGCCGGTTTGTCCCGGTGGCACCGGGATTCCGGTTCCCGGATCGACAATCGCGATGCGCTGGCCCGGCCCGCCGCCCAGGCCGCAACCCACCGCGCTGCGGGTTGCGCCTGGGGGGGTGTCCGTCGATACATCGATGGTGCGCACCCCGCGGTCCTTGGGTCCGCCGCTCACGAACAAGGTTGCTTCCGCCAAGCCGTAGCAGGGAAACAAGGCACGGGCTTGGAATCCGGCCGGGGCGAACTTCGCGGCGAAGCGGGCCAGGGTGTCGGCGCGGACCGGCTCCGCCCCGCAAAAAGCCACGCGCCAACCGCTCAGGTCGAATGCCCCGGCTGGGTCCGGGTGTATCCGGTTCGCGCTCAATTCATAGGCGAAATTCGGCCCGCCGCTGCTGGTGGCGCGGTAGCGGGAAATCGCCGACAGCCAGCGGGCCGGTTTCTGCATGAAGTCGAGCGGCGACATCAGCACGGTCCGCCCGCCCACGAACAAGGGTTGCAATACGCCCCCGACCAGCCCCATGTCATGGGACAGCGGGAGCCAGTTCACCACGCGGGTTTCGGTGTCGTGGCCGAAGGCCGCGCGGATCATGTCCAGGTTGGCGAGCAGGTTGGCATGGCCGATGGCGACGCCCTTGGGCGCTTGGATCGATCCCGAGGTGAATTGGACGAAAGCCAAGGATTGGCCATCGAGGACCGGGGGCGACCAGTGTTCCGCCCCGTGGGCGGGGAGGGTGTCGGTCGCGAGCCAAGCGGCCTCGGCCAGTCCGGGCGGAAGTCCTGGCCACGACGCCGGGTTGTCCAGCAACGGCGAGGTGGTCAATACCCATCGTGGTCGGATTTCGGCAGCAATCGCCGCCGTCCTGGGGGATATCCGGCCTGGCAGGGGCGACGGTACCGGCACCGCGACGGCTCCGGCATAGAGGCAGGCGCAAAACGCGGCGATGAATTCCAAGCCTGGTGGATAGGCCAGCAAGATCGGTTGGCCTGCCGCTCCCAGGGCTTGCAGGCGGGCGGCCAACGCCCGCGCCCGCTGGTCCAGTTCGGCATAGCTCCATACCGCCGCTTCCCGTTCGCCATGCTCCAAAAAGGTCAGCGCGGGCTGGTCCGGGCGTTCCAGCGCGTGCCCCCGTAACACTTCGACGAAGGTTTCGGGCCGGGATGGGCGGTGGCGATCATGGGGGGGATGCATAGGCGGATGGCTGCGGGATGGGGCGTGGATTTGCGCGGTCCGGGTCGTGACAACCCGGCGGGTGGTTCGCCATTATCTCTTTCCTATCCGGGGCGCTCAACGGCCGCGAACGGAGCGGTTGCCCCGGCTTGCCTTGGGAGCGCGTGCTGCCGTTCGGGACTCCGGCCAGATCATCCTGGCCCGCCACGAACCATCCACAGGACCTGTGGATAAGTCTGTGGAATAAATCCGTGGAATCGGCCCAAGTGCTTGTCCCGCTTGGCTTTTCCTTGGGTTGGCGAGATTTTCGCCCATCTATAATTTCTATATAAATCAATGGGATGGCCTGGGACCGTAGTTTTCCGGTAGGGCCAGGCGGCGCAAGGGGCTTGACAGGCCCGTTTGTGCATAACTCGGGCGGGATTCAAGGCGGATGCCGTATAGCCAGCCAAGCCGGATGCTCCGCGATCAGGCCCAAGGCGGTTTCGAGCAGGGTTTTGCCGGGATCGCGGCGGTGCCAGGTGGACGCGCCGGAAGGGTGGGGCAGGGGGATGATATCGGCGGCCAAGCCGGGCCGTTCCAGCCGGTGGCCGAGGCCCACGACCTGGTCGAGCTTGTCGGCCGCGAGGAGTTGCCGGATCGCCAGTTTGCCGACCGGGATAACGAGGCGGGGTCGCAGCAGTTCCAGTTCGGCGTCCAGCCAAGCCGAGCAGCGGGCGATTTCGGCGGGGGCGGGCACGCGGTCGCCGCCCTTGGGGTTCTTGCCGGGGAAGCAGCGGCACACCGCCGCCATGTAGACGCGGCGGCGGAAGTCCTCTTCCGCGACGCCGATGCTGGCGAACCAGCGGAACAAGGTCTTGCCCGCCGTCCAGGCGAAGGGCTTGCCGAGGACGCCTTCCTTGCCGCCCGGCGCTTGGCCGATCAGCAAAACCGGTGATAGCACCGGCTGGCCCACGATCACCGGCCCGATCATCTCGGGACAGCGGGCACAGGCGCGGAGCGCCGCCTGATGGCGCTCCAGCAAAATTTGGCGTTGCTCCATGGGGGAACTCAGGCGGAAGGCGCGGTTTTCCCCGCCTTCCCGGCCCAGGCCAGGGTATGCAGGCGGGCCAGGGTTTCCGGGTCGGCGATGAGGTTGCGCTTTTCGGGGCCGGACAGCTTGTCCGGTCCTTCCTCCACCAAACGGTAGACCAGCGCCTTGAGTTCATGGCGTTGGCGCTTCTTCACCGGGCGCTGGGGCAGCAAGGCCAGATGCAGGGCATAGGCGCCGGGATCGGCCACGTTGCGGGCTTCGCCTTCGGCGGCATGGGCGGCGGCTTCGGCCTCGCCGCGGGCGAGGTTTTCGTGCAGCAGTTGGAGGACGCGGGGCGTTTGGTATTCCTCGGGGATCAGGAAGATACCCAGTTTCCGCGCCCAGCGGCCCACGGCGGCGCTGCTCGACAGCATCGACACCGGAATCGCCAGCACCAGCCCGGCCAGCACCGGGATCAGCCACAGGAAGAAATCCGGCACATATTCATAGCTGACCCAGCCCGCCGCCAGCCCGACCAGGGTTTGCCCGCCGTGGGCGGCGGCGGCTTCCTTGAGGCTCAAACGATGCTCGTCGCGGTTCTGCGCGGGCCAGCCCACGCTGCGCCGCATCAGGATGGCGAACACGAACTTGCTCTGGTACAGCATCAACACCGGCGCGGTCAGCATCGAAAACACGCTTTCCAGGAACACGCTGAGCGTGGCCCGGAAGAAACCGCCGAAGCTTTTGGAATCCTTGGGATGGGTGAGCAGGAGCAGGAGGCTCCACAGCTTGGGCAGGAACAGCATGGCCAGCGTGACCAGCAGGACCGTGGTCATTTCCACCGCATAGGATTCGGGCCACACCGGGAAGATGTTGTCGCCGAAGAAATAGACCGGCATGGTCTGGCTTTTGATGTAAGCCTCCAGCCCGGTCAGGATCAGGAACATCAGCCACAAGGGCGAGGACAGGTAGGACATGATGCCCATCAGGAAATAGAGGCGGCTCAGCCCGGAAAAGCCCCGCGCGAACACCATCCGCAAATGTTGCAAATTGCCCTGGCACCAGCGGCGGTCGCGCTTGGCGTAGTCGATCAGGGTGGGCGGCAATTCCTCGTAGCTGCCTTTCAACTCGGGGTCGAGCCAGACTTCCCAGCCCGCTTCCCGCAGCAAGGCCGCTTCCACGAAGTCGTGGCTGAAGATTTCGCCGCCGAAGGGCTCGCGGCCCGGCAGTTTGGGCAGGCCGCAATATTGGGTGAACGGGGCTAGGCGGATGATGGCGTTATGGCCCCAATAGCCGCTGCCGGACAATTGCCAGTAGTTGATCCCGGCGATGAATACATCGCTGTAGAAGCTGCTGGCGAATTGCAGGATGCGGGCGAACAGCGAAGTCTGGTTGACCGGGATCGGCGGCGATTGGATCAAGGCCACGCGGGGATGGGCTTCCATGCGGTCCACCATCTTCACCAGGGTTGCGCCGGTCATGATGCTATCGGCGTCCAGCACGATCATATAGCGGTAGCGCCCGCCCCAGCGGTGGCAAAAATCCTCCAGGTTGCCGCTCTTGCGGGCGATGTTCTTCTCGCGGTTGCGGTAGAAAATCTTGCCGTGGGCGTCGAAGTCGTGGCACATGCGGTACCAGTTCACTTCCTCGCGCATCCAGGTGTCGGGATCGCGGGTATCGCTGAGGATGAACAGCTCGAACTCGTCGGAACGCCCGGTCTCGACCAGCGTTTGATAAATGGCCCGGAGTCCTGCGAATACCCGGGTCGGTTCTTCGTTGTAGATCGGCATCACCAGGGCGGTGCGTTGGGGGCTGGGGTCGGGCTGGCCGGTGGCGGTGGGCGGCACCCGTCCGATGCCGCGCTGGTCCCCGCCCCATAAGAGGCACCAGAACCCCAGGGTCGCGGTCCAGAACGAGGTGCTGATCCACAGGATCAACAGCGTATAGAGTAACAGCAGCACCAGTTCCTGCGGGGTGATGCCATTGGGCTGGAAGGCGCTGGTGATCATGGCGAGCGCCACGATAGTGGTGAATGCCACCAGGATCAGGAACAGGGTGCGCCGGATCAGGATGACGTAGCGGGGCAGCACGGGGGGGAACGGGACCATGGGGATTTCCGGGGAACCTTGGGTTGGAGGAGCTAGGGTTCGTTATCCTGGGCTGGGTGGGCTGCGGCCCGCCGTTCGTGGATTCGCACCCGGAACGGCGGGTTACGCTAACCCGTCCTACGGCGACTTGAATAGCCAGAAGCGCAACGGGGCCGGGGGCATGGAAAGCGGCGCTTCCGGCGGCGTGGAACGGGGCAGGAGGGCTTGCAACCGGGCTTGGAACTCCGGCGCGGGCTCGCCCGTCCGGAACAAGGCATCGCCCTCGCTCGGCGTGCCGCCCAACAGGAAGGCCGCGCGGGCGGCGGCGAGGGCGTGGCCATCGACCGTGGGCGGCCAGCGCAGGGCGCGGGCCAGGGCGTGGTCGAACCGGCGCTGGATTTCTTCCAGCGTGCGCATCAGCCATTCTTGCTCCGAGCCTTGCTGTCCCAGGCGTTTACGCGCCCGGTGCAGGCATTCCTCCGTCAAATGCGCGATCAAGGCCGGGTCCGACAACCACAGCCGCCGCCAATATTCCCCGGCCTGGGCCTGGACCCGCATCGAAGCCGCGTGCGACAAAGACCCGTGGGCCGGTTCGGCCTGATGCGCTTGGTTCATCGGGCGTTCCACTGGTAAACCCAGGTTTCGGTCAGGACATCCTGGCCCGATTTCAGCATGGCCCGCAATTCCACCGGCACCTTGTCCTTGTCCTTCTCGGCGGGCACGGGTTCCAGGTCGAAGCTCAAGCGCCAAGTGCCGTTCTCCTCGTTCTTGTGAACCACCAGATTGCCGATCTTGCCGGACGAGGCGCTGACCTCCGCGCCGACCTTGGCCTTGGGGCTGAGCATCTTGAGGCTGGGGCTGCCGAAATCGACCACGATCTTGCGGTTCTGGTTGTCGCCGGGTTCGGCGGCACCGATGCGGGTGGCGACCACCTTGCCGCCGCTGACCGCCGTGTATTCTTCCTGGGCGAAATGCAGGCGGTAGTCGAAACGGAACTCCTTGCCTTCGGTGGCGGGCTGGTCCGGCACCCAGAAGGCGACGATGTTGTCGTATTTCTCGGCGTCGCTGGGAATTTCGATCAGGTACACCGCGCCCGGTCCCCAATCGCCCAAGGCTTCGACCCAGGCACCGGGACGGCGGTGGTATTGGGCTTCCAGGTCTTGGTAATGGTCGAACTCGCGGTCGCGCTGCATCAGGCCGAAACCGGAGGGCTTGGTGTCCTTGAACACGCTGATGCGGAGCTGGCGCGGATTGTTGAGCGGACGCCAAACCCATTCGCCGGTACTGCGGCCCAGGAGTAGCCCATCGGAATCGTGGACCTCGGGCCGGAAATCGTCCATGAAGCGGTCGGTGTTCTCGCCATGGAAGAACATGCTGGTCAAGGGCGCGATGCCGACCCGCTCCACGGCTTTGCGGAAATACAGGCGGCTGGCCACGTCCAGGGTGAGGTCGAGGCCGGGCCGCAGGGTGAAGCGGTAAGCCCCGGTCACGCTCGGGCTGTCCAGCAAGGCATAGACCACCAATTCGCCCGCGTTCTGACCGGGTTTTTGGACCCAGAATTCGCGGAAAATGGGGAATTCCTCGGCCTTGGCCAGGCCGGTGTCCAGCGCCAGCCCACGGGCCGACAGCCCGTAGGTCTGGCCCAAACCCACGGCGCGGAAATAGCTCGCGCCCAGGAACACCGCCACCTCGTCGTAGACCTCGTCGCGGCGCAAGGGGTAATGGAACCGCAGCCCGGCGAATCCCAGATCGGGCGGTAGCGGGGCGGGGAATTGGTTCTTGCCGTAATCGAACAACTCCGGCGAATAGGCCAGCCGGGTCGCGGAGCCGTGGTCCACGATATTGATGCTCACCCGGTCCTTGAAGATGAAACCGCGGTGGAAGGCTTGGATTTGGAACGGCAAGCCTTCGTCTTTCCACAGCGCCTTGTCGGCCTTGTAGCGGATATCGCGGTATTGATCGTAATCGAGTTGCCCCAGGAATTCCGGCATCCCGGCGTCGTCCCGCGCATAGGGTTTACCGGCCAGTTCGCGGGCCTTGAGTTCCACGTCGGCGAACTCGAAGGGCTTGGCGGGCGGTTTGGCGTCGGGGGCCGGGACGGCCGGGGCCGCGTTGGGCGGGGGCGTGGGCTTGCCGGGATCGGCGTGGACCGCAACCGGTATTAGCAAGGCGCATAACAAGGCAATCCGGTTTCTTCGTGCTTTCACTGTTGTTCTGTCCTTCGGGAACTCGATCACTGTTTCGGGGGGAGGCGGGTCGAAACGACGACTTCCGGCATGGCCTTCGGTCGTTACCACGAGTCTGGCGCTGGCCCGCGCCGCCAGGGGACGGGGATTTTCCCGGCGGTGTCGGCGCTCGCTACATAAAAATACATTATAACCCTACGGGGCTTGGCACAGTATCCGCCCCGGTTTGGGGCATCGCCCGTGGCCGGGTTTGGCCCTGTCCCGTGCGGGTGCCGATGCTGGGGTTACAATGCGGGACATCCTCAGACCACCGGAGTCCCGCGCCATGAAACACCTCATCGTCATCCGCCACGCCAAATCCAGTTGGGACCATCCAGGACTGGCCGATTTCAACCGTCCCTTGAACCAGCGCGGCCTGCGCGACGCGCCGTTCATGGGCGGCGTCTTGAAATTCCGCGACGCCTTGCCCGACCGCATCGTCAGCAGCCCCGCCGTCCGCGCCACCGAAACCGCCCGACTCATCGCCGCCCAGGTGGGCTACGATCCCGGAGCCATCGATTTCCGGCCCAGCCTGTATTTGCCGGAACCCGCGATGGTGATGGAACTCATCCGGGGCTTGGACGATGCCTGGGAATGCGTCTACCTGATCGGCCACAACCCTGGATTCACCCGGCTGGTGGACAAACTCGCGCAGAGCGATATCGGCGAGTTGCCCACTTGCGGGATGGCGGCGGTGGAATTCGGGGTGGAGTCCTGGGCGCATGTGATGGCGGGTGCGGGGCGGTTGGCTTGGCTGGATTATCCCAAGCGGCATGTGTGAGGTCTGGGGCGGCATTGTCGCCGGTTGGGATGAATGGGGGCTGAATCCGGGGAGCGGGGACATGCCAGGGCGACAGGTGGGGCGCGCCCGATTAAGCCGGTTCCCGGTCTCCATGGCTGGGCGGGGTCGAAGCCACAAAGGCATCCCGGCGCACACCGCCGCTGCCGATTCTTAACGAAACCGCAGCCCGCCTGTAAAGACAGGGCAATAGCATGGGCTGGACCTTCCCTACGGAGGGCGTTCCTTCTAGTCCGTTAATTTTTGAAAGAATAAAGGCTGCCTCATGAAAGCTATCACCATTCGCGTGGCCATCGCCGCCGCGCTGGCCTCGGGCGTCGCGCTTCCCAACCTGGCCTCCGCCTTCGATTTCGGCAAATACGTCGAGACCCAGATGGCCAACCGTGCGCCGGCCCTGTTCGGTGTCAACGCGCCGCTGGCGTCCACCGCTCCGGTCACGCCTAGCACGGGCTACCGCAATCCAAGCCAGTCCGCCGCCGACCAGATCGCCGCGGCCGATGGCCTGACCGTCGAATATGTCACCCGCAACGCCGCCAACCATACCGACATGATGGCGTTCTGGCCGAACGACAAGGCCCCGAGCCACCTCATCACCTGTGTCGAGAGCGATCTGGAAACCCTGCCCAATGGCAAGATGAACCCGTCCGTGCAACGCATCAACCTGATCACCGGCCAGGTCGATACCCTGCTGCGCGGCATGGATGGCTGCGACGGTATCCGCCGCACCCCGTGGGGCACCATCCTCGCCACCGAGGAAACCGACGATGGCGGCGCCTACGAAATCATCAAGCCGCTGGCCACGACCGAAAACACCGTGACCAACCGCGCCGCTGGCACCATCTCCGGTCCGACCGCCGGCAATATCGTCAAACGCACCGCCCTGCCGACCATGGCCTGGGAAGGCCTGGCTGTGCTGCCGACCGGCGTGATCATCGCGGGCGACGAACTGCGTCCGGGCACCGCCGCCCCCGATGTCGATGGCGGCGCGATCTTCAAGTTCATCCCCACCGCCCCGCGTGGCGTGGTCGGCAACATCGCCGACCTGAACGATTCCCCGCTGGTCGATGGCAAGGTCTACGCCATGCAGGTTTCCTGCACCACCGGGACGCAGTTCGGCCAGGGTTGCGAAATCGGCAATGCCGGCTGGATCGAGGTCGCCGCCGCCAACGCCCGCGGCGAAGCCGATACCAAGGGCGCCACCGGCTATTACCGCCCGGAAGACCTGCACCAGGATATCCGTTACAGCAATCCCAGCGTGCCCGCCGCGGTCCGCGTTTGTTGGACCGATACCGGCAACGAAGGCGGCAAGAACTACTCCGAGGTCGTTTGCGCCGTGGACAGCAACCCGCTCAACACCACGGGCCGCACCACTGTCGTCAACCGCTTCGTCGAAGGCGACACCGATTTCAATTCCTTCGACAACCTGGACTTCCAGCCGCGCACCGGCAACCTATACGTGGTGGAAGACCATGACAACGGCGACATCTTCGCCTGTTTGCCGGACGGTGCCGACCGCGACATCAAGACCGATGGTTGCGCCAAAATCCTGTCCGTGAAGGATACCAAGGCCGAACCCACCGGCTTCATCTTCATCGGCGATGGCTCCACCGCCTTCGTGTCCATCCAGCACTCGGACGACACCAATATGCCGGCATATGACGGTTTCGGGACCGACGACCTGATCAAGATCACCGGCTTCAAGGTTCCGGGCTTGAGGTAAACCCCAAAGCCGCGTCCGGCCTGTCCCGCCGGAGGCGGCTCCGTCCGGGCGGGGGCCGGAACGCCGGCCTTGCCGCCCGCTATGGTCTCCAACCGGACCCTCACCGCTCCAACTTCTTCCGCAAAGCCACCAACCCCGGATGGTCCGGCACCGCCTCCAGGCCATCCACCACCTTCTTCAAGCTCTCGGCGCTATTGCCCTGCTCGAACGCCTGCCACGCCGCCTGTTCCTGGGCGTCGGCGATCTTCCTCAAGCCCTTGACGGCGTCGCCGTTGTAGGGGTCGATCTTCAACACCTCCTGATAGGCCCAGAGGGCATTGCTCCCGGTCGGCGCGGTCAGATAGCCGACCTCGTAATGGATGGCGGCCAATTCCAGCAGGTCGGCGATTTGCTGGCGCTGGTCCTCGCTGAGCTGGACCGCCACCTTGGGCGTTTCCTGGGGCGCGAACAGGCTGAAATAAACACTGGCCCCACTGCTGCCCGCCGCCACCAGGGCCAGCGTCCACAAGGCGTAGAACGCGGGCGTGCGTACCTGTAAATCCTTGATGAACTCGGCGGCGGAAGCCACCCGGTCTTCCCGCTTCAAGGCGATGGCCCGCTGCAAGCCGCGCCATTGCTTGCGGTTCAGCCCCGGCACCGGCTTGGCCTGTATGTTCAATTCCAAGGCCTTGTCGGCGGCCAGCTTGCCGTAGGGATGTTTCCCGGTCAGCAATTCGTAGGCGACGCAGCCCAGGGCGTACAAATCGTCGCGGGGATCGGGGTCTTGGCGCTGGATCATCTCCAAACTGGCATAGGCCGGGGTCAGCGCCCCCAGGTCGCGGGCGTTGAAGATGGTGGCGTCCGCGCCCGCCTTCTCTACCCGGCCCGCCGCGCAGGCGATGCCGAAATCCAACACCCGCACCTCGCCATGGCTGTCCAGGAACACATTGCCCGGTTTGAAATCGGAATGCACTACGTCCTTGCTATGGGCGTAACCCAGCGCGTCGGCCATGGCCCGGATCAGTGGCCAAGCCTGTTTGAACGGCATCCCGCCGGGTGTTTCCCGGATCATCTGGTTGAGTGGGCGGCCATCGAGATATTCCATCGACATGAAGACATGGCCGCCGTCGCGGTCGAAGTCGAACACATTGATGATGTTGGGATGGGATAGCGTCTGCGCCCGTTTGGTCTCGCGTTGCAAGGCGATCAAGGCGATGGGGTTGTCGCGGAATTCGGGGTTCAGCACCTTGAGCGCCACATAGGGTTCGCGGTCGCGGGCTTCGCTTTTGCGCATATCCAGCGCCTTGAACACCGTGCCCATGCCGCCGCCGCCGATCACTTCTTCCAGCACGAAGCGCTCTTTCAGCATCATGCCGATTTGCAAGGGCCGGTCGGCGCGGGGTGTGGGGTGGGGTTGGGCGCGGGTGGCGGCCTGGGTGCCGTAGGTGGCTTCGGTGCGGTGCTTGGGGAGGGCTGGCGGTGGCGTGGGACTGGCGGAATGACCCGCCACCGCCGTGGCGTCGTCGGGGTTCCCCACCGCCAGCGTGGCCTCGGCCAGGGGCAGCGCCCAGGTTGGATCGTCGCCCGCCGGATCGGGCGCGATCCGGGGGCTATCCGCCTCGGCGTGGGCCGGGGAGGGCATGTCGTCCAGACGGGTACCAACCACCACGGTCGGTTCCGCGGCGGCAACCAACAGGGTCGCGTCATCGTTTCCCGGAGCGCCGACCACCAGGGTCGGCGCATCGTCTGGCGGGCCGCCGACCACCAGGGTGGCTTCGGCCAAACCCAGCGCGAAGGTGCGGTCTTCGTCCAGCGCGTCGCCCACCACCACCGTCGGTGCCGCCGGGTCCGCGCCGCCGCGCGCCCAGGGTTCCAAGGCGAAGTAGGCGGACGCCGTCAAGCGCCCCGCCGAATATTCGGCGTGCAACCGGATGGCCAGTGCGCTCCGGGCTTCCGCCCCGCGCTCCGCGTAAAGGCCCACGGCCCGCCGCAAACCGTCGAGATCGAGCGTGCCCTGTTGGTATTGTTCGAATATGCGTTGAAGGTCGGTCATGGGAGGAGGGGGTGTTGGATGTTGGGAGACACGGCGGACCCAGGTCGGTTGGGGTCCGGGGAAACGGCCATTTTAGGTCAAAATCCCCAGGCTTCCGCCGTCCCGGCCCAGGGTCGGCGTTCAGGTCCGGCAACACCCCGGCCCCCGTATCGCTCATCGCGGGAAACGGTCTTTTCCCAGGGGCTTCCGGGCATCCGGGGACATGCCTTGTGCTAGAATGCCCCGGTTTTGAATAGCCCCAATCCAGGAAGCCGGGAACGCCACGGCTTTTTGTTTTTCCGGGGGACAGGTTTCCGCCCGCCGCTGGCCGCTATTCCAGAATTCCCGACTCCATCGCATTGAACCCATAAGAGGAAAATCTATCCATGAAAACAGAAGCGATTCTGGCGAAGGTCTTCAAGTTCATCGTTTTTGTGATGTTCACCTTCATGATGCTGGTCTATTTCGGCGTGCTGTTGGTCCTGCCTTTGGATGTCATGTTCCAGATCATCCATCTGTTCCAGGGACTGGGCCTGCCGGTGGCGGTCGCCGGGGGGATTGGCATCGCGGCCCTGGGCTATCTGGTGTACAGCATCTACAAGTTCACCAAGCTGCACCAATTGCTGCTCGATATCGGCCTGCAATTGATCTACTTCGGCCAGGACCAAGTCAAGCGCTTCGACGATCTGATTCCCAGCCCGGCCTCCAAAGCCTGAAGCCCGCCTTCCGGCCCGGACCCCGCGAAACCCCGCTGATGCGGGGTTTTTGTTGTTGGGCGCTAAACTATCCGTCCCGACCGCCACCCGCCGATAGCCTCCATGCCAGCCGCCGAACCGAATCCGAATCCCAGCTTCGACAAAGACCGCCTGCTCGCCGAATGGCGCGACCGCGCCCTGGCGTTCGAGCGCGAAATCCATAAGGCCGTGGTGGGACTCGACCACGCCGTGCGCCAGATCACCGTCGCGGTCTTCGCCCGCGGCCATGTGATGCTGGAAGGCGATGTCGGGGTGGGGAAGACCACCTTGCTGCGGGCGGTGGCGCGGGGTTTGGGCGGGGTTTACGAGCGCATCGAGGGCACCATCGACCTGATGCCCAACGATCTGGTCTACCACACCTATATCGACGAGCAAGGCAAGCCCAGGGTCGATCCCGGCCCCATCCTCAAGCACGGGGAAAGCCTGTCGGTGTTCTTCTTCAACGAGGTCAACCGCGCCCGGCCCCAGGTGCATTCGCTGTTGTTGCGGGTGATGGCGGAGCGTAGCGTCACGGCTTTCAACCGCGAGCAGGTGTTTCCCTATCTCCAGGTGTTCGCCGACCGCAACCGGGTGGAGAAGGAGGAAACCTTCGAGATGCCCTCGGCGGCCCGCGACCGCTTCATGATGGAACTGCATATCGAGACGCCGGACGATCCCGATCTGCGGCTGGCCCTGATGTTCGAGCCGCGGTTCCACGATGTGGACCGGCTGATCGAGAACGTCCGGCCCGGCGTCCTGGCCCACCGCGAGATTCCCGATATCGCCCGCGCCATCCAGAACGGCATCCAGGCCAGCCCGACCCTGCAACGCTACGCGCTCGATCTCTGGCAGGCCACCCGCAAGCCCCAGGATTACGGCGTGAGGCTGGACGGTGTGCAGATGGACCAATTGATCCTGGCCGGGGCCAGTCCCCGCGGCATGAGCATGATGATGCGGGCGGCGCGGGTGGCGGCTTGGCTGGACGGGCGCGATTATCTGCTGCCGGAGGATATCCAGCGGGTGTTCGTCGAGACCACGGCGCACCGGGTGTTCCTCGCCCCGGTCTACGAACTGCGCCGCGAGGCCGTGATCGGCGAATTGATGGCGGGCATCCTGGGCCGGGTGGCCGCGCCGTGATCCCGGAATTCCATTATGCCGTCGGTTGGCGCACGGCGGGCTTGCATCCGGGCGGCCATGTCGGTGCCCGTTTCGGCGGCGGCCACGAATTCGCGGGCCATGCGCCGTTCCTGGCCCATCCCGATCCGCGCCATCTCGATTTCCGCGCCAGCCTGCGCGATCCGTTCGGGCAATTATTGACCCGCACTTTCCGTCAGCGCTGTTCCATTCCGGTTTATGTACTGGCCGATCTTTCCGCCTCGATGGGGTTCCGGGGTAGCGCCGCCAAGCTCGATCTGCTCGCCCGGTTCGCTGCCGCTTGCGCCTATTCCGCCTACCGGAGCGGCGATGGGTTCGGGTTCATCGGTTGCGACGAGGGTATCCGCTGGGAACTGTGCCTGCCCTGCCGCTTCCACAAGGGCGCGGGGCCGGAACTCGAAGCCCGGCTGAAGGATTTCACGCCGACGGGTCGTTCCGCCGGGGGATTGTTGGAAGCCGCGCCGCACCTGGGCAAACGGCGGGCGCTGGTGTTTTTGGTCTCGGATTTCCATTTCCCGCTGGCTTGGGCCGAAGGGCTGCTGGATGCGCTGGTGCGGCACGATGTGGTGCCGGTGGTGGTGTGGGATAGCGCCGAATACCAGCGGCTGCCACAATTCGGGCTGGTGGCTATCGAAGACCCGGAAACCGGAGCGCGGCGGCGTTTGTTGATGCGTCCGGCGCTCCGGGAGCGGTTCCGGGCCGCGTTCGCGGCCCGCCGCGAGGCGTTGATCCGGTTATGCGCCTATCGGGGGCGCGAGCCGTTTTTCCTGGCCGACCAGTTCGACGCCGACGCCATGACGCGCTATTTCGTCTCCGGGGTCGCGCCGCCGTCCTAGACGATAACGCGACCCGGTTGCCGCAAGCCCCGCCACCGGCTTGGGTTTCCGCCTTCCCGGTCCGCCAGGGCCGGGCGCATCGCTAGGATCAAGCTTTTACAACCAAGGAGGATAGGATGAACAAAGCGATGAACCCACGTTTGCTGCTGGCCCTGTTGACCCTGCCTTGGCTGCCCGGCGGGGCCACGGGTGCCGACCTCGCCTTGACCCTGGAGGCCACCCCCAATCCGGTCGCGGTGGGTGAAAACCTGACCTATGCGCTGACCGTCGCCAATCCCGGTCCCAAAGCCGCCCTGGGCGTGGTGCTGACCGATACCTTGCCTGCCGGGGCGGTGTTCAGATCGGCTTCGCCCGGTTGCCGCTTCGCCAGCCCCAAGGCCCGCCGCCAACACCGTATCACCTGCAAGCTCAAGCGGCTGCGGCCCGGCACCAGCGCGGCCTGGTCGATCCTGGTGACGCCGCAGGCCGAGGGCGGGCTGGACAGTAGCGCCAGCGTGAAATCGGCCAAACGCGATTCCAACCCCGCCAACAACAGCGCCAATATCAGCGTCGTCGTGGCCACCGCCAACCGCGCCCCCACCGCCCACGCCCTGAGCCAGACCGCCGACTCGGCGGTGCCCTATCTGCAATTGCAACTCTCGGGCAGTGATCCCGACAACGACACCCTGAGCTATGAATTGACCGCGCCCGCCCAGGGCACCGGCTATACCAGCGCCTACGTCGATTCCAAAACCGGGTTGCTCTATGTCGCTTTCGCCGCCGGATTCCAAGGCACCCTCACATTGCCCTACCGGGTCAGCGATGGCCGGTTGTTCAGCCCCGAGGCCGAAGTGCAAATCCTGGTCCAGCCCGACAACGGCGACAAGGGCACCGGCGGGCAGACCCTCGACGGCAAGACCTATTCCGGCTACGACAGCTCCCATCTTTCCACCAATGTCTACGGCTCGACCGGTACCGCGCCCACCGAACCGCCTTCGGTGGACCTCAGCCCCAGCTTCCCGCTGCCCGGCGACCAGGGTCAGCAAGGCAGTTGCGTGGCCTGGGCCGTGGCCTATGCCTTGAAGAGCTATCAGGAAGAAGTGGAATTGGGCTGGTCGCTCGATACGGTCGCGCATTTGTTCAGCCCGGCCTATCTCTACAACCAGATCAACGGCGGCGAGGACAACGGCTCGCAGATTTACGACGCGCTGGATGTGGTGATCGGCCAGGGACCGGCGGCGGGCAAGGGCGCGGCCACGCTGGCCACCATGCCTTATTCGGATCGGGATTACTGGACCCAGCCCGATCTGGCGGCGTTGGAGGAAGGGCCGAAATTCAAGGGTTTGGATTACAAGCGGGTGGAAGACCTGCAAGGTCTGAAAGCCGCGCTGGCCCAGCGCCGCCCGGTGGTGTTGGGGATCAAGGTCTACGACCAGTTCTACCATCTGCAAGGGACGGATTCGGTCTACAACTCCGACGCCGGCAGCAACAACGGGCCGCACGGCTTGCACGCCGTGACCGCCGTGGGTTACGACAACAACCGCTATGGCGGGGCCATCAAAGTCATCAATTCCTGGGGCACGGGCTGGGGTGATCAGGGCTTTTTCTGGATGCCTTACGACTTCATCCGCGATAAGGGCATCATTTTCCAAATGTGGGTGATGGACGACGCGCCCGACGGCGATATTACCCCGACACCCGATCCGGTGCCGCCCCTGCCCGCCAGCGAGCTGGCCGATTTGCAGATCAATGGCTGGAATGTGCAGGTGACGGGCTATACCCTGGGCGGCAGCGGCCAACTGGAATGGGAGGTCTCGAACGGCGGCCAGGCCACGGTGGCGGAAGGCGCGGCCAATGTCAGCCTGATGCTGTCCAAGGACCGCGTCATCAACGCCAGCGATCTCTATCTGGTCTACGAGCCCATCCCCTTCGATCTCAAAACCGGCGAAAGCGCCTACCGCAAAATCGCCGAGGGCAATGGTATCGAATTCCAGCTTCCCACCCGTATCGAACCCGGCGATTATTATCTGGCCCTCTTGGTGGACGATCTCAACGAGATACCGGAAACCAACGAGGATAATAATGTTTCCGTCGGTGAAAGTGCCGTCCCTCTGACTAATGGTTTGCCCGATCTTTATATCGATAACTGGTATACCTATTGGGATAGCGCCGGTGAGGCTTACCTGAGCTACGATATCTACAACTACGGTGCCCAGACCGCGCCGGGCGGTTGGACGGTCAAGCTGGAGTTGATCGATTTCTCCGGCGGTTATTGGGTGGTGGCGAGCGATACGATTGGCCAGGACTTGGCTCCGAACCAGGCGGTTTCCCGCGATGATTTTTCCAACCCGCCGCCCTTGCCGTTCAATGTGAACTACGACGAGAATTCCAACAAGATTCAGGCGGGGATTTATTACGTGGCTTTGTCGGTGGACGAGGAGAACGTGGTGCAGGAATCGGACGAGGATAATCTTTCCTATTATTGGGATTATGCCTATCTGCCCACCGATTGGTTCGCCAGCGCGAAACCGGCAACCCAGGCGCAGGCCGCCAGCGGTGCCCTGTCCGCCACTGCGTCCACGGGGACGGCCACCCAGGCTTTCCAGAATGGGCAAGCCGCCTATAACGGCAAGCGGCTACCGGGCCAGGTCGCGCAGCTACGCAAAGTGCGTATCGGCCAGACCTCGGGCGGGCAACGGACCATGGAATTCATCGACGAGGGCTTGAACATCGGCACCGCGTCCGTTCCCAAGGCTGAAAAGACCTACAGCAAACGGATACGGGCCGCGAACGCGGCCATTTTCCCGATCACCCAGGCCAAGCCCATGCCCTAGGCGTGGGCCATCGAGGAGGTTCCTATGCGACGGGGAATGCGATGGGGCGCGCTGCTGGCTTTGCTGCTGAGCGCCTGTGGAGGAACGGCGGTTTCCCAGGAGCCGCCCGCGAGGGCGCGATTGGCCAATCCCGCCGATGTCAAATGCGCCGCCGACGGTTGGCGTACCGAACCCATCCTGACCCACGGCGTCCCGACCGGCACGATCTGCGTCGAGCCGGACAGCGGACGGCGTTGCGAGGCCTGGGCTTATTTCCGGGGCGAGTGTCCGGCGGCGGCGGAGCGGTCCCCGCCCGCGACGCCGGAGCCGGTCCGCGGGCATTAGCGCCCCAAGCTTCAGGCCAAGCGGTCGATCCGCAGGCTATCGCCCTCGCCCGCGATGCGGCAGCGGGTGCTGGAGCCCAGGCCGTGTAGGTGCCGCTCGGCCAGCGCCAGCTTCCGCTCGATATCGGCGTCGCTGTGGTCGGGGTCGTGGTGGAACAGGTAGAAATAGCGGACACCGGCCGCGTGGGCCAAGCGGCTGGCCTGTCCGATGCTGGAATGGCCCCAATTCACCCGCTTGGGGTATTCGTCGTCGAAATAGGTGCAATCGTGGATCAGCACATCGACGCCGTCCAGGAAGCCGATCAATTCCCGTAGCGAGGTATCGTCCGGGCCACGCGCGCCCAACTCGTTGTCGGTCACATAGGCGACCGAGCGGCCTTGATAATCGACCCGATAGGCGAGGCAATGCCCCGGATGGCATAGGCGTTTGGCCTCGACCCGCACTCCGTCGAAGCGATGCACCCCTTCCCACAGGTCCAGGTATTCCACCTCGGCCTGGAACGCCCCGACCGTGATCGGGAAGAAAATCCCGTCCATCTGGTCGTCGATCAAATCCCGGAGGCTGCGCTCGCCCTGGGGCGGGCCGTGCAGGACGATATGGTTGCCGGGAAAATACAGCGGCTGGAAAAACGGCAGGCTGTTGAAATGGTCCCAATGCGGGTGGGAAATGAAAATCCGCCCGTCGAAGCGGCCCCCGTCGGTGCCCATCAGGTGGTTGGACAACATCCGCAGTCCCGTGCCGGCGTCGAATACGAAGCGGCGGTGCCCGCCGATGCGGAGGCCGACGCAGGAGGTGTTGCCGCCATATTTCAGGGTCTTGGGACCGGGGATGGGCAGGGTGCCGCGCACTCCCCAGAAGGTCAACTCGAAACGCCCGTGTTGGTGGAACGCTTCGGTCAGTTGTTCCGGCGTACAGGGCTTTGGCAAGCATTCGTCGGCCCCGAGAGCGTAGGCCGTGGCGCGGGTCGCGGGGGAGCGTGACAGCAGGAACAAGCGGGTCGCGTCGAGTTCCGGGCGGTGCCGGATCGCGGCCAGCAGTTCCAGCCCCTCGGATTCCGGCGCGTCGCCGTCCAGCACCAGCCCGGCGGGCCGGGTGGCGAGTATCCATGCCAAGGGGTGGGTTCCCAGGGTCCGGTCCAGGCATTTGAAGCCGGGCGGATGGGGTGGGTTCCAGTCCGGGCAGGCTGCGAGCAGGTACAGGGGTTCGGGCGGGTCCGCCAATGGCATGGGCTAATCCGGGGCGTTCGTGGGAAGATTGGGATTCCATGCCCGCTGGTGCCTGTCCGCTCGGCGGTTTTCCCCGGATCGAAGCCGTCCGGGGCCAATCAATGATAACCTCAAGCTAAGGATCGAGTTTTGCGACAAGTCCGGTTTTATCACGTCATCCGCGAGGGAGGGGGACATTGAACCACCCCGGTCCCGGAGATTTCCCCATGCCCCGGTTTCCCCAACTGCTAGGTCTTTTCCCGCCGCGTTCCGCCACCGTCGGCTTGGAAGGGTTGTATCTCGGTCTCGGCCTGCACCGGCTGGGCAGTCCGGCGGCTCCCTTCGTCTACGCCAATTTCGTCAGCAGCCTGGATGGCCGCATCGCCCTGGAAGACGCCGGGGGCAAGACCTATCTGCCCAAGCGCCTGACCTCGCCCAACGATTTCCGGCTGTTCCTGGAATTGCACGCCCAGGCCGATTGCCTTGTCACCCATGGCGGCTATTTGCGGGCGCTGGCGGCGGGGCGGCTGGGAAACATCCTGCAAGTCGGGGCGCACGAAGCCGGGCACGATCTGCCCGCTTGGCGCGAGGCCCAGGGCTTGCCGCCGCAGCCCGCCGTGGTGGTCGCCAGCGCCAGCCTGGATTTCCCGCTGCCGCCATCGCTCCGCGCCCACGGCCAGACCTGTTATATCGCCACCGGCACCCAGGCCGATCCGGGCAAGGTCGCGTATTGGCGGGATCGAGGCTACGAAGTGCTGGTCGCGGGCGCGGGGAAGACGGTGGAAGGCGGTGCCCTGACCCGCCAATTGGGCGGTCTGGGCTATCGTACCCCGTATCTCGTCGCCGGGCCGCGGATGTTGGAAACCATGGTGCGGGATGGTTGCCTGTCGCGCTTGTTCCTCACCACCACCCATCAACTGCTGGGCGGTCTGGGCTTCCATGGCTTGTTGCCGGGACCGGAATTGGGGAAGGCTGGGCGGCTTCGGCTGATGTCTTTGTATTACGATGCCGAAACGCCTGCGGGCGCGGGCCAGTGGTTCGCGCAGTTCGCGCCCGGCGCGGTCCTATAACGCCCGCTATTCCTTGCACCAGGGGGCCGGGAGCCGGGTCCGAACCAATCCGGCCTTGTCGAACGCCGCCCACAGTTCGGCATAGCGGCGGCCATCGACCGGATGCCGGTGGTCCGGGGCGATTTCCGCCAAGGGTTCCAGCACGAAGGCATGGCGCAGGATATCCCCGCGGGGTAGCTTCAACTTGCCTTCTTCCATCACCACATCGCCGTAGAGCAGCAAATCGATATCCAGGGTCGGCGGCACGGGCGGGTCGGCTTGTCGGACCCGGCCCTGCCGGTCTTCGATGGCTTTGAGCAAGGGGAGGAGTTCGGCGGGGGACAGCGCGGTCTCGCAACCGACCACGAGGTTATGAAAAGCCGGTCCCTCGAAACCGACCGCCGCTGTTTCGTAGAGGCTGGACACCCGCAAGGGGCCGAACAGCCGCGCCAATTCGGCCAGCGCGGCGGGGAGGTGGCGTTCCCGGTCGCGGGCGCTGCCCAGCCCTAGGAAAACCTCAGGCATGTCCCGGCTTGTGTCCGCGCTCGATCACGAGGCCCACGTCGCAGCCCTGGATCGCGCCCCGCTTATTCAAGGTCAGCCGCAGCCAGGGCACGCCGAATTCCTCGATCACGATCCCGGCGATGCGCTCGGCCAGGGTTTCGACCAGGAGGCAGCCGCTGGTTTCGACGAAGCTGATCAGCCGCCGCGACACCGCCTTGTAATCGACGGTATGGGCGATATCGTCGGACGCGGCGGCGGGCCGGATATCCGTGGCCATTTCCAAGTCCAGGATCACGGCCTGCTTGGTTTTGCGCTCCCAATCGTAGAGGCCGATCACCGTCTCGATCCGCAAACCCCGGAGAAATATAATGTCCATCGCCAATCCGTCCTGTGTTGAGTGTGCGGAATTGGTAGCATAAAAAGATCGAATTTTACAACCGGGGTGGTGCTGCGATGTTGGAATGGATTTTGATTCCTTTGGCCTATGGGTTGGGTTCCTTGTCCAGCGCGGTGCTGGTCAGCCGCCTGTTCGATCTGCCCGACCCCCGCGAGGAGGGCTCCAAGAATCCCGGCGCGACCAATGTGCTGCGCCTCGGCGGCAAGAAAGCCGCCATCATCACCCTGCTGGGCGATGCGCTGAAAGGCTTGATCCCGGTGTTGATCGCCAAGGGATTGGGCGCGGAACCCATGGTTGTGGGATTGGTGGGGCTGGCCGCGTTCATCGGCCATTTGTTCCCGGTGTTCTTCGGCTTCAAGGGCGGGAAGGGCGTCGCCACGGCCTTGGGGATTTTGAGCGGGTTCGCTTGGGGGGTCGGCGCGGCGGCGCTGGCGACCTGGATCGGTGTGGCCTTCGCCTTCCGCTATTCCTCGCTGTCGGCCTTGGTGGCGGCGGCTTTGGCCCCGGTCTATGTCTGGCTGTGGGCGGGGCAGTCGCCCGCGCTGACCGCCGTCGCCGTGGTGATGAGCGCCCTGTTGTTCTGGCGGCATAAGGGCAATATCGAACGCTTGCTCAAGGGCGAAGAGAGCAAGATCGGCAATAAGAAGGGTTAGGACGTGCTCGCTATGGCACTTCAATCATATTGGTCGGTGATGTATGTCGGCCCACATCATGGAGTGTTCTTGAAAAAGTTAGAGCGGCTCGCGGGTTTTACCGCTCTGGAGTTGGAGCGTGAACGTTTCATCATGTGGGAAGAAAGGGTCGAACACACTAGCTTTCTAGTCGAACACCGCGCAAGAACTTGGCCCGAACTCATTGTTGATGTGTTGCATATCGCTCAGCGCGTTTGTCCTGCATGGAAGCTTGTCATGGGCAACAAGGCTGTTGTGGCTGAAACTGGCCCAGCATGCAGTGGCGTTGAGGGATACACACAACGCATTTCTGGTACAAGAACTATGCGCTGGGAAATCAATGAGGCGCAGTACTACAATCGCATGAGGTGGCTAAGTGGTCAGCCCAACCGCTGGTAAAGCCAAGCTGGCTCGGCCTAACTCTGCGATAGGGGGCGGCGTTCATGCGAACCTATAGCGGACACCGGCAACCCGATTTCCATGTCCGCTATCGTTTTTTCAGTCCTGCCGAAGGGGGGCGGAGTACCCCGCCACGCCAGCATACCCGTTGGGATTTCCTATATGCGGATGACGATCCCCGGCGTGATCGCCTCTACATGATCTGGCCCGAATTCATCGATCCGGCGGGTTCGGTCTGGCCGGAAGGGGAAGTTCCAATGGAAGGCGATGCCTTGATGTTCATCGTCAATCCAGACTGGGTTTCCCAGCATAGGCAGCGCATTGCCGTCGGCACCCGGGGCTTTTTCATGGAAGGGTCGCGCAAGGTCGCCGCATGCGAAGTCACGGCCCTATTGGGCCTTTCCGTCCAACCCGGTAAAACCTGGATGAGCTACGGCGGCGTCAACTCGGTCAACGGCCAACGCGGCTGCGCCCGGATTTCCGCCGGTTCCACATGGCCCGCCAACAAGCGTTGGCAACCCGCATAGGCGATCATCGCCCCGTTATCCCCGCAGAAAGCCAAGCGCGGGAAATACACCCGATAACCTTCCTTCCGCGCCATATCATCCAGCTTTTCCCGCATCAGACGGTTGGCGCTGACCCCGCCCGCCACCACCAAGCGCTTCAACCCGGTTTCCCGCAAGGCCCGCCGCGATTTGATCAACAAAGTATCCACCACCGCCGCCTGGAACGCCGCCGCGATATCGGCCTTATCCTGGCGGGTGCCTTCAGTCGTGGCGAGCGTGGTCAAAGTGTGGGTCTTGAGTCCGCTGAAGCTGAAATCCAAGCCGGGCCGGTCGGTCATCGGGCGCGGGAAATCGAAGCGGTCCGCCCGGCCTTCATCGGCCAGCTTGGCGATTTCCGGGCCGCCCGGATACCCAAGGCCCAGCATCTTGGCGGTCTTGTCGAAAGCCTCCCCGGCGGCGTCGTCCAACGATTCGCCCAGGATGCGATAGCCGCCTATGCCTTCCACTTCCACCAACTGGGTATGTCCGCCCGACACCAACAGCGCGATGAACGGGAATTCCGGCGCGTCGGGTTCCAATAACGGCGCGAGCAAATGGCCTTCCATGTGGTGGACGCCGACGCAAGGGATATTCAGGGTCCAGGCCAGACTCCGGGCCACGGCGGCCCCCACCAACAAAGCGCCCACCAGCCCCGGCCCCCGCGTATAGGCGATGCCGCCCAAATCCCGCTGAGTCAGCCCCGCCTCGCCCAAGACCCGGCGGATCAAGGGAATCAGCTTCTTGACGTGGTCGCGGGAGGCCAATTCAGGCACCACGCCGCCATATTCCGCATGGGTCTTCACTTGGCTATAGAGCGCATGGGCGAGCAGCCCTTGTTCCGGGTGGTAGACCGCCACGCCGGTTTCGTCGCAGGAGGTTTCGATGCCGAGTACGAACATTGGTTTTTGCCTTCGTGAGCCGAGAGCGTATAATTATCCCCTTTTAATTCGGGGCCGGGATATCCGGCTGTCAATTTCCTATCAACCCTTTGGGGAGCTACATGCCTTCGATCAAGATCAGAGAAAACGAGCCGTTTGAAATCGCCATCCGCCGTTTCAAACGGGCCTGCGAAAAAGCCGGCGTCCTGTCGGAAGTCCGTCGCCGCGAGTTCTACGAGAAGCCCACCGAAGAGCGCAAGCGCAAAGCCGCCGCCGCCGTCAAGCGCCACCTGAAGAAGCTCTCCCGCGAACGCTTCGCCCTGCAGAACCTCCGCAAAGGCCGTCCGCAAGTCTGATCCTGGATTCCCCGCCATGAGTTCCCTCAAAGAAAGCCTGCAAGCCGACATGAAAACCGCCATGAAAGGCGGCGACAAGGATCGCCTGGGCGTGATCCGTTTGATCATGGCGGCGATCAAGCAGCGCGAAGTGGACGAGCGCATCAGCCTGGACGATGCCCAGGTCGTCGCCCTGCTCGACAAGATGATCAAGCAACGGCGTGAATCCATCGTCCAATACCAAGCGGGTAGCCGCGAAGATTTGGCGGCGATTGAAAGCGCCGAGATCGCGGTGATCCAAGCCTATCTCCCAGAAGCCCTCACCGAAGCCGAGATCGACGCCTTGATCCAGGCCGCGCTGGCCGCAACCGGCGCCACCGGCGTCGGCGGCATGGGCAAGGTGATGGCCGTGCTGAAACCCCAGATGCAGGGCCGGGCCGATATGACCGTGGTCAGCGCCAGGGTCAAAAGCCTGCTCGGTGCCTGACTGCCGCAGGGCACCGTGCCTCCCGCCGGATCATGAACGATGGCCGGCAAGATTCCCGAACACTTCATCCAAGAAGTCCTCGCCCGCGTCGATCTGGTCGAACTGATCGACGCGCGGGTTCCCCTCAAGCGCTCGGGCGGCAACTTCATAGCCCGCTGCCCCTTCCACAACGAGAAATCCCCCAGCTTCTCGGTCAGTCGCGACAAGCAGTTCTATCATTGCTTCGGCTGCGGGGCCAGCGGCAACGCCATTGGCTTCCTGATGGAATACGACCGCCTGAGTTTCCGCGAGGCCATGGAAACCCTGGCCGATACGGCCGGACTCAAAATCCCCGAGGAACCGCGCCCCGGTAAACCCGACACGCCGCGCCCGGAACCGACCGCCGATTTATACGCCGTGCTGGATTGGGCCGCCCGCTGCTACCAAACCCAGCTCAAAACCCATCCCGAAGCCGCCCGCGCCGTCGAATACCTGAAAGGCCGCGGCGTCACTGGCGAGATCGCCCAACGCTATCGCTTGGGTTACGCCCCACCCGGCTACCGCGTCCTGCCCCAGGATTTCCCGCTGGACACGCTGAAGGCGGCGGGCCTCGTCACCGTCAAGGAGGGTGGCACCGCCTACGATTGGTTCCGTGACCGCGTGGTCTTTCCCATCCGCGACCGCCGCGGGCGGGTGGTGGGCTTCGGCGGGCGGGTGCTGGGCGATGGGGTGCCCAAATACTTGAATTCCCCCGAAACCGCCACATTTAAAAAAAGCCACGAAGTCTATGGACTCTATGAGTTGCTGAACGCGGTCAGGAAACCCGAATTCGTCCTGGTGGTCGAGGGCTATATGGACGTGATCGCGTTGGCGCAGTTCGGCATCCCCAACGCCGTCGCCACGCTCGGCACCGCCACTTCCGGCGACCACATCAACCTGTTATTCCGCTACGCTGGCGAATTGGTGTTTTGCTTCGACGGCGACACGGCGGGGCGCAACGCGGCCTGGAAAGCCCTGGAAGCCAGCCTGCCCGCCCTGCGCGATGGGCGGCAATTGCGCTTCCTGATCCTGCCCGAGCAGCACGATCCCGATTCGCTGGTGCGGGAAGAAGGCACCGAGGCTTTCCTGGCGCGGATCAAGAACGCCAAGCCGTTCTCGCATTATTTCTTCGAGCGGCTGACGCAAGGGCTGAACCTCACGGCCATGGCCGGCAATACCGGGGACCAGGCGGGCCTCATCAATCAGGCCAAACCCTTGATCAAGCAAATGCCTTCCGGCGAACTGCGCGAAATGATGCAGAAACGACTGATGGAACTGGCCGGCCAGACGCCGTTAGAATCGCCCCGTAATTCGGCTAAGCTTGTCGGAACCCGGCGTGGCGGCGGCAAGCGCGGCCCACCTTCCTTGTTAAGGTTGTGTTTGGCTTTGCTCCTGCAAAATCCGCAGCTCGCCGCCGCCATCGCCGCACCAACCCGCCAGCACCTGATCCAAACCGGGAAAGGGGGCCGACTCGCCGCCCAAATTCTCGGCCTGCTGGACCAACACCCCGGCCTCACGCCGGGCGCGATCCTGGAGTATTTCCGGGATTCCCAGGACGCCAGGACCGTCGCGGCGCTGCTGGGCTTCGATACTCAGGTGTCGCCCGAGAAAATACCGGAAGTCTTTGCCGATACCCTGTTGAAGCTCGAAAAGCAACTCAAAGCCCAGAGGTACGATGAACTGCAAAGCAAGCCATTGACGGTCTTAAGCTCCGAGGAGCGGGAAGAATTATTGACTTTGTTGGGGGAAATCAAATAACGGGAGGCAAGCGATAGGTTTGTGCGATTTGGGAACTCATGGGGAATTTGGGTATAGGAAAGTCTCACCATAAATAGCCGAGCGGGTTGGGTTGATGAGTCTGGAACAGCAACAATCTCAGATCAAAGAATTGATCGCCAAGGGCAAAGCACAGGGGTATCTCACCTTTTCCGAGGTGAACGACCATTTACCGGGCGATCTGGTCGATCCCGAGCAGATGGAAGATATCATCTGCATGATCAACGACATGGGCATCGAGGTCCACGAAGACGTGCCCGACGCCGACCTGATCGCCGATGGTACGGTCCTCAGCGAGGACGACGAGGAGGAGGCGGCGGAAGTCGCGGCCACCCTGGCCTCATCGGTGGACGCCGAACTTGGGCGCACCACCGACCCGGTACGGATGTACATGCGCGAAATGGGCACGGTCGAACTGCTGACTCGCGAGGGCGAATTGAGTATCGCCAAGCGTATCGAGGAAGGCATCAACCTCGCCGCCCACGAACTGGTGCGGTTCCCGGCGGCGATGGAGCGTTTCCTGGCCGCGTTCGAGGCCGTCGAAGCCGGCGAAATCCGCCTGTCCGACCTGATTTCCGATTTCTTCGATCCTGCCGCCGCCGGTGAACCGCCCTTGGAGGAGGACGCCGATACCGAAGCCGATCCCGGCATCCTCGCCGACGATGATGCCGAGACCGGACCCGACCCCGAGTTGGTGAAACAAAAGCTGGAGCAATTCGCCAAGCGCCATAAAGCCGCTCTCGCCGCCCATCAAAAATACGGCCCCCACCACGACAAGACCCAAAAGGCGTGCGACGCCTTGGCCGAGAACTTCCTGGAGTTCAAGAAGACCCCGCAGTTCTTCAAGGAATTGACCGACGTCCTGCATGGCGCTTTCGACAAGGTCCGGGGGCAGGAACGCATCATCCAGGAGTGCTGCGTGCAGAAGGCGCGGATGCCGAGGCCGGAATTCCTCGCCAGCTTCGTCGGCCATGAAACCGACCCCGATCTGGTCCGGCAATGGTTGGATTCCGGCAAGCCCTATGCCGCCGCCCTTGCCGGTTATGCCGAGGATATCCAGGCGGCGCAGGCCCGTTTGGTCGGGGTCGAGCGGGAATATCGGCTGTCGATCCGCGATATCCGCGAAATCAACCGGCGCGTTGCCGCCGGCGAAACCCAGGCCCGTACCGCCAAGAAGGAAATGATCGAGGCCAATCTGCGGCTGGTCATTTCCATCGCCAAGAAATATACCAACCGCGGTTTGCAATTCCTGGACTTGATCCAGGAGGGTAATATCGGTTTGATGAAAGCGGTGGACAAGTTCGAGTATCGCCGGGGCTATAAATTCTCGACCTACGCCACCTGGTGGATCCGCCAGGCCATCACCCGCTCCATCGCCGACCAGGCCCGCACCATCCGTATTCCGGTCCATATGATTGAGACCATCAATAAGCTGAACCGGATTTCCCGGCAGATGTTGCAGGAGATGGGGCGCGAACCTTCGCCGGAGGAACTGGCGTCCAAGATGGAGATGCCGGAGGACAAGGTCCGCAAGGTGATGAAGATCGCCAAAGAGCCGATTTCCATGGAAACCCCCATCGGCGACGACGAGGATTCGCATCTGGGGGATTTCATCGAGGATTCGCGGGTGTTATCGCCGGTCGATCACGCCACGGTGGCGGGCCTTAGGGAAACCACCCAGCAGGTATTGGCCGGTTTGACCGCCCGCGAGGCCAAGGTGCTCAGGATGCGTTTCGGCATCGATATGAATACCGACCATACCCTGGAGGAGGTCGGCAAGCAGTTCGATGTGACCCGCGAGCGCATCCGCCAGATCGAGGCCAAGGCTTTGCGTAAGCTCAGACATCCTTCGCGTTCGGAACAGCTTCGCAGTTTTCTCGATATGGATTAGAATACGCGCTTCATTCAGGGCCCTTAGCTCAGTTGGTTAGAGCAGGGGACTCATAATCCCTTGGTCCAAGGTTCAAGTCCTTGAGGGCCCACCAAGCAAATCAAAGGCTTGCGCGGTTTTTCCGGGCAAGCCTTTTTTCTTTCCGAAAATCTTTCCGAAAAATTACTCTTTTCCGCTCGGCTTCACCGGTACCAACTTCCGGTTATAAACCCGCTCGGTGATCCGCCCGTCCATGTGTCCGGCGCCGGCCCGGCGCTCCCCTTCCTCGGTATCGCTGATACCTTTCGCTTTCAAATCATGCAGGGTGAACCGTTCTAGCTCCCCATTGGCGGCCAGCCCCGGTATGATCCGTTGCCAGGCCGTTTGCACGGTGGATTCCCGCATCCGCCCTCCGCCATCCCCCGGTATCAGGTAGGCCAGCGCATCGTCTATCGGCACCACCTTTCTGGACAGCGCCTGGGCAGCGTCCACGGCGGCGCGTAGCCTCGGCGTCCAGAGCGTCAAGTTGGCCTTGGAGCCTTTGCGCCGCACCACCCGCACGCCCTCGGCGTCAAGGTTGGCCCGCGTCAAGTCCAGCACCTCGCACAATCGCATCCGGCACAGGTAGGCCAGTTCCATAATGGGTTGCAAGTAGGGATATTTCGCCGCAGCGGCATAGGCGATCTGGTAATCGTGGTCAGTGACATAGCGGTCGCGGGGTTTCTCGGGTTCTTTGCGCACGCCCTTGGCCGGGTTGCTTTTCACAATATCCCGTTCAAGCGCCCATCCGAACGCGGTGCCCATAAACGCCAGTTCCCGGTTGACGGTCGTGCCGCTGGTTTCGAGGCGCTTGTCCATCCATTTACGCAAAGTGCCGGGGGTGATTTTGTCGAGTTCCACGGACCCGAAGGGGTCGCCATTGCGCAAGGGGAAATCGGCAATCCGGCGGGCGTATTTCGCATAATCGGCGCGGGTGGATACGGCCAAGCGCTGGAACACGGGGCTGGCCTGGTATTGCTCGAATAGCCATCGCAATGTGCGGTGGGGGATGCCCTCGGCGATCAAAGCCGAATGTGCGGCCCATACTTTCGCAATAGGGGTATCGCCAGGGCATAGCACGACCTCGCGCCCGAGCTTGCCGTCTTTGTATTCGCGCCAGACATACCGGCCCTTGGCGAGGTAGACATAAGGCGGGAGCCGTTGGTCGGTTTTGGATTTGCGGTTGCGGCCCATGGGGAGCGCCTCAGAATTCGACGGGATCGGATTCCATTCTAACCCCGTCCGTGCCCAACAGCCCGGCGTTGACCGCCTGCACTGTGGATACCACGATGCCGCCTTTGCCCAGCGCGTAGGGAATGCGCAGGTCGCGCAGCGCCACCAGGAGGTCGAGGCGGCGCTTGTAGCCGAGCCAGGCCATTAGTTCGGGTTCGGTCAGCAGGTTGGGATTCTTGGCTTCGGCGTTCACGCCACACGCTCCATTTCGATTTCGCGGTAAAGCGCCACGTCCCTGTGGCCGGATGGGTTATGGTTGGTTTTCGGGAGGACGGGACGAATAGGTCAGGTCGGCCCCGGTAGGTAACTGTTCCAGGAGGATGGAAAGCAGGCAGGCGAGGCCATCCGCGTCGATATGCGGTGAATGGCCGGGCGGTATGGTGTCGATCATCATCGCGATGAATGCCATGGAGCCGCGGACCTTATCGATGCGGGCTTCCTGCTCTTCCGACAGGCGGTAGTAGGGCGAGCCTTCCATATCAGAAACCCTCCTGCGCGAGGTCGTCTATCGTTTTGCCGAACAGGGACTCGTCGGGATATTCCCGGCCCGTCGCCTCGCAAAACGCCTTGATCCGATCGAAAATCGGACGCCGAGCCGCTTCGTCCGGCGCGGCTTCCAATTCATCGATCATCGCGAGCATTGCCTGGCTTTCCCTGATGATCGTGTCCACGTCCTTCGTGGGTGGCGGATAGCAGCCATAACGGAAAAGGCTGGGCATCAACCGCAAGCAAACCCAGTCGAGCAGGTCTTCGGGAAGTTCGTCGAACCGGCCTTGCTCCATGGCCTTTTCGATGCGCTTAAGCTCGATCTCGCTGGGTTCCCTGCCTTTGTAGGGCGGCATCGGCGCGTTGCGGAGCGCGGCGAGGGTTTCCTGGGGAAACAGTTGGTCTATCGGGCTACCCATGTCAGAAGCCCTCCAACGTGGTTTGGCCGTTTTCCAACAGATTCAGGTCCGGCATCGGCCATCCCATCATGTTGCTGCGGTAACGCAACTCGGCGATTTTCTGGGTACGGTCGAAGGGGTGCTTGGTGTTGGGAAGCAACTCGCACAACTCGGTGATGCGACGGACGTTCTTGTCCATGTCTTTGAAGTCGAGCTTGCCGTAGAAGCCATATTTATGAATGGCGGGCAGGACTTCCTCGCAGACCCATTCCGCAAACTCCTCGGCGATAGGCTTGTTGCTCCTAAAAATCAGGCGATAACAGCCCGCCAAAGAAATAAGCAAGGTATCTTGCACGCCTCCAGGGGTCGGGAGATTTACGACCCCTTTCCAGCGATCAGGAAGGTTTCCAATTGTTTTGGAACCTCCAGACCAAACGATATCGAGGGCTTCGCAAACATCTTTCGCGCAAAACCACGGTTCCCCATCGGGGCCAATGGCGGTGCGAACATCGAAGGCATGAAAGCGGAATGGATTGGCAAGAACGGAAAGTGCGGACGCGCCCTGAATAGGCGCAACTTGGGCGTGACTAGACATAACGGACTCCTATGCAGATGGTTGGAGCCGTCGCGTTCTCTTTCCACGGAGAATGGGCGACGGACGGTGCATGGGGTGGAAAACCGGGGCATAGGTTCCCGGCCACGCCGAAGCGTGCCCACGCACCGCCCGTCAACACTCGAAGGACGCAGCTCGGGCATAAAAAAAGCCCGAGGCGCTGAATGGGGGGCTGTGCGCCTATGCAATCCGGGTTTCCACACCCGACCGCCAGCAATGCGACGGCGCGGAAAGCATAGGCCCGGATGGAAGGCATCGTCAAGCCCGTGGCCCGCTCGATGCCGGACGACGCGCCGCCGCCGCCCGCGAACAGGTCCACCATCAGCTCGCTGGACAGGTTCAATCGGAGTTGTTTTCTCATCGTTGTTGTTCTCCCGTTGTTGAAATCTCCCGCCCCGTCTGGTCATCGACCATGCGCACCAGGCGCGGGCCGTAGCGCCGCCGCAGATCGGCGGCAAGGTCCGCCGTGGTGTCGCCGGGGGCACCCACCCTGTAGCCGCCGCCGGAAACCGGCGGATCGCCGTAGCGGTCGGACAGCTCGAAAAACACGCTCACGGTCATGGCGGCCTACCTCTCGAATACCCAGCAACGCACCGACTCGCTCATCCGCTGGCTATTCATGCATTTCGCGTTGTGTGCCTTGCGGACAGCGGAATCGACCACCTTGTTGCCGACGAATTTATGGGTGGTGGAACCAGGGAACAGCCGCCGTAGATCGGAGATATTCGGAGCTTGGAACTGCAAGCCATGCTTGCCGACGTACTGGGCATAGTCCGTCAGGTTGATGGCGATGAGCTTGGGGTTCAGGCTGTGGTTCAGGGCGGGCTGGTCTTCCGGCGCGGCGTCCTCGATGTCATGGAACAATGCCCAGAAGGCTTCAAGGATCGGATGGTCGGAGGAAATATCCCGCTGGCGCTTCACGGCCAGGGAGAACAGCACCGACAGGGTTTCGCTGAATTGTTCGTCGGTGATGGGTAGAACCCGCTGCAAGGTCCGCACACCGGCGATCAACAGGGCGTGGTGCATGACGATCCGGTAGGTTTTCAGCAGGGGTTCTTTCGCGAGCAGCTTTTCCATTTCGGGCAAGGTGGCAAAGAAGGTTTCCAGCACCTCCTTTTCGGCGCAACAGGCTTTCACCAGGAAGCCGGACAGGGCCGACATGCCCAGGGTTTCCAGCTTGCGGACGGCGTTCCGCGTGGTATCGGTGTGGCCTTTCTTGTCGAACGGGATTTGAATGAAGCGCTCCAACGTCGCCTTGTCGGCTTGGATCGGATGGTTCTGGACCACGGCCAAAGTGCCGCGGAAGGGCGGGTCGTACACATCGTTCCCGCCGTTCTTGACGCCGCGCGCCTTGAAACCCCGGCGGTTGTAGAGCTTCTTGGTCGAGTCCCACTCGAAAGACTTCTGCGGACGGCCCGTGGCCTGGTCTACGGTCCTATCGCCTTCGATCAAGGCGACGGGGAGGCCGGAAACCTGATTGAAATAGCGGGCGACGGCGGCGGCGTTGGAGGTGGTGGGGTCGAATCCCTCCCAGATTCGCCCGAACAACTTCCACGCGAATTCGATGCAGGTGGACTTGCCGGAACCGGGTTCGCCGATGACTTCCAGGAAGGGGAAAAACTTCAGCTTGGCGGATATCTGTTCGGCGAACAGGGACAGGAAGTAGAAGGACAGGACCGCCAACCCGTGGGCGCCGAAGCAGGTCCAGAACAGCGGGAGCCAATCGGTCGAGAACCCGGCCAGGTCGGTGTTCAGGTCGAGTTCCACCGACTTGGACAGGCTCTTGACCGAGACCCGGCCCAATTCGAAATAGTCTTCGGCGTTGGCCCGGTAGACCTTGCCGTTTTGGATGGCGACATCGGCGAAAATCCAGGCACCGAATTCCTTGGCGTAGCCCACGTAGTCGATGGTTTTCACCACGCGGACGCCGTGCGTTTGCTGCTTCAGCCAGCGCTCAAGCTGGTTTGGCTTGCCCGTCCAGATTCCGCCGGCGGCGACCGCGAACAGGCGCTTGCGGAACTCGGTGTTCTCGCGCAGTTGGGTGGCGGTGAAGGCGCTCTTGACCGGCGGGCCACCGTGGTCGAACTCCACCCGGACGTAGTACCAGTAGTCGTCCGTGATTTCGCTGGCCATGTAATAGAGGACCTGGGGCAGGCAATCGCAGATTTCCTCTATCGTGCCAGCGGCCTTGATGGCCTCGTCCTTCAGCTTGTCATCGTCCCAATCGGTGTGGGTTTTGCGTAGCTCCTCGGTGGTCTTGTTGAGCTTTTCCAGGTCCGCCGAAAACCAGTACAGGCGGAAATTGAAATCCAGGTGGAAGCTATTCCAGCCCTTTTTGGCGTAGACCAGCCGGGCCTTGTCGGCGGCGCTGGCGGCGATGAGCAACGCGCCGTGATAGAGGTATTCCTCCATGTGTTCGGCGGTCAGCTTGCCGCGCTGTAGGAGGTCGTTCCAATCCAGCTTCTTGCCGTCCTTGGTCGGGATTTGCGCGGCGAGGGTGGGCCAGCCTTCGGCGCGGGAACGCTTCACCCGTCATTCCGCACCCATGCCCTACACTTTGGCCTTTTCTGAGTGAGGGAGCATGACTTCGACGGTTTCGATCCCGGCGGCGGGTGAAGGAGGTGCCGCCGACTATGCCGTCCAGGACCTCGATCACCTGGGCTTGGTGGCGGGGATGGTCGATGAACTGGGGTTGGTGGAACTGATCGACCGCCTGGTTCCGCAGGACCATGGACAGCGCAAGCTGTCGGTGGGCGTGTTGGTGAAGGCGATGATCCTGAACGGCCTGGGGTTCGTGCAGAGGACGCTGTACCTGATGCCCCGGTTTTTCCAGGACAAGCCGGTGGAACGGCTGCTGGGGCCGGGCGTCCTCGCGGAGCACCTGAACGACGACGCGTTGGGCCGCGCCCTGGACGCCATCCACCGGTACGGCCCCACGGAACTGTTCGCCGCGCTGGCGGCGCAGGCGGTGAAGCGGCTGGGCTTGGCGTGCCGGACGGGGCACCTGGACGCGACCAGCCTGCACACCGACGGCCAGCCCAAGGGTGGGGAGGAGCCGGAAGTCGTCCGCGTCACCCAGGGGTACAGCCGCGACCACCGGCCGGATTTGAACCAGGTGGTGGCGCAGTTCATCTGCGAGAACGAAGCCGGGATTCCCTTGCTCATGAAGGCGCTCGGCGGGAACAGCAGCGACCAGGCCGACTTCCGCCAGACGGTGTCGGCCCATGTTGGGCAATTGCGGACCGACGTGGGGCTGGAATATCTGGTGGCCGACAGCGCGCTCTACACCGGGGAAACCCTGCGGGAATTGGACGGCTTCGGCTGGATCAGCCGGGTGCCGGAGACCGTCGGCCTGGCGCGCGAGTTGACCCTGGCGGTGGCGGGCGACCTGGCGCGGAGCCCGGAGGAACTGGCCTTCCGGAGCCTGTGCGTTACGCATGGCGGCATCCGGCAGCGTTGGCTGGTCGTGCATACCCAGGCCGCCCGCCACCGCGCGGGGAAGGCCTTGGGCAAACGGCACCTGGCCCAGGGCGAGGCCGAGTGGAAAGCCTTCGACCGGCTCCAAAGGACCCCCTTCGCCTGCGCGGCGGACGCCGAAGCCGCTTTGTGCGCCTTCCGCAAGCAGCACAAGCTCACCTCGGTCCACGACGCCCAGGTCCTCGCCCGTCCCCGCTACGCCAAGCAGGGGCGTCCCGCCCAGGGCCAGCCACCGGACGCCCACCAATACTTCGTCCAAGGGGGCCTGGCTTCCCGGATCGATCTCCACCGCCAGGCGCTGGACCGCAAAAGCTGCTTCATCGTCGCCACCAACGAACTGGACGGCCAGGCGCTCCCCGACGGCCGGGTCATCGACCTCTACAAAAAGGGCCAACAGAAGGTCGAGCGTGGATTCCGTTTTTTGAAGGACCCACTCTTTCTTGCCTCCACGCTGTTCCTGAAATCGCCCCGCCGCCTGATGGCTTTGCTCATGGTGATGACCCTGTGCTTGCTGATCTACGCCGCCATCGAATGGCGGATCCGCCAGACCCTGCAAATCAGCCAGCGATCCTTCCCCGACCAGAAGGGCCAGGCCACTCAGTGCCCCACCGCACGCTGGGTCTTCCAGTACTTTTCCGGCATCCGCCTGCTCAAAGTCATGGACTCCCAAACCCTCGTTCTTGGCCTCAACCTCCACCACAGGACAATCCTCGACCTGCTCGGCAACCGCTACGCCGAGCTATATGCCAATTCAGCGTGAAGGGGTGCGGAAAGACGGCTTCACCCATTCCAGGGTGTACTTCTTCCCGGCCTTGTCCGAGTCCAGCGCCCATACCAGTTCCGGGCGACCCGTCCCGGCGCATTGCGCGGCCAGGGCTTGGAGCGCCTGATCCGGGTAGTGATTCGAGGACAGGGCCGACACGGCGGCATACCCGGCCTGCACCAGGGCCATCGCGTCGAAGATGCCCTCGGTGATGAAAATCCGTTCGGCGCTGTGTAGCACCAAGCCGGGTGGCACCCACCATTGCCCCTTATAGCTTCCGTGGATCGTGGCCTTCCTGTGGCCGAAGCGGTGCGGCTGGTCGATGATCCGCTCGAAGTAGCCGATGCCGAGGAGGGGGAAGCGCACGGTGGCGCTTCCGATTTTGAGGGTGGAATCCCAGTAGGATTCTTGGGTGTACCAGCCCGCGATCTTGGCGAGGTCGAGGCCGCGGGCGTCCCGGAGGTAGGCGTCGGCGGCGGCGTTCGGGTTCTCCGGGGTTTTCGGGTGGCGTTCGCTCCAGGTGTTGAAGAGATCGTCGTAAAGCTCCTTGATGTGCCGTTCGTAGCCGCAATGGTTGATGCGGTTGCACCGGATCACCCACGGGCCATCCGCAGGGGTGTACAGGGTTTTCTTGCCGCACTCCGGGCATTCGCCGTCCTGCAACCATTTCCCGTGTTCCTTGAAGTGGAAATCGCGGTCCAACCGCCGGCGGATGGCGTTGTGGAGTTCTGGGTTCATGGCCGCGCCTTATTCCCCTTCCGCTTCGTTGCGCTCGTAGAACCCAGGATCGCCGGTTTCACCATCCTCCTCGCCCGGCTCGCACAGCCGCTCCTCGGCGATGTTCACCCAGACGGGATCGTCCGTGCCCACGTAGTACAGGACCCTATCGCCGCGCCACTCGACCGGCGTGCCGACTTCCATCACGAGGTCGAAGCTGAGTTGGGATTCGGGTTCCGGGGCCGGATCGACCGGCACCAGGGCCGCGCCCAAGATGCAAACCTCGATGGCTTCGCGGCGGTCGGTGGCGTCCAAGAGGACGTACCACAGTCCGCCGGCGCAATTGTCGCGGTCGGGCTGGGCGATGAGTCCGCCACGTCCAAACGGGTTTTCCCGGTTCACGGTGCCAATCCGTCCGGTATGACGCTGTTGCTTGTATTGCCGCGCCTCGGGATGGCTGTAGTCGATGCGGACGCGCATTCCGATTTCGATCTTCGGGAGCGGCAGCAAGGCGGCAGCGCGTTCGATGGTGTGGGCTGTTGCTGACATGGCGTACCTCCTCAAGCGGCCTGGGCGACGGTTTCGCCGTCGCCGGTTGCGGGGAATTCTTCGGCGCGGAGGTCGAGGTCGGCGGCGATTACGAACACACAGGCCAGCAAGGCCCGGAGGCCGGTACGGAACGCTTCCTTATCGCCTCCCAGCATCGAGAGGCCGACGCGGCCCTGTAGATCGGTCTGCATGGCCACAAGCCGCCCATAGCCATCGTGGAGGGTGGCGACCTTGGGCGCGAAGCGGCTCGTAACCTGGGATAGGGCGGTTTGGGCCGCATCGGGCAGTTCGCCCCAGCCGTACAAGCCCAGGGCGCTCTCGACACAGGCCACGCCCACACCTACCAAGTGGCGGTAGGGAGTGGGGCCGGGCTGGGGGTTCTTCACCGCGGCCCAAAAAATATCCAGCCGTTCCTGGATCACCGCCCAGGCTTCGGCGGGGGTGCGGATGGGTTCCTCGATATTGAGGGCGGCGTCGGCGGCGATGTCCGCCAGGATCAAGGCGATCAGGGTTTCGATATCCATGGTTCAGGCTCCCAGGTTGGCGAAGCGGTGGAGGTCGGCGCGGATGGACGCCAGCAGGTCGATGTGCCCGGACGGCAACACGCCTTCCAACACGTCGGCTAGTTCCAGCAGGAGTTCCCCTTTCCGCGCCAGGTCCGTGACCGGCATGGGGTTCAGCCGGAGGCGGAGGCGGCGCACGGGGGAAAGCCAATCCGAGTCGCCCAAGGGATCGGGGTTGGCGGGGGCAGCGATAGGGGCCGGGCTGAATTCGGCAAGGCAGCCAGCGGGTTGCGGAGCCGTCGCGTCCGGCACATCGACGAACGCGCCGATGTCCTCGTCTTCCTCGATGAGGTGGCTGGGGAAGTGGGTCGGCGACGCTTCGGCCTCGTCATGGTCCACGGCGGCGGCGGGTTGTTGTTCCAGGAAGGTTTCGGACTCGGTGGCGGGTTCGTCGAACGGTGTCGCCTCCGGCTCGGCCACGGACGGCGCGGATTCGGCCAGCCGCCAGCGCTTGATGCCGTCGCCGGGTTCGGTCTCGCCGACCACCCGGCCTCCGGCTTGCAGCCGGCTCAATACGGCGGACACTTGGCCGCTGCCATAGGACCGCTCGGTGTCGAACGCGGATTTGGGAGCGCGTTCCCAGATTTCGGTGCGGGTCAGGGGCATAGCCGCGTTCGCCAGGATGCCCAGGATGATTTCCGGGCGGCTGGTGTCGTCGGGGGAGTCTTGGGTCTTTTTGCTCATGGTGGTTTCCTTGGGGCAAAGGGGGATCGAACGGCACCGGGATGCCCGGTGCCGGGTATCGTTTACAGGGGGTCCGTTAGGTCCGCGCCGGGGAGCGCGTTGTTTGGCTTAGGAGGGCGGCGGGGGCTGGACCGGCTCGAACAGCCAGCACCGGATCGACTCCGGCAGGCATTGCCCGGCCTGGGCGGTCCTGTTGTGGTCTCGGTGCAGGCGGCTTTGGACCGGCTTGTTCCCGACGTAGCGCGGATCGAGGGAATCGACCAAGGCGCGGCGCAGATCGGACAGTGGGGGAATCTTGACTTTGGCGGCAGCGGCGACCCGCTGGAAATGGGTCAAGTTGATGGCGATGAATTGGGCGTTGATGGCGTGGTTCAGCTTGGCCGAGCCGCCCAGGAAGTCGTAGACCTCCCAGAATTCTTGGACGATGGACGGCACCGGCTCGGGCACATGGTCGAAGCCGATTTTGTCCTTGTCCGGCGTGGGCAGCCCCAGCAGGCCGGAAGCGTGGGCGAGTTGCTGATGAATCGCCTCGCGCTTCTCGGGGTTGCGCTCGCGTTCGAGTTCGTTCAGCAGGCGCAGCCGTAACGGATGGGCGGCCAGTTGCTGGGCGATGCTCGGCGTCTTGGGCCGGGCGGCGGAGTCCTTGACCCGGTAGCCGCCAGTCTTGCGGATGGCTGGAAGCACCTCGGCAGTGACCCAGCGCCGGATGGGCAGGGCGTTCGCCGCATGGCTGCCCAGGATCAGGCACCACAGGCCGGGTTCCCGGACCCAGTTTTCAAGCTGGGTCTTCCGCTGCTTGCCCGTTGCGTCGGGGTATGTGACGTCGCGTTTTACGACATCACATGGCTCGACGTGTTGGGCAACGGCATCGCGGGGGTTGGCATAACCCAGCATCGCGCAGAGGTCGCCAGCGTGGAACACCGGCTCGCCGTCCTCGTCACGCTCCACCCGCAGGATGGAACCCTGGAATTCAAAAGGCAGTAGTTCTTGCTGTTGCATATCCGGTTCCTCTTTAAAAAACCCCGGCGCGGCGTGCCGCCGGGGACTCATGGAGCGAACTGGACATCCTTGTCATTCACGCATGGGCCGCATCGGCCCGCGCCTTGGCCCTGATCTGTTCCAACAGGACGAGGTGGGCCACCAAGCTTTCCATCGCCGACCGCTCGATGCGGTCGAGTTCCTTGGCGTCGATCTTGTCGTCGCCCATGGCCCGCTCGATGTCCGCCGCCAATTCCCCATCCTCCCGCAGCTTCGCCAACATCTGGCGGTAGATGCCGTCGCCGTCCGCTTCGATTTCCGGCAGTTCCACCAGGGCGTAGCCATGCCGCCAGCACAGGGCTTGTAGCGGCAGGGCGGCGTTCGGCATCCGCGCCTCGGCGAGGAAGTCGAGCAGCTGGGAGAGTTCTTCCAGGTTGACGTGGTGGGTGTCGATAGCGGGCCTGAGCTTGTTGCGGAGGACGTTCGGGGTTTTGCCCATGCGCTGGGATAGGGCTTCGATGCCGCCTGGGTATTCGCAGGCGGTGACGTAGAGGGCGTCCAGCGGGTTCATGTGGGTGTAGGCGCAGGTCACTGGCAATCCTCCGGGGATATTGCCGTGGCCGCTCCGGCCTGGGCGTCGTCCAATAGCCGCGCCCGGAGGCGGGCCATGATCTGCTTGGCCGTGCCGCCGTGGGGTTCCTTGTCGGTGCGGTGGCCCCAGCGCTGGACGGTTTGCTTGACCGTGCGGTAGTTGAATTGCTCGGACTTGGCGAAGGCGTACAGGCTGAAATCCTCGCGCTGATCCAGGAGCGGTTTCAGGGCTTGTATGGGGTGCATGGGTTGGGTAGGCTCAGTGTTCATATGGGCAAGAGAATAGTCGCCATATCGACAACAAGTAAGAGGTTTTGACTGTATGACGACATTTGGGGACAGGATAGCCGCTGTACGCGAATACAAAACATTGAATCAAAAGCAATTTTCCGATGCTATTGGCGTGTCGAGAAGCTTCCTGTCTGAAGTCGAGAATGGAAAGAGCAAGCCATCTATCGAGATGCTTAGTGGGATTGCTGGTCGCTATGGCGACATAAATACCGATTGGTTGCTCACAGGGAATGGGTCAATGTTGAGGGATGATGGAAAGAATACCCATGAACCCACGCCCGAAGATCCGCTGGCCCGGCGCAAGGCGCTGGTGATGACGATGGTGGAGCAGATCGTGGAGCGGATCGACGACGACCGAGGGCTCGACGAGATCCAGGTGGACCTACAAAAAATTAAACGGGCGCAGGAGATGGAGCGGGAAATAGCCGAGCTTCGGCGCAAGACAGGTGATGACAAAATGCGCCAAAGATAGCGAATTCGTAGCGGGCTGGGAAGGGAAATAGTTACGTTGACGGGATGGGGAACAGTGTACTTGTATGATGTATCTAATTTTAGAGGGTCAAGCATGGAGTGGATGAAGGCTACTCCCGTAGTCGGCTGAGGAAAGCCCCGTTAGCTCGATGATGCTGGCGCATCAAATAGAAGACATCTGCAAGCGACCTATAGTGTTGAAGATGGTCAACGAGGGAAGCGTTTCAAGCAGTATCTGGATGAGTTAAGGCGAGATGAGATGAGAAGGAGAGCGCGGCTTCGGTATAAGTGATTTTTAATTATTACCTATATATAAATCTATATTGCTTGGTGTGAAATCAAACTTATGCAAAATTTAAATCTCTTGTTGGGCTGGCCTTTAGGGATGTCTAGCAATAAAAATCGTCCATTTTCTGCATCTCGCAATTCGCACCGGTTCACCGATATAAGTACCGCTGAACGTTATCCGAAAGATGGCCATCTCATCACGTTTGCGCCGACCGGCTCGGGTAAAGGGGTAAGAGTAATAATTCCCAATCTATTACATTATGCAGGACCAGTTATTACGATTGACCCAAAAGGTGAGAATTTTGCTGTTACGGCACGATATCGCAGGCAGGTTTTAGGGCAAAGTATTTATGTCCTCGACCCATTTGAAGTAATATCAAACGCCACTCTTGAGCGGGTAGGGGTCGATAGAGCCACCCTCAATCCACTTGATCTGATAGCTAATAATCGTGGATATATAGAAACACAGCTAACCATGTTAGCGTCAATATTTGCTGGCGATGGTAGTAACGGTGTTGACGACTTCTGGAGTCAAAATGCACAAATTCTAATTGCAGGCGTACTTGGTATAATTATTTTTCAAGCGAAAGAGAAGAAAGAATCAGCGTCATTTCAAAAGTTTATGGACTACCTATACTGCGATGATGTTGTCTACAATCTTGCAGTTGCGCTAGATACTATTACTTCTCTAAAAAATACTTTTCCATACAAAGCAATTGCCGCATTCCTGCAAAGGGCGGATAAGGAGCGCTCTGGCATTCTATCGACAGCACATAGTTTTTTGACGCCTTTTATATCAACTGAATTAAATAAACACCTAAGTACATCATCTAGATCTCCTAATATATCTAATAACAATAATTATACATTGTATATTGTAATACCACCATCAAAGTTGATTTCGCATGCAATCCTTTTGCGCCTATGGGTGGCAACGTTACTCAATGAAATCATGGAACGCGAAGAAAAGCCATTAAAACGAACTTTGTTTCTTCTCGACGAATGCGCACAGTTAGGGCGACTCGACGCGTTGAAAAAAGCTATAACGCTACTTCGTGGTTATGGTCTCCAAGTATGGATGTTTTTTCAGGACTTCTCTCAACTCCAATCTCTTTACTCACTCGATTACCCTACAATCATAAATAATTGTGGGGTATTTCAGGCGTTTGGCGTATCGCGTAACCTTGATTCAGTACGCATAGCTGAAACTATAGGGAGGTACGAACCAATGGACTTGGTTCAACTCGACAAAACACAACAGGTTTTGTCTCTTTCTAACGAAGCACCAAAGCTTTTGCGGCTTATGAATTATTTGGAGGATGGTTTTTTCATTGGGCGGTTTGACGAGAATCCATTGTTTGCAAAGCAGCGCCAAAAAAAGCTAGTTAACGATGGCTTTCCATCAAATTCCTTGCGTATGCATGTGTAATGTCACAAGAGGGGGCAAAATGTTTAAAGATCAAAGCCGGTTTATAATTAATGCTGGAATTACTATAGTTATAATATTAATTGTTGTCACGTTAATTGTTAGCTTGTACCAAATAGCTAGTGGTGACAGTGTCACCAATAAAGCTAACTTTCTACAGGATCCAGAAATCATTTCCGTAGCAATTGGCCTGATTTTAAGTGTGCTATTTGTTGATCGATGGCGATCTTTGGAAAGTAAAGTAGATAGCTTATCGACGCATCAGCAGGAGCACCTAGATAAAATCCAGAAATTTGCAAATGAGCAAACTGAACTCAAGATAGGCCAGACCATCGACAAAGCAGAGAAAGTGAGCGCGAAACTCTCAAGTATTTCCGAGCGCCACCCTTGGCTTGATGTTATTTCCGAGCGCGATATTATCGTCGAAACTGAAAGCGTGCGGGGTATACTGCGTACCAGCTATAGCTTATTAAGGGAAGGAAAGTACCTTCATCTGTATGAATATCTTGAATATTGCTCACGTAAAGGTACGAAAAAAGATGCTAGGGATGACAAATTTGCACTCCGGGGTACGGCTGAAGATTTCCTTGAAATTGCATCGTTCTGTGAGGTGTGGCTTGAGGATTATGCGCTTGGAGCTGAATTCTTGACGCGCTATATTGAGCAAATGGGAGTTAATGCGTATGTAATGTACCCTGATTATATTCATATTCTCTTGCGGATTGGTGCATTGCAGACAGCGCAGAAACAGATGTATATTTTAACTAAAATACTTGCGCGTGAGAAACTGTATCAGGCATGGCCTTTTATTAAAAATCCTAATCCAATTTCAGAGCGTTATCGATGGCATGCGGCTAACATATTATCGTTAGCGTATGCCATTATTAGGGATTATAAACGCTCGGACAAATATGCTACCGTTGCGCGAGAAAGCGCTTATGCTCGCCTTTTTAAAACCCAGCAAATGCTTTTTAACGCCGAACATTTGATACATTTAGGTCAATTTAATAAGGCTTTCAAAATACTAGAGGCAGTAGAAGGGCCAACGACCTCCGTTTTTGACTTGCGTGATCTCGTTTTACTTCTCGAAAAGCTTGGTGCTTACGAAAAGGCAAATTTGATTAGAAAACGTATAACAGACATGCGGATTCTAGCTTTCGGCGATGACGGTAGGATGGCTGAAGATGGTCGTGCACCTCACGTACCGAATGAAGGAACTGAGGTCCCTCCACAGGCAGAAGGCAAGTCTGACAAACCCGAACAGAAACAGGAACCTTCATATAGTCATACTAGCCATGAGGCGGACAGCCTTGACAAAAAGCCTGAAACTGAAAGGCATCGATAAGATGGTGGAAGTTGATTACATTTCGCCAGTAGTTGCGGATGCTCTCGCTCACTTACCTCATCCAACAGATGTGGCGTTACGCATTATTGCGGAGTTTAATCTCACTCCAATAATTGCAATTGAAAAGGAGTTTTATATTAAAAGAGAAGGGATTTTAGTGGAAAAAAATTCCATAGACTTAAAGGCAGTCTCAGAAATCCTTGCTCGCGAAACTCTGTTTGAAAGAATTACACCAGAATCAGGGGAGGGTCAGTTTGAGATATCTACCAATCCAACATCTGATGTTATTGGCTTGATGGAAACTGTTTTTCGCATAATGTACATATTGGATCAATTTGTATCGTATAGTAAATTACATATTGATGGGCGATCTAAACCAATATCTGAGCAACCAGGGAATGGTATTCATGTGCATTTAACCCTAAACAATGATGAAGGGTGTAATGTGCTTAAGAAAGACAGTGGAACTGAAAGGTCAGAATCCTTGTTGATGCTTCATGTGGTCGCAGGACTCCTACACACCCTGCCCGATTTAATGGTAGCCTTTGCACCTACCTCCATGTGTTATCAACGCTATATTGAGCCACCATTTCCAAACATGTTTTTTTCACCAACTCGGATTTCCTGGGGGGCAGATAATCGATCCGCTGCAATCCGTATTCCCCCAAGTACGGTTCAGCCTGAAGCTCGGCGGATAGAACACCGCGTTGCAGGTGGCAGTGCCAGTATCAAATATATTATTTCGGCTATACTTATTGGCACTTATTATGGTCTTAAACGTGCTTGTTTTCCTCAATTTTCTAAAACCTATGGGCTTCCAAGTAACCCAATCTTGGGGCTACCAAAACTACCTAATTGCTTCGATCTCGCGCTAAATAGTTTTATGAAAAAAGGAATATGCCTGTGGAAGGAATTGTAGCTTATAGGTACGATTAGCGCAGCGTAATCGCACGGATTTCATGTCCCTATGCAAGTTTAATCAAGCGCCGCCGCCCCGCCAGTGGTTGCTTTCGATGGCGTCCACCAGCACGAGGGTTCCCGCTAAATAACGCGGCGCTTATCGGAACTACCCGGCCTCCATTTTCAGCTAGACTCCCCGGCTTTTGCCGTCGAGTCCACGCCATGCGCCCCATCCGCTGCCTACCCCTGCTCCTTGCCGCCGTCCTCTCCGCCTGTGGCGGGGGACACCACACCCAGCGTCCCATCCCCACCCCGGCCACGCCGCAACCACCCGCCCAGGCCACGCCCGGCAAGGCCGGACTGCCACCGACCGAGACCGTGCGCGAGGGCGGCCTGCTGCGGCTCAACTATGAGGGATTCACCGTCTGGCTGGACTGCAAGGAACGCGCGGCGGTGAAGTTCCGCTACAACGCCCAGCGCGATACCGGACACGAACCCCGCGCCGAAGAATTCAAGCTCGATCCCAGCGTGCCGAAGGAATGCCAACAGACCAGCGCTGCCGCCTACGGCCAGGGCTACGACCGGGGCCACCAAGTCCCCGCGAACCACCTGGACGCCTCCCGGGTCTCGATCAAGCAATCCAACTACATGACCAACATCCTCCCGCAAGCCTCGAACATGAACCGGGGCGCGTGGCTGCTGACCGAGGAAATCATCGAATGCTACCGGGATATCGACGAGTTGCTGGTCCTGGGCGGGGTGATCTGGGGGAACAACGCCGCGAACGACCTGTTCGTCAAAAGCCATGGCGTGCGCACGCCGGACGCCTTCTGGAAAGTGGTGGTGCGCGGCAACGGCAACGCCATCGCCTGGATCGTGCCGAACACCCAGGACGCGACGAAGGCCAAGCTCGACGGCTACCTCGTGACCGTGGCGGATATCGAGCGGCGCACGGGGGAGAAACTGCCCGTCACCGGCGACGCCAGGACCACGAAGCCGAAAGGGTCATGGGTCGTGCCGGTGGGATGCGACAAGGGATAGGCCGTGGCCGGTGCGATGAGCGCGGCTAATCGCATGGATTCCATGCCGCTGATTACGCCGCATTCATCGGCGCTGAACGGGCCAATAACCCAGCTAAGATTGCCCGCCCGCCCTGGTTCACTTCCCGGCCCCATTGCCAAGCGCCCCGGAATCGGCGAAAACTCCACCAGCCACCCCTGGCTTTTAGGAGTTCCCCCCATGCAAGCCATCCGGCAAACCTACGAAGACGCCCCGGTCGCCATCCCGGTGCCCGCCCCATTCCAGCACAAGCGCCTGGAAGTCATCCTGCTCCTGCAAGACGACCTCGAAGCCCAGCCCAAACCCACCACCGCCACGCCGACTACCAACGCGGGCTACGAAGAAGCCTTCTTCCTGCTGGCGGGCCTGTCGGACGATTTCATGGCCGAAGGCCGGGAACAGCCACCGCTACAGGAACGGGATAGCTTCTGATGTACATGCTGGACACCAACATCTGCATCTATATCCGCAAAACCCAACCGCCCGAAGTCCTGGCCCGCTTCCGACAAGCCGCGCCGGACAGCCTGTGCATGTCGGCCATCACCTTCGCCGAGTTGATGCACGGTGCCGCCAAAAGCCAAGCCGTGGCGGCGAACCTGGCGCGGCTCCGGGCCTTGCGGCAACAAGTGCCGGTCTTGCCCTTCGATGAACCCGCCGCCGAACTGTACGGATCGATCCGCGCCGACTTGGAACGGCGCGGCGAATTGATCGGTTCAGCATGGCGATGCGGATAACGTTCTCGGCGGTGGCGGTAAGGGTTTCGAAATCCTTGCTCAACCGGCGGAACGAGCCGAACCAGGCGAACGTCCGCTCGACGATCCAGCGTTTCGGCAGGACGGCGAAGCCGTCCACGATCCTTTGCGAGATGTGCAGGACCAAGCCCAGCTTTTCCTCCACGTATTCGACCGCCGTGCCGCGATAGCCCGTGTCGCCGGAGAATGCCTCGATGCCGGGATGCTTCTCCGCCGCCCGGCGCATGACTTCGCAGCCGCGTACGGTGTCGCTCAGGTTGGCGGCGTGGACCTCGACATGCAGCAGGTGGCCCAGGACGTCCACGACGATGTGCCGCTTGTGCCCCTTCACGCGCTTGCCGCCGTCGATCCCCCGCTCCTCGCTGGCGTACTGGGTCTTGACGCTCTGCGAGTCGATGATGGCGTAGCTCGGGGAACCGGCCCGATGCTTTTTTTTCGATGCCGCGCGTTGATCTCGTCCAGGGCCGTTTCCCAGACCCCGGCCTTGTTCCAACGGCTGAAATGGTCGTACACGGTCTGCCAGGGCGGGAAGTCCTTCGGCAGCATCCGCCATTTGATGCCGCCCTCCACCACGTACAGGATGGCGTCCACCACCCGCTTGCGCGGGTGCTTGCTGGCATTGCCACGCCGGTCCTTCGGGCGGAAGTGGTGTTCGATCAACGACCATTCTTCGTCGCTCAGGTCGCTCGGATAGCTCATGTCGGGGAACCTTGGAAAATCAACGGGGGCTTGACTCTACATGAATTCCTTTTTGCCAGACAGTTTCTAAAGAAACTGGCCGAGGAAGTGCGGCGTGGACTGGAACAGGTTCTTCCTGGATTACGCAAAACGGTGGTCCGGAAACTGGCGCTGGTGGTGGGAGCGATGATCGAGGGGCGGACGCCGAACACGGTGGAGTTGGCGAATCTGCTGCCCTTGTCGACGGACCGGCAGGACATGCGCGAGCAATGGCTGAGGCGCTTGTTGAAGAATCCGTTACTGGAGACGGCGGTGGTGATGGAGCCGTTTGCGCGGGCCGAACTGGCCAAGGCCGCGCGGAACGGCCAAACCATACTGTTGAGCATGGACCAGACCGACCTTGGGGAGCGGATGGCGGTGCTGATGGTGAGCGTGCGGGTCGGCGACCGGGCGCTGCCCTTGGCGTGGCTGGCGGAAGAAGGGTCGGCCAACATCGGCTTCGAGGGGCAGCGGCGGGTGTTGGAACGGGTTCTGGCTTGGTTGCCGTTGGGGGCGAACGTAATGCTTTCGGCGGACCGGTTCTATCCCTCGGCGGCCTTGTTCGGCTGGCTGGGTGCCCAGGGATGGGGCTACCGGCTACGGCTGAAACGCAATGTGCTGGCGGACACCGGCGAAGGGGAGGAAACCACCACCGGCGATCTGGCACAGGACGTGGCGGAACGCTACTTGCCCGGAGTGCGGCTGTTCGCCTGCGGCGTGATGACCCACCTGGGCATCCTTCACGAACCCGGCCATCCCGAGCCCTGGATCATCGCGATGGACTGCGCCCCGACGCGGGCGGCGGTATTGGACTACGCCGCGCGCTGGTCCATAGAACCGATGTTCTCGGACTTCAAGGGCCGGGGCTTCGAGTTGGAGGATTCGCAACTGGAACACGCCGACCGTTTGGAGCGCCTGATCCTCGTCATGTCGCTGGCCATGGGGTGGTGCGTCCGGTGGGGCGGGACGACGCCTTGAACCGCCCGACGCCGCTCGAAAAAAAGCGTGGTTGCAAACCGAAGCCGGACACTGGAGCTTCAGGAAGCTCCGCCGCAGCTTGGTTTCCTGGTTCACCCGGGGCTTGCGCTACCTAAGACGGTGCCTACAAAACGACATGCCTTTGCCCAATTTTGGCGAGGCCATGCGAAATTGATAGGTGATGAGGCACCGGAAATAGTTCACAGACAGCGGGTCGCGAAGTGTGGTATTAAGCGGCCTTACATGCCCTTCCAATGCCGCCAATGCCCCTCGGCGGCGTTATCAAATTATGTGGCGCAGCGGATCCCCTAGGCGGGAATCTATGTGTCGCAAGCCGCGCGGCCCAGCCCGCTAAGTTGTTGATCCCACTTAATCCCGCGCAACACCGGCCAATCCCGGCTTTATCAAGCTATCTGTCGCTCCACAAACTTCCGGTTATAAACCCGCTCGGTGATCCGCCCGTCCATGTGTCCGGCGCCGGCCCGGCGCTCCCCTTCCGCAGTATCCGATATGCCCTTGGCCTTCAGGTCGTGAGGGTGAACCGCTCCAACTCGCCGTTAGCGGCCAGCCCCGGCATGATCCGTTGCCAGGCCGTTTGCGGTGGATTCCCGCATCCGCCCTCCGCCATCTCCCGATATTCAGAAACTGTCTGGCAAAAAGGAATTCATGTAGAGTCAAGCCCCCGTTGATTTTCCAAGGTTCCCCGACATGAGCTATCCGAGCGACCTGAGCGACGAAGAATGGTCGTTGATCGAACACCACTTCCGCCCGAAGGACCGGCGTGGCAATGCCAGCAAGCACCCGCGCAAGCGGGTGGTGGACGCCATCCTGTACGTGGTGGAGGGCGGCATCAAATGGCGGATGCTGCCGAAGGACTTCCCGCCCTGGCAGACCGTGTACGACCATTTCAGCCGTTGGAACAAGGCCGGGGTCTGGGAAACGGCCCTGGACGAGATCAACGCGCGGCATCGAAAAAAAAGCATCGGGCCGGTTCCCCGAGCTACGCCATCATCGACTCGCAGAGCGTCAAGACCCAGTACGCCAGCGAGGAGCGGGGGATCGACGGCGGCAAGCGCGTGAAGGGGCACAAGCGGCACATCGTCGTGGACGTCCTGGGCCACCTGCTGCATGTCGAGGTCCACGCCGCCAACCTGAGCGACACCGTACGCGGCTGCGAAGTCATGCGCCGGGCGGCGGAGAAGCATCCCGGCATCGAGGCATTCTCCGGCGACGCGGGCTATCGCGGCACGGCGGTCGAATACGTGGAGGAAAAGCTGGGCTTGGTCCTGCACATCTCGCAAAGGATCGTGGACGGCTTCGCCGTCCTGCCGAAACGCTGGATCGTCGAGCGGACGTTCGCCTGGTTCGGCTCGTTCCGCCGGTTGAGCAAGGATTTCGAAACCCTTACCGCCACCGCCGAGAACGTTATCCGCATCGCCATGCTGAGGACCACCCTTGCAAAATGTGTCTGAGCTTTTGCCAGACAGCTTCTCAGGTAGGCCAGCGCATCGTCCATCGGCACCACCTTTTGTAGAGCGGCGAGGTCTTTGGCACAGAATGGCAAAGCCTTTGGCACAGCCCACGATAGCAGATCGAGGCCCGCTGAGCGGACCCAGAAAAACAAAAGTTGGGTACAGCTAACACAAGCAGGTTCCTGGCTAACGTAGCGCCGCACGATCTTTGGCACAGCCACAATAACGGATCGAAGCCCAAAAGCAGGTTATTCACCTCTGTGGCGGGCATCCGGTCCGCCCATTCATGGGCGTGGCCGGATTCAATGGCAGGCGAAACATACTGGCGCGGTTTCGTCTTCGCCTTGGGTTTTGCCATCCACGCTTTGGGCCGCGACCCGGCTCGATGCCCGCATCAGGGCGATGCGTAGCGCCCCGGTCAGCGCGGTGCCGAGCCCCATCTGGGTGGCGAGGGCGGGCACCAAGATCAAGGAGGCGAAGGCGAGGCCGGTGCCGAGCAGGAGGGCACCGTTGCGGTCCAGGCGGGGAAGGGGGGCGGCGGTGGCGGTGGTCATGGCGAAAACCTCTGGTGGGGTGCGGATATTAGCGTAGGCTAATGCCGATACCATGCCAAGGCCGGGGCGGACCGTCGCTCCCTGGAAATTCAACATTGTTTGATATTCGGCAAACCCCGGCGGACGGCGGAGCGGGGCAAAGGTCCGAACCGGCTGCGTGATTTGCCGCGCCCGCCGCCGCGGTCGAAAATACCCCCCCCGAAATGCTAAGATTCGCCACTTTTCCAAGCCAAATCAAACACCGAGAGAGGTTATCCGCCACCATGGCAGGTCATAGCAAATGGGCCAATATCCAGCATCGCAAAGGGGCGCAGGACGCCCGCCGCGGCAAATTGTTCACCAAGCTGATCCGCGAAATCACCGTCGCGGCCCGTACCGGCGGTGGCGATCCGGGCAATAATCCCAGGCTCCGTGCCGTGATGGACAAGGCGCTCACCGCCAATATGTCCAAGGACACCATCGAACGTGCCATCAAGAAGGGCACCGGCGCGGGCGGCACCGACAATTACGACGAGGTGCGCTACGAGGGCTACGGTCCCGGCGGCATCGCGGTCATGGTCGATTGCCTCACCGACAACCGCAACCGCACCGTGGGCGAAGTGCGCCATGCCTTCACCAAGATCGGCGGCAACCTGGGCACCGATGGCTCGGTGGCCTATCTGTTCAGCAAGGTCGGCGTCATCGGCTTCGCGCCGGGGGTGGACGAGGACCGCTTGATGGAAGCCGCCCTCGAAGCGGGTGCGGACGATGTCGTCCCCAACGAGGACCGGTCGGTGGACGTGCTGACCCGCCCCGACTCGTTCGAGGCCGTGCGCGATGCCTTGGTCGCCGCCGGGTTCAAGCCCGACACCGCCGAAGTCACGATGCGGGCCAGCACCAGCGTGGCCCTGGGCCAGGAAGACGCCGAGAAGATGATCCGCCTTTTGGAGCGGCTGGAGGATTTGGACGATGTGCAGAATGTCTATTCCAACGCCGATATCAGCGAGGACATCCTCGCCAAACTGGCCTGAGGCGCGGTTATGACCAGCGTCCTGGGCGTGGACCCTGGTTCGCGTTGTACCGGCTACGGCATCATCCATGACGGCCCGAAAGGCCCGGTGTTGGTGACCTATGGCACCATCCGCACCGAATCCGATAATTTCCCCGAGCGTCTCAAGCAGATTTACGACGGGATTTACCGGGTCGCCAAGGAATTCCGCCCCCAGGAATTCGCCATCGAGCAGGTTTTCATGTCCAAGAACGCCGATTCGGCCCTGAAACTGGGGCAGGCCCGCGGCGCCGCGATTTGCGGCGGCTTGTCGGCGGGCCTGCCGGTCTATGAATACGCCGCCCGCGCCGTCAAACTGGCCCTGGTGGGCAAGGGCAGCGCCGAGAAATCCCAGGTCCAGCACATGGTTCGCGCCATGCTGGGCCTGACCGAAGTCCTGCCCGCCGACGCCAGCGACGCGCTGGGCGTGGCGATGTGCCATATCCACACCCGCCAAACCCAAAAGCGCATGGCCCTGCCGCCGGGGGTAAGGCGATGATCGGCTTCCTGCGCGGGGTGTTGGTGGCGAAGCAGCCGCCGTCCTTGTTGCTGGATGTGCGCGGCGTGGGCTACGAGGTCGATGCGCCGATGTCCACCTTCTACAAACTGCCGGACCTGGGCGGGGAAGTGATGCTCTACACCCATCTGGCGGTGCGCGAGGATGCCCATAGCCTGTTCGGCTTCATTTCCGAGGCCGAACGGAGCTTGTTCCGCACGCTGATCAAGGTCAACGGCGTGGGCGCGAGATTGGCGCTCGGTGTGTTGTCCGGGCTGAGTGTGGAGGAGTTCCACCGCTGCGTGGATAACCAGGACGCGGCCCGTTTGGTGCGCCTGCCCGGTGTCGGCAAGAAGACCGCCGAGCGGCTCCTGATCGAATTGCGCGACCGGATGCCGACCTTGACCACGGTGGCATTGCCGGGCGCGGGACGGCTCCCGGCCCCGGAAGCCAGCCCGGTGGACGACGCGCTCAGCGCGCTTGTCGCCTTGGGTTTCAAGCCGCAGGAGGCAGCGGGCTTGGTGCGTAAGCTCGATGTGGAAGGGAAGCGCAGCGAGGAGATTATCCGGCTGGCGTTGCAGTCGGCGGCGCGGTAGGGTATTTCGACACTTGAGTGAATCGCCTCCCTTTCATGTTTCATCGGCTAATTCGATTGGATTCCCGGTTGCTTGCCTAATATCGCCATGCCCACCCCAAGACTCATCAGCCCCAAGGCTGCCCGCGAAGAAGACGCCATCGACCGCGCCATCCGCCCCAAGCGCCTCGACGACTACATCGGCCAGAAAGCCATGCGCGAGCAACTCGCCATCTTCATCCAGGCCGCGCGGGGCCGGGGCGAGGCGCTCGACCATGTGTTGATCTTCGGCCCGCCGGGTTTGGGCAAAACTACCCTGGCCAACATCGTCGCCAACGAAATGGGCGTGAGCCTCCGCCAAACTTCCGGCCCGGTGCTGGAAAAGGCTGGCGATGTGGCGGCGCTCCTGACCAATCTGGAACCCCGCGATATCCTCTTCATCGACGAAATCCACCGCCTCAGCGCCGTGGTCGAGGAAACGCTGTATCCCGCCATGGAGGATTACCAAATCGATATCATGATCGGCGAAGGACCGGCGGCGCGCTCGATCAAGCTGGATATTCCGCCGTTCACCCTGGTCGGGGCGACCACGCGGGCCGGACTGCTGACCTCGCCCCTGCGCGACCGTTTCGGCATCGTCCACCGGCTGGAGTTCTACACCCATGACGAACTGGCCCTGATCGTCGGGCGCTCGGCGCGGATTTTGGGGATGGACATGAGTCCCGAGGGCGCTTTCGAGATCGCCCGCCGTTCGCGGGGCACGCCGCGCATCGCCAACCGCCTGCTGCGGCGGGTGCGCGATTTCGCCGAGGTCCGCGCCGATGGCAAGGTCACGGCGGAAGTCGCCGACCAAGCCCTGGACATGCTCAAGGTGGACAAGCATGGTTTCGACGAACTCGACCGCAGGTTGCTCAACACCCTCATCGACAAATTCGAGGGCGGGCCGGTGGGCCTCGATAATATCGCCGCCGCCATCGGCGAGGAACGCGGTACCATCGAGGATGTGCTGGAACCGTATTTGATCCAGCAAGGGTTCATCATGCGGACCCCGCGGGGCCGGGTGGCGACCCGCAGCGCCTATTTGCATCTAGGCTTGAAGCCACCGAAGACGCCGCCGACCCATGAAGACTTGTTTTAAGCGGAATTAAAGCGATGAGCAGGGATCATGACGGTGGGGAAGCGGTGTTCCGCTGGCCCATCCGCGTTTATTACGAAGACACCGACGCGGGTGGCGTGGTTTACCACGCTAATTACCTGAAATTTTTCGAGCGCGCCCGCTGCGAGATGCTCAGGGCTTGGGGTTTCGAGTTGGACAAATTGCGGGAGCGGGAAGACCTGTTGTTCGTGGTCCGCGCCGTGGAGATGGATTTTTTGCGGCCCGCCAAATTCAACGAGTTGCTGTGCGTGACCACGGCAATCGAGCAGGCCAAAGCCGCCAGTTTGGTATTCAAGCAAACGGTATGGCGTGGGGATGAGGCGCTGTGCCGGGCCAAGGTGAAAGTGGCTTGCCTCGCGGCGGCGGCGTTCCGGCCCAAGCCTTTGCCGGATTCCTTGCTCAGGTGTTTGCGCGGGGATTGAATCCTGGTTTTTTCCGAGCTTTGGCGTCCCCGCGACCGGGGCATGTTTAAACCGATCTGGAGTTTCGATGACATCCGACCTTTCGATATTCACCCTCATCCAAGAAGCCAGCCCGGTGGTGCAGGTCGTGATGGGGCTTTTGATCCTGGCTTCCGTGGTTTCTTGGACCTTCATCTTCTCGAAATGGCGGGAGATCACCCGCGCCCAGCAAACCACCGACGCCTTCGAGGAACGCTTCTGGTCCGGGATCGACCTGGCCGATTTGTACCGCGAACTGGCCAAGGACGAATACGGCACCGAAGGTCTGGAAAACATCTTCATGGCCGGTTTCAAGGAATTCGCCCGCTTGCGCCAACAGCCCAACATCGCCGCCGACGCAGTGATGGAAGGCGCGGCGCGGGTGATGCGGGTCGCCCTCAACCGTGAACTCGACGCCCTCGACGAACGCCTGCCCTTCCTCGCCACGGTCGGTTCCACCAGCCCCTATGTCGGTTTGTTCGGCACGGTCTGGGGCATCATGAATTCGTTCCGTTCGCTCGGCAGTGTCAAGCAAGCCACGCTGGCGATGGTGGCCCCCGGCATTTCCGAAGCCCTGGTCGCCACCGCCATGGGCTTGTTCGCGGCGATCCCGGCGGTCATGGCCTATAACCGCTATTCCACCGAAATCGGCCGCCTCGCCAACCGCTACGAAGCCTTCACCGAAGAATTCCTCAGCCTCCTCCATCGCCAGGCCCACGCCTTTTCAATCCACTCCCGCACCCATCCGCCGCAAGATCGGACGGCTTGGGCGGGAGGCGAATCCGCCTAGGGGGCGACGATGAACGTGTCCGCCGGAAAAAGCCGTAACAACCGCCGCAAGCCCATGGCCGAAATCAACGTCGTGCCCTATATCGACGTGTCCCTGGTGCTGTTGATCATCTTCATGGTCACGGCCCCCATGCTGCAAACCGGCGTGGATGTGGACCTGCCCCAGGCCGAGGCCAAGGCGGTCGATCCCACCCAGGATTTGCCCATCATCATCTCCATCAAGTCGGACGGCAGCCTGTATCTCGATGTCGGCAACCAGGGCGACACCGAAGTCGCCGACGCCGAACTCGGCGGCAAGGTGGCCGAAGCCCTCGCCGCCAAACCGGGGCTGGCGGTTTTGATCCGGGGCGACAAGGCGGTCGATTATGGCCGCGTCGTCACCGTCATGGCGAACCTCAAGAACGCCGGCGTTCCCAACGTCGGCCTCATGACCGCGCCCGCCGAAGAATGACCGTGCCCCAACACAAGCGGCTGGGCCTGCCGCTGGCGCTTTCGCTGGCGTTGCATATCGTTTTGGTGCTGCTGTTCGCGTTCCAATTCGATGCGATGCGGGAAGTGAAGGAACCGCCGCAACCCGAGATCATCCAGGCCGTCACGGTGGACGCTGCCCAGATCGAAGCCGCCCTCCAAGCCCGACAGCAAGCCGAGCTACAGCGCCAGCAACGCATCGAGCAGCAGCGCGCCGCCGAAGCCCAGGCCGAGCAGGAGCGCCAGCAAGCCGAAGCCCAGCGCTTGCGGCAAGAGGCCGAGCGCCAGCAAGCCACCGCCGAAGCCGCCCGCAAGGCGGAGGAGTTCAAGGTCCGCCAAGCCGAGGAACTGGAGCGGCAGGCCGCGCTCGAAGCCCGCCGCAAGCTGGAAGAAGAAGCCAAGCATCGCGCCGAGTCGGAAGAGCGCCAGCGCCAGCAGACGATGAAAAAGCTTGCCGACCAGAAGCACCGCGAGGAAGAAAAGCGCCAAGACGAAGCCGAAGCCAAGCACCGGGCGGAAGAAGCCGCCAAGCATGAGGCGGCGGAAGCCAAGCGCAAAGCCGAAGCGGAAGCCATAGCCAAGCGGGAAGCGGCGGAAGCGGCCAAGGACAAAGCCGCTGCCGAGGCCAAGCGCAAGGCCGAGGCCGAAGCGGAAGCCAAGCGTGAAGCCGCCGCCGCTGCGAAAGAAAAAGCGGCGGAAGCGGCCAAGGACAAAGCCGCTGCCGAGGCCAAGCGCAAGGCCGAGGCCGAAGCGGAAGCCAAGCGTGAAGCCGCCGCCGCTGCGAAAGAAAAAGCGGCGGAAGTGGCCAAGGAACAAGCCGCCGAAGCCGAAGCCAAGCGGAAAGCGGCGCAAGAAAGCCACCATAAGGCCGAACTCGAAGCCCAGCGCAAAGCCGACCTAGCGGCGCAGCGTCACGCCGAGGAAGAGGCCCGCCGCAAAGCCGAAGCTGAGGAGCGGCGCAAGGCCGAACAAGAAGCCAAGCAAAAAGCCGAAGAGGAAGCCAAGCGCGAAGCCGCCGCCGCCGCGAAAGAAAAAGCGGCGGAAGCAGCCAAGGACAAAGCCGCCGCCGAAGCCAAACGCAAGGCCGAGGCCGAAGCGGAAGCCAAGCGCGCAGCCGCCGCCGCCGCGAAAGAAAAAGCGGCGGAAGCGGCCAAGGAAAAAGCCGCCGCCGAAGCCAAACGCAAGGCCGAGGCCGAAGCGGAAGCCAAGCGCGCAGCCGCCGCTGCCGCCGCGAAAGAAAAAGCGGCGGAAGCGGCCAAGGAAAAAGCCGCCGCCGAAGCCAAACGCAAGGCCGAGGCCGAAGCGGAAGCCAAGCGCGCAGCCGCCGCCGCTGCCGCGAAAGAAAAAGCGGCGGAAGCAGCCAAGGAAAAAGCCGCCGCCGAAGCCAAACGCAAGGCCGAGGCCGAAGCGGAAGCCAAGCGCGCAGCCGCCGCCGCTGCCGCGAAAGAAAAAGCGGCGGAAGCAGCCAAGGACAAAGCCGCCGCCGAAGCTAAACGCAAGGCCGAGGCCGAAGCGGAAGCCAAGAAGAAGGCGGCGGAAGAAGCCCACCGCAAGGCCGAACTCGAAGCCGAGATGAAGGCCGAAGCCGAAACCAAGCGCAAGGCCGAAGAAGCCCGCCGCCAGAAGGAAGAACGGGAATTGGCGCTCAAAGAAGCTCTGGAAGAAGAGCGCCAGCAAAAAGAGAAGGAGGAAAAAGCCCAGAAAGCCGCGGAAAGCGCGGCCCAATCCTGGGTGAACAGCCATTTCCGGCCCAGGGTGGAAAACCGCTGGGTGCTTGCGCCTTCTGCCCAGGGCGGCGGGTCTTGTACAATTCGGGTCCGTTTGACCCCGGCGGGCGGCGTCACCAGTGCGGAGGCTTCCTGCTCCGGCGGCGACGCGGCTTTCGAGCGCTCGGCGGAAGCCGCGGTCTACAAGGCCGCGCCTTTCCCCATGCCGCCCGATCCCTTGGTGGCGAAGCAGCTCCTAGGGCAGGCGGTGCGGTTCAAGTTCAATCCCGATTGATTTTCCCCAGGGTATTCGATGCTAAGCCCAATCCGATTCGCTTTGCTGTCATGGAGCCTGTGCGCGGGGCTGTTCGGCGGAATGGCCCGCGCCGACCTGGATGTCGATATCACCAAGGGTGTGCATGGCGCCACACCCATCGCCGTCGTGCCTTTCGCCCAATCCGGCCTGTCCGCCAACCTCGGCGGCATCGTCGCGGCGGACCTGGGCCGTTCGGGGCATTTCTCGCCCTTGCCCGAAAGCAGCATGACCGAGCGGCCCGTCCCGCCCCAGTCCGTGAACTTCCATACGTGGCAGGCGCTGGGCCAGGATTATCTGGTCATAGGCCGGGTCAACCCGGTCGGCAGCCGTTACGAGGCCGAGTTCTACCTGTTCGATGCCATCAAGGGCACGGTGCTGTTGAGCCAGAAGCTGCCCTTCGACGCTCCGGAGGCCCGCCATACCGCCCACCGTATCGCCGACCTGATCTATCAACAACTGACCGGGCAGCGCGGCGCGTTCAATACCCGCGTGGCCTATGTGGCGGTGTATGGCGGACCCACCGGGCGGGTTTACCATCTCCTGGTCGCCGACACCGATGGCCAAGACCCGCAGCCGGTTATCAGTTCGCCGGAACCCATCATGTCCCCGGCCTGGTCGCCCGATGGCAAGCGTATCGCCTATGTGTCCTTCGAGAACAAGGCGTCCGCCATCTTCGTCCAAGACCTCGCCACCGGCTCGCGGCAGAAGGTCTCGGACGCCCGCGGCATCAACGGTGCCCCGGCCTGGTCGCCCGATGGTTCGCGCCTCGCCCTGACCCTGTCCAAGGGTGGCAGCCCCGATATTTACGTCATGGATGTCGGCTCGCGCTCGCTGCAACAAATCACCAACGAAGTCTCCATCGACACCGAGCCGAATTGGTCGCCGGATGGGCGGACCTTGGTGTTCACCTCCGACCGGGGCGGCAAGCCGCAGTTGTACACGGTCCCGGCCAGCGGCGGCGCGGCCCAGCGCCTGACCTACGAGGGCGATTACAACGCCCGCGGCGTGTTCTCGCCCGATGGCCGCTCTATCGCCATGGTGCATGGCAAGGGCGGCGATTACCGCATCGCCTTGATGGACCTGCGCGGCCATACGCTCAAGGTGCTGACCCAGGGCCGTTTCGACGAATCGCCAGGATTCGCGCCCAACGGCAGCATGATCCTCTACACCCACAAGGAAGGCGGTGTGGACCGGCTGGCGGCGGTGTCGCTGGACGGCAAGAACCACCAAGCCCTCAATGTCCAGGGCGGACAGGTACGCGAGCCGGCTTGGTCGCCTTGAGGCGCAATCTACATCGGCAATTCCGGGGCCGGCGGGCGCGACCGCGGCCCATCCAAATTTTGTGGGGAAAACTATGCAGTGGAAAACGATCATCGTGGCCGCCGCGCTGGGCTTGGCCTTGGCGGGCTGTAGCTCCAAGGGCGGCGTGCAAGGCGGAGGCGAGGGTGCCGATGCCGCCGCCACCGAAGGCGCGGGCGGGCCGAAAATCAACCGTTACGGCCAGGGCGGTTACGGCGACGGTGGCGCGGGGGCTGGGTATGGCGAGGGTTCCGGCGGCTATGGCGAGGGCGAGGGTTCGGGCCGGTATAGCCGGGTCGGGGGCGGGAGTTCGGGTTCGGCCCTGACCGGCGATCCCGAACTCGACAACGCCAGCGGCCCGCTCGCCAAACGCGTGGTGTATTTCATGTACGACAGCGACGAGGTGCAGCCGGAATATCGATCCGTGGTCAGCGCCCATGCCGCCTATCTCGCCGCCCATCCCGACCGCACCGTGGTCCTGGAAGGCCATGCCGACGAACGCGGTTCACCCGAGTACAACGTCGGCCTATCCGAGCGCCGCGCCCAGGCGGTGGCGCGGATGATGCAATTGCAAGGGGCCGCCAATGGTCAAATCCAGGTGGTGAGCTACGGCGAGGAGAAACCGGCGGATGTCGGCCACGACGAATCGTCCTGGCAGCAAAACCGCCGCGTGGAAATCGCTTATCCGGGTCGCTGAGCATGATGACTAAAACCAAATTCGCGGGATGGATGGCGGCGGGCTTGGCCTATGCCGTCCTGGCCGGTGCCGAAACTTACGACCGGCCCTACGACCAGCCCTACGATCAAGCGGGCTATGGCGCGTCCACCTTGGACGAGCGGGTGGCCCGGCTGGAAAAACGCCTGTCGGGCGAAACCCTGATGGAGATGGCCAACCGCATCGAGAAACTACAAGGCGAGGTGTTGAGGTTGCGCGGCACGGTGGAGGAACTGAGCCACGAACTCGACAAGGCCAAGCGCCAGCAGCGCGAGATGTACGGCGACCTCGACCAGCGTTTGAAAGCCGCCGCCACGCCGCCGCCGATGATGACCGTGCCACCCGTGGCTGCCGCACCCACCGATGCCACCGGGACGCCGCCCGTCACCGATCCCGGTGCCGCCACTGTCCCGCCTCCCGTGGCCGCGCCATCGGCACCCGCCGCCGCGCCGCCGCCCCCACCGCCCCCGGCTCCCGTGGTCGATCCGGCGGTGCGCCAAGCCGCTTACCAAAAAGCCTTCAACACCCTCAAGGAAGGCAAGTACACCGAGGCCATCCGCGACTTCAAAGGCTATGTGGCGAATTATCCCAGCGGCGACAACACCGACAGCGCCTATTACTGGCTGGCGGAAGCCTATTATGTGAACCGCGATTTCAACTCGGCCAGGGACACCTTCCGCAAGCTGATCCGCGATTTCCCCAAGAGCGCCAAGGTGCCGGACGCCCATTTGAAGCTCGGTTTCATCGAGTACGAGAACGGCCAGTACGGCGCGGCCAGGGAGTTGCTGAATAGCGTGGTCAAGAGCTACCCCGATTCCAGCGCCGCCAAGATGGCGGAAAAGCGCCTGGAACGGATGCGCCAGGAGAAGCACTGAGGCCATGGCCGCGCTGCGCATCACCGAAATCTTCCGCTCGCTGCAAGGCGAATCGCGCTCCGTGGGCTGGCCCACCGTGTTCGTGCGGCTGACCGGCTGTCCCTTGCGCTGCGTCTATTGCGACACGGCCTATGCCTTCAGCGGCGGCGAGCGGCTGGAACTGGCCGATATCCTGGAACGGGTGGCCGGTTACGGCGTGCGCCATGTCTGCGTGACCGGCGGCGAACCGCTGGCCCAGCCCGCTTGTTTGGAATTGCTGGATGCCTTGGTGGCGGTGGGCTACGAAGTGTCGTTGGAGACCAGCGGTGCCTTGGATGTGGCCCAGGTCAACCCGAAGGTGGTGAAGGTTTTGGACCTGAAAACCCCAGGCTCGGGCGAGGCAGCGCGGAACCTCTACGCCAATCTGGACCACCTGGACGCCAAGGATCAAGTGAAGTTCGTGATCGCCGACGAGGCCGATTACGCCTGGGCCAAGGCCAAGCTGGCGGAATACCGCTTGCCGGAGCGTTGCGAGGTGTTGTTCTCGCCGGTGGCGGGCGTGCAAAACCCCACCGAATTGGCCGGGAAAATCCTCCGCGACCGGCTGGACGTGCGCTTCCAACTGCAATTGCACAAGCTGCTTTGGGGCGATCAACCGGGCGTCTAAGCCCTCTCTTACGGACGATGCGATGATGAAACCAGCGGTGATATTGCTTTCCGGCGGCTTGGATTCCGCCACGGTCCTGGCCATCGCCCAGGCCCAGGGTTACGAATGCCACGCCTTGAGCTTCGACTACGGCCAGCGCCACGGGGCGGAGCTGGCGGCGGCGGTGCGGGTGGCCGATCATTTTGGGGTGGCCGACCGCAAGCTGATCCGCATCGGCCTAGACGCCATCGGCGGCTCGGCCCTGACCGACGCCAATATCGCCGTGCCCGACCATCCGCAGGCGGGGATTCCGGTCACCTACGTCCCGGCGCGGAACACCGTGTTCCTGTCGTTCGCGCTGGGCTGGGCCGAGGTGCTGGGCAATGCCGATATTTTCATCGGGGTGAACGCGGTGGATTATTCCGGTTATCCCGATTGCCGCCCCGAATATATCGAAGCCTTCCGCAATCTCGCCAAACTCGCCACCAAGGCCGGGGTCGAGGGCGCGGATATTCACATCCATACTCCTTTGATCCAACTGTCCAAGGCTGAGATCATCCAGCAGGGCGTGGCGCTCGGGGTCGATTATGCGCTGACGGTGTCCTGTTATGCCGCCGACCCGGAAGGCCGGGCTTGTGGGGTGTGCGATGCGTGCAGGCTGCGGGCGGCGGGGTTCCGGGAGGCGGGGGTGGTCGATCCGACGCGGTATGTGGCGCGGTAGGTTTTGGGTTATTTGGCGAGCGCCGCTTTGACTTGGTTCAAGATTTCATCCGACAAATACAAACCATGGCGATGAATCAATTCATCCAGCCAAGCCATAGCGGCTTCGCCCGTAACCCGCCCTTGCCGATGGGCCAGGATGATGATTCCAATCGTGCCCATGGTTTGTAAGCCGAGGCGTTGCGCTTTCCGGCGCGCCAAAAGATCATCCAGCAAAACATAATCCGCCCGCGTTTCCCTGGCCAGGATCATCGCTTCCAGTTCTCCCCGGTGTAGGCGGCCCAAAGCGCCCTCGACGAATTGTTGACCACCCGTGGAAACCGGCAGGACGTTTATTCCGGGTAGGGATATCCCGTTTCCTAATTCGTGCCCCACGGCTTGCGGAATAGCCACCTCGCCAAAGCATTCGGACAGTAGTTCGAGCTTCCGCAATTTCGACAGGAAGATGATGGGGCTGGTATTGGAAACCACTTTCATGGCTGGCCCATGAGGCTATCCACGGTTGCCAAATCTTCCCATACGCTTTCATCGGCCAAGCGGAAACCATCGCCGAAATGCTCCTGCAAGCGGTATAGGAAAGCCTCGAAGCTCAAATCGGCCAAAGCCGCCGCCGCCGAGAAGCTGATGCGGTGTGCGTGGTATAGGCTGGCGGCGAGGAAAAAGCTTGCCGCTTCGTCGCCGAAAGGTCCCAGCACTTCGTCGAATTCGGGTTTCAGGTATAGGCGCATGGTTGGATTTACGTAAGTGGGGTTAGGTTAATAAGCGAACCCGCTATTGCAACATTAGCCCCTGTAATCAGCAAGTTGCAAGCGTTGATGATTTCCAAATAAGCGAGGCGATGATTAGCCAGAATAGGCCATAATACCAAATTACACTTACATAGCTTTGTAGCTCGTTCCGTTTGGCTTTAAACCAGTTGAATAGCCGGCATTTGCTATGGGTTGAAATGAATTCTGGCGCGAATCTATGTTGAGATAAAAATAGGCTATCATCAATAGGTTCATGATTGTAAGCGCAGCGAAGTTTTATTTGTTCATACTCTTCTCGATAGTTAGTTACTTCCTCAGTGCTAAGAGAGTTGTTATCCTCGGTTTCAGCAAGCCTCTGTCCTAGTTTTCTCTGGAAGGAACTTAATTCTTGGGCATTTTGAAATAATGCTTCAGCCTTTACAGCCCCATTTCCGCCCCATTCTATAAGGCTGGTTACAATTACAAACAGGCCCAAGCAAACTGAAAGAGCAGTTAGATATTTATCTAGAGGCGTTTCTGTTTGAATTCCGTAGATTTTTTGAATAAGAGTTACCCCAATTCCCGCTGATGAGAATATGGCAATACTGAGTGTTGCAAACCAATCGCGGCGTTTGAAGCGTCGAGCGGCATTGAACCTTGCTCCTTCTGTTCTCCATGCAGTTATGCGTAACTCTCTCAAGAATGTTTTTAGGTTACTCATGATTATGGGGGTGGGTGATGCCTAAAATTAATCAGTGTGTCCTCTTTTTATGCGGCCATAAGAACTGGTCCATAAAAAGGTTATACCCTTGCTTTCGCATGGTGTGGAGCACTTCCGCTCTCAATGCTGGAGATTGAAGAGGTATCGCTTGTGCGATGAGGCACCACCCACCACAGTATGATAACCCAATTAGCCATAAATGATGCCCTCGTCGGCATGCATTTCCGATAAAATCCGATGCCGATATGTTTCATATCTTTCGTTGATCTGGGCATCAGTTAGCAATTCCTCCGGTCCGAGTTGTCCGCGCTTTTCAAGAAATTGTAGCTTTTGGCTTATGGTGATAAGCGCGTCATAGTTGTGTACGTATCCTCCGCGTATGTTGAACTTCATTTCAAAATAAGCTCTGCTCAGCTTTTTCAAATTAGCGGGGGCTTTGTGTTCAAAATCAATTAAGCGACGGAACATGCCCGCAATAGCGCGATCTATCCAATGTAGTAATGGTATGTCAGTTATTTGATTGTAATATGCAATCCATCCATAGCGCTTTTTTTCACTTATTGCGCCGGTGATCCTCTCATTTAGTTCTGATAAAAAAATTTCAGATAGTCTGGTTTCTGAAAGATATTTTTTTTGCTCTAGTCGTTTTGCTTTGTTATGAATGTAATCGCTAAATTTGGCTGCTAGCGATTGGAGAAAATGTTCCACTGTTGAAGTCCGAACCAAAATTTTTGGTAAACAAAAATAATACCCAAGATATGTGAAGGGAGTCGTGACGGGGGTAATATGGCTTTTGTCGGAGTCTGGCGCTAATCGATGCAGTGATAAACCACGATACCGCAATCTAGCACCCAAGGATTTATAGGCGGACTCCACGTTGCTTTGGTCTCCATACATAAGCACATCATCTACATAGCGATAATACGTTATTTTGAACGATTTCATCGCGATATCGACGTTTTGCAAATAATGGATGCAAGAATATTGGATATGGCTAGGCCTTGTGGAACCCCTTTTGATGGGCGGAATTCACTATGATTTTTTTGTCGGGTATTTTTGGGAACAGTAGGCGTGATAAGCGCTCGTTCAATTAAGCGCAAGGCCGCGTTAGATTTTATAGTTTGCCTTAAAATAGATAATAATCTTGTTTGGTTTATAGAATCATAAAAAGTTTTTATATCTGTTTTGCATATCCAGATATTATTGTTGGGGGTGGTTGTGGTTATTTCTTGTAAATCAGAGGTGATGTTTTTTATATAGGAGTTCGCGATATTTTTTGGTACGCAATATGGATATATGGCCGCTAAATATTTATTTAGCTGGTGAAGTATAACTCGGTCCCGAATTGTAGGGATGCCGATGAGGCGCGGCGGTTTATCGCGTCCTTTTGTTCTTAAAGTTTCTAAATAAGGCGCAAAGCGATATTTACCATTTATACATTTTACTGAAGCAATGGCTAGCTCTTGAGGGGCTCGCTTAGCAAATTGATGACCATTTAGCCGATCCGTCCCTTTTCCTATGGTTTTCTGAAATTTAGCGTTGAATACAGCTTCAAGCTCAGTTGGTGAGAAGAGCGTTGAAAACAATTCTAAATCATCGGTTTGTGTGTTGGTAAATGGTTTTATTGTTATAGTTTTTGGCATATAATATTACGGTATTAATATTTATAGCGATTAATGAAATGTTTATTAGACGAATAAAGCTAAATTTGCTTCGCCATTAATTGTATTTGCATTAAAAATGGTCAATCCCTGATCCCATTCCTATCTATCCCAATGCGCATAATTTATCACTACTTTGTCGCCGATCACATACACTGCCACATCTCCGGCTTGCCCGGATCGCTTGAAGCACGATTATCCACATAAGTCGCGACCATATCGCAGGCCAGAAAGCTGTATTTCCCAGGCACCTCATCGAACAGGCTCAATCTAAATCTCCCCTGGATTCGCATCCTCCCCATCCGCCCGACACCCCTCCGGCACCTTCCCACTCAAGTAATACGCGAACGCGATCACCTCCGCCACGGCCAGATAAAGCTCGCGGGGGATTTCCTCGCCCAGGGGCACTTCGGCCAACACCTTCGCCAGCCCCGGATCGGTGCGCAACGGTACCCCGTGTGCCTCCGCCAGCGCGATGATTTGCGCGGCCAGATCGCCCTTGCCGCTGGCGGTGACGCGGGGGGCGTTCTGCCCGTCGTAGTTGAGGGCGATGGCGAGGTCGGGCGGGTTGACGACGCGGTTCACGCCTTGATATCCAGCAAGGGCGCGGCGGGAACCGGACTCCGGGCGGGGGCGGCGGGGGCTTGTTCCAGCGTATCCAGATGGCCCACGGCCAAGCCCGCGCCTTCCAGCCGCGCCCGCAGCCAATCGCCGTGGTCCCGCAACAGCCCGGCGGTATTGGCCGTGTCGCTCCAGAGATAGGTATCGATCTTGCCGCCCGCCAGCACCAAGCGGGCCGAGACCGTTCCCAACCCTGGCGGCTTGAGTTCCAGGTTCACCGACCAATGTGGGGTGGCGGCGGTGTCCGCGCCATCGTGCTGCGCCTCGGCGTCGATGCGTATCCGCAAGGTGTCGCTTTGCTCGCCTTGGGCATAGGGGATCGCCACGGACCAGGATTGGGTGCCGTCCGGTTGGGGTAGGGCGGCCAGTTGGTCCAGGCCGATGCGGGCCAAAGCGCCCTCGACCTTCCGTGCCAGGGCGTCGAGCGGGGAAGGATCGGTGCCGCCGGTGGTCGGCGCGGTTTCCGGCGTGTTGGCGGGCCGTCCGGCGGTCTCCGTCGGGGGCGCGGATGCGCCGGTAGCGGGCTGGGCGGCGTCCAGCCGGTCCAGCACGGTCAACAGCAAGCCTTTGAAGTCCCCGGCGGGAAAATCCCCACCCCGGTCCAATGCCCGCGCCAGCCGCGCCTCGAACCATATCCCCGCATCCCCCAGCGCACGGGTCAAGCCCTCCGCCGTGGCCAGCCGTCCCGGATTGGGCAGTGCCGCCAAGAGTCCGGCCAGGGCTTGCTTGACCGGGACGGGCAAGGGGTGGGCCGGGTCCGCCAGCTTGGGCAGCGCCGCCGCGAATTCGGCCAGCGGGATTTGCTTGGGCAGGAACAAGCGCAGGGCTTGGGTTTCCGGGGTATCGGCGGGGGAGGGCGGGGACGGCGATGCGCCGCCGGGGGGGGGCCGGGCGGGGCGATGGCGAGCGGACGCAGTTCCGGCGTCCCGCCGAGGTGGGTGACTTGCAACTGGAGCCGGGTGCCGGGCGGGAGGTCGGCGGTGGTGGCGGCCACCAGGGTTTTGCCGCCGATTTGCAGTAGGAGGTTGGTGTCCGAGAGCTTGGCCCGGACCACGGCGGTCACCACATCGCCCAGTTTCAGTCCCGCCCCGCCCGGTCCCGGCGCGGGAGCCGGACCTATCGGAAGCGGCGTGCGGGTGATTTCCATGGTTCAGGCCAGCAGCAGGTGCTGGACCTGCCAGATGTCGTCCTTGGCCCGGTCCAGCACGTCCTGGCTCAGTTCGGTCGCGGACTGGCCCGCCAATAGCTTGCGGTAGGCGGGGGTTTGGTCCAGGTGCGGATGCTTGTGGACCTCCAGGCTGCCGACGAAGCTATGCAATTGCGCCAGGATCACCAGGTCGGTGTAATCGGCGGGGCCGGGACGCTCCAGCAGCCAATCCTCGGCGTGGCGGACGGTTTCCTCGAAATCCTTGGGGAAATCCCATTGCCGCAGGATCAAGACGCCCACCGGCGTCCTGAGCGCTTGCAAGGCCGTGTCGAGTTGGGCCGGATCGTCCAGCAAGCCGGGGTGGCGGTCGGCCAGGGTCAAAACCGGCACGCAGCCGATATCGTGGACCAAACCGGCCAGCATGGCGCGGTCGGGATCGAAGCCGCGCAGCTTATGGGCCAGCACCGCGCAGATGGCGGCGACATAGCCGCTGTGCGCCCACAGGGCGTTCATGCGTTTGCGGATTTGCGGGGATTGCGCCGTGAACACGGATTTGAGCGCGAAGCTGGTGATGAGGTGCTGGGCGGCTTTGAGACCGATGCGGGTCAGGGCTTCGGGGCAGCTCTCGATCTTCTTGCGGCCGGGGTAGAGCGGGCTGTTGGCGATATGGATCAACCGCGCCGTGATGGCGGGGTCGAGTTGCACCACGCGGGCGATGCGGGCGTTGTTGGCCTTCTCGTCGTTGATGGCTTTGCGGATTTTGAGCGAGATTTCCGGCAAGGTCGGCAGGACCAGCTTTTCCGCCCGCAAGTCTTGGTAGCACTGGCGGAGCAGTGGGTTATGCGCGTCCTCTTTGAAGGCGGCGGGTATGGCGGACACGGGGGTCTCCGGTTAGGCGGGGCGGTGGTGGGCTTCCGATACTAGGTTAGCGGCATTCCGGGGAGTTGTTGTATGCCCGTTTCATGGGGCGGGGATGGCACCGGCCCGGTTCCGGCCTTGAGCGCGGGCTTGGCCGACGACAACGCCGATTTTTATTGTGGTTGCACCGAATTTTCAGTACCCTGCACCGCGGTTTGCGCCGCCATGGAAACGGACAATCAATCCAATCCGCGTGCAGCCGCTCTTGACAAAGCGACGCATAGGAACCGGGCAGCCGAACAGGGAAACATCCCCGCCAATCCGCCGGTTCATCGGAAAAAGCCGGCATACCAAGCCAAGCAAGCAATAAGAAATTTGGAAACCCACTGACAGAGAAGAGAGAGGAGGAAATTATCGTGTTACAAGCAAATGCGTCGGTAATCATCGCATTATTGATGGGTATCGCCGGTATCGTCTATGTCAAATGGCAGCTCAAGCGGGTACTGTCCTGTGATGAGGGCAATGAGACCATGCGGAGTATCGCCGCCGCTATCCAGGAAGGCGCGTCCGCGTTCCTGAGCCGCGAATACCGTGTGTTGGCCATCTTCGTCGCCATCGTCGCCGCCATCATCGCCGCTTTCCTGGCGTGGCAGACCGCCGTGTGCTTCGTGGTGGGCGCGGTCGCTTCCGCCGGGGCTGGCTATCTCGGCATGTACGTGGCCGTCCGCTCCAATGTGCGTACCGCCGCCGCCGCCAGCCATGGCTTGCACCAAGGTTTGCGCGTCGCTTTCGGTTCGGGCGCGATCATGGGCATGTCGGTGGTGAGTTTCTCGCTGCTGGGCATGACCATCCTTTTCCTCATCTTCAGCGGCAGCCCCGAGCAGCTGACCTATGTCACCGGCTTCGGCTTCGGCGCCAGTTCTATCGCGCTGTTCGCCCGTGTCGGCGGCGGCATCTACACTAAGGCCGCCGACGTGGGCGCGGATTTGGTGGGCAAGGTCGAGAAGGGCATCCCCGAGGATGACCCCCGCAACCCCGCCGTGATCGCCGACAACGTGGGCGACAACGTGGGTGACGTGGCCGGTATGGGCGCGGATTTGTTTGAGTCCTATAGCTCCTCCATCATCGCCGCCGCGGCCTTGGGCGCTTCCTTGGGCGCGAATTCGCTGGCCTTCATCGGCTTGCCGTTCTTGATCGGCGCGGTGGGCGTGTTGGCTTCCCTCTACGGTATCTACATGGTGACCGCCGAGGATAATTGGAAAATCCGCCAAAGCACCAACCCGGTCCTGGTCCTCTTTAATAAGTTCGTCACCCAGATCGACGAAACCGCTTCCCTGCAAGCCTTGTTGGACGCGCTGCGCCGTTCGGTGTGGGGTGCTTCGGCCTTGATCGTTGTGTTTTCGCTGCTTGCCGTGTTGCTGACCGGCGTGAGCCTCAACTATTGGTTCGTGATCCTGGTCGGCCTGGTCGCGGGCAACGGCATCGCTTACGTGACCGAGTATTACACCTCGTACACCGAGAAGCCGGTCAAGTCGATTGCCGAAGCCTGCCAGACCGGCCCGGCCACCACCATCATCCAGGGCACCGCCGTGGGCATGATGAGCACCGTGTTCCCGGTCCTCATCACCGCCGTGGCGATCCTGGTCAGCATCTGGCTGGGCCATAAGGCCGATGGGTCGATCACCGCGGGTCTCTACGCCGTGGCCTTGGCCGGCGTGGGCATGCTCAGCACCCTGGGCGTGACCCTGGCCACCGACGCCTATGGCCCGGTCGCCGACAACGCCGGTGGCATCGCCGAGATGAGCCATCTGCCGGAAGAGGTCCGTCAGCGCACCGACGCCCTGGACAGCCTGGGCAACACCACCGCCGCCACCGGCAAGGGTTTCGCCATCGGTTCCGCCGTGCTGACCGCGCTGGCCTTGTTGGGCGCTTACATCACCGCCGCCAAGATCGATTCCCTGAGCATCCTGGCCCCGACCATGCTGCCCGGTATCCTGATCGGCGCGATGCTGCCGTTCTTGTTCTCCGCCATGACCATGAGCGCGGTGGGCAAGGCCGCTTATAACATCGTGTTGGAAGTGCGCCGCCAGTTCCAGGAAATCCCCGGCCTGATGGAAGGCACCGGCAAGCCCGACTACGCCGCTTGCGTGGGCATCTCCACCGAAGGCGCCCTGAAGGAAATGATGATCCCCGGCACCATGGCTGTGGTGGTGCCTTTGATTGTCGGTTTCGTGCTGGGCAAGGAAGCCTTGGCCGGCCTGTTGATCGGCACCACCGCGTCCGGCTTCCTGCTGGCTGTGATGATGGCGAACGCCGGCGGCGCTTGGGACAACGCCAAGAAGTGGATCGAAACCGGGCAGTACGGTGGCAAGGGCTCCGACGCCCATAAGGCCGCCGTGGTGGGCGACACCGTGGGCGATCCCTTCAAGGACACCTCCGGTCCCTCGCTCAACATCCTCATCAAGCTGATGAGCATCGTGAGCTTGGTATTCGCCAGTGCCTTCGGTTCGGGCTGGTTGAGCTTCTAAACCGACCGTCCTTCCGGGCCGATAACAAAGCCCGTCCCCCTCACGGGGGGCGGGCTTTTTGTTTGGGCGGCGGGCGGGTTGGTCCGGCGCTGCTCGTGCGCTGCGGAGGATTCCCAGGATGCCTGGGTTTTGGCGATACTCTGCCGCTTCTGCGCCATCAACCCACAGGAACCTCCCTTGCCCGCCGAACAACTCCTTTGGTCCTTCGTCCACCGTCCCTATGTCACCGCCTTCCTGGTCTTCTTCCTGGCCCTGTCCTGGCTGGAACAGGGCGGGCGGCGCACCGCGTTCTGGGTCGTCACCAGCTACCTCGTGGCCCTCGCCGCCGAATGGGGCAGCATCAACCACGGTATTCCTTTCGGGGTCTACGTCTACCACTACGACGCGCTCCAGAACGATCTGGTGGTCTTGGGCGTGCCATTCTTCGACACGCTGTCGTTTTCCTTCCTGAGCTATGTCAGCTTCTCGTTCGCGCAGTTCTTCCTCTCGCCCTTGTCGGTGCGCGGGCTGGATGTGCGCCGCGCCACCCCGCCCCAGGTCCGGGGCTCCTGGGCCGCGCTGCTGCTGGGTTCGTTCCTGATGACTGTGGTGGACTTGGTCGTCGATCCCATCGCCAACCTGGGCAAATATTGGTTCCTTGGCGACATCTACCATTACCCCGACCCCGGCATCCATTTCGGCGTGACCTTCGCCAACTATTGCGGCTGGTTCGTGGTGGCCGCCACCACCATCGCCATCAACCAACGGCTCGATGCGGCGCTGGCCCGGCGCGGCCATCCCCCGCCCGATGCCACGGCGTGGCCCGGCCTCGGCGGGTTCGCGCCCTGCTTCTGGGCCGGGATCGTGCTGTTCCAACTGGGGGTGACGTGGTGGGTGGCGTATAGCGGCCAGCCCGGTTTGGACGCGGCCCGCGTCCAACTCCAGGCGGTGACCGGCAGCTATATCCTGGCCCCGGTTTTGGTCCTGGCGGCGGCGCGGCTGGCCAATCCCGGTCCGGGGTCGACTGGATAACTGGCGGGATTCAGAGAGGTTCCGGTCCATCTGGCCCAGAATAGGCCGAGCAATGCCAAAATATAATAGGCGGGCACGGTAATATCGCGTTTGACCAGCCACAGATAATGGAATACCGCCGCTATCGCGATTCCATAGGTCAGGCGGTGCAAGAGCTTCCAATTGCGCCCGCCCATCCGTTTCATCATGGTATGGGTGGAGGTTAGCGCCAGGGGAATCATCAACACGAAGGCCAGGCAGCCCGCCGCGATATAAGGACGGAAAGCGATATCCTTGAGGATTTCCCGCCAGTCGAAAAACTGGTCGAATATCAAATAGGCCAGGACGTGCAGACAGGCATAGAAGAAAGCATATAAAGCCAACGTCCTACGCAGGCGCATCAGCCAATTCCAGCCCAGTAGCCGCCGCAAAGGCGTCACGGCCAGCGTCGCCATCAGCAGGTTGAGGGACCAAATCCCGGTGGTATGGGTGATGTCCGCCACCGGGTCCGGGCCGAACACAGCGAGGACGGCGGCGGCGAGCAAGCGGGCACCGGGAATCAGGCAGGCTATGAACAGGGCGAGCTTGAGATGGGCGATTTGGGTTGGCGAAGGGTGTCGCATGGAAATTCCGCCTTGATCCGTTATTCTTGGCGACCCGGCCATGCGGCGGGTCTGGAGCGCGGGCTTGGATGGGTCCGTACAAACTCAAGCTTGTACTCCAGCCTATTTTGGGTTTCATGAATCAACGATAGGATTTCACAGGGGCAAGAAATCCCTATCATGCGGCATATATAAAATCCCAGGTATTCTATTGCGCCCGCTGATACCGCCCGCTATAGGCTCCGCTCCAAGCTGGTTGCGATAGCTTGGAGCGGAAACCCGGCTATTTGGTTCCGAACCAAAACCATCCGGCGCGGTCTTACTGGCGCAAAGCGGTTATCGATAAGGAGTGCCACCATGTCGGATTCCTCATTAAACCTCATCGCCGACCCCTTCGTCCGTGCCGTCACCGCCGGAGTGAATGACGATCTCCTCGCCTTGCTGGTCATCCTGTCTTTGTTCGGGCTCGCCCTAGCCGAACACCGGCGGCCTTTCCTGCGGCCCGGAATCCGGGCGCTCAAGACCTCCTATTGCACCAATGTCTGTCTTTTCCTATTCAACGATATCACCCTGTCCCTGCTGTCGATCCCGACCCTGTATTTCGTGGCGCAACGGCTTGACGGCCTGGGTTGGTTGAGCGGTATGGAGGAGGGGGTGGCCAAGTATGTCTTGACCTTGGTTCTGTTGGATTTCGCGATGTATGTCTGGCATTACGCGACCCATCATTGCGACGCTTTGTGGATTTTTCACAAGGTCCACCATAGCGACCGCACCTTGAATGTCACCACCGGCTTGCGTTTCCATATGGGGGAGCTATTCCTGGAAGTGTTGGTGCGGGTGGCGTTCATCGGCTTGATCGGGGTGGCGGCGAACGCGGTCTGGGTCGGGCAGACCATCATCACCTTGTTCGTGCTGTTCCACCACACCAATGTCAGCTTTCCCGCCGAGCGCGTCCTGTCCAAGCTGTTCATCGTGCCGAGGCTCCACAGATTGCACCATTCCACCCTGCGCTGGCAGCACGATAGCAATTACGGGGCGATCTTCTCGATCTGGGACCGGATGTTCGGCACCCTGGCCGAGCAGGAACCCGCCGCCATCGGTCTGGACGGGGTCGGCGAGTTGCGTTTCTTCGACTTGCTCAAATATGGGTTGACCCGCCGCATCCAGTTCAAACATGGGCCGGTGTTCGGCCATGCGCTGCGGGACGCGGTGAAAAAAGCTTCGTACCTGTAAGTTCCGTCCGCCGCCCGTCATGCCGTAGCCCGGATTCCGCTATCGCCGCATCCGGGCCGCTTTTCCCGCCCCGTTCCGGTGCCAGGCTTGCTTTCCGCACGCCCATCGCGGTGTTTCCGAACCGTGGTGGACATGGACGCCGCCGTATCCGGTTTTATAATTGCAGCAAAATCAAGGCCGACCCCCAAGTCGCGCCCACCGGCTTAGCCATCGCAAGTCTTCCGTTGCCAGCGCGCCCCAGGGCTGGCATGCCGGAGCCTTGTCCCCTGCCCACACCCTGATCGAAAACTCGCCACCATGATCAATGCCAACATCCCCTATATTTCCGGCTATCCGCAACTCAAGAAACTGCGGATAGCCCTGGCGGTTTACCAAGCCACGAAACTGCTGTCCAAGCTCCAACAAGAATCCGAGGGCACGGTTTCCCACGATCAATCCAAACGGGTGACTTATCTGACCGCGCTGTTTTCGCGCATCCACCGCGACCTGTTCCACGATTGGAAGGAACAAGCCTCCGCCCCGCACCGACCCGGCAGCATGACCGACGCCGACAAGCGCCGCGAATTCCGCGCCACCATCGAGCGCTTGGTCTTGGACGGCGAGGCCAACCGCGACACCGCGTTCTTCGATAACAACGGCTTCGTCATCAAGACCGACAACATCGCCGAGCGCCTGGCCGCGTTCTACCACAAGATGCGCAGTGTCCGGCCCTTCGCCTACGGCAACCGCATCACCCTGGATTTCTTCATGTCGGCGCTGGGAAATTTGCCCGCGTTCAAGGCGGTGTACGAGCAGGGCATCGATTTCCGGCGGCTGGAAGCCGCCGATGCCACCGCCTTGCACGATCCCGGCACCGGCATCGAGGTCATCACCGTAGCCTTCGAACACGCCCTGGACCCGACCCGCACCAAGAGCCTGGAAAACATGCCCAACGGCTATGGGCGCTGGCCGGAGAACAAGAAATTCGTGACGGCGATTCCCTTCCTCTCGCATCGCACCCCCGATGGTATCGATTGCCTGGTGACGGTGAACGGCGGCTTGGTGCCCTTGGACAGCGTCAAGGACCGGCTGTCGATCCCAGGCAAGCAAATCGCCGATTATCCTTTGAGCCTGTCGGAGAACATCATCGGCTATCTGCCCGGCACCGAGCATTTGCGGGTGGCGGGCAAGACCGAGATCGACGGCATCCAGGTCGGCGAGAACGGCGTCGCGCCTTTGTTCTGCCTGGATATCAATATGCTGACCGGGCTGCGTTCGCCCAGCCATACCGAGTTGCTGGAAGTGCTGAAGGAATGCGAGGGCGATCATGCCTCGGTGTTCAGCCTCGCCAATAACAAGCGGCTCAAGAACAAACTGCTGGCCGCCGCCAGCGGCGATTCCCGCCTGGAACGCACCATCGAAATCGCCTACGAACGGTTGGGCAAGATCAGCCGCAAGCTCGATGCCTGCCTGGACAAGATTTACGAGCATAAACATCCCGTCGCCAATCCCAAGCTGTTCATGTGCCTGGGCGGGGCGGGGTCCGGCAAGAGCGCGGTGGAGGAAATCGCCAGGGCGCAATGCGGCGACAATTTCGTCACCACCTCGCTGGACGAATTCCGCAAGGAAAGCGACCTCTACACCGTGCTGACCGCCGCCAACCACCATTCCGACGACTATGTGTTCGTCGAGCCCTTCGCCAACCGCCTGCGCGACATGGTGGCGAACTACGCCCAGGAGGAGCGCTTCAACCTGCTCTACGACGGCACCGGCATTCCTTACAAGCCGCGCTATTCGACCATCGTCGAGATTTTCCGCGCCGCTGATTTCGAGGTGCAGATGACGGCGGTGGACGCCTTCATCGTCAAGCCGGAAGGGCGCGAGACCGAACTGACCCGGTCCTCGGTGGCGGGCACGGTGAAGCAGCGCTTCGACCGCACCGGACGCGCCCTGCCCTGGGTCATCACAGTGGACAAGCATATCCGGGCACCGGGCTCGTTCCTGGACGCGCTGGAGCATCTGGCTTTGCAGAAACTGTCGCTGTTCGCCAACGACGCCGGGGCCAACGAGCATTATCTGGTGGCGGAAAGCTTCGATTTCTCGGACTACGAGGTCGAGGAGTTGCAGGACCACCAGCGGACGGGCAGCCTGGCCCAACACCTCAAGACCCTGGTCCGCACCCGGAGCGACTCCGTCCTCCACATCCTGGCCAAGGGCGACCCGGAGTCCATCGAAACCCTGATGGCCCGCAATCCGGTGTTCAACGAGAACAACGTCGCCTATCAGGTCTACAGCAACAAGAATGGGCACCGGGTGCTGTTGGTTTATAACGTCCGGCGCATGGTGGATTTCGTGGAGAAGCGGCAGTTGAACCCCAACGCCTCGGGCGAACAGGGTTTGCTGCACAAGCCGGTGGCGATGGCTTTCCATATCGATCCCAGCACCGCCGAACCTTGGAAAACGCGCTTGCAGAACTGCCCGCCGCCGGAGCCGCCGCCCGCTACGGCGTGAGCTTTCCGGCCATCGTTCCCACGGTTTCCATAACCCCACGAGGAACTTCCCATGCGCTTCGGCAAACCATGCTTTATCCTGGGCTTCTTGGCGCTGTCCGGGGTTCTATCCTGGAGCGCGGGCGGATTCCGCGAGGCCCTGGGCACTTTGCGCCTGTTCGCCACTCCGGCCCCGGCCCATCTGCCCATGCCGGTCGCGGGCGTGCGGGCGGTGGACATCCGCGATAGCTGGGGTGCGCCCCGGCCCGGTGGACGCCGCCATCAGGGCATCGATATCTTCGCGCCCAGGGGACGGGCCATCCTCAGCACCACGCCGGGACTGGTGGTCGCGGTCGGGCATAACCGCCTGGGCGGGAACGTCGTGCGGGTGTTGGGACCGGGGGCCGAATGGCATTATTACGCCCATCTGGACGCCTTCGGCCCGGTCCGGCCCGGCCTATGGATTCCGGCGGGAACCTTGCTCGGCTATGTCGGCGACTCGGGCAACGCCAAGGGCACGCCCAGCCATCTGCATTACGGCATCTACCATGCGGGCGGGGCGGTCAATCCCTATCCCCGGCTGACCGACAATCCTCGGTCCGCACAAGCCCAGGGTCCGCGCCCGCTCCAGACCGGGGCCAGGAAAGGCTGAGCGGCGGGCGCCCATCCAACCCCACAGGAAGTTCCAACCATGCCGCATTTCCTCGGTGCCTGGTTCGACCCGGCCCAAAGCCCCGACGCAATCCTGCTGGAACAAGTCCGCGCCGCCGCCATCGAACGGGCGGTCGATAAGACCGATCCCCGCCTCAGGGCGCTGGACCATTACCGCGAACGTCTGCACACACCCGTGGCGCGGGCCTTGTCCCATGTCATCGGCCTGGTCGACCGGCTGCCCGCCCCGGTCGAGATCAGTCCCGGCCAGTACGGCCACGATCCCCGGCTCAAAACGCTGTTCGCCTCGGCGGAACACCTGGGCGAGGTGCTGGGCCGGTTCCAGGGCGTGCGGGAGTACTTGGCGCAGCGGCCCGGTCCGGCCCCGGACGATATCTACGGACTCCTGGCCACCGCCAAGCGGGAGAAACAGATCTTGGGCATGGCCTTGGAAGACGGCCTCGTGCGGCGGGATGTGCTGCAAACCGCCATCAGTTTCGAGGACCATCAATACTTCGCGCCCAGCGACAGCGAAGCCGCCGCCCGCGCCGCGCTCACCACCCTGGCGTTCGATTTCCTGCTGCTGCAAGCCCGCCAAGCCATCGCGGCGCATAAAACCCGGCGCGGCGAACTGACCCGGCAGCGCCAACGGCTGCGGCGGCGCTTGCTGTCCCCGGACGCCGATCCCGCCGCGGTCGCGGGCCTGGAAGCGGATATCGCGGCCATCGACGAGGAACTGGGCTGTTTCAGCGGTATCGAACTGGGCCTCGAAGACAGCCTGCGCCATGTCGAAAGCCTGCTGGGCGAGGCTGAACGCTGGCTCACCGTCCAGCCGTTTCGGATGAGCCTGGATTACCGCAATGTCCAGACCACGGTGTCCGAGGTCTTGGAGATGAGCGAAGCCGCCGCGTTGGACGGTACCCGGCGGATCGTGTTGTTTGGCCGGATTCCCCGCCGCCAGTTGCCGGAGCCGAAGGATATGCTGAAACTCGGTCGGGCCTATCTCGGTACTTGATGGGGCGGGGTTGGACCCGGTGGGTTCTACAAAAAGCTTCCGGCTTTTCGGCGTGATGGCAGGGGGCGACTGTCTTGGGGAATTGCAATTCAAGACGACTGGTCGTATAAGAGCCGGGTTTATCGGGTCCGTTTTTCCGGCCCCAGGTGATCGGCGCGGCGTGTTCCGCCGCGCCGTTTGAGTTTTTCTCCGGGCCGCCCCGAACGGGAGGTCCGGCCCACCCCGTGGAATGAGCCATGACACTACGTTTGAGCGAGATCGACTCAGGCAAATTGGAGCAATTGCAGGGCAAGGTGATCGGCGATGTCGCCGGATCGATGGGCTTGCTGATGGCCTATATCGGCGACAAGCTCGACCTTTACAGCGCCCTGGCCGAGATCAGCCCCGCCACCAGCTTGGAACTGGCCGAAAGCACCGGCATGGACGAGCGCTATCTCCGGGAATGGCTATCCGCCAACGCGGCGGCGGGTTATGTGGAGTACGACGCCGCCGAGGGCCGGTTCGCGCTGACGCCGGAGCAGGCGGTCGTATTCGCCGCCGAGGGCCATCCGGCCTGTATGCAGGGTTTTTTCGAGGCGGTCATGTCGGTCTATTTCGACGAGGCCAAGGTGCGCGAGGTATTCCGCAGCGGGCAGGGCTTGCCTTGGAGCGATCATAGCCCCTGCCTATTCTGCGGCACCGAGCGCTTTTTCCGGCCCATGTACGCGATGAACTTGATCGACGCTTGGTTGCCCGCGCTCGATGGGGTCAAGGCCAAGCTCGAAGCCGGGGCTAAGGTCGCCGATATCGGTTGCGGCCATGGTTCCTCCACTATCCTCATGGCGCGGGCGTTTCCGAATTCGACCTTCCATGGCTTTGATTTCCACGGGCCATCCATCGAACATGCCCGCGAACGGGCCAGGGCGGCGGGCGTTGCGGCCAACACCATTTTCGAGGTGGTGACGGCGAAGGACTATCCCGGCCATGGCTACGATCTGGTGACGATCTTCGACGCCCTGCACGATATGGGCGATCCGGTGGGCGCGGTCCGGCATGTCGCCTCGACCTTGGCCGAGGGCGGGACGTTCATGCTGGTCGAGCCGTTCGCGGGTGATCGCCTGGAGGACAACCTGCATCCCTTGGGGCAGATTTATTATTCGTTCTCGACCCTGGTGTGCGTGCCCGCGTCCAAGTCGCAGGAGGTCGGCTTGGGTTTGGGGGCGCAGGCCGGGCAGAAGCGGCTGGCCGAGGTGTTGAACGCGGGGGACTTCAGCCGGGTGCGGCGGGCGGCGGTGACGCCGACCAATTTGGTGTTGGAGGCGAGGGTTTAAACTGTGCATCCGCGCTTGGCCTAGGGGGTGGGCGCGGCTTGTTGATATGGGTTAGATGCGGATCGTATCAATTGCAAGAGATGCGGTTTTTGTTGTTTCGCTACCGCATTGATGGACTTAAGGATGTGGGCAGAGGCTTGTATATATAAAATCCATGAAACGACCTACAGTTCGCCTTTGGTCTTCGATGTCATTGGTTGTCCAAGTATGATGGGAAGGGTTTAAACATTCTCGCCAATTATGCGCCTCATCGGCTAGGAGGCGGGAAATAAAACCTTTATCAAAAAGGCCATCAATTTTTTCGCCAAGCTGTAATTTTCCTGCATTAATCGTTTGTAATTGTCTTGAATATCGGAAAGAAATTTCTGCCTCAAGAAAGATTCTAAGATCACCTGGGTTGTGAAGGTTGTTCTGACCATCTGCAAATTTCATAAGCTCGCGTGTTTTTCTCTCGTGTTCACTTTTTATAAATTCCTCTTTATCTTCAGGGCTAATTAAAGATGTATTATTGCTATGCTCAATGGTTAAAAGGCATATTGGATGATTTCGATAGTCTGATAACAATCGCGCCACATTGACATCATAATGGCTTAATATAATCACCTGTCGAACTTGCCGGTAAAGCTTGATGATTTCTTGGTGAACTGCGGTAATCCGGTCGCTATCAAAAGATGTTACGGGGTCATCCAATACAACGATAAGGGATTCTTTTATTTGGCGATCTAGATTTGATAGATAAGACCAAAATACAGCTAATGCTAAGGCTCTACGATCTGATTCGCTAAAAATGCTGGCCAAATCTTTTTCTGGTATAACTTGGCCTTTAAACAAGACTTTTAAGAAGTATATAGGGGTATGCCCGGATGAGTTGGTGGCCATTTCCAAGCTAAAGTGTTTGCTTCCAAACTCGGAAAACCATTTATTTAGCGAAACGAAAAACTTTTTTAGATATTCACTTTGCTGGGTTTTAAGCTCCTTTTCAAGTCTTGATGCTTCGTTGCCTAATCGCTCAATTTCTTCATCCAGCAATTTTAAACGCTTAACTTGTGTATCTTTCTGGGCACGGTCAAGCATGGTTCGCGCATCTTTTCCTAGCCCCTCTAATTCTTGTAGTTGTGAGCGAAGCTTTTCCGTATCTGCCCCTAGTTTAAATCTGGCTAGAAATATATTGGTGCATTGCGCGGAATCATTGTAAGAATCTATTTCTGTAGCAAGTTGCTGGATGATGTTTGAGATGGGATTTGCTGAAACAACTGTGATCTGTTTGTGAGGGGATTGCTTCTTAACTCGGCAAGCATCTTCTAGTATTTTAAAGGAGTTATTTTTGCTTGCTTCCCAAAGATCAATTAATCTCGCGATGTTTATTGCATGCTGATCAAGTTTCTCTAAAACCACTGAATAGCTTATGTCTGAGGTGAGTTCATGATAGGTCGCACAAATACGCCGATTGGATTCTAAAGTAAGGCGGATTTCCGAGGCGGGAAAAGCGCTTAGCTTTTCAAGCCCGTTGTCAATTGCTTTGATTACCTTATCTTCATGTTGTGTATAGGCATCATCAAAACTTTCGCGATATTTAGAAATAAGCTCTTTAGCGCATTCCCCTAGTGGCTGGCCGCAAAATTGACAAGATTCCCCGTTATTTTGTTGAAGCCCCTGTCTAATCCATGTATCTGCATTACCTTGTTTGGTGAAGTGCTTTTCAATGTGTTCTAGCACTTGTTGCTGCGCCTCTTTGTGGTGCGATTCAATGGAAAGTAATAGAGTATTATTTATTTCATCAAGGAAGCTATCAAAATTATAATTGAAGCCGATTAAATGACAGGTTTCGCGTGATTTTATTTTGTCTGTATTTTGAATTTGTTTTTTGATTTCTGAGTAATTGCTTCTAAGATCATCTGTGCGTTTTTGTAATTCATCGGTGGTCTCTGTAATTGTGAGGTTAAGAAAGTTTGGTAGGTGTTGGTCCTCAATCTCAGGAAAAGCATTCTGTCTAAGCTGGTTGCGCTCTCGTGTTTTATCCCCCTTCTGTTTTTTCTTATCCGCTATTATTTTGGCGGTTTTAACTCCTTCCGCACCCAAGATGAATGCGCTGAGACCTTCTTTTGTGGGCCTTGTGAACTGACGGGCTGAAAATATATTGTTATGGTAAAAGCCATCATCAAATACCGCTATTTTGATGTTAGATGCTCCATTATAATTCCAGCTTGAGTTTTGTAGGGAGACAACAGTTTCTTTCGTGTCGCCAGGGAATTTGAAAGCCAGCTTTGCTTCTTGCGGTTTATTATTATTTGGAATGGTTCGCCTTGCAGTAATAGGTGTAATATCATTTGTGGCAAGACTTGCAAGAAGCTCGGATAGTGTTGACTTACCATAAGTATTCCTTCCAAAAATCACAGATAACTCTGAGAATTCAGTTCCTCCGCAGGATGAGTCAACAAAGCGGCCAATGTTCGCAATCCTTGTAATTCTTTTAAGCATTTATTGCCTCTTATCAATACGGAATAATCCACAAAAACATTTCAGAGTTGTCATAATTTGAGCCGCGAAGAAAACCATCCATCGCGGCGAAAGCACTTCATGCTTCACTAACATGCCTTTCGCTCATAACACCACCTCCACCACATTCCCCACCGCCCCATCCCCCGCCCGGTTCACCCCATAGACGCGGTATTCCAGGTTCTTGCCCGTAGGCTGGTCCGCCAGCGTCGCTTCCGATACCACCGCATGGCCCGCCAACACCCAAGCCCCGTCCGGCAACTCGCGGCGCTGAATCTGATACGCCGCCACCTTGCCGCCCTCGGCGGGGTCTTTCCAATCCAGGAATACCACTCCCACCGCCTTGCGCTGGGCTTCCAACGCCCTGGGCTGTCCTGGCGGTTCCAAGCTGGTATTGGCGCGGGGCGCGGCCCAGCCGATCAAGGCCAGTTGCTCGGGCTTGGTGACGGCGCGTTCGGCATAGCGCAGCAGGGTGGTCATGTCTTCGGCTAGGGCTTCCCGCGAGGCGTCTTTTTTGGCGTGGGCGGCGGCGGCTTGGGTGTCCGCCGTAGTGGCGTCCTGGGCATCGGACAGAAAGGCCGCGAGCCGTTTCTGCAATTGGTTGATGGGGAAAGGCGGATTGGCGAAGAGATCGGTATGCTTGAGCAATCCGGTGATGATTTGCTGGGCCAGGGCGATAAGATCGGATTCACGGGTGGGAAAACGGGCCATGGTCTGTGTCCCTTATGTGATTGCTGGCTAGTCGCGAATATATCACAAGCCAGAAGTGAATCAACCCACAATCGGGCCGATCTGGACTAATGTGAATAAGTATATGAAAAGGCAAAAAATTTTTGCTGAAAACCGCGTTTCGAGTCGTCGATTCAGCGCGTGGAACCCACGATATCACGCGTAAAATCATTGATTCAAAGCGTAATATCGTCAACTTGGGGTGTGGGATGTTCGATTCGATGCCTTGAATGATCGATTCCATACGCCAAAAATAGGAAATGATGCGTGACCTTTTCGATACGAAGCGTCGAATCGGACGTTCGATGCGTGGGATTAGCGATAGGAAAAGCTTGATCCAAGAGCGCGAAGCCTGCGCCGCATACCGTGCCCCTCTTTCCGCCTATAATCTCGCCCCGATTTCCCAAAGGAAGGCCCGCCATGTCCCGCCCCATCCCCGACCTCCTCGCCCGCATCCGCGCCTTGGTCGCCCTGCCCACGGTCAGTTGCACCGATCCCCGTTACGACCAGAGCAATTTGCCGGTCATCCACCTCCTGGCCGAATGGCTGGAAGCCGTGGGTTTCCGCGCCGAAATCATGCCGGTCGGGGACGGCAAGGCCAATCTGGTCGCGAGCCTCGGCGGTCCCGCCGACCAGCCCGGCGGCTTGGTGCTGTCCGGCCATACCGACACCGTGCCTTGCAATCCCGAACTGTGGACCTCCGACCCATTCCGGGCCACCGAGCGCGACGGGCGTATCTACGGCCTCGGCAGTTGCGATATGAAAGGCTTCTTCTCGCTCGCCATTGAGGCCGCGTTGCGCTATGAGGCCAAGGCTTACCAACGGCCCTTGGTCATCCTCGCCACCGCCGACGAGGAAAGCTCCATGTCCGGTGCCCGCGCCCTCCTGGCCGAAAACCGGCGCTTGGGGCGGCAGGCCGTCATCGGCGAACCCACCGGACTCAAGCCCATCCGTTTGCACAAGGGCGTGATGATGGAAGCCATCACCGTGAAGGGCCGGGCCGGCCATTCCAGCGACCCGGCGCTAGGCGCGAACGCCCTCGACGGGATGCACGCCGTGATAAGCGAACTCCTGGCTTTCCGCGCCGAACTCAAGGCCAAGCACCGCCATCCGGCCTTCAAGGTCGATTACCCGACCTTGAACCTCGGTTCCATCCATGGCGGCGACAATCCCAACCGCATCTGCGGCTGCTGCGAAACCCAGATCGATATCCGGCCCTTGCCCGGTATGGATTTGGAGGAATTGCACCAAGTCTTGGCAAACCGGCTGGCTCCGGTGTTGGCGGGCTATCCCGGCCTGTCGTTGGAACTGCGCCGTTTGTTCGCGGGGCTACCGCCGTTCGAGACACCCGCCGGGGCCGGGATTGTCCGCGCCTGCGAGGCATTCACCGGGCAAGGGGCCGGGTCGGTGGCGTTCGGCACCGAAGCGCCGTTCCTCAGCCAACTCGGGATGGACACCGTGGTCATGGGACCGGGCTCTATCGACCAAGCCCACCAGCCCGACGAATACCTGCCGCTGGACCACATCGCCCCTGGAGTCGAGATGCTGGGCCGTTTGATCGAACGTTTCTGCCTGAATCCCGCTGCATGATGAAGCCGTCCGATTTCGTCCGCTGGTTCCGCGGTTCTTCGCCTTATATCCACGCCCATCGCGGCAAGACCTTCGTGATTTATTTCGGCGGTGAGGCGGTCGGCGATCCCGGTTTCGCCGATCTGGTCCACGATTTCGCCTTGCTCAACAGCCTGGGGGTACGGCTGGTGCTGGTGCATGGCATCCGCCCGCAGATCGATAGCCGCCTCGCCCGCCAAGGCTGCCAAGCCCAGTACCAGAACGGCCTACGCATCACCGACCGGGTCGCGTTGGAATGCGTCAAGGAAGCGGCGGGCACGGTGCGGGTGGAGATCGAAGCCTTGTTTTCGACCGGGCTGGCCAATTCGCCCATGGCCGGGGCGCGGGTACGGGTGGCGTCCGGCAATTTCGTGGCCGCCAAGCCGGTGGGAGTGCGCGACGGGGTGGATTTCCAGCATACCGGCGAGGTGCGCCGGGTCGATGCCGAGGGCTTGAACGCCGTGTTGGCGCGGGGCGATGTGGCTTTGCTGTCCGCCGTGGGTTATTCACCAACCGGGGAAATCTTCAATCTGCGTTCCGAGCAGGTCGCCACCGCCGCCGCCATCGCGCTCAAGGCCGACAAGCTGCTGTTGCTGACCGAGGAGGAATGCCTGTCCTTGCGCGAAGACCGCTTGCTGCGCCAGATCACCACCGCCGAGGCCCGCGCCTTGTTAGGCGAGGCCGCTGCCTTGGCACCCGAGGTGGCCCCGCATCTGAAGGCGGCGGTCCAAGCTTGCGAGGCGGGTGTGGGGCGGGCGCATTTGCTGGACCGCCATATCGACGGGGCTCTCCTGCTGGAATTGTTCACCCGCGATGGTGTGGGCACCTTGGTCAGCCGCGCTCCGTTCGAGACCTTACGGGCGGCCCTGGTGCAGGATGTGGCGGGGATTTTGGATTTATTGCGGCCCTTGGAGCAAAAAGGTGTCCTCGTCACCCGTTCGCGCGAGCGGTTGGAATCGGATATCGGCGATTACACTGTGATCGAGCGCGACGGGATGATCGTCGGTTGTGCGGCCTTGCACCGTTTTCCCGAGGCGCGGATGGGCGAATTGGCCTGTCTGGCGCTGCACGGCGACTATCGCGGCGAGAACCGGGGCGAGCGCTTGTTGGCGCATATCGAGGGGAAGGCGGTCGGTATGGGATTCGAGCGCTTGTTCGTGCTGACGACCCAGACCGCCCATTGGTTCCGCGAGCGCGGTTTCGAGCCCGCCGAGGTGGCGGATTTGCCGGAAACCCGGCGGGCCGCCTACAACCCCCGGCGCAATTCCAAGGTGTTGATTAAAAGCCTGTGACGGGGAGGATGTCATCGCTTCGTTGTGCGACCGACATCGAACCGCAAAATCCTGGCGGGATAATCCGCACTGGGAAACCGGCTGCATATCAAGTTTTGCGCCCAGACTGACCAAGGAAGGTCTACCCGCTTCCAGGTGGGGAAAAACGGCCCATCCCAAGGGCGTGTTCCCCCGCCTGTCCGCTCACCCGGCGGCAATCGCCGAGGCCCAGGTCTCCACCGACACTTTCCCGCCCATATCCACCGCGAGCGCGTTTTCGCGCTCGTCCCCGCCCAGGGGTTCCCGTTGCGCCGCTTGCCGGTCCAAGACGGCCAGGTCGGCTTCCGAGGCGTCGGTCCCGGCCTGGTGGCGGGCGCGGACGCGGCCGCGCAAGGTTTCCGGCGGCGCTTGGCAATCGAGGATCAGGAACCGGGTACCGTGGCGCTCGGCCAGTTGGCGCTGGGCTTCCCGGTGTTCGCGTTGCAGGAAGGTGGCGTCCATCACCACCGAGTGCCCGGCCTCCAGCAAGGTTCCGCCCAGTTGCGCCAGCCGTCCGTAGGTCCGCGCCGTCATGGCGGGACCATAAAGTTCCGCGCCCAGCGCCCCATCGCTGCGGGCCGTGGCGGATAGGCCCGCCAGCCGTTTGCGTTCCACATCGGAGCGCAGGCGGATGGCGGGCAGGGTTTCGGCCAGCCGGGCGGCGAGTTGGGACTTGCCGCTGCCGGAAAGGCCGTGGGTGATGTAAAGCCTGGGCGGTTGGGGCCGGATCAGCCGCAATCCGTAATCCAGATAGCGGCGGCAGCGGGCGTGGAGCGCGGCGCGTTGTGCCGGGTCGCCGGTTGGCTGCCACGACAGCGCGGCGATCTTGGCGCGTACCAGGGCGCGATACAGCCGGTAATAGTCGAACAGCGCCATCCCGGCATAATCGCCGGTGATTTCCAGATATTGGTTGAGTAGCCGATAGGCCAGGGCGGGACAGCCCCGCGCTTCCAAATCCATGACCACGAAGGCCAGTTCGTCCAGGATATCGATCCAGCGCAGTTCTTCGTTGAACTCGATGGCGTCGAACAGGATCGGGCGTCCGTCGATCAGGGCGATGTTGCCGAGGTGCAAATCGCCATGGCATTCGCGGATGAAACCATCGCGCTTGCGTTGGGCGAGCCGGGGTTCCAGCCGGGCGTAGGTGGTCGAGGTCCAGGTGTGCAGGGCGTCGAGGTCGGCGCTGGCGGTGGGGTGGTCTAGCAGCGGGCGCAGTTGGGTGAAGTTGAATTCGGCGGCGAGCCGGTGCTGTGCGGGGAGTCCGTGGCCGTCATCGGCGGTGGCCCGCCCGACGCTGCCGTGGAAGGCGGCGAGGTGGGCGGCCAGGGCGTCGATGTGTTCAGGGCGTAGCTTCCCGCTTTGCGCTAGGGTCTCGAACAGCGCGTCGGCATCGAAGCGGCGCATTTGCACGGCGTATTCGATGGGGACGCCGGGACCGCCCATATGTGGCTGCCGGGCATCGCCGACGATGGGCACGACGGCGAGATAAAGATCGGGGGCGTGGCGGCGGTTCAGCCGTAATTCGGCTTGGCAAGCGGCTTGCCGCCGTTCCAGGGTGGAGAAATCGAGGAAGCCGAAATCGACTGGCTTTTTAATCTTGTAGGCGAATTCCCCGGCCAGCAGTATCCAGGAAATATGGGTTTCGGCGAGTTGGACCGCGTCGGCGGGATGGCCGTAGGCTGCGGGCTGCAACAAGCCCTCGATCCAGGGTGGGCGGGAGGGTTCAGGCATAGTGTTGGATGTGGAGCTGGCCGTCGCTCACGTTGATTTGGCATTCGCCCTGGAGCAGGGCAGCCAATTCTTCCCCGGCCATGGTTTTGCGCCAGCCTTTCAGCAGCCGGGATTCCTGGGGTTCGTCCAAGAGCTGCTCCAAATCCTTGCGGCCCGCCAAGATGGCGGGATTCAGCGTGTGCTGCGCCGCCCGTAGCCGGACCACTGCGTTCAGGAGGTCCAGCAAGGCTTCCTGTTCGGGCGGGCGGCGGGCGGAACGGGCTTTCCATTCCAGGGTGGGCGGGGTTTGGTCGCGCCCCGCCAGGATGGTTTTGCACAGGGCGGTGCCGTAGCGCTTGAGGGCGCGTTCCTCCAAGCCCCGGATGCGTTTGAGTTCTTCCGGCGTGGTGGGGGAAAGCCGGGCCAGGTCGAGCAGTGCCTCGTCGCGGACCACCCAGTTGCGGGGAATATCCTGTTCGCGGGCGGTGGTTTCGCGCCAAGCCGCCAAGGCCCGCAGCGCGGCGAGTTGCCGGCTTTTCAGGGTCTGTACCCCGCCGATGCGCTGCCAGGCCAGTTCGGGCGGATTGTCATAGAGTTCCGGGTTCAGCAATGCCGTGAAATCGTCCTCCAGCCAGTCCAGCCGCCCCAGGGCTTCCAGTTTTCCCCGCAGCGCCTGATAGGCCGCGCCCAGATAAATCACATCGTCCGCCGCATAGCGCAGTTGCGCTTCCGACAAGGGCCGCAAGGACCAATCGGTGCGGGTGTGGCTCTTGCCCAGGGAAACGCCGAGGATTTCGGCCACCAACCCCGCGTAGCTGATTTGCTCGGCCAGGCCGATCAGGGGTGCGGCGATTTGGGTGTCGAAAATGGGGGCGGGCAGTTTGTTCCATATCTGGTAGAAGATTTCCAAATCCTGCCGCCCGGCATGGAAGACCTTGGTGATGGCGGGATCGAACAAGAGGGCGGCGAGTGGTTCCAGATCGTCGATGGACAGCGGGTCGATGCAGGCCACCTGCGGACCGCAGGCGATCTGCAACAGGCAGAACTTGGGATAGTAGGTCTTTTCGCGCAGGAATTCGGTGTCCACGGCCAGCCAGTCGGCATCTTGCAGGGCGGCGCAGAATTCCCGCAGGTGGGCGGTGGAGTCGATGAAAACGGTGTGGGGCTGGGCATTCATAGGTGTGGATCGGCTGGGCTTTGAATCTTGCGGGCTATTATAGGGCCAAGGCCTGGCCGCGCATTGTTTGGACTGATTGGCTTATACGCTGGTGCCTTGGATGCTCGTAGGTTCGAATACTGTGAACGCGGATGGCCGGGCCGGTGGGTAGGGAGACCCAAGCGCCGGGATATGAAATTTTTTGCCGAATAGTTGACATGGCTCGGTCATCCATAGATAATTCCTGCTTCCACAGCGCGCCCGTAGCTCAGTTGGATAGAGTACCTGGCTACGAACTAGGTGGTCGGGAGTTCGAATCTCTCCGGGCGCGCCACTTTTTCCCCAAAGTGGATGCTGTGGAAAATCCAGATACCAATCCCCTGTAGCTCAGTCGGTAGAGCAGGTGACTGTTAATCACCGGGTCGGCGGTTCGAGCCCGTCCGGGGGAGCCAAATCAATAAAAAGGCTTGCGAAAACGCAAGCCTTTTTTGTTTTCGCAAGCCGCGAACGCGCCGTGCCGATCGATGCCGGTCGATGAAGCGGCCTTCTATTGACAGCCAAGCGTCCTTCGCTTAAATTTGCCCGCTTTACCAGCGGGTCCAGGTGGGGCTTTTGCGGCGCAACGTGAAAGAAAAAGCCGCCGCTTGGCTGGGTTGGGATTCCAGGGGTTGAGCAATATCGGAGTTTTTTGGAAATGACCACGATTAATCAGTTGGTTCGTAAGCCGCGAGTACGCAAGAAAGAGAAAAGCAACGTGCCTGCGCTTGAGGGTTGCCCGCAGCGGCGTGGGGTTTGTACTCGTGTCTATACGACGACTCCGAAAAAGCCCAATTCGGCGTTGAGGAAAGTGGCCCGCGTGCGGCTGACCAACGGTGCCGAAGTCAGTAGTTATATCGGTGGCGAAGGCCACAATCTGCAAGAACACTCCGTGGTATTGATCCGCGGCGGCCGTGTCAAGGACTTGCCGGGTGTGCGTTACCACGTTGTGCGCGGCAGCCTCGATACCGCCGGTGTGCAGAAGCGTCGTCAAGGCCGTTCCAAGTACGGCGCGAAGAGACCGAAAAGTTAATTAAGGCTGGATAAGTCATGTCAAGAAGAAGAGTTTCCCAGAAAAGAGAATTGATCCCCGACCCACGTTTCGGCAGCGAAACCCTCGCTAGGTTCGTAAACATGCTGATGGTGAGCGGCAAGAAATCGGTGGCCGAGCAGGTCGTCTACGGCGCTCTCGATCAAATCCAGGCCAAGAACAGCCAAGCTTCCTCGCTCGACGTCCTGCAAAGGGCCTTGGACAACGTTCAACCCTTGGTGGAAGTGAAATCCCGCCGCGTCGGTGGTGCCACCTATCAGGTGCCGGTCGAAGTGCGCCCTTCCCGCCGCGTGGCTTTGGCGATGCGCTGGCTGATCGATTCCGCCCGCAAGCGCAGTGAAAAAGGCATGGTCGCCAAACTGGCCGGCGAGTTGCTCGACGCCCACGATAACCGGGGATCGGCGGTCAAGAAGCGTGAAGATACGCATAGAATGGCCGAAGCCAATAAGGCATTTTCCCATTATCGCTGGTGATATAGGCCGGTGTAGACAAGCAATCCAATCGAGGACCCGGCAGTGGCACGTACAACTCCCATCGAACGATATCGCAATATTGGGATATCCGCACATATCGATGCCGGTAAGACCACGACCACCGAGCGGGTTCTGTTCTACACCGGCATCAATCACAAAATCGGCGAAGTCCATGATGGTGCCGCGACCATGGACTGGATGGAGCAAGAGCAGGAGCGTGGCATCACCATCACCTCCGCCGCGACCACGACCCATTGGCGTGGGATGGGGTTGAACTACCCCGAGCACCAGATCAATATCATCGATACCCCCGGCCACGTCGATTTCACCATTGAGGTGGAGCGTTCCATGCGCGTACTCGACGGGGCTTGCATGCTGTATTGCGCGGTGGGCGGCGTGCAACCCCAATCGGAAACGGTATGGCGGCAAGCCACCAAATACGGGGTTCCGCGCATCGCGTTCGTGAACAAGATGGATCGTTCCGGCGCGGATTTCTTCAAGGTTTACCACCAGATGCGGGAGCGCCTCCATGCCAATCCCGTTCCGATCCAACTCCCCATAGGAGCCGAAGAGGGCTTCAAGGGCGTGGTCGATTTGATCAAGATGAAATCGATCATCTGGAGCGAAGCCGACAACGGCGCGACCTTCACCTATTCCGATATTCCTGCCGAACTTGCCGGACTCGCCGCCGAATGGCGCGAAAAGATGGTCGAGGTCGCCGCCGAGTCTTCCGAAGAACTCATGGAAAAGTATCTCGAAGGCGGTGAATTGGGTGAGGAAGACATCAAAGCCGCGTTACGCAAGCGCACCATCGCCTTGGAAATCGTGCCGATGCTCTGCGGTTCGGCTTTCAAGAACAAAGGCGTGCAGGCCATGCTGGATGCCGTGATCGATTTCCTGCCTTCCCCGGTCGATATCCCCGCGATCAAAGGTGTGGATGCCAATAAGGGCAATCCCATCGAGCGCCATTCCAGCGACGACGAACCCTTCTCCGCCCTGGCCTTCAAGATCATGACCGACCCCTTTGTCGGTTCCTTGACCTTTGTCCGTGTCTATTCGGGCGTACTGAATTCCGGCGATAGCGTCATCAATTCCCAGACCGGCAATAAAGAACGCATCGGACGTTTGTTGCGGATGCACGCCAACGACCGTGTGGATATCAAGGAAATCCGGGCGGGCGATATCGCGTGTTGTGTCGGCCTCAAGGATATCGTTACCGGGACCACGCTATCTTCCCTCGACAAGCCCGTGGTGCTGGAGCGCATGGAGTTCCCCGAGCCGGTGATTTCGGTCGCCGTCGAACCCAAGACCAAGAGCGACCAGGAAAAGATGGGCTTGGCTTTGCAACGCCTCGTCCAGGAAGACCCCTCGTTCCGGGTGCGCACCGACGAGGAGTCGGGCCAGACGATCATTTCCGGCATGGGTGAATTGCATCTGGAAATCATCGTGGATCGTATGAAGCGGGAGTTCAAGGTGGACGCCAATGTCGGCGCTCCCCAAGTGGCTTACCGCGAAACCATCCGCAAGCAAGTCGAGCAGGAAGGCAAGTACATTCGGCAGACCGGCGGGCGTGGCCAATATGGCCATGTGTGGTTGCGCATCGAGCCTTTGGAGTCGGGCGGTTACCAATTTGTGAATGGTATCGTAGGTGGTGTGGTACCGAGGGAATATATTCCCGCTGTGGATAAAGGTGTGCAAGAGCAATTGAAAAATGGTATATTGGCTGGCTTCCCCGTCGTGGATGTGAAAGTCACTTTATTCGATGGCTCGTATCACGATGTGGATTCCAACGAAATGGCATTCAAAATCGCGGGATCGATGTGTTTCAAGGACGGCGCTCGCAAAGCCAATCCGGTCTTGCTAGAGCCTATGATGAGTGTCGAAGTCGAAACTCCCGAGGATTACATGGGGGATGTCGTCGGTGATTTGAACCGGCGACGCGGAATAATATTGGGTATGGACGACAATGCGGGTGTGAAAGTGTTGAAAGCCGAAGTTCCTCTGGCGGAAATGTTCGGTTACTCCACGACTTTGCGTTCCTTGAGCCAGGGGCGCGCCACCTATTCCATGGAATTTAAGAAATATCAGGAAGCTCCACCAAATATCGCGGAAGCCGTTATAAAAAGAGCGTCTGTAGGTTAAGAACTCGAGAAAAAATTGAAGTTAAGAGGTATTTAGTCGTGTCCAAAGAGAAATTTACACGTAGCAAGCCGCATGTGAATGTGGGAACGATCGGCCATGTGGACCATGGCAAGACGACCCTGACGGCAGCGCTCACCAAGATTGGTGCCGAGCGCTTCGGTGGGGTATTCAAGGCCTATGACCAGATCGACGCGGCTCCCGAGGAACGCGCCCGCGGCATCACCATCGCCACCGCGCACGTCGAATACGAATCCCCGACCCGCCACTACGCCCATGTGGACTGCCCCGGCCACGCCGACTACGTGAAGAACATGATCACCGGCGCGGCGCAGATGGACGGCGCGATCCTGGTCTGCTCCGCCGCCGACGGCCCGATGCCGCAGACCCGCGAGCATATCCTGTTGGCCCGCCAGGTCGGTGTGCCCTACATCGTGGTGTTCCTGAACAAGGCCGATATGGTCGACGACGCCGAATTGATCGAACTGGTCGATATGGAGTTGCGCGAACTGCTGTCCAAGTACGACTTCCCCGGCGACGACACCCCCATCGTGATCGGCTCCGCGCTGAAGGCGCTGGAAGGCGACCAGAGCGACATCGGCGTGCCTGCCATCATCAAGCTGGTGGACGCGCTCGACAGCTACATCCCCGAGCCGAAGCGCGACATCGAGAAGCCGTTCCTGATGCCGATCGAGGATGTGTTCTCGATTTCCGGTCGCGGCACCGTGGTGACCGGGCGTGTGGAGCGCGGGATCGTCAAGGTGGGCAACGAAGTCGAGATCGTCGGCATCCGCAACACCACCAAGACCACCTGCACCGGCGTGGAAATGTTCCGCAAACTGCTGGACGAGGGCGTGGCGGGCGACAACGTGGGCGTGCTGCTGCGTGGCACCAAGCGCGAGGACGTGGAGCGCGGCCAAGTGTTGGCGGCCCCCGGCACCATCACCCCACACACCCACTTCGAGGCCGAGATTTACGTGCTGTCGAAGGACGAGGGTGGGCGCCACACGCCGTTCTTCAATGGCTACCGTCCGCAGTTCTACTTCCGCACCACCGACGTGACCGGCTCGGTCGAGTTGCCGTCGGGCGTGGAGATGGTGATGCCGGGCGACAACGTCAAGATCACCGTCAAGCTGATCGCGCCCATCGCCATGGAAGAGGGTCTGCGCTTCGCGGTGCGCGAGGGCGGCAGGACCGTCGGCGCGGGCGTCGTTTCCAAGGTTCTGGAGTAAACTCGTGCAGAAACAAAGAATCCGCATTCGATTGAAAGCCTTTGACCATCGTTTAATCGACCAATCGGCCAACGAAATCGTGGAAACCGCCAAGCGGACCGGTGCCCAGGTTTTGGGTCCGATTCCTTTGCCAACCAAGATAGAGCGTTATACGGTTCTGATCTCCCCGCACGTCAATAAAGATGCGCGTGATCAATATGAGCTTCGGACCCATAAGCGTCTCATGGACATCATCGAGCCCACTGATAAAACGGTGGACGCCCTAATGAAGCTAGATTTGGCTGCTGGCGTCGATGTCCAGATTAAGTTGAATTAAAAAAGCGTATTCCAGGAGTCATCAATGACGCTAGGGTTGATTGGACGGAAATGTGGTATGACCCGCATCTATACCGAAGATGGAGCTGCGGTTCCTGTTTCGGTGGTGCATGTGGAGCCCAATCGTGTAGTCCAGGTCAAAAACGAAGACACGGATGGATATCGTGCGATACAAATAACCACCGGTAGCAAGAAGCGTTCATGTCTTTCCAAACCTATGGCGGGCCATTATGCCAAAGCCAGTGTGGAAGCAGGTCGGGGTTTGTGGGAGTTTAGATTGGATGGCGATACCGGGCCTTATAGTGTAGGTCAGGAATTCGGCGTCGATCTTTTCCAAGAAGGCCAATTCGTCGATGTGCGTGGTGTCAGTATCGGTAAAGGGTTTGCCGGCGTGGTGAAGCGCCATAATTTCAGGACCCAGGATGCCACCCACGGCAACTCGCTTTCGCACCGTGCGCCCGGCTCTATCGGCCAAAACCAAACCCCAGGCCGTGTTTTCAAAGGCAAGAAAATGGCCGGTCACATGGGACATGAGAATGTGACGGTCCAAAGTCTTAAGATTTGCGCGATTAATCCCGAAAAATCTTTGCTATTGATAAAAGGCGCAATTCCTGGCCCGAAAGGCGGAGATGTGGTTATCAAACCCGCCGTGAAAAAATAAGGGGATCTTTTAAATGACTCTTCAGATTCCATCGGCAAGTAATTCTGAATCCGCTTTGGCGGTTTCGGATGCCGTTTTTGGTGTTCAATATAACGAAGCTCTGGTCCATCAGCTGGTGGTCGCTTATATGGCGGGTGGGCGTTCGGGCACTAAAGGCCAGAAAACCCGTTCCGATGTCAGCGGTGGCGGCGCTAAGCCGTGGCGGCAAAAAGGCAGTGGTCGCGCTAGGGCAGGTACAAGCCGGAGTCCTTTGTGGCGTACGGGTGGCGTGACTTTCGCCGCTAGAAATCGTGATTTTTCGCAGAAACTCAATAAGAAAATGTATCGTGCGGCAATGCGCTCGATATTTTCGGAATTGCTGCGGCAAGGACGGTTGGTGGTCGCTACCGATCTTAGCCCATCCGAACCAAAAACCAAGGTTTTATTGGATAAGTTGAAAGGTCTAGGTGTTGATAAAGGATTATTAATCGCTGATAGCATCGATAATAACTTGTATTTAGCGGCTAGGAATATCCCTCATATCGGTATCTGTGATGTGAACTCGCTCAGTCCGGTAGCTTTGGTCCACAGCGAAAAAGTTGTTATTACTGCCGAAGCGGCTAAAAAAATTGAGGCTGGATTATCATGAAGCAGACGGATTTGATGAGCATTCTGGATGCGCCGATCATTTCGGAAAAGACTACTTTGGCAGGTGAAAAAAATCGGCAAGTGGTATTCCGGGTGAAGAAGACCGCCACGAAAAATCAAATCAAGCGTGCGGTGGAGTTCCTATTCAAAGTCCAAGTCGAATCGGTGAACGTATTAAACGTGCAAGGAAAAGTCAAACGCTTTGGGCGTTTTCTTGGAACTCGCTCAGACTGGAAAAAAGCTTATGTAAAGCTTAAACCGGGGTCCGAGATAGATTTTTCTGCGGCATGAAAAGCTAACTTATAAGCGGTTAGTATAATTAGCATTGAGATAGGATTTTCAAATGGCGCTTGTAAAATCTAAGCCGACATCGGCGGGGTCGCGATTCGTAGTTCGGGTGAAAACCGATGGATTATATAAGGGGCGTCCCCATGCTCCGTTGTTGGAAAAAAAGACTAGAAGTTCGGGAAGAAATAATCAAGGACATGTGACTACCCGCCATAAAGGGGGTGGGCATAAACAGTTTTACCGGTTGATTGACTTTAAGCGGGATAAACTCGACATTCCGGGGAGGGTGGAAAGAATTGAGTATGATCCTAATCGGACCGCCCATATCGCTTTGGTTGTGTATAGCGATGGCGAGCGTAGGTATATGATCGCTCCTAAAGGCTTGCTTGTCGGACAAGAAATCATATCGTCCGAGTTTGCCCCTATTAAAGTGGGTAATTCGCTGCCTGTGCGGAATATGCCGGTAGGTTCCGTGATTCATTGCGTCGAACTTAAGCCCGGTAAAGGAGCCCAGATAGCGCGTGCTGGCGGGGCTTCCGTGCAATTGGTCGCTAAGGATGGCGCTTATGCGACGATTAGACTGCGCTCTGGAGAAATGCGCAAAATTCTGATCGATTGTAAAGGCGTTATTGGTGAGGTCTCCAATAATGAGCATAACCTAGCTTCGCTGGGTAAGGCGGGCGCATCGCGTTGGCGTGGCATTCGTCCTACTGTTCGCGGTGTAGCGATGAATCCAGTGGATCATCCCCATGGTGGTGGTGAAGGTCGCACTTCTGGGGGAAGGCATCCGGTATCGCCTTGGGGTGTGCCTACTAAGGGCTATAAGACGCGTAATAACAAACGAACCGACAAAATGATTGTTCGGGGTCGGAAATAAAAAATTGTAGAGGTAAGAATCGTGCCACGCTCGATTAAAAAAGGACCCTTTGTCGATCATCACTTACTTAAAAAAGTATTGGAGATTGGTCAAGGAGGCTCCAAAAAGCCAGTAAAAACCTGGTCTCGGCGGTCGATGATTATACCGGAAATGATCGGGATCACATTGGCGGTACATAATGGTCGCCAGCATGTGCCTGTACTCGTTACCGATAATATGGTTGGTCATAAACTGGGAGAGTTCGCCCCAACGCGGACTTATAAAGGCCATCAAGCCGATAAAAAGTCCAAATAATTGAGGGAAAGAGTTATGGGTACTATTGCTAAGCTAAGCCACGCCAGGGTATCAGCCCAAAAATGCCGGTTGGTAGCCGATCAGGTTAGGGGGTTGAAAGTAGATAAAGCTATTAACTTGCTGGCATTTAGCCCTAAAAAATCCGCAAAAATAGTCAAGAAAATCTTGGAGTCTGCTATCGCTAATGCGGAGCATAATGATGGTGCCGATATTGATGAACTGCGGATTAGCTCGATTGAGGTTAGTGAAGGTGCAAGTTTAAAAAGAATGTCGCCGCGCGCAAAGGGTCGAGCTAACCGAATTACGAAGCGCACTTGTCATATCACAATTCAAGTTTCCGAGCATTGATAAGGGGTTAAAAATGGGACAGAAAGTTCATCCCACGGGCATCAGGCTCGGTTATATTAAAGATTGGACTTCACGTTGGTATGCCAGCAGTAAGGATTATGCGAACTACTTACATAAGGATATTAAAGTTAGGGAGTTTTTGAAAAAGCGCTTGGGACATGCGTCGGTAAGCAGAATTCAGATTAATCGCCCTGCCAATAATGCCCATATCACAATTCATACTGCTCGTCCTGGATTAGTCATCGGGAAAAAAGGTGAAGATATAGATATCTTAAGGAAAGAGATATCTGCGATGATGGGTATTCCTGTTCAGGTTAGTGTTGAAGAGATAAGAAAACCTGAATTGGATGCACAGCTAGTCGCTGAAGGTGTGGCTCAGCAATTAGAAAAACGCATAATGTTTAGGCGGGCTATGAAAAGGGCCGTTACTAATACCTTGCGCTTGGGGGCTGAAGGTATAAAAATCAATGTAAGCGGGCGTTTGAATGGAGCTGAGATCGCCCGAAGTGAGTGGTACCGGGAAGGTAGGGTTCCGCTTCATACTTTTCGGGCCGATATTGATTATGGTTTCGCCGAAGCTAAGACTACCTATGGTGTGATAGGTGTGAAAGTTTGGATTTTCAAAGGCGAAGTCTTTTCCCATCCTTCCAACGAAGGGAAATTAGCTCTTGTTTCGGAAGCTTAATAAGATAAGAGTTTAGTAAGTATGTTGCAACCAAAAAGAACGAAGTTCCGCAAACAGCATAAAGGACGTAATTGCGGTCTAGCCCAAAAAGGCAATCGAGTAAGTTTTGGCGAATATGGTTTAAAGTCGATTGAGCGAGGTCGTCTGACCGCTAGGCAAGTTGAAGCGGCTCGTCGGGCAATCACTAGGCACGTCAAACGTGGTGGAAAGATATGGATCCGAATATTTCCCGATAAACCGATTTCTAAAAAGCCTTTGGAGGTCCGCATGGGGAGCGGCAAAGGTAGCGTTGAATATTGGGTAGCCGAAGTTAAGCCAGGCACTATGCTTTACGAATTGCAAGGTGTGAATGAGGAATTAGCCAGGGAAGCTTTTAGCTTGGCGGCCGCTAAATTGCCTGTCAAAACTGTATTTTCTGTTAGGACGGTAATGTGATGAAAGTGAACGATTTAAAAGATAAATCAATTGCTGATCTTAATGGTTTACTACTTGATCTTCGCAAAGAGCAGTTCAACCTTAAAATGCAAAAAGCAACTGGTCAGATTAGCAAGCCTGATCGCATTAAACTAGTAAGACGTGATATCGCTAGAATCTATACCATGTTAGGACAAAAAGAGGGTGTGTAATGAATAGCGAGCAAAAAACGTCGAGTACGCTGCTTGGCACAGTAGTTAGTATAAAAATGGATAAAACCATTTGTGTACAGATTGAAAGGTTGGTTCCTCATCCAACTTATAAGAAATATATTCGGAAGTCTAGTACCCTTTTGGCGCATGATGAAAGAAACGAATCTCGTGAAGGGGATAAGGTTCTTGTCGTATCATGCCGTCCTATTTCAAAAAGGAAAGTATGGAAACTTGTAAAGATTGAAGGACGTGATAGCTGAGTGAATAAAATATAGGGAAGTTTTTTAAATTCAGCAAATTTGATTTAAGGTGGTTTAAATGATCCAAATGCAAAGCTGCCTTGATGTGGCAGATAACAGCGGTGCTCGTAAAGTGATGTGCATCAAAGTCTTAGGGGGGTCGCATCGCAGATACGCTAATGTTGGCGATATTATAAAAGTCAGTGTTAAGGAAGCGATACCTAGGGGCCGCGTAAAAAAGGGCGAAGTATACAATGCCGTAGTGGTTAGAACTCGCAAAGGTGTCCGTCGTGGTGACGGATCAGTGATTCGGTTTGATGGAAATGCCGCTGTTATATTAAATAACCAGCATCAACCAATTGGTACCCGGATTTTTGGTCCTGTTACTCGAGAGCTGCGCTCAGAAAAATTTATGAAAATTATTTCTTTAGCACCAGAAGTAATTTAGCACGGGGATGGTAAAATGCAAAAAATTCGTAAGGGCGATCAAGTTGTAGTTTTAACTGGAAAAGATAAAGGTAAACGTGGAAACGTACTTTCTCTTCCAACTGATAGCTATGCATTAGTTGAGGGAATAAATACGGTACGTAAGCATCAGAAACCCCTTCCAATGAAAGGGATTAATGGCGGGATTGTTGAAAAAACTATGCCCATACATATCTCAAACATTGCTTTATATAATCCCAGTACTCATAAAGCAGATAAAATTGGTTTTCGGTTGTTGGCGGATGGTAGAAAAGTTAGATACTTTAAATCTACCAATGAAACCGTAGATGTTTGATAAATGGAATAAAGTTATGGCTAGGCTAAGCGAAATATATAAGCAGCGGATCGTTGCGGAATTAGGTAAACAGTTTAATTACCAGTCTATTATGCAGGTTCCTAAACTCGAAAAGATAACCTTGAATATGGGGGTGGGAGAAGCGGTAGCTGATAAAAAAGTGCTTCAGAGTGCTATTGATGACTTACAGAAAATTTCCGGCCAAAAACCGGTTATAACTTTAGCAAGAAAATCGATTGCAGGGTTTAAGATAAGGGAAGGAATGCCTATTGGATGTAAAGTTACTTTACGCCGTGAAAAAATGTATGAATTTCTGGATAGATTGATTACTGTTGCGATTCCAAGAATTAGAGATTTTAGAGGGTTGAGCTCGAAATCTTTTGATGGGCGCGGCAATTATAGTATGGGTGTGCGTGAGCAGATTATTTTTCCAGAAATTGATTACGATAAGATAGATGCTGTTAGAGGTCTAGATATAACTATTACAACTAGCGCTTTTTCTGATCAAGAGGCTCGTGCATTGCTTGAGCATTTTAAGTTTCCATTCCGTATATAAGGTGATCTAAAATGGCGAAAAAGTCTATGATTGCACGCGAAAGCAAGCGCTTACAACTAATTGAAAAATATAAGAATAAGCGAGAAGAGTTAAAGCTTATAATTAGTAGCCTTACTGCGAGTGAAGCTGAAAAAAATCAGGCCGAGCTAAAGCTTCAGAAGTTGCCTCGTGATTCTTCCTCTTCGAGAGTGCGTAACCGCTGTAATTTAACTGGCCGTCCTCATGGATATTATAGAAAGTTTGGTTTGGCAAGGAACAAACTACGTGAGTCTGTTATGAGAGGGGATGTGCCAGGGGTCACAAAAGCGAGTTGGTAGTATATCTTAAAAATGGCTTGTATATAAATCGCTAATTATAAAATAGGACATATAATAATGGGTATGACTGATCCATTGTCGGATATGATTACGAGAATTCGTAATGGCCAAGCAGCGAGTAAGGAGGAGGTCAGGATGCATTCTTCCAATCTCAAAGTCGCGCTTTGCAGGGTTTTAGAAAATGAAGGATATATAGAGTCTTTTAATATCAAAGAAAGCTTAGGAAAAAGTGAGCTAACCATAAGGCTTAAATATTACAAGGGATTGCCTGTTATTGAAAATATTCAAAGGGTTAGCAAGCCTGGGTGTAGGGTATATAAAACAAAAGCACACTTGCCAAACGTTTTGGGAGGGTTGGGAGTGGCTGTGATTTCAACATCCAAGGGTTTGATGACTGGTACCGACGCTAAAAAGCAGGGCCATGGCGGCGAAGTAATCTGCATAGTGTCATAATTCATTTTAGGGATTTGTAAATGTCCAGAATAGCGAAAAATCCTATCCCAATCCCGAAAGGGGTGGAAGCCATATTAGAAGACAATCGAATTACTGTGAAAGGCGGTAAAGGTGTCTTATCTATGGAGTTCAATCCTATCATAACGGTAGCAATGGCGGATGGGCAGATTACTATATCTTATGAGCGTATAAACAAGGTCCAAAACATTTTGGCTGGGACAACCCGAGCTAATATAGCCAATATGGTATCTGGAGTTAATTCCGGATACGAACGGAAACTCAACATGGTGGGTGTTGGATATAGAGCCCAGGCAAAAGGTAATATTGTTAGTCTAAGTTTAGGATATTCTCATCCAGTTGAGTTCCCCGTCCCAGAGGATATAACGGTAGAAACCCCTACGCAAACTGAAATTGTAATTAAAGGTTGCGATAAGCAAAAAGTAGGGCAAGTTGCCGCAAACATCCGATCCTATAGACCGCCAGAGCCTTATAAAGGTAAAGGGGTCAGATACTCGGATGAGCAAATTATAAAGAAAGAGGCTAAAAAGAAGTAGGCTTGGTTATGGATAAAAAAGCAGCAAGGTTGAAACGTGCGAATAAATCCCGACAAATTATTAGAAGTTTGGGGGTTAATAGGTTGTCAGTTCATCGTACTCCTCGGCATATATATGCTCAAATAACGAGTTCAGATGGTTCGGTGGTTTTGGCGAGTTCGTCAACCCTTGAGTCTTCTTTAAAATCAGATATCAGGAATACTGGAAACATCGAAGCAGCTAAGCTCATTGGAAGAAGTATTGCAGAGCGTGCGCTTTCTACAGGTATAACCATTGTGGCATTTGACCGTTCTGGTTTTAAATATCATGGTCGAGTCAAGGCATTGGCTGACGCCGCCCGTGAAGCGGGATTGGTCTTTTAGGAGCGGTTATGGCAAATATCAATATTCAAAGCAATGCAATTGAAGGGCTTCAAGAAAAGTTAGTAGCTGTTCGGCGTGTTGCCAAGGTTGTAAAAGGTGGTCGTCAGTTCGGGTTTACTGCACTTACAGTGGTAGGCGATGGCAATGGGCGCGTTGGATACGGTCTGTGCAAGGCGAGGGAAGTTCCTGTCGCAATACAGAAGTCTATGGAACAAGCGCGTAAAAATATGCGTAAGGTTAGCTTGGATGGTGATACTTTGCATTATGCGACCACTGCGTGTACTGGTGCGGCTAAAGTTTTTATGCAGCCAGCATCGCAAGGTACCGGTATCATTGCTGGAGGTGCGATGAGAGCGGTGTTTGAGGTGGTAGGCATTCATAACGTGCTAGCTAAATGTATTGGTACTAATAATCCTATAAATGTTGTACGCGCTACGATTAAAGGGTTGACAGATATTAAAGATCCAAAAGCAATTGCCGCGAAAAGAGGCAAAAGCGTGGAGAAAATATATGCTGAGGGCAAATCGAATGAGCGATAAAATCCTCATAATAAAGCAGATTAGAAGTGACATAGGTAGGCTACGGTCCCATAAAGCCTGCTTGAAAGGGCTTGGGATTCGTAAAATGCATCAAGCTGTTCGTATCTTGGCTACGTCAGCCAATTTAGGTATGATAAATAAGATCGCTTATATGTTGAAAGTAGAGGAAGTTTGATGCGTTTAAATAATCTTAAACCAGCGGAAGGAAGCAAAAAGCAGCCACGACGTCTTGGTCGGGGCATTGGGTGCACTCTTGGGAAAACCTGTGGCAAAGGGCATAAAGGACAAAAAGCGAGAGCAGGTGGATTTCATAAAGTAGGCTTTGAAGGTGGACAGATGCCTTTGCAACGCCGATTGCCTAAAATCGGATTCAATACGCATAAAAAAGCGTTGCGTGCGGAGGTTACAATAGCGGAATTAGCTAAATTTGCTGGGCAACCTATAAGTATAGCAGTGCTTAAACAGGCTAATTTGATTCCTCTCCAAGTTAAAGTGGTAAGTATCATAGACTCTGGAAATATCAATGCCCAAATTACAGTAGCTAGTGACATTCGTGTGACTAAAGGCGCTAAAGTAAAAATTGAAGCAGCTGGTGGAAAAGTTGAGGTTTAAGTGAGTAATATCAGCTCCTCCTTATCTAATCGCTTCGGGAGGCTTACCGAACTGAGGCAAAGACTTTTGTTTGTATTGGGGGCCCTTATCGTTTATCGGGTAGGGTCTCATATTCCAATACCCGGTATAGACCCAAGAGCTTTAGCCGCAATGTTTGCCAACCAAGGAAGCTCTATCCTTGATATGGTGAATATGTTCTCTGGAGGAGCTTTAAAAAGACTAAGTATTTTTGCTCTTGGGATTATGCCTTATATTTCCGCATCAATTATTGTTCAGTTAATGACTGGTGTGGTGCCGAAGTTGGAGCAAATTAAAAAGGAAGGTGAGTCCGGGAGAAAAAAGCTAAATCAATACACCCGTTATGGGACTGTGTTTTTAGCTACATTCCAGTCTATAGGGATAGCTTTTGCCTTACAAAATCAGTCCGCAGCTGGATTTCCGGTGGTAATTCACCCAGGTATCCAGTTTGTATTTGTTACTGCTACTTCCTTGGTATGCGGTACTATTTTTTTAATGTGGCTAGGCGAGCAAGTCACTGAAAGAGGAATAGGAAACGGCATATCTATAATTATATTCTCTGGTATAGTTGCGGGGTTACCTACTGCGATAGGAGGTACATTGGAGTTGGCTAGGACCGGCGAGCTTAACCCTTTTAGCATTATCGTTTTGTTCTCTATCGCGTTGGGGGTGACAACTTTAGTGGTATTTGTAGAGCGAGGTCAGCGTCGGATTACTATCAACTATGCTAAAAGGCAGGATGGTCGTAGGATGTATGCTGCTCACAAAAGTTTTTTGCCTCTTAAGCTTAATATGTCAGGGGTTATTCCTCCCATATTTGCTTCCAGTATAATATTATTTCCCGCAACCCTAGCAGGATGGTTTGGGAATAATGAAAGTTTGGTTTGGCTTCAGGATATAGCGGCTACCCTTTCTCCCGGCCAACCGTTGTATGTGTTTTTCTACGCAACGGCCATAGTTTTTTTCTGTTTTTTCTATGCCGCTCTGGTTTTTAATTCAAACGAAACAGCAGAGAACTTAAAAAAGTCTGGTGCATTTATACCTGGTGTCAGACCTGGGCAACATACCGCGAACTACATTGATGGCGTTATGACTAGGTTAACTCTGGTTGGCGCAATATATATTACTTCAGTGTGTTTATTGCCTGAATTTTTAATATTATATTGGAATGTGCCTTTTTATTTTGGAGGAACTTCGTTGCTGATTATTGTTGTTGTGGTTATGGATTTTATGTCTCAAATCCAAACCTATATAATTTCTCACCAGTACGAAGGGCTTTTAAAGAAAACAAATATGGCAAAAGCTGATTAGAGGGTTTGAGTGGATTTGTATGGTATTTTATGATGAGGAATAAAGTATGAAAGTTCGCGCATCTGTAAAAAGAATTTGTCGAAATTGCAAGGTGTTAAAACGAAAAGGAATTGTGCGAATAATCTGCAAAGATGCCAGGCATAAGCAAAGACAGGGTTGATTTTAGTTTTGATTTTGGAGGTTATATAGATGGCTCGTATAGCTGGAGTAAATATTCCAGATCACAAGCATTTGGGTATTTCTCTTACCGCGATTTATGGTATAGGGAAAACAAGAGCGTCGCTCATTTGCGAGAGTTTAGGGTTGAATCCTTCAATTAAAGTAAAAACCCTAGAAGAAGCAGATATAGAGCGTATTCGCGAACAAGTCGCTAAATTTACCGTTGAGGGTGATTTGCGCCGCGAAACAGCTATGAGTATTAAAAGATTGATGGATTTAGGCTGCTATCGTGGATTGCGCCATAGGAGGGGGTTGCCAGTAAATGGACAAAGAACTCGTACCAATGCTCGCACAAGAAAAGGCCCGCGTCGTCCAATTCGTAAATAAAATTTAGTTTATAAGAGGTTCGGATATGGCAGTTTCTAGCCGTCCAGTAAAGAAAATAAAGCGCGATATATCTGATGGAATAGTTCATATTAGTGCTTCTTTTAATAATACAATTATTACTATCACTGATCGAAAAGGCAACACGTTGGCGTGGGCAACGGCAGGCGCATCTGGATTTCGGGGTTCGCGCAAAAGTACTCCATTTGCTGCTCAAGTCGCAGCAGAGAAAGTTGGCAATATAGTTAAAGAATTTGGTGTAAAAAATTTAGACGTCAAGATTAAAGGCCCTGGTCCAGGCCGAGAATCAGCGGTGAGGTCTTTGAATAATCTTGGCTTTAAAATTGTTAACATACTTGACGATACGCCAATTCCGCATAATGGATGCCGTCCGCCTAAACGTCGCCGAGTTTAATGTAAGGATTTAAGGGTTTTTTGGTTATGGCTAGATATCTAGGTCCAAAGTGTAAGTTAAGTAGAAGAGAAGGTACCGATTTATTTCTCAAAGCGAGAGGTAAATCGATAGATTCAAAATGCAAAATAGATCAGCAGCCAGGACAGCACGGTCAAAAACGGACCCGGATGTCTGATTATGCGACTCAGCTTCGTGAGAAGCAGAAGTTAAGAAGGATTTATGGTGTTTTAGAGCGCCAATTTCGCAATTATTATAAGGCAGCAGCTCAAAAGAAAGGCTCAACCGGTCAAAATCTTTTGAATATGTTGGAGTCTCGTTTGGATAATGTTGTATATAGAATGGGGTTTGCTGCCACAAGGTCCGAAGCTCGTCAATTGGTTAGCCATAAAGCCATCAAAGTAAATGGTAGCGTTCTTAACATACCATCTTATCAAGTCCAAGCTGGAGATATAGTTAGCGTCCGCGAGAAATCTCAATCTCAGCTTAGGATAAAAGATGCTTTAGGTGTTGCTGAGCAATATGGATTTCCTGTGTGGTTGGAAGTGGATGCCAAAAAAATGCAAGGATTGTTTAAATCAGTGCCCGAACGTAATGACTTAGGGTCTGATATTAACGAGCAATTAGTAGTAGAGTTGTACTCTAAATAAAATTAGCGGATTTCAATGCAAAGCCATTTTGCTAACTTGATTAAACCTCGATTAGTCGACGTAAATCAGATAGATAAAAACAGCGCTAGGATAGTAATCGAGCCTTTAGAACGCGGTTTCGGGCATACTCTCGGAAATGCTTTAAGGCGGGTGTTGTTGTCTTCTATACCTGGTTGTGCGGTGACTGAAGTCTCTATTGATGGTGTAGAACATGAATATACGACCATCGATGGAGTGCGGGAAGATATCATTGATATTTTGCTAAATTTGAAGAATTTAGCTATCCGCATACATGAAGGTAACGAAGCCACGCTTAAAATCAATAAAAGCGGTGCTGGTCCAGTTACTGCTGCGGATATACAATTGACCCATGATGCTGAAGTGGTGAATCCAGATATGGTGATCGCCAACTTAACGCATTCTGGAAAATTGAGTGCAACTTTAAAAGTTGAAAAAGGAAGAGGCTACCAGCCTGTTAGTGTAAGAAATCTTACCCAAACTGATGCTGTGGTTGGTGTGCTATATGTCGATGCATCATTTAGTCCGATTAAACGGGTTTCCTATTTAGTGGAAAGCGCTCGGGTTGAACAACGTACCGATTTGGATAAGCTGATCCTTGAGATTGAGACGAATGGCACTCTTGATCCAGAAGAAGCTGTTCGTCAAGCGGCTTCTATATTGAATGAGCATCTGTCTGTATTTATCTTCTTTAAAGGGGAGGATACGCCGGGTTCTTCGGATGAAAGGCCTCAGTTCGATCCAATGTTATTAAGGCCTGTTGATGATCTTGAACTCACTGTTCGTTCAGCTAACTGTTTAAAAGCCGAAAATATCTTTTATATTGGGGACTTGATACAGAGAACCGAGGTTGATTTGTTGAAAACCCCTAATCTTGGCAAAAAATCTCTTACAGAGATTAAAGATGTATTAGCTACCAAAGGTCTCTCCTTAGGGATGCGGCTTGAGAATTGGCCCCCAGAAAGCCTTAAAAGAGAGCAGCAAGAAGGATAAAGGTATAACGATATGCGTCATGGTAATGTTGGTAAAAAATTTAATATTAAAAGCGGTCATCGGGTCGCTTTGTTTAGGAATTTGACGGCTTCTTTGATCCATCACGAAGTGATTAGCACCACTCTGCCTAAAGCGAAAGAGCTACGCAGATACGCTGAGCCGTTGATTACCCTGTCCAAGACCAATACCCTAGCGGCACGCCGTATAGCTTTTTCCCGTCTTAGAGATAGGGAAGCAGTAGTAAAGCTATTTGATGAGTTAGGCCCACGTTTTAAGGATAGGGCCGGTGGGTATTTAAGGATTTTAAAGTGCGGTTTTAGAAGAGGAGATTCTGCTCCAATGGCTTATGTTGAGCTATTGGATAGACCGGATATGTAATAGTTTTATTCTCCCGCTTGCTTTAATGGTGGAAGGACGTTGTAGGTAAAGCTCGTGTAAAGCTTATTTTGGTAAACGAACCGTCCTTACCACCACCCGCCATTCCGTATCATGCTGAAATCTTCTCTAGATTAAGCATATTCAGCTGAACATCTCTTTCCGTTCCGCGTCGCCTAAAGTTTTTCTGCTCTGATTTCAAGCGCGGTTTTTGCTCCACGCTTTTGAGTTTTTAACCATCAGATGGCATCAATACCTAGGCTCTTTGCATTGGATATTTGATGGACTATTTGAGCTAAGGTATAGCGATTCCAACGCTGGTTTGCTCGGGGTACCCCTTGCCATGTTTTCGATGTGGTCGCGGAAGCTTTGCCATAGTCCTTGCCCTTCCCATGCCGATTGCCTACGGCCATAAAGGCATTGATCTAATAATTTGATCTCCTTGGCTAAACGGCTTCCGTAGGGTTGTGCTTCTGAGCGAAAACGCTGGTTATTGACCCAATTCGAGAGCGCTTTGCGCGCCGCTACTGCATCGCTAGCTTTGCAAGCATGCTCTATTGCTAGAACAAGCTTGTGGACTGAAGTTTCACTATCTGAATTGACCGGTATGGATGATTTATGGTTGGAACGCTTGCTCAAGTACCACGCTAGGCCCGTACTTATCCAGCCAAAACCAAACAGCAATACCAGCCAAAACCATGGCCCGTTTGTTTGGGAAACCGTGGTGGGTAGGGCCGCGTTTGGGGTTTCTGTAGTCTTGGGTGGCTTGGATGCCTCAGCTATTAGGGTGGGTGTTTCCGGGATTTGCCGTGTTGCCGCCGTAGCTTGTACCGTCAAGGTTCGTTCCGGTATCCGGGCGGTTTCCATCCGGTTCGCCAAAGTATTCCACCAGGGGATTTCCAAGGCAGGGATAGTATAGGTGCCGGGGTTGGTAGCCATCATCGCGGTTTTTTCTTGGCGCATACCGATCAGGCCGGAAGTGGGTTTCTCCTCGTTCTGGATGGGTTGGTCGGGATACTGTTTGATCGCATCCGGCAAAGCGGTAGCGGTAGTATTGATCTCGGGTAGGAGCCCGACTGTCGCACCTTGCGCCTTGAGCGTGAGGGTACGGGTCAAGGGGTCTCCCGCCGTGGTTTTGGGGGGGTTTTTGGCCCATGAATCTTCCAGTTCCAAATACCTGGCGGGTAGCCAATGCTTGCCTTTGAATTCCGCGGGTACCGGGCGGACTTCGAGGGTGAGCGCTTCCGAAACGATACGTTGGGTCCGGGTCTGTGGGTTGAGGAAGGCATTGAACAGGGACCGTGCCCCGCCCGCCACTTGCATTTCCAACTGCATGGGTTCGATCCGCAAGGGGCCGCTTTTTTGCGGGAACAGGGCGTAGCGGATTTCCGTCATTTTGTATTGGACGCCGTTGCGGATGACGATGCTGCTGGGGTTTTGCCCGTCACCCAGGCGCTCGACCAAGGTGTCCGCCGCTTCGGGGGTGCTGAGACGGGCATCGCCGAAGGCGATCCGGCTCAAGACCCGCACGCTATAGATGACCTGGGCTTGCACGTAGGGATTTTTCGGTTCGGCCTCGACTTCCATGAAGACTTCCCCGTCGCCGTTGTTCCGGCGCTTGGCCGGGCCGGGCACGACGGTGACCGAGAAGGGTTCGGAGCGGTCTTTGCCGAAGGCGATGGGCGGGATCGCCAAGTTGCCCGCGTGTTTCGCCATCACGCTGACCTGCCATTCGATGCGGTGGCTGGCGTGGCCGTTGTTCAGGGAATATTGGTTGCTCTGCGATTGGCCCAGCACCTCGAAGTCTTGTTCCAGGGTGCTGAAATCGGGGTCGTCGTCGGGAGAGGCGTCGGCGGAAAAAATCAGGGTGAAGGATTCCCCCAGCGGGACTGGATTGCGGTCTAGGCTGACCTCGATCCGGGCGGCTAGGCCGAGTCCCGCGTATAGGGCCAATAGCAGGCCCAGCCATAACCAGCGCCGCACCGTGGCGCGTTTGCCCTTAGCCATTGGATTCACCATGGTTCCCGCTCCAGATTCTGCTGTTGTTGGCGTTGCCGGTATTGGTAATAGAACTTGCGTTTGAGCAAGCCGCCGGGATCGTCCGGGATGCGCCGGAGCCATTGTTCCTCGGCTTGCTGGATTTCGCCCTTGGCCGGGGATTCGGCGGGCTGTGCCTTGGGGTCGGCGTCGCCGGGGCGTTCCTGCTGCTCCGGTGGGGCGGCTTGGGGTTCCTGGGGTCCGGGCCGGGCCGGGTCCGGTTTGTCGCCTTTGCTCGGCGCTTGATCCTTGCCGTCGGCTTGGGGCCGGTCTTCGGGTTTTTGGCCGGATTCTTCGGGCTTGCCATCCGCCTCCTGGCTTTGCTCCGGGTTTTGTTCCTTCCCTTCTTGGCCGGGTTGCTGGTCCTGATCTTTGGGGGATTCCCCGCCTTGCCCTGACGGGTCTTTTTCCTTTTGATCTTTTTTGTCCTGCTTGTCCTGCTTGTCCTGCTTGTCCTGCTTGTCCTGCTTGTCTTGTTGCTGTTGTTTGCGCAGGGCTTCCTCGACCAATTGCTTGTTATAGACGGCGTCCTGGTTGTTGGGGTCGAGTTTCAAGGCTTGTTCATAGGCCTGGATCGCGGCGGGATATTGGCCTTGCTGGGCCAGGGCGTTGCCGCGGTTGTATTGGCTGTCGGCGGCGGGGAGTTTTTCCAACGCCTGGGCGGCTTGCGGATATTGGCCGGCTTTGTATTCGGCGGCGGCTTTCCATTCGGGGTTTTGGAAATGCTGGACGGCTTGGTCGTATTGGCCCGCCTGGAGTTCCTTTTGCGCCCGCTGGTCGGGGGTGAGCCAAAGGTCTTGCCATTCCAGGGCTTGCGCGGAATCCGGGACCGGCGCGAGGGCCAAGAGCAGCCAGATTCCCAGCCAGCCGCGTCGGAAGGCCAGCGCCGCCAACGGCAACAGGACCGGCAATAGGAACACCCCGTCTTCGCGCCATTGGTCGATATGGACCTGCTCGCCGGTGGGTTCGCCGGATTGGGCGCGGTGGTCGAAAAAGCCGAGCAAAGCGTCGAGGTCGGCGGAATCGGGCCGCAAGGCGCGGGACAGCCCGCCCCCGGCTTCCGCCAAACCGGCCAGGGCGGCGGCGTCGAGCCGCGGCACTTGGATATTGCCCGCCGCGTCCTTGAGGAAGCCGCCTTCGGGCAGGGGAATGGGGGCGCCGTCCGGGGTGCCGACACCCAGCACCGAAACCCGGTAGCCTTCGGCACGCAGCGCGGATGCGGTTTGCCCGGCTTCCGCCGCGCCTTCGCCGCTGGTGATGAGCAGCACGTCCCCGGATTTGAGACCGGCCTGTTTCAGCAGGCGCTCCGCCGTGCGCAGCCCCGCATCGATGCGCTCGCCCTGGCCGGGCATGAGTCTGGGACTCAAGGCGGAGAGTTGGGCGGCGATGGTGGCCGAATCGTCGGTGATGGGGGTGACGGCGAAGGCATCCCCGGCATAGACCACCAAGGCGGTCTGGCCGTCTTTGCGGGCGCGGAGGATGTCCTCGATCTTGAAGCGGGCGCGTTCCAAGCGGCTGGGCTTGAGGTCGGCGGCGTTCATGGCTGGGGTGAGGTCCAGCACCAACACTAGGGCGGAGAGGTTGCGGAATACCGGCGCGGGCAGGCGTTCCCACACGGGACCGGCCAGGGCCAGCACGGCCAGGAACCCGGCCAGGGTGGTCAGCCACAGCCGGTGCCGACCTTGCTTGCCGGGGGTTCCGATCAGGATATGGGGCAACAGGGCGGGATCGCAGTAGGCCCGCCAGTCTTCGCCACCCCGCTGCCGCCGCCGCAGCGTCCAGAGCAAAGCGGCCAGGACGGGCAGCGCGAGCAGCCAGCCGGGTCTCAGAAAATGGAAATCGGTCATCGCGGGAACGGGCTTGGAATCATGGCCCGCTATCTTGGCGTGTGGACGCGGGGTGTTCAAGCCCGGAAAGCGCGGGGCGGGCGTCCTGCCCGCTGGAGGAGGTTCAGGTGGGGTGGATTTCCTTGCGGGGCCGCAGGGCGATGACGCCTTGGCCGACCGGGGTCAGCATTTCGGGCCAGACCCAGGTTTTGGTGCCTTTGGGGAGGGTGCCGGTGTCCATCTCGCACGCGGACAGCAATTCCACGTCGAAAAAAGTCGCCCCGTACTTTTCGCCGCTATCGACGAGCTTGACAAAGCAATGGCAGCCGTTGAACGTGGCATTCACAATATCGCCTGGTTTCATGGGTGATCTCCTTTGAAAGGGCAGGGTCTGCGTCGCCGACGGGCCGCTTGGGCACGTCGGCAAGTTTTTAGACGGGGCGGCAACGGCGATATTCCCCGCCCAGACGGCCTCATCTGGAGGATACCGCGTTGCCTGATCCGGGCGGTTCCAGCCAAGCCAGGAACACGGTGTAGGCCACGGCCAGCAAGGTGGTCCCCAGGAAAATCCCGACGAAGCCCCAGGCCAACAAGCCGCCGATCACGCCCACCAGGATCAACAGGAAGGGCAAGGGGCTGGTTTTGCCGATCAGATAGGGCTTGATGAAGTTGTCGATGACGTTGATGAAGATGCCCCAGGCCACGGTGAACGCGGCCCAGCCTTCGCTGTCTTGATGGGCCAGCCAGATCGCCGTCGGAATCCAGATGATGCCGGTGCCGATTTGCAAGGTGGCGGCGAGGAAGCACAGCAGTCCCAGGATGCCCGCGCCCGGCACTCCGGCCAGGGCGAAACCCACCCCGGACAGCACGGCCTGGAGCAAGGCCGTCCCGATCACGCCCAGCGAGACCCCGCGCACGGTCAGCCCGGCCACGCGCAAAGCTTGGATGCCGCTGGGTCCGCCGATGCGCAGGGCGACCCGTTCCGCCGTCGCGCTGGCGGTTTCGCCATTGGCATAGAGCAGCCCGGCCAGGATCACGGCCAGGACGATATGCAGCGCGGCCAGGGCCAAGCCCGCGCCTTGTTGCAGTAGCCAGCCCGCGCCCGCGGTCAGGATCGGCCTGACCTTCTCGGGCGAGAGGAACGAGTTCAGCTTGCCCGTCCGTAGGGTTTCGTCCAGCTTGGTGCCGACCAGGGGCAATTGGGCCACCCAATCCGGCGGTTGGTTGGGGTCGAGCGCGGACAACTGGGCGACCGTCTTGCTCAGGTAGGGCAGGTAGTGGGTGACGGAATCGAAGGCGTCGAAGGCGGGCATCACGAACAACAACAGCATCCCCAGGGTCAGCGCCACCGCCGCGAGGCCGCGGCGGCCGCCCAGCCAGTCCGCGACCTTGAGGTAGTAGGGCCAGGTCGAAACCGCCAGGATCAAGGCCCAGATGAAGGGCACCAGGAAGGGCAGGATGATCTCGACGCAGGCATAGCCCAAAGCGCCGATGAGCAGCAGGATCAGTGCGCGCTCGATCAGGATGCCGTGGCCGGGGGTGGGGGCGGGGGTGATCATGCAACGAGCCTCTGGGTTTGGGGCCGATATGAGATTACTTTGGCTTGGTGGGGTTGCCGAACACAGCGAAGCGCACCGTCCGAAACCGATGCGCTTGCCATTTCCAGCCGACCCGGCTACGGAAACACCGAAGGCTCCTGCGGCTTGGGCAGTTTCTCCGCCTCCGCCACCACCCAGCCGCCGCCCATCGCCCGGTAGAGCTGGATCGAGGCGGTGAAGGTCGAACTCTGCGCCGACAGCAGGTCGATCTGGGCCTCGTACAACTGCCGCAAGGAGTCGAGGACGGTGATGTAATCGACCAAACCCTCGTCGTAGCGCAACTTCGACAGCCGGTAATAATCGCCCACCGCCGTGACCCGCGCCCCTTGCTTGTCGCGTTGTTCCTGGGTCTTTTGGGAAGCGACCAGGGCGTCTTCGAACTCCCGGAAGGCCGTGAGGATCGACTGCTGGTAATTCGCCAGTGCCGCCCGCTGCGTGGCTTCGGCGGCCTGCACCTGCCCGGCGATCTTACCGGCGGTGAAAATCGGACCCAGCATGCTGGTTCCCACGCTCCAGAAATTCGCGCCCGGCGTGAACATCGTCGCGGCCTGGGTGCTGAGTTGGCCCACATCGCTGGTGATGGAGATTTTCGGGAAATACAAACCCCGCGCCACACCGATCTGGGCGTTGGCGGCGATGAGTTGCTGTTCCGCCTGTTGGATATCGGGACGGCGCACCAGCACATCGGCGGGCAATCCCGCCGGGACCGCCGGGAGCTTGAGGTCGTCCAGGCTTTTGCCGCGGCGGATCGCGCCGGGGTTTTGGCCCAGCAGCAGCTTGAGCGCGTGTTCGGTCTGGGCGATGTTCTCCTCGGCGGCGGGAATCAGGGCCAGCCTGCGCTGGTATTCCGATTCCACCTGCCGTACTTCCAACTCGGAACCATAGCCTTCCTTGAACCGGGCGTTTTCGATCTGCAATTGCTCTTCCAGGGTTTTCACCACGAAGCGGGTGATATCCAGGTTCTTATCCAGGGTGCGGAGTTGGATATAGGTCTGGGCAACCTGGCTGGCGAGCGTCAGCAACACTCCCCGTTTCACGCCTTCCTGGGCCAGCATCTGGGCGAACGCCGCCTCGTTGGCGCGGCGCAAAGCGCCCCAGACATCGATTTCCCAACTCAACTGCCCGCCCAGTCGGGCGTAATCGACATCCTTGCCGCTCAGATCGATGCCTTTTGGCAGGCTCAGGCTCTGGGTGCTGCTCTTGCGCCGGAGATAATCGCCGAAGCCCGAAATCTGCGGGAACAGGTTGGCGCGGGTCGCGCCGTATTGCCCCATGAATTGATCGACGTTGGCCACGGCGACCTTGAGGTCGAGATTGCCGCGCAGGGCTTGATCGACCAAGCGGTTCAATTCCGGGTCGCCCAGTTGTTCCCACCATTTGAGGTTGGTGGTATCGCGGGCTTCCTTGTCGGCGAAACGCCATTGCTTGGGCGTGTCGATTTTGGGTTTGACGTAGTCCGGGCCGACCTGCCAGCAACCGGCCAGGGCGGCGGCGACCGCGATCACGATGGGTTTACGCATGTTCCTCGCCCTCCTTCGGCGGCAGCGTGGCTTCTTGCTTGCGATGGGAAAATTTCTCGACCACGTAGAAAGTCACCGGGATCAGGAAGATGGCGATGCAGGTCGCGGCGGTCATGCCGCCGATCACGGCGTAGCCCATCACTTTGCGCGATAGGGCGCCGGCCCCGCTGGCGGTGGCGAGCGGCACGCAACCCAGGATGAACGACAAGGCCGTCATCAGGATGGGCCGGAGCCGTAAGCGGGCCGCTTCGATGGCGGCGTCATAGGCCGATTTGCCTTCCTCCACGCCCATCTTGGCGAATTCCACGATGAGGATGGCGTTTTTGGCGGCGAGACCGATCAGCATGATGAGGCCGATCTGGGCGTAGACGTTGATTTCGTACTGCCCGATCATCAGCCCCGCGAACGCGCCGAACACCGCGATGGGCGTCCCGAGCAACACGCTGAACGGCAGGCTCCAGCTTTCGTACAGGGCCGCGAGGATCAGGAACACGCAGAAGATCGCGAAGCCGAACACCGTGCTGGTCGACACGCCTTCCTGGGCCTTCTTCACCTGGTAGCTCATGCCGATGTAGTCGTAGCCCATTTCGGTGGGCATGGTTTCGGCGAACACTTCCTCCATGACCTGCATCAACTGGTTGCCGGTATAGCCCGGCTTGGGGATCGCCATGATCTGGGCGCTGCGGTAGAGGTTGTAGCGCATGGTGAATTCCGGCCCGATCACCTCGCGCACGCTGGTCAAGGCGGCCAGGGGCACGGTGTCGCCGTCGGCGTTGCGGACGTAGAACTGGCCCAGGTGGTCGGCGGTGTCGCGGTATTCGCCCTCGGCTTGCACGTAGACCTGCCATTGCCGTCCGAAGCGGTTGAAGTAGTTGACGAAGCCCGAGCCCATATAGGCTTGCAGGGCTTGGTACACATCCGACAGCTTCACGCCTTGCTTCAGCACCTTGTCGCGGTCCACGTCCACGTACCGCTGCGGCACGGCGGACAGGGCGGTGGTGAAGACCCCGGCGATTTCCGGGCGCTTGCGGGCGGCGGCCAGGAATTTCTCGGTGTTCTCCTCCAGGAAGGCCACATCGCGGCCAGCGCGGTCTTCCAACACCATGGTCAGGCCGCCCGAGGTGCCGACGCCAGGGATGGCGGGCGGCGGAAAGGCCAGCCCGACGGCTTCGGGCAGCTTCTGCAACTCCTTGCTGATGTGGTCGCGGATGGCGTGGTATTGCTCCTCCGGGGCTTTGCGCTCTTCCCAAGGCTTGAGGGCGATGAAGAAAAAGGTGTTGTAGGTGGTGTTGGCCTGGCTCAGCATGCTGTAGCCGATGACCGAGGAGTAATACTCGACGCCCGGCGTCTTGGCGAGGATATCCTCGACCTTCTTGGTCACCTCGTCGGTGCGTTGCAGCGAGGCCACGTTGGGGAGCTGGATGGTGGCGAAGAAATAGCCCTGGTCCTCGTCCGGCAGGAAGCCGGGGTGCAGGTGTTTGCCCAGGCTACCGGTCAGGAACACGATGCCCACCAGGAACAACAGGCTCATGGCGCTCTTGCGGATCAAGACCGAACAAAAGCCCACATAGCCGTCGTTGGCCTTGCCGAACGCCTTGTTGAAGCCGTCGTAGAACTTCTGCACCGGCCCGGTGCCGCGCTTCCTGGGCTTCAGGATCAAGGCCGCGAGCGCGGGGCTCAAGGAGAGCGAATTGAAGGTGGAGATCATCACCGACACGCCCACGGTCACGGCGAACTGTTGGTAGAGCTGTCCCGTGATGCCGGGGATGAACACCGTCGGCATGAACACCGCGATCAAGGCCAACGAAGTGCCGATGATGGGGCCGGTCACTTCCTGCATGGTGCGGAGCGTGGCTTCCTTGGGCGATAAGCCTTTTTCGATATGGTGCTCAACCGCTTCCACCACCACGATGGGGTCGTCCACCACCAAGCCAATCGCCAGCACCAGGCCGAACAGCGACAAGGTGTTGATCGAGAAGCCCAGCATCGGGAACAGCAGGAACGTACCGATCAAGGAAACCGGCACCGCCAGCAGCGGAATCAAGGTGGGTCGCCAGCCTTGCAGGAACAGGAACACCACCGCGATGACTAGGAGCAGCGCCTCGAACAAGGTGTCGATGATTTCATCGATGCCTGCCGTCACTGCCAAGGTGGTGTCCAGCGCGACGACATAGTCCAAATCCTCGGGGAAGCGGGTCTTGAGTTCCTCCATGGTTTTCTTGGCCCCTTCCGCCGCCTCGATGGCATTGGAGCCGGGCAATTGGTAGAGCGCGACCAGGGCCGCCGGTTTGCCGTTGAGCCGTCCCACGATGTCGTAGGACTGGGCACCGAGTTCGATGCGGCCCACGTCCTTGATGCGGACGATGGAACCGGAAGGGTCGGCCCGCAGCACGATATTGCCGAATTGTTCCTCGGTCTCCAAACGGCCCTGGGCGCGGACGGCGTAGGTGAATTCCTGGCCCTTGGGTACCGGTTCGCCGCCGATCTTGCCCGCCGGGTTCACCGTGTTCTGGGCCTGGATGGCGCTGATGATCTCGGGGATGGTGATGTTGAGCTTGGCCAATTGGTCCGGCTTCACCCACACCCGCATGGCGTATTGCCCCGCGCCGAACACTGTGACGCTGGCGATCCCCGCCACCCGGGTCATCTGGTCGTTGATGTTGATATAGGCGTAGTTCGCCAAGAAGATTTGATCGAACGTGCCCTTGGGCGAATATAGCGCGAACATGATCAAGGGCGAGGCCGTGGACTTTTTCACGGTCACGCCGTAGTTGCGCACGTCGGAGGGCAGTTGCGATTCCGCCTGCGACTCGCGCATCTGGGCCAGGATTTGGTCGGTGTTGGGGTCGGTCTTCACATCGAAGTTGACCCGGATGGTGGTCTGGCCGTTGTTGGCGTTGATGGAGTACATGTAGTTCATGTTGTCCACCCCCGACATTTGCTGTTCGATGGGCGTGGCCACGGACTGCTCGACGGTCAGGGAGTCCGCGCCGGTATAGGTGGTCTGGACCTGGACTTCGGGCGGGGCGATGTTGGGGAACTGGGCGATGGGCAATTGCGCCATGGAGACCAGCCCCACCATGACCATCAGGATGGCGATGACGATGGCGACGATGGGGCGGTTGATGAAGAATTTCGACATGGTGGCCTACCTCTCCGCTTGCGCGGTGGTGGCGGTTTCCTTCCAGGGCTTGGGATCGACCTTGATCCCGTTCTTCACCTTCTGGATGCCCTCGACGATGACCTTGTCGCCCGGTTTCAGCCCTTCGTCGATCACCCATTCGGTGCCGATGGTCTCTCCCGGTTTCACCATGCGGATGGCGACGGTGTTGTCGGGGTTGACCACGGCGACCATGGATTTGCCTTGGAGGTCGGCCACCGCCCGTTGCGGTACCAATAGCGCGTTGGGTTTGGTCTGCACCACGGCGCGGATTTTGGCGTATTGGCCGGGGCGCAGCAGGTTGCGGGGGTTGGGGAACAGAGTGGCGACCTTGATGGTGCCGGTCTTGATATCCACCTGGCGGTCGGCGAAGTAGAGCTTGCCGGGATGGGGATAGACCGAGCCGTCGGCGAGGGTCAGTTCCAAGGGCACCGGCGGGGGCGCTTCGCTGTCATTGGGCCTTTGCCGCTCGAACTTCAAATACTGCTGCTCGCTCAGGGGGATGTAGGCTTTGATCGGATCGACCTGGGACACGGTGGTCAACACGGCGTTGGCGCTGCCGGGGCCGACCAGGTTGCCCAACTGGGCTTGGGACAGTCCCGCGATGCCGTCGATGGGCGAGGTGATGCGGGTGAATCCCAGGGAAAGCTGGGAGCTTTCCACAGCGGCTTTGGCAGCCAGCACTTCGGCTTCGTAGGAGGCTTCCTTGCCTACCGCGTTGTCGCGGTCGCGCACGCTGACGGCGTTCTGTGGCAACAAGCGCTCGACCCGGTCCATGTCCAGGCGGGCGGTTTTCAGCAAGGCTTCCTGGCGGACGAGGTTGGCGCGGGCTTGGTCGAGGTTGGATTGGAAGGTGCGGGGGTCGATCTCATAGAGCAACTGGCCCTTCTTGACCGGCTGGCCTTCCTGGTAATTCTGCTTGACGAGGTAGCCCGTGACCTGGGCCAGGATTTGCGCGTTCACCATGCCGTCCAGGCTGCCGACCCATTCCTGGTGGATGGGCACATCTTGTTGCTTGACCTCGGTGACTTCGACCGTGGGCGGTGGCGGGGGTGTCGCCGCTGCCGGGGCGGGTCCGTCTTTGTCGCAGCCGGTGAGGGCGGCACCGACGATCAGGCTGATAAGGAGCAAGGCCGGGCGGATTGTGAATCCCGGTCCCCCCGGGCGGAAAAGATGCTGGGTATGCTTATGGTTCATATCGCCTTCCAGGATGAGATACGGCGTGGGCCGCGAGTGACAAATCAGCCAGGGCCTTGGAACCCGGCGTTGCGATATAGGGTATCTCAATCCGGCGGACTTGAGTGGGGGTGCCATCCTCCACCGCGATCCATGCTAAAAACAGGGGCCGTCCGTCCCGCCCGACCACTGTTGGAAAATCCCCTATGCTGAAAAAGCCGCTGCCCCTTCCCGATATCCACCACATCCGCCATCTCCATGGCCGGATAGGCCGGTTCCGCTTCCTCACCGTGGTCATGGTCGCCATGATCGCGCTGCGGCCTTTCTTGGAGGGGTTCTTCACGCTGAGCCTGGTGACCGACGTTTTGTTCTTACTGGTGTTTTTCTCCGGGGTTTACGCGGTGAAGGGGGAGCGGGGCGCTTACCGGCTGGGCTGGGCCTTGGCCTTGGCCTTCGCGGCGCTCAGGGTCCTCGATCTGTCCGGTTGGCTGGCGCGGGTGGGACCGTTCGAGAAAGCCCTGGTATTGCTGTTCTTGCTGCTGGCCCTCCACAACATCTACCGCCAAATCCAGGCCGAGGAACGGGTGACGATGGACCTGATTTTCGCGGCCTGTTGCAGTTACCTCTTGCTCGGCATGGCCTGGGCGCACGCCTATTATTTCCTGGAATGGCTACAGCCGGGTTCGCTCAAGGGGCTGGAACCCGCGGTGGGCGACGATATTTCGGAATTCACCTATTACAGCTTCGTGACCCTGACCACGATGGGCTATGGCGATATCCTCCCGGTCACCAAGCAGGCCCGCTCGCTGGCGATTTTGGAGGCGGTCACGGGCCAGTTGTATATCGCCATCCTGATCGGACGCCTGGTCGGCGCCTATGTGGGCGAACCCCGCGGAGAAAAATAGGCCGGCCTGGCAATGTCGGATTCCCTACAGCAACGACCGCCTGGGTTTGCGGGGACCCGCGCCGCGTGGGCGTAAAAACTGCGGGAGCCTGTGTTGTTGCGGCTTGCCACGGTAAATGCAGCTTTTCCCTGGCGGTTGATCCGGCTGGGGGCCGGAGATGCGGTTATGGGTGGATTTCCACCGCGGAAACCGCTTGAATCCTGAATTTCCCCCGTATTTCCATCCCGTACAGCGGAGCCGGTCCAGGATCGGTGGCGGGTTGCCGGGGCGGGGCGCATGGCCCGGTGTTTGCTGAATTTCCAATATGCGCCGTGGCTCCTGTGGATAATGCGCCCCAAGGACGGCCCGCGCCGAGTCCGCGCCGCGCCACACGACAACCACCATCACAAGACAGCAGAGGGTAAGTTTATGCAGCTAGGTATGATCGGTCTGGGCAGAATGGGGGCCAATATGGTCCGGCGCTTGATGAAGGGCGGCCACGACTGTGTGGTGTTCGATGCCAGCCCGGACGCCGTCCAAGCCCTGGCGGCGGAAGGCGCGACCGGCGCGGATTCGCTCCAGGCGTTCGTCGCCGCCTTGCAGCCGCCCCGCGCCGTGTGGGTGATGGTGCCGGCCGGGGTGGTGGATGGCATGGTCGCCGAGGTCAAGGCGCTGCTGGAACCCGGCGATATCCTCATCGACGGCGGCAATTCCTATTACATCGACGATATCCGCCGGGCCGAGGAATTGGCGCGGGATGGCTTGCGCTACCTGGACGTGGGCACCAGCGGCGGCGTGTGGGGTTTGGAGCGCGGTTATTGCCTCATGATCGGCGGCGACACCGCGGCGGTGCAATCGCTCGATCCCATCTTCAAGACCCTGGCGCCGGGCCAAGGCGATATCCCGCCCGCGCCGGGCCGGGCGGCGGGCGGCACCGCCGAGCAAGGCTATCTGCATTGCGGTCCGGCGGGCGCGGGCCATTTCGTGAAGATGATCCACAACGGCATCGAATACGGCATGATGGCGGCCTTCGCCGAAGGCTTCAATATCATGAAGCGGGCCAACATCGGCAAGAACGACCACAGCCACGACGCCGAAACCACCCCGCTGCGCCATCCCGAGCATTACCAATACGACCTGCCCCTGGCCGATATCGCCGAACTGTGGCGGCGCGGTAGCGTGGTGGCGTCCTGGCTGTTGGACCTGACCGCCAACGCCCTGACCGAAAGCCCGGCCCTGGAGGAATTTTCCGGCAAGGTGTCGGATTCCGGCGAAGGCCGCTGGACTATCCATGCCGCCATCGACCAAGGCACCCCTGCGCCGGTCCTGAGCGCTTCCGCCTTCCAGCGCTTCGCCTCGCGCGGCGAGGATGAATTCGCCTGCAAGCTGCTGTCGGCCCTGCGCTACCAATTCGGCGGACACCGGGAGAAAAAATAATGAACCTCAATGGCACGAACGGCGGCTTCATGCAGGGCCGGGCCGGGGATTCCTGTGTGATGATCATCTTCGGGGCCACCGGCGACCTGACCAAGCGCAAGCTCATCCCGGCGCTCTACAACCTGGCAAAGGCCAAGTTGCTGTCGCGTAAATTCGCCCTGGTCGGCGCGGCCTTCGATCCCTTCACCGCGGAAGCCTTCCGCGACCAGATGCTCGACGCCATCAAGACCTACGCCACTGACGAACTCGACGCGGAAGTCCTGGCCTGGTTCGAGAAGCGGATTTTCTATGTGCAAGGCGATTTCCGCGATCCCGAGTTCTATTGGCGGCTGAAGGAGCTTTGCACCGAGGTTTGCGGCAAGAACGCCATCGACGAGAACTATTTCTACTATCTCGCGACGGCACCGATTTTCTTCGGCGAGATCGTCCGTCAGCTCGGCCATGCCGGGATGACGGCGGAGGAGTGCGACAACTGGCGGCGGGTCATCATCGAGAAGCCGTTCGGGCACGATCTGGAATCGGCCAAGGAACTCAACAACGACATCAAGAAGGTGTTGCGGGAGCGGCAGATTTATCGCATCGATCATTATCTGGGCAAGGAAACCGTGCAGAACATCATGGTGTTCCGCTTCGCCAACAGCATTTTCGAACCGATCTGGAACCGCCGCTACATCGACCATGTGCAGATCACCGCCGCCGAAACCGTGGGAGTGGAGCGGCGCGGCGGTTATTACGAGACCGCCGGAGCCATGCGCGACATGGTGCCGAACCACCTGTTCCAATTGCTGTCGCTGACCACCATGGAGCCGCCGGTCTCGTTCGAGGCCGACGCGGTGCGCGACGAGCAGACCAAGGCGCTGCGTTCCTTGCAGATGCTCAGCCCCGAGGATGTCCTAAGCAAGACCGCCCGTGGCCAGTATTGCGAAGGCCAGCTCGAAGGCGAGCCGGTGCCCGGCTACCGCGAGGAACCCGGCGTGGCCCGCGATTCCAGGACCGAGACCTTCGTCGCTATGAAGCTGATGATCGACAACTGGCGTTGGGCCGATGTGCCGTTCTATCTGCGTACCGGCAAGCGCATGGCGGCGCGGACCACCGAGATTTCGATCCAGTTCCGGCGCGCGCCCTTGGTGCTGTTCCGCAACACCGATATCGAGAATTTGCAAACCAACCGCTTGGTCTTGCGCTTGCAGCCGAACGAGGGGATTTCCCTGCAATTCGGGGCCAAGGTGCCCGGCCCGGTGATGCAACTCGGGCCGGTGAAGATGGATTTCGACTACGCCGATTATTTCCATTGCACGCCGAACACCGGCTATGAACGGCTGTTGCTGGATTGCATGACCGGTGACGCCACGCTGTTCCAGCGGGCCGATATGGTGGAGGCGGGTTGGAACTTGATCCAGCCGGTGCTGGATGTATGGAAGGCGCTGCCGCCGCGGCAGTTCCCCAACTACGCCGCCGGTTCCTGGGGGCCGCGGGAAGCCGACGAGTTGTTGGAGCGCGATGGTCGGCAGTGGAATAACGGCGGTTGATGCAGTCCGCGGGCGGAACCGCAACGGTTCCCCCTGGCGCGGCTCTAAGGCGGAATCCAGCGCGGTTCCGCCCGCGCCCACCCAAGGAATCCAGCCATGCCCATCCTGATCGGCACCGCTTCCTGGACCGACCCCAGCCTGATCGAGTCTAAGCAGTTCTATCCGCCCGAGGCCAAGTCGCCCGAACAGCGGCTCCGGTTCTACGCCACGAGGTTCCCGCTGGTCGAGGTCGATAGCAGCTACTACGCCCTGCCTTCCCAAAAGAACGCCTTGAACTGGGCAGAGCGTACCCCGGAAGGCTTTACGTTCAATGTCAAAAGCTTCCGCCTGTTCACCGGCCACCAGACCCCGCCCCACGTCCTGCCCGCCGATATCCGCGCCGCCTTGGGGCCGGTGTCCAAGCGCAATGTGTATTACCGGGATGTGCCGGAGGAGTTGTGTCTGGAGCTTTGGTCGAGGTTCCAGGGCGCGCTCCGGCCTTTGCGGGAGGCGGGCAAGCTGGGCGCGGTGTTGTTCCAGTTCCCGCCCTGGTTCGTGCATGGGCGCGAGGGTTTCGAGCATATCGCCCGCTGCGCCGACCTCCTGGCCGGGCACCGCTTGGCGGTGGAGTTCCGTCACCGTTCCTGGCTGAACCCCGAACAGGTCGCCGGCACCTTGGATTTCCTCAGGACGCACGGAATCGGCCATGTGGTGGTGGACGAGCCGCAGGGGTTTTCCAACAGCGTCCCGGCGGTATGGGAAGCGACTTCGCCCGAGGTGGCGGTGGTGCGCCTGCATGGCCGCAACGCCGCCACCTGGAATATCAAAGGGGCCGATTCCTCCGCCGAGCGTTTCAATTATCTTTATTCCATCGAAGAATTGGCGGACCTGGCCGAGCCGATCCGCGCCCTGTCCGACGCCACGGCCCAGGTCCATGTGGTGTTCAACAACAACATGAGCCATTACGCCCAGCGCAACGCGGCGGAATTGATGGGCTTATTGGGGCTTGCGGCTTGAGGCTGTAGGGTTGAGGCGATAGGCTGTAGTTAGCCTACAGACTACAGCCCCCAGGAAGCCCCATGCCCAAGCCGTCCGCCGCCCCGTTCCGCAAGCTCGCCGCCAGCCTGTTGTTGCCGCTGGCCTTGACCGCCTGCGAGCGGGCCAAAAAAACCACCGACACCCAGGATGTCGCCCAGGCCCAGACCGCGCTCGACCAGGGCGACCTCCGGGGCGGTGCCATCAATGCCCACAACGCCGCCCAGAAAAATCCCAACAACGCCGAGGCCCACCGTTTGTTGAGCCTCATCAACCTGGAACTGGGCAACGGCGAGGCGGCGGAAATCGAGCTGAAACGCGCCACCGATCTCGGGATCGTGCGAGAGGTGGCTTTGCCGATCCTGGCCAAGGCTTTGCTATTGCAGGGCAAGTATCAGGATGTGCTGGACCGGATCGATCTCCCCGCCCAGATGAATCCCCAGGACGGCGCCCGCTTGATGGCCTTGCGCGGCGATGCTTGGCTGGGGGTGGGCAAACCCGACAAGGCCCGGGCCGATTACGAGGCGGCCTTGATGCTGGACGCCACCGCGCCCACCGGCAAGCTCGGCCTGGCCCGCCTCGCGCTGGGCGGGGGCGAGGTGCCCCAGGCGCTGGCCTGGGTCCGGGAGGCCATGCAGCGCGAACCCCGCAACGCCGAGCTATGGAGCTTCCAGGGCCAGCTCTACGAAGCCCAGGGCGATCCCGCCCAGGCCGAGGCCAGCTATACCCAGGCCATCGACCTGCGCCAACGCAGCGCCTTCGACCGTTCGCGGCGGGTTTGGGTGCGGCTGTCCCAGGGCAAGACGCAGGCCGCCCAGGAGGACGTGACGGCTTTGGAACGGCAATTCGCCAATCATTTTCTGACCCATTTCAGCCGCGGCCTGCTGTTGTTCAAGCAGCACAAGCTGCCCGAAGCCCTGACCGAGTTCGAGGCGACCTCGAAGCTCAACGAAGGCTATGCCGAGGCGCTGTATTTCCAGGGCGTCACCCAATTGCTGATGAACCATCTGCCCAACGCCCAGGAACTCCTGGCCCGTTTCAACGCCTTGGTGCCCAACACCGTGCGTGGTTCGATCATGATGGGCTTGGTCAAGATAAAGCTGAACGATCTGCCCGAGGCCGCGAAATGGCTGCTGCCGGTATTGGAGCAATATCCCGACAATGTCCAGACGCTGCAATTGATGGGCAATATCGAACTGAGCCGCGGCAATAGCGCCAAGGCTTTGGAATACCTGAACCGGGCGGTGGTGGCGGGCAGCGCCGGACGGTCCAGGGCCACGGGCAAGGCCGATCCGGGGTTGGGCGAAATGGAAACCGCCCTGGCGACCGATCCCGCCCTGGCGCGGACCGAAGTGCAGATCGTCTTGATCCATTTGCAAGACAAGGCCTACGCCAAGGCCATCGAGTCCGTCGAAGCCATGAAAAAGCGGATGCCCGGCAGCGCCCTGCCGTTCAACCTGCTGGCCGAGGTTTATGTCCGTCAGGGCGACGACGCCAAAGCCGAGGCGGTGCTGAAGGAAGGGTTGCGCCAAGTGCCGGACGATGTGGGCACGCTGCAATCCCTGGCCCGGCTCGCCATCAAGAACCGGCACGACGACCAAGCCCGCCAATATTGCCAGACCGCGCTGGGTCTCCAGCCCAAGGATTTGGCCAGCCGCCTGTGCCTGGTCGAATTGTACGAGCGGGCGGGCGATCAGGCCGGGGTGGCGAAGGAACTGCAAACAGCCATCCAGGATCATCCCGAAGCCTTGTTGCCGCCACTGACCTTGTCCCGGCTCTATGCGCGGATGGGCCAACCCCGGCGCGGTTTGGCGCTACTGGAAACCGCCCGCGCCCGGTTCGGGGACAATCCCGAGTTCGTGGCCCGGCTGGTCGAGGCCCAGATCGAGACCGGACAGCCCGGACAGGCTTTGGAAACCGCCGGCCAATTGCTCAAGCTGGAACCCCAATCGGCGCGGGCCGAGTATCTCCTGGCGCTGGCCGAGGGCGCGAACGGCCACGCCGCGGCCATGCGGGCGGCTTTGCAGCGCTCGCTCCACCACAACCCCAAATTCCGGCCCACCCGCGAAGCCCTGGTGCGGGCGCTGGCCGGGGAAAACCAACTGCCCGAGGCCGAACGCGAGTTAAAGCAATTGGCGAGCGAATATCCCGGCGATGGCGGGGTTCTGGCGCTCAAGGGCTGGCTCGCCCTGCGGCAGAAGCAGTGGAGCGCGGCGACGGCGGCCTATCGCCAAGCCCTGGACCAAGACCCCAACAACTCCGACATCGCGGTCGAATTGGCCCGCGGCCAGTGGTTCGGCAACGACCGCGAAGGCGGTTTGAAGACCCTGAGCGATTGGAGCGCCCGGCATCCCCAGGATGTGGCCGTCCACCATGTGCTGGCCGGTTTCTACGGGGAAATGGGCCGACGGGCCGAACAACTCGCGGCGTATGAAAAAGCCCTGGCCATCGATCCCGACGACACGCTGGCGCTCAACGAACTGGCTTGGGAGTTGAAGGCGGAAAATCCGGCGCGGGCGCTGCAATACGCGGACCGGGCGGTGAAGCTGGCCCCGGATTCGGTGCCGGTGTTCGATACCCAGGTGGCGGTGTTGATCGAACAGACCGAGTTCGAGCGGGCCTTGGGCTTGTTGCTGCAAGCCAAGAAGCGCTGGCCGGACAACACCATGATTTTGTACCGGCTGGCCGTGGCCCAGGACAAGGTCGGCAGCACGGCGCAGGCGATCAAGACCTTGCGGGAATTGCTGGCCAGCCATCCTGGGGCGTTCGCCGAGCGCAAGGATGCGGAGGGGTTGTTGGCGCGGTTGGCGGCGCGGTGATAGGGCGGATCAAGCCGGCTTCCCAAAACTCAACGCATGATGCCAAGTGTATTGCCCCAAGCGCCGCGCTTCCGTAAAGCCCGCTTGTTCCGCCATGCCCAGCAAGCCGTCCAGCGTCTCGGGCAGGTCGTAGCTCCTGACATGGCCGATGGCGAAGTCCAGTTCCCCGGCCTCCAGCGCGGTCCAATCCCGCGCCATGGTCCCGCAATAGGCGTCCAGATACGCGGGCAAATCCTGGCCCTCGTCCCGCGCCACATCGATCAACAGCAAACGCCCGCCGGGCCGTAGCCGCTCGGCGCAACGCCGGAAGAAATCCTGTTTCTTTGCCGCCGTCAGATGGTGCAGGGCGAAGCTGGAAAACACGGCGTCGTAGCGTTCGCCGTCGTCCGCCAGCCATTCGAGCATATCGCCCTGGCGCAAATCGACCGGACAGGCCAATCCCCGCAGGTTCTCCGCCGCCAAAGCCAGGGCCGGGCCCGCCAGATCGACCCCCCGGTACGCGGCCAAATCCAGGCGCTTCAAGATCGGCGCGAGGCGGGAGGCATCGCCGCAACCCAGGTCCAGCAGCGCGAACGGACGGGCCGGGCCGTCGCCCAGGCTGCGTTCCACGGCGGCGTAGATTTCGCGGTGGAACATGTAGTTATGGGCGACCAGCTTGTTGTAGACGTTCCAGGAGTTGACGAAGAAGGCTTCGGGCGTGTTCATACGGATTTTCTGGGGGGGGTGGGGTGGAAGTTGGAGCCGGGGCGTCCGCCGGGATGACCACGAAAGAGCCGTGGATCATGCCCATCCAGCAGCTCCAGGCGATGACGCCGCTGCGCTCCGGCGTGAATTCGATTAGATTGTCGCCGGGCCGGACCTCGAATTCCAAGCCCAGTGCGGGCACCATGATCCTGCGGTTGCATTCGGTGATGTGCTGGCCGACCACGGTCCAGCGCACCGGGACGCCTTGTTTCAATACGAAGCGGTTGGGGTGGTAGCCCTGGGCGTCCACTTCCATGCGGATGGCTTGGTAGCCTTCGGGGTGGGTTTCCGCCGCCGGGGCTGGTAAGGCATCGAACCGTTGCTCGGCGCGGAGGGCGAGGCTGCGGAAATCGTAGCCGCTGCCGGTCATCAGCAAGCCCCGGTTCAACATCATCACGCCCAGGGCCACCACCAGGAAGGCCGACGCCTTCAACACGCCTTGCGTGACCCGCCCCGACACCACCCCCGCCAGCAGTCCGAAGCCCAGCATCACCGGCAGCGTGCCCAGCCCGAAGGCCAGTAGCAGCTTGGCCCCTTCCAGGAAATCCCCGGTCCCGGCGGCCATGACGTACATGGCTTGCAGCGGGCCGCAGGCGATCATCAGGCCGTTGAGCAGGCCGATGGCGAAGGGGCTGGGGTGTTTTTTGCTTTCGATGCTGAGGAAACGGGCCAGGAACCGGGGCATCCTGAGACCGATCCGGTGCAGGCTGGGGAACCAATCCAGCATGTTGATCCCGAACAGGATCAGGAACAGGCCGGCCGTCAGGGCGGCATAGCCCCGGATCGTGGGGGTGAAGGCGATGAACGAACCCAACAGCCCGAACAGCCCGCCGATCAGGGTATAGGATAGGGTCTTGCCCAGGCCGTAGGCGGCATGTCCCAGCCAGCGGGCGCGTCCGGGTTGCTGCGCGGCGCGGGCGGTATAGCCTACCACGAAGCCGCCGCACATGCCGACGCAATGGAAGCCGGTGAACAAGCCCACCAGGAACAACAGGCCATAGCCCATGCCATGCTCGAATTGCGGCAGGCGGAAACGGTCGGCCAGGTCGATCCCCACGGTCGTCAGCCCGCCGATGCCGGCCAGGGCCAGCGCCACGCTTGCGAGGCGTCCCAGGTTGCGCCAGACCGGGCGCGACCGCTGCCGCGGCGAACAGCCGTAGCCCGCTTGTTCGACGGCGGCGGCGATGAGGGCCGGGCTGGTGCGGGCGGCGTCGAACAGGACTTCGAGCGTGCCCGTGTCGTAGTCGGCCTGGGCCAGCCACACGCCGACGACTTTCAGGGCCGCTTGCTCTACGATGTCGGCGCAGCCTGGACAGTGCATCCCTTCGATGGTGAGACGCTGGGTGGGCATGGCGGTGTCTGGTGGGGCGCTAGTGTTCTGTCGGTGGCGTCGCGGAACCTTGGAGGTGGGTCCGCGCCGGTCATTCCTTCTCCCGCTTGAATTCCCCCTCAATGACCCGCGGGCCTTGCGGTGGTTCCGTCCCACCATCCGGCAGCACCACGAATTTTTGCAGCAGATAGCCCGCCAACTTTTTCCGGCTCGCCGGGATCAAACAGGCCAAGCCCAGGATATCGCTGAGGAATCCCGGGATCACCAAGAGCAAGCCGCCCAGGGCCACCAATCCGCTTTCCAGCATTTCCAGGGCCGGGGTTTCGCCCCGCGCCAGGGCGCGTTGCACGTTCATCCAGGTCGATAAGCCCTGCGAGCGCAATAGCGACATCCCCAGGCTGGCCGCGCCCAGCAGCAAGGCCACCGTCGTGACGAAGCCCAGCGCCCCGAACAGCTTGATTAGAAGGTAAAGCTCCAGGAGCGGCAGGGCCACCACGGCGGCCAATAACCATTGTCTAATGTCCATCCCATCCTCATACGGTAAAATTCGGGAAAACCCAGGGGCTTTTTGCCATGTCCACCGAATACTGTCTAGTTCTATGCACCTGCCCCGACGCCGACAGCGCCGGGGCGCTGGCCGAAGCCTTGGTCGAAGCGCGGCTCGCGGCCTGTGTCAATCTCCTGCCCGGCCTGGTTTCGGTCTACACCTGGGAGGGCAAGACCGAGCGGGCTTCCGAACACCTGTTGCTCATCAAGACCGAAGCCGCTCTCTATCCGGCCTTGGAAACTTTCATCCAATCCCGCCATCCCTACGATGTCCCCGAAATCGTCGCCCTGCCCGTGGCGCGCGGTTCGGCCCCTTATCTGCACTGGATCAGCGCATGTCTACATCCCCAACCCTGACTCCCGTCCTGTTTTTCAGCCGCCGCCTTGGAGCCTGGGGCGGCTTTTTTATGCTGTGCCTGTGGTGCGCGGGCGTGGCCTGGGCGCTGGAGGGCGAAGACCTGTTGCCGGCGGAACAGGCGTTTCGGAGCGCGGCCCGGATCGAGGGCGACACGGTGGTATTGGATTGGGATATTGCCGAGGGTTATCACCTCTACCGCAAGAAATTCAAATTCGCCACCCAAACCCCAGGGGTCCAATTGGGCGAGCCGGTGTTGCCCGAGGGCAAGCTGAAGCACGACGAGATTTTCGGCGAGATGGAGGTCTACCGGAACCATGCCCAAATCCGCTTGCCGGTGGCGCGCCAGGACGGCGGGATGCAAACCTTGGCTTTGGAGATGAGCGTGCAGGGCTGCGCCGATGCCGGGGTATGCTATCCGCCGCTCAAACAGACGCTGCGGCTGGACTGGCCCGCGCCGCCACCGTTGAATGTCGCGGCGGCGTCGAATTCGATGCTGGGCGGGGCGCTCCATGCCTTGGGGCTGAAAACGGGGTCCGGCCAGGATGAACTATTGCCCGCCGAGCAGGCGTTCCGGTTTTTCGCCGAGGTGAAGGACGATCATACCCTGTGGCTGCATTGGCAGATCGCCAAGGGCTATTACCTCTACCGCGAGAAATTCAAGCTCGCCCTGGCCGAGGCGCCGGGCGTGGCGTTGGGCGATTACTCGATCCCCCATGGCGAAGCCAAGCACGACGAGGAATTCGGCGATGTCGAGGTGTTCCACGAAACGGTGGCTTTCGCGCTGCCGCTGGTGCGCGATGCGGCCCAACCGCTCAAACTGGCCTTGAAGGCCGGGTTCCAGGGCTGTGCCGACCGCGGCGTATGTTATCCACCAATGAACCAGACGGTCGAGTTGCTATTGCCCGCCGCCGGTACGGTCCAGGCCAGTGTGGACACCACGCCCGCACCCGCCGCCGCCCCCGCCGGCGAATGCGAGATGAAATCCGCCGCAGGCTTCGTCGAGGACGCGCCGCAATCTGAGCAATGCCAGATTTTCTCTTCGTTGCAAAACGATTCGCTGTGGCTGACGGTGGCGAGCTTCCTGGGCATGGGCTTGCTGCTGGCGTTCACGCCGTGCGTGTTCCCGATGATTCCCATCCTGTCCGGCATCGTGGTCGGCCACGGCCATCATCTGACCACCCGCCGCGCTTTCTTCCTGTCGCTGAGTTATGTGCTGGCTTCGGCCTTGGCCTATGCGGTGTTCGGGGTGTTGGCGGGGCTGTTCGGCGGCAATCTGCAAGCCTTGTTCCAGGAGCCCAGGGTCATCATCGCCTTCAGCGCGGTGTTCGTGGTGCTGGCCTTGTCGATGTTCGGCTTGTTCACCCTGCAAATGCCCGGTTTCATCCAGGACCGTGTGGTCGGTTGGAGCAACCGCCAGCATGGCGGCACGCTGGCGGGCGCGGCGGTGATGGGGGCGCTCTCGGCCTTGATCGTCGGGCCGTGCGTCGCGGCCCCGCTGGCCGGTGCCTTGATCTATATCGGCCAGTCCGGCGATTGGGTGCTGGGTTTTTGCGCCTTGTTCGCGCTGGGACTGGGGATGGGGCTGCCGCTACTGGCCATCGGGGCTTCCGCCGGGAAATTGCTGCCCAAGGCCGGTATCTGGATGAATTCGGTGAAAGCCGTGTTCGGCGTGGGTTTGCTGGGCATCGCCGTGTGGTTGTTGGCACGTATCCTGCCGCCCGCGGCTTCGATGTTCCTGTGGGCTTTGCTGCTGATTATCCCGGCGATGTACCTCGGGGCGCTGGATACGCTGCCGCAGCCCGCTTCGGGCTGGCGCAGGCTGTGGAAGGGCGTCGGTATCGTGATGCTGGCCTATGGCGTCCTGCTTTTGATCGGCGTGGCCGCCAACACGGGCGATCCCTTGCAACCCTTGCGCGGCTTGCAGGCGGTCGCGGCGGGCGGTACCGGGGCGGCGGCCCCGCAATCCCTGGAATTCCGGCGGGTCAAATCGGTGGCCGAACTTGACCGCGAAATCCAGAAGGCCCAGGCCGCCGGGCGCTGGACGATGCTGGATTATTACGCCGATTGGTGCGTGTCCTGCAAAGAGATGGAGCGCTATACCTTCACCGATGCCAAGGTGCGGACCGCGCTGGCCGATGTGGTCCTGTTGCAAGCCGATGTCACCGACAACACCGAGGACGACGCGGCCCTGCTCAAGCGGTTCAGTCTGGTGGGACCGCCCGCCACCTTGTTCTTCGGGCCGGACCAAGCGGAGCGCAAGGCGTTCCGGGTGGTGGGCTATATGGACGCCGAAAACTTCGTGGCACATGTGCGGAAGGTGGTGCGCTGATGACCGGCAAAGTGTTGTATCCACTGGTCGCGGTCGCCGCCTTGCTGGCCGGTATCGCCACCCAGCACTGGTGGGCGTCTCCCACGGAACCCGTCCCCGAACCGCCGCTGCACGACCTCGCGGGCACGCCGCATTCCCTGGCCGAATGGCGTGGCAAGGTGGTGGTCCTCAACTTCTGGGCCACTTGGTGCCCGCCGTGCCGGGAGGAAATGCCGGAATTCTCGCGCTTGCAGCAGGAACTCGGCGGGCAAGGCTTGCAGTTCGTCGGGGCTGCTATCGACGACCCGGAAGAGGTCCGCACCTTCCTCAAGGACAATCCCATCAACTACCCCATCCTGCTCGGCGACGAGCGCGTGCCGCATTGGGCCGACCAACTCGGCAACCACCTGTCGGTGCTGCCGTTCTCGGTGGTGTTCGACCGCACGGGCCAGCCGGTCGCCACCCATACCGGCGGCTTCGAGCGCCAGCAAGTCCTCGATATCGTCCGGCCTTTACTGGAAACCCGGCCTTGAGTTCCGTAGCGAAATCCTGGGGTATTTGCACCAACTGCCGCGATCATCGTGGAAAATCTAGCTTCATGGACAAGATTTGCCGGTTTCGGCACAATACCCGCGCTTGTTTCCCTTACAACGCCCTTAACCGGAGGTTCTCCCGTGGCGAGCATCTTGGTCCTGAACGGCCCGAACCTGAACATGCTGGGGGTCCGCGAACCCGAGGTCTATGGTCGGCAAACCTTGCAGGACATCGTGGAGGGCCTCGCCCGGAGTGCGGAAACCCGCGGCCATCGCCTGGAAGCCTTCCAGAGCAACGCCGAGCATGAATTGATCGAGCGCATCCACCGCGCCTACCATGAGCAGGTGGATTTCATCCTCGTCAATCCCGCCGCCTACACCCATACCAGCATCGCCCTGCGCGATGCCTTCCAGGCCACCCGCATCCCGTTCATCGAGGTCCACCTCTCCAACATCCATGCGCGTGAGCCGTTCCGCCATCATTCCTACCTGTCCGATATCGCCAAGGGTGTGATTTGCGGGCTGGGGGCTTCCGGTTATGGCTTGGCCCTTGAGGCCGCCTTTCAATTCCTAGAGCAAGGTCGATAACACCATGGATATTAGAAAAATAAAAAAGCTGATCGAGATGATCGGCGAGTCCGATATCGCGGAAATCGAAATCCGCGAGGGAGAAGAATCCGTCCGCATCAGTCGGCAAGGCTCCCAAGTGGCCGCCCCGCCACAATTCGTGTCGATGATGCAACCGGGGATGCCCATCGCCTACCAGCCACCGCCAGCACCCGCTGTGGCCCCGGAAGCCCCGGCGACGGGCGAGGGCGACCGCATCACCGGCCATATCGTCCGTTCGCCGATGGTCGGTACCTTCTACCGTTCGCCGACCCCAGGGGCCAAGTCCTTCGTGGAAGTGGGCCAATTAGTGGAGACCGGGGAAACCCTGTGCATCATCGAGGCGATGAAAATCCTCAACCAGATCGAGGCCGACAAATCCGGCAAGATCACCAAGGTGTTGGTGGAAAACGCCCAGCCCGTGGAATATAACCAGCCGCTGTTCATCATCGAATAACGCGGCCCCCACCTTTAGGTTATCTCCATGCTCGGTAAAATCCTCATCGCCAACCGGGGCGAGATCGCCCTGCGCATCCTCAGGGCTTGCCGCGAACTCGGCATCAAGGCCGTGGCCGTGCATTCCGAGGCCGACCGCGACCTCAAGCATGTACGCCTGGCCGACGAATCGGTGTGCATCGGCCCCGCGGCCTCGAAAGAAAGTTATCTCAACGTCCCCGCTATCATCAGCGCCGCCGAGGTGACGGATTCGGTCGCCATCCATCCCGGCTACGGCTTCCTCTCGGAAAACGCCGATTTCGCCGAGAAGGTGATTCAAAGCGGCTTCATCTTCATCGGCCCCCGGCCCGACACCATCCGCATGATGGGCGACAAGGTCGCCGCCATCGCCGCCATGAAGAAGGCCGGCATCCCCTGCATCCCCGGCTCCGACGGCCCCCTGGGCGAAGACCACGAGACCAATATCAAGATCGCCCGCCGCATCGGCTTCCCGGTCATCATCAAGGCGGCGGGCGGTGGCGGTGGCCGTGGGATGCGGGTGGTGCATAGCGAGGCCAACCTGCATAGCGCCATCAACCTGACCCGCGGCGAAGCCGCCGCCGCCTTCGGCAACGATATGGTCTACATGGAGAAATTCCTGGAAAATCCGCGCCATATCGAATTCCAGGTGATCGCCGACAGCCATGGCAACGTGGTGCATCTGGGCGAGCGCGATTGCTCCACCCAGCGCCGCCATCAAAAGGTGATCGAGGAAGCTCCCGCGCCCGGCATCGACGAGGCCAAGCGCCAAGCCATGGGGATGCGCTGCGTCAAGGCCTGCCAGGAAATCGGTTATCTCGGCGCGGGCACCTTCGAGTTCCTCTACCAGGACGGCGAATTCTATTTCATCGAGATGAACACCCGCGTCCAGGTCGAGCATCCCGTCACCGAGATGGTCACGGGCTTCGATATCGTGAAGGAGCAATTGCGCATCGCGGCGGGCGAAACCCTGTCGATCCGGCAGGAGGATGTGGTGATGCGCGGCCATGCCATCGAATGCCGCCTCAACGCCGAAGACCCCAAGAACTTCATGCCCAGCCCCGGTTTGATCGAGCAATTCCACATGCCCGGCGGCCCCGGCATCCGGGTCGAGACCCATATCTACAATGGCTACAAGGTGCCGCCGTATTACGATTCGATGATCGGCAAGCTCATCGCCCACGGCGAGGACCGCGCCAGCGCCATCGCCAGGATGCGCACCGCGCTGGCCGAGATGGTCATCGGCGGCATCCGCTGCAATATCCCCTTGCTGCTGGACATCATCAACGACGCGGCGTTCGAGGCGGGTGGGCAGAACATCCATTACCTGGAACAAAAACTGGGGCTGAAGCACTGATGTGGCAGCAATTCGCCGTCGTCGTCGATGAATCCAGGGCCGAGCCGCTGTCGGACCTGTTCATGGACCTCGGGGCGGTGTCGGTCGGTTTCGAGGACGCGGGCGACCAGCCCTTGTTCGAGCCGAAGCCGGGCGAGACGCCGCTGTGGAATCGTACCCAGGTGGTGGCCTTGTTCGAGGAGGGCGCGGACGAAGCGGCGGTCCGCGCCGCCGTGGAAGCCCGCTTCGGCGGCGGGTTGCGCGACTGGAGAGCCTCCGTCCTGGAGGATCAAGTGTGGGAACGGGCGTGGCTGGAGCATTTCAAGCCCATGTCCTTTGGCCAGCGGCTGTGGATTTGCCCCACTAGCTACGAGCCGCCCGAACCCGACGCCGTCAATGTCTGGCTCGATCCCGGCCTTGCCTTCGGCACCGGCACCCATCCCACCACCGCGCTGTGCCTGGAATGGCTGGACGGCCAGGAGGTGGCCGGCAAGACCGTGCTGGATTACGGTTGCGGCTCCGGGATACTCGCCATCGCCGCCTTGAAACTGGGCGCGGTCCTGGCCCATGGCGTCGATATCGATCCCCAAGCCCTCACCGCCAGCGCCGACAATGCCCGCAAAAATAGCGTGGAAGCCGGGCTGAAACTCTATCTGCCCAAGGCGCTGCCCGCGCTGGAAGCCGATATCGTGCTGGCGAATATCCTGGCTGGTCCCCTGGTCGAATTGGCCGCCGCCATCCTGGCGCCTTTGCGGCCCGGCGGCGGCTTGGCCTTGTCGGGCATCCTCGCCACCCAGGCCGACACGGTACGCGCCGCCTACGCCGACCGGGTCGAATTCGCGCCGACGCTGGTGCGGGAGGATTGGGCCTTGCTGTCCGGCGTCAAGCGGGCCGGGTGATGACGAAGCGGTTCCGGTGCCCGGCCTGCCAAACCGAGTACCGCATCGGCACCCAGGAATTACGCGCCAGCCAAGGGGAAATCCTCTGCAAGCATTGCCATACCGCCTTCAATGCTTGGCCCCGTGGCGCGGCGCGGAGCCAGCTCGCAGGACCGGACCGCAATCCGCCCGCCCCGCCGCCCCGCTTCGGGCACGGGCGTTTGGAAGAACTGGACGAGGCCCAAGCGCCTTGGGGAATCGATATGCCCGCCACCACTGACCGCATCGGGCGCAAGCCCCGCCCCCAATCCACCGGCTTCCCCGAACTGCCCGAACCGCTGCGCTGGGGGGCCGCCGCCCTGGGCCTATTGGCGCTGCTGGGCGTGCAGGTGTTCGGCTTCGAGGGCAAGCGCCTGGCCCAGAACAGCTATGCCCGGCCCGTGCTGGATAGCCTGTGCGCGACTTTCGGCTGCGAACTCGCGCCGTTCAAGGACACCGCCCATATCGCCACCTTGGACCGCGCTTTGAGCGCCAACCGGGACAGCAAGGAAATCCTCGATTTCCGCATGGTGTTCGCCAACCAAGCGACCCTGCCGCAGGATTTCCCCGATGTGCGGCTGGTGCTGAACGCGCTGGACGGGCATCCGCTGGCCGAGCGGGTGTTCGCGCCGATGGACTACCTCCCGGACTGGCAGGAAGGCGCGGAGATGCCGGTCGGCAAGTCCTACGAAATCCGCCTGACCCTCGCCAAGCCCAGCCGGGAGGTGGGCGGTTTCACCATCGAATTCCGGTAATTCCGTGCCCGGTCACTCCATGCCCACGCCCACATAGGGATTGTGGCGCATCTCCTCGCCGAAGCTGGACACGGGGCCATGGCCGGGGATGAACACCACGTCCTCGCCCAAGGGGAACAGCCGCTCGCGGATGGATTTCAACAAGGTGGCATGGTCGCCCTGCGGGAAATCGGTGCGGCCTATCGAACCCTGGAATAGCACATCCCCCACCACCGCCAGCCGTTCGCCCCGGTGGAAGAACACCACATGCCCCGGCGTGTGCCCCGGACAATGCAGCACTTCCAGGGTTTCTCCGCCGAATTCCACCGTGTCGCCCTGGTCCAGCCAGCGGTCGGGCGTGAACATCGGCACCGGCGGGAAACCGAACATCCGGCTTTGCTGGGGCAGCAGCTTGATCCAGAAATCGTCCAGCCGTTGCGGGCCTTCGACCGGGAGGCCCAGGCGCTCGGCCAGTTCCGCCGTGCCGCCGGCGTGGTCGATATGGGCGTGGGTCAGCAGGATTTTCACCAGCTTCACGCCCGCCGTCCGGGCTTCTTCGAGGATCAGGTCCAAATCCCCGCCCGGATCGATCACCACGCCTTCCAGCGTGCGCTCGCACCAGAGCAGGGTGCAGTTTTGTTGGAACGCGGTGACGGGGACGATGAGGGCTTTCATGGCGGTGGCTCGGCAAAAGGGGGAATGGTAGCGGATCGGGTCCGGTTTGGTCTTGCGGAGGGTGTGCGTAGAATGGGGCTTATTTCCACTGCGTGGCTGGGAAACCCCGCCCACCGCCGCGCATCCATGCGGGAGAGCGCCATGGTAGACCTGAAAAAACTCTTGATCCTCAAGGACAAGCTCATCAAGTCCAAGGACTTCAAGGAGCCTTGCGATTATTTCCTGGGCCATTTCGCCGAGCGGCCCGAGTTCATGCGGATGGGCGAGCCGGTCGATGGCGAATTCATGCGGCCCATCGTGGTGGAACTCGGCAACGCCCTGCTCAAGCGGCGGCCCAGCGAGGTCCGGCTGACCATGACCGAAATCGCCGAGTACCATTTCCTGCACGGTGCTTGCCTGATCGATGGCAAGCCCGCCAACCTCATCTATTTCCGGGATATCGATATGGGCATCCTGTCCCTGTTGCACGAGGACGCGCAGGGGGTGGTGATGGCGCGGTTTTCCTGCGTGTACAAGCCGCCGCAGCCGCCGCGCGCCCTGCACTGAGCCGCCTTAGCGCAGGAAGTCCGGCACCGGCCAGGGGTCGCAAGGGTTGAGGCTGGCTCCCTGGGCGATCCGTTCCCGCGCCGCTTCGTCCAGCGCCCCGCCGCAAGCGTCCTCGACGCGGCGGAATTGCGCGTCCACTTGTTTGGCCTCCGCTTCCCGCCCGGTCTTGCGGTAGACCGTCGCCAACAGGTTCATGGCGCTGGCGGTCAAGGGATGTTCCGCCCCAAACGCGGCGGTCCGGGTTTCCAACAGGCGCTTGATCGCGGTTTCCGCCTCGGCGTAGCGCTGTTGCTTCAGATAGGTCATGGTCAGCCCGTTCAGGCTGGTGTCGAAGAACAAGCCCGGTTCCAACTGTTCCCCCAGGCGCATCGCTTGTCGGCAGGCCGCTTCCGCGTCCGGGTAGCGGGCTTGGTCCAGGGCTTGGTCGCATTCGCCTTGCGACCGGGTCCAGGCGAAGATTTGCTCTTCGTCGGCCTGGACCAGCGCGGGCAACAGGAGGAGGAGCGGGGTGGCGCGGCGGATCGGCATGGTTGTGGGTGGGGGTTGGTGGGCGGGTGCGGCCTTCCCTGGCCGGTGGGTTTTATTCGCTGGCACCGGCGTAATAACGCGCCAGTTGCTTGATTTCCTCGTCGCTGAGTTGTTGGGTGAGCGAGCGCATCCGGCTGTAGAGGTCGTTATGGCGCTCGCCGGACTTATAGGCGAGCAGTGTTTGTTCCAGATAGGCCGCCCGCTGCGCCGCCAAGGCCGGAATATCGATCTTCTGGCCGCGTCCGTCCGCTTCGTGGCAGGCTTGGCACGGTGGCAGGATGCGCTTGCCGTCGCCGCGCCCGACCAATTGCTCGATATTGTCCGGGATCAACATGGGCTTCCGCCATGCGGGGGCCGGTTCGTGGCTGTAATAGGCCGCGATATCCGCCGCGTCCTGCTCCGACAATCCCGCCACCATGCCCGCCATGATCGGGTTTTGGCGGCTGCCGTCCTGGTAGTCGCGGATTTGCTTGTAGAGATAGGTGGCGAGTTGCCCCCGCAAGGACGGGTTGGCGGCGTTGCCCGCCGTGGGCGCGTGGCAGCCTTCGCAGGTGGCGGCGAGCTGCTTGCCCTTGTTGGGGTCGGCGTGTTCCACCTGGCGCAGGGTATCCAGGGTCCAGGCGACCTGGGAGGAGGGTCCGGCCCAGGCGAGGCCGCTGAAAACCGCGCAGGCGGCGAAGAGATGGTGCGGTTTCATCGTCAGTACCCCCATGGAATCGAACCGAAGGTTTTGGCCAGGAAGAATTGCAGGATCGGGTAGCCGAAGTTCAGCACCATCAAGCCCAGGATCGCCACGTTCCACACCTTGAAGCCGTTCAGCAAAGGGTGGACCGGGCCATCGGCGGGTTGGTAGCCGGTGTATTCGACCTCGAAGGCTTGTTCCGCCGCCGGGCCGGTCTGGGATTGCCACAGGATGTAGGCGAACAACAGGGCCGAGCCGGTCAACACCAAGCCACCCACGATCATCGCCAGTTCATAAGGGTCCCAAGCCAGGGTCAGCAGGCTGTTATAGGCCACGCTGGAAATCCGCCGCGGCTGGCCCAGCAAACCCAGGATATGCCAAGGCGTGGTCATCAACACCATCCCCAGGAACCAGGACCAAAGCTGGATCACCGGCAGGCTGTCGGAAATCAAGGGTTTCCCGGTCAGCCGTGGCCAGAGGTAATAGCCCACCGCCATATACATGATGACCGTGGTCCCGGCGAAGATCAGATGGAAATGCCCCGGTACCCAGGCGGTGTTATGCACCATGGCGTTCATGGCGTAGCTGGCGTTGACGATGCCGCCGAAACCGCCCGCGATCAACATCAAAAAGGCCAGGATCGCCGCCAGCACCAGGGGTTCCCGCCACGGCAGCGCTCCGATCCAGCCGAACAAGCCGGTCCCGCCGCGCCTGCGCCCGGCGATTTCCATCGAGGCGATGACGGTGAAGCCGGTCAGCAAGGTGGGCAGGGCCACCAGGAACGTCCCGACCCCGTGCATGAGCTTGAAGCCCGAGCCTTGCTCCGGGTCCATGTACAAATGGTGGAAACCGATGGGCAGCCCGAACACCACCAGCAGGATGAACGCCACCCGGCTCAAATCATGGCTGAACAACACGCCACCCGCCGCCTTGGGCACGAAGGTATAGAGGGCGATATAGGCCGGAATCAGCCAGAAATACACGATGGGATGCAAGGTCCAGGAAAACAGGGTGCGGGCCAAGCCCACATCCACGGTCTCGGTCCAGCCCAAAGCCCAGGGAATCAACTGGAACAAGACTTCCAGCGCCACGCCCGCGCTGGTCCATAGCCACAAGATGGCATTGCCCGTGGTGGCGAACATGGGCAGGGGCACGGTGGCACCGGGATGGGCGGCTTTCCATTGGCTGTGCATGACGATCATCACCACGCACCACAGCCACGAACCCACCACCAGCAAGGTCGCGCCCAGATAGAACAGCACGCTGGCCTGCAACGGCGGATAGAAGGTGTACAACACCGAAGCGTTGCCAGTCAGCAAGGGTAGGGCGGCCAGCACCACCCCGAGCAGGGAAATCCCGAACCCGGCCCAGGCCAGCTTGGGATTCCATAAGGGTGTTTTCAGGCTGGATACCGCCACCACATAGCCGAAGCCCATGATGAAAAACGTGGTCAACACGAAGGCCATCAGCACGCCATGGGTACTGACCGAGGCGAAATACACGCCCGGCGACTGCATGGCCGGCACCAAGCCGCTGCGTTCCAAAACCTGGTAAAGGCCCAGCACGCAAGCCAGGGCGAACGCCCCGAACGCCACCCAGAAATGGCACAGGGCGAGGAGTCTGGTCGGTTTGTCGATCATGGATTTATCTCCCGGCGGGTGGATGGGCGGCGGTCCAGGTTTCTTTCGACACCACCGTCATTTTGCTCCACATATGGTCGTGGCCCATCCCGCAGAACTCGTTGCAGAGCATGGGATATTCGCCCGGCTTGGGGAAGGCCGTGGTCACGGTGGACACATAGCCGGGCACGATCATGGTGCTGAGGTTGGTCATGGGCGCGTGCATCCCGTGCAACACGTCGGCGCTGGCGATGCGGAAGGTGATCGGCGTGCCGGCGGGCAGTTCGATCTGGCGCGGGAAGAAGCCGTAGCGGGCGGCGACCAGGGTGACGTGTACCGAGCCGTCCGGTTCGGTCCTGACGCCCAGTTTGTCCTCCATGAATTCGCCGTCGAGGTGCAGGCGGGCCGAATCGATGATTTCCATATGGCCGGGCGGATGGATGCCACCGAACAGGGCGGTGAGCAGGATGGAACCTATGAAAATGGCGATGGCGGCGGATGCGGCGTACAGCCATTTGCGTTCGAGTGGATGGATGTGGAAGGCCATGGTTCCCTCCTAATGGATGGGACCGCGGGGCAGGAACACCCCGAAGTACAGGAACAACCAGGCAGCCACCATGGCGGCGGCGACCAGGCACAACAGCGCCCAGGTGCCGACCGGCGCGGAATCCGGGATTTCCCCGGTTGGGTCTTGCTCGTCGGACATGCTTATCCCCTCATGAAAATTGTGGTTGATAACGCATGGGCAGTGTGCGATTTGCCGCGGTCAAAAGCAAGCGCGGGCGGGTTACCATCGCGTTGCGGGTCTGCCGGATCGGACCCCGGCGGCGGGCACGGGGTTCTTGGGCGCGGAGCGCGGCGGCTTCGCCTATCATGTCCGCCCGGTTCCGGTTCATCTTATGAGGAGAATCCCATGTCCATCCGTTCCTGGCTGATCGTCCTTTTCGCGCTCTCGCTCTCCGCCTGCGGGCCGGGCGGGCTGCATCTCAACCTATTGCTCGACAACGCCGCCGGTATCAGTCCGCAAACCCCCGTCGTCCTGGGCGACCGCAAGGTCGGCCAAGTCACCGCGATCAACCCGGACGGCGCGGGCGGCTATGTCGCGACCCTGGACATCGCCGATGAATTCCGGGGTTCGGCGACCCAGGGTTCCCGTTTCGCCGTGGTGCGCGATCCCCAAGCGCCCGACCTGCGCCGCATCGAATTCCAACCCGGCCCGCCCGGTGCCGCGCCCTTGGTCGATGGCGCTATCGTCAAGGGCGATGCCGAGTCCGGGTCTTGGTTCCCCCTGGGCGAGTTGCTGCGCGGTTTCACCGATGGCCTGGGCCAGTTGCGCGGCCAGTTGGAGCGCTTCCGTTCCGAGATGCAACGCTTGCCGGATTCGCCGGAAGCCCGCCATTTGCAGGAGGAATGGGCGCGGCTCAAGGAGGAAATGCAGCAGGCCCAGCAATCCACCGAGGAATCGGTGAAGAAGGACGTCCTGCCCCGCTTGCAGCGCGAACTCGACGAACTGGACCGGAAGTTCAAGGCACTGAACGCGCAGCCGCCCGCCAAGTCGCCGCCGATTTGAACCCGGCGGTAATAACGCCGCGCCGGGGTTTTGCGGGTCGGCGGGTTCGGGTACAGTCGGGTCCGACTGTTTTTCCCGTGCCGTTCCATGTCCCGCCCCAAAAAACGCAAGTCCCGCCGCCGCCGCGCTCCGGTTCCTCCCGCCGCCGTCCCGCGCCGGGACGGTCCCGCCCGTGGGCTGGCCTATATGCTGGTCGCGGGGCTGTTGTTCGCGTTCATGGGCGCGGCGGTGTATGCCGCCGCGCTGGCCGAACCGCCGGTGGCCGCGCCCATGGTCAGCTTCGTGCGGGTGGCTTTGAACCTGTCGATCCTGCTGGTTCCCGCTGTGCTGATGCGCCGGGTGGCCGGGTTGTTCGGCGATCTGCGGCCTTCCTTGTGGTGGCGGGGGATGTTCGGCGGGGTGTCGTTGATCCTGTCGTTCGCCGCCATCCAGCGTATCGGGCCGGGGGAAAGCGCGTTCCTGTCGGCCAGCAGCGGGGTGTTCGTGGCCGCGCTCGGGCCTTATGTGCTGGGTCAGCGCAATTCCTGGGGCGTGTGGCTGGCGATCTGGGGGGCGTGGCTGGGCTTGTTCCTGCTGTTCCAGCCGGGGATGGGGCAGGGCGATTGGCAGGGCCGGGCGCTGGGGTTGGCTTCGGGCTTCCTGGCGGCGCTGGCCTATCTGATGGTGGCGCGGGCCGGGAGCAGCAATCCGCCGGGGACCGTGGTGTTCTATTTCTGCCTGGTGGCGACGCTGATCCATCTGGCGTGGTTCGCGGTGGAGGGCGTGGCCTTGCCCAGTGGTTTCCAGGCTTGGGGTTGGGCGGTGCTGGCGGGGTTGGCCGGGAGCGCCGCGCAATGGTTCATGACCCGCGCCTATCAATTGGCTCCCGCCGCCTTGGTCGGGGCGGTGGGCTATGTGGGGCCGGTGTTGAGCTTGGCGCTGGGGGCTTTGTGGTTCGGCAAGGTGCCGGGGAACGAGGCTTTGGCGGGGTGCGGGTTGGTGTTGTTGTGCGGGGTTTATTGTGGGAGTACGACGCTCAGCCCGCGTAGGGCGGAATAGCCGGTACCCCGGCGTATTCCGCCGCATGGATGGATGGGGTCAACATCCGGCGGAATACGCTCCGCTATTCCGCCCTACAAACTACAAACCAACTTGCGTCCGCTCCGATTGGCGCAGCGTAACCGGAGACATGGAATCCGTGTGATGACGCTCCGCTAATCGCCCTACGGTTTTAGCCATCATGCGACACGGACACCGCCACTTGACGGACGCCGATTTCCCATTATTATTCCGCGCCATCATCCACCCCAACCGGCTCAGGAGGTACGCCATGCACCACGATATTGCAATCCGCCCGAGTCCCGCCGCCCGCCGCGCCCGGTAATTTCCCTTCCGGCCCGCCGGGGCCGGGACTCCCAAACAAAACCAACACCGTGTTTTCAGCGCCGGGATCGCGCCGTGGCCTGTTCGTGCCCGCGCCTTCCGGTTGATTGGGAGTTTTTATGAATCCATCATCCCTACGTGGGCGGAGGCCAACCTCCACCCTGTGCGCGGAATCCGGCCCGGAAGACGGCGTCGATCCGCGGGTTTTGGCGCGTGCCCGGCAAACAGCCAAACCGCGCCAGCGCCAAGACCGCCAGCTTGGCAAGGAAGCTTTCCGGGAATTGTCCTTGATCCTGGCGGGTGAAACCGCCGATCCTTTGTTGCGTGGCCTGGGCGTGGTCGCCGTCGAGGTCGAGGATGCGGGCCGCCAACTCTGCGTCACGCTGGGGCATACCCAGCCCGTCATCGCCACGGAAGCCGATATCCTGGCCGCGCTCGAAAGGGCGCGGGGGCATTGGCGCACCTTGCTGGCGCACAGCCTCGGGCGCAAGCGCGTTCCGACTTTGCGCTACCGTTATATCGGCCTATTGGGAGAGGTATAGCCATGCCTATTCAAAGGATTATGACCAAGGGCCGGGTGCCGGTGAAAATCTACACCGACGAGGTGGACTCCGAGGCCATGCAGCAGTTGTACAACCTCTCGCAACTGCCGTTCATCCATAGCCATATCGCGGTCATGCCCGATGTCCACGCGGGCATCGGCGCGACGGTGGGTTCGGTAATTCCCACCCTGGGGGCGATTATCCCGGCGGCGGTGGGGGTGGATATTGGCTGTGGGATGAGCGCCTTGCGGTTATCGATCCAGGCCGATCAATTGCCGGATAATCTCCGGTCTTTGCGCTTGGCCATCGAAGCCGCCATTCCGGTGGGGTTCAATATGCACAAGCAGGACCGCGCCCGCGAATCCACCATCCGGGCTTTGTCGCAAGGATTGCATCGGCTGTTGCAGAAACATCCGAAACTTTATTCCTTGCAAAAAAAACCCTACCAAACCTGGATTCGGCAAATCGGCACCTTGGGCGGCGGCAATCATTTCATCGAGCTTTGCCTGGATGAGAACCAGGCGGTTTGGGTGATGCTGCATTCCGGTAGCCGGGGCATTGGCAGCGCCATCGGCGAGTACTATACCAATTTGGCCCGTAAGGATATGGGGCGGCATCTACATAATCTGCCCGATAAGAATCTGGCCTATTTCACCGAAGGGGCCGAGCATTACGATGATTATGTGGAGGCCATCGGTTGGGCGCAGGATTATGCCGCCGCCAACCGCCGGGAAATGCTGTATCTGATCGCCGAGGTGTTACGCAAGAAACTTCCCCGGTTCGGCGTGACCAAGGAGGTGATCCATTGCCATCATAATTATGTGGCCCGCGAGCGCCATTTCGACGCAACCGTGTGGGTGACGCGCAAGGGCGCGATCCGGGCGGGCGAGGGCGAATGGGGCATCATCCCCGGCAGCATGGGCACCAAATCCTATATCGTGCGCGGCAAGGGCAATCCCCAGGCGTTTTGCTCGTGTTCGCACGGGGCCGGGCGGCGCATGAGCCGTTCGGCGGCCAAGCGCCAATTCGACGAGCGCCACGCCGAGGAACAAACCCTGGGTGTGGAATGCCGCAAGGACGGCGGCATCGTCGATGAGTTGCCGGGTGCCTACAAGGATATCGACAGGGTCATGGAACACCAGAGCGATTTGGTCGAAGTGGTCCACAGCTTGAAGCAGGTGTTGTGCGTGAAGGGATAATCGCGCCGCCTGTGGTCTGTTGGCATAGCCGGTCATGAACGTGACCGGCTTTTTTTATGGCCATGGATTGCCGGGGTTGTGGTTTCAAACCGGGATTTTTGGGGCGATCCATACCGGAATGCGGGGTGTCCTCCGCCATGACTGCCCGGATCGTCGCCGCTTGCCGCTTCATTTGCCACCGAACCTAGCCATTTAACGCTATCAGCCCGCCACAAAAAAGCGAGGTATAAACCCGTATAGCCATTAGGGACAGGATTAGCGGTGGGGGGGCGATTCACAAAGCCAGCGGATTGGTTCAAAATCGAACGTGTTGAATCGGTGCGGGCACTGCCATGCTGTTCCGGCCATGCTTAGCGGGCGGACGGTTCCAGCCAAACAAGGGTTTCCTGGCGCAACTGTTTTACCCCCGGCTCCGCCATTCGACGCAAACAGGCGCGACCCCCGACGGCGTGGATCGGCCCAAAACCCGTCCACCACCCGCTGTCCGCGCCGCCCATCCCCTAACGGTGCAAGCCGGCCCGCAATACAGACCGGTATTCGATTCCCTATCCACAGAGAACAAGAACGAGGAGAAACATCATGTCCTTCCTTAGAAAATCCAGGCTGTCTGGTTTGGGCGCGTGGCTCGCCCTGGCCGGGGCGGCCTCCGGCGCACAGGCCGAAGGCTATGGCACCCTACGCCCCGATTACGGCGGGCTCTATGCGCCCACCGCCGAGCAAGCTACCTTGCAAGGCTATAACCAAAACTGGAACCAAGCCATGCGCGAGTTGTTCTATTACACTCCGCAAGGCTCGCGCTTGTTCCCCTATAGCTGGTTCTTGAACCTGGAACAGAAGAACAGCACCGCCAAATTCATCGATCCCGCCCATATCGGCCGCTTCGGCTTGATCTACGACGCCGCCAGCGCCGGTAAGCACGACGGCCTGCCCATCGGTTTCGCCAAAGACCCGGTCGATGTGCCGGGCACCGGCCCCTGGGTCGGTATGAACTGCGCCGCCTGCCACACCAACGATGTCACCTATCACGGCAAGCAGGTCCGCATCGACGGCGCGCCCAGCCTCGCCGATGTCGGCGCGTTCTTCGCGGAGTTGGCGGAGGCGGTCAAGGCCACCCGCCTCGATGCCGGCAAGACCCAGCGGCTGGCGGCCGCCGTGTACGGCCATCCGCCCACCGAGGATGAACTGAAAGCCTTCGTCGGCAGCTACCAAACCGTCGCGCTCAGGATGGAAGGCGAGATGTGGATGCGTACCCCGCCCGACCACGCCGGTTCGGGCCGGATCGACGCCCTGGGCCAGATCATCAACGCCTTGGCGGTGTTCGATCTCCAGAAGCCGTTCAACCTGCGTCCGCCCAGCGCCCCGGTCAGCTATCCGTTCCTGTGGGTGGCCCCGGACCTGGATTTCGTGCAATGGGCGCCCGTGGCCAGCAGCCCGATTTCGCGCAATGCCGGGGAGGTCTTGGGGGTGTTCGGGGACACCACCTTCACGGCGGCGGACCCCAAGGAACGGCTGCACTCCACCGTGTTGCTGCGGGAACTGGAGGAGTTCGAGAACTGGCTGCGGGATTTGCGGCCGCCGCCTTGGCGCAAAGACCTGTTCGGCGGGATCGACTTGGCGAAAGCCCAGGTCGGCAAGGCCTTGTTCGACACGGATTGCCGTTCCTGCCATCACATGCCACCCTATGACCGTCCCGGCGAACTGACCGACCCCAAGGACAATATGAAGGGCTTGCGCTTTATCACGATCAAGGCCGATCTGTTGAAGGATGTCGGGACCGACCCGCTCTATACCCATAACCTCATCACCCGCATGACCCAGACCGGCAGCCTGGAAGGGGTGCTGGGCCCGATGAACGGCAAGCCGGTCATCCCCATGCCCGGTCCCATCGTGCCCGCCGCGGTATTCTTCAGCGGCGCGGTGGGCGGCACGCTGCAACAGGCGTTCGTGGACCAATTCCCCGATCCCAGGGAGCGCGGCGAGAAATTCCTCGAATATTCCGGCTACCGTTTCAAGCCGTTCCAACCCGGCCAACCGCCGCAGTCCTACCCGGAAGTGCCGGAGACGGCGGCGATCAGCCTCAAGGCCGGTCCCTTGCTGGGCATCTGGGCCACCGCGCCCTTCCTGCACAACGGCTCGGTGCCAAACCTGTACGAATTGCTGTCGCCGCCCGAACAGCGCTCCAAGACCTTCTGGGTCGGCAGCCGCGAACTGGATTTGAAACACCTGGGCTTCGTCGCCACCGCTCCCTTGGGCGGCCCGGCCATGTGCGGCAACGCTCCGCTGTTCCAGTTCGATACCACCCAGCCCGGCAACGGCAATGGTGGCCATGTCTATCCCAAGGGCCAGACCTATAGCCATGAGCAGAAGATGGCCTTGATCGAGTATCTCAAAGACCCCGAGGCCTTGATCGCCCCGAAATAAGCGGCCACCCGGCCCCAAGGGCCGTTTTCCGCCCCCAGGCGGGAACGGCCCGTACCCAAACCATCACGCAGGAGGACAGACCATGGATTTCCCCACTTTACCCCCGCATCCGTTTGAAACCGTCCCTGCCGGCGAAGCCGCCCAGATCGCCGAGATCGCCGACCTGACCCGCAAGCTTTTGCAGCAGCGCTATCCCGGCAGCATGGCCCGGCGCGGCGTGCATCCCAAGGACCATGGCTGTGTCGAGGCCACCCTGACCGTGAACGCCGATATTCCGTCGGCCTACCGGCAGGGTATCTTCGCCACGCCGGGGAAGAGCTATAAGACCTGGGTGCGCTTTTCCAACGCCACGGCCCTGGTGCAGGCCGATGTCGATGCCAAGGGCGCGGCGTCCAGCCGGGGCATCGCGCTCAAGGTGATGAATGTCGAGGGCGAGACCCTGCTCGACGCACCCGGCGGCAAGACCCAGGACTTCCTGATGATCAACCTGCCGATGTTCGCCTTCGCCGATGTGGCCGAATATCTGGAACTGACCCGTTCCCAATTTGCCAACAACGATAATCTCGGACCCTTCTTCACCCCGCCGTTCAGCGACGCCAAGAAGCGGACCTTGGGCATCGTTGGCAAGATCGCCGCCACGCCGATGGGCAACCCGGTGGAAAGCCAATATTTCTCGGCTTCCCCATTCCTGTTGGGCGAGAACCTGGCGGTGAAGTATTCGGTGAAACCCAGGAATCCGGGCAATACCCCGGTGCCCGCCAATCCCGGGCCCAGCTATCTGCGCGAAGCTTTGAAGAAGACCTTGGACCCCAAGACCGGCCAAGCCGTGGTGTTCGACTTCCTGGTGCAACGTCGCGCCACCAACGCCCTCCCCATCGAGGACGCCACCGCCGTCTGGCCGGAAGATATCGCCCCGTTCGAGGCCGTCGCCACCCTGGTTATCCAACCGCAGGATTTCGACAACCCCCTGCGGGCCACCGAGTGCGAGCATCTGGTGTTCACGCCCTGGCATAGCCTTAGGGAACACCGGCCCCTGGGCGGGATCAACCGCCTGCGTCTCGCTGCCTATATCGCCTCGTCCAAGTACCGCCTGCAATCGCGGGAGCCCACCGCCTTCCCGAAAGACCCCTACGCGCCGCCGACCGCCGGATAAGCGCTCTGCCGACTCCGAACCGGGTGGGGACGCTCCCGCTTCCCCATCCGGTTTCGCGCCATTCCCATGGCCTCCGTGTTGAAAACTCGCCCCCGCTTCCCTATCCTTCCCCGATCCACCGGACCCCAGGCGTCACGGCGCAACAACATTGGAGACTTCCCCTCATGCTGACCAAACTCACGGGTGGCACCGTCTACGACCCCGCACATCACATCGACGGCCAAATCCGGGATATTTACATCCGTGATGGCCGCATCGTCGCCGATGCCGGGGGCGTCCCGCCCGACCAGGAATACGATTGCCGGGGCAAGGTCGTCATGGCCGGAGCCATCGATATGCACACCCATATCGGCGGTGGCAAAGTCACCATCGCCCGTAACCTCTTGCCGGAAGACCACCGCCGCGACCCGGTGGCGCACGAGGGCTTGAAGCGGGCCGGTTGCGGCCATGCCGTGCCCTCGACCCTGACCACCGGCTACCGCTATGCCGAGATGGGCTATACCGCCGGGTTCGAGCCCGCCGTGCTGCCGATCAACGCCCGCCAGGCCCATATGGAAATGGCCGATGTGCCGCTGATGGATGTGGGCGGTTATGTGATGCTGGGCAGCGATGATTTCTTTTTGCGCCTGTTGTCCTCCGGCGCGGAACAATCGGTCATCAACGATTACGTGGCCTGGACTCTCCACTCTTCGCAGGCCATCGGCGTGAAGGTGGTGAATCCGGGCGGCATCAGCGCCTTCAAGTTCAACCAGCGCCAACTCGACCTGGACGAGGAACACCGCCATTACCACGTCACCCCACGCCGCATCCTGCAAAGCCTGTCCCGCGCCCTGACCGACCTGGGCGTGCCGCATCCCTTGCATGTGCATGGCTGCAACCTGGGCGTTCCCGGCAATCTCGACACCACGCTGAACACCATCGCCGGGATCGAAGGCTTGCCCATGCACCTGACCCACATCCAGTTCCATAGTTATGGGTTGGAGGGTGACCGCAAGTTTTCCTCCGGCGCGGCCCAAATCGCCGAAGCCCTGAACAAGAATCCCAATATCACCGTCGATGTGGGCCAAATCTTGTTCGGCCAGACCGTGACCGCCTCGGGCGATTCCATGCGCCAGTTCGCTAATTCACACCACGCCTCGCCCAACAAATGGGTGTGCATGGACATCGAGTGCGATGCCGGTTGCGGTGTGGTGCCGTTCAAGTATCGGGACAAGAATTTCGTCAACGCCCTGCAATGGTGTATCGGCCTGGAAATTTTCCTGCTGGCCGAAGACCCGTGGCGGATTTTCCTCACCACCGACCATCCCAACGGTGCGCCTTTCACCACCTATCCGCATTTGATCCGGCTGTTGATGGACAAGGGTTTCCGCAACGACATGTTGGCCCGCATCAACCCGGATGCGGCGGCGTACAGCACCTTGGGTTCCATCGACCGCGAATACAGCCTGTACGAAATTGCCATCATGACCCGCGCCGGGGCCGCCCGCATCTTGGGGCTACGCGACCGGGGCCATCTGGGCGCGGGGGCCGCCGCCGACATCACGGTCTATACCCAGCAGGACGACAAGGAAGCGATGTTCACCCGGCCCGATTACGTGTTCAAGGATGGCGCCTTGGTGGTGAAACACGGCGAGGTGGTCAACGTGGTGTGGGGCAACGTCCACACCGTGAAACCCGATTTCGACCGGGCGGCGATAGAAACCCGCCTCAAACCCTATTTCGAGCGTTATATGACGATGAAGATGGACAATTTCATGATCCGCGATTGGGAAATCGAGGGCGACGGGCGGAGCAAGATTTTGGTGCATCCTTGCCGGGGGCAGGCATAACCCGACCGCTCGGAATACCTATATTAACCAGCCGTGGAGCCATGAATGATTATTAACGGCGTACAAATCGACGCCACTTTCGCCGAAGCCTTCCCCATGAGGGCCACGCGGGTCGTCATCACCGCCCAGAACGCCAAATGGGCCAGGATCGCCGCTGAGGCCATGACCGGGTTCGCCACCTCGGTCATCGCCTGCGGCTGCGAAGCGGGCATCGAACGTGAACTCTCCCCCGAAGAAACCCCGGACGGACGCCCCGGCATCTCCGCCATGATCTTCGCCATGGGCGGTAAAGGGCTGGCCAAGCAATTGGAAACCCGCGCCGGGCAATGCGTGCTGACCGCGCCGACCTCGGCCCTGTTCGCCGGTATCCACGAGGGCGACCCGATTCCTTTGGGCAAGAACCTGCGCTTCTTCGGCGACGGTTTCCAAATCTCCAAGCGCATCGCCGGGAAACGCTATTGGCGGGTGCCGGTGATGGACGGCGAATTCCTCTGCGAAGAAACCACCGGCATGGTGAAAGCCATCGGCGGCGGTAATTTCCTGATCCTGGCCGAATCCCAGCCGCAAGCGCTCGCCGCCTGCGAAGCCGCCATCGAGGCCATGCGGAAAGTGCCGAATGTCATCATGCCTTTCCCCGGCGGAGTGGTACGCTCCGGGTCCAAGGTCGGCTCCAAGTACAAGGCGCTGTCGGCCTCCACCAACGACGCTTTCTGTCCCACTTTGAAGGGCCAGACCCAGAGCGAACTCAGCCCGGAAATCGAATCGGTGATGGAAATCGTGATCGACGGCCTGACCGAGGCTGATATCAACCAAGCGATGCGGGTCGGCATCCAAGCCGTGTGCGGCCTGGGCGCGGCCAACGGCATCCGCCGCATCAGCGCGGGCAACTACGGCGGCAAGCTCGGTCCTTTCCTCTTCCAACTCCAGGAGATCATGGCATGACGGCGCTCATCTTCACGCTCAAGACCGAACCGCAACAGCGCATCGATGTCGCGCCGCTGACGCCCGACCGCCTGGCCGGGAAAACCTTGGACGAGATCGGCGCGATCCCGCTGCAAACCGGCAACCGCCAATTGCGGACGGATGAGCTATTCGCCATCGGGGCGGGCGACGCGGACCTGATCGTGTTCCGGGGCGTGACCGGCAAGCTGGATTTCATCGGCAAGGGCATGGCCCAGGGCGCAATCCGGGTCGAGGGCGACGCGGGCAGTTATCTCGGCATGGGGCTCAAGGGCGGGAAAATCACCGTCGGTGGGAGCGTCGCCGCCTACGCCGCCTGCGAGATGCGGAATGGCGAAATCCTGGTCCGGGGCGATGCCGGGGATTTCCTGGGCGCGTGCCTGCCGGGCAACAAGAAGGGCATGGCCGGGGGCGTGGTCATCGTCAAGGGCAAGGCGGGCGACCGGGTCGGCGACCATATGCGGCGCGGCGCGATCCTCATCGAGGGCGATGCCGGCGGCTATCTCGGCTCGCGCATGACGGCGGGCACCATCATCGTGCGGGGCAAGGTCGGCGAGCATATCGGCTACGCCATGGGCCGGGGTACGTTGCTGTTGCTGCAAACGCCGGAGGCTTTGCCCGCCACCTTCAACGACTGCGGTAGCCATACCTTGGGCTTCATCCCGTTGCTGTTGAAGGGTTTCGCCGGGCTGGATACGCCGTTTGCCGCGATGGGCGAACAACTCAAGCGGGTGCGGCGCTATGCCGGGGATATGTGCGGGCTGGGCAAGGGGGAAATCCTGGTCGCGCTGTGACCGATTCCAAGCCCGGAATCACAAAAAGCATCGGGTCCGCGCCCGGTGCCTTTTTCGTTCTTGGCGGAATGGGGCCGTTCCCCCTGCGATGCGCGGATGATCCGACAAATCAATGCCTTGACCATCCCCCCGCCCCGCCGCTATCATTCCGCGTTTTACAGATTTCCCCTCCGTTGGAGCCACACCCCATGTACGCGGTAATACAAACAGGCGGCAAGCAATATCGGGTCAAGGAAGGCGACTTCCTCAAGGTCGAGACCCTGACCGCCGAAGCCGGCCAAGAATTCGAATTCGACAAAGTCCTGATGATCCAGACCGACGACGGCATCAAGGTCGGTCGCCCCTACATCGACGGCGGCAAGGTCACCGCCACCGTCAAAGCCCATGGCCGCCACGACAAGGTCATGATCATCAAGTTCCGCCGCCGCAAGCACTACATGCGGCGCAACGGCCACCGCCAGAACTACACCGAAATCCTGATCACCGGCATCTCCGGTTAATCCCAAGCGAGGCCTCGACAATGGCTCATAAGAAAGCAGGCGGCAGTTCCCGCAACGGTCGCGACTCCAATGCCCAACGCCTCGGCGTCAAGCGCTTCGGTGGCCAACTGGTCCCGGCCGGCAGCATCATCGTCCGCCAGCGCGGCACCCATTTCCATCCCGGCGAGAACGTCGGTTTGGGCCGCGACCATACCTTGTTCGCGCTGACCGAAGGCCGCGTCGAGTTCAAGACCAAGGGTCCTTTGAACCGCCGTTTCGTCAGCATCGTCCCGGTGCCGGCGTCGGAAGGCTAAGCGCCTTCTGGCTCCACCCTGCCCGGCGGAGAATGAAAAGCCTCGTCACCGACGGGGCTTTTTTGTCGGTATACCCCTATGAAATTCGTTGACGAAGCGGAAATCCGCGTGGAAGCCGGCGACGGCGGCAATGGTTGCGTCGGATTCCGGCGTGAAAAATCCGTCCCGTTCGGCGGTCCCGACGGCGGCGATGGCGGCGACGGCGGCGGCGTCTATCTGGTCGCCACCGAGAACCTCAATACCCTGGTCGATTTCCGCTTCCACTCGGTGTTCCGGGCGGAGCGTGGCCAGAACGGCATGGGTGGCAATTGCACCGGCAAGGCCGGGGCCGACTTTTTTGTCCAGGTGCCGACTGGGACCATGGTGTTCGACGCCGAGACCGACGAACTACTGGGCGATTTGGTGGCGGCGGGCCAACAGCTTTTGGTCGCCAAGGGCGGCTGGCATGGCCTCGGCAACACCCGTTTCAAGAGCAGCATCAACCGCGCCCCGCGCCAGTCCACCCCCGGCAAGCCCGGCGAGAAGCGTGACCTCCGGCTCGAACTCAAGCTCATCGCCGACGTGGGCCTCTTGGGGATGCCCAACGCGGGCAAATCCAGCCTGATCCGTGCCGTGTCCGCCGCCCGGCCCAAGGTCGCCGATTATCCCTTCACCACCTTGCATCCCAATCTCGGCGTAGTGCGGGTGGACGAGCAACGCAGCTTCGTCATGGCCGATGTGCCGGGCTTGATCGAGGGCGCGGCGGAAGGCGCGGGGCTGGGCATCCAGTTCCTCAAGCACCTGTCCCGCACCCGTTTGTTGCTGCATTTGGTCGATGCCGGACCGTATGAGAGCGAGGAAGGCCCGGTGGAATCGGCGCTCAAGGTTATCGGCGAACTGGAGAAATGGGGCGAGGGCATCGACGAGAAACCCCGCTGGCTGGTCCTCAACAAGATGGACGTGATCCCGGCGGACGAGGCCGAGGCCCATTGCGCGGCCATCGTCGAGGCGCTGGACTGGGACGGGCCGGTGTTCCATATCTCGGCCCTGCAAGGCGATGGGCTCCAGGATTTGATGTACCGCGTGATGGATTTCCTGGAGCAGGCCAAGGCGGAAGCTACCGAAGCGGCGGAGGAGGACGGGGACGATGCGGAACAGGACTGATTTCGCCCAGGCCCGGCGCATCGTGGTCAAAATCGGCAGCGCCCTCCTGACCGGCGGCGGGCGCGGGCTGGACCTTGCCGCCATCGGCCAATGGGTGGCGCAAATCGCCGCGATCCGCCACGGCGGCACCGAAGTGGTGCTGGTATCGTCCGGCTCGGTGGCCGAGGGCATGAGCCGCCTGGGTTGGAAAACCCGCCCGCACGCCCTGCACGAATTGCAAGCCGCCGCCTCCGTGGGCCAGATGGGCTTGGTGCAGACCTACGAATCGATGTTCCAACAACACGGTCTGCATACGGCGCAAATCCTGCTGACCCATGACGATTTGTCCAATCGCCAGCGCTATCTCAACGCCCGCGGCACCTTGCTGACCCTGTTGGCATTGGGCGTGGTGCCGGTCATCAACGAGAACGACACGGTCGCCACCGAGGAAATCCGTTTCGGCGACAACGACACCCTGGGTGCCTTGGCGGCGAACCTGCTGGAAGCCGACCTCCTCGTCATCCTGACCGACCAGAACGGCCTGTACGAGCGCGATCCGACCCTGGACCCCGCCGCCCAACTGATCCACCAATCCAGCATCAGCAATCCGGCGCTGGGCGATATGGTGGGCGAGAGCCGCAGCGGCCTGGGCAAGGGCGGCATGATCACCAAACTGCGGGCGGCGCGGCTGGCCTCGCGTTCCGGCGCGGCCACGGTCATCGCCTGCGGGCGCGAGCCGGAAGTCCTGCCCAAGCTGATGCGGGGCGCGGAAATCGGGACTTTCCTGATCCCGGACGAATCGCCGCTCCTGGCCCGCAAGCGCTGGCTGGCCGGACAGCTCAAATTGAAAGGCCGCGTGACCCTGGACGCGGGCGCGGTGCGGATGCTCAAGGACTCGGGCAAAAGCCTGCTGCCCATCGGGGTGACGGCGGTGGAGGGGGAGTTCAGCCGGGGGGATTTGGTGGCCTGCGTGGACGGGGAAGGCGTTGAGGTGGCGCGTGGCCTGGTGAATTATGGCGCGGAGGAAACGCGCTTGATCCTGCGCCAGCCCAGTTCGCAGATCGAGAAGCTATTGGGCTATGTGGACGAGCCCGAACTCATCCACCGCGATAATTTGGTATTGGCTTGAACGATGGCCCGTGAGGCAGGGTCGGCATGGCCTGCCTCGCGCCATCCTGTGACTTAGGCGGCGACCGCTTTGAGGGCCAGGGCCTTGACGCGGGCGTTGAGGCGGCTCTTGCTGCGGGCGGCTTTGTTCCTGTGGATCAAGCCCTTGTTCACGGAAGAATCGATGATCGGCACCGCCGCGCGGAAAGCGGCCTGGGCTTCTGCCAGGTCGCCGGCGTCCACGGCCAGGATCACCTTCTTGATGAAGGTGCGCAGGCGGCTACGCAGGGCGGCGTTATGGGTGCGATGCTTTTCGGATTGGATGGCGCGTTTTTTCGCGGAAGCAATATTAGCCAAGGCTGGAACCTCATTCCGGTGGGTTTGGGAAAATTGGGTATTCTCTCCGCAAAGGCCAGGTGCGTCAACCTCATCGAAGCCGGGCCGCCCGCGCCGTGAACACCTTGGGGCGGTCGGGATCGAAGTCGGAAAGGATTGGCATTCCCGCGCCGCGACGTACAATGGGCTGCGGGCAGGCGTCTGGGTTTTGGCGTAGGGTGGGCATGTACCCGTGCCCACCTGCGGGGTATTGCGGCGGGCACGGATACGTGCCCGCCCTACTGAGGCTGGTTCCCTGCCCAGCGTGCCTTGGACCGGGATGGACGGGCAAGGCCCGTATTAAGCATGACGAGGTCAATCGTGAAGGTATCCACGACATTCTCAAAAGCATTCTCTGGCTGGGGCCGGTGGCTCGGGGCCGGTTTGACCGTGGCGGTCATGGCCTATGGTGGCTATGCCGGTTGGCAGGAATTGGCGCCGTTCGGGATCGAGATGCCGGCACTCGACGGCAATACCGCCACCGATCCGCGCACGCCCATCGAAGTCGAGGGGGTGGGTTTGGGCACGCGCCTGTTCGAGGTCGAACTGCGCGACGAATCCGGCAAACTGCTCAAGGGCAAGCTGAGCGATTCCGAATTCCAGCATGACACGCCCCTGGCCTTCGGTACTCGCTATACCCTCAAGGCTAGCGTGGAGCGGCCCTGGCTCGGCCAGCGGGAAACCCGGCAAATCAGTTTCGCCACGGTCGCCATCCCCAGGCTCGATGGCCCCGAACAGCGGGCGCTGGCCCCGGATGCCTCCTTGGCGTTGAGCTTCGACCGGCCCGTGGGCCAACTCGAAACCCAGGGCGATTTGCCGTTCACCATCGAACCCGCCGCCAACCACCGCGATTTCCGGCTGACCGCCCAACGCTACGCCCAGAACAAAACTTACGCGGTGGAATTGCGGTTCAAGACCGCGACCGGCGTGCCCGTGCCGCCGGTCCATCTGCAAATCAGCACCCCGCCGCCCTTGACCGCCGAGATCAGCAACCACGGCCAGTCCAATCTGGGGCTGGCGATCCCCTTGCGGATCACCTTCGGCGAGTTGCTGGCGAACAAGGACGAGGTGGGCAAATTCGTCTCGGTCCATACCAAGGACGGCAAAGCCATCCCCGGCAAATGGCAGTGGCTCAACAAGCACAAGCTGCAATTCAGTCCGAACGGCGGCTGGCCCGCGTCTTCCGCCATCGAGGCCAGCGTCGATCCCAAAGGGCCGAAATCGGTGCTGGGCGGTATCCTGGAAAAACCGCTGGTGTCCCATTTCACCACCGGGTCCGACAAGAAAATCCTGGTCTATCTCGACACCCAACGCGCCCTGGCCATCGAGAACGGCCAGGTGGTGAAAACCTTCGCTGTCAGTACCGGCAAGCCCAATACCCCCACCGTGACCGGCTCGTTCTACATCTACGCCCGCTTCCCGACCAAGACCATGCGTAGCCGCGCCAAGCCCGGCGAGAAAGGCTATTACGTGGTGGAGGACGTGCCCTACGCCCAATATTTCTACGAGGATTACGCCTTCCATGGCGCATGGTGGCATAACGGTTTCGGCCATCCCGCCAGCCATGGCTGCGTCAATATGGCGACCCGCAGGAATAATAAGCGTTGGCCCAACTCTTCCGAGGACGCCGGTTGGTTGTACCAATGGGCCGCGTTGGGCGTGCCGGTTTCGGTCATGCCACACGCTCCGGCCCAGACCCAGGTCGCGGCCAACGAGACGCCCGCGCCGACCCCCGCGGCCAAGCCCGCCGCCCGTAGCCAATAGCTACCCGTGGTTATTGGGTGGGCACGTGCCCACCCTACGGCTACACGAACCGCCCGGCCCGCGCCCGCACCTCCGCGAAACTCCAATCCCTCAGCAAGCGTCCCCGTTCCCACACGGTTTCCATGGCGTCGCGCCATTCGGGACCGGGCGGCTGGCCGTCCACCAGCGGCAAGGTCGCGTATTCCCCGGTGGTCTCCGAGCGGAACAGGGACAAGCGCCCGGCCTTGGAGCGCTTGCCGGGATCGGTGACCGGGTCTTTGGACACCGGGAGCCAGGCCGTGCCGCGCCGGATCGCCGAGCATTTCAGGGCGAATTTGAGGGTGTCGCGGTCCAGCCGTTGCAACAGCGCCCCGCCCATGCCGAAGGCGATATTGTCGGCGGCGAAACCCAGCGCTTGTAGCCGCTCCAGGATGGCGGTGATGCTGTGGGCGTTGACCCCGTCGCCCTGGAGGATGCGGACCTGGCGCAAGACCTTGTAGCCCTTGCCGTTCACGCTGGAGCCGAAGCGCCGGTCCAGGATTTCCGCCACTTTCCCCACCACCGCCACCGGATCGCCGGAATCGGGCCGGATCACCAGGGTCGCGCCGGATTGGACCACCTCCTCGCGCAAAGCCCCGCCCCAGAGGTTCTCGACGGCGTTGAACACATCGTAGCTGTCCGAGACCACCGAGAGCAGGGCACCCGGCTGGGCGAAATGGCGCAACATGTTGCGGTAGGCCGCGGCCTCGTCCTCGCGGCCCCAGGCGGTGATGGTGCTGTGTTCGGCGGCGGGGATGGAAAAACCGGCCATGGGTTCGCCGTAATATTCGCGGGCCGCCAGGATGCCGGACACCGTGTCCGTGCCCCGGAAATTGACCAGATGGGCGCAACCGCCGATGGCCGCCGATTCGCCACTGGACACGCCCCGCGCCCCGAAATCGTGGAGCTTGAACGGCAATTGGCCCTCGGGGTCGTCGGAGGTGGCAATGAGATATTCCCGGATCAGGCGCTTGATTTCCCAGGATTGGGTCGCGACCGTGATCGGATACCACACCCGCACCAGCAGGGTTTCCAGATGGGAAATGATCCAATACACGCGGGGATCGGTGCATTCCACCGTGAACAGGGCGTTGTGGCCGGGTACCCGCGTGCCTTCGGGGACGGCCCGGATCGTGACCGGCGGATGGCCGCCGTGTTCGGCCAATATGTAGCGCCAACCGGCCTCGTCGAAGGGCTCGCCATGCGCCCGCCAGAATTCGGCGGCGGCGTCGATCTGCGCCGCCGTGATGGGCTTGGAGAGATAGTCCTTGAGGATGATTTGCAGCCCGAAGAATACCGTGGCCGCGAACGCCCCGCCCCGCGATTCGAAATAGGAAAACATCCCGCTGGCGTCGGGCGGATATTGCAGGAAATGGCTGGATTTATAGGAATCGGTGTTGAGCAACAGATTGTCGAGCAGGTTCATCGGGTGATCTCCGGGAGTGGGAAGCGGCCCAGCGGTGCTTTTCAAGGCGACAGTCTAGCCATCCGTTCCCGTCGGCCCAAGCGCAACGCCGCCGAATCGGGTGGTGCCGTTGGAGTCCAAAGCTGGCTTTGGCAATATTGATAGCGTCCAAAGCCAGCTTTGGACCCCAGGTGGCGTCCTGTTCGAATCTTCCACTATAGGTATCCCCGTTGAGTTCTTTTTCCGGTAAATTCGGTGTTTTGCGCCATCGCGACTTCGCTTTGTTCCTCAGCGCCCGCTTCCTCGCCACCGTGGCGATCCAGATGCAAAGCGTGGCGGTGGGCTGGCAAGTTTACGCCCTGACCTCGGACGCCCTCGATCTCGGGTGGGTCGGCCTGGCCCAGTTCGCGCCTTTCGTGCCGCTGGCCCTGGTGGCGGGGCAGGTGGCCGACCGCTTCGACCGGCGGCGCATCGTCGCGCTGTGTTTCCTGGTGGAGATGCTGTGCGGGGCGGCTTTGCTCGCGTTCACCTGGGTCGGCTTGACGGTGGTGTGGCCGGTGTTCGCGGTGATGGTGCTGTATGGTTCGGTCCGTGCTTTCATGATGCCCGCCAGCCAGGCGGTGGTGGTCAACCTCGTGCCCGCCGCGGTGTTCGGCAAGGCCGTGGCGCTGAATTCCTCGGTGTTCCAGGTGGCGGTGATCGCGGGACCGGCCTTGGGCGGTTTCCTGTATCTGGCCGGGCCGGAGACGGTCTACGCCAGCGTGACCGGCGGCTTGGCCATCGCCGCCTTGTTGATGGGCTGTGTCCACGGCGAGCCGAAAAAGCCGGGCGGCAATCCGCCCATGAGCCTGGATTCGGTGCTGGAAGGGCTGCGCTTCGTGCGGTCGCGGCCCGTGATGTTGGGGGCGATTTCGCTGGATTTGTTCGCCGTGTTGTTCGGCGGGGCGACCGCCTTGCTACCGGCCTATGCCCGCGATGTGCTGCATGCGGGACCGACCGGGTTGGGCTGGTTGCGGACGGCACCGGGCTTGGGGGCCGCGTGTACGGCGCTGGCCTTGGCGTGCTGGCCGATCCGGCGCCATGTCGGCTGGTGGATGTTCGGCGGCGTCGGGCTGTTCGGCGCGGCCACCCTGGTACTGGGCCGGTCGCAGGATTACGCCGTGGCCCTGGCCGCGCTGGCCTTGATGGGGGCGGGCGATATGGTCAGTGTCTATATCCGCCATATGCTGGTGCAATTGGAAACGCCCGACGCCATCCGGGGCCGGGTCAGCGCGGTGAATTCGATGTTCATCGGCGCGTCCAACGAACTCGGCGAATTCGAGTCGGGGCTGACCGCCGAATGGTTCGGGCTGGTGCCCGCCATCCTGCTCGGCGGTTGCGCGACCTTGGGGGTGGTGGGGGCGTGGATGTGGGGTTTTCCGGTGTTGCGTGGGATGGACGCATTTCCGCACGCGGTCCGGGAGCTGCCCGCGGGCCGGAAGAAACCCCGGCAGGCCAAGGGCGGACGCCGGCGACGGGGGCGGTAATCAAAAAAGACGTTGCCCTGCGGCAACGCCTTTTTGCGTAGGACAGCGATCCTCAGGGATCAGGGGCTATTCAGCAGATAGTGCGTGAAGATGGCGGCGGCATAACCGGCGACGATGGCCGGGGTCCACTTCAGATGGCTGAAGAAGGTGTACATGCCGCGGGAAGTGCCCATCAAAGCTACGCCCGCCGCCGAGCCGATGGACAGCATGGTGCCGCCCACGCCCGCCGTCAGGGTGACGAGGTTCCACTGGTACAGGTCCATCTCCGGGTCCATGCTCAGCACCGCGAACATCACCGGGATGTTATCGACGATGGCCGACAGCACGCCGATCAGGATGTTGGCCGTGGTCGGGCCGAGGCCGTCGTACATGGCTTCGGACGCCAGTTCCAGATAGCCGATATAGCCCAGGCCACCCACCGCGAACACCACGCCGAAGAAGAACAGCAAGGTATCCCACTCCGCGTCGCGGACATTGTTGAACACGTCGAACTTATCCTTGCCGGGACCGTAGAACACGGTTTTCAGGCGGTAGCCGTACAGCATCAGGAACGAGAGGCCCACCATCATGCCCATGAACGGCGGCAGGTGCAGGAACTGCTTGAAACTCACGGCGGTCATGATGGTCAGGCCGAACAAGCCGCAGATCGCCAAGGCACCATCCTTCATCTGGACTTGCTCTTCATCGGTGGCGGTGGGCGCTTCGTTGGGGATGGCGAAGTGCATGATCGCCGCCGGGACCACGAAGTTGACCACGGACGGAATGAACAAATGGAAGAAATCGAAGAACTCGGCCTTGCCCGCCTGCCACACCATCAAGGTGGTGATGTCGCCGAAGGGGCTGAACGCGCCACCGGCATTGGCCGCGCTGACCAGGTTGACGAAGCCCAGGGCCACGAATTTGGGGCTATTGACGCCCACGGCCATTACCACCGCGCCGACCAGGAGGGCCGAGGTCAGGTTGTCGGCCACCGAGGACAGGAAGAAGGTGATGATGCCGGTGATCCAGAACAGCGAGCGATAGCCGAACTGGCGGCGCACCAGCCAGGAGCGCAGCGCCTCGAACACATTGCGCTCGGCCATGGCGTTGATATAGGTCATGGCGACCAAGAGGAACAGGAACAATTCAGCGTATTCCTTGAGGTCGTGTTCAAAGGCCACGTGGACTTTTTCGGCGGACACGCCATTGCTGGAGGCGAGATAGGCCACATGCGCCCAGATGATGCCCGCCGCCAGGATGACGGGTTTGGATTTGCGGAGGTGGGTGAATTCCTCCGTCATCACGAAGGCGTAGGAGACGATGAACACCATGACGCAGTAAAGGCCGCGGTGGGTGCCGGTCAGGCCCAGGACGTCCGACTCTTCGGCGGAGGCCAGCTCTGGAACCAGCGATAGCAAGGACAGTAAAAGGAAAGCGCGTATCAAAGCAAAGCCCTCTTGATGATTATTGGAAGAATTTGACGCGGTTGCCAATGGCAACGCGGCCCCCGGAAAACAACGGGCCATTATATAGAAGGAAGGCTTTTGGGATGAACCGATCCGCGCCGTTCCGGTGCGGATGGCGGGCTGGAAAGTTGGGAAATGGATTGCTACCGGGACGGTGTTGGCTGTGCCGTTGGGAGTCCAACGCTGGCTTTGGAGATGTTTGGCCTGGCCAAAGCCAGCTTTGGACGGGCGGGTTCCAGGCTTGGATGGATTTCATCCCAGTTTGGGATTGATCCGGCTACGGTTGGAATGCCGTAGCCCACGCTTGGCATTTATCCGGCCAGGGCTACGGTTTCATCGTCCAGGCGTCACGGGCTGGCGGCTGGTTGCGGGGCTTGGCACAATGGCGGACAGATTTGGTCCGTCGGGAGTGTGTCATGCCGCTATACCTCTTGTCCGTGGTCCCAGCCGCGAGGCCGTTCCTGTGAACGCGCCGCCCCTGGTGTTCGTGTCCGCCACCAGCGGCGATTTGCGCAGCGTGCGCAAGTTGGTGAGCCAAGCCTTGTTGACCATCGGTTGCCATCCGGTCGAGCAAAGCCATTTCGGGCCGGATTACCGCGAGGTCCGCAAGATGTTGGGGGACCGCATCGCCGAATGTCAGGCGCTCATCCATATCGTCGGTTTCCGCTATGGCGCGGAGCCCGATCCGGCCCGCTTGCCGCAAGGGGCCGAGCGCCGCTCCTATACCCAGCTGGAATACGACCTGGGCCGCGAGTTGCAGCGGAAGCGCGGGGATGGGCGGTTCCGGGTGTATACCTTCGTCTGCCCGGAGGGTTTCCCGTTCGATGCCGAGCCGGAGGCCGAGGACGACGAGAAGCGCGGTCTGCAATCGGCGCACCGGCGGGCGATTCTGGGCGGGGAAATCCTGTACGAGACTCCGGCGGACCCCGCCGGGTTGGAGGCGCGAATCCATGTCTTGCGGGAGGAGGCGCGGCGCTTGCGGGTGGAGCATGAGCGGCATCGGGGGACGATGTTGGCGGTGGGTTTGGCGATTGTGCTGGCTTTGGCGGGGATAGGCGGCGGGGTGTATTGGTACTTGCCGCGCCATGTCGAGCGAACCGTTGCGGAAACCATCGACCCGGCGATGATCGGCGAACGGCTACGCACGGAAATCCGGGCGCGGTTCGAGCGCGATGCCGAAGCCGCCCGCAGCGAAGGCAAGCACTGGGGAGCCCTCCGCGAACTGGAAAAAGGCCGCGATGCCGCCCTGGCGCGGGTGGACGATGTGGTGGCGACGATCCGCGAAGGCTTGGCGGGCAATCCCGATCCCATATTCAAGGAAGCCAGCCGGATTTTGGAAAAGGAGGGCGGCGAATCGGCGCTCCAGTATTTGGAGAGCCACAAGGCCGAAGCCCTCGCCGGTATCGACCGCGCCGCGACCCAGGAAGAATCGGCGCTGAACAATCTCAAGAAGAAATTGCAGCCCTTGCTGCTACAAGCCGATTTGCTGGAAACCAAGCAGGACCGGGCAGGGGCTTTGGCCTTGTTGCGGACGGTGGCGGACAAGGCACCGGGTTGGTGGGAGGCGCGGCTGCGGTTGGGCGATTCGCTTTATTTCATGGCCCTTTATGCTGAAGCCGAACCACACCTTCGCGCCGCCCTGGCTTTGGCGATGGACGAGAAGGATCGGGCGGTGGCGAGCAACGACCTCGCGCAGTTGTTAAAGGCCACGAACCGGCTGGTGGAGGCCGAGCCGCTCATGCGCCGGGCGCTCGCCATCGACGAGCAGAGCTACGGGCCGGAGCATCCCGACGTGGCCCGCGACCTCAACAACCTCGCGCAGCTGTTGCAGGCCACGAACCGGTTGGCGGAGGCCGAGCCGCTCATGCGCCGGGTGGTGAAAATCTTCGAGAAAAGCTACGGGCCGGAACATCCGAACGTCGCCACCGCCCTCAACAACCTCGCTTCGTTGTTGCAGGACACGAACCGGCTGGCGGAGGTCGAGCCGCTCATGCGCCGGGCGCTCGCCATCGACGAGAACAGCTACGGGCCGGAGCATCCCAAAGTCGCCGCCGCCCTCAACAACCTCGCGCAGCTGTTGCAGGCCACGAACCGGTTGGCGGAGGCCGAGCCGCTCATGCGTCGGGCGCTCGCCATCGACGAGCAGAGCTACGGGCCGGAGCATCCCAACGTGGCTACCGACCTCAACAACCTCGCGCTGTTGTTGCAGGATACGAACCGGCTGGCGGAGGCCGAGCCGCTCATGCGTAGGGCGCTCGCCATCGACGAGAAGAGCTACGGGCCGGAGCATCCGAACGTCGCCATCCGCCTCAACAACCTCGCGCTGTTGTTGAAGGCCACGAACCGGCTGGCGGAGGCCGAGCCGCTCATGCGCCGGGCTCTGGTGATTTTCCTGCTATTTACCCGTGCAACCGGCCACGAACACCCTGGCTTGCGGAAAGTTTTCGGCAATTACCGCCAACTCCTGCTAGCCCAACACCTGCCCGCACCCCAAATCCAAACCCGCCTCGCCGAAGCCGCCACGGCGGCGGGCTACGGCGCGGCGGAATGGGCAACGGTGCAGGCTGCTTGGAAATAAGGCTTGGGCCGGAACCCTGTCCGTACTCCAACCCATGCCGCCCAAACCCGCCCCTGGCTATAATCGCCCAACCCCAAACCACCGGAGCCGCTTCCATGAACCCCATCGAACAACTCCACCGCGAAATCGACCAACTTCCCGTGCCCCTGGCCCAGGAAGCCCTGGACCTGTTGCGCGGTCTCCGCGCCCGCCACCCGTTGCCCGCCGAACCCCGGACAACCTTGATCGGCCCGGAAGCCCTGCGCCTCGCCGAAAAACTGGGCTTCGTCGGCTGCTTGGACGCCGAACCCGAACTCTCCGAAACCTACAAGGCGCATCTGGATTGGTCGGACAAAACATGATTATTGCCGACACCGGATTCTGGGTGGCCCTCGCCAGCCCCAAAGACCAGCACCACGCGTCGGCAAAACGCACCTTCGCGGGCTTGGACGAATCGCTGATTTCGACCTGGCCGGTGATGACCGAAACCTGTCATTTGCTGCTGAAGCGCCAAGGCGTGGAAGCCCAGTTGAAATTCCTCGACCTTTACCGGCAAGGCGGGTTTCAAGCGTTCCCGCTGGAACATGCCCACGCCCCCAGGTTATCGCAACTCATGCGGCAGTATGCGGATTTGCCCATGGACTTGGCGGATGCGTCCTTGGTCTTGCTGGCGGAAGCGCTGGACCACGGACGGATTCTCAGCACCGACCGGCGCGACTTCCACAGCTATCGCTGGAAGAATACCCGGCCCTTTGTGAACCTGTTGTTCTGACATCGTGTAGCCCGAACCCACATAAGCCTAGCACCCATCGTTATTTCCCATTTTTTACCGGGACGCTTAGCCTTCTTTCCAAGTAAAATGATCGGTCTTTCCCGGCCGGAACCTGCGAAGGCTTATGTACCACTACGACAACTACGACCAAACCCTGGTGGACGAACGGGTGGCCCAGTTCAAGGGCCAGACCGAGCGTTTCCTGGCGGGGGAATTGACCGAAGAGCAATTCCGCCCGCTCCGCCTCATGAACGGACTCTATATCCAGCGCCACGCGCCCATGCTGCGGGTCGCCATCCCCTACGGCCTCCTGTCCTCGCGCCAACTGCGGATGCTGGCCCAGATCGCCCGCCGCTACGACCAGGGCTACGGCCATTTCACCACCCGCCAGAACATCCAGTACAACTGGCCCAAGCTGGAGGAAGTCCCGGAAATCCTGGAACAACTCGCCACGGTCGAGATGCACGCCATCCAGACCAGCGGCAATTGCATCCGCAACACCACCAGCGACCATTTGGCCGGCGTGGCCCAGGACGAACTGGAAGACCCGCGGCCTTATTGCGAAATCATCCGGCAATGGTCCACCCTGCATCCCGAATTCGCCTTCCTGCCGCGCAAATTCAAGATCGCGGTCAGCGGGGCGCAAAAAGACCGCGCCGCCACCCAGGTCCATGACATCGGCCTGCAATTGGTCAAGGGCGACGACGGCGAAACCGGCTTCGAGGTCTTGGTCGGTGGCGGTTTGGGCCGCACTCCCATCATCGGTGTGATGATCCGCCCGTTCCTGGAAAAGCGGCATCTTTTGTCCTATCTCGAAGCCATCCTCCGGGTTTATAACCGCTATGGTCGCCGCGATAACAAATACAAGGCCCGCATCAAAATCCTGGTCAAGGAACTGGGCCAGGACCAATTCGCCGAACGGGTCGAGGCCGAATGGGCCATGATCCGCGATCAACTCTTGTTGGATCAGGCCGAAATCAACCGGGTGCAGGCGTTCTTCCAGCCCCATCCCTACGCCGAACTGCCCGCCGAGGACGCCATCCTGGCCGCGCACAAGCAATGCGACGCAGCTTTCGCCGCGTGGTTCCGCCACAACAGCGTGGCCCATAAGGTGCCGGGCTACCGCGTGGCCTTCGTGTCGCTGAAACCCCTGGGCATCGCGCCCGGCGATATGACCGACCGCCAGATGGACGCCGTGGCCGACTTGGCCGAGCGCTACAGCTTCGGCGAAATCCGCGTCACCCATACCCAGAACCTGGTGCTGGCCGATGTGCGCCAGTCCGATTTGTACGAGCTATGGCAGGCACTCACGGCGCTGGACCTCGCGACCCCGAATATCGGCACCGCCAGCGATATCATCAGCTGCCCCGGCCTCGATTTCTGCTCGCTGGCCAACGCCACGTCCATCCCCATCGCCAACGGCATCCAGCAGATTTTCGACAGCCTGGATTATCTCTACGACCTGGGCGACCTCCGCATCAATATCTCGGGCTGCATGAACGGCTGCGGCCACCATACCGTGGGCCATATCGGCATCCTGGGCGTCGATAAGAAGGGCGAGGAGTGGTACCAGATCACCCTGGGCGGTTCCTCGGCCAACCAGGCATCCCTGGGCGAACGGCTCGGCCCCGCTATCGCCAAGGAGGATGTGATCCACGCCATGGAGGCGATTTTCCAGACCTACCGCGAACAGCGCCTGGACGACGAGGCTTTCCTCGAAACCGTCCGCCGCGTCGGTATCGAACCTTTCCAGGAGCGCGTCTATGGCGATCATTAAGCATGGCGGGATCATCCCGGACGATTGGCGGCATATCGCCGACGACGAAGCCCTGCCCCCAGGCAAGGCCAGCGTTTCCCTCAAGCGCTGGCAGGCGGAAAAGAGCGAATTGAGCGGCCACGCCGGTTTGGGCGTCCGTCTGGAAGCGGCGGACGCGCCGGAGGATATCGCCGCCGACCTCGCCCGCTTCGATCTCATCGTGTTGGAGCTGGCCCATTTCGCCGACGGGCGGGTGTTCAGCCAAGCGCGGTTACTGCGCGAGCGGTTCGGCTATGCCGGGGAATTGCGGGCCAGGGGCGATTTCCTGCGCGACCAGATGTTTTATCTGGCACGGGTCGGGATCGATGCCTTCGAACTGGCCGAGGGCGTCGATCCCGCCAAGTGGCTGCCCGCGCTGACCGAGTTCAGCGTGACCTATCAGGCGGCGGTGGATAATCCCCTGCCCTTGTACCGGCGCCGGGCGTGATGCCCGCCGTTTGAGAAAAGCCCCCGTTCCGCGAGGAGCGGGGGCTTTTTCGTGGGCGCGGGAAAATCACCGGGGCTGCGTTAAGCCCGCGCTTGAATCCGGTAGAATCGCCATTCGCCCCGCCCGGATTTCAACCAAAGGAGAATTGCCATGAAACCTATCGCCCTGTGGGCTGGATTATTGCTGGCGCTGCTGTTCACCCTGACCGGCTGCCAAACCGGCGGTGGGATCAGTCGGGCCGCCCAACTCGACCGCGACGCCGATTTCGCCCTGAGGAAGCTGTACGACAGTTCGCCCGAAGCCCGCAAATTGGCGGCGCGGGCCAAGGGGATTTTGGTGTTTCCCGATATCGTGAAGGGGGGATTCCTGTTCGGGGCCTACTACGGCGATGGCGTGCTACGCAAGCATGGCCGTACCGTGGGCTATTACAACAACTCGGCGTTTTCCTATGGCTTGCAGGCCGGGGTGCAATCGTTCGGCTACGCGCTGTTCTTCATGAGCGACGGGGCGCTGGGTTATCTGGACCAATCCAACGGCTGGGAAATCGGGGTCGGCCCCAGCATCGTGATCGTCGATGCCGGGATGGCGAAATCGCTGACCACCACCACCTTGCAGCATGATATCTACGGTTTCGTGTTCGACCAGAAAGGTCTGATGGCCGGGCTGGGCTTGCAGGGTTCCAAAATCACCCGTATCAATCCATAAGACCGCGGTCGCCGCGTCCGTTTCCATATTCGGGGTTCACCATGCCGAAGACATTGGTTTTCTTGCTTGCCTGCCTGGCCGCGCTGGCGGCAGGTTGTTCCATTTCGCATTCCATCGGGTCGATTTCGGATTCGGTGGGGTCCATTTCCGGCTCGTCCAGCCCCAAGGACGGGATCGGCAAGGACAAAGTCCCCTACCGCGACGATATCGCCAACCTGACCTATTCCATCGCCGGGTCTTCGCTGGGAGCGCAGGAATTCCCTACCGCCGTGGGCCGGATCGCCATGCAGCACAATATCAGCGATTGGCGGCACGAGAAGGCGACCTATTACGGCATCGGCAAGGGCTTGAAGAAGGCCGGCGTGCCGCAGACCGATATCGACAAGCAGCCTTTCCTCCAGGAAGTGCTGCTGAGCGATAAGAATGCCCAGCGCTATATCCAGGACGGCTATAAGTATTAAACCGGGTGTCCCGCACCGGCGGCGCTGGTTCGCGCCGCTGGTGTCCTGTCTCTTTGGGCTGGTCCCGCCCGTCTTGGCCAGCCCGTCCTCCCTCGGTTTCATCTACATCGATGCCAATGTCGGCGGTTCCAGCGGTGGCCATGCCGCGCTCGGGATCGGGCCGGAGGTCTACCACTTCGAGAACGACCAAGGCTATACCCGGCTGGTGCGCGAAGCGTGGGACCGTTTCCGCTTCGTCTACAACGACCTTGAAAACCGCAATCTCCATCGGGTCGAAGTGCCGCTAGCCCCCGCCGACCTTGAGCGGGTGGCCGACCGGCTGGGTTTGTTGTTGCTGGTGCAAAACCGCCATGTCGAGCAACTCGCCGCCTTGGAACGCGACACGGAATGGCTGGCCGCGCTCCGGGAAGGGCGGCGGTTCGAGATGCGGGGCGTGGGGTTTTTCGCACCGGGGTTGGGGGCGCGGGCTGCTTTGGCCGGATTGCGGGCCGCGCTGGAACGGCGCTACGGCCCGGATTTCGTCCTGCGGGAACGGGAACGGCTGGTCCGGGCGCTCATGGACGTGGCCTATCGCCCGTCGCCGCCGTTGCTCGACGCACCCGCCCCGGATCGTTATCCGCTGTATCCGCCGAGCGCGGCGCGGCGTTGGGAAGACGACTGTTCGCGCTGGCTGGCGTGGCGGGTGGTGCTGGAATCCTGGGGTTTGCGGGCAGGAGCATTGATCGACGCGGCACCGGGCCAACCCTTGTCTGGCGCGGAACGGGCGTGGCTGGTGGCTTACCGGGAACGCCTGGCGGAAGCCATCGTGGCCGATATCGGTGGCGGAACGCCCGAGCGGGGTTTCCCGTTGTTGCTGGCCTTGGCGCGGTATCTGGCGGTGGCCGAATCCCTGGCCCGCGACCAGCTGTTGTTGTTGGATGTCTTGCCGCCGCCCGGTCGGGCCGAAATGTCCACCCCGGTCGAGGGCCAAGCCGGGCCGCTGGGTGCGCTCTTGGGGCGCTTGCGGGACGGATGGCCGGGTTTGCGCCGGGCGGTGTTTGCCCTGGAAGAACCGGACGAGCAGGCTTACAACCAACTCGAACACCAGGCTTCCCAGATCGCCGCAATCCAGCGCGGCCTGGCCGAACGCCAACCCGTCCGCTATGCCCGCCGGGTGGAGCCGCCTTCCGGCTGGGGTGGGGTCGATGCGCCCCGGCCCCGCTGGGAATCCGGCGTCCTGGCGCGGGCGGAACGGGCGGCGCGGGCGCGGGCCGGGCGTTTCCGGGAACAGTTGGAAGCGCTCTATCCCTATGATCTGGTCCGGCGCAATTGCGTGACCGAGTTGGTGCGGGCGGTGGATTCGGCGTTCGCTTCGGAGCCACAGGCGCGGGCGGCGCTGGGCGGTTATCTGGCACCGGGCGAGGACTGGGGTTTCGTGCCGTTCCGGTGGTTCGATCTGGTCCGGCAGCGGTTCCGGGCCGGACCGGTCGCGGTTTTGCCGTCCTATCGCAATCGCAAGCTGGGCCAATTCGCGGCGCTCGGCGCGGGTTGGCCGGTCTTCGCGGCGGAATCCACCACCCTGACTTCCAGCTTCTACCGGATCAAGCCGGGGGACGGCTTGTTCTTGTTGTTCACCGAGGACGTGTTCTGGGCGCGGCCCTTGTACGGGGCGGTCAATCTGGCCTATGGCCTGGGCGGGGCGGCCTTGGGGCTGGTGGCGGGGCCGTTCGACCGGGGGGGATTATTGCGGGAAGGTTTGCGCGGGGCGTTGTTCAGCCTGCCGGAACTGGCGTTCGCGAATATCAGGAAGGGGAGTTTCGAGGGCGTCCGGGATCAGGCCGGGCCGGACGGCGGGAACCCGTAGGCGCGGGCGGAAGTCCGCCCGCGCCTGTCGTGCCTCAGTTTTTCTTGGTCACGGCGGTGCTGCCGCCGCGATGGCGGACGATGTTGATGCCCTTGAGCAGGTTCAGCGCCTCGTTCAAGGGATAATCCTGCAAGGCCAGGGCTTCTTCCTTGTCCTCGGCGCTCTTGGCGTCGTCCTTCTTGGGTTCTTCCTTCTTGGTCTTGTTGTCGAGGTGGTTGACCAAATCGGCTTCCTTGATCGGGGCGAATTCGGATTGCGCCACCGCTTCCAGCTTCACCTTGGAGATCGGCACGTCGGGCGCGATGCCCTCGGCCTGGATCGAGCGGCCCGATGGCGTGTAGTAGCGGGCCGTGGTCAGCTTGACCGCGCCGCCGTTGCTGGTCGGCAGGATGGTCTGCACCGAGCCTTTGCCGAAGGTTTTTTCGCCCATGATGATGGCGCGTTTATGGTCTTGCAGGGCACCGGCCACGATCTCCGAGGCCGAGGCCGAACCGGAATTGATGAGGACCACGATGGGGGCGCCGTTCAGTACGTCGCTGGGCGTGGCGCTGAACCGCATCTTGGAATCCTCGACCCGGCCATCGGTATAGACGATCAGGCCATCGTCCAGGAAGGCGTCGCTGACCGCGACCGCCGCGTTGAGGACGCCGCCGGGATTGTTGCGGAGGTCCAGCACCAGCCCTTTCAATTCGCCGTTCTTGCGGAGGTCGCCGAGGGCTTCGAGGACGTTGTCGCCGGTTTTGGATTGGAAGCTGGTGATGCGGACATAGCCGTAGCCGTCTTCCAGCAAGCGGCTCTTGACGCTTTTCACCTTGATGATGTCGCGCACCAGCTTGATCTTGATCGGCTGTTCCACGCCTTCGCGCACGATGGTCAGCACGATGGGGCTGCCGGGTTCGCCGCGCATGAGCTTGACCGCGTCGTTGAGGCTCATGCCCTTCACCGGCTTGTCGTCGAGGCGGATGATGAGATCGCCGGCCTTGACGCCGGCCTTCTGGGCCGGGGTGTCGTCGATGGGCGAGATCACCTTGACGAAACCGTTCTCCATGCCGACCTCGATCCCCAAGCCCCCGAACTGGCCGGTGGTGCCGACCTTGAGTTCGTTGTATTGCTCCTTGTCGAGATAGGCCGAATGCGGGTCCAGCCCGGTCAACATGCCGCGGATGGCGTCTTCGAGCAGTTTGTCGTCGGTGACGGGCTCGACGTAATCCTGGCGGATACGCCCGTAAACCTCCGAGAAGGTCTTCAATCCCTCGAAAGGAATCGAGTTGACATCGCCCCCGGCTTCTTTCTCGGCCAACGCGCTGCCGCCGAGGCTGATCGTAGCGCCGAGCGCGACGCCTAGGGTAAGGGTTAGAAGATTTCTCTGTCGCAACATAGGTTTTCTCGTCAACAAAAACGCCACGAATTTCACAGGGGCCGTCAATGGGTGCGGTCGCACCACGGCAGGGGGTTGACCGCCCGGCCCTGTTCCCGAATTCCGAAATAAAGGGCGGGTTCCGCCCGGCCGCCGCTGGTGCCGACCGTGGCGATCACCTCGCCCGCCGCCACCCGTTCCCCTACTTCTTTGTTCAAACTTTGATTGTAAGCATAAAGACTCATCACCCCGTCGCCATGATCGACGATGGTGAGCAGGCCATAACCGCGCAGCCAGTCGGAATAGACCACCTGTCCATTGGCGACGGCCCGCACCGGGGTGCCTTCCTCGGCGGCGATCAACAGGCCGTCCCAGCGACCGTTCATCCGGGGGCTGCCGAAGTGTCCGACCAGGCGGCCCTGCACCGGGCAGGTCGGACGGGCGTCGGGGGTGGGGGAGGGCGGGTGGAGGTCGTCATTCCCGGCCGGGGGCGCGGCTTCCAGCGTGGTCAGTAAGTCCCGCAGGTGTTGTTCGTCTTCCTGGAGCCGCCGGAGTTCGGCGTCCTTGTCGCGGAGTTGGTGTTCCAACTGGGCCAGGAGGCCGCGCCGTTGCCGCCTCGAATCTTCCAGCGCGTGGCGTTCTTCGAGGATGTGCTGGCGGGTCTCGTTGAGACGTTGCGTTTCCCGCGAAAGTTCATCGCCCAGGCGTTGGGCGGCGGCCAGTGCGCGGTCGATTTCTTGCAGCAGCGCGGCCCGGGCCAAATTCAAATATCGATAATAGGCTAACACACGCGCGAGCCGGGCGGGTTCTTCTTGGTTCAAGAGGAGTTTGAGCCAATCGCGCTGGCCCAATCCGTAAGCGGCGCGGGCTTGTCCCGCCAGGGCGCGGTGCTGGCGTTCCACCGCGGCCAAGAGGGCGAGGCGTTGGCGCTTGAGGTCTTCCAGGCGCTGGGTTTGTTTGCGGGCTTCGGCTTCCAGCGCCTTGACGGCTTTGAAGGTTTGGCCGTGCTTGCGCTCGATATCGGCCAGTTGTTCGTCGAGCGCGGTTTTTTGGGTTTCCATCTCGTCGCGGGATTTCCGGGCCGAATCGAGGCGTTCCTGGACCGCTTCCAATGCCTGCTGGGGTTCCGCGCCGGCACCGGGTTTGGCGGACAGCGCGAGGCAAAGCAAGGCGAGGATGGGCAGGAGCAACAAAACGGGTCCGCCTCAAAGCGGTTGGGGAGGGGAGGACGCGGTCAGGCGGGAGTTGTTGTCGCCATGGCCGGCCGGGATGGCGGGTTTAGGCGGCTGCGACTTCAAAGTATAATCCCTCGCTTGGTTCAAGCCCGGTGATCCCGGAAACCCGCCGGACACGGCAAATACCAAGGGCGATTCTAACCTTTTTTCGCACGCTCGTCGTCTGCCGTGAAGGTGGTCCGCAGCGTCCACCGCTTACACGATGGGGGGGCATACATGACCGAAACACAGGAAAGGTTGATCACGGAGGAGTCGGATATCGAGCAAGCGGCGAACTGCCTGAAAGCCATGTCCCACCCCTTGCGGCTCAAAATCCTGTGCGTCCTGGGCAAGGACAAGGTCAGCGTCCAGGAGATCGTCGAACAGGTCGGCACCACCCAGAGCAACATTTCCCAACATCTGGGGATACTGCGGAACAAGGGCATCCTCGCCTGTAAGAAAGATGCCAACCGTGTTTACTACTATGTCGATGACCAACGCACCCTACAGTTGATCGAACTGATGAGGGAATTGTTTTGTCACCGCTGATTCCATCCCGTATCGAGAATCCACCCTATGAACGTTACTTTTGATCGGCTCGTTGAATTTATCGGCAATCATTGGATCATGAGCAGCGGGCTGTTTATTGTTATCATCCTGCTGATCCAGGATTTTATCGAGAGCCTGACCCGCAAGCACAAGACCGTTTCACCCATCGAGGCCGTGGCATTGATGAACGACGACCACACCTTGGTGCTGGATGTCCGCGAGCCGAACGAGTTCGACCAGGGCCATATCGAAGGTGCCCGCAACGTCCCCCTGGCGAAGCTCGAAAGCGCCTTGGAACTTGAACCCCATAAGCAAAACCCGGTGATCGTGACCTGCCAGTCGGGCACCCGTTCCCAGCCGGCCTGTAAGCAATTGCTGGCCCAAGGGTTCACCCAGGTGTTCGAGTTGAGCGGCGGTATGTTGGCCTGGGAAGACCAGAAGCTTCCCGTGACCCGGAAACGCGGCGGCAAGAAATAATCCCGCTGAAACCCATCTTTTAACCCCGACATAGGAAAACAAACCCCATGGCCGAAGCAAACGCGCAGCAGCCGGAACGCCAGTTCGCCCTGCAAAAGATTTACATCAAGGATGTTTCGTTCGAGACCCCGCATTCCCCCGAGGTGTTCACCCTCAACTGGGAGCCTAAGGTCGAGTTCAACCTGGCGAGCAATGCCCAGCAGCTTCAGGAAGGTCTGTTCGAGGTCGGTCTGACCGTGACCTTGACCGTGAAGGTCGTCGACAAAACCGCCTATCTGATCGAAATCTGCCAAGCCGGGATTTTTTCGATCCTGGGTTTCCAAGAACAGGAATACGGCCATTTGCTCGGCAGCTATTGCCCCACCGTGCTGTTTCCCTACGCCCGCGAGGCGGTGTCCGATCTGGTCATCAAGGGCGGGTTCCCTCCGATGCTGCTGGCCCCGGTCAATTTCGACGCGCTCTACATGCAGCATCTCCAGCAATTGCAGCAACAGGCGGAAGCCCCGACCAATCATTAAGGCCGGGATTGTCGCGCCATCATGGCTAAGGTATCGGTATTGGGGGCGGGTTCCTGGGGTACCGCGCTGGCGATCTTGCTGGCGCGAAACGGCCACAGGGTCAAACTTTGGGGCCATCATCCCGCCCACGTCGCGGCCCTCCAGGCCGAGCGTCTGAACCGGCGCTATCTGCCTGAAGCCCGCTTCCCCGCGTCCCTCCACCCCGTCGCGGCCCTGCCCGAGGCGGTGGCGGAGTCCGAATTCCTCATCGTTTCCGTGCCCAGCCATGCCTTCGGGGCTTTGCTGGCCGAGGTCCGCCCCCATTTGCCGCCGCGGCCCCGCGTCGCCTGGGCCACCAAGGGTTTGGAATTGGAAAGCGGGCGTTTGCTGCACGAGGTGGCGGCGGCGGTGTTCGGGCCGGAAGCGGCGACGGCGGTATTGTCCGGTCCCACCTTCGCGGCCGAGGTCGCCGCCAACCAACCCACCGCCATGACCGTGGCCTCGAAAAATCCCGAATTCGCGGCGGCCCTGGTCAATCTCCTCCACAACGAGCGGTTCCGCGCCTATAGCAGCGACGATATCGTCGGCGTGCAATTGGGCGGGGCCACCAAGAACGTCCTGGCCATCGCCGCCGGGGTGGCGGATGGCCTGGGTTTCGGGTCCAATGCCCGCGCCGCCCTCATCACCCGCGGCTTGGCGGAAATGACCCGGCTGGGCCTGGCCCTGGGCGGTAAGCCCGAGACCTTCATGGGCCTGGCCGGGGTCGGCGATTTGCTCCTGACCTGCACCGACAACCAATCGCGCAACCGCCGGTTTGGCCTGGGCCTGGGCTGGGGTGAATCGAGGGCGGAGGTCGCCGCCCGCATCGGCCAGGAGATCGAAGGCATTCCCACGGCCAAGATTCTCCATGGCCTAGCCCGGAGCCATGGCATCGAGATGCCGATCACCGAACAGACCTACAGGATTCTTTACGAAGGACTCGCCCCCTTGGAAGCGGTACGGAACCTCCTGATCCGGGAACCCAAGTCCGAAGCCTGGGCTTGACCGGGGGCAGCCCCGCAATCCCCGCTATGCTTTCCAGGAGGATCGACAAGGATGTCCCCCCCGGCCAAGGCCGCCGCGCTCCGGCCACGGCCTTCCCGAACCTGGTTGATCCATCGATATAAAGCACGGAGTTCCGGCATCCATGACCCCATCCCAAGGCAGCGGTCGGTCCAGTTTCGCGGAATCCGACCTGGGCAAGGCGTTCGCGGCCTGCAAAGGCTCGTTCCTGTTCGCCGGCTTCTTCAGCCTGTTCGTCAACTTGCTGTTGCTGGTGCCGTCGTTCTACATGATGGCGGTCTACGACAAGGTCATCAGCAGCGGCAGCGAATCCACCCTCTACATGCTCACCTTGATTACCGTGTTCCTGTTCCTGGTGATGGGCGGGTTGGAATGGGTGCGCTCGCAAATCCTGATTTCCACCAGTACCCGGCTGGATCAATTGCTGGGCAACCGGGTGTTCGATTCGGTGTTCGCCCAGGCGCTGGCGACCGGCGGGCGGATGGCGACCGCCCAGCCTTTGGGCGATTTGCTGCAACTGCGCCAATTCCTGACCGGGCCGGGCTTGTTCGCTTTTTTCGACGCGCCGTGGATGCCGATCTATCTGGTGTTGATGTTCCTGTTCCATTGGGCCTTCGGCGTGCTGGCGGTGGTGTCCGCCATCGTCCTGGGCGTGCTGGCGGTGTGGAACGAACTCGCCACCCGCTCCCATCTGGAACAGGCCAACCGCGAAGCGGCGGAGGCTAGCCAATTCACCCAGCGCAACCTCCGCAACGCCGAGGTGATCGAGGCCATGGGCATGCACGAGCCGCTGCGCGCCCGCTGGCAACAGAAACAGATGAAGATGCTGTCCCTGCAAGGCCAGGCCAGCGCCAAGGCCGGCTTGATTAGCATGCTGGGGAAAACCTACCGCCTCACCATCCAATCGCTGGCCTTGGGTTTGGGCGCGTATCTGGCCTTGCACAAGGAAATCACGCCGGGCCTGATGATCGGCGGTTCGATCCTGCTGGGCCGGGCCTTGGCGCCTTTGGACCTGATGATCAGCAATTGGCGCGGCTTCCTCACCGCCCGCGAAGCCTATCACCGGCTCGACCGTTTGCTGGCGGCAGTGCCGGAGCGCGAACCCCCCATGCCCTTGCCCGCCCCGCGAGGCCGCATCGCCCTGGAACAACTGGTCATCGTCCCGCCCGGTGCCCAGGAGGCGGTCATCAAGGGGATCAACCTGGTGCTGGAACCCGGCACCCAACTCGCCATCATCGGACCCAGCGCCGCCGGCAAATCGACCCTGGTGCGCGGCATCCTGGGGCTATACCGTCCGGCCAAGGGCTGTGTGCGGCTGGACGGGGCCGATATCCTGCACTGGGACCGTCGGCAACTCGGCCAATACATCGGTTATCTGCCGCAGGATGTGGAATTGCTGGACGGCACGGTCAGCGAGAACATCGCCCGCTTCGGCGAGATCGATCCGGAAAAAGTGGTCGCCGCCGCCAGGGCCGCCGGTATCCACGACATGATCCTGCGCCTGCCGCAGGGCTACGATACCCGGCTGCTCGGTAACGGCGGCGTGTTGTCGGCGGGGCAACAGCAGCGCTTGGGGCTGGCCCGCGCCCTGCACGGCGATCCCCGCGTCGTCATTTTGGACGAACCCAATTCCAACCTCGACCAAGCCGGCGACATGGCTTTGATCGCCACCCTGGCCGAACTCAAGCGCCAGGGCAAGACCGTGATCATCATCACCCACCGCACCAATATGCTGGCCCAGGTGGACAATGTGCTGATGCTGGTCGATGGGCAGGTGGCCCTGTGCGGTCCCAGGGACGAGGTGCTCGCCAAATTGAACCAAGCCCAACAGCCCCAGCCAACAGCCCAACCGCGCCCGGTCCAGCCCGCCCGCATCGGGCAGGCCGCTTCCTCCTAATCCCGCAGCGAACCCCAGCCCATGTCATCCGTACTTAATACGACCCCGGCCTTGCCCGACGACGACCGTCCCGCCCGCCGTATCGGTCTCGCCACCGTGCTGCTGGTGTTCGGCGTGTTCGGCGGCTGGGCGGCCCTGGCCCCCCTGGACAGCGCCGCCCTGGCCCCCGGCGTCATCACGGTGGAAAGCTACCGCAAGACCGTCCAGCACCTCGAAGGCGGCATCATCGAGACCCTCCAGGTCCGCGACGGCGAAACGGTGAAGAAGGACCAGGTCCTCGTGACCCTCGACAACACCCAGCCCAAGGCCCAGCTCGAAGTGCTGCGCGGCGAATACTATATCGCCGCCGCCCGCGAGGCCCGTTTGGTGGCCCAGCGCGATGGGCTGGCCGGGGTGGCCTATCCCCAGGATTTGCTGGTCCACCGCGACGATCCCAGGGTGCAGGACGCCATCCGGGTGCAGAGCCAGACCTTCGCGGTGCGGAAAACCGCCCACGAGGGCGAGATCGCCGTCTATCGTCGCCAAGTCGAGCAATTGAAGGCCAAGGCCAACGGCCTGAACTCCCAGCGCCAGAGCCGCGAGCGCTTGGTCGAGTCCTATCGTGGCGAATTGAAGGATTATGCCAGCCTGTTGGAAGAAGGCTTCACCGAGAAGCAGAAGGTCCGCGAATTGGAGCGCAGCCTGGCCCAGAGCGAGGGCCAATTGGGCGAATTGGTGGCCGATGTCGCCGCCACCGAACTCCAGATCAGCGAGACCGAACTCAAAATCCTGCAATTGAAAAAGGAATTGCAGCGCGAGGTCGCCAAGGAACTGGTCGAGGTCCAGGCCCAGAGCTTCGAGCTACGCGAGAAAATCCAATCGGTGGAGGCCACCGTGCAGCGCACCGTCATCAAGGCGCCCGAAGCCGGGATGGTCATGGGGCTGGCGGTGCATACCCTGGGCGCGGTGATCCCGCCCGGCGGCCATATCCTCGACATCGTGCCGCAGAACGAAAAGCTGATCGTCGAGGCCCGCGTCTCCCCCAACGATATCGACCGGGTCAAGGTGGGGCAACAGGCCGAAATCCGCTTCACCGCCTTCAAATCCAGGGAAACTCCCAAGATCGACGGCAAGCTCGCCAGCCTGTCCGCCGACCGCTTGGTCGACGAGCGCCAGCCGGAGGCCATGCCCTACTATCTGGCACGGGTCGAGGTGTCGCCGGAGGGGTTGAAGGATTTGGCCGGCCAGCATCTGGAACTGGTGCCGGGGATGCCCGCCGAGGTCCTCATCAACACCGGGGCGCGGACCTTGTTGGAATACCTCACCCGCCCGCTCACCGACACCTTCGCCCGTTCCTTCATCGAGGATTGAGCCTTGCGTAGCCTTTACCCGAGTTTGGTCCTGGCGTTGTGGGCGGGGCTGGCCCAGGCCGCGGGGCCGGTGGACCTGCTGCAATTGTACGAACAGACCCTCGCCACCAACCCGGTGCTGAAGGGCAAGGAATACACCATCGACCAGGCCCATGCCCAGCGCGACCAAGCCCTGAGCAAGCTGTTGCCGCAGGTGATGGCGGTCGGCAATTACAGTTGGAACGAGTTCCGCCAGGACCGCGGCAGCCGCTTCCCCGGCTACACCGTGGACGGCTACGCGGGTATGCGCGGGGTGATCCAGGCCCGGCAGGCGTTGTTCGATCTGCCGTCCTACCTGGGCTATCAAAGCGCCGGTGCCTCGATCCAACAGACCGAGCAGGAATTGGAGGCGGTGCGGATGGCGACCACTGCCGATCTGATCGACCGCTATTTCATGGTGCTGGAGGCGGTGGACGAGATGAGCTATGTCGAGGGCGAGAAGGCGCTGACCACCAGCGAGATGCAGCGCATCCGCAGGATGTACGAGCGGCAGATGGCGATGGTGACCGATCTCTACGAGGTCGAAGCCTATTACCAGACCCTCCTGACCCGCGAGATCGAGGTCGGCAACGCCAAGGCCGTGGCCTTGGAAAAGCTGCGCGAAACCACCGGGATGCCGGTGCCCGACTTGGCCCCCCTCGCCCGTGACCGCCTGCCGGAGGTGCCGGGGCAGGTGGACGAATGGGTGCGTGAGGCCAACACCAACCATCCCGCCCTCAAGGCTTTGCAATACGCCCTCGATGCCGCCGAGACCGCGATAGGCAGCGCCCGCGCCCAGCATTTGCCGCAATTGTCCTTGCAACTGTCCGAAATCTATTCCGACAACCAGGGCTACGACAACCGTCCGATTGGGCGCTACAACTCGGCCAGCGTCGGGGTGCAGCTCAACGTGCCGATCTATTCCGGCGGGGAGATCGAGGCCGCGGCGAAGGAGGCGGTGGCGCGTTATCAGACCACCCAGGAAAAGCGGGTGGAACGCCAGCGCGAAATCGACAAGGAAGTCCGCACCGCCTACCTCAACGCCCGCACTGGCCGGGCCAAGGTGGATTCCACCGCCAAGGAGATCGAGTTCCGCGAAAAGGCCCGCGTGGCCCAGGAAAAGAGCTACGAACTCGGGGTCGCCACCATCGTGGCCTTGCTTGAATCCAAGAAGAACCTGCTCAAGGCCCGGTTCGAATATGCCGGGGCGCGGTACGACTATATCCGGTCCTTGGTGGCTTTGCGGCTGTGGAGCGGCTCCCTGTCCCTGCGCGATATCGAGGACATCAACGGCTGGCTGGCCGGGGCCAAGCCCAAGCGCTAGCGCATTTTCGGTTTGGGGGTACGCCCAGCCTGAGGGTGGGCCTCCTCGGGCGCGGGCCGTGGATCCGCCGTTGGGGAGGTCGTGCGAGGAAAGAGCGGATTCACCCGCCATACACTATGGGTGTCACGTGACGCTGGATAGAATCCTTCCCTTGCTTTCTATCGAGCGCCCACCGCCATGAATCCCAAACTCACCAAAATCCTCGCGACCCTGTCGCACCATCATTGCCAACCCGGATTCCTGGCCGCGCTGCACGCGGTCGGCATGGACGCCGTGAGGCTCAACACCGCCCATATCACACCCGACGACGCCCTGGGCGTGGTCGGCAATATCCGCGCCGTGTCCGACCGTATCGCCATCCTGATCGACACCAAGGGGCCGGAAGTCCGCACCCGCGACATCGCCGCGCCGATCCCGCTCGCGGCGGGCGAGACCGTCCGCATCGTCCGCGCCGACCCGGTGGGCAAGGCGTTTGGTGTGTCCTATCCCGGTTTCATCGACGAGGTGCCGGTCGGCGCGGCCATCCTGATCGAGGATGGCAGCTTGGAATTGGCCGTGGTCGCCAAGGCGTCCGACGCCCTGGTCTGCCAAGCGGTGAATCCGGGCCGCATCGCCGCCCGCAAGAATGTCAACGTGCCCTCGGTGCGGCTGGACCTGCCCGCGCTCTCGGGCCGTGACGCCGAATTCATCCATTTCGCGGCGGAGAACGCGGTGGACTATATCGCCCATTCCTTCGTGCGCGGGGCCGCCGATATCAAAGCGGTGCAGGATATCCTCGACGCCCACCCAAGCCCGGTCCAAATCGTCGCCAAGATCGAGAACAAGGAGGGCATCGACCATCTCGACGAGATTTTGGAAGCCTGCGCCGGGGTGATGATCGCCAGGGGCGATCTGGGCGTGGAGGTGCCGTTCGAGCAATTGCCGACCTTGCAGAAGCGCATCATCCAGGCCGCCGCCCGCAAGGCCAAGCTGGTCATCACCGCGACCCAGATGTTGCATTCGATGATCGAAAATCCGCGCCCGACCCGCGCCGAGGTGTCCGATGTCGCCAACGCGGTGTTCGACGGCACCGACGCGGTGATGCTCTCGGGCGAGACCGCCAACGGCAAATATCCACTGGAGGCGGTCGCGACCATGGCCCGCATCGCCCGCGAGGCCGAGAAGCAGCGCCCTAGGGGCTGGGATATCGAGGCCGACGCCACCTCCAGCCCGGTGCGGGCCTATTTCGCCCACGCGGCGGCCCATGCTTGCCGCGAAGTCCCGGCCCGCGCCATCATCGCCGACTCGGAAACCGGCCGCATCGCCCGGCTGGTGTCGGCCTACCGGCCCGGCATCCCCATCTATGTGAAAAGCCCGAGGCTGCGCACGGTGCGGGAGCTGGCCTTGCGCTACGGCGTCTATGCCCAGCTCCAGGCGCCCCAGCCCAATACCGACCAGCTCGTCTATAGTTCGGTGAGTTCGCTGCTGGCCGATGGCTCCATCGCCCCGGAAGACGTGGTGGTCGTGGTCGGCGGCACGCCGGGATTGAGCGGTTCGACCAATTTCCTGGCGGTCAATATCGCCGGGCATTGTGTCGAGGGCGGCCCGCCCCCGGTCTGAGGGGGGCTTGACAAACCCCGTAGCGCGGATGGGACGTGGTGGCGTCCGGGGGGGTGGATTGCCCAGGCTGTCCGGGCGTATGCCGCCCTGGATTGGGGAACATCGGTGTCCCAGTTTAGGGCGGCTAGGGGACGGGGTTGTGAATGGGTACGGCCACTGGGTGCGGAAGCTTGGCCGAGGGGTGGGCAACCCATCCGGCAGTAGGTGATTTTTTGCGCGATGGACGCTAGTCTTTAAGCCTTGCGCCAAGGAAAGGTGCCATGTCCACAAAAATAAAGAACGGGGAAAACAGTAGCGGTTCCGGTCGGTCGTGGCCGGGAAAGGCCTTGGTTCGGTGCGGTCGTGACAGGTGGCCCGCGCCGCCGTCGTTTTCCATTCTTACGGCCTTGGCTTGCGGGTACCGGCCTATGAATACACTGCAACAACATAAAATCGACGAACGCGAGACCGTCAAGATTCCCGTCGGCGAGTTGCGCGTTGGCATGTTCGTTTCCGAATTGGACCGGCCCTGGCTGGAAACGCCTTTCCTCCTGCAAGGCTTCGAACTGAAGACCGAGCAGGATATCCTGGCGGTCCAGGCAGTTTGCGAGTATGTCTATATCGACACCGTGCGCTCCCGCATCGTGAGCTACGGCCTTCCGGGAATCAAGGCCGGCCAGTCGTCCCCCGGCCACCGCGCCAAGCCGGAGGGGGGCTTCGAGCGCGAACTGGGGAAGGCCGGTGCCGCCCAGCGGGAGACCAGCGGCCTCGTCAAGCGCTTCATCGACGACATCCGGCTCGGCCACAGCGTGGACATCCAGGTCGCCAGGGCGGCGGTCTCGGAATGCGTGTCCAGCATCCTCAGGAATTCCGAGGCGATGATGTTCCTGACCCAGATCAAGACCAGGGACGAGTACACCAGCCAGCACTCCTTCAACGTCTGCGTCTATGCCATCACCCTGGGGCGGCAGGCCGGTTTGCAACCCCGCGAACTGGAGAACATCGGACTGTGCGGCTTGCTGCACGACATGGGCAAGGTGCGGATACCCCTGGAGGTTCTCAACAAGGAAGGCAAGCTCACCCCCGAGGAATTCGCCATCATGAAGACGCATGCCCGCCATGGCCGGGATATCCTGATGTCGGGACGCAATATCTATAGCGGCACCGTGGATGTCGCCTTCGGCCACCACGAGAACCTCGACGGCACCGGCTATCCCCGCAGCCTCGATGGCTCCCAACTCAACCTCTACACCAAGATCGTCTCCATCGTCGATAAATACGACGCCATCACCAGCAACCGCAGCTACCAACGGGGCCGTAGCCACATCGAGGCCATCAAGATATTGAACGACCTCGCCAAGGACAAGATCGACCCGCAGCTGGCGGTGGGCTTCATCTCCTGTCTGGGGGTATATCCGGCGGGCAGCGTGGTGGAACTCACCACTGGCGAGGTGGGTGTGGTGATCGAACAGAATCCGCGGTCGCGCCTGCGGCCCCGCATCGTGATCTGCCGCGACGCCGGCAAGAACCGGGTGCCGGTCCGTTTCCTCGATCTGAGCGAACGGGAACACGACGACCAGGGCCGGTTGTTCGCGATCCGCACCCTGCATCCACCGGACGCCTTCGGCATCGACCTCAGGCAATTCCAGGACCTGATGGAGAAGCGGGTTTGGTAGCGGCCCGGTGCCAGGGCATTTTCACGTTATCTGTGGGTGGGCATATATTCCGCGCCCACCCGGCTGAGCGTAAACCCCAACCGGAAATGCGCTAGGACCACTCGAATTTGTAGCCCACCCCGTACACCGACACTAGCGCCTCGCGCTCCCCGATGGCCTGCGCCAGCTTGCGGCGGATGTTCTTGATGTGGGTGTCGATGGTGCGGTCGGTGACGACGCGGCGGTCTTCGTACAGCCGGTTCAGCAGTTGCTCGCGGGAATAGATGCGCCCCGGCGTTTCCATCAGGATGGCGAGCAGGCGGAATTCCACCGTGGTCAGCTCCAGGGCCGCGCCGTGGAAGGCGATCAGCATCTTTTCCCGGTCCACCCGGTAGGCCGGCGGCGGGGTGGCCGCGCCAAGGGTTTCCAGCCGCCGGAACAAGGCCCGCACCCGCGCCACCACCTCGCGTGGGCTGTAGGGCTTGCAGATGTAATCATCGGCCCCGAGTTCCAGCCCCAGCAAACGGTCGATCTCCTCGATCCGCGCCGTCACCATGAAGATCGGCACGTTGGAGGTTTTGCGGATATCCCGGCACACATCCATGCCGTCCCGCCCCGGCAGCATCAGGTCGAGCAGGACCAGGTCGGGCGGGGCGGCGGCGATCCGGGCCGCGACCCCCAGGCCATCGGCCAGCCAATCGGTGGCGTAGCCCGCCCGCGCCAGATAGTCCATCAAGACCCCGGCCAGTTTCGGTTCGTCCTCGACGATCAGGATGCGTTTGGTCGTGTTCATGGCAGTCCCGGCGGTTCACGGAGGCGCCAAGGGTAGGTCCAAGCGCAGCCGGAGTCCACCCAGGGGCGAGGCGGCGGCGCTCAATCCGCCGCCATGGGCTTCGGCGATGCCCCGGCAGATCGCAAGCCCCAGCCCGGTGCCGCCCAGGGCGCGGCTGCGAGAGGGGTCCAGCCGGAAGAAGCGCTCGAACAGGCGCGGCAACGCCGTTTCCGGCACGCCCGGCGCGGAATCCTCAAGGGCGGCCCAGGCCGTGTTTCCCTCCCGGCCCAGCGCGATCCGGCACACGCCCCCGGCGTCGGTGTAGCGCAGGCTATTTTCCAGGAGGTTCAGGAACAATTGCCGCAAGCGCCCGGCGTCGCCCAGGATGGGCAACGGGATGGGTTCCGGCAGTTTCAGGCCGATGCCCTTGGCCTCGAAACGGGACCGGAAGCCCTCGGCGCAGTCCAGCACCAGCCCGGCCAGGTCGAGTCCGGCCATGCGGTAATCCAGGCTGCCCAGGTCGTGGCTCGACAATTCGCGCAGATCGTCCACCAGCTTGCCCAGGGCCAGGATTTCGCAATGCAGCGAGCGCAGCCGGTCCGGGCTGGGTTCGCGCACCCCGTCGATCAGGGCTTCCACCTCCGAGCGCAGCACCGCCAGGGGCGTCCGCAATTCGTGGGAGGTGTCGGCCACCCATTGGCGGCGGGCTTGCTCGTTGCGTTCCAGGGTTTGGGCCAGCCGGTTGAAATCCCCGGCCAAGCGGCCCAGTTCGTCGCGGCTTCCGACCGGGATGCGGGTGGCGTAATCGCCCGCGACCAGGGCGTTAGCCCCGGCGGCGAGGCGGCGGATCGGGGCGAGGAATTGCCGCGCCAGCGCCAGGGACAGCAGGAACGACACCGCCAGGGCCACGACGGCGATCAGGGTGTTGGCGCGGGCGTATTGCTCGACAAAGGCGGCTTGCAGCCGGTCGGTCGCGTGGCGGTCGGGCAGGAAGCCCAACCAACCCACCGTCCGCCCGGCGTGGAGCAGCGGGCGCAGCGTCTCCATGGCGCCCGGCTCCCGGCCTTCGGGGGGGCCGACGACCTGGACCTTATCGAGATCGACGACCCTGAGATGGCCGTGTTTGAACAGCGGGGGGTACGGCGGGCCGGCGTGGCCGAAATGATGGGGATGTCCGGGCGGGGGGCCGGGGAAGCCCCCGGCAGCCTCGAACGGCGGCGCGGGCGGGGGTTCGGGTCCGTCCCGGACCTTGTCCGCGGCGGCGACCTGTCCGAGCAGGTCGAACCAAGCGTATGGGTTGTCCCTCAGGAAATCCCAAGCGCCATGCCGGGCGTATCCCGCTTCCAGCAGTCCGGCCAGCGCGTCCATGCGCCGGGCTTCGACCTTGCGCAGATAATCGTCGAAGCCCCGTTGGAAGCTCCATTGCACCGAACCCAACATCGCGCCCAGGATGACCAGCATCCCCAGGAAGATGGCGAGCAGCAGCTTGGTGAAAATCGTGAGTCTCATGGCGTGGCCCAGGATATGGCGCGGGATCGCCATTATCGCGGGCCGCGTCAGCTCTGGCGACGGGCCGGGCTCCGGTCGCGGGAAGGGCCGCTTTAGAAGCCGGGACCGCCGGGACCGCCCGCGCCGCCGGGACCACCGGGACCGCCTTTACCGCCTTTGCCCGGTTTGGGCGGGGTCAGGTATTCATCCTGGGAGATTTTGGTGTCGCGGTCGGTATCCAGCATGACGAAGGTCTGTATGGACTGGGGGAAGACCGGGCGCAGGGCTTTGAATTCGTCCGCGGACAAGCCGCTATCGCCGTCGGTGTCGGCCAGGGTGAAGGTCTCGGTGGCGGCGGACAAGGCTTGCCCGGTGAGGTCGCCGACGAATTCGGCCTGGCTCAGGGTGCCGCCGTCGGTGTTCAGCGTGTCGTACTTGCTGGTTTGTTGCGCCACCAGCCAGGTTTGCAATTCGGCCAGGGTGGCGTAGCCGTCGCCGTCGGTGTCGATGGCGGTGAACTCGGCGGTGCGGGCGGCTTCGATTTCCGCCTTGCTGACTTTGCCGTTGCCGTCGGTGTCATAGCTGGCGGGCCATTGGTTGTTGGACTTGGCGAGGGCGGAGCCACCGGACGCGGCGAGCAAGAGGGCGATGGTTAGGGGTCGGCGTAGGGTCATGGCGTTTACTCCGTGGGGGATTCAGGCTGGAATGGACTCGGCTTCGAGGCGGAGGCCCGCCGCGATGGCGACCGGCCTCCCGGACACGGAACAAGCTTCGCCCCGGAGTGTGAGGCAAATATGGAGGAAAAATGAATTCCGCCGCGAACCCCGGCGGGCGCTGGGGTCCAAGCGGGGAAGCTGTGGCATATGGCACATTTGCCTGTGTTATATAGCGCATCTTATTGGGTTATATGACGCAGATATGGCCTGGAAGGGACCGCCCGGCCCTTGGGTTTGGAGCCGCTGGGGCCAAGGGTGGACTGGGTCCGGGGGGGCGGGTGACAAGGCACGATAACTGCTAAAGCTTTACGTTCCGGCTTGGCCCCTGCATGTGTTGAACGACGATGATCCCCGTCCCGCAAGACTCTTCCGTGCCATTCCCCGCTTGGGCCTTGCGCTGGCTGCTTGGGTTCTGGTTCGTGGGCGCACCGCCCGCTGGCGCGGACCCGGCGTCCGTTGTCGGCGTGGCCGAATCCCGCACCACCATCGCGGTGGACGCGGTCCAGGGGTTCCGTGCGCAAGCGCGGCAAGCCCCCATCGGTCGGATGCTCACCGCCCTCGCCGCCGAGACCCACATCCCCATCCACATCCCTGCCGGACTCGATACCGAACTCACCGCCACCTGCGCCGCCGCCGCCATCAAGCCGCTGCTGGCTTGCCTGCTGGGGCCGGATGCCAATCTCATGTTCCGCTACGAACAAGGACGGCCCGTGGAAATCTGGGTGCTGGCGGCGGGCACGCGCCCGACGGCAACGGACGCCATCCCGCTCCCGGACCCTGGGCTTGCCGCCGAATCCCCCGCCGTCGGGCAACTGCTGGCCCAGGCCACGGCTGGCGACGCCGAACAACGGGCCACGGCCCTGGGGCGCTTGATCGTCGATGGCCGGGTGGACCCGGCGGAATTGCGCGGGGCGCTGGAAACCGCGCTGGGCGATCCCGACCCCGAAGTCCGGGCGCAGGCGGTCTTTGGCTTGACCCGGCAGGGCGGCGACACCACGTCGGAGGTGCTGTGGCGGGCGTTCGAAGACCCCGACGAGTCGGTACGGATGACCGCGCTGGAAGGGGCGGGGGAAGATGCCCAAGGTCTCGCCTTGCTCCGGCAGGCGCTGGCCGACCGTGCCGCCGATGTCCGGGAGTTCGCCGCGCTCAAGCTGGATTCGCTGTCCGGGGGCGCGGGGCGATAGCGGGCCACCCCGGATGAAGCACACCTAAATTCACACGATTCAGAGGAAAACCCAGATGATGAAAGCCAAACTCCCAAGCCAGACGATAGGCACGATGGCGGCCCTGCTCATTTTGGCGGGACTGCCGCAGCTCGTATCGGCACATGATCAGGTCGGCTTCCTCCGCAAGAAGGCCACGGCCACCGATATCTACCGGGTGGGCTGCCCGGTCGATCCGGCGGCGGGCACGCCCGACCGCTTGGATATCGCCATCAGGACCGCCAAGGCGGTGCCGTTCCTGCTCACCGCCCAAGTCCAGCGGGACGCCCAAAGCACCTCCACCACCGACCCCAAAAGCGGGGATAAGCGCTTCAGCGCCACGGTCAGCCTCTATGCCGGGCCGGGCGATTACACGGTCACGGTCGCCAAGACCCCCAAGTCCGGCAAAAAGTCCAAGAAATTGAAAGCCTTGGTGTCATATACGTTGCAATTCCATTGCTACGGCACCCAGCACACCGAAACCACCATCGAGACCCTCCAGGACCAATGATCCCGCCGCCCCACCGGGCACCGTGGACCACGACCTCCCGAATCCCTATGAAGCAATCGCGAACAATCCTCCGCCGGGTGGCGGGTTTGACCTTGGCGCTCTGGCTCTCGGGCTGCGTCCAGGTCGCGCCCTGGGAGCGCGGCCATCTCGCCAAGCCCCAAATGGCCTTGGAACCCCATCCCGAACAAAACGGCTTCCTCGAACATGTCCATGGCGGACGGGAGGCGGCCTCCGGCGGCACTTCGGCCAGTGGGGGTGGTTGTGGGTGCTATTGACGGGGAGGGCGGGGCGCTGGCGTGGATTGTCCGCTGGGCGCGGGGTTGTGGGGTGTTGTGCCGGGCGCTTTGCCAGGGACGGGATTACCGTCCGCCGCCGCTGTGGGCGGACGGTCCGGGCGTTCCCGGACCCGTGGCCGCGCCGGAAAGCCCGGCCTTGCGGGCCTTGACGGCGGCGGCCCTGGCCCTGCCGGGTTTGGCCCAGCCGCTGCACGCGGCGGAGGGCGACGAGGCGACTTTCCAATACGGGCATTACAAGGAAACCGCCCGCGAGCTTTATCTGGGCGAGCGCAGCGCCTATAACCCGATCCAGGTCGATAACCTTTCCGGCGGTGGCAAGTTCACCCTGATGGATCGCTGGAAACTGGCTTTCCATTACGCCCAGGACACTTGGTCCGGGGCGACCCCGATCACTTCCGCGCCCCTGGCCCTGGGCGGCAACAACTATCCCAGCAACAACGCCGCCATCTCCGGCGCGACCCCCTTGATCCTGGGCAATAACACCTTGATGTACGACCGCCAGTTCAACCCGTACCGGCTGGATTTGGACTCCGGCGATTATGTCAAGGACGCCCGGCTGGTGCAGACCATCGCCACCGCTTCCCCGGAAACCCGGCAGCAGGGCGATTTCCGGCTGGCCTACCAATGGGACGAGGCCGAGGCCAGCGTCAACGGCGGCGTGTCGGAGGAGCCGGATTATCATTCGGCCTTCGCCGGGCTGGGGGGGCGTTTGGACCTCAACCAAAAACTCACCGCCTTGAACCTGGGGCTGGATTACACCAACAGCGATATCGCGGCCCATCTCGACCCCAACGCCAGCCCCTATTATGACTATTCCAATTACGCCAACCAGGTCCAGGTGCAGCCGGGGCCGTTCGGCGTCGAGATCAAGACCCTCAGGGCCGTGCGCCAGGACTGGAACACCCATTTCAGCGTCGCCCAGGTCTTGACCAAGGACGCCCTGGTCGAGAGCGGCGTCGGCTATACCCGCAGCACCGGCTATCTGGCCAATCCCTACAAGGTGGTCGATTTCGTGTTCGTGGACCCCGACCAAACCCCGGTCGATACCGGCATCCCAGGCTTGCCGGCCTTGTTGACCCCCGAGGTGCAGGCGGTGTTGGAACGGCGGCCCGATGCCCGCGACCAAGTGACCTGGGACGCCCGCTATGTGCAATATGTCGAGCCGCTGGACGCGGCTTTGCATTTCGATTACCGCTTCTACCACGACGATTGGGGCATCGACGCCCATACCTTCCATCTGGATTGGGCGCAGCCCTTGGGCTGGGGTTGGACCGTCACGCCCCGGTTTCGCTATTACTCGCAGAGCGCCGCCGATTTCTACCAGCCCTATTTCCTGTTCCAGCAGGCCGAGCCCAAGTCGGGCGGCCAGTTCAACCTCGCCCAGGTGCCGCTCAAGGCATATTCCAGCGATTACCGGCTGTCGGGTTTCGGGGCGCTGAGCGGCGGGGTGACCGTCCAGAAGAAGGTGGGCAAGGCGCTGACCCTGGAGGGCGGTTTCGAGTATTACACCCATGCGGGCGACCTCAAGCTGGGCGGGGGCGGGGAAGCTTCCTACGCCAACTTCGATTATTACCAGTTCAACGCCGGTTTGCGGCTGGACCTGTCCGCGCCCTTGTCCCTGGATATCGGCGATGGCGACGACCACGCCCACCACTCCCATAAAGGGCACGCGATGGCCCACGCCCCGGCGGGGGTGATGTTCGGCCATATGCTGGAACGGGCGGGCGAGACCATGGTCGGCTACCGCTATATGTACAGCCTACAGAGCGGCGGCAGCGGCGCCATGTTGAACGGCACGGCCTCCGTGGGCGACGCGGTGGTGGTGGCCCAGGGCTGCGGCGGCAAGAACCGCTGTTCCTACGCGCCCAGCCGCATGGCCATGAACATGCACATGCTCGACCTCATGTACGCGCCCACGGATTGGCTGAACCTGATGCTGATGCCGCAGTTCATGGATATGGACATGGATTTCCGCCAACTCGACGGCGCTCCGCCGCCTTCGGGCGAAAGCCACAACCACGGCGGCGCACCGCGCCACGCCACCGGCGGCGTCGGCGATATCGGCATGTACGCCTTGTTCAAGCTGTTCGAGATGCCGGGGCACCATGTGCATACCGCCCTGGGCTTCACCGCGCCCAGCGGGAATGCCGGGCTGAAGATGCCCAGCAGCCAGACCTTCTACGACTATGGGATGCAACTCGGCAGCGGCACTTGGGATTTCCGGCCCAGCCTGACCTATACCGGCCAGGACGGGGCGTGGTCCTGGGGCGGGCAGTTGAACGCCATCGCCCGGCTGGAATCGCGCAACGAATTCGGCTACGCGCTGGGCGATCTGTTCCAATCCAGCCTGTGGGGCGGCTATAACCTCCTGGATTGGCTGTCGGCTTCGTTGCGCGGGGTTTATACCGCGCAAGGGGCCATCCAGGGCCAATACAACGGGCCGCATAGCGAAACCGCGACCTTCGATATCCCGGCCAATTACGGCGGGCATTATTGGGATTTGGGGTTCGGCCTCGCGGCGATGGTGCCGGAGGGGACGTTCCAGGGCAATCAATTCGCCGTGGAATGGCTGCAACCCCTGGAGGACGATGCCCATGGCTATCAGTTGCAGCGCACCGGTTCCTTGTCGGCGACTTGGCACCTGATGTTCTAGCGCATTTTCGGTTTGGGGTTACGCTCAGCCGTAGGGTGGGCATGAGTACATGCCCACCCTACAGGGAACATGAAAATTCTCTAGCCAGGGTAGTGTGCGCGGTGCGTACCCTGCTTCCTTCCAAACACGCGGAGGCGGCTGTGCGGCGATTGTTCCGCCATTCCTTCAAGGCCATGGGGTCGCCCTGCGAGGTCCAGTGCTACGCCGTGGACGCCGCCGAGGCCCGTCGCGCCATCGATCTCGCCAGCGCCGAGGCGCTGCGCCTCGAAGCCCGCTATTCCCGCTACCGTCCCGATAGCCTCCTATCCCGGATCAATCGTGCCGCCGCCGAGGGCGGGCGCATCGCCGTGGACGCGGAAACCGCCGGGCTTCTGGATTACGCCGAAGCCTGCCACCGCCAGAGCGACGGGCTGTTCGATATCACCTCCGGCCTGTTGCGGCAAGCCTGGCGCTTCGGGCCGGGCGGCCTGCCCGATCCCGCCCTGATCGAATCCTTGCTCGCACGCATCGGCTGGCACCGGCTGCGCTGGGCCGCGCCCTGGCTGGAATTCCCCGAGGCCGGGCTGGAGCTGGATTTCGGCGGCGTGGTCAAGGAATACGCGGCGGACCGGGTGGCGGCTTTGCTGGCGGAGGCGGGTTTCCGCCAGGGCTTGGTGAACCTGGGCGGCGATATCCGGGTGGTCGGCCCGCATCCCGATGGCGCGCCCTGGCGGATCGGCATCCGCCATCCCCACGTGCCCGGCGCTTTGCTCGGCAGTTTGCCGCTATACCGGGGGGGCTTGGCCAGCAGCGGCGATTACGAGCGCTGTCTGGTGGTGGATGGCGTCCGCTACGGCCATGTGCTGAATCCCAAGACCGGCTGGCCGGTGCGGCATCTGGCGGCGGTGAGCGTGGTCGGCGATTTGTGCGTGGTGGCGGGCAGCGCCTCGACCATCGCCATGCTCAAGGAGGAGGACGGCCCCGCCTGGCTGGACCGCCTGGGCTTGCCGCATGTTTGGATGGATGCGCGGGGGGAAACCGGCGGCAGCCTGCGTTTCCCCCCGTGAGGGCGGAAGCCGGGACGCGCCCCGGCCCTGGATCAACGCCAGCCCTTGAACGGCAGGTGGTCGTCCACGTCCTGGGTGCTGGGCGTGACCACGACATCATAGCCGGGGGTGGTGCTGCCGTCGGCGTTGGCGTTCACCGGGCAATCCGCAGGCAGGGGGTTCTTGGTCAAATCGCGGTTGATGGTCAGGGTGGCCGGGGAGCCGATGCCGTCGATGTTGGCGTCCGTGAATTTAGAGGTGGTGGCGGGAATCCACAGGTTGGCCGTGCCGGCCTTGGGCGGGAAGGTCTTCTTGCAGATATCCGCCACCGCGATCTTGACCAGCATCCGCTTGGCGCAGGAAGTGGATTTGAAGCTGATGGGCGTGAAGCGGAACGGCACCAGGCCGCGCAGATCGGTTTGCAGGTTGCCGTTGGTGGCGTAGAAGCCGATCACATTACCGTTACTGTCGAGGGTCAGGTTCTGCTTCTTGAAGATGTTGCGGTCCTGGACCAGGCTGGCCTTGGCGGCCAATCCCAGGGAGTCGGTGATCTCGGCGTCCAGCGTGGTCGCGGTGGTTTGGGTCGTGACCGGGGTGGTGGTGGCATCGGTCACCAGCACCTGGGTCACGGTGGGGCTGGCGGTGGGGAACACCACGCTTTGGGCGATGACCGGGATTTTTTTGCCGCTCTCGAGTTCGCAGGTATGCCCGATTTGCAGGGCGTTATACGCCGTGACGCCTTCGGTGGCGGCGTCGCGGATCGTGGTGTGGGCGGCGGCGGGGTGCGCCGCGAGGCCCAGCACGGTGGTCAGCGAGCCGATGGCCAGGGTCTTGAGCGATTTCGAATTCATCATGTAGCCTCTCTTGAGGGTCTTGCGCCTAGTCACTGCCGGAATCCCCAAAATCCATGGGGTTCGGGCAATGGGTTTGTTTTTATAGGGTTTTTGCCGGGTCTATGCCTGCCGGGGCGGGCGATCCAATCCACTGACAAGCATGATTGGTGCCATTTTCTATGGGCACGGCGCTTGTTGGCTTTTCCTAGGCGGGGATGGCACCGATATTTGTAGATTGTGTGAAATAACGCAATGTTATGCGTTATATGGCCTTGTTGTTCGGGAAATCACACGGTGTCAGCGCCAGGGTTGAGATGTATCCTTTTGTTTTCAAAAGGATAATCGAAATATGGGGTTGGGTGACGCTGTAACGCCGGATTGTGCGCATAACGGGGTGGTTGGACGCTGGGCTTCCCGTAATCCTCCGCGTCGGGGCGGGCCGCTCCGGCGGGGTTTCGTTCATTTTGCCGGAGCATTCCCATGGCGGTTTCCCCGCAACCTTCCCAGACCAGGTCCGCGCCGCCCTGGTGGCAGACCAGCATCCTCTACCATATTTACCCCCGCTCGTTCCGGGACGGCGATGGCGACGGGGTGGGCGATTTGCGCGGCATCTTGCAAGGCTTGGATTATCTCGAAAGCCTCAAGGTCGGTGGTCTGTGGCTGTCGCCGATCTTCCCCTCGCCGATGCGCGATTTTGGCTACGACGTGGCCGATTACACCGGCATCGATCCCTTGTTCGGCACCCTGGCCGATTTCGATGCGCTACTGGCCGGGGTCCACGCCCGCGGCTTGAAATTGATCCTGGACCTGGTGCCCAACCACACCTCGAACGAGCATCCGTGGTTCTTGGCCAGCCGGTCGGGTCGCGACGACCCCAAGCGCGATTGGTATGTCTGGCGCGATCCGGCCCCGGATGGCGGGCCGCCCAATAATTGGATCAGCTTCTTCGGCGGCCCGGCCTGGACCTTCGATCCCGCCACCGGCCAGTATTACCTGCACCAGTTCGATCGCAGCCAACCCGAGTTGAATTACCGCCATCCCGAGGTGTTGCGGGCTATGCTCAGTTGCGCGGCGTTCTGGTTGGAACGCGGGGTCGATGGCTTCCGGGTCGATGTGATCTGGCTGCTGATCAAAGATGCGCTGCTGCGCGACGAACCCGTCAATCCCGATTGGGACGGCGTCAATCCCCATGGCCGCTTGCGCCATATCCACACCGCCGACCAGCCCGAAGTCCACGCCATCATCCGCGAGTTCCGGGCGCTGTTCGACCGCTACGGCGAACGGGTGTTAGTCGGCGAAATCAGCCTCGCCCCGCCCGAACTCATGCCCTATTACGGGCGGAACCTGGACGAATGCCATTTGCCGGTGAATTTCCGCCTGATCTATCTACCGTGGCGGGCCGAGATATTGCGGCGGGCCATCGCCGAGTACGAGGCTTTGCTGCCGCCCGGCGCGTGGCCCAACTGGGTCTTGGGCAACCACGACCAGCCCCGCTTGGTGAACCGGGTGGGCCGGGCGCAGGCGCGGGTGGCGCAGATGCTGTTGCTGACCCTGCGCGGCACGCCGACCTGTTATTACGGCGACGAGATCGGCATGGAGAATGGCCGCATCCCGCCGGAAAAAATCCGCGACCCCCAGGCCATCAACCAACCCGAGGTCGCCGCGCTCATGGGCCGCGACCCGCAGCGCACGCCGCTACCCTGGGACGCCGGACCCAACGCCGGTTTCGCGCCCGCCGCCGCCGAGCCTTGGCTGCCGCTGGGCGATGATTGCGCCGTCCGCAATGTGCGGACCCAGGATGGCGATCCCGCTTCCGACCTCAATTTCTTCCGGGCCTTGACCGCGCTGCGCCAAGCCACCCCGGCCTTGCTGTTGGGCGATTACCGGGAAGTGCCGGTCGGGGTGGCGGAGGTTTTGGTCTATACCCGCGCATTGGACGGCGACCGGCTGTTGATCGCGCTCAACCTGGGGAGCGCAAGCCGCCACCTCGATCTCGGTTTCCTGGCCGGGGAGGGGTGTATATTGCTCGCCACTGGTCTGGACCTCCAGGGCGCGGCGTTGTTGACGCCGCTGGTGCTGGCCCCGAATCAAGGTCTGGTGTTGCGTATCCCGCCCCATCCCTCCTCCCCCAGAGGTGTTCCATGATCGACCTCCGCCATCGCCGCATCTTCATCGCTGGCCGTCCGCGCATCCTGCTGTGCGGGGAAATCCATTACTTCCGCCTGCCGCGCACGGCTTGGCAGGACCGGCTCGACCAGCTCAAGCGGGCCGGGTGCGATACCGTGGCGTCCTATATCCCCTGGCTCTGCCATGAGCCGGTCGAGGGCCGGATCGATCTTTCCGGCTGGACCCGGCCCGAACTCGATCTGATGGCTTATATCGACCTGTGCCGCGACAACGGCCTCTATTTCATCGCCCGGCCCGGTCCTTTCGTCATGGCCGAGATGAAGAACGAGGGGCTGCCCTATTGGCTGTATGACAAGCATCCCGAGATCGTCCCCGTGGGCTGGGACGGCCAGCCCGCCACCACCCGCACGGTTGATGTGCTGGCCCCCCATTTCCTGGCGGCGGTGCGGGATTGGTACGCGGCGGTGATGGTGGCGCTGGTGCCGCGGCTACGGTCCAGGGGCGGCAATGTCATCGCCCTGCAATTGGATAACGAAGTGGGGATGCTGTCCTGGTGCAGCAACGTCCCCGAGTTGACCGAACATACCCTGGCCGATTTCGCCGCCTGGCTGGCCCGGCGCTATGCGCCGGAAACCTTGCGCGGGCGCTATCCCTTCGACCTGGACGATCCCGCGACCCGCGCCGCTGCCCTCCGTTCCCCCGGCGAAGCCTACGCCGCCCAGTTCATGCGCGACCTGGGCCATTACCAGCGCGGGCGCTATGCCCGCTATCTCGCCACCCTGCGGGCTTACGCCGAGGCCGAGGGCGTCAAGGGGATTCCGTTCCTGGTCAATGTCCACGGCACCGGCGGCGGGCGCGGTTTCACCTATCCCATCGGCATCAGCCAGTTGTATGAAGCCTATACCCAGGCACCGGGCTATCTGCCCGGCACCGATCTTTATCTCGGCAACCTCACGCCGGACAACTTCCAGGATTTATATCTCTGCAACGCCCTCCAGGAAGCTAGCCAGACCCGCGACCAGCCCCTGTGTTCGCTGGAGTTCGAGTGCGGCGACGGCGATTACGGCCAGATGCAGGGCAACCGCTACGATCCTTCCGCCGTGGATTTGAAAACCCGCATGTGCATCGCCCAGGGCAACCGGCTGTTGAATTACTACCTGTTCGCGGGCGGCACCAATTACCGGCTGGACCCGCCGCCCGGCGACGGCGACGACCGCATCGCCATCACCGGCGAGCGCCATGGCGTGGCCGCGCCGGTCAAGGCCGACGGCAGCCTGAGCTACACCTATCCGCGCATGGCCCGCATCATCCGCACGATGGCGACCCTGGCCGACAAACTGGCCGATATGGACGAGGAGCGCGACGGCTTGGCCTATGGCTTCATCCCGGATTACTTTATGACCGAGGCCCAATATCCCAAGAGCGCCATCATGCGCGAGATCGCCGCCAATGTGCAGGCCAACCGCGCCTATGGCGCTTGGGAAAGCCTGGCGCGGGGGATGTTGTTGGCGGGCTATCGGTTCGGGGCGGTCGATGTGCAGAACCGGCCCCTCGACCCCGTGACCGTGCCGGTGTTGGCCCTGCCTTCCGCCCGCTATATGGACGGGGCGGTGCAGGGCAAGTTGGTCGCTTGGCTGGAGGCGGGCGGCGGCTTGCTGCTGTATGGCGAGGTGCCGCTATACGATATGGAGGGCCGGCCCTGCGCGGTCCTGGCCGGGGCGCTGGGTGTGGAAGCCTTGGGCACGCGGCATTCCAGCGAGCGCCACTATCTCTCGCTCTGCGCCGAAGGTTGGGCCGCGCCGCGCCCCGAGGTCCGTACCCATTTCGCCCAGGTGTTCGCGCCGGGGGCGGCGGAACCTTTGCTGCGCCTCTATGGCGGGGGCGAGGTGGCGGCGTTCGAGGCCCAGGTCGGGCTGGGCCGGGCGGTGGTGATCGCCACGGCTTATCCTTGCGATGTCGGCTTGTTCCAAACCGCGTTGGAACGGTTGGGGGCGACCGCCGGCCTGCGTCATGACGGCCCGCCCGGCGGTGTGTTCATGACCTCGATGGCGAACGCAGCGGGCGAAGCCTTCGTCCACGTCCTCAACCTCGATGGCCATGAGCAGGGGTTCCGCTTGTTCCGCGACGGTCGCCGTTTGCTCGGGGGCCGCGAATTGCGCCTGCCGGGCCGGGAAGGGCTGATGCTGCCGGTGAACCTGGACCTGGGCGAAGTCCGCATCCGCTACGCCACCGCCGAAGTGGTGGGCTGGGAGGACAAGGCCATCGAATTCCGCTGCCTACAGCCCGACGCGGTGATCCTGTTGGAAACCACGCGGGAATTTCCGCTGGGCGAGGGTTACACGCTGCACCGCCGGGGGCGGTCCGTGCGCGTGCAGGTCTGGGCCGGGGTGGAGCGGTTGCGGGTGGAATGGCTATGAAGGCAGGGGGCGCGGGAGGGAACCCGCGCCGGTTCCACATCGTCCGGCTCAGCCTCCGGCGGGCGGGCGGAATTGGTACAGCCAAGTCTCGGTCAGGGCGTCGCCATTGCCCCGGATATACAGCCGGAGTTCCACGGGTTCGCCGCCCTGCGGGGTCAGGTCGAAGATGGCCCGCCAGCGTTTGGTGCCGGGGATCGGTTCCATGAAGGCACCGCCGACGGTACCGCTGGATGTGGTGATGACGGGTTCGGCTTTCACCGTATCGCCCCATAGCGGATCGAGCGCCGCGCCCGCGAATTCCACGCTGAATTTGTACACGCCCTTGGGCCGGGGTTTGCCGGGTTGTCCGCCGCGGCCGATCCGGGTCGCCACGCACCGCGCCACCGCCGCCGGATAGGGTTCGTCCGCCAGCCAATGCAGCCGGTAGCGCAGCCGGTAGGTGTTGCCCACCTTGGCCGGTTCGGCGGGACGCCAATAGGCCACGATGTTGTCGTGGATTTCGTCGTCGGTGGGCAGTTCCACCAATTGCACCGCGCCCGCGCCCCAATCCTCCAACGGTTCCACCCACAGGCTGGGCCGCCGCTCGTAGTTCACCCCATCCAGATAATCCTCGAACACCCGGTCGCGTTGCAGCAGGCCGAAGCCCTTGGGACTTTTGTCCACGAAGCTCGATGTAACCGGATAGGATGGGTTGACCAAGGGCCGCCACAGCCGTTCGCCGCCGCCGGTCCAGATGGCGAGGCCGTCGGAATCGTGGACCTCGGGCCGCCAGTCCTCCAGGCGGCGCTTCTCGGTCTCGCTGAACCAATACATCGAGGTCAAGGGGGCGAAGCCGAGCCGCCCCACATCTTTCCGTAGGAACAACTGGGCCTCGATATCCTGCACCACGCCTTCGGTGCGCTTGATCGCGAAGTGATAAGCCCCGGTCAGGCTGGGACCGTCGAGCAGGGCGTAGACATGGACCGGATCGCCTTCGTTGTCGGTTTCCTCGATGAAGAACTCGGTGAAATCGGGGAATTCCTCCGGCTTGGGCTCGGCGGCATCGACGATGATGCCACGGGCCGAGAGGCCATATTGGTTCAAAGCGCCTATCGCCCGGAAATAGGACGCGCCCAGGAAGGCGATCCAATCCTGGGTGCGCCAGTCCTCGCGGTTGCGGGATTCTTGCAGGCGGAAGCCGGCGAAGCCGGTCTTGTCGGACAGCTTGTGGGCGATGCTGTCCTTGGGCATGACGAAATAATCGTTGTTGTAGAGGATTTCCCGCGCCTGGCCGTTTTCCAGGACGTGGATTTTCACCGACTTCTGGAAGAACTGGCCGACATGGAAAAAGGTGGCGGGATACAGTCCCGGCCCCTCGGCGAACAGGGCGGATTCGGTGCGGTAGCGGATTTGGCCCCAGGCTTCGTAGTCGATGCGCTGGACCACCTGGGGCAGGGGCCGGGGTGGTGGGGTGTGGGGTTTTTTCGCCAGCGCCTTGGCGCGTTCGGTCAGGGTTTCGTAGGAAAAAACCAGGGCCGGGCCTAGGCGCAAGGCGGCGCTCGGGGCCGCGAGGGCGTTACGCATCGGGCCGGGCACGAGTCCGGCCAAGGTCAAAAGAGTGGTGTCGCGGAGGAAGGCGCGGCGGCTGATGGGGGCTTTCATGGATGTTTCGGAGCGTCATCAGTGGGGCAGGGAGGCGGTATGGTACCTGGAAAAATGGTGGGGGTTCCATGCGGGGTCCGGTTCGGTGGATGGCGTGGCCGTGGCGGAGGACCCGGACATTGCTTACGATGGGCGGTGCGGACGTCGATTCTACGCCCCGGTCCGGTCCGCACCGGGTCGCCCACGATTTCAACAAGCAAGGAGTTCTGCTATGAAAGCCCTATTCATCTTCGCCCTGGCCTTGATCGCTTCCACCGCCCACGCCGGCTGCGCCCGCACCGCGACGGGCAAGGTCGTGTGCGGCAACGGCGACGAATCCGCCAGCTACAACCCCAATACCGGCGTCGCCCGCAAATCGGAGGTCAATTCCAACGGCGTGCGGACCTACGAAAGCAGCACCGGGGCCGAGGCCAAGACTAAGAACGGGATGGGCGTCTACCGCGCGCCCAGCGGCAAGACGTGTGTGAAGGGGCGGTATAACCAGGGCTGTAATTGAATCCTGGCACCAGGGGCGGCATCCGCGGGATACCGTGCCTGTCTTTCGAGGCCATCGCCCCTAGGAGGGTTCAAAAAAACTAAACGGATTGTGGATAGCCACCTTTCCAAGCAAGACCACGCTGGGATTGCGAAAGTAATTCTTTTAAATAGAACGGCTTAGCCAATCCCAGCGCACGGCATATCCCTTGCTGCTGTGGGCGTCGGCAGGTTGGAATACCAATTAAAGCCGGCGCGATAAAGCCAAGAAATGCTCGATGTAAAAGCATCCATCCACTTTGTTCGCGGTCGCTGGCTTGGTTATTGGCAACAATGCCTCAGCGGCGCAACGGCCTTCCATCATGCTTGTGCAAAACCGGGGGCTATGGGTCAAGCAACCCCATGAATATTGACCGTACCCGGTTCAAACGAAGGCCACGCCATGGGAAAAGATGATGATCAAATACCCCTGAGCGTAATATCCCATGAATATCCTAATAATATTGCACAGCCATGAATGTGGCGGTGCCGAGAAACACGCGCTTTCGCTCATGCAAGGTTTAAAGGCCGAAGGGTACCAACCCGCTTTCGCCGGACCTTTGGATTCCTGGTTGGGAAACCATCTGCAAGCGTTGGGCATTCCTTGTTTCCATGTGCCCATGCATGGGTTTTTCGATCCTTACTCCTTATATTTGATCCTGCAAGCCGCGAAGGCCATCCAAGCGGATATTCTGCATGGGCATATGGCGCGGGGTTCGCATTATGCGGGTTGGGCCTCGAAACTGACCGGCATACCCTCCATCGCCACGGCCCACGCGACCAATTCGCACAAGCATTTCCATAGGGTGGGCAGAATCATCGCCGTATCCAGCGCCGTGCGGGAGTTTTTGCAAAGCAAAGGCTATCCGGCCGAATCCATCGAGGTCGTCCATAGTGGTGTCGCCATGCCGGATAGCGCGGGCGTCGATCGGCAGGCGGTCCGTTCCCGTTTGGGCTTGTCCGGGGGGCAAATCGGCCTGTGCATGGTGGCGCGTTTCATTCCCGACAAGGGACAGGACCTGGCCATCAAGGCTGTGGCGCGGCAGGGGCGGGCCGACTTGCGGTTGTTCCTGATTGGCAAGGCGGAAGGCGCTTGGTTCGCCCACATACAAAGCCAGATCACCGCCGCCGGACTGGAACGGCAGGTGGTTTGCCTGGGTCAGCGGGAGGATGTCGCGGAATTGCTGGTCGGCATGGATATATTTTTGGCGCCCTCCCGGCGCGAGGCATTGTCGCTGTCCATCCTGGAGGCTTGCGCGGTTCAATTACCCATCGTCGCGGCACGGGTGGGTGGCATCCCCGAGATCATCACCGATGGCGAAAATGGCTTGCTGGTCGCCAGCGATGACGCCGAAGCCCTGGGCCAAGCCTTGCGGCGCTTGATCGCCCACCCCGAACAGTGGGAGGCCCTGGGCCGCCGGGCCCGATCGACCTTCCTAAGGCGTTTCGAAATGGGGCGGATGATCCAATCGACCCTGCGGGTTTATCGCGCGGTGCGCCCGGTCCAGGCCATCGGTTCGGTGGTTTGAACCCCGGCGGGGCGGGCCGCGTCCGGCTTCCAAGAGGGCCTTGGGAACCGGGTGCAAGCCTTAATCCGCCTTCCGGTTGATGAGGAAATACACCACCGGCACCACATACAGCGAAAACGCCGTGGATGCGAAGATGCCGAAGATGAAGCTCCAGGCCAGCCCCGAGAAGATGGGGTCGAGGGTGATGACGAAGGAACCGAACATCGCCGCCCCGGCGGTCAGGAAGATGGGCCGCATCCGGGTGGCCCCGGCTTCGATCAGGGCTTCGCTCAAAGTCGCGCCCGCCTCCCGCAGTTTGCCGATGAAGTCGATCAGGATGATCGAATTCCGCACCACGATCCCGGCCAGGGCGATCATGCCGATCATGGCGGTGGCGGTGAACAGGATGGGGTTCCCGAACCCGGCCACGGGCTCCGCGAACAACATATTCAGCAGGGTGAAGCCCGGCATGATGCCGATGACGGTCAAGGGAATCGCCACCATGATGATCAGCGGCAGCCCGAGCGAACCCGTCTGCGCCACCAGCAACACATAGATCATCAGCAACGCCCCGCCGAACGCCAGCCCCAAATCGCGGAACACATCGACCGTGATTTTCCATTCGCCTTCGCCCGCCAAATCCACCGTGTAGCCTGGCGGTAGCGGTTTTTGCTCCAGCACCTTGCCCCAGTCCAGCACCGCTTCCACCGGCTCGTTCCCGGCCAGTTCGGCGGTGACGTAGTTCAGGCGCTTGAGGTTCTTGTGGTAGATCGTGAGATCGGCGGGTTCTTCGACCGCCGTGCCGATTTCGCCCAAAGGAATCAGCGAGCCATCCATGCCCTTGACCCGCAGCGTGCCCAGGTCGGCGATGCGGGAGCGCTCGGAGCGGGGTAGGCGCAGGGTGATTTCCAGGGATTGGCGTTCGCTCGGGGCATGTACGGTGCCGATGGCAACGCCTTCCAGCGCGGCACGGAGGGTTTCCGCGACTTCGGCCACGGTGACGCCGTGCAGCGCGGCTTGTGCGCGGTCCAGCCGGTAATGCACGACGGTTTGCGGCTCGTCCACGTAGTCATCGGCATCGACAATGCCGGACAGCCCGGCCACGTCTTCCCGCACCCGCTCGGTGACTTGCGCCAGTTCGGCGTAGTCGCGGTCCAAGGGGCCGTAGACCTCGGCCACGAAGGTCGAAAGCACCGGCGGACCGGGCGGGGTTTCGACGATTTTCAGGCGTGCGCCGTGGGCCTTGCCGATGCGCTCGATATCCGGGCGGATGCGCAGGGCGATTTCGTGGGATTGCTGTTCGCGGCGGTGTTGCGGCAGCAGGTTGATGCGGATTTCGCCTTGATGCGGTTCTTGCCGCAGGTAGTAGTGCCGCACCATGCCGTTGAAATCCATGGGCGAGGCTTCGCCGACATAGGTTTCGAAATCGGTGACTTCGTTGACGCGGGCGAGATATGCGCCGAGGTCGCGGGCGGTGGCGTCGGTGTCTTCCAAGGTCGAGCCACGCGGTAGGTCGATGACGATTTGTAGCTCATTCTTATTGTCGAAGGGCAAGAGCTTCAAGGGCACGATCCGCACCACCGCCAGCAGGGCCGAAGCCACGAAGGCGATGAACACCACCCATAGGAACAGCTTGGCCTTGCCGGGCGCGTTCAGCATCGCGCCCAGCGTGCGGTCGTAGAAGCGGTAGAGCCCGGTGCTTTTCAGGTCGAAGACGTGTTCCCCGGTGCCGTATTCGCTTTTCAGCAGGTAATAGCTGGCCCAGGGCGTCACCGTAAACGCCACTAGCAGCGACACCAGCATCGCCACCGGCACGTTGAACGCCATCGGTCCCATGTACGGTCCCATCATGCCGGTGATGAAGAACATCGGCAGGAACGACACGATCACGGTGAAGGTGGCGAAAATGGTCGGGGGCCGCACTTCGTCCACGGCCATGAGGGTGGCTTCGAGGGCGTTGGGGCCGCTCTTGAGTTTGAAATGGCGGAAGATGTTTTCCACGTCCACGATGGGATCATCGACCAACAGCCCCAGTGACAGGATCAAGGCGAACAGGGTCACGCGGTTGATGGTGTAGCCGAAGATCAAATCGCACAGCAAAGTCAGGCCCAAAGTCATCGGCACGGCCAGGGCGACGATGAAGGCTTCCTTCGGGCCGAGCGCGAAGGCCAATAGCACGATGATGGTGACGATGGCGATGAACAGGTGCTTCACCAGTTCGTTGACCTTGTGGTTGGAGGTTTCGCCCTGGTTGCGGGTGATGGTGACGGTCACATCATCCGGGATGAGGCTGCCGTAGAGGCCGCGGGCGGTTGCCACTGTTTGTTCGGCGACGGCGACGGCATTCGCGCCTTTGCGCTTGGCGATGGCGAGGGTGACGGCTGGGCGTTCTGCGCCGGGTTTGGCGCTGGGTTCCGCGCCGGATTCCGGGGCGATGGCGCGGCTTTCCGCCGCCGCCGGGCCGAAGCCGATGCGGGTGTAGTTCTCGGCCTCGGCGGGGCCATCCTCGATCCGGGCCACGTCGCGTAAGTACACCAGCTTGCCCTCCTGCCCGGCGATGGGGGTCGCGGCCACTTCTTCCGCGCTGACGAACAAGGGACCGGCTTCCAAACGCACCGAGTGGTTGCCTTGCTCGAAGCGTCCCGCCGCGAGGTTCACATTGGCGGCTTTCAAGGCCCGTATCAGGTCCAACAGGGCCATGTCGTGTGCGGCCAGCTTGGCGGTGTCGGGATAAACCAGCACTTGGCGCGGTTCGCCGCCGACCACGGTGATTTTCCCGGTGTCGTCCACCCGCGCCAATTTGTCCTTCATCTCGTCGGCCAAGCGCCGGAGGGCCGCGCCGTCATAGGCCGTTTCCGGCGACGACAGCGTCAGCGTGACGATGGGCACATCGTCGATTTCCACCGGCTTCACGGTCCAGTTCGCCACCACGGGCGGGATGCGGTCCTGGTTGGACATCAGCTTGTTCCAAACCTTGACCAGGCTGTCCTCACGGTCCTCGCCCACGTAGAAGCGCACCGTGACCAGCGCCTCGTTCTCGCGCGAGGCGGAGTAGACGTATTCCACGCCATCGACTTCCCGCAACATCGATTCCAGCGGGGTCGAGACCAGCTTTTCCACCTCCTCGGCGGACGCGCCCGGCACTGCGATCATCACATCGGCCACCGGCACCACGATTTGCGGTTCCTCCTCGCGCGGCGTCAACATGAGGGCGGCGGCCCCGGCGATGAAGGAGGCGATCAACAGCAAGGACGACAGCTTGGAGGTGATGAAGAGTTCGACGATGCGGGTGGTCAGGCTGCGTTCGCCGCTGTGCGCCCGGCTCATGGCTGTCCTCCCGTGAGTTGCACCGCGTCGCCTTCCTTGAGCCCCGACAGGATTTCGACCTGGCCGTCGTAATGCTTGCCGGTGCGGACATGGCGCAACCGTGGTTGGCCGTCCACCCTGAGCCGCACGCTTTCCAACTGGCCGATGCGGCTCACGGCGCTATCCGGCACCAGCAGCACCTCGTTCTGGCCGCAGGTTTGGTAGAGCCAGCCGAACGCGCCCGGTTGCACGCCGGAATCCTCCGGCAGTCGCGCCTTGACCAGCACGGTGCGGGTCTTGGGATCGGTGGCGGGTTGGATTTCATCGACCACGGCGCGGAGTTCGCTTTCCGGGTTGGCGATCTTGGCCTTGAGTTCGTCGCCGATCTTCACCAACCCGGCGCAGTGGGCCGGGATGGCGCTTTCGATGCGGAGTTGCCGGGATTGCTGCAAGGTCAGCACCGCACCGCCGGGCAGGGCCATGTCGCCGGGTTCCTGGTCGCGCTTGACCACCGCGCCATCGAACGGCGCTTTCAACACGGTTTCCCCCAGGCGCGATTCGGTTTCGCGGATGGCGTCGCGGGCCGCGACCACCCGTGCTTCCCCGGATTTCGCCGCCGCCTGGGCCGCGTCCAAATCCTGCCGGGTCGCGGCTTCCTTGGCGTACAGGCTTTGCAGGCGCTGGGCATCGGTGCGGGCGCGGATGGCTTCGGCCTCGGCGGCGGCGAGGGCGGCGCGGGCCTGTCCCAAACGGGCTTGGATTTCACTATCGTCGAGCCGGGCCAGCACTTGGCCGCGCTTCACTTTATCGCCGGTCCTGACCGTGATGTCGAGGATGCGGCCCGGTAATTTGGGCGCGACCTGGGCCACGGTCTTGGCGCTGACCGTGCCGGGCCAGGCGAACACCTCGTTCTCGACCCGGCGCGTGACCTGGGCGACCGGGACCGGCGTGGCGGGTTTGGGTTCCGCCGCCACCGCTTGGCCGAGGCCGGGCGGCACCTTGTCCTCGAATCCGCCCTGCATCCACATCAGCAGGAAGACGAGACCGGCCACGGAGAGCCCGGCGTACAAGGGTTTCAATCCAGGGGATTCGGAAGTGGCGTGGGTCATGGCGATGCCTAGTCGATGTTATCTATGGTCGTCGGGCGGTCAGTGTTGGCAATCCGGGAGCCTGGGGTTCGGGTGCGGTACGGGTTCGTCTTCCGGGCAGCCGTATTTCTTGCCGGTATACGACAGCACGAATACCGCCACGCTGAGCATGGCGATGGCCCCGGTGATGCCGAGCAATAGGTAAAGGTGGAATTCGTTGGAAACCATGCGCACGTCTATCACCAAGTGTCGCGACAGCGCGGTGATGGCGATATAGATCAGGAATTGCACGGGCAGGCGGCGGGTTTTGAAATAAATGCCGATCATCGCGCCCAATTCCAGATAGATGAACAGCAGGAGGATATCTTCCAAGGTGGCGTGCCCGGCAGCCATCATCTTGAGGTAATCATGCACGCCGGACCAAACGACGGTCGCACCGATGCCGAATAGCGCCGTGTAATGGAATAAATCGACCAGGATATCCCCGGTGCGCTCGATCAGTTGGAATTTGCCTTTCATCCGGTCATTCTCGTTTTGTGCGGCTTTCCATGTCGCGCCAGGGCATTTTCACCTTGCCGTAGGAGGGGCGCGTATCCCGTGCCCGCCGGGATGGCCCGGAAGCAGTGGGCATGGGTATATGCCCACCCGCCTATACCCAACTCCCGAATGTGCTAGGCGGCGCTTGGGGCGCGGTCCGGGTTCAGGCGGTGTCGGCCGCGTGTATCCGGTGGACCGCCCGGCCCATCTCGGCGAACACCGGTTCCAGCGCGGCCTCGGGCTTGGCCAGCGCGGTGAGGATCAAATCCTGGGCGGCAGGAACGGCCAAGAGGTAGCCCGACCGGCTTTTCACCATGATCCGCTCGAAGTCACCCCCGACGAAGCGCTCCATCGCCCGGTGCCCCAGGTGGAACAAAGCCGCGCTGAAGGCACTGATTTCGTCCTGGTCGAAATCCAGGGGTGGGGTGCCGGCCAGGGTGATCGCCAAGCCATCCTCCGAGACTATCGCCGAGGCGGCGATATCGGACGAGGCGGTATTGAGCTGGGACAGGATGTCCGAAAGCGGCTGGGTATGCATGGGGCTTGCTCCTAGGTGGCATGAAAAGGCGCGTATTGGCTTTGCGCGGCGGGCGGCGTGGTCCGCTCCAATCCTGTGGCTATGGTTTCAATCCTTCATTTTTTCCAGTTTGTCCAGCATATTGATGAGGCGGGACGAGTAATACCAAGCATCCTGTTGGGATTGTTCCATATTGGGGTCTTCGGGATGGATGTGCTGGGCGGATTCGTGGAATTTGGTATGGATTTTCTCCATTTCCTCTATCAAACTGCGCTTGGCTTCCGAGTACCTGTCTATGTTGGGTTTTATATCGTGGTAAAACATTTTTCCGAAAGCGCATTCCGTGGGTTTTTTATGGGTGAATACGGTGTTGTGCTTGATGCTCTTCTCCACGCTTTTGATATACAGGATGTGCTGGATCATATAGTCGGAAAAATTAGCCATGATTGTGCTTCACGTGGGTTTTTCCAGGGCATTTTCGCTGTGGATTCGCGCCCGGCTATCCCGGTGGACACGGAATGCGTGCCCACCCTACGAATAACGTGAAAATGCCCTTAGGTTGTTGTTATAGGGGTTTCATCGCCTTTCCCGGTGCCGCCGCCGCCCGCGATTAGCGCCAGTGTCCCAACGCCTTCCGCAATTGCGCCTCCGCCACCCGCGTTTCATAGCGGGCCAGGATGGCCCGCAAAGCCGCGTTGGCGTGGTCGGTTTCGGCTTCCAGATAACGGGTCACGGTGGCGGTGCCGCCCCGGTATTGCTCATGCACCAGGCGCAGGGCTTCCTCGGCGGAATCGGTCCCGGCTTCGGCCACTTTCAGGCGTTGCAGGGTTTCGTTCAGGGTCAGGTGGGCTTGGCGCACTTCGTCCTCGATTTCCAGGCGGGTGCGTTCCTGTATCGCCTGGGCTTCCACGATCCGCCGCTCCGCCGCCTGTATCCGCGCCGACACCGCCCCGCCCGAGAACACGTCCACTTCGGCGCTCAGGCCGATGCTGCCGTTGTCGTTGTTGAAGCTGAAATCGCCGGGGGAACGGCTGTTTTGGCCGTAGGAGGCGTAGGCATCGACGCGGGGCCGGTGGGCGCCCTGGGCGGCTTCCAATTCCTGTTCGCGCATTTGCACCTGCCGCGCCGCCGCTTGCATTTCGGGGCGTTGGTTCAGGGCTTCGTCCAGCAGTTTGCCGAAATCGGCTTCGGGCTTGGGCAAGCCTGGATCGATTTCGCGGAATTCCGGTATCTCGCCCGCGCCCAACAGGGTTTTCAGGGCCGAGCGCGAGAGTTCCATGGCGTTCTTGGCCTTGAGTTCGGATTCGTAAGCCTCGGTGGCCCTGACTTCCAGCGATAGCACATCGGCCTTGAGCGCCATGCCCTCGGCCACGCGGGCGCGGGTGTGTTCGAGCGCCTTGGCGACGGTCTCGACCGAGCGATGCGCCACTTCCGCCTGTTTGGGCGCGGACAGCACGGCGTAATAGGCCGCCGTCACCGCCGCCGCCAGCCGGTTGCGTAGGGCCGAGCGTTCCAGTTCGGCGGCTTCCACGCCCAGTTCGGCGGCCTTCTTGAGCGCGGTGTCCTGGCCGCCGCGGTACAGGTTCATGGCACCGACCACTTCCGGGCGGAAGTTCGAGACCCAGCCCGGTTGGTTGATATTCATGCCGAAATTGAACCGGCGCTGGGCCACGATGCTGGAAAAGGCCAGGGCCGGATTATTGGAGTATGAATATTCCATCCGCGCCGTGACCTTGGGGTAGAAGGCGGCTTCGGCTTCCAGCACATGCGCCTCGGCTTGGCCGATCCTGGCGGCGGCGGCGGCGAGGTCGGGGTTTTGGGCGAAGGCGAGATCAATGGCTTCGTCCAGCGTCAGGGCGCGGGCGTGACCGGTCCGGGGAGGCCGCTGCGGGGCTTCCGTTCCCGCCAGGGCCGGCAGCGCGGACACCAGCCACGGAATCAACAGGAATACCCGCCAGGTCATCGCGATATCCCTGTGCTTATTGTGATTGCCAGCCATAGCGGTGTTTGCTTGTTTAGCCAGGGTAGGGTGGGCACGTCTTCCGCACCCACCGGAATTGCCGCAAGGGCGGGCATGGGCGCCAGCCCACCCTATGGGCGCATCCGTTCGTAGGGTTCAGTGCGGCGACTTCAGGCGCATGATGCCGATGAACTTGAGCATGATCCGCTCGTAGAATGGTTCGCTGATGCCTTTCTTGATCTTGCGCATGAAATAGAACTCAAAGGCGATCTTCATCCAGTGGACCCACTTGCCTTTGCCGGCCCAGGTCACGTTGCGCGGCGGAATCTGCGGCTTGGCCAGGAAGGCCACGCCGCTATCGCCGAGGTCGGCCAGGCAGAGCGCGTTCCAGGTGCCTTTGTGGCTGGGGGCTTTGCCTTGCAGTTCGTCATAGATGTTATGGGCGGTCGCCGTCACCATGGACTCGATCATATAGCCGGTCTTGGGCGCGCCAGTCGGGACCGGGGTGGCTTCCACCGGCGGAATCGCCACGCATACGCCCACCGAATAGATGTTCTTGAAAGTGGGGTTGCGCTGGTATTCGTCGATCAGCACGAAACCGCGCGGATTCACCAATCCCTCCACCCCGAACACCGCGTCGATGCCCTTGAACGCCGGAATCATCATGGTGTGCTTGAACGGCAGTTCGTGTTTCTTTTTCTCCTGGCCGTTGTCATCGACTTCGGTGACGAACATCTTGCCGGGTTCGATCTTGTCCACCTTGGCGTTGGTGATCCATTTGATGTGGTGCTGGCGCAGCTCGCTTTCCAACATGCCCTTGGTGTCGCCGACGCCGCCTAGCCCTAAATGGCCGATATAGGGCTCGGAGGTCACAAAGGTGATTTGCACCTTGTCGCGGATTTGGCGCTTCCTGAGGTCGGAATTGGCGATGAACAGGTATTCATAGGCCGGGCCGAAACAGGACGCGCCCTGCATGGAACCGACGATGATGGGACCGGGGTCTTTGACGAAGCCGTCCCAGAAATGACCGGCTTCTTCGGCGTGGTCCACATGGCAGACCGATTGGGTATAGCCTTCCGGGCCGAAGCCGGGCACCGCCTCGAAATCCAGTTTGGGGCCGGTGGCGATGATGAGATAGTCGTAATTCACCGCAGCGCCGTCGGCCAGTTCCACCCGGTTTTCGCTGGGATGGACGCGGGTGGCTTTCTGCTGGATGAATTCGATATCGCGTTTCTTGAAGACCGGGGCCAGCGGAATCTTGATCTGGTCCGGGGTGCGCCACTTGACCCCGACCCACGGATTGGAAGGTACGAAATGGAAGGTGGGGCTGTCGGAAATCACCGTGACTTGGTGGTTTTTGCCCACCAGTTCCTTCATTTCCAAGGCCATGGGGACGCCGCCAATACCGGCGCCGAGTACTACGATGCGAGCCATAATCTACCTCTGTCGTGGTTGTCGGTAAGGAAAGGTGTCGCCGATTCATCCCTGGGCCGACGCGCCGCGCCGCAACCGCCGTGGGTCGCACGGTAGGTGGGGGCGCTTCATCCTGTTTGTTCGGAAAATCCCTGAAAACCCTGTGGTTATCGTTCAGGATAGCCGTTGTCGGTGGGTCATGTCCGGCGGCGCGGCACGCATTCCGGCTCGCCCTCGCCGCCGCAATGGTCCATATCGCATTCCGCTTCCAGCCACATGGCGTTGATGATGCCGAAGGCGCAGGCGAGACCGACGCCCAGAATCCAAGTGAAGTACCACATGCCGGTGTCCTCTCAATAAAGGGTGTGCTGGTCTTTCAGCACGGTTTCCGGGGTCACGCTGCCCCACAGCACCTTGTAGACCCAGCGGGTATAGGCCAGCACGATGGGTAAAAACACCACCGTGATCCAGAACGCCAGGGCCAGGGTGAACTGGCTGGAACTCGCGTCCCAAATGGTCAAGCTGTGGCTGGGGTGGGTGGTCGAGATCAGCAGGAACGGGAACAACCCGCAGCCCAGCGACAGCAAAATCCCGGCGATGCCCAGCCCGCTGAACAGGAAGGCGGCGGCGGAAGTGTGTTCCAGCGCCAAGCGCCACGCCGCGAACAAGGCACCGAAGCCCAACATCGGGGCCAGCAACATCCAGGGATGGGTGAAGAACTGGCCCATCCAGCCCGAATTCATGACCACGGTTTTATTCAGCGGATTGGACGGCCCGGCGGTCCCGGCGAACTGGGTGATTTCCGGCAGGCTCATGCCCAGCGCGGTCCATACGGTGATCAAGCCGACCACGCCCAACACCACCGGACCCAGCACCTTTACCACCGCCAAGGCGCGGAGATACAGCACGCCCTCGGTGCGCCACTTGAGATAGATCGCGCCATGGAACAGGCAGATCAACAGCGAGGCCACGCCGCACAGCAAGGCGAACGGATTCAGCAAGGCGAAGAAACTGCCGTCGTAGTAGGGCCGCAAATCCGGGTCGAAATGGAAGGGCAAGCCCTGCACCAGATTCCCGACCAACACGCCCAGGAGGATCGGCGGCACCGCCCCGCCGATGAACAAGCCCCAATCCCAGGCATTGCGCCAGACCGGGTTTTCCAGCTTGCTGCGGTAATCGAAACCGGCGGGCCGGAAGAACAAGGCGAACAACACCAGCAGCATCGCCACATACAGCCCCGAAAACAGGGTGGCATACACCGTCGGCCACACCGCGAACAAAGCGCCGCCCAGAAGGACCAGCCAAACCTGGTTGCCTTCCCAGGTGCCGCCCACGGTGTTGATGATGGCGCGGCGTTCCGGGTCGGTCTTGCCCAGGAAGGGCAGCAAGGCGCAGATGCCGAAATCGAAGCCCGAAGTCAGCACGAAGGCGATGATGACGACGCCGGTGAACAGCCACCAGATGAAGCGCAAGGTTTCATAGTCGAACATGGCGGAATCCTCAGTGGGCCAGGGGCGCGGCGTTGGCCGGAGCCTGCGCCTCGAAATGATATTTGCCGGTATGCAGGCTGCTCGGTCCCAGCCGGGCGTACTTGAACATCAGGTACAACTCGATCACCAGCAGGGTGGTATAGAAGAACAGGAAGCCCGCGATGCCGAACCAGAGTTGATCCGTGCCGATATTCGAGGCCGAGAGATGGGTCGGTAGCACGCCGGAGATGGTCCAGGGCTGGCGGCCATATTCCGCCACGAACCAGCCGGTTTCGGCGGCGATCCAGGGCAGGGGAATGCCCCACAGCGCCATCTTCAACAACCAGCGTTTTTGATCCGCCACCCGCGTCGCGCAGTAATAGAAGGCCGCGCCGAAGATGAACAACATCGTGAAGCCCGCCGCCACCATGATGCGGAAGGTCCAGAACAGCGGTGCCACCCTGGGAATCGTGTCGTTGGCGGCTTTTTGGATCATGTCTTCCGTGGCCTGGGCCGGGTTGTCGGTATAGCGCTTGAGCAACAGGCCATAACCCAGGTCCGCCTTGTGCTGGTCGAATGTGGCTTTCACGGCTGCGCTCTGATCGCCACCGCGCAGTTTCTGCAATTCGCCATAGGCGATCATGCCGCTACGGATGCGGGTGGCGCTGTCGGAGCGCAAATCCTTCAACCCTTTCACTTCCTCGTCGATGGAACGGGTCGCGATCAAGCCCAGCACGAAGGGAATTTTGATAGCGAAATGGGTTTGTTCCTGCGCCTGGTCCGGGAAGCCGATCACGGTGAAACTGGCGGGCGGTTGGTGGGTGTCCCATTCGGCCTCGATGGCGGCCAGCTTGATCTTCTGGGTTTCACCTTCGGTATAGCCGCTCTCGTCGCCCAGCACGATCACCGACAATACCGACGCCAGCCCGAATCCCGCCGCGATGGAAAAAGAACGGCGGGCGAAACCCAAATCCCGCCGTTGCAGCAAATACCAGGAGCTAATCCCCAGCACGAACATGGAGCCGGTCACATAACCCGCCGCCACGGTGTGGACGAATTTCACCTGGGCCACTGGGTTGAAGAACACCTCGGCGAACGAGGCCATTTCCATCCGCAGGGTTTCGTAGTTGAAGGTCGAACCCACCGGATACTGCATCCAGCCATTGGCGATCAGGATCCACAGCGCCGAGAGGCTGGTGCCGAACGCCACCAGCCAAGTCACGGCCAGATGCTGCACCTTGCTCAAGCGATCCCAGCCGAAGAAGAACAAGCCGACCAGGGTGGATTCCAGGAAGAAGGCCATCCAGCCTTCCGCGGCCAGGATCGGCCCGAAAATATCGCCGACATAATGCGAGTAATAAGCCCAGTTGGTGCCGAACTGGAATTCCAGGGTGATGCCGGTGGTGACGCCCATCGCGAAATTGATGGCGAACAGTTTGCCCCAAAACTTGGTCATGTCCTTGTAGACCGGCTTGCCGGTCATGACGTAGACCGATTCCATGATGGCGAGCAAAAAGCTCAGCCCCAACGTGAGGGGCACGAACAAGAAGTGATACATGGCGGTGAGGCCGAATTGCAGCCTCGACAGATTGACGATTTCTTCACCGGAAATCATGGGGGTTCTCCTGGTGTGGGGGGGAAAGGGGACCGGGTTGGAATAGGTCCGCCACATCGGGCTTGGCCGCTCCTGGCTGCGGCCTGAATACCGCCCACCACAGGGCCATGAGCAGCAAGACCTTGACGCCTAGAGCGTAGGCGATTTCCCGTCCCAGGCGGGGCCGCATCGTTTTTTTGTATGGGTTCGGCATGGCGCTATCTCTTGGGGATGACGGATCGCGGGTCTTGTGGCTGCCGTGGTCCCCTGAAAAAGCCATCCCTGGCTGAGAGGGGAATCATCGCGGCTTCGTGCCGCGAACAGGCGCGCCGATAAGTTTTGTTATCAGCACCTTCTAATATTACCAAGCACTGTGCCAAATCACTGGAAGCCGTATGGGGCTTGGGGATAGGGATGAAACGCTGGAGTGGTGGGCGGGATAAGCGGTGTTTCATGGTGTTTCTAATGAAATCCTGTGAAACGTTAGTGTGTTTCGTGAAACGGGGCTGGGCGGTGGCGCATCCGGTTCGGGCGCCATACGTGGCCGAGGGGGTCGACCACGCTATACCTATTCCGGTTGAGGGCGTGCATACAAAAAAGTTGCAAGACTACCCGCTGTAACTTGACATACCACCGAGCCCATGCCTAAGATTTCTAAAAAACGCTGAATTTAATCGATTTAATAGGCACCCTTGAATTTAGGATATTCTGGAAAAACGATTAAACCATGGTTTTATTAAGGTTTTTTCTCCCAGTAACCGTAACATAATATTTGTAGAATCTATGAGCAAGAGCGTATCAGATATACATCCGAATGAATCGGCTCTCGCTGATCATCCCGCCCCCCTCAGTGCGGAGGATCGGCGTGACTTCCTCAAGCGTGCTGGCCGCTACGCGGTGGGCGCACCGGCAGCCGTATTGCTGCTCCAAGCCGCGAGCATCCCTGCCAGGGCCGATGCCTACGGCCCGCCCGTGTCGACGACCCTCATTCCAGGGCCGAGCGACCGCCGCCTGAAGACCGACATCGTGCGCGAAGGCACATTGCCGAACGGTCTGGCGCTCTATTCGTTCCGCTATACCTGGAGCCAGCAGCGCTTCGTTGGTGTGATGGCGGATGAAGTCGAGGCCGTCAAGCCCCAGGCCGTGTCGATCCATCGGACCGGCTACAAGATGGTCGACTATTCGGCTGCACTCAACTGAGCAGTCAATCCAGCACTTGTCCCTGTTCGAAACCGCCCGCCCATGGCTGTTTGGCTGTGGGTCGGCGGTTATCTTCCGACGACAGGTTATGATTGCTACCCATTGGTTGTTCAGATTTCCGAGGTCATCTCTTTACAAAAAAATTGCAAGACCCCACGCCGTAACTTGACAAGCTGCCGAGCCCATGTCTTGGTTTTATAAGAGAACGTTGAATTTAATCGATTTAATAGGCACACTTTGCCGGGATACGGAAAAGCGATTAAATCAGCGCTTCCTTAACCTCTTTTTCCCCAGTAACCGCAACATAAGGTTTGTAGAACCATGAACCAGAACGTATCAGATATACATCCGAATGAATCGGCTCTCGCTGACCATCCAGCCCCCCTCAGTGCGGAGGATCGGCGTGACTTCCTCAAGCGTGCTGGCCGCTATGCGGTGGGCGCACCGGCAGCCGTATTGCTGCTCCAAGCCGCGAGCATCCCTGCCAGGGCCGATGCCTACGGCCCGCCCGTGTCGACGACCCTCAATGTACCGAGCGACCGCCGCCTGAAGGCCGACATCGTGCGCGAAGGCACGTTGCCGAACGGCGTGGCGCTCTACTCGTTCCGCTATACCTGGAGCCAGCAGCGCTTCGTGGGCGTGATGGCGGACGAGATCGAGGCCGTCAAGCCCCAGGCCGTGTCGATCCATCGGACCGGCTACAAGATGGTCGACTATTCGGCTGTGCTCAACTGAGCAGCCCATCCAAGCTCTCGTCCCCGCTCGAAACCGACCGACCGCGGCCCGACAGCCACGGTCGGTCGGTCATCTTCCGAAAGCACCTTATAATCGCTTCCGCTTGTTGGTAAGGTTACGCGCGGGTCGCGCCCTTCGCCTCCAGCAGCCTGTATCATCCATTCATTGCATCGCTTATTTTTTCATGAACCAGCCAGACCGGGTCCAGATGGACGGCTTTGGATTCTTCGATGTCGTTTATTATGTCCATCCCAACGCGCAAGCACAGATAGCGGCCAAGGTATGGGCGCGATTGGAGCGCTTGGGCATCGCCGGGCGGGTGGAGCCAATACCGGCCCTGTCGACGCCGGGCGATCCCCGCATCGGCGTCTTGCTATCGCATCGCCAAGCGGTACAGGCGGCCCACGACCGCGGGGCGCGTTGTGTGTTGGTGTTGAGCGGCGATGTGCATTTCCTCGACCGCACGCACGATATCTTGGCCCAGGCCACCGCCGAACTGGGACAACGTCCCTGGAACCTATGCTATCTCGGTGGATGGTGGCCCATCGTACCACCACCGGAGCCAGGCTGCCGCCACCTGGACCGGGCCAGGGACATCACCAACCCGCACGCCCTGGCCTACAGCCGCGACGTATATTCCAGCATCCTCGGTGATTGGCCCGCCGATGTGGGCGATGCCGAGGAGTGGCTAGCCCGCAATGGCGATATCGACCGTTACTTGGCCCGGATCGAGCGGTCGTTTGTCGTGCGGCCAGTGGTCACGACGGTGCCGGCCCTGCTGCCCTTCGAAGACGCTTCGGTCCAGACCCACTTCAAGCCCTGACTTGCAATGTCGTATCCACACCTCTTCGTTAATATCACCAGTTACCGCGACCGCGAATGCCAATGGACCGTGCGCGACCTATTCCTCAAGGCCAAGCACCCGGAACGGATATTCGTCGGCATCTGCTGGCAAACGATTCCCGAACTCGACGCGGACTGCTTCAGTATAGAGAGCAATCCCTCGCAAGTGCGTACGGTTCATTTCCATGTCGACGAGGCGGAGGGACTGGGGTGGGCCCGCCAGCAAGCGCAGAGCCTGTGGCGGGGTGAGCCGTATTGCCTACAGATCGATAGCCATATGCGCTTCGTCCAGGATTGGGATCAGGCGATGGTGGATATGCTCGCGGCCTGTGACTCGGATGAGCCGGTATTGACCGGCTATCCGCCGGGCTATATTCCGCCCGACCGGCTGATCGAGCGCGAGCGGGCCACGGTCCAATACATCAAGGGTTTCATGCCCAACGGCCTGCTCGAATTGTCCTGTGCCGAGCCGCCGCCCGACGTGGTGGTCGAACGGCCCATGCCGACGGCGGCCTGCGCCGGCGGTTTCATTTTCGGGCCTTCGCGCATCTTGTGGGACGTGCCGGCCGACCCGGAAATCTATTTCAACGGTGAGGAGCAGAATCTGGCCGTCCGGCTCTGGACCGCGGGCTTCGACCTGTTTTCGCCTTCGCGCACGCTCATTTACCACTATTACGGACGCAAAGAGAGCGCGCGCCATTGGAACGACGCGGCCGCGTGGAGCGAGCGCCATCGACACACGCTGCGGCGTATGCGGGCCTTGTGCCATCCCGCGGCGAGTACGCCTGGGGAAGTGGCGGCGCTCGGACGATACGGTCTCGGCTCACGCCGCAGCTTGGCCGATTACCAAGCCTTCAGCGGTGTTGACTTCGCCGGGCGCACCATCGCCGATTATGCGCGGGTGTTTCCCTTCGTCCGCCGGGCGGCGGACAACCCGTCGGCCACCTTGCCCGCCGAAGACCTGATGCCGGTAGCGCACACCCATTTCTTCGTGCTTGGCGACGATGGGCTGTTGTTCTATGAGCGGGCTGGCGAGTTCTATCAGCTCAACGACTCCGCCGCGTTTGTCTGGTGTGCCCGGCAGGAAGGGTATTCCTGGTCGCGCATCGCCGACGAGCAAGCCGCCGCGCGTCAGGTGCCGCCGGAAACCGCGATCCGGGAGATCGCGGACCTGGCCGCGCACTGGCTGGGCCAGGGCTTGCTCCGCCGGGCCGGTGAAAACCCGGCCCCCGTGCCGGGGTCGCGCCGCCGCGGACCCTGCTTCGATGGCGATCATTTCGACTTCGTCTCGCATACCTACGAACTGCTCGGATTGCGGATGCGGGTCCGCTACGGCGACCGCGAACTCGAACAACGCATCCACCCGGTACTGGCACATCTGCGGGTGGAGGCCACCGGATCGGCCATGGAGACCTACACCGTGGCCCGCATCCTCGATCACGTGTATCTTTTCCATGGCGAGAAAATGCTGCATTGCGGCGAGAACCCCGCCGCGCTCGCGCCCCCGCTGAAATTCCAATTGTTCGACCGCGCCATCGGACGGCAGGACTTCAGGGTGCAAATCCACGCGGGCGCGGTCGAGTGCCACGCTTGCCTAGTGCTGCTGCCGGGCCAGGCAGGCAATGGCAAGACGATGCTGACCGCGCGACTGGTGGCGGCTGGCGGCACTTATTTCTCCGACGAAGTCGTCCTGTTCGAACGTGGTCGCCGTGCAATCAGGCCGCTGCCGACCAGTTTGTGCGTCAAATCCAAGGGACTCGCCCTGCTTGAACCGTATTTTCCGGGTTTGGCCGAATTGCCCGTGCATATCCGCGAAGATGGCCTTGAAGTGCGGTATCTGCCACCGCCGCCCGCGAGCCTGCCGCCGCCGGGCCACAGCGCGGAGGCCAGATTGTTGGTGTTCCGGCGTTATGTGGCCGGCGCTCCGCAATCGTTGCGCAAGCTGTCGTCCGCCGAGGCGTTCGGCTTGCTCATGCAGAACTGTGTCGCGATCCCGCAGCCGCTCGAACTGCTGGATGCGATGGCTCTGGTGGGATTGATCAAGCGCCTCGACTGTTATGAACTGACCGGCAGCGATCTCGACCAAGAGGCCGAAACCGTGCTGAACCTGTGCCGCGATATCGGCGGCGGTGCGGCTGTCGCTGAAAGCCCCGGCACCATTGCCCCGGCCCCGTTCCTTTGAATACCCAGCCCGACTTCTCGCTCCTGCTCGAAACCGCCCGCCCGCAACTGTCCGGCCACGGGGAGCGCTTGTTGTCCGGGGCGGGTTCGGGCTATTCGGAATCCGACTGGGCTTGGCTGATACGCCAAGCCCTTGATCACGGCACCGCCGGTCTCTTATGCCACCATATGGCGGCGCTCGGGGCGGCCTCCGGGGACATGGCTGCGGCTTGCCAAACCTATCTCGAAACCTGCGCGGCCTCGTTCGCCTCCGGCTTGGGGGAATTACGCGAATTGCTCGACAAGCTTGAAGTGGCCGGTGTCGATGCGATGCCGATCAAAGGGCCGGGGCTCGCCTGCCGGGTCTATGCCAATCCTGAGTTACGCCGTTTCCGCGATCTCGACCTGTTGATCCGCCCCGCGCACCGGGACGCCGCCTTGACCGTGCTCGCGGCGCTCGGGTATCGCGGCACCCTGGAAGACCTGCCGCCCAGCCGCCTGCGCGATTACCATGAGTACAACGGCCAGGACATTTTGTTCGCCCCCGACCGCACCCCGCTTGAACCCCACTGGGCCTTGGCACCCTGGACCTTTTGCGCCGGGATCGATGTGGATGCGTTGTTCGCCCGGACGGTCGAATTCGAAGCGCCGGGGCTGGGCCGGGTACGGGGGCTGTCGCCCGAGGACACGCTGCTCGTGGCCGCGGTGCATGGCTCGAAGGAGGAGTGGTCGCGGCTGATCTGGCTGAGCGACATCGCGGCTATTTTTGCCGCTTGGCCGATGCTCGATGCGCGGTTGGCGCTGGAACGTGCGACCGCCTGCGGTTGCCGACGCATGCTGCTGCTGGCGGTGCTGCTGGCCCAGAGGCTGGTCGGTGCCGAGGTGCCTATCCACCTCGTCGAGCAAGCGCTGGCCGACCCGGCGATCCCCGGCCTGGCGGCGCACGTCGAGCGCAACCTGCCGCTTTCCCAAGGCGAAACCCGCGACGTGTTCCGGCTAACCCGTTTCCGCTGGCGCGTGCGCGAGCGCGTCGCCGACCGTATACGCTACGGCCTACGTACGCTATTGACCCCGCGTGTGCCGCATTTCCGCATGCTGGCCCTGCCTGATCGGCTAGCTTTTCTTTATCCCGTCGCCCGTATCGTTATAGATGTGATCATCCTGCCTATCTGGCGTATTTGGAAGCGGATAAGGCGGGTGGATTGTCCATAGGCAGGTTGTCGCGTGCAGGAATCGAGGGGGGCGGCCCGTTCCCGCCACCGGACTTTAGAAATCAACTATGGACATCGTCGATAACCAAGGCAAACGGATCGATTCATTGGCCGCTTGGGCCAAGCTCTACCAATCCCCACGCTCGGCGCAGCAATGGAAAGAACACCGCAGCGCCTACTCGATGGCGGAATTCATCCTCCATCGGGATGGGGCCAGCACCCTGCGGGCCAGGATTGCCGATGCGTTGGGGGAAGCGGTGGAGTTTGACAAAGCCATCCCCGAGCGGGAAATCCGTTTCGACGCGTTCGGGCGGGGTCGGATGCACGATCTGGGGATTTACGGGCGGACGGGATCGGGGAAATCCCTCTTCGTGGGGGTGGAGGCCAAGGTCGATGAACCCTTTGGTGCGTTGGTCCGGGAAGCATACCTTACCGCGAAAGCCCGACAAATCGCCGGTGAATCGACCAATGCTCCCGAGAGAATAGAACAACTGCTCAAGCTCCATTTCCCGGCCCCCGACCCATCGGTATTCGAGGTCCGTTATCAACTCCTCTATGCCACCGCCGGCACCTTGGCTGCGGGCACGGATATTTCCGTGCTATACATCGTCGTGTTCAAAACCCCGTTGTACAGCGAAATCATCAGCGCCGAGAATTACCGGGATTATGTCGATTTCATGGCCAAGGCCGGGGCCAGTCCGCTCAAGCTGTCCAGCAAGGAAGCGCAGGGACATAAGCTCCTCTTGGGCGGCAAGGAATTGGTGTGCTTGCATGAGCATTTCGATCTGCGTGGTTAGGCCATTTTCAAACGGCTTGTGGGCATGTGCCCATACCCACCGCGATACCCGGAAGGGTGGGCTACGGATTTATGGCTTTATCTCCAATCATCCGGGGTTTCTGCGATGACCGATCTCATTCCACCTTGGCCTTTGTTCTCCACATTCCTGCTCGCGGGCTTGGTCCTCGCCATCACGCCTGGACCCGGAGTGTTGTACATCGTGACGCGCAGCCTTGTGCAAGGGCGTCTTTCCGGGTTGGCGTCGGTCGCGGGGGTTGCCCTCGGCAACCTTGGCAATGTGCTGGCCGCTGCGGTGGGGCTTGCCGCTTTATTCGCGGTGTCTGCGCTAGCGTTTTCCGTGGTCAAGTATGCGGGCGCGTTATACCTTGTATATCTTGGTCTACAGATGCTCCGCTCTTCCCCGGTCGATAATCTGGCGGCTATGCCTGCCGCGCTGCCATTCTGGCGTATTTTCCGGGATGGCTTCGTGGTCGCGTTGCTTAACCCGAAAACCACGGTATTTTTCGCCGCATTCCTGCCACAGTTCCTGGACCCTGGCATATCGATTCCGCTTCAGTGCGTGACGTTGGGTTCCCTCTTCGTGATGATCGCCGCGATAACCGACAGTGGCTACGCCTTGGCAGCCAGCGCGGTCGCGCCTGTATTGCGCGGTGGTGTTCTTCGCCACGCTGGGCGCAAGTTTGGCGGCGGGATGTTCATCGGTCTTGGCATATTCACCGCGTTATTGACGGGGCCGCGCAAGGCCGTGGAGTAAATGGAAACAGTCAAGCCCGTCCTTCTGGCCGGGTTATCGCTGCCGCCCATCCGCGACGCTTGATCGGAAATACCCCCGGTTTCCTGCCCGCCATGGGATGCCGTTCCGTCGCCTAAAGCCGCCCAGGCTGTTCCCGCCCACCCCGCATTGCGCTAACCTGCCTCCGGGCCGCGAGGCCGTGCCGCGTTGTCGGTGATTTTTTCAAGCGAGAAGCTATGCGAGGTGAACCAAGATGAAGATGAACAAGCTTATTGTGGGATTATCCACCCTGGCCGGGATGGCGGTGTGGCTGGTGGGTCCGGCGCTCGCGGACGGGGCGGAAGGCGGGGCGCCCAAGCCCTCGCGCCAAGCCCTGTTCAACCGGGATGTCGATCTGCCCTCGGCCCAGATTCAAACCCATGTGGTCCGGGTGACTTTCCCCGCCGGGGCCAAATCGCCCACCCACACCCATCCGGGGCCGGGGCCGCGCTATGTCATCAAGGGCAAGCTCAAGGTGGTGGACGGCGGCGAGACCAAGATTTACTCGGCGGGCGATGTGTTCTGGGAAAGCGGCCACGAGATGACCGTCGAGAACGTCGCGGGCGATGAGTCGCAGATGATTTTCTTCGAGATGGCCCCCCGCGATTGAGGAAAGCGGGGCGGGTCGTGGCCCGCCCCGTTTCAAAGATGCGAGCGCACCCAGGCCACGATATCGCGGGTACCCATCGCCCCCGCTTGCCGGGCCACTTCCCGCCCGCCCTGGAATAAGGCCAGGGTGGGAATGCTGAGGATGCCATGCTCGGACCCCAAACCCGGTTCCGCCTGGGTGTCGAGCTTGGCGAGCCGGACCTGGGGTTCCAACAGCCCCGCCGCCTGGACGAAATAAGGGGCCATCATCTTGCAGGGTCCGCACCAGGGTGCCCAGAAATCCACCAGCACCGGAATATCGTTGCGCCCGATATGCTGGGCGAAGGTGGCGGCGTTTAGTTCCACCGGATGGCCGGTGAACAAGGGCCGGTGGCAGTGCCCGCAGTTGGGTCCGTGCCCGAGTTTCTCGGCGGGAACCCGGTTCACCGCGTGGCAGTGCGGGCAGACCAAATGCAGTTTGTCGTTCATCGGTTTTCCCCTCAACGTGGGCGGGCGCGGTCCAGCCGCGCCCGGAGTTCATCCAATTCTTCCAGCATATCGGCGACCAGGGCCGCCAGTTCCGGCACGGCGTCGAAATCGCGCTCCACTTGCCGCATCCGCCGCGCCCGGCGCAACTGGGCGCTGGAAAACCGCCAAATCCCCGCCGTGCCCCGGCTACCGGGAAATAAACCTTCCTCGATATGGCGCACCAGCCAGTCCGGTTCGACCCGGCAGGCGGCCGCCACTTGTTCCAGGGTCAGCCAGGTTTCCTCCATCAGGCTGCCGATCAGGATGTCGTTCTCACGCATGGTCGTGGCTCCCGTGCTGGCGTGGATCGAAGGCGAGTTCGCGGGCCATCCGCTCGTAAAGCTCCCGCGCCTTGGGGCTGTCGGCGGGCGGTAGCACCACCCGGATGGCGATCAGCAAATCGCCCGGCGGCTGGCTGGGAATGCCCTTGCCGCGCACGCGCAGGACTTGGCCGCTCTGCGCCCCCGCCGGGATGCGGACTTTCAAGGGACCGTCCGGCATCTCCACCGCGATCACCGCGCCCAGCGCCGCTTCCCAGGGCGCGACCGGCAAATCGAGGTGCAAATCCCCGCCCGCCACCCGGAACCGGGGATGGGGCTGGAAATGCACTTCCAACAGCAAATCCCCCGCCGCCGCGCCGCCGCTGCCGGGCGCGCCCTGGCCCGCCAGGCGGATGGTTTGTCCGGCGCGGATGCCCTTGGGAATCTTCACGGTCAGGTCGCGGTTATCCATGACCAGATGGCCCTGGCCGTCCAAGCGCGGCGCCCGCAGAGAAACCCGCCGGGTCGCGCCGCGGAAGGCGTCTTCCAGGTCCAGCATCACCTTGGAGTGATGGTCCGCGCCCGCCGCCCGGAAGCCGTCGCCGCGTTTGCCGAAACCGCCGCCGCTACGGCTCCTGCGCCCGAATAATTCGGAGAAGAAGTCGCTGAAATCCGCCGCCTCGCCCGGCCCGGACCCCTGGCCCGCGAATTCGAAACCGGCGTCCCAGTCCGGCGGCGGCCGGAAATCCTGGCCCGGTTGGTAGCCGCGCCCGACTTGGTCGTAGGCGGCGCGTTTTTCGGGATCGGATAGCACCGTGTAGGCTTCGTTCAGTTCCTGCATGCGCTGTTCGGCGTCCTTTTCCTTGGAAACGTCCGGGTGGTATTTGCGGGCCAGCTTGCGGAAGGCTTTTTTGATGTCGGCTGCCGTGGCCGTCCGCGCCACCCCGAGGGTCTGGTAATAATCCTTGAACTGCATGGCTGCCTGCCGTTGGGAGGTTGGAATAGATAGCCCTGAAAATGGTGGTGGTTGGTGGGAATATCAAGCTGGACCCGGCCTGGGAGGCGATCCGGGGTTGTGGCCGGAGTCCAAAGCTAGCTTCGGACTCCGGGAGCTTTCCACGGACCCAAACCGGACGGGTCAGGGCTGGTAGCCGTCGGTCAGGGTCAGCAGGAAGGCGACGATGGCGTCGATTTCGGTGTCGCGCAGCCCCAGGTGGCCGACTTGGGCGGTGTTCAGGTTGGCGCTGGTTTCCGGGACCGGCCAGCAACCCCGGCGCAGGGCGGCGCTTTCCCCGAGCAGGGGCTTGGGGCAGGCGGGCTTGCGGTCCCGGCTGTTGTAGAAATCCACCACGCCGCGCAAAGTCCTGAAATAACCGTTGTGCATATAGGGCGCGGTCCGGGCGAGATTGCGCAGGGTGGGCACCTTGAATTTACCGTATTCCGTCGGCTGGTCCAGCACTCCACCCAGCCCCAGGTCCACGAACGCCGCACCCTCTGGATTGAATTCCGGGGGCAGGGCGTAGAACGGGTTGTTGGGGTTCTTGGGCACGCCGATGTTGTGGTAGCTGAAGTCGGTGAACAAGGGCGGCGCAGCGTCGGGAGCGGACCGGCTCAGATGGCAGGAAGCGCAGCCGCCTTTTTCCGGTGCCTCGAACAAGGCCAAGCCCTGGGCCTCCTGCCGGGTCAGTTTGACCCGCCCGGCCAGATAGGCGTCGTATTTCGAGGCAAAGCGGTTGAGCTTGGGGCCGCGCTCGAATTCGGCGATGGCCGCCGCCAGATGGTCGTAGGCCGTGGCCGGGTCGTCCAGTGCGTCGGGGCCGAACACCTGGGCGAACAAGGGCGCGTAGGGGGCCGCGCGGACCTTGCCGATCAACGTGGCGATGTCGGGGTTGTTCATTTCCAGGGGGTTCAGGAGCGGACCCTTGGTTTGTGCTTCCAGGCTGGCGGCCCGGCCATCCCAGAACAGTCCGCCGTAATACAGGCCCGCCCTGGCGTCGAAATGGAACGCCGGACTGTAATCGGCATACATCGCGGTCAAAGCGTTGCGCGGGCCGGCCCGGCCCGGTACAGCCCCGGCGGAAGTGGGCGAACCGCGGTCCTGGTCGCTGAAGCCACGGAACGGGTCGTGGCAATCGGCGCAGGCTTGCCCGGCGGGTTCCGAGAGGTTGGCGTCGAAGAAGAGTTGCCTGCCGAGTTCGGCCTTGGACGGCAGGGAATGGACGGCGGGGGACAGGGCCGCGCCGAGCGCTAGGCAAAGGACGGGTACGGAGGCGGGGTTCATGGCGCTGCCTTGCGTGAGGGTTGCAATCGGGTCCGATTATGGAAAACCCTCCGGGCAAGCTCAAGCGTGGCGGCAGCGGCGTGGTCCTGGGCGTTGCGCGGAATCCGGGGGTTCCCGGATTCCGTCGGCTATGGAACGGACTTCATTCCCCCCAAGGCTGCGTCAGCAGCTTCTTTTCCCAATCCAGCGAAGTCTTGACGATGAAATCGAGGTCGTCGTAGCGCGGACGCCAAGCGAAGGTGGCGTGGATTTTATTCACCGCCGCCACCAGTTGCGGCGGATCGCCCGCCCGCCGTGGTTGTTCTTCCACTGCGATGGGGCTGCCGTGGACCCGGTTCACGGCGTCGATCACTTCCCGCACGCTGTAGCCGTGGCCGTAGCCGCAGTTCAGCGTAGCCGAAGCCCCGCCGCCCCTGAGATGGTCCAGGGCGCGGATATGGGCATCGGCCAGGTCGCTGACATGGATATAGTCGCGCACGCCGGTCCCGTCCGGGGTCGGATAGTCGGTGCCGAACACCCGGAGTTTGTCGCGCTTGCCCACCGCCACTTCCGCCGCGACCTTGATGAGCAGGGTGGCGTTGCGGGTGGATTGGCCGATGCGGCCCTCGGGGTCGGAGCCCGCCACATTGAAATAGCGCAGGATCACATGCTTGAGCGGAGTGGCGGCGGACAGGTCGCGCAGCATCGTCTCGCTCATCAGCTTGGAGCCGCCATAGGGGTTGATGGGGGCGGTGGGCGCGGTTTCGGCACAAACCGCGGTGTCGGGAATGCCGTAGGTGGCGGCGGTCGAGGAAAAGATGAAATGCGCGACCCCGGCCTCGGCGGCGCATTGCAGCAGGTTGCGGGTCTTACAGGTGTTGTTGCCGTAATATTTCAAAGGGTCGGCGACCGATTCCGGCACGATGGTGTGGGCGGCGAAATGCAGGATCGCCCCGATTTGGTAGTCCTTGAGGATGCGGCGGACCAGTTCAGTGTCGCCGGTGTCGCCTTCGATCAACTCGCCGTACAGCACGGCTTGGCGGAAGCCGGTCGAAAGATTGTCGAGGACGACGATGCGCTCGCCCCTTTCCCCCAGTTGCTTGACGACATGGCTGCCGATATAGCCGGCCCCGCCGGTGACTAATACGCCTTGATGTGCTTGCATGGATGGCTCCTTGGTGTTGAGGTTCTCTGGTGTCAGCTTCCTTGGCTTTAGAGGAAGGCGTCGAAGGGTTCGATTTCGACGCCGCCGCCCGGTTCGACTCCGGTATTGTCGGCGGGCAGGACGATATAGCAATTGGCCAGGCTGAGGGAAGACAGCCGGTCGCTGCCCTGGCCCGCGCCCGCCGCCACGATGAATGTCCCGTCCGGCCCGCGCCGGTAGCGGCCGCGCTGGAATTCCATGCGGCCCGGTTTTTTGCGCAAGCGGGTTTCGCAGCGGGCGGGGAGGCGTAGGGGCGGGCGGGGCGGTTCGCCCTGCAGCCGTGTTAGCGCCGGTCGCACCAATTGCCGGAATGTCACCGCGACCGCCACCGGGTTGCCGGGCAGGCCGAAGCAATGTGCCGCGCCGATACGGCCATAGGCGAAGGGCTTGCCGGGTTTGATGGCGACTTTCCAGAATTCGAACTGGCCGATGTCGCGCAAGACCTCGACCACGAAATCGGCCTCGCCCACCGATGCCCCGCCGGTGCTGACGATGGCGTCGGCCTGGGCGGCGGCCGCCAGCAAAACCCGCCGCAGTGCTTCCGGGTCGTCCGCGACGGTGCCGAAATCCAGGATGTCCGCGCCGAGTTCGGCCAGCAAGGCGTCGAGCAGGTAGCGGTTGCTGTCGTGGATTTGGCCGGGGGCCAGGGTTTCCCCGACCGGGCGCAGTTCGTCGCCGGTCGAGAGGATGGCGACCTTGATCCGCCGTAGCACCGGGACTTCGGCCAGTCCGGCGGCGGCCAGCAAGCCCAGGTCGGCGGCTTCCAGGCGTTTGCCCTGGGGCAGCAAGGCTTGCCCGGCTTGGATTTCGCCGCCCTGGGGGCGGATATTCGCGCCCGGTTTCATGGCGGCGGCGAGGCGGATGGTTTCGTCCACGCGGATGACATATTCCTGCATGACCACGGCGTCGGCCCCTTCCGGCAGGACCGCGCCGGTGAAGATGCGGACGCATTGGCCTGGCCCGACCGCGCCCGTGAACGGCTGGCCCGCCCAGGCGGTGCCGATGACGGCGAGCGCGGCCTGGGGGCCGCTGTCCTCCGCCCGCAGGGCGTAGCCGTCCATGGCCGAATTGGCGAAGGGCGGCAGGTCCAGCGGCGAGGCCGGGGCCAGGGCGAGGATGCGGCCCCTGGCGGGTTTCAGCGCGACCGTTTCGGATTCCGTGATGGGATCGATACGGGCGATGAGGTGTTCCAGGGCGGATTCCAGGGTCAGCGTCCTGGGTTCGGCGCAAAAATCAGGGGTGTCGGTGGCCAAGGAAGTCTTCCAGGATGAAGCGGAGTATCTGTCCGGGATCGTTGATATCCAAGCAGGGGACCGTGGGCTTGGGGTGGGGTTCGGCGTCGGTCGCCACGGCGATGATGTGGCCGTCGTGCGGGAACAGCGGCGGCTGGCCTAGGGCGGGCCGGTGCAGTTCGATCTTGGGGAAGGCTTCCCATTTGAAGCCTTCCACTAGGATCAGGTCCAGTCCGGCCTGGTCGAAATAGGCCAATTCGCCGTCCAGGCGGGGTTCCTGGGGTTCCGGGTGTTCGGTGATGATGGCCCGGCGGTGCGAGGCGCTGAGCATGACCGGACTGGCCCCGGCCATCCTGAGCGTGTGGCTGTCCTTGCCGGGATGGTCGATCTCGAAAGCGTGGTGGCTGTGCTTGATGAGCCCGACGCGCAGGCCATGCGCCTTGAGCAGCGGGATCAGTTGTTTCAGGAGGGTGGTTTTGCCGGTGCCGCTGGGGGCGGCGAAGCCGAGCAGGGGCACCAGGGCGTTGGGGAAGCGCATTGGGTTGGATGGCGGGTGGCGAGAGGGTGGGGATCGCGGTGGGTACGGAATACGTGCCCACCCTACAATTCAGTGATGCCCGTAATAATCCTTGTACCAAGCCACGAAGCGGGCGATGCCGGTTTCGATGGGCGTGGCGGGCGCGTAGCCCACATCCCGCGCCAAATCGTCCACATCGGCGTAGGTGGCCGGGACGTCCCCATCTTGCATGGGCAGGAAGTTCTTCTCGGCCTTGATGCCTAGGCAATCCTCCAACACCTCGATGAAGCGCATCAATTCCACCGGCTGGTTGTTGCCGATGTTGTAGAGGCGGTAGGGGGCGCGGCTGGTGCCGGGGTCGGGCCGGTCGCCGTTCCAGTCCGGGTTGGGGCTGGCGACCCGGTCCAGGGTGCGCACCACGCCTTCGACGATATCGTCGATATAGGTGAAGTCGCGGCTGTGCTTGCCGTGGTTGAACACATCGATGGGGCGGCCCGCCAGGATGTTGCGGGTGAACAGGAACAAAGCCATGTCCGGGCGTCCCCAAGGCCCGTAGACCGTGAAGAACCGCAGTCCCGTGGTCGGCAGGCCGAACAGATGGCTGTAGGTGTGGGCCATCAGTTCGTTGGCCTTCTTGCTGGCGGCGTACAGGCTGACCGGATGGTCCACATTGTGGTGGACCGAGAACGGCATGGCGGTATTGGCCCCGTAGACCGAACTGGACGAGGCGTAGACCAGATGCTCCACGCCCTGGTGGCGGCAGGCTTCCAGGATATTGCAGAAGCCCACCAGGTTGGCGTCGATATAGGCGTGGGGGTGGGTCAGCGAATAGCGCACCCCGGCCTGGGCGGCGAGGTTCACCACCCGCTCGGGCCGGTGTTCGGCGAACACCCGGAACAGGTTGTCGCGGTCTTCCAGGGATATCCGGGCCTCGGTGAAGCCGGGCTGGACCTTGAGCCGGGCCAGCCGGGCTTCCTTGAGGTTCACGTCGTAATAGTCGTTGACGTTATCGACGCCGATGACTTCGTCGCCGCGGGCCAACAGGACGTGGGACAGGGCCGAGCCGATGAAGCCCGCCGTGCCGGTAACCAATACTTTCATGGGGTGTTTCCGGGGTTCAGAGGTATTCGTCCACGGCTTCCGGCGGGAGCGCGTATTTGACATCGAACAGGATGCCACCCGGCTTGGCCAGGGCGCGGATGCCCTCGGCCCCGAGCGCGGTGAATTCGCGGTGGGCCACGGCGATGATGATGGCGTCGTAATGGCCGGGCCGGGGTTCCGGCAGCAGTTCCAGGCCGTATTCGTGGCGGACCTCGTCCGGGCTGGCCCAGGGGTCGTAGAGATCGACCTGGGCGTCGTAACCCCGGAGTTCCTTGACGATATCGGTGACGCGGGTGTTGCGGATATCGGGGCAGTTTTCCTTGAAGGTCAGCCCCAGGATCAGGATATTGGCTTGGGAAACCGGGATGCGCTTGCGGGTCATCAGCTTGACCACCCGGTTGGAGACATATTCGCCCATGCCGTCGTTGATACGGCGGCCGGCCAGGATGATTTCGGGATGGTGGCCGATTTCCTGGGCCTTGTGGGTCAGGTAATAGGGATCGACGCCGATGCAATGCCCGCCGACCAAACCTGGCCGGAACGGCAGGAAGTTCCATTTGCTGCCGGCGGCTTCCAGCACTTCCAGGGTGTTGAGTCCGAGTTTGTGGAACAGGATCGCCAGTTCGTTGATGAGGGCGATATTGACATCGCGCTGGGTGTTCTCGATGACCTTGGCGGCCTCGGCCACCTTGATGCTGCTGGCCTTATGGGTGCCGGCCCGGATGATGCTGCCGTAGAGGGCGTCCACATAATCGGCGGCTTCCGGGGTGGAGCCCGCCGTGACCTTCTTGATGGTGGTGACCCGGTGTTCCTTGTCGCCGGGGTTGATGCGTTCCGGGCTGTAGCCGCAGAAGAAGTCGCGGTTGAATTTGAGGCCCGAGCGGGCTTCGAGGATGGGGACGCAGACTTCCTCGGTGGCGCCGGGATAAACCGTCGATTCGTAGACCACGATATCGCCCTCGCGCAAGACCGAACCCACGGTCTCGCTGGCTTTCACCAAGGGGGTGAGGTCGGGGCGCTTATGGTCGTCGATGGGGGTGGGTACGGTAACGATATAGAGATTGCAGTCGGCCAGATCGCCGGGCTGGGTGGTATAGCTCAACCGGGTGGCGGCGGCGAGTTCGCCGGCCTCCACTTCCAGGGAGCGGTCGATGCCTTCTTTGAGTTCGGCGATCCTTTGTGGGTGAATATCGAGGCCCACGGTGGGGAACTGTTTGCCGAATTCCACAGCGAGCGGCAACCCCACATAGCCGAGTCCGATAACTCCGATTTTTGCCTCTGCGAGCGAACGGTTCATAGTCAAATCCCTTGGGTTTTCAAATTCAACGAAGGCCGGATTTAGGTATCGATGTATCGCGGATTCTGCTTTACATTAAGCGGATTTGCGGGGATGTCCCAAGCCCCGCAGCGTAGATGCGGCCAATAGTGTAGAGGCAGGGAGGATTGGTGCCAACAGTCGATGCCGGGCGGGGCGGGCTTCCCGCCTTTGGATGAGTGGCCCGCCGCCGTATCCTTATCCGGGCTTCCCGGAAATCGCGCCGGGGGGCGCGGCATCCCGCCGGAGCGCGAAACCCTGGACTTTCCGCCCGCGGGGCATGCCCAAGAGGGAGCCGGTCGAATTTGACCATCACGAAGACCCATATCACACAATCCCATGATTCGCATATTCAGACATTATGTCTCCAGCGTCTATTTGCTCGTGTTTTTGCTGGATTCCGGTACTTTTTTTTCCGCGTTCTATTGGGGGGGCGTCCTCCGCTATTTCCCGCAAGGCATGGAGATGGCGCTGTTCGGGGATCGCGCCGTGGCCTCGGTCATCTTCACTGTGATCATGCTGGTCAGCACCACCGGCATGGGGTTGTACGAGCGGGTACAAAGCGGCGGCGATGCCGGGCTGTTGCTGCGCATCCTGGGGGCTTTCATGGCCGGTACCATCGTCATGGGCCTGGTGTTCTATGGCTTCCCCGAGGTATTCGTGGGGCGTGGGGTGTTCGGCTACGCCTTGCTGGCCGCGCTCACTTTGATGCTGATATCGCGCTTCGTGTTCTTGAGGTTCGTGGACCGGCGGGCCTTGCGGCGGCGGGTGCTGGTGTTGGGGGCGGGCTACAACGCCAATATGATCCACGACTTCGAGCAACGCGCCGCCAACCTCAACTTCTGGGTGGTCGGCTTCGTGCAGATGGGCAACGAGCCGTGCCGGGTCAATCCCTTGAAGCTGTGCGAACTCAAAACCCCCTTGCACGAATTCGCCCTCAAAGAGGATATCGACGAGATCGTGGTGGCCCCGGACGACCGCCGCGGCGGCTTGGTGGTGGATGAAATCCTCGATTGCAAGATGAGCGGGATGCAGGTGGTGGACCTCTTGAGCTTCTTCGAGCGCGAGGCCAGTTTGATCCGGGTGGATTGCCTGCATCCGAGCTGGCTGGTGTTTTCCGATGGGTTCCAGTACAGCGGGGTGCAAGAACTCGGCAAGCGGGCTTTCGATATCCTGGCCAGTCTCGGCTTGCTGTTGGTGGCTTGGCCGATCATGCTGCTGGCCAGCCTCGCCATCCTGTTGGAGAGCGGCTTCGACGCCCCGGTGTTCTACCGCCAAACCCGTGTCGGCAAGCAGTCGCAGCCGTTCCGGGTCGTCAAGTTCCGCAGTATGCGCACCGACGCCGAACAGGACGGCAAGGCGCGGTGGGCCACCCAGAACGATGACCGCGTGACCCGCGTGGGCCGCTTCATGCGCAAGACCCGCATCGACGAATTGCCGCAGTTGTTCAATGTGCTGAAAGGAGAGATGAGCTTCGTGGGACCGCGGCCCGAGCGCCCCGAATTCGTCGAGAAATTCGCCGAGACCATCCCTTATTACGCCGAGCGCCACCGGATCAAGCCGGGCATCACCGGCTGGGCGCAACTGTGCTATCCCTATGGTTCCGGCTACCAGGACGCCATCGAGAAATTGCAGTATGACCTCTACTACGTCAAGAACTACAGCCTGTTCCTGGATTTCCTCATCATGTTGCAAACCATCGAAGTGGTGATCTGGGGCAAGGGCGCCCGCTAGGCCCGGAGTCTTGGCGTGAGTATCGGTGTCCTCAGCTACCTGTCCGGCTTGATCGCCTATGTGGTCCTCGATGTGCTGCTGTTCGCCAGTTGGCGCGGCAATGCGCGGGGGCGCTGGCTGATCCTGGCTTCCAGCGCCACGGCGGTGTGGTGTTTGGCGCTGGGGCTGCAAGAGGGCTATCACCTGTCGCCCGCCCGTTTGATCTGGATCGTGGAGCTGGTCCGCACCTATGTCTGGCTGGAGTTCCTCGGCAAACTGCTGAGTCCCCGCTGCGACGATGGCGGCGACACCGAGACGGGCGATGGGGCCGCGATCCGGCGCGGCCTCCGTATCGCCGTGGCCTGCCAGCTCGGTTATCTATGGATCGCCCCCTGGCTGGAAACCCACTACCCGGATGTTTTCCGCCCTGCCTACCAATTGCTGGGCCAGATCGGCCTGGCTTTGATCGGGCTGGTGCTGGTCGAGCAATATTTCCGCAATACCCGCACCGACCTGAGATGGCGCATCAAATTCGTCTGTTTCGGCCTGGGCGGGATGTTCGCCTACGATTTCTACCTTTATTCCGACGCGCTGCTGTTCCATCGCATCAGCCCGGATTTATGGGCGGCGCGGGGCGCGGTGTCGGCCTTGTTGACGCCGTTGTTGGCGGTGTCGGCGGCGCGCAACCCGGAATGGACGGTCGATATCTTCGTGTCGCGGCAGGTGGTGTTCCATTCCGCCGCTTTGCTGGGGGCGGGGGTTTATCTGCTGTTGATGGCGACCGTCGGCTACTACATCAAGACCTATGGCGGGGAATGGGGCGCGGTGGCGCAGATCGTGTTCCTGGCGGGCGCGTTTTTACTGCTGGCCTTGCTGTTGTTCTCGGGGCAGATGCGGGCGCGGGTGCGGGTGTTCCTGGTCAAGAACTTTTTCAATTCGGCCTATGATTACCGGCGCGAATGGCTGCGCATTATCAACACCTTGTCGGATACCCGCTCCAGCCTGTCCTTGGAACAGCGCATCATCATCGCCTTGGGCGAGGCGGTGGAAAGCCCGAGCGGCGTCCTCTGGACCCGCGAGCCGCAGGGTTGGTTGGCGCAGCGGGCCAGTTTCGGCGAACCGGGCATCGACATTCCCCGCATCGAGGCCGACGATCCCACCCTGCTTTATATGCAGAGGCTGGAATGGATCCTCAACCTCGACGAGATGCGGGTCTTTCCCGAGCTTTACGAAGGGCTGAACCGGCCCGCCTGGCTGGAGCCCTATGGCAACGCCTGGTTGCTGGTGCCCTTGTTCCACAAGGACGGGCCGGTCTACGGGCTGTTGTTGCTGACCACGCCCCGGACCGCCATCCGCTGGGACTGGGAAACCCTGGATTTCCTCAAGACCGGCAGCCGCCTCGCCGCCAGCTATTTGGCCCTGGAGGACGCCGGGCGGGCCTTGACCGAAGCCCGCCAGTTCGAGGGCTTCAACCGCCTGTCGGCCTTCGTGATCCACGATCTCAAGAACGTGATCGCCCAGCTCAGCCTCGTGGTCCGCAACGCCGAGCGCCATAGCCACAACCCCGAGTTCATGGCCGATGCCATCCGCACCGTGGACCATGCCGTCGGCAAGATGAGCCGCCTAATGTCGCAGTTGAAGAATTTCGGCTCGGGCCAGGCGGCAACGGTCATCGAGATGGGGGCTTTGCTGCGCGAGGTGGTCGCGGCCCGCGGCGTGCAATTGCCCAAGCCGGACTACCAGGGGGTCGCTGCGCCGCTCTGGGTGCGGGCCAACCGCGACCGGCTGGCCTCCGCCCTCGAACATCTCATCCACAATGCCCAGGATGCCGCCGGCAAGTATGGCCGGGTGGAGGTCCGGCTCGGAAGTCCGGGACAAGGCGATGTCCGGGTCGATATCGAGGATAATGGGCACGGGATGGACGAGGAATTCATCCGGGTCCGTTTGTTCAAACCGTTCGATACCACCAAGGGGCTGACCGGCATGGGCATCGGTGCCTACGAGAGCCGCGAATATATCCGCTCCCTGGGGGGCGAATTGACCGTCCGCAGCCAACCCGGCCAGGGCGCCCGGTTCAGTTGCAGCCTCCCCGCCGCCGATCTGGCCGAACCATCCGCCACAGAGGTTAAACCCGCTTGACCGACCAAACCCTGCTCATCGTCGAGGACGATCCCGGCCTGCAAAGCCAGTTGCGTTGGAGTTTCGATCAATACAAGGTCTGGACCGCCGACGACCGGGAATCCGCCCTGGCCGCGGTCAAACGCCACCAGCCCGAGGTGGTGACCCTGGACTTGGGGTTGCCGCCCGACCCCGGCGGCGTCAGCGAGGGGTTCGCCACCCTCAACGACATCCTGTCGATGGCTCCGCAGACCAAGGTCATCGTCATCACCGGCAATGACGACCAGTTCAACCCGGTCAAGTGCATCGGGTTCGGCGCTTATGATTTCTTCCAGAAGCCCATCGATCCCACCTTGCTGGCGTTCGTGGTGAGCCGGGCGTTCCGGCTCCACGCCCTGGAGGAGGAGAACCGCCGCTTGCAACGGATGCACATCACCAACCCGCTGGAAGGCATCGTCGCCGCCAGCCCGGAAATGCACGAGGTCTGCCGCACGGTCGAGCGCTTGGCCCCCACCGATATCACCGTGCTGCTGCTGGGCGAGAGCGGCACCGGCAAGGAAGTCCTGGCCCGCGCCCTGCACGCCCTCGGTCCCCGCGCCAAAAAGCCCTTCATCGCCGTCAACGCCGCCGCCATCCCGGAGAACCTGCTGGAAAGCGAGTTGTTCGGTTTCGAGCGCGGCGCCTATACCGGGGCCACCCAGCAGACCAAGGGCAAGTTTGAACTGGCCGATGGCGGCACTTTCTTCCTGGACGAGATCGGCGATATTCCCTTGTCCTTGCAACCCAAGCTGCTCAGGGTGTTACAGGAACGGGTGGTGGAACGGGTGGGCGGACGCCAACCGTTCAAGGTCGATGTGCGGGTGGTCTGCGCCACCCACCAGAATCTGGCCAAGCTGATCGAGACCGGGCGGTTCCGGGAAGACCTGTACTTCCGCATCAACGAAATGATCATTAATATTCCGCCGGTCCGCGAGCGCACCGGGGATGTCGCGGTGTTGGCGCGGGCCTTCCTGGAAAAATTCGCCAAGCAGATGCGCCGCGCCCAGCTCCTCGGCTTCACCGACGAAGGCTTAGCGGCCTTGGAAGCCTATCATTGGCCCGGCAATGTCCGGGAATTGGAACACAAGATCAAACGCGCCGTGGTGATGGCGCAGGGCCCCTTGATCGACGCCAAGGATTTGGAACTCTTGCCGACCAGCGCCAAGCGGCGGCTGTTGACCCTGCGCGAAGCGCGGGAAATGGCCGAGCGCCAAGCCATCGGCATGGCGCTCAGCGAGGCCGGCGAGAACGTCACCAAGGCCGCCGAATTGCTCGAAGTGGCCCGCCCCACGCTGTATGCGCTCTTAACCAAATTCAACCTCAAGGTTTAGGGGGAAACCACCTATGAAGCACAGCCTACGCCTCTTGGCCCTGGTCGCCGTCCTCGGCGGTCCCGGCCCGGCCTTCGCCGCCAGCGGCCCTTTGATCGACGCCGCCCGTAGCTATATCCAGAAGCATGAATACAAAGCCGCCGTCATCGAACTGAAGAACTACTTGCAAGAGAACCCGAACGACGCCGAGGCCCGGATGATAGTGGGCGAGGTTTATATGAAGCTGGGCGATGGTTCCGCCGCCGCCCAGTCCTTCGAGAAAGCCCGTGAATTGAAGGTGCCCAAGGAACGTTGGATCGTGCTGCTGGGCCGGTCCTACCTGATGAACAACGACCTCAAGCTGCTGATGGAGCGGGTCAAGCCCGACGAGGATTTGCCGAATGGCGTCCGCGCCCAGGTCTACGGCCTGCACGGCGTGGCCTATCTTTCCCAGGGCAATATGGACAAGGCCCAGGCCAGCTTCGACGCCGCCCTCAAGCTGGAGCCCAGTTCCAGCGAAGCCTTGCTCGGCCTCGCCCTGCTGGTCGCCCAGCACGGGGATTACAAGAAGACCCTCGAATATGCCGAGCGGGTTTTGGTCGGCGATCCCAAGAACGGCAACGCCCATATCATCATCGGCGAGGCCAAGCGCTTGCAGGGCGATAACCAGGGCGCCGTCGATGCCTTCAGCCAGGGCTTGGACAGCCTGCCCAACGATCTCCGCGCCCGGCTCGGGCGGGCCACGGCCTATCTGAGCCTCAACAAGATCGCCGAGGCCGGCAAGGATATCGCCGAGGTCCGCAAGCTCGCGCCCAACCATCCCATGGGGATGTATCTGGCGGCGGTGGTCGCTTTCCAGGACGGCAAGCTGCAAGAGGCCAACGAATTGCTGGGCAAGGCCGCCAACCTCATGCCGGAACACCTGCCCACCAAGCTCTTGCTCGGCACCATCGCCTTCCAGCAGGGCAATTACGAAACGGCGGAGAACCAACTCGGGCAATTCGTCGCCAAACTTCCCGACAACCTGCCCGCCGTCAAGCTCCTGGCCGCCACCCGCATGAAACGCGGCCGACCGCAGGAGGCCATCCAGGTGCTCAAGCCGGTCGAGGCCAAAGCCAAGGACGACGCCCAGTTCCTCTCGCTGCTGGGCAGCGCCTATCTCCAGGCCAAGGATTACGAGCAAAGCAACGAATACCTGGGCCGTGCCGCCGCGCTGGACCCCAAGGCGGGCGCGATCAAGGCCCAGATCGCCCTGGGCCAGTTGGCGGCTGGCAAGCTCGACGAGGCCGTCACCGACCTGAAGGCCGCGGTAAACCTGGACCAGAACCTATTGCAGGCCGATGTGATGCTAGTGCTGGCCTTGATCCAGCAGAAGAAATACGACGAGGCCGTCGCTTCCGCCAACCAGTTGCACGCGAAGATGAAGGACGATCCCCTGCCGTTCAATCTCGTCGGCGCGGCGTATTATTCCAAGGGCGACGAGGCCAAGGCGGTCGAGGCTTGGCGCACCGCGCTCAAGCTCAAGCCCGACTATGCCCCGGCGGCGCTCAACCTCGCCAAGGTGGAACTCGGCCATAACAACACCGAGGGCGCGGTCAAGGTCTACCAAACCCTGCTGGAACACGACCCCAAGAGCGTTTCGATCCTGGTCGGGCTGGCCCAGATCGAGGAGGGCCGCAAGAACTACGACAAGATGGAAAAATACCTGGACGACGCCAAGGAGAAGAATCCCAAGTCGCCCCAGGTCGCGGTGCTGCTTTCGCGCTTGTATTTGCAGCAGGGCAAGCCCTTGCGGGCGCTGGATACCGCCCGCGACGGTGTTTCCAACAATCCCGACGATATCGATGTCATCCATAATCTCGGGATGGTCCAGTTGGCCAACGACCAAGCCGCCACCGCGGTGGGCAGCTTCAGGAAGCTGGTGGCCAGGGTGCCCGACCGGCCGCAATTCCGCCACGAACTCGCCCAAGCCCTCTACCGGGCCGGCGACAAGTCCTCCGCGATCCAGGAATGGCGCGGCATGACCACCGACACCCCCGATTTCGTCCCGGCCTATATCTCCCTGGCCGATTACTATATCCAGGAAGGCAAATTCGACGACGCCCTGAAGCTTGCCGCCGAACTCAAAACCAAGCAGCCCAAGGCCACGACCGGCGTGCAATTGGAAGCCGATATCGAATTCGCCCGCAAGCAATACCGCAAGGCGTTGGAAGGCTACGAGGTGGCCTACCGGACCACGCCCAACGCCGCCGTGGTCCGGCGCATGTACCAGGCCCACACCCTGCTGGGCGAACAGCCCGCCGGGTTCGAGGTATTGAACCAGTGGTTGCAAGCCAATCCCAAGGATGTGGAAACCTGGATGCTGCTGGGGATGGGTTATCAGGAGGCGGGCAAGGCCAAAGAGGCCGTCGCCGCCTATGAAAAATCCTACGAGCTGCGTTCGGACAACCCGGTCATCCTCAACAACCTGATCTGGCTGTACCAGGAGATGGGCGATCCCAGGGCGCTGCCGCTGTCGGAAAAGCTCCTGGCCGCGACCGAGAACAATCCCGAGATCATGGATACGGTGGGTTGGGTCTATATGCGGAACGGCAAGCTCGACAAGGCCATCGCCCTGTTGCAGGACGCCGCCGTCCACGCTCCGCAGCACCCCTTGATCCGTATCCACCTGGCCGAGGCCATGGCCAAGCAGGGCCGCAAGGACGAAGCCCGCCAGCAGCTACAACGCCTTTTGACGGAGAACAAGGACTTCCCCGAACGGGCCCAGGCCCAGGCTTTGCTCCAATCCCTCTGAGCGGTGGTCCACCGGGCCTTCCCGGTGGACGCCCCGGTCCGTCCATGAAGCGCCGGAGGCTTTGTTGCTAAAATGGATTTTCCGGCAGTCGTCCCAATTCCATGAATAAAATAATCCCGTTCGCGCTGGTGTTGGGGGTCGCCCTGACCGCGCAGGCCGCGCCCGCTCCCGCGCCCAAGAAAGGCTACATCACCGACAAGCTGGAAGTGCAAATGCGGGCCGGGCAGACCCTACAGCACAAGGTGCTGAAGATGATCCCTTCCGGCACGCCGGTGACCATCATGGGCGACAACTACGACACCGGCTATTCCCTGGTGAAGTTGGAGAACGGCGAGGATGGCTGGGTGCTGACCCGTTATCTCACCACCGAACCCCTGGTCCGCTCCCAGTTGGACGAGGCCCGCCGCAAGCTGATGGCGGCGCAGGACGACAACCGCCGCCTCAAGGAGGAACTGGTCGCCATCCAATCCGGCAAGGAAGGCTTGGACCATATCAGCCGCCAGCACCGGGCCGAGATCGAGCGTCTCAACACCGAGTTGATCGCTATCCGCCAAGCCTCCGCCAACGCCGTCCAAATCCAGGACGAGCGCGACCGCCTCCAGCAATATGTGATCGAGTTGGAGCGCGATGTGGAAACCCTGCGCCGCGAGAAAACCGCCTTGGAAAGCGACTACCGCCAGGGGTGGTTCATGACCGGGGCGGGCGTCCTGTTCGCTGGGATGCTGCTCGGTGTGATCCTGCCCAAGCTCAGTTGGCGCAAGAAAGCCAGTTGGGATTCCTTTTGATATCCGGGCTTCCGCCCGGTGGCCCTTACCTTCGGAGATGAGAGATGAGTAGCACCGACAACGATCCCCGCGCCTTTTCCGCCCAGGTGGTGGACGGCATGGAGCGCGCTCCCAGCCGCGCCATGCTGCACGCGGTGGGTTTTACCGACGCCGACTTTAAGAAGCCCCAGATCGGCATCGCCTCGACCTGGAGCATGGTGACGCCGTGCAATATGCATATCAATAAGCTGGCGGATGATGCCGCCCAGGGCGTGGACGGCCACGGCGGCAAGGCGGTGGTCTTCAACACCATCACCATTTCCGACGGGATTTCCATGGGCACCGAGGGCATGAAATATTCGCTGGTGTCGCGCGAGGTGATCGCCGATTCCATCGAGACCGTGGTGGGCTGCCAGGGCTTCGATGGGCTGGTCGCCATCGGCGGCTGCGACAAGAACATGCCCGGCTGCCTGATCGGCATCGCCCGGCTGAACCGCCCGGCGGTGTTCGTCTACGGCGGCACCATCCTCACCGGCTGCCATGGCGATAAGAAGCTGGATATCGTCTCGGTGTTCGAGGCGGTCGGCGCCCGCGCCAACGACCGCATCGACGACGCCGAACTCAAGGCCATCGAAGCCAAAGCCATTCCCGGTCCCGGTTCCTGCGGCGGTATGTACACCGCCAACACCATGGCCTCGGCCATCGAAGCCTTGGGGATGAGCCTCCCTGGCAGTTCGGCCCAGGCCGCCATTTCCGCCGACAAGCAGCGCGATTGCGAGCGGGCCGGGGCGCAGGTGTTGAAGCTGTTGGAGGCGGGCATCCGTCCGCTGGACATCATGACCAAACCGGCGTTCGAGAACGCCATCACCGTGGTCATCGCGCTGGGCGGTTCCACCAATGCCGTGTTGCACCTCTTGGCGATGGCCGATGCCTGCGGTGTGGATTTGAGCCTGGACGATTTCACCCGCATCGGTAAAAACGTCCCGATGCTGGCCGACTTGAAACCCAGTGGCCGCTACGCCATGGCCGAACTGGTCGAAATCGGCGGCATCCAGCCTTTGATGAAAGTGTTGTTGGCGGAAGGCTTGCTGCACGGCGATTGCCTGACCGTGACCGGCCAGACCCTGGCCGAAAACCTGGCCGAAGCCCCGGATTATCCGGCGGGCCAGGACATGATCCGCCCGCTGTCCAACCCGATCAAAAAAGACAGCCATTTGGTCATCCTCAAGGGCAACCTGGCGGCGGAAGGCGCGGTGGCGAAGATCACCGGCAAGGAAGGCTTGAGCTTCACCGGCCAGGCGCGGGTATTCGAATGCGAGGAACTGGCGTTGAAAGCCATCCTCGACGGCACCGTGCAAAAGGGCGATGTGATCGTGATCCGCTACGAAGGGCCGAAGGGCGGTCCCGGCATGCGTGAGATGCTGTCGCCGACTTCCGCCGTGATGGGCAAGGGCTTGGCCAAGGACGTGGCGCTCATCACCGACGGGCGCTTTTCCGGCGGCACCCATGGCTTCGTGGTCGGGCATATCACCCCGGAAGCCTATGTCGGCGGACCCTTGGCCATCGTCGAGGATGGCGACGGCATCACCATCGATGCTGAGCAGGCCGAGTTGACCTTGCACTTGTCCGACGAAGCCATCGCCGAGCGCCTCAGCCGCTGGCAACGGCCCGCGCCGCGCTATACCAAGGGCGTGCTGGCGAAATACGCTAAGCTGGTGTCCTCGGCTTCGGAAGGGGCGGTGACGGATAAGGATTTGGGGGATTTGTAGGCCGCGTCTATTCTCGGGTCCGGGGCGGATCGGGCCGATCCGCCCCGGACCCTAAGCTTGCGAGACCACCCGCAACCCGGCCGCGAATTCCTCGATCCGCCGGACCTGCCCCGCCGTGGGCCGGATGAAGGGCCGGACTTTCCGCACCCGATCCCAGGCCACCGTCGGCGCATCCCCCGCGCTGACCAGCCAGGCCGCCGCCAAGGTGGGGCCGCGGCCCAATCCCTCCCAGCAGTGGATATAGACCTTTCCCCCCTGCGCGACCGCCCGCCGGATGAAAGCCACCCCTTGCCGTAATTGGTCGAGGCTGGGCGCATGGTTGTCCGCCACCGGCAAGAATAGATAATCCAGTCCGGTGCCGCCCACTTCCTCGACATAGTCGTATTCGGCGCGGAGGTTTACCACGCCGGTCACGCCGCGCCGGTACATCTGGTCCACGATGCGGCGGGCGGGCTGTCCGCCCAAGAGGACGCCCGGCGCGACCCCGCTGAAATGCCAGATCGGCGCTCCGGTCAGCCAGCGCCAGGCTTTGTCGAGCCCGGCCAAAAGGGTCAGACAAGGCCCATGGGTGCCGAGCATATTGCCGAGCCGCCGTAACTCGGTTTGGATCGAGCCTTCCGGTTTCATGGGACCGGCTCCGCGCGGGGTACCCGCACCCGCACGGCCTGGGGCACGACGCTGGCCGTGAAGTGCTTGGCTTGCTTGAACGGCTCGCCGTCGAGGGTCATCCATTGGCGGCGGCTGCATTCCACGGTGATGGTTTGGGCTTGCCAATAATCTTCCAGCGGCGGCGGATTGTGGCGCAGGAAGGGCAGCAGGCTGTGGACCAAGCTGGCGAGGAAGCGTGCGATCTGGGTCATTTCGAAACTGCGCAGCACGATCACGTCCAGCAGGCCGTCACCGACGTTGGCGCAGCCGGCCATCCGCAACGAGGCAATGCCCACCCCGGCGGAATTGCAGATCATGCAGGTGATGCCGCGGATGGCGCGGGTTTCGCCGTTGGCGGTGATGACGTAGCGGGCTTCGCGCAACCGGGCCAGGGCGCGCCGTGCCGCCAGCAGATAGGCCCAGCGTCCCAGGCGCGTTTTCTCTTCGCGGGAGGTTTCGAGGTTATACAAGGCTTCGTAGCCGATGCCCGCCCGCAATAAGAACAAGCGGCCATCGACGCAGCCCATATCGACCGACCGGATCGCCGCCGCCGGGTCCAGGGCCAGGGCCAGCGCCGCCTCCACGGTGTCGGGGAGGCCCAATTCCTTGGCCAGGACGTTGGCCGTCCCGCAGGGAATGATCGCCAGGGCCGCCGGGCTGTCTTTCAAACCCGCGGCCACTTCCATCACGGTACCGTCGCCACCGCAGGCGATGACCAGATCATGGCCCAGCGCCGCCGCCTCCGCCGCGAACCGGCGGGCGTCGTCCCCGGCCTGGGTTTCCAGGATTTCCCAGCGAAGGTCGGGCCGCGCGGCGAACGCTTGTTCCAGGGCGTCCCGCACGTCCTGGCGGGTGCCTGCGGCCGGGTTGAGGATCGCACGGATGCGGGCCGGTGCGGGATTGGGTGGATTGGATTCGGGAGCGGGTATCGGCATGGGTCCATTCCTCGCCGTGGGTTTGTGTGGGGTCATCCCGTCCGCGGGATGTGGTGCCGGGCGGTTCCGAATCGACCCCGGCCCGTTGGGGGCCGGGATTGGATTCGGAGTCCGGTGCTGGCTTGGACGGTTTTTTCGGTCCGCCATTCTCGGTGTGGCGGAAACTTCTCGGGTGGCGGGGGCTAATCGAAATGTACCCGTACCCCCGCCCAGGCGCCGATGGGCGCGCCCGGTCCCAGGAACCGTTCCGGCGTGCCGCCATCCGGGGCCCCGGTGAAGAAATTGCGGTTCACCACGCCGAAATTGGAGTAATCGGTGTTGAATACGTTGTTGGCCATGGCGAAGAGTTCCACATGCTCCTCGACCTTGTAGCGGGTATGTAGGTTGACCACCGCGTACTCCGGCACCTGGGCCAGCTGGTTGGCATCGTCGCCGCGCATATATTGGCTGGAGGCGTATTGCAGGTCGCCGCCGAAGAACCAGCCGGTCAGGATTTCATATTCCGCGCCCAGCTTGACCAATTGTTGCGGAATGCCGGGAATCCGGTCGCCGGGGCTGACGGTTTCCGGTCCCAAGGCGTTTTGCAAGGTGGCGTGGGTCTGGTAGGTGGCGTCGATGAAGCTGTAGTTGATGTACCAGTTGAAGCTGCCATGGCTGCCCTGCAAGCCCACTTCCGCGCCCTGCCGCAGGGTGTTGCCGACGTTCTGGAAATAGCCCCGCGTCAAGCCGCTGCCGCCGACATTGATGAATAGGATGTCGTTGCTCAATTCGGTGCGGTACAGCGCCGTGGTCCAGCGGATGTCATCGCCCAGCTTGCCCCGCAAACCCACCTCGAAGGTGTTCGATACCACCGGCTTCAAGGGCGGGTCGGCGATGAAGCTGTTGGGTAGCGAACAAGGCGCTTCGGGGTCGGCGCAAGTCAGTTCCACCGGGGTCGGGACGCGGAAACCTTCGTTGTAATTGCCATAGAAGGTCATCTCCTTGACCGGCCCGCCGTCGGCGGCGAAGGCGTCCAAGGGTTGCAGGGTGAAACCCGCCGAGGGGTTCAGGCGGTTGAAGGTGTGGTGGCCGGCCAGGGAGGTGCGTCCGCCTTCCTCGTCGGTGCCATAGCCCGATAGCTCGATCTCGGCTTGGTTCCAGCGGCCGGCGGCGTTGAAGTGCAGCCAGGGCGTGGGCGATAGGGTGTCGGTGGCGAACACGCCGACATACTGGTTGGTGGCCTTGGCGTGGGTGGTCTGCTCCGCCGTTCCCAGGCCCACCGTGCCCCGGCTCGAAGTGAAGGCCGCCGCCTGTTCGGACTGGGTGAAATCGGTGTGGCCGTAGTCGTAGCTGGTGCCGAAGGTGAAGTTGTTCTTGAGCGCGAACACATCGCCCAGATAGCTCAGCTGCATCTGCGCCCCGGTGCCGTCCTCGTTGCTGCGCGAGCGGCGGTTGACGGCGGAGGGCGATAGTTCGCCGTCCTCGTTCAAACACTCGGCATAGGTCGCGAACTGCTCGCAATCCTCGGCCACGTCGCCGTTGAAGGTGTCGATGATATTGCTGCGGTAATAGGCGTTGCCCGCCAGCAGCCAATCCTTGGAGAACTCGTGGCTGGCCTTGAGGTTGAGGAAACTGAGATCGGGCTTGGTGGTGTCGGGGTAGGTGTAGACCGAGTTGCGGTTGGCCTGCAACAGGCTGTAGGGCAAGGGGCCGTTGCCGGTCAGCTTGTTGTTGGCGAAGGTGTAGCTGAGGTCCACGTCGGTGGTCTCGTTTTCCCAGCCCAGCTTCACGAACAACTGATGCACATTGCTGTGGGAATGGTCGCGCCAGCCGTCGTTCTCGGAGATGTTGCTGGTGATGAACCAATCGAACTCGTCCTTGGAGCCGCCATGCTCGAACTCGAAGGTTTTCCTGCCGAACGAGCCGCCATTGAATTCGGCCTGGGTGCCGGCATGGGTGCGGCCACTCTTGGTACGGATCGACAGCGAGCCGCCCAGGGCGTTCAGCCCGAACAGGGGATTGGAACCCGGAATCAGGTCGAGGTTGGCGATGGCGGCTTGCGGGATCAAGTCCCAGTTCACCGTGTCGCCGAAAGGTTCGTTGACCCGGACGCCGTCCTGGTAGACCGCGAGGCCGATGGGCGTGCCGATCAGGGGCGAGGCGCTGAAACCGCGGTAGGTGACATCGGGTTGGTAGGGGTTGTTCTGTACGTCGTTGATGTTGACGCTGTTGAGGTTGCGGTTCATGAACCGGGGCAGGTTCAAGGATTCCTGCCGATCCATCTGTTCATCTTCCACCGATTGCACATTGCCGGGCACCTCGCTGGCCGGCAATCCCAGGGTCGGCAAGGGGGTGATGCCCACCACCTCGACATCGGGCAGTTCCAGGACTTTGGCCGGGTCTTCCATGCCCGGCTCCGGCTCCCCGGCCAAGGCGGAGGAAGCCATGAGGAGGCCAAAGGCCCAGACCGGAAGCCAAACCTCCGGCATTCCCGCCGCCTCCGGGTAAGGGCTTGTTTTGAAAGTGTTTTGAATCATGGGCTGTGTGGGGCACTGTATTTCTAATAAGGGAAGCAGGGTGCGGTTCAAACCGCGCCCCGCGCCCAAGGGTAAGAGATAAGCGCCCTGTGCCCTATAGGAGAAATTCCTTTTTATGACTGGGAATTTTTCCTCTGAATCGCGGCCCGTTCCGTCTTGGGTCACGACCCGCCTTCCGTCTGGAATTCCCGGCTCAGGAATCCGCCGGTTTCGTTTCCGCCGCCAAACGGTTCAGATAACGGGCCACTCCGGTACCTTGTTCCGCTTTCGCCTTGGCTTCCAGTTGAGTCAAATAACGCGCCACCCCGGTCGGACCGGTGGGACGCGCCGGTGTCGCCGCCGTCGGAGCAGCCTTGTCTGTACGGGCGTTACCACGGATATTCCAGACGACGAAACCCACCAGGGCGAGGGCGATCAAGCCGAGGGGGTAGTTCTCCACCAGCGGGTTTGTCGATGGGGTGGGAGGCGCGGGGGGCGGGGCCGACACCGGCACCTGTGATGCCTCCGGTTGGGTGGCAGCCACCGGGTAGCGTTTGGGGGGTTCGTCCGGCCTGGCGGAAGCCGCTTTATACCGCCTGTGTGCCGGTTCCGGTTGGGCGGAAGCGGCCTGGGTTTGGGTGGCGGGCGCTTGTGGCGGGGATAGGGCAGGCGGAGCCACTGCCTTCGGCGTTGATTGGGGCGGATAAGGCTTGCGGGCCGGGGCTTCGTCCTCGACCAGCGGACCAGGCCGGGCGTGGGCCGGGTCGTGGTGATCCCGGCCCGGTTCGCGGATGATTTCGGTCGGGGGCAACGCCTGGGGTCCGGCCCCGGCGGCGGGCGGGCGTGGGGCGGCTTCCTTGGCTACCGGCGGCGGAACGGCCGGGGCCGGCGGCGCGATGGCGGGCGTCGGCGGCTGGGCTAGGTAGGGCTTGCGGGCCGGGGCGTCGTCCTCGAACACCGGCTTGGGCTCGAAGCCCGAAGGATGGCGGTATTCCTGGGCATGGGCCAGGGGGACGGCCAGCAGCAGTCCGGCGAGCAAGGTGGGAATAGGTCGGTTCGGTGTCACGGCGTGGCTCCGCGGGTTGGGGAATAGGGGGCGGACGCCGGACCCCGGCGTCCGCGGCCTGTCGCTGGCGGCTCGGGGATCAGCGATTGTAGATGTACATCGTGACCTCGAAACCGAAACGCAGATCGGTGTAGGTCGGTGTTTCCCAGATCATGGGCTACCTCGTCGAAGTGGGTTCACACTGCGGCCTTTGGGCGTTCCCTGCCCACGGGCCGCGCCATCGCCCGCCCTGGGGCGGCGCGTCTTTCCGGTGTCCTGCCGGAAATCCTGGCCCGGTCGCGGAATAAGCTTCCGCGCCGGGCGATCAATTCGCCTTTTCCAACCGGGCCTTGAGGTTATTCAGCCCGGCCTGGAAGAAATGGCGCATCGCTTCGACCGCCGCCTCGTCGGTCAAATTCGGCGGCGGCTCGTTGCCGGTGTCGCCCCGGTACAATCGGCTTTTCCATTCGACTTGGGTGCCCTGGTCCTTCGGTATGAGCCGGAACACCACCGAATAGGAACTGGCTGGCAGCGCGGCGGTGTTGGCCCGGCTCATCCGGTAGTCGTATTCATGGGTGGCGGGATCGTAGGTGTCCAAATCCTCCTCCAGCTTCTCGCCGTTGGCGAAGGTCAGGACGCGCTTGGCACCGGGCTGGTTGCCGTTGCCCTCGCTGGCCTTGAGCGCGGGATTCCAGACCGCGATGCCGCCGAAGTCCGCCACCGCCTGCCACACCCGGTCGATGGGTGCGGCGATCTCGACCGTTTCGACCACTTTTTGCGGGGTCGGGCCATGGGCGGCGGCACCGAACGCGGCCAGATAAGCGACACCGGCCAGGACCGGGCGTACAAGTTTCAACATGGGTTTATCGCTCCTCTTCGTGAAAAACAGCTACGGATCGGGCCGCGCCGGCAATCGGGTCCGCGGACGGAAAGCCTTCGCCTTCCAACCCACTCCATACGCCGCCACCAGCGCGGCCAAGGCCAGCCCCGCGGGCCAGTCGGAAAGCCCGGCCCGGACCCGCGCCGTCTTGGCGAACTCCGGGCGCGATAGGGCATGGCCCAAACCTTCCCCGCCCAGGAGGCGCTGATAGTCCAGCCCGCTTTCGGCGGCGAGCTGGCGCAGGTAATCTTCCCGCAGGGCCGAAAGATGCTCGGTTGCTGGACCGGTGGCGTTACCGAAGGGCGCGTTGCGGGCGTGGTAGCCTTCGATCTCCTCCGGGGCCATTTCCGACAGGCCGAAAGTGGAACGATGCGGCACCTCGTCCGGGGCTACGAACCCGGTCTGGCGGCCCGCCTCGTCGAATTTGGGGATGGGCATGGGCACCAAGCCCCCCGCGCCCAGCACCAGCCCGCGCATCTTGCCGCGCACCGCGTCGAGGCGGGGCCGGTAACGCGGATTGAGCGGCGGGGCTTCCTGGCCGTCGGTGACGAACACCAGGTCGGCGTCGTAGCGGGCCAGGGTTTCCAGGGTATTCAGCAGCCCGGCGGCGATACGGCTATCGGCGGCCCAGGCCATGCGCCAATCCAGCCGGTCGAGGGCGGCGGCGATGGCCGGGAAGCCCGCGCAGGTTTCGATAGGCTCGAACAGCAGGGCGGTGTTGCGCTCGGTGAAGACGCCGAGGCCGAAGCGCGAGCCGCAGGGCAGGCCGGCCACCGCCTCGCGCAAAGCCCGCTTCACGAAGTCCAGGCGGCTGACCGGCACGGCGTCGATTCGGTAATCCTCGACCGTCATGCTGCGGGTGATATCCACCACGGCGATATAGCTGAATACCGGCTGTTCCCGCTCCGCGCTCCAAGGCAGGCAGGCCAGCCCGGCCAGCAGCAGCGCCGCCGCCAAGCGTCGGCCCGCCGCGTCGCGCCACAGCCGCGTCACCATCTCAGGGCAACCCGCGCGGGAAACCCGGCACCCGCGTCCAGAGCTTGCGGGCCGCTTCCTCGTCCGGGATTTCGCTGCCGTTGTCCACCGGGTCGAAATCCGGCAATAGGCGCGAGGCGGTCTCCAGGTTGTACTTGGCGTCGCGGAAGCCGGGATCGATCCGCAGGGCGCGGCGGTAGGCATCCTTCGCCAATTCCGCCAGGGGCGCGGCGCGTCCCGGCTCGCCGCGCTCGACCGTTGCCAAGGCTTGCCGCAGGTAGACATTGCCCAGGTCGTAGAGGGCGCGGGTGCGGAAAGACGCATCGCCTTCGCCCGCCAATTCGGCCAATTCCGCCTGGGCGTCGGCGTGGCGGTCCTGCCGTCCCAAATAAAGCGCATAAGCCAAGCGCACCGGCAACGCCGCGTCGAAGCGCCGTTCCGGGCCGATATCCCGACCGGCGGCGAATTCGGCCAGGGCTGCGGCGATGTCCCGCGCCGCCCGCCATCGCCCGAGTTCCCAGGCCGCACCGGCCAGTGTCAGCAGCGCCAGCCCTAGGAGCAAACGCTGTTTCAACGCGCAGGACATGGTTCGACCTCGCTGCATTTGGCGACGGCCAGCCCGGCCAGCGCCACCACTGCCAGCGCATAGGCATAAACGTCCAAAGGCTGGCGTGGATGGGTTTCGGTATAACGCAGGGGCAGGTTTTCCAGGCGGTCGATATCGGCCATGGCCCGGCCCAAGGCTTCCGGGTTTTCCGCTTCATAGGCACGGTAGGGGATGCCGAGGCTTTCGAAGAATAAATGCAGGTGGCGTTCCGGGCGGGCTTCCGGGGTGTCGTCCACGGCCTCCGGCAACTCGAACAAGCCGGGATTGCCCGCCGTGCGCAGGAAAATCCAATACAGCCGAACGCCGCGCTCGACGAAGGCACGGCGCAGCAAGGCTTCGCTCTGGCGGTCGATCACCGCCGCGCCGTCCGAAACCAGCAGCACCGCCCGCGAGCCGGGGGAACCGCCGCCTTCGAAATAGGACAAGGCCAGGGCCAAACCCTTGGCAACATGGGTCTGGGCCAGACCGGGCAATCCCGCCGCCCGCACAGCGGCGGCCACCGCCTCGCGGTTGTCGGTGAATGGCAGCACGAACAAGGGTCCGGTACTGAAGGCGGCGACGCCGATGCGGTCGTGCGGACGGCTGTCGATGAACTGGTCCAACAGGCGCACCGCCGCCGCCGATTTGGCTTCTTCGCCGCCGCCCGGTGTCCGTCCGGCGAAGCTGTCGTCCATGCTACGGCTACGGTCCAGCAGCAAGACGAGGTTGGCCCCCTGGCCGACCCGCTCGACGCTAGATTCCCGCAGGTAAGGACCGGCCAGCCCCAGGATCAAGCCGACGAAGGCCAATACGCCCAACAGGCGCAAGCCATAATCCAGCGCCCGCGAGCCGGTATCGCCCGGTAGCAGCGCGTTCCAAGGGTAGCCGACTGGCACGAACAGCGAGCTACATAATGGCAGCGTGGCCAGGGGAACCAGCCACAGCCAAAGGGGTTGGGTGAAACCGAGGCTCATGCGGGCCGGTTCCGTTCGATATGGACGCAGGCGCGGCACAGGTTGGCGAGCCGGTCCAGGCTGTAATCGCGGACCGTGCCATCGCCGAAGAACAGGGTGTAGGACGCTTGGAAGAAAGCTTCGATCTCGCCGCGCACCCCGGCATAGGCCGTGTGGTCGGTGAAGAATTCCGGTAGCCGTTCGGCGAACAAGGGTTCTTCCAAGGTGCGGTCGAAGGCGCGATGCACCACGGCGAAACCCGCCCGCAATACCGCCGCTTCGTTACCATTGACTGCCAAGCGCCGCAGGGCCAGCCGGGCCTCGCGGAAATGCCGTCCGCGCTGACCCAATCCCCAAAATCCGCGTAAATGGCCGAGATAGGCCAGGGCCAGCAGCCCGGTCAGCGCGAAACTACCGGCTCGGCGCAACGGCGTGGCGGTATCGGGCGGTTCCGGGGGGGCGTCGGCTTGCACGGCGTCCAAGCCGCCCTCGGACAGCACCGCGAGGCCATGGACCGGCGATAGGCTGAACGGCCAGGCGGGGATAGCGGCGGTGGTGGTCCCGGTGGTTCCGGTGAAGCGCAAGCTGAAACCGGGGATCGCCAGGGTCTTGACCGTGAGCGGGACGTAGAAGGTCTGGTATTCCAGCGCGATGTTCAGCCGACCGCCCGGTCCCGGTTCGACCGCGACCCGCCGCAGTTCCAGCCAGCGGTTCAAGGGGCCGGGCCGGGGCAGAGAGGTTTCGTCCAGCCGGTCGCCGGGTTCCGGGTCCACGGTCAAGACATGGCGGATGGTGTCACCGACGGTGTAGCCATAGGCGTGCGGCGCTTCGAGGCGGACCGTGGGGGCGGCATCCGCCCAGCCGGTCGCGACCGCCAGGGCGAAGACCAGGGCCAGCTTGCGGAAGGGCCAGGGCGGGAGCCTCATGCCGCCTCCAGGAAATAACGGCTGATGCGGTCGGCATCGAAACCACCGGTCAGGAACAAAGGTTCCCGCCCGGCTTGGCGGAACAGGGTGCCCAGCCGGGCGCGGCGCTGGCGGAAATGGTCTTCCAGACGCGCCCTCAAGGCCGGGCGCAGGGCCAGGAGTTGGTCGCCGCCGCCTTCGAGGTCGGCCAGCCGGATCAAGCCGCGGCCTTGCGGCAGGATTTCGGCCTCATCCCAGATCACCACCGGCACCAGATCGTGCTGGGCCAACCCGGCCAGGATGTCGCGCAGCGCGGCCAGGGGCGCGTGGCAATCCGACACCAGGAACACCAAGCTGCGGCGGCGCGGCAACATCCGCCCGGCCAGCCCCAAGCCCCGGCAATGGCTGCCATGCGGCGCGTAGCGGCGCAAGCGCCCGGCCAAGCGGAAGGCCGGGCCGGGTTGGCGGGTCGGCGGCAGGCAGAATTCGGGGTGGATTTTTTCCGCCGCGCCCCAAAGGCCCAAGGTATCGCCCTGGCGGTAGACCGATGCCGCCAAGCCCGCGACGAAATCGGCCAGTACCGCCATTTTCGGATGAATGCCCCGGTGGCCCATGGAGCCGGACAGGTCGAGGAGGGCGAACACCTGGACGGCGGAGCGTTGTTCGTACAGCCGCACCCGGAATTGGCCGAAAGGATCGGTGAGGCTGGCCCGGAGGTCCAGGCGGCGTGGGTCGGGATGGCTCAACAAGGGCGCGAGATGGCGGAACGCCTGGCCTTCGCCATCCCGCCGACTGCGGTGGGCACCGGGACGGGGATGGGTGGCCCGGCCCGGCACGCGGTAGGTGAATTCGGCGGGTTTCACGGCGCGGCCACCGAGCGCAGGATGCGCCCCACCAGTTCGGGCACCAGTTCGGCGCGGCGGTATTCGTAGACCGGCTTGAGGAAAATGCGATGTCCCATCGCGGCGGGAAACACCGCCTGCACATCCTCGGGCAGCACATGGCCGCGCTGGGCCAGCCAAGCCCGGACCCGCGCCGCCCGGATCAGGTGGCTCATGCCGCGCGGGCTGGGTCCGGCCTCGATCAAATCGCCGCTATCGGCATCCGGCAGGCGCAGTCCGAAGGCTTCCGGTTCGGAAGCCGCCCGCCATAATTCACGCACATAGGTCTTGAGCGCGGGCGTGGCGGTGATGCCGGACTGGATGGCGGCGGCCAGTTCGTTCAGCGTCTCGAAGGCCAGGACGCCGGGTTCCACCGCGGCCAGCAAGGCGTCGGGATCGTGGAAGCGCGGCTCGAAGGCCAAAAGGTCTAGGATTTCGGCCTGGGTCGGCGTCGGCACGCCGATCTCCAGCATGAAGCGGTCGCGGGCGGCGGCGGGCAACTCGAAGGTTTCTTCCTTTTCGACCCGGTTGCGGTCGGCGAACACTTGCAGATGGGGGAAGCTGTATTCGCGGTTGAAGGCGGTCACGGCGCGTTCGGCCATCACCCTGAGCAGCAGGGAATGCACCTGGGGCCGGGCGCGGTTGATCTCGTTGAAGAAGAAGGTCGAAAGCCCCCCGCCTCGGCGCAGCAAAGGGCCGGGGGCGACGCCGGGTTTGCCGTGGTCGTCGAGGTAGGTGTAATAGATCAGGTCGGAGGGCATCAGGTCGATGGTGCCCTCGATGCGTTCGCACTCGCCGCCGATGGCCCGCGCCACCGCCCGCAGCAAGGTGGTCTTGCCGACCCCGACCCCGCCCTCCAACAGGACGTGGCCGCGGGCGAACACCGCGATGGCGACCAGGCGCACGGCCTGGTCCTGGCCGACGATGGCGTGCTTGATTTGTGCCTCGAAAGCCAAGGCCCGGGGCCAATGATCGGCGAGGAGGTTGTCGTTATGGTTCATCGATTCGCTGCGATACGATTGTAGGAGCGGGCTTCGGCCCGCGATGGAATTCCGGTCGCGGGCCGAAGCCCGCTCCTACCCGCGCTTACTTGATGTCTTCCACCTTGTAGACGAACTTGCCGGTCTTGGCGTAGTTCTCCACGCGCTTGCGGTTGCGTTCCTCCATGGCCTTGATCGATTCCGCTTGCTTGTTCAGTTCGTTGGGATCGTGCTTGGGATCGTATTTGCTGTCGGCCACCTTGTCGGGATAGCCGGGCTTGGGTTCCCAGCAGTTGCCGGGGGCTTTGCAATGGGTGCCGTCGTAGGCCTGGGCGCTGGATGCGGCCACCAGCAGGACGGCGGGGAACAGGTGTTTGAACATCATGGGTCTTTTCTCCTGTCGGTCGGGGTGGGGGGAATCATTTCAGCCATTCGGCCTTGGCCGGATCGCCCTTGTACAGGCTGCGGAGCCAGGCCATGACCTTGAGCATCTCGTCGGCGTTCATGTTGGTGCTTTGCGGTCCCATCATGCCCTGGGCGCCGCCCCAAAGAATCTCGAACAGGCCCACGTCGGTCAGGCCGCGCGGATAGGTCCAGTAATCGTCGGCGAGGCCCGGCCCGAGCTTGCCCTCGGCTTCGTGGCCGTGGCAGCCGGAACAGCCGGTGAGGTAGAGGCTATGGCCTTTCTCGACGGCGTCGGCGTTGCCGTTGTAGGGATTCTTGCCGGTCTGCTTGAATTGCTTGAACGCCTCGGTGTCGCCGCCCGGCTTGCCGTACTCGAAGCTCAGGGTTTCGCCGGTGACGGCGTGGCGGAAGGTGATCTCGGCCTGGGCCGAAAGCGAGGCCAGCGCCAGCCCGAAGGCGAACGCGGCTTGATGGGTCTTGGGTTTCATCGGGGGGTTATTCCTCTTCGTAATAGGGTGGGCGCGTATTCCGCGCCCACCATCGCAGCCGTCCGGTGGGCATGGGGACATGCCCACCCTACTTTTTATGTTTCCGGGTCGTTGGGCCGTCGGTTTCGTCCAAGGGCAGCAGCGGAATCCCTTCCGCCTTCAACAGGGCTTGGACGTCCTTGGCCTTTTCCCTAAGCACCCGGTTGATTCCGTCCATCAGGGCGGTGTTGTCCTTCTTGACGCCGACCGCGGTGGAATAGTGGAACGGCACCTTCTCGCCATCGGCCCGGGTTTGGTGATCGGGAATCATCCGCATCTCCAGCTTGCCTTCCGCCGCCTTCACGGTGCGGGCCGCTTGCGGACCCCAGAGGATGGCGAGGTCGGCATTGCCGGATTCGACTTCCTTCACCAGTTTTTCCGGGTCGTAGCGCACGTATTGGTTGCGCCGGGCCTTGAAGCCCACCAGGGATTGCAGGTAGTTGAACTGGTCGTAATAGCGGTTGATCTTCTTCAGCAGCAATTCCGCCGGGGTGTCGGGCATGAAGGCGATCTGCTTGGCCTTCATCAGGTAGGGGCTGTCGAAGTCCTCGACCTTCAAGCCTTTTTCCTTGCGGTAGACGAACACATAGCCGGAACGGTAATACGGCGTCGAGGTCAAGAGGCGCGGGTCTTCGGCGTCCACGCCGATCACCACCTCGCACAGATCTTGCTCCAACTGGTCGCGGATGAAATAGCGCGGGTCTTGCCACCAGACGTTTTCCACGGTCCGGCCCAAGCCGTCGGCGATGAGTTCGGCCAGCTTATTCTCGAAGCCTTTACCTTCCTGGTTGGAGTAGGGCAGTTCGTTTTCCGCCGCGCAGACCTTGAGCGGCTCGGCGGCTTGGGCCGCGCCGCTCCCGAGCATCGGGAACAGCAGGGCCAGCAGCGCTAGGCGCTTGAAACGCATAGATCGGGTTCCTATGTAGGGTGGGCATGTCCCCATGCCCACCGTGCGTTGGCTTAGTTGAGCGCGAACACGAACACCGAACCGCCCATCTGGGTGTAATGGGCCAGTTCCTTGAACGCGCCCACCGCGCCGAGACCGGCGGTCGGGTCCTTCAGGTCGAACACCAAGCCGACGCCCGGCCAGCCACCCACGCCGGAGTAGATGGCGACGTACTGCTTGCCGTTGTGCATGTAGGTGATCGGATGGCCGATGACGCCGGAGGGCAGCTTGAACTTCCACAACAGGTCGCCGGTGCGGGAGTCGCGGGCCTTGATGTAGCCATCCAGGGTGCCGTAGAACACCAGGTTGCCGGCGGTGGCGAGCGTGCCGCCCCAGACCGAGAACTTCTCCGGCACTTCCCATTCCATCTTGCCGGTGACGGAGTTCATGGCCTTGACCTGGCCCAGGGTGCCTTTCGGGCCGGGGTACATGTTGAGGGTCGCGCCCACGAAGAACTGGCCGGCGCGGTAGGGCAGCATGAACGGTTCCCAGTCCATGCAGATATGGTTCACGCCCATGAAGAACAGCTTCTTGTCCGGGTCGTAGGACTCTAGCCCCTGGTTGTGGTAGCCCATGGCGGAAGGACAGATGCCCTTGCCTTCGTGGTCCATGTAGGTGGCGTATTCCGGGTCGCGGATGGGGAGGCCGGTCTTCAGATCGACCTTCTTCACCCAGTTGACGGTGTCGTCGATCTTGAAGGCATTGACCAGGGTGCCGGTTTCGCGGTTGAGGGTGTAGACCAGGCCGTTGCGGTCGGGGTGGGTCAGCAAGGGCTGGATTTTGCCATCCACTTCCTGCTCGGACAGGCCCATGTAGTTGATGCCGGCGTAATCCCATTCGTCGTGCGGCGTCTTCTGGTAGCCGAACTTGGCCTTGCCGGTCTCCAGGTCGCGGCCCCAGATGGTCATGGTCCATTTGTTGTCGCCGGGACGCATGGTTTCGTTCCACGGCGCGGGGTTGCCGGAACCGTAATAAACCATGTCCAGCTTGGGATCGTAGGCATACCAACCCCAGTTGGTGCCGCCGCCGATCTTCCATGCGTCGCCTTCCCAGGTCTGGAGCCCTAGGCCGAACTGGCCGTAATGCGGGTTGTGTTCGTTGAATTTGTCGTCGAGCAGCAAGTCGGAGTCCGGCCCGGTGGCGTAGGCCCGCCATTCCTGCTTGCCGTCCTTGATGTTGTAGGCGGTGACATAGCCCCGGACGCCCAACTCGGCCCCAGCGGAACCGATCAACACCTTGTCTTTGGCAACGAAGGGCGCGCCGGTCAGGGTCGAGCCCATGGTGATATCGGAGTTCTCCACCTTCCAGATTTCTTCGCCGGTCTTGGCGTTCAGCGCGACGACGTTGCCGTCCAACTGGGCCAGGAAAATCTTGGCCGGGCCATGGTCGCCCGCCGGGACGTAGGCCACGCCGCGGTTCACCACGTCGCAGCAAGCCACGGCGCGGGCGGCGGGGTTCTGTTTGGGCTTGTACTGCCAGAGGATTTTGCCGGGATCGTTGAGATCGATGGCGTAGACATTGTTCGGGAACGGGGTGTGGACGTACATGATGCCGTCCACCACCAGCGGCGCGCCTTCGTGGCCGTGCAAGGTGCCGGTGGAAAAGGTCCAGGCCGGCTTCAGGTATTTGACGTTATCCGCGTTGATCTGGGTCATTTTCGAGAAATGAGTCGCGGAATAGTCCTTGGTCTGCATGGCCCAGTTGCGGTCATCGTGGGACAGCCGGTCGAGGTCGGCGTTGGCCGAGGCCGCGCCGGACACGGCGACGAGGCCGGTCGTGAACAGCACGGCTCCGACGGCCGCCGCCAGCTTACGCATTTGCATGGGATTCCTCCTAAGGTCCGGTCGTTCTTGTAGGGGCTACCCGGAAGCAGGACAGCCCAGGGTTTGCCGGAGCGCATTGTGCCCGCCGGGACCGGGGAAGAAATACGGAATCCAGACTCAATACAGGCGGGAAAAAATCATCAAAACCATGAAAAATCTTCCCGGTGGCGGCTGCCGTCGGGGTGGGGCGGCTTGCGGGGGATGGTGTGATGTTCGGATTTTTTCCCGGATATATTCGGGAATATCTCCCGATGGCTTGGCGGTCGCGATGGGTTAGGCTAGCGCGTCCGCCGGATCATGGGGATGAACGGCTGCCGCCCCTGGGCCATGCCCGTACAGCCATCCCGGTGGGTACGGAATGCCTGCCCACCCTACAGAAAATATGAAAACGCCCTGGCGCCGCCAATCCTTTGAGCCACTCCCACACCATGACCGGATTCAGTTTGCGCTTTCGTTTGAATGTGATGATCGCGACGGCGATGCTGTTGATTGTCGGCCTCGGCTTCGTGTTCGCCATCCACAGCGCCAGCCGCTCGGTCGAGGAGGAGACCCGTTCCACGGTGAACCTGGCCCTGCAATTGATCGAGGCCGGCCAAACCGCCGTGGCCAAGGAAGCCAGCCACAGCGGCACCCCGTATTCGGTTTGGCTGTCCCAGTTGGGGCATTTGGAGCGCACCCGCCACCTGCGCATCCATTTCGCCGGTCAAGCCGCCACGGTCCTCAACCTGCCGCCCGCCGCGGTCGAGGCGGAAGCGCCGGGCTGGTTCCGTTGGGCGGTCATGCCGGAACCCGTGGTGGAGGAAAGGCTGCTGTCCGATGGCGCGGGCGGGCGGGCGGCCCTCCGCATCGAGGCCGAAAGCGGCGACGAAATCGCCGAGGCTTGGCGCGAAACCGAAGGTTTCCTTTATCTATTGCTGGCCCTGGCCCTGGCGGTGTATGGCTTGGTGCATATCACCGTGGGCCGCGCCTTCCGCGCCGTGGGACAGATCATGGACGGCCTCGAAGGCATCGAGAAAGGCGAATACGGCAAGCGCCTGCCCGGTTTCTCCCTGCCGGAATTCCAGCGCATCTCGGGCGCGTTCAACCACATGGCCACCGCCCTGGAAAAATCCCGCGACGAAAACCGCGCCCTGATCCGCCAATCCATGTCCATCCAGGAGGAAGAGCGCCGCCATCTGGCGCGCGAACTCCACGACGAATTCGGCCAATCCGTGACCGCGATCAAGGCCATGGCCGCCGCCCTCCGCAATCACGCCGAGGCCAACCGCGAGGCCACCGACCATATCATGGCGACTTGCGACCGCTTGTTCGGCGTGGTTCGCGCCATGATGCGCCGCCTCCGGCCCAGCATCCTCGACGAATTGGGCTTGACCGCTTCCCTGGAGGATTTGGTGGAGAACTGGCGGGTCGCCCAGCCCGGCCTCGCCATCGACTGTGTCTGCGAGGACGGGCTGGACGAGCACGCCGGGGAAGCCAGCATCCATCTATACCGCATCGTCCAGGAATGCCTGACCAATGTGGCCCGCCATGCCGAGGCCCGGCAGGTGTCCATCCGTTTGGGGTTGGCCGAGGCCGAAGGGCGGGACTGGATCGAGCTGGCGTTCCGCGACGATGGCCGCGGCTTCGATCCGGGGCAACCCCGCCGCGGCTTCGGCTTGGCCGGCATGAAGGAACGGGTGGCGGGCCTGGGCGGACAGTTCCAATTGGATACCGGCCCAGGGCGCGGGGCCATCCTCGATATTCGCATTCCCTACGGAGAAACCAACCGATGAATCCCAAGATTACCGTCATGCTGGTGGATGACCATGCCGTGGTACGGGCGGGCTACCGCCTGCTGCTGTCCCAGAGCGGGAGCATGGAAGTCGTGTGCGAGGCCGGACGCAGCGAGGAAGCCTGCCAGTATTACCAGGACTACCGGCCCATGGTCACGGTCATGGATTTGAACCTGCCTGGGATCGGCGGCTTGGCGGCCTTGCGCCGCATCATCGCCCGCGATCCCGCCGCCCGCATCCTGATGTTCAGCATCCACGACGAGCACGCCTATGTCACCCGCGCCCTGGAAGCCGGGGCCAGGGGTTATATCACCAAGAGTTGCGCCCCCGAGACCCTGGTCGAGGCGGTGATGAAGGTGGCCCAGGGCGAATGCTATGTGGAGCCGGAACTGGCGCAGAAATTGGCGGTGCAGACCTTCATCAAGAACACCGGGCCGACGGCGCTCAACGAATTGTCGCCGCGCGAGTTCGATATTTTCTGCCTGCTGGCGAAGGGGCTGACCACCCGCGAGGTGGCGGACGAACTGCAACTGGGCTACAAGACCGTGGCGAACTACACCACCCTGGTCAAAAGCAAGTTGAACGCCCGCACCACGGCGGAGATGGCGCATATCGCCTATGAATATGGCTTGTTCAGGAATTAAGCCGCGGTTTGGAACCGGGTGCGACACCAGGGTGGTTCAAAGCGGGCGCGGCTATTGATCCGGCGCGGCCTATAATCGGTTATCCCAGCCAACCCGATCCGGGTTGGGGGATTCACCCACTTTAGAAGGAGAACAACCATGAGCAATCCGCAACGCATCCTGTGGGCTTTCCTGGCATTCGCCGCTTCCGCCCCGGCCCTGGCGGCCCTCGATTTGCCCAAGACCCGGGCCGGTATGGAAGCCTGCCTGAAAGCGGCCCTCGCCCAGCGTGAAGGCGAGGTGGTCAAGCTGGAGTTCAAGGACGAGCGCGGCGTTCCCACCTATGAATTCGAGATTCTCGGCAAGGATGGCAAGAGCTGGGAACTGGAATGCGATGCCAACGAGGGCAAGATCACCGAGGAGGAACAGGAAGTCGATAACGCCGAGGCCGCCCTGTTCAAGGCGAAGGCCAAAATCACCTTGGAACAAGCCAAGGCAATCGCCTTGAAAGCCCATCCGGGCGAAGTGGTCGAGGTCGAATACGAGATCGAGGCCGATGGCAGCGCCTCCTACGAGTTCGATATCCAAACCGACCAGGGCGAGATCAAGCTGGAAGTGGACGCCGCCACCGGCAAGATCGTCGAGGACAACGAGAAAGAGCTTTATCAGATCGGCAAGGAATAGTGGCGAACCGGCCCGCTCCTGGCCGGTTCGGGGGCGGGCTATTGCCCAAGCCTATCTTTATCCCCAGGCGTCCCGGTGTGGCGGTTTCATGCTTTCAGCCGACAGTGGCGGATAGCGGAATCAAACGCACCGGAACTGTCCCTCCCAATCCCGATAATTAAACACCTGTCCCGTCTGCCGAATCTTGGCGATGGACCCCAAATCGATCTCGGCATAAACCCACTGTGCCTGATTGATTTCGCCGATAGCCAAAACCCCGTTATCGGGGAAACCATAATCCACCGGCGTATACACGCCCGCCGCCCCGATATTCACATCCACCGCTTCCGACCAAGGCGCAAGGCCCACCGTCGGCGATTGCACCACATAGCACTGGTTTTCCAGCGCCCGCGCCTGGCAACCGATCCGCACCCGCCAATAACCGGCGGTGGTATCGGTGCAACTCGGCACCAGGATCAAATCGGCCCCGGCTTCCACTTGCTTACGGGCGATCATCGGGAATTCTGAGTCGTAGCAGATGTTGATACCCACCCGCCCGAACTCGGTCTCGAAGGTCTTGATGCTTTCCCCGGCGGCGATCAGCCATTGCTCGTTCTCGAAGCGGGTCATTTGCAGTTTGTCCTGGAATTCCACGCCGCCGTCCGGGCGGAACAGGAAGGCGCGGTTGCGGTAGCCGCCGTCCGCCTGTAGCACCGGGAACGAACCCGCCACGATATACACCCCATGCTGCTCGGCCAGGTCGGTGAACAGCATCATGAAATCCGGCAACACCGATTGCATTTCGGCGAGTTGCTTCGATAGCGACTTGTACACCTCTTCCGGGAACAGCGAGGCCAGCTCCATGCTGAAGTATTCCGGGAACACCAGCAGCTTTGCGCCGTGGGCGGCGGCGTCCTCGACCCAACGGGCGATCTTGACCGCATAGGCGTCCCAATTCTTCAAGAAGCCGATGTCGTATTGCGCGGTGGCGAGGCGGAACGCTTGGGCGGCCATCAGGGGGTTTCCTGCAAGGATTTGAGCCAGAACACCATGGGCTTGGCGGTTTCTTCCGCCGTGTCCACGTCTTTCCAGCTGTAGGTGGTGTGGAGTTCGGGATGTTTGACGTAGCCAAACCGGGTCCAGATGCGGTCCAGCGGCACGTAGTCGGCGGGCCGGAGCGGATGGTCCTCGGGCCGCTGCACGCAGCAGAAGGTCACGAGGTCGAACCGGCCCAGGGCACGGGCGTGGCCTTCGCGCTCGGCGAAGAATTTGGGATAGACGCCCCGGCCCCGGTATTCGGACAGCAGCACCGATTCGGCGCAGTAGAAAATCTTGGCGGGGTCGTAGCCCTGGGCGACGAAGGGCTGTTGGAATTCCGGGGTTTCGGCGTCCATCGGCAGGCCGGTGGTCGCGCCCACGACCTGATCGCCGTCCAGCACCAGCACGATCACGCTTTCGGCGCAGTCGGTGTAGGTCTTGAGGTATTTTTCCTCGTATTCGACCGTGCCGTCGTAGAGGTAGGGGAAATCCCGGAACACCTGGATGCGCAGGCGGGCGAGGTCGGGCAGATAGGCGGGCAGGTCCGGGTGGTGGCCGGTGAAACGCTTGATGGTGATTTCGCTCATGGGGGCGGGGGTCCGGTGGGTCCCTTCTCCCTCGGGGAGAGGGGAGCGTGAAGGAATCGGATCAGGCCGGGCCTGATTCCGCCGCGGGCGGGACGCGCCGGGGCGCGTCCCGTGGGGGATTAGCCGCCGACCTGGGCGATCCAATCGTTGAGGTTGTAATAGTTGGTGATGCGGGCCACCTTGCCGTCGCGGATGTCGAAGAAGGCACCGGCGGGCAGGCGGTATTTCTGGCCGTTGGCTTCCGGCAAGCCTTCGTCGGTGACGAGGTATTCGCCCAGTACCACGAACTCGGCGGCGGCGCGGCTGCCGTCCTCGCTGGACATGATGACCATATCGACCAGTTGTTCCTTGTAATTGCGGTTCATCCGGTTCATGAATTCGCGGAACGCCGCGCGGCCCACTTGGCGTTCGCCCTGGTTGATATCGTGGACCACATCGTCGGTCAGGAGTCCCAGGAAGGTATCCATATCGCCCGCGTTGAAGGCGGCGTAGTAGTTCTCGATGAGGGCTTGGCTGGCTGGATTCATGGCGGTTCCCCTGGTAGGTGTGGCGTGGACGCGCGGGGCCGGTCGGGCGGCCCGGCGGAAAACAGCCGCGCAGTGTAATGGGCCGGGGCGGGAATGTCGATGGGTTTCATCCATGGGGGCCGGTCGGCGGCGTGTGGGTGTGGTTTCCGGGCGGTGCCGCTTTGTTAGTTAGGCCGATGAGGGTGGGCGGTAATCCGGCTAATATGCGAAAGCGCATAGCGGAATAGCCGAGCCTTATATAATGTCTTCCATGTTCGGGAGTTGGGGCGGGAGGCGCGGTCGGCCACCGGGAATCCGCGGGCCGGGAGCGGTGGGGCGGTGTCTTGATAACCCTGTTTTTTATACGAGATTGGGGGCGTGGACCTTGGGGTGCCGGGCCAAGGGTCGGCTTTAGAGATGTTCCCAAGGCATCATAAATATTCTGTTCATAATTGTTACTGCAAGGTCCGCAGAGTAAGATCAATCGCAATTCCCCACGAATCCTTTTTAATGGTGCTTCCACAATGATCTTTAGCAGCCTTGACGACATCGGCAATGATCGTGTTTGCAAAGCCTTGACCGGACTTACCAAAGATCAGTTCAAGCATTTACTTCTGTCTTTTGAATCAACTTATCGTGACCAGTACGGTGGCCCTTCGCTCGACGCGCCTAGCCCCGCTTTCCCAGGCTATCTATCTAGCTTTGGACACCGGCTGTTTTTTGTCCTTTATTACTTGAAAAACTATCCCAGTTACGACGTACTGGGCTATCTCTTTGGTTTCAGTGGAGGCCATGCTTTCGATCATTTAGAAACACTGCTGCCCATCCTTCAAGCGAGCCTAGCCCATCTGAAAACACTTCCCGAACGTTCGGTCAAGACGGTTGAGGCGCTGGATAGACTCCTTGAAAAACAACCTACTATCATCATTGATGGCACGGAGCGGGCGACCCTCAGGCCCCAGGATAAATCCCAACAAGAGCAACGCTACAGCGGTAAAAAAAAACATCACGGCGTTAATAACCTAGTGATTGCCAACCCCGCCAAGAAAATCCTATTCCTTAGCTCCACCGTGCCGGGAAGCGTCCACGACTATGCCCTGTTTAAGACGGAATTTCCGCCCGCCTTGCCATGGTTTCAAAAGCAACTTATCGAGGTTGATCTCGGATTCCAAGGCATTAAAAATGATTATCCCCACGCACGGGCCATTCAAATCCCCCATAAAAAGCCAAAGAAGTCCAAAGCGAATCCTGATCCGAAATTAACACCAACACAGAAGAAACATAATCGGAAGCTTGCTAAAACCCGCGTGGCTGTTGAGCATGCCATCGGCGGGATGAAATGTCTGCATAGTTTAGTACATCGCTCAAGAAACCATCTGGCACATTTATTAGATACCTTCATTTATATTGGTGCTGGCCTCTGGAATTTTAAATTATCATTAAAAACAATAGGTTAGCTTGGGAACATGTCTTTTGAATATCCGGGGGGGTTCACGGAGACATGGGTTTTTCGATGAATGAAGTCATAAGATGCAGATCAAAAAACAAAGCCGTACCGTGCTTGCCGCCGCCTTGGCGTCGGTGGGCGTCCTGGGCGGTGGCGCGGAGGTCCGGGCCGCGTCGTCGGCGGTACTACCTTTCAACGGGGGGCCGGACGCCTATCGCAAGGGTGCTTTCGGGCCGCTGATGGATTGGCCGCTCATCCCCATCCATGTGGTGTTGCAGCCGGATGGGCGGGTATTGAGTTTCGGCACCGATCTCAACGGCACGCATCAACCCGAATTGGCCTACGATGTCTGGGAACCCGCCTTGGGCACGGGATCGACGGCCCATCTCACCTTGGATTCCAAAACCCCGGCGGCGACCAATGTCTTCTGCGCGGGGCAGGCGCTCGTCCCCATCACCGGCCAGACCCTGGTCGCGGCGGGGACGGTGAATATGAGCGCCGTCACCAAGGGAATTCCTTCCGCCGATACCAACCTGTTCGATTACCGCAGCAACCAGATGGTCAAGGAGCCGCCGATGGCTTTGAAGCGCTGGTACCCGAGCCTGGTGTCCCTGGCCGGTGGCGGACTGATCGTGATGGGCGGGAAGATGGACACGGCGGATACGACCATTTATGGCGAGATTCCCGAAGTGTACGAAGCCGGCAAGGGTTGGCGCGTGTTGTCCACCGCCGCCAGCGTGGAAGCCTACGGGGCGCGGAATTGGTACTATCCCAGGGCATGGCAGGCCCCCAACGGCAAGGTATTCATCCAAACCAACTTTGGCGCGGCGTATGACCTGGACCCCACCGGCACGGGAACTGTGACCAAGCTGCCCAAGTCCGGGCTGGCGGATTTGGCATCCACCTTGCCCAGCGCCATGTTCGCGCCGGGCAAGATTTTGTTCTTGCAGGAGAAGCAAGCCTCGGCCATGCTCGATATCAACGGCGCGGTCCCTGTGGCCTCCGCCAGCGGCAAGCTCAGCCAAATGCGCTACCACGGCAACGCCACCCTGCTGGCCGATGGCCAGGTGGTGGTCACGGGCGGTTCGTCGGTGCCGAATTCCCTGAGCGGAGCCGCCTACGCCGTGGAGACCTGGAACCCGGCCACGGGACTATGGACCTTGGGCGCGGTCGCGGCCAAGGCCCGCCTCTATCACTCCACGGCCTTGCTGTTGCCGGACGCCACTGTCTTGGTGGGCGGGGGCGGGGCACCCGGTCCCCTGACCAATCTGAACGCGGAGATTTATTATCCGCCCTACTTGTTCGCGACAGACGGCTCGGGGGAGCTGGCCCGTCGGCCCTTGGTCCTGGGCGGCCCATCCACCATGGTTTGGAACCATGGCTATCCGCTGAGGATGGCAAATTTCAAGGCCGCCAGGGGAGTGAAACGGGTTACTTTGGTGCGGGCCGGGGCCGATACCCATAATTGGAACAACGAGCAGCGCTTCTTCGATTTGGCGTTCCACTGGAACGGGACCGATGAAAAGCTGCGGGTATTCACGCCGGCCAACGCCCATATCGCCCCGCCGGGCTATTACCTGCTGTTCGTTTTCAACCCGTTCGGCGTACCCTCGGTCGGTCGGGTGGTGAAGATCGGGCCGTGAGTCCGGGCGGGACGGGTCCGGTGTTTCAAGCCTCGCGGAGGGCTTCGACCCGGACCTCCAGCACGCCTTCCCCCAGGCGCAGATCCAGCTTTTCGCCGGGTCGGGCTTCCGCCGCCGAGCGCAGGAGATACCCGGTCGCGGGCCGGTAGGCGATGGCATAGCCCCGCGCTAGGGTGGCGAGCGGACTAAGTGTCCCGAGGCGCTGGGCGGCGGCGGCGCAGCGTTGCTGCCGATTTTCCAGGATGCGGCGCAGGGCGGTGGCGAGGCGGGTTTCCAGCCTTGGGTATGCGGCGGCGAAGTGGTCCAGCCGGGCCGTGGGGTCGTGCCGGAGGAGGCGGGCGGTTTGGCGGTCCAGGCGGTGCCGGGCCTGTGCCAAATGTCGGGAAAGAGCGCGTTGCAGCCGGGCCGCGAGCGCGTCCAGCCGCTGGCTTTGGGTGCGTAGGCGCTGTTCGGGATGGACCCGTGCCAGCCGTGCGGCCAGGAAAGCCCGCGTCCGTTCCCGCCGTTCCAGGACGATCCCACCGCCCCGCCGCAGCCGCGCTTCCAGGCGCTGGAACCGCTCCAGCCAATCGGCGCGGTCGGGGCTAGCCGCTTCCGCCGCCGCCGAGGGCGTCGGTGCCCTGTGGTCGGCCACGAAATCGGCGATGGTGAAATCGGTCTCGTGGCCGATCCCGGCGATGATGGGCGTGGCGCAGGCGTGGATGGCCCGCGCCACGGTTTCTTCGTTGAAGGCCCACAAATCTTCCAGGGCACCGCCGCCCCGCGCCAGGATCAGCACATCGCACAGCTTCAGGCGGTCGGCCCGCGCCAGCGCCCCGGCGATGGCGTGCTGGGCTTCGGCACCTTGGACCTGGGTGGGGAACACGATCACGGGGATGGCGGGAAAGCGGCGTTGCAGCACCGTCAACACATCGCGCAGCGCCGCCCCGGTCGGGGAAGTGACCACGCCGATGCCGCGCGGCAAGGCGGGAATCGGTTTTTTATGCGCGGCGTCGAACAAGCCTTCCGCCGCCAGCTGGTGCTTGAGCGCCTCGAACGCCCGCAGCAAAGCGCCATCCCCCGCCGCCTCGATCGTCTCGACCACCAGTTGGAAATCCCCGCGCGGTTCGTACAAACCCACTTGCGCCTTGACCAGGACTTGCGCCCCGTTCCGGGGTTTGTAACGCAGCGAACGGGCCTGCGGGCGGAATAGGGCGCAGCGCACCTGGGCCTCGGCGTCCTTGAGGGTGAAATAGAGATGGCCGGAAGCGGGCGCGGAGAGATTGGAGATTTCGCCCTCGATCCACAGGCTGCCGAAGCATTCTTGCAGCAGGAAGCGGGTTTCCCGGTTGAGGCGGGAGACGCTGTAGACGGTGCGGGTGGGCGCGGAGAGGTCCACGGCCTATTCGTCGCCGCGCTTGAAGCGGTGGATCAAGCGGCGGTCTTTCTTGTCGGGCTTGTGCGCCGGTTGCCAGTCCGGCCCTTTTTCATCGCGCTGGCGTTGGATTTCGGCTTGGCGCTTGGCCAGGCTTTCCGGGGTTTCGCGGTAGAGCAGGGCGGCTTCGGGTGCGGGGCGGCGCTGGGAACCCAGCCCTTCGACGGTAATCTCCCAGACATAGCGGTCCTTGCTGATTTCCAGCCGGGCACCGACGCCGATGTCCTTGCCGGGTTTGACCCGCTGGCCGTTGAGGTGGACTTTGCCGCCGTTGATGGCGTCGATGGCGAGTTGCCGGGTCTTGAAGAACCGCGCCGCCCATAGCCATTTGTCCAGCCGCATCTGGGCGGCGGGAGCCTTGTCTTCCGGGGCGTCGGAGCGGCGCGGCATGGCGGTCAGCTTCCCGGTTGGGCCACGGGCTGGCCAGCTTCCTGCCAAGCTTTGTAACCGCCCGCGAGGCTCACGGCTTTGTCGTAGCCGAGTTTTTTCAAGGCTTCGACCGCCAGGGCCGAGCGCCCGCCCGAGAGGCAGTAGACCAGGATTTCCGCGCCCTGGCCGCCCTGGAATTTGGGATGGTTGCCGATCTGGAATTCGAGTACGCCACGCGGGATGTTCACCGCGCCCGGAAGGCAACCTTGGGCGTATTCGCCGGGTTCGCGCACGTCCAGCACCGGGACTTGGCCAAGCAGGGCCAGGGCTTCGGACTGGTTGACTTCCTGGATGTGTTGTTTGGCCTGGGCCACCAGGTCCATTGCGGTCAGGGGCATGGGGGTTCTCCTCGGGTAAGGTCGAAAGGGGGGATAGGGTAGCGGGGGTTTGGGGATACGGGAATAGCGGGATGGGCGCGCCGTGGAATGGCGGTGGCCACGGGAGCCATCGGGGGAGGCGGTGGGCTGGAAGGGCGCGGGTCCGGTGACCGGACCCGCCGCGGTTTTGGGTTTCAAGTCCGGCCTTATCCGCCGCTCAGGGGGACTCCACAGGGGTAGGTGGTCGAATCGGGCGCGGCGGGGGTGCCGCCCGGATTGCTCACTTGGCCCATGGACAGGATCGAGCCGGTAGTCCGGTCGCGGAGCGCGAACAGGAAGGGCCGGGCCAAGGCCAGGCTGGGGTCGTATTGCGGCACCGGGGCGCAGACATCCACCCATGTCGTCGTGTTGCCGGAAGAACCGGAACCACTCCATACACTGTCGGGTTCGTCCAGGTTGGCCAGATGGGTGGTGATCGTAGCGCCATCGGCCTGCGCGGCATTTTCCGACAGGCTTACGGCGCTCCGCTGCGACAAGGCACCCAGGAACAGATAGCCCTCGCCGTTGACCCGCGAGAAATCCGCCTGTCCCTCGCTGAGCAGGCCGCTCAAAGCCAAGGACGCGGGGGCTCCGCTGGGCAGATCGCTGGTGATCGCGATCTTGGGGAGGTACAAGGTTTTCTGGGTGGGCGTCATGGCCGCGAGGATGTCATGCAACTGATCGGGGCCGAACGCCGACTGGAATTCGGCGAAGCGGCCATGATCCGGCATCAGCACCCACAGCGCCAGGTCGCTGTCGGCCAATGGCAGTTCGAAGGCACGATAACCGTTCCCCTCGGCATAGGCGAAGGAGCCGGTGAAACTCAACATCGGTACCAGCACTTGGTCGTTGCTGGACAACTCGAAGCGTCCTTCGGCCGCCGGGTTGGCGTCGGGAGGCGTTTGCCAAGCGCCGTCCAGGGAAAGGCTGCTGCCCGTCACGAGGCGGGTCCGTGGCGTCAGGCTGGTGACGAGGCCGGTGAGGGTGTTTTGGCTATGCGCGGCGAGCCAGGGATCGATGGCGTTGGCGATGATCGGGGCCTTGGCTGCGGCGGTGAAGTCCACCGCTTCCAATCCGGGACCGTAGTTTTTTTCCAATGTGTCCAGGAACCCGGACTCGAAAAGATAATAGGCTTGGTTTTGGCTTTGGCCCTGTCCCCACAGCGCGGTGTTCAGTTCCAAGTGAGCGGTTGAATTGCGGTTCGACAAATCCAGGGCGCTGCCGTTGAATGCCGGATGCAGGCGGGATTCTTGGAGATCGACGTGTAGGGCACCGAGCAGGGTGGACAAAGTGTCGCCGTCGGCCCCGGCCGCCAACATCGCCAGGGCTTGCGCTAGATCGGGGACCGAGTAGGCGAAATTCCCGCTGTTGCCTTGTTGGTACGCCGTATATAGATCGAAAGCCAGGGCGATGTTGGCGGTGGCGACGGCGTGTATTTCGTCCGCTTGGGCATCGGGATGGTATTCCCGTGCGCTATTGGCCCCCATATCGGGCATGGCGATTTTATCGGCGGCGGGTTCCTGTTCGTGGCTATCCTGATTTTTTGAGCTGGTATCGGTCGAGGAAGTGGACGAAGAGTCGTCCTTCGCGGTGCCGTTGCCGGAGCTTTGCGCGGTGGTGTCGGTCGAGGAAGTGGACGAGGAATCGTCCTTCGTGGTGCCGTTGCCGGAGCTTTGCGCGGTAGTGTCGGTCGTGGAGGTGGACGAAGTGTCGTCCTTCGTGGCGAGGCTGTCGGAGCCGCGATCCTCCCTGGCAAGCTCCGCCCTATTATCGGTGGGGTTGGCGTCACGCTTGTTGGATTTCACCGTAGCCGTGGTCGGTTGGGTGCCTGATGCGCCGATTTGCGCCACGAAGGTCCAGGAGAGGCTTTGTCCCGGAGCCAGGCGCTTGGCCTTGCAGATCAAGCGATGGTCGGTTTGGACGGCGCGGCAATTGGATGGGACGGAGACTAACTCGGTATCGGCGGGCAAAGGCGTGGCCGCGATGACTTTCTTGGCCGGTTTCGAGCCGTTGTTGGTGACGGTCAGGGTATAGGTGACGGTTTCGCCAGCCGCCGCCGTGGCGGGCGACGCGGCCAGGGCCAAGGAAAGGTCGCGGTTGGACGCTAGCGTGGTCGGACTGGATGCCAGGAGAGATAGGCACAAGGGGATGAAGCAAGACTTGTTAGTTAAAGGTGGCATTTGGTGCGCTCCTAATGGATTTTTATATTATCCGCAGTTTATGTGGTCCAAAGTGGTCTGGCAATGTTTTGCCAACGGTTTGAATTTGGAGGGTAGCTATCCCAATTGGATGACTATGTCATAAAAAAGGGAGGTGGGCCTGGCCGAATACCTGGGGGGTTTGTGCGAAATGCCGTCAGTGGGCCGAACCTGGGCTGGGCCGTCTGGACCTTGCCTATCGGGTCCATCCGGCGGGCGCGCCGCATCCCATCGATCCGGCGGTTCCCATCGCCTTCCGACCCTGCTATCATTCGTGGCTAATTGGCGGGGTCGGCGCTGATCCTGGATGGCCGCAGCGCAATCCCGCTTCCTGAAGTTGGCCCCTTGGGGCTTTTTTAGTTTTTAACGGAATTAAAACAACAATGGGCCATTCGAGCCCATTTTTTGTTTCACGCGGATGCTAGCCAACGAGGTAATCCATGAGAGCGCAGGAGCGCTTGGTGAATTTGATCGATCCGGTCGTCGCGGGACTGGGTTACGAACTGGTCGGGGTCGAATTCGACGCCCGCCAGCGGATATTGCGCGTGTTCATCGACCACGAGGCCGGCATCACCCTGGACGATTGCTCCAAGGTCAGCTACCAGCTCAGCGGCACCCTGGATGTGGAAGACCCCATTCCAGGCCGCTACCAACTGGAAATCTCTTCCCCCGGCATGGACCGGCCCTTGTTCACCCTGGCCCATTTCGCAAGGTTCCAGGGCGAAATGGCGCGGCTGCAACTGGCGCGGGCCATCGAAGGCCGCCGCCGGTTCAAAGCCCGGATCGCCGGGGTGGAAGGGGATACCGTCCTGTTGCAGGACGGCGAGGCGACGCTGCGGATACCCTTCGAGGCCATCGACAAGGCGCGTTTGGCGCCCGAATTTTGAATAAAACACGTATGGAAGGTGCCATGGCGAACAAAGAAATCTTGCTGGTGGTGGATGTCGTTTCCAACGAGAAGGACATCGAGAAAGAAGTCATCTTCGCGGCCATCGAGGATGCGCTGCGCACGGCCACCATCAAGCGCCACGACAACCGGTTCGATGTGCGGGTCGCCATCGACCGGAGGACCGGGGGCTACGAGACCTTCCGGCGCTGGCAGGTGGTCGAACCCGAGGTGCTGGAAAACCCCGAACTGGAAACGACCCTGGAACAAGCCCGCGAGTTCGACCCCCAGGCCCAGGTCGGCGACACGGTCGAAAAACCCATTGAATCCATCGAGTTCGGCCGCATCGCCGCCCAGACCGCCAAGCAGGTCATCGTGCAGAAGGTGCGCGAGGCCGAACGCCGCAAGATCGTCGATGCCTATAAGGGCAAGGTCGGCGAACTGATCACCGGCGTGGTCAAGCGCATCGAGCGCGGAAATGTCTATCTGGATTTGGGCGGCAATATCGAAGCCTTCATTCCCCGCGATGAAATGATCCCCCGCGAGGCCGTGCGCTCCGGCGACCGTTTGCGCGGTTATTTGAAGGCCGTCCGGCCCGAAGCCCGCGGCCCGCAATTGTTCGTCAGCCGCACCGCGCCGGAACTCCTGATCGCCCTGTTCCGCCTGGAAGTGCCGGAAGTCAGTGAGGGCGTGATCGACATCAAGGGCGCGGCCCGCGATCCGGGCGTCAGGGCCAAGGTCGCGGTGAAGAGCAATGATCCCAGGCTCGATCCGGTCGGTGCCTGCGTCGGGATGCGCGGTTCCAGGGTGCAGGCGGTGTCGAACGAGCTGGCGGGCGAGCGGGTCGATATCATCCTCTGGAACGAGAACGAAGCCCAATACGTGGTCAATTGCATGTCCCCCGCCGAGATCGTCTCCATCGTGGTGGACGAGGACAAGCATTCCATGGACATCGCTGTCGCCGACGAGAACCTGTCCCAGGCCATAGGCCGGGGTGGCCAGAACGTCCGGCTGGCCTCCGACCTCAGCGGCTGGACCCTGAACGTCATGAGCGCCAGCCAGGCCGAGGCCAAGAACGAACTGGAAAACGAACGGCTGGTCCGCTCGTTCATGGACCAATTGGACGTGGAGAACGACGTGGCCGCCATCCTGGTGCGCGAGGGTTTCTCCACGGTCGAGGAACTGGCCTATGTGCCGGCCAAGGAACTGCTGGAAGTCGAGGAGTTCGACGAGGACATCGTCGAGGAACTGCGCAACCGGGCCCGCGATTCCTTGCTGATCAAAGCCATCGCCAGCGAAGAGAAACTCGAATCGGCGGAACCCGCCCCAGACCTTTTGGACATGGAAGGCATGGACCGGGATTTGGCCTACCGGCTGGCGGGCAACGGCGTCCGCACGGTCGAGGATTTGGCGGAACAATCGGTCGACGAACTGATGGACAGCGTGGGGCTGAGCCAGGAGCGGGCGGCCCAACTCATCATGACGGCACGTCTGCCGTGGTTCGCGGAAAGTTAAGGGGAAATTAGCAGGGGCTTACAGAATGAGCGATATGACGGTACGGCAACTCGCCGAAATGGTCAAAACACCGCTGGAGCGGCTGCTGACGCAGCTGGGCGACGCGGGCATAAAAAAGAGCGGCGCGGACGATGTGCTGAGTGATGCCGAGAAGCGCAGCTTCCTGGGATTCCTCCGCCAGAGCCACGGCAAGGACCAGGCCGATCTGGGCGAGCCCAAGCGGTTGACCCTGCAACGCCGGGTCCAGAGCGAACTCAAGCAGGGCAAGATTCCCGGCAAGGGCACCAAGACCATCAGCGTGGAGGTCCGCAAGAAGACCACCTACGTGAAGCGTAGCGAGTTGCCCGAAACCGGCGACCGCCGCCCCGAGCCCGAGAAGGCCCGGCTGGCCCAGGAAGAGCAGCGGCGCGAACTCGAAGTCCAGGAGGTTTTGCGTCTGCAACAGGAGGAAGCCCGCCGCCTGGCCGAGGAGGAGGAGCGCCGCGGCCGCGAAGAGGCCGAGCGTGCCGCCGAGGAGCAGCGCCGCCTTGAAGAGACCCAGCGGCAGGAAGCGGCCCAGCGGCAGGAAGAGGAACAGCGCAAGCAACGCGAACAAGGCGATGTCCAGCGCCGCACGGAAGACCAGCGCAGGCCGCCGCAACCGCCGCCCCGCGAAGCCCGTCCCGCCCAACCGTCCCGCCCGCAGGAAACCCGCGCCTCGCAGCCCGCTTCCCGCCCGCAGGAAGCCCGTGCCCCGCAGCCCGCTTCCCGCCCGCCACACGCCCCGCGTCCTGGCCAGGACCCGCGCCGTCCAGACTCCCGTCCCGGCCAGGAACCGCGATCTGCCCAGCCGCCCCGTTCCGGTGTCGGTCGGCCCGCCCCGGCGGCGGCTCCCGATGCCTCCCGCCGCGCCAAGCCCGCCACGCCCCCGCCACCCGCCGCGGTGCGTTCCAACACGCCCGCCGACCGTGGCAATAATAACAACAAGAAAAAAGGCGGCGGCGAACGCGGCGGTCGCAGCCAGGACGACGATGTACGGGATTTGGATGATATCCGCGGCAGTAAGCAGCCCAGGAAGAAAAAACTGAAACTGGGCAAAGCGGCTCCCCCCACCCCCGAAGTCAAACATGGCTTCGAAAAACCCACCGGACCCATCGTGCGCGAAGTCGCCATCCCCCAAAACATCAGCGTGTCCGACCTCGCCCAGCGCATGTCGGTCAAGGCCACCGAAGTCATCAAGACCTTGATGGGCATGGGCACCATGGCCACCATCAACCAGATGCTGGACCAGGACACCGCGACCTTGGTGGTCGAGGAAATGGGTCATACCGCCATCTTGCAGGTTGAGAACGTGCTGGAGGCCGAAATCCAGGCCACCATGAGCCTTGCCGCCGAAGCCGAGCAATCGCACCGCGCCCCGGTCGTCACCATCATGGGCCATGTCGACCACGGCAAGACCTCGCTGCTCGATTACATCCGCAAGAGCCGGGTGGCGGCGGGCGAGGCCGGTGGCATCACCCAGCACATCGGTGCCTATCAGGTAAAGACCAACCAGGGCGGGGCCGTGACCTTCCTCGACACCCCCGGCCATGCCGCTTTCACCGCGATGCGCGCCCGCGGCGCCAAAGTCACTGATATCGTGGTGCTGGTGGTGGCCGCCGACGACGGCGTGATGCCGCAGACCCGCGAGGCGGTCGATCATTCCCGCGCCGCCGGCGTGCCCTTGGTCGTCGCGGTCAACAAGATCGACAAACCCCAGGCCGATCCCGAGCGCGTCAAGCAGGAATTGGTGGCGCTGAGCGTGGTGCCGGAAGAATGGGGCGGCGATACCCAGTTCGTGCCCGTGTCCGCCAAAACCGGCGAAGGCATCGACGCCCTGCTCGACGCCATCCTGGTCCAGGCCGAAGTGTTGGAACTCCGCGCCCCCTACGACATCCCCGCCACCGGCGTGGTGATCGAATCCAAGCTGGAAAAGGGCCGGGGTCCGGTGGCCGACATCCTGGTCCAGGCCGGGCGCTTGAAGAAAGGCGACTTCATCCTCTGCGGCATGGAATTTGGCCGCGTCCGCGCCATGTTCAACGAGAACGGCAAGCCGGTGAAGGAAGCCGGGCCGTCCTGCCCGGTGGAAGTGCTGGGCTTGTCGGCGGTGCCCAACGCGGGCGACGAGTTCATCGTGGTGTCCGACGAGCGCAAAGCCCGCGAAATCGCCTTGAACCGCGAGGAGCGCCTGCGCTCCACCAAGCTGGCGGCGCAACAAGCCACCAAGCTGGAAGATGTGTTCTCGCGCATGGAATCCGGCGAAGGCAGTGTCGATCTCAACGTGGTCATCAAGGCCGACGTGCAGGGCAGTTTGGAAGCCTTGCGCGGCTCCCTGACCCAGTTGTCCACCGATAAGGTTAAGGTCAAGGTCATCGGCGGCGGCGTCGGCGGCATCAGCGAAACCGACGCCAACCTGGCCTTGGCGTCCAGCGCCATCATCATTGGCTTCAACGTCCGCGCCGATGCCGGCGCCCGCAAGCTGATCGAGGAGCGCGGGATCGACCTGCACTACTACAGCATCATTTACGAAGCCATCGACGAGATCAAAAAATCCATCAATGGGATGCTGGAGCCGGAATACAAAGAGCAGATCGTCGGCAATGCCCAGGTGCGCGATGTGTTCCGCCATCCCAAGTTCGGGGCCATCGCCGGTTGTATGGTCACGGATGGCTATGTCAAGCGCAATTTGCCGATCCGCGTGCTGCGCGAAAACGTGGTGATCTTCGAGGGCCAGTTGGATTCCTTGCGCCGCTTCAAGGACGATGTGTCCGAGGTCAAGGCCGGAATGGAATGCGGCATGGGCATCAAGAACTACAACGAGGTCAAGGTCGGCGACCAGATCGAAGTGTTCGAAAAGGTGTTGGTGCAGCGGTAATCACGAATGCCCAGGGAATTCACCCGTAGCGACCGGGTCGCGTCGCAAATCCAAAGGGAAATGGCCGAGTTGCTCGGAACCCACGTCAAGGAGCCGGGGCTGGGGATGGTCACCATCAGCGAGGTCGAGTTGAGCCGCGATTTGGCGGTGGCGAAGATTTTCGTGACCTTCCTCGGCAACCAGAAGCCGCCCAAGGACTGCGTGAAGGCTTTGGCCGAGTATGTACCGGCCCTGCGCCGGGAATTGGGCAAGCGGCTACGGGTGCGGGTGTTGCCGGAAATCCGTTTCGCCTTCGACGATTCCATCGAGCGCGGGCTGCGGATGGATGCCCTGCTGCACAAGATTTCACAGGCAACGCCGGAGCGTGGCGGGGAAACGGGCGGGGAGGAGGAAAACCCATGAGCCGCAAGGCCAACGCCCTCGATCTGAACGGCATCTTCCTGCTGGACAAGCCGACCGGCATCACGTCCAACGGAGCTTTGCAGCGGTCGAAATGGCTATTCCGGGCCAAGAAGGCGGGCCATACCGGCAGTCTCGACCCCATCGCCAGCGGTTTGCTGCCGCTGTGCCTGGGCGAGGGCACCAAGCTCTCCGGTTTCCTGCTGAATACCGACAAGCGCTACCAAGTGCGGGTGCGCCTAGGCGTCGCGACCGAGACCGGAGACACCGAAGGCGCGGTGATCGAAACCCAACCCGTGCCGCCCTTGAGCGCCGAATTCATCGAAGGCTATTTGGCTCCGTTCCGGGGCGAAATCCTCCAGGTGCCGCCGATGTATTCCGCCCTCAAGCACCAGGGCCAACGCTTGTACGATCTGGCCCGCAAGGGCATCGAGGTCGAGCGCGAGGCCCGCGCCGTCACCATTTACGAACTCCGACTCGAAGGCTTCGACGCGACCAGCATGGATTTGGACGTGCATTGCTCCAAGGGCACCTATATCCGCACCCTGGCCGAGGACTTGGGCCGGGCCATGGGTTGCGGCGGCCATGTGGAAATCCTGCGCCGCACCGCCGTCGGCGATCTTAAAGTGGCCGATGCCCACACCCTGGACCACTTGGAAGCCCTGGCCGAAGCCGAGCGCCCGGGCTTGCTCTTGCCTTTGGATACCATCGTGTCCGGTTTGCCCGCCGTGCATCTCAACGATCAATTGAGCTTTTATCTCCGCAAGGGCGAGGCGGTGTTGGTGCCGAAAGCGCCTACCGAAGGCTGGGTCCGGCTCTATGGCCGCCATGCCCTGTTCATGGGCATGGGCGAGGTGTTGGACGATGGCCGGATCGCGCCGCGCCGCCTGGTCAAGCTCAAGCGCGAACCATCGGACGGAGCCGCGAGTCCCTGACCGGATCGAATTGGAACAGCCGGTTCGCGTGGTCCCGTGCGGGAACCGGCCCAAAGCCTTTCGCGTTGAACGCATAGGCGCATAACGCTAAAATTACGGGTTTATTTAAGCCGAGTTTTCCCCTAGGAGTAGATTCATGCCTTTCACCGCAGTTGAAAAAAGCGCCGTCGTGCAGGAATACCAGCGCGGCACCCAAGATACCGGCTCCCCGGAAGTCCAGGTCGCCCTGCTCACCGCCCGCATCAACCACCTGACCCCCCATTTCGTCCAACACAAGAAAGACCACCACAGCCGTCGTGGCCTGCTGCGCTTGGTCAACCAACGCCGCAAACTGCTGGACTACCTCAAGAGCAAAGATTCCGAACGTTACAAGACCTTGATCGAAAAGCTCGGCCTGCGTAAATAGTATTCGACACTTAGTAGGTATCGATGTGAATCCGATTCGGAAACAGTTCAAGTACGGCGAACATTTGGTGACCTTCGAGACCGGCGAAATCGCGCGTCAAGCCGACGCCGCGGTTATGGTCGATATGGAGGGAACGGTGGTCCTCGTGACCGTGGTGGGCAAGAAGGAAGCTTCTCCCGAAACCGATTTTTTCCCCCTGACGGTGAATTATCAGGAGAAGGCTTATGCCGCGGGGCGGATTCCCGGCGGGTTTTTCAAGCGCGAAGGACGCCCCACCGAGAAGGAAACGCTCACCGCCCGGTTGATCGACCGTCCGATACGCCCGCTTTTCCCGGACGGATTCACCCACGAAGTGCAGGTGGTCGCCACCGTCCTTTCCCTCAATCCCGAGATCGATCCCGATGTGCCGTCCATGCTGGGCGCGTCGGCGGCGCTGACCTTGTCCGGAATGCCGTTCCAAGGTCCGATAGCTGCGGCCCGTGTGGCCTATATCGACGACCAATATGTGCTGAATCCGCTGGCGTCCGACCTGGACGATTCCATGTTGGATTTGGTGGTGGCCGGTACCTCCAAGGCCGTGCTGATGGTCGAATCCGAAGCCGCCATGTTGCCCGAAGAGGTGATGTTGGGCGCGGTCATCTTCGGCCATGAGCAGATGCAGGTCGCCATCGATGCGATTTTGGAACTGGCCGAAATGGTCGGCGTGAAGTCTTGGAATTGGACGCCGCCGGTCCCGGATACCGCCCTGGAGGAGGCCGTCAAGGCCCAGGCCGGTGCCGCCGTCGATGCCGCCTACCGCATCGCCGACAAGCAGCTCCGTGGCCAGACCGTGAAGGAAGCCCGTAAAGCCGTGATCGAGGCGCTGACCGCCGAAGGCCGCTATTCCACCACCGCCGTGCGCGGTGTGTTCGAGAGGCTGGAATACGACACCGTGCGTGCCCGTATCCTCGACGAGGCCCAGCGTATCGATGGCCGCGACCTCGTTACCGTCCGCCCCATCACCATCCGCACCGGCGTCCTGCCGCGCACCCATGGTTCCGCCTTGTTCACCCGTGGCGAAACCCAGGCCTTGGTGGTTGCCACCCTGGGTACGGGCCGCGATGCCCAGGTGATCGACGCCATCGAGGGCGAATACAAAGACCCCTTCATGTTGCATTACAACTTCCCGCCCTATTGCGTGGGCGAGACCGGCAACATCGGCTCCCCCAAGCGCCGCGAGATCGGCCATGGCCGTCTGGCCAAGCGCGGCGTGCAGGCGGTGATGCCGGACCCGGATAGCTTCCCCTACGTCATCCGCGTGGTGTCGGAAATCACCGAGTCCAATGGCTCCAGTTCCATGGCTTCCGTGTGCGGCACCAGCTTGGCGCTGATGGACGCCGGTGTGCCCATCGAAGCCCCGGTGGCGGGTATCGCCATGGGCTTGATCAAGGAGGGCGACCGCTTCGCGGTGCTGTCCGATATCATGGGCGACGAGGACCATCTGGGCGATATGGATTTCAAGGTCGCGGGCACCCGCGACGGCGTGACCGCCTTGCAGATGGATATCAAGATCGACGGCATCACCGCCGAGATCATGAGCAAGGCGCTGGATCAGGCCAAGGCCGGGCGTCTGCATATCCTGGGCAAGATGAACCAAGTCCTGGCCACGCCGCGCAAGGAAATGTCCGATTACGCGCCGCGCATCATGAGCATGACCATCGACCCCAGCAAAATCCGCGATGTCATCGGCAAGGGCGGGGCCACCATCCGCGCCATCACCGAGGAAACCGGGGCCAGCATCGATATCACCGATGACGGCATCGTGAAAATCGCCTCTGTGGACCGCGAGGCCGGTGACGAAGCCCGCCGCCGGATCGAGGCCATCACCGCCGAGGTCGAGGTCGGCAAAATCTACGAAGGCAAGGTGGTCCGCCTGATGGACTTCGGCGCGTTCGTGACCATCCTGCCCGGCAAGGACGGCCTGGTCCACATTTCGCAAATCTCCGACGAACATGTCGAGAAGGTCAGCGACAAGTTGTCCGAAGGCGATGTGGTCCGCGTCAAAGTGCTGGAAATCGACCGCCAAGGCCGGGTGCGCTTGAGCATGAAGGCCGTCGAGAAATAAGCCGGTTCCCGACCGCGGAACCTGCGGGTTCCGCCCGGCATCTCCTTTGAAAGCCCCGCTTGGCGGGGCTTTTTATTGGCCGACGGTATGGGGCCGCGAAACCTATCGTTGCGGGAGGATATCCATGGTGATGGGTTTTACCGCGCCCTGCCCAACTCGCGGGCGGGCCTACGGTCGCGGCATTCCCTCCCGCCCCGCTTTAAAATAGCGCCTCCAACTCCATCCCAACCAGAGGAATCCCCATGTCCCATTTCAGCCTCCTGGCCGGCACGCGCAACATCGAGCAATCGATGCCCTTCGCGCTGTACCGGTTCTCGATTTGCCTGGGCACCGGCCTGGGCTATCTGTTCGCCACGCTCTCGGGTGCCGGAATCGCCATCGCCGCCGATGCTTGGGGCAAGAACCCCAATTCCATGGCCCCCTTCGGCGCAGTGCTGGGTTTTGCGGCCTTTGCCTGCTTGATGTACAAGCTGCGCCCTTACTGGCTGCACTATATCAAGGTGCCGCAATTGCTGTTGCTGGCCGAACAAGCCCTGGGCAAACCCATTCCCGGCGGCAAGGCCCAGCTCGATTACGCCAAGCAGCAGGTTCATGCCAGCTTTCCCAGCACTTCCGGCTTGTTCGACCTCGACCGGCATATCCGCCGCGCTTTGGCCGATATTCCGGCCCCGCCCGCCTGGCTCGCGCCGCTGCTGGACCATCCGCAGGTGGGCAAATACGCCCGCATCGCGCTGGGCCGCTTCGCCGCGCTTGATCATCAAACCCTCCTGGCCGGGCATTTCCATTCCGGCCACGGCAATCCCTGGCGCACCGCCGCCACCGCCCTGGCCGTCCACGACCGCCATTTCGGCTCCCTGCTGCGATACCGGACCTATGCCACCCTGTTCGAGTGGCTGGGCTTCGCCGCCGCCTTCCCGCTGCTGGCGGTGGGTTTCCAAATGCTGACCGAAGGGTTCCCGGTGCCGCTCGGGGTTTGGATTTATGTGTTCGCGGCGGTGTTTTCCTGGGCCTTGAAGGCGGCGTTCTTCGAGCCTATCGCCGAGGCGGCCCTGTTGGGCGTGTTCTTCCCGCTGGCGGAACAGGGCGTCACCCCCGAGCAGGAAACCGCCCTGGCCCGGCGCTCGGCGGTGTTCCGGGAAATCTTGGACCGCGCCGGGCAGGGCCGTTTGATCGAGGCCCAGTCCGCCGCCGGAACCCCCTGAGCGGGCTTTTTGCGCCGGAGCGCGGGAGGGTTCCCGCCGCCCGGCGTATCGCCCACCGGGGTGGCGAAATCCGGGTTTTCCTGGGCGTGCTATCCTGGCTGGATACCCGATCCGTCCAGTCCAGCCGAGGTAAATCCCATGATCTTCAAAGCACGGGCTTTCTGTGCCGCGTTCGTCACCACCACGCTCGCCTTCTCCATCGCCGGTTGCGGCGGCAACCGTGGCTATTGGCCGAACCAGGGGGGATGGCCCAACAACGGCGGGTCCAACAATGTTTCGCAAACGCTCACTTGCGAAAGCAACGATGGCGGCAACCGTGCCTGCCGGGCGGGTTTCCCGATAGCCCAGGTCAAGATCGAGCAGCGCCTGTCCAAATCGCCCTGCGATTTCGGGCGGACCTGGGGCTATAACAACGACCGGGTTTGGGTCGATCAAGGATGCCGGGCGCGGTTCCGGGTCTATGCCCAGGGCGGCGGTAATGGGAATGGAGGCGGCAACTGGCCGTGGAATGGCGGTGGCAATAACAATAAAAATGTCGTAACCATCCGCTGCGAGAGCATCAACGGCGGTTGGAAGCGCTGCAACAGCCCGTTCAAGATCGGCCGGGTCGAGGTCGCCCAGCGCCTTTCCGGCAAGCCCTGCAAATACAAGGATAACTGGGGCAACGATAACTGGGGTATCTGGGTGGAGCGCGGTTGCCAGGCCGATTTCCGGGTTTATCGGAATTGAACCGAGCGGGGAAGGGCATCATGTCGCACTCCACCATTGACAAGCCCACCAAACCTTGCCTATACGCGCGCTTTCACCTATATTTGTCCGATTTTTTAGCTGGCGGGAGCAAATCATGCGTGTCGTTCAAGAAGCCCTCACTTTCGACGATGTCCTCCTCATTCCTGCCCATTCCACCCTGCTGCCGCGCGAAGCCGACCTGGGAACCCAGCTCACGCGCAACATCCGGTTGAACATCCCACTGTTGTCCGCCGCCATGGATACGGTCACCGAATCGCGCCTCGCCATCACCATGGCCCAGGAAGGCGGCATCGGCATCGTCCACAAGAACATGACCGCCGAGCGCCAGGCCTACGAGGTGGATTGCGTCAAGAAATACGAGAGCGGCGTCATCAAGGAACCCATCACCGTTTCCCCCCATATCACCATCCGCGAGGTCATGGAACTGACCCGCGCCAAGCGCATTTCCGGCGTGCCGGTGGTGGACCGGGGCGAACTGGTCGGCATCGTCACCAGCCGCGACTTGAGGTTCGAGACCCGCTACGACGAGCCGGTCAGCAAGGTCATGACCCCCAAGGACAAGCTGGTCACAGTGCTGGAAGGCGCGGGCAAGGACGAGATCGTCAGCCTCCTGCACAAGCACCGCATCGAGAAAATCCTGGTGGTCAACCACCACTTCCAATTGCGCGGCCTCATCACGGTCAAGGACATCCAGAAATCCAAGGACTACCCGCAAGCCTGCAAGGACGAGCAGGAACGGCTGCGGGTCGGCGCGGCGGTCGGCACCGGCCCAGGGACCGAGGAGCGGGTCGCGGCCCTGGTGGCGGCGGGTGTGGACGTGATCGTGGTGGATACCGCCCATGGTCATTCCCAGGGGGTTCTGGATCGGGTGCATTGGGTCAAGCGCAACTTCCCCGAGGTCCAGGTGATCGGCGGCAACATCGCCACCGGCGAGGCCGCCCGCGCCCTGGTCGAGGCCGGGGCCGACGCGGTCAAGGTGGGCATCGGTCCCGGTTCGATCTGCACCACCCGCATCGTGGCTGGGGTCGGCATTCCCCAGGTCACGGCGGTCGCCAATGTGGCCGATGCCTTGAAAGGCACCGATATTCCCTTGATCGCCGATGGCGGCATCCGCTATTCCGGCGACGTGGCCAAAGCCCTGGCGGCGGGGGCGCACGCGGTCATGCTGGGGGGCTTGTTCGCCGGCACCGAGGAAGCGCCAGGCGAGGTCGAGCTTTACCAGGGCCGTTCCTATAAGAGCTACCGTGGCATGGGTTCCCTGGGCGCGATGGCCCAGCAGCAGGGTTCCAGCGACCGCTATTTCCAGGACAGCAGCGAGGCCGAGAAGCTGGTCCCGGAAGGCATCGAAGGCCGCGTGCCCTACAAGGGCAGCTTGGTGTCCATCCTCCATCAATTGGTGGGCGGGGTGCGCTCGGCCATGGGTTATACCGGCTGCGGCACTATCGAACAACTGCGCACCCAGGCCCGCTTCGTGCGCGTCACCTCGGCGGGGATGCGCGAAAGCCATGTCCACGATGTCACCATCACCAAGGAAGCACCGAATTATTCCCTGGATTGAATCCATCCCCTTCGCGGAGGTTCGCCGTTATGGATGCCGACCTGCTCAAGGCTATCGAAAAGCTGGATTTGCCGTTTCCCTGGGAAACCAACGCGAGGGGACAGATCATCATGACGCCGGTGAATTATGGACATAGCAACCATGTGGCCCGGCTCATCCGGGCTTTGGCGAGGATCGCGCCCGAGTGGGAAAGCGGGACCGAACTCGGTATCCACACCGCCGACGGCGTGAAAGCGCCGGATATGGTTCTCGCCAGCCCGGACTATCATCACCGCCATTGCGGACTACCCGGCTATGTCACCGAAGCCCCCGAAATCTGCGTCGAAGTGATGTCGCCCTCGAATAGCTGGCAGGAAATGCTGGATAAGATGCCGCTGTATTTCGGGGTCGGGGCGCTGGAGGTTTGGGTGGTCGATACCGATGGGCATATCGCCTTTTTCGGGCCGGGGAATGAAAGGCTATCCGGGAGCCGGTTGATATCTGCAATGCTGAAAAGCCTTTAAATATAAAATCAAAAAGTATTTCGGCAAAACAAATGAACGCGAAAGAGTTCGCACAAAAATTAAAGCAGCAGATCGAAGTTTTAAAAAACGATGGCATTGAATCTATTGGTACAGATAATTTGATCATATATCTTGCGGAATACATAGAGAGTAGTGCCGATGCGGATATAGAACTTCAGAAAGCGAATCTGCAAAAATGGGTCGAGGAGCATAAATTTGCCTATTCTGAGCGTATAGAATTATTTAAATCCGTAATCAATTCTGGGCAGGCTTCATTAAGAACAGCGTTCCTCATGAACGGTGGTGCCACTGTAGCTTTGCTTACCTTCATTGGGCATCTTTCCACATCAGAGAAAGTATCCATAAAAATACCTTTGCTGGCGAATAGTTTGACCACTTTTGTTTTCGGTATATTCATCGCTGCTTTAGCGACTGGTGCGGTCTATCTCAGCGAGCTAAAATTTTATAGCGCGCATCGAAAAGTTGGTTTAATTCTAAACAAACTAGCAATCTCGTTAGGATTAATTTCCTATCTAATATTTATGGCAGGAACTTGTATGGCATATAACTTTTTTTTGCATTTTTCGCCTTAAATTATTTTTTAGTCCTAATAAAGTTATCCCATGCAAAACATCCATTCCCACAAAATCCTCATCCTCGATTTCGGTTCCCAATACACCCAGTTGATCGCCCGCCGCGTGCGCGAGATCGGCGTCTATTGCGAAATCCATCCCTACGATTGCGACGAGCAATATATCCAGGACTACGCGCCCAAGGGCGTGATCCTTTCGGGCGGTCCCGAAACCGTCACCGAGGCCGATACCCCACGGGCACCGGAGCGGGTATTCGCGCTGGGCGTGCCGGTGCTGGGCATTTGCTACGGGATGCAAACGATGGCCGCGCAATTGGGCGGCAAGGTCGAAGCGTGTACCCATAGCGAATTCGGCTATGCCCAGGTGCGGGCGCGGGGCCATTCCCGCTTGCTGCGCGATATCGAGGACCACGCCAGCCCGGAAGGCTTCGGCCTTTTGGATGTCTGGATGAGCCACGGCGACCAAGTGACCGAATTGCCGCCCGGCTTCAAGCTGATCGCCTCCACCGACAGCGCCCCCATCGCCGGCATGGCCGACGAAGATAGGCGCTTCTACGCCCTGCAATTCCATCCCGAAGTCACCCACACCCGCCAGGGCGGGCGCATCCTGGAACGCTTCCTGAAAGAGATTTGCGGCTGCGACGCCCTGTGGACCGCCCGCAACATCATCGAGGACAGCCTTGCCAACCTCCGCGCCAAGCTGGGCGACGAACAAGTGATTTTGGGTTTGTCGGGCGGGGTGGATTCCAGCGTGGTCGCGGCCCTGTTGCACCAAGCCATCGGCGAGCGGCTGACCTGCGTGTTCGTGGATACCGGGCTGCTGCGGCTGGGCGAGGGCGATCAGGTGATGGCGACCTTCGCCAAGCACATGGGCGTCCAGGTGATCCGGGTCGATGCGGAACAGCGGTTTCTGTCTGAACTGGCGGGCGTCGCCGATCCCGAGCAAAAGCGCAAGATCATCGGGCGGGTGTTCGTGGAGATTTTCGACGAGGAAGCGGCCAAGCTCACCGACGCCCGTTGGCTGGCCCAGGGCACCATCTACCCGGACGTGATCGAATCGGCGGGTTCCAAGACCGGCAAGGCCCACGTCATCAAGTCGCATCACAATGTCGGCGGTTTGCCCGCGCATATGAAGCTGAAATTGGTGGAACCCCTGCGCGAGTTGTTCAAGGACGAGGTGCGGCAGATCGGCCTGGAACTCGGCCTGCCTTCCGAGATGATCCACCGCCATCCCTTCCCCGGTCCCGGCCTTGGGGTCCGCATTCTGGGCGAGGTGAAGAAGGAATACGCCGATTTGCTGCGCCGGGCCGACGCCATCTTCATCGAGGAACTCTACCGGCACGGGCTGTACGAAAAAACCAGTCAGGCGTTCGCGGTGTTCCTGCCGGTGAAATCGGTGGGCGTAATGGGCGATGGCCGCCGCTACGATTATGTGGTGGCGCTCAGGGCGGTCGAGACCATCGATTTCATGACGGCGCATTGGGCGCATTTGCCGTATGACTTCCTCGACCGGGTGTCGCGCCGGATCATCAACGAGGTGCCGGGGATTTCCCGCGTGACCTACGATATTTCCGGCAAGCCGCCCGCCACCATCGAATGGGAGTGATGCCGCTCCCGCCCGCCGTGGACGGCGCGGCCTCTTCCGACGATGGATATTGGATGCGCCACGCCCTGGCCCTGGCCGCACAAGCGCGGGCGCTGGGCGAAGTGCCGGTGGGCGCGGTGCTGGTCAAGGACGGGGCCATCCTCGCCCAAGGCTGGAACCGCCCCATTTCCACCCACGATCCCACCGCCCACGCCGAAATCGTCGCCTTGCGCGAAGCTGGCGCCAGGATCGGCAATTACCGGCTGGTCGATACCACCCTCTACGTCACCCTGGAACCCTGCGTCATGTGCCTGGGCGCCATCTCCCACGCGCGGGTGAAACGGCTGGTCTACGCTGCCACCGACCCCAAGCGCGGCGCGGTGGAAAGCGCCCTGCATCTGGCGGAAGCCGAATTCCTCAACCACCGCCTCGAAACCACGGGCGGGGTGCTGGGCGATGAATGCGGGGCCATGCTCCGGGAATTCTTCCGCGCCAAGCGCTGAGCCTAGGTCCCGTCCGCCCGCGCCAGCAGGGGCTTGCGGCTTTCCTCCTCGTCCGTCAGCCAGACCAATAGCTCGTAATAGCGGCGCACGCTGTTCACATAGCGCACCGCCACGCCGCCCCGCGCCCGGCCATGGCGGGTGTGCCGGTGCCAAGCGCGATGGGCCAGCAAGGGCAGCACCCGCTTGAGTTCGTCCCAACGGTCCGGGTCGCCGCCCCTGGCCTGGATCAGGACGCGGGCGTCCTCGACATGGCCCGGTCCCAGGTTATAGGCCGCCAGCGCGTACCAGACCCGGTCGGGGTCTGGGATTTGGGCGGGGAGGGCGGTCAGGGTCCGGCTGAGATAGGCGGCCCCGCCCGTGATGCTCTGGGCGGGATCGAAGCGGTCGCGGATGTTGAGTTCCCGCGCCGTGGGGCCGGTCAGCATCATCAGGCCGCGCACGCCTTCCGCCGAGACCGCCCGGTGGTTCCATTTGGATTCCTGATAGCCGACCGCCGCCAGCAGCCGCCAATCGAGGCCATGCCGCCGCCCCGCCTCCGCGAACAAGGGCTGGAGCCGGGGCAGGTGTTTCTGATAATCGCGGCGCAGGGCGTCTTCGAGGGCGGGGTCCAGGTCGGGGGCGGACTCGCTCTGTGTGGAGGATTCCGGCCCGTTCCCAGGGCCGCCGGTGGTCTGTGGCTCGGGAATGGACGGAGCGGGTTCGGGCGAGGCGACAGGCTCGCGCGGCTTTGGATCGCCCCCCGGAAAAGGGATCAATAAAAGGAGAAGCGCAAGATTGCGGAGCGACTCAAGTTGCGTCGGTCCTACGCTTTTCGTTTCGTTGGTCACAGGCCCGGCTGCGGGGCCGGATTCCGGGGCGCGGTCCATGAGTCTTGTTGAATTCATGACACGCATCACACTTTTTATAGGAAAGTCGTTTATAATAACAGCCCTTTCAAAAAGGAGAGGTACCGAAGCGGTCATAACGGCGCCGACTCGAAATCGGATGGGGGACTAACCTCCCCACAAGGGTTCGAATCCCTTCCTCTCCGCCAATCACAAGGCTGATAAGGCCCGCCGAAAACCGAAAAACCCGCGTGCTTCCTGGCACGCGGGTTTTTTGTTGCCCGAAGAAAACCGATAGAATCCGGCTACAGCCGGGCCATTCCGGGGCATGTACCCCTTCGCTCGGGGCGGATGCGGACGGAAGGGTTTCCGGTGTGCATGCGGATTTTCCACGGCGAACACCACGGGAGGATGGATGCCATGGGTTTGATTACACTGGTTTTGGTGGGCCTGATCGCGGGTTGGCTGGCCGGTAGGCTGGTGAAGGGCGGCGGCTACGGGGTGGCGGGCGATATCGCGGTGGGGGTGCTGGGCGCGTTCATCGGGGGGTTCCTGTTCCGCGTGCTGGGCCTGCACGCTAGCGGCTTGGTGGGGCGCATCATCGTCGCCACCTGTGGGGCGGTGGCGCTGATCTATGTGCTGCGCTTGCTCAAGCGGTGAAAGGAGGCCATGCCGTAGCGCCGATGGGCTATCCGGCCGGGTGACGCAAAAATTGGGCTTTATGGCGTGCGGTGGCCCGTATCCAGCTATGAATGCCATCGGCCACTAGATGTGGTCGAGCAGCGCGTTACGTGCTTCCGTGATACGGAGGAATTGCTCGTGGCTGCCGCCGACATCGGGATGTGCCTTTTGGGCGAGTCGCCGATAAGCCGTTTTGATCTGGGTGGGTGTCAGTTTTCCATCGACCGGCAGGTTCAATGTCTCCCGGTGTTGCCTATCGTCGTGTGGCTGGCGGTGGGGCCGGTGCCGCCTCCGGCCTCCGTTGAACTGCCCGTGTTCTCCGTATAGCCGCTCCTGCGCCGCACGGCGTCTTTCGCGGGACTCCCGGCGCAGTTCCACTTGGTCGTCCTGCCATCGCTGGCGCGACATGACGATGCAAGCGGCGAAGGCGATCCGGCCACGTGTTTCGAGTTCGTCGAGGTTGAACGGGCCCACCATGTCGAAGGGCGGGTCCAGCCAGGCGTTTCTGCCGTCCGTGCCGACCTCGACCCGGCCAATCGTGGCCATGGCGGGAATGCCGAAAAAGCCGTTCCAGACGACCCATTGCTCTTTATCCGCTGGCCGGGGGGTCTCAGGCATGGGGGGGCTCTGGGCGCTGCGCGGCCCTGGGGCCGCGGGTTGATGCCACGGCGGCTTCATCGGTCGATGCCGACCTGGAAGCCGCGGCGCTCATGGGAAGGATCGAAGCGAACCGCACTGGAATGGTCCCTCTGGAAGGGGGTTGGAAAAAAAGATTCCAGTCGATAAGCAAATCGCGCACCAGCGATATGGATATTCTGATATCCGGCCATCTCCACCGCCCCATCCAGCGCCGGATCGGGCTTGGCGCGGCAAGCCGGTGGGTTGGGTTGGGTGCCCGCCCCGCCCCTGTCGAGCGATCCCGATGCCCAGTCTGCACACAAGCGGTACGTCGCGCTTTCATTTGGTGCGATTGGGACGCCAGCCCTTTCAAAGTGGTTTACCCGGTTGGCGAAATCGGGTTATGTAAGTCCCTGATTTTGCTGTGGCCCATGTCGCCGTTGGTGGCGTCCTACGCTTCGACACAGAAAAACGGCCTTTTCAACCCATTGATTTAGAAGGGCTATTTTTACACTTTGAAAGGGCTGGATTGGGACGCCTACCCCCAGCCGGGTTCCCAGGATCATTGTCCGGTCCTGCGCCGTCACCGGGGATTCAGGGTTCGCCGCTCCTGGCCCGGTCGGACGGATGGGCTTTCACGAACAAATCGAAGCCCAGCCATAGCAACATCCAGCCCGGCACCTTGTTCAGCATGAGCCCGTGGCGCAGGATCGACCAGGTTCCCGCCCCCACGAACAACAGCGGCAACACTACCCGGAGATCGATGGGAAATCCCAGCCGCCGCGATAGTCGGGCGCTCAAATCGTCGATAGCCACACCGACGCTGGGGGTGTGGGTGGCGAGGCCGGGAATATCGGTCAGGCTATCGATCAGCACATCGACATCCTCCAACACGCCCAATATCCCGGCGGTGGAATGGCGCTTGGGGTCGTAGCGGACGGTGAGGCTGCCGCTGGCCGGATTGACGCCCACCCCGGCCACGCCCGGACAGGCTTCGAGGTCGGTTTTGATCCGGTCCAAGGTGGCGCTATCGGAGCGGTTGCGGGCGAGTTTCACCCGCAGGCGGCCTGGAGTGTGGCTGGCGATGCGGGCGTGGTGGGGGGCTTTGGCGGGCATGGGGCTACTCCGGGGCGGCCTCATCGGCGGCGTCCACATCCTCGAAGACTTCGGCCAGGGGTAGCCAGCAATCGAGGCTGGCGAATTCGCAAGCCGCATCCACCCCGCTGTAGTCGTACAGCACCCAGCGCCGCTCGGCGTCGCGCCGGAAGCATTCCACCCGCCGCGCTTCGATATCGACCACCACGTATTCCTTGAGGCTGTCGAGTTGGCGGTAGGCGGCGAATTTGCCGCCCCGGTCGTAGGCGGCGGTCGATTCCGACAGCACCTCGACCACCAACGAGGGATGGCGCATGAACAACTCGGCGGCATGGTCGCGGCGGTCGCAAGTGACCAGCACATCGGGATAGAACGCGGTGTCCGCCGCTTCGACCCGCAATTTCATATCGGCCATGTACACCCGGCAGGAACCGCCGCGTAGATGGCGCTTGAGCGCCGCCGCGATATTGAGCGATACGGCGACATGGGATCGTCGCGCCCCGGTCATGGCGAAGATTTCGCCGCGTACGAATTCATGTTTTTCGGCTTGGGCCGTTTCCCAGGCCAGATAGTCCTCGAAATCCAGTTTCGCGATAGGTTGCGGTATGGCCATCGGGGTACTCCTTTGGATTGGGGATGGAACACAGGCTAGCACAACCGGGCGGGAGCTATCATGCGGGGGGCGGACCCGGACCCGACCCGGTCGCGAACGGCGATTTTGGCGGGAAAGGCCGTCGTTTCGGCAGGGATGCCACAACCCGGCGTCCAAGGATGGCAAGCTTCCAGGCCACCGAGGCTTATTTCCTCAGCGCGTCGTAGCCCTGTTCGCTTTCCTGGATGATCTTCCGGCCCGCGTCGATCAGGCGCTGGCCTTCCGCTTCCTGGGTCTGGGCGTCGCGCACCATTTGCTGGCCTTGCCGTACCATTTCCTCGCCCTCTTTGTGGCGCTGGCCGAGTTGGGCCATGCCTTGGCTTTCGCGGAAGATTTGTTCGGCGGATAGCGGTTTGGGCGGGGCGCTGGGGGCGGGTGGGGGCGGCGTGGCGCAGGCGGCCAGGAGGGCGGCGCCCAGCAGGACGGATGGCGTTCCGGGCAAACGCGGTTGGGGCATCGTTGCAAATCTCCTATCGGGTGGGTGGGGGCGTCGCTCAAATATCCTGGACCCATTCGACATCGCGGACGAAGCGTTGCCGTTCCTGGGTTGCCATGTCCACCAGATGGTCGAACAAACCCTTGGCCGGGGTGCTCTCTGCTTGCCGGGACGCTTCCTGGTAAATCTCGATCAAAGCCGCGTCGAAGCGCATGGCGATGTCCACGATATCGTCCACCGACGCATCGGGCCGGACCGCGCAATCCGCCAATAGGCGCTCGATGTCCGGGTTGGGCGCGAATTGTAGCCAAACGTCCAGGCCGTTGACATCGGGAATCTGCTCGAAACGCCGCAGGGCTTGGCCGCGCTCGCGCTCGTGGTGGCCGAGATAGTCCAGTACCAGCTTGGCCCGGTCCTGGTCGCTGTGCCGGCCCAGCGCGTGGTACAAAGCGCCCAGCTGGCCGTGCAGGTCGATCCCGTAATCCAACACATCCTTGGCTTGCTCGAAATTGCGCAGGTGCTTTTTCATGGCGCTACTCCTGGGGTTGGGGCGCGGTGATCCGCCCACCGCGCGGTGCGCTGCGGTTGGATGCCGCCTGCCTTGGGCGTTATTTGCGCCGGGGTTTCACCTCGTAATTCGCCATCATGCCGGCGTCGATGTGGTCGTTCACATGGCAGTGGTACATCCAAATCCCCGGATTATCGGGCCGCATATCCACAGTGATATGGGTGCCGGGCAAAAGGTTCAAGACATCCACCCGGCGGCCGGTTTCCATCAGGGTGTTGCCATGCCAATGGGGGGTGTGGAGATCGACCTCGGTACCGAGGGCGAGTTGATACCAGCGGACGTTTTCGCCCACGGTCATGCTGATGCCGGCCAGGTTGGTATAGACATAGCCGTTCATGCTGTGCATCAGGTTGCTCTCGACGAATGCCTCGTCCTCTTGCTTGTCGGCGGCGGCGGGGGCGAAGCTTTGGATGTTCTTGTCCAGCAGCAGGCTCTTGTTCTCGTCGAACACGGTGAACAACACCACGAACTCGCGGTCGATGCCCTTCAAGCGGCCATTGGGCTGCAATTCGCCGCGCCGCGAAATGATGATGGGTCCGATCAAGCCGGTATTGGTGTCGGCCACCTCGTTCACATGGGAATGGTAGAGCCAGACGATGGAACTGGGATCGTGCGGGCCGGGACCGGAGCGTTCCGGGACTTCCCAGGTATAGGTGTGGCTGGCGCCGGGTTGGATTTCGTCGTCGAGCTTGTCCTGGCCGGAAGTGCCATCCTCGTAATGGGTGCCCTCGCTGTTTTTGAGGTAGAACACGCCATGGGGATGCAGGGAGATGGGCAGGCTGGCGGTGTGGTTCTTCAGCGTGACCTTGAGGGTGTCGCCGACATTGGCGCGGATCACGGGGCCGAGTATCCCCAGGTGTTGCCATTCCGGCGGGCGCGGCTTGACCTGGGTGAAACTGGCGTCGGTGTATTCCACGTAATGGGCTTTGTAGTACTGCCTACCGATGCGGTCGGTCTTGTTGCCCTCGACGAAGGTTTTCTCGGCGTCGGTGAAGGGGCCGTTGTGCATGGGATTGACCGGGTAGGACGGGGCGTAGTCCCAGAGGATTTCCTCGGCGGCGAGGTAATAGTGGCGGGTGGCGGCTGTGGCGGGGCCGATGGCGAGGCTCAACAGCAGGAGGACGAGGCGGGCCGGAAGGTTTGATCTCATAAGGATGAATCGGATTGGGGAGAAAGGCTTATCACGGATGTGGAATGGGTTTCAAATGATATTGGCTTTCATTTAGGCGGACAACACGGATCGGGCCGGGCCGAGAGGGCGGGCGGTGGCGGAAAAAGCCTGGGTCCGGGCCGGTGGATTGGCGGATTCCGCCGCGAGGATGGGGGTTTATGCGGTTCGCGCCCGCGTCCGCCATGGGTGTAAACTCGGGCCGGGCGGTCCCAAGTGTGAATGGAGCATTGCGCTATCGGAGGTGGGGATGGAAAGCCACGGCGGGCGGTGCTTATGCCGATGGACGCTGGCGGTTATGCTGGCGCTGGGCGGCTGCGCCAAGCTCGGTCCCGATTACCAGCGTCCGGCGGTGGCGGTCGCTCCCAATTGGTCCCTGGCCGCCGATCCGCGCCTTGCTGCCCAGGCCGACCCTTCCAAGCTGTGGTGGCGGGTGTTCAAAGACCCGGTCTTGGATCGTTTGGTCGAAGCCGCCTACCGGCAAAACCTGCCGCTCCAGGTGGCCGGGGTGCGGGTCTTGGAAGCGCGGGCGCAGCTTGGTGTCGCCATCGGCGGCTTCTATCCCCAGACCCAGCAGGCGCTCGGCTCGCTGCAATACAACCAGCTCAGCTTGCGTTTCTTCTCGCTCACTTTTGACTCCGGTTTCTCCACCGTCACCATCTTAAATGACTGTCCGGAAAACGGGGTCCACTATAACTCGGCGGGTTCGCCGCCCGGATCACCGCCAAGATGGCGCTCCATAATTTCTGCATCTGGCTGAACCGGAAACTTGGAAGGCCTTCTTTGGCGTTCGTCGAATTGATCAGTTGGTGAAATTGAAATCACACCAAGCGTTTAAGATTTCACTGCGGTTGGCGATGAGGAGCTTCCGGATCATGGAGTGCCTCCGTTCGGGTGGAGCGCGGTGGGGTGGGCGTTGGAAAGGTGGCCAGGGGGAGCAATCCGGCGACTGAGGTGCTAGAATAGCCGCCTCTTTTCCTCCGCCCCGGTAGCTCAGTAGGATAGAGCGTCCCCCTCCTAAGGGGAAGGTCGTACGTTCGAATCGTATTCGGGGCACCATATTTATCAAAGGCTTATCCCCTTCTCGGGGGTGGGCCTTTTTCGTTTGCGGGGTGTTCTCACCCTCTGGCTTACCCTCATTTGGCTTGAAGGAGGGTGAGGCGGGAAGGCGGTCGGGCCGGTTCGGCGTCTAGGGTCGGCCCATTAGAGGATATCCGGCACATAAGCTGCTTACGCGGAGTTGGCCTTGATCCGTCTTTCAAGGATTAGGGCGCAGGCGAATTGAAGAAGGGCCAAATAATTGGCTCCACGGCAGGTGTAGCGGGTTCGGATGGCCCGGAAGCCCTTGAGCCAAGCGAATGTCCGCTCCACCACCCACCGCCGAGCGGGGTGTGTTTCCGCGGAGCCGGGGCGTTTTTCCTCGCCGATCTTGCGAATGTGGGGAACGTAGCCCAATCCCGCAACCTCCCGCTCAACCCGCTCGTACCCATAACCCTTGTCCAGGCAAAGATGCCGGGGTCCTTGCTGGGTGCCGGCGGGTGCCGCGATCACGGCCGCCTCGACCGTGACAGTCACCAAGCGGCTGTCGTGTACGTTGGCCCCGGCTTGCACGACGGCAAAGGGCATAGAGGTGGCCCCGGTTGTTTGAACAGAATTTAAGCCGGGATAAGTGGATGCCCTGCTGGGTTAAGCGGCCCTGGGAAGGGCCGGTCGGGATTTAAAGTAGACCTCATCCGGGGTTTGGCTGTCCAGGCTCGAATGGGGTCGCCGGGTATTGTAGAAATCCAGGTATCGCCCGATGGATTCGCGGGCTTCCCGGACCGAGTCGTAGGCCTTGAGGTAAACCTCCTCGTACTTCACCGTCCGCCAGAGGCGCTCGACGAAGGCGTTGTCGCGCCAGGAACCCTTGCCGCCCATGCTGATGCGGATGTTCCGGTCGGTCAGCGCCTTGATGAACTCCCCGCTGGTGAACTGGGAGCCTTGGTCGGTGTTGACGATGTCCGGTTGCCCATGAGGTCGTTGCCGGTGCGGGGCAAGCCCGGCACGTCGTAGCAGGCGAAGATCTGCGCGCCGTAGCTGGCCGTGACCTTGATGAATTGCGCGGCCATCTGCCGCAGGGGGGAGCGTGGGCGAGGCCTCGTCCCGGATATCGGTCAACAACCGGTCGTACCGGGTCCGCACCCCGGCGCTGTCGGTACCGTCGGGGTTGGCCAGGATGGCCGCCGCCTCTTCCAGCCAGCCTTGGGCGACTTTTGGGGCCGCCCGGTCCAGGCTGGCCTCGATGGCGCCGAGGCGCTCCCGCAACAGCAGGCCGCCGGGCCGCAGCGGCGGCTGGCCACCGTCGCCGAGCGCGCCGCGAACCGCCGCGCAATAACCCAGGACGATGTCGGCTTCGGGATCGGCGCGGTCCTCGGCCTGGCGCTCGATGGCGCGCACGTCCCGCACCCGTCCCGCACCCGCTTGCCCAGTTCCTTCCGGGCGTGGCGGTCGGCCTCCCAGATCGGACGGCCCGCCTCCCGCAGATAGTGGAACTGGCAGGGTTGGTGCGGCACCCCCGCCAGGGATTCGCGGAGCAGGCCGGCCAGTTCCTCCCGGCAAGAGCTCAGCAGGCTGCGCGCCGCCAGGATTTCACCCGACAAAACCTCCCGCACCACCCATAGCACCTCATGGCCCCAGCCCTTTCAAAGTGAAAAAATAGCCCTTCTAAATCAATGGGTTGAAAAGGCCGTTTTTCTGTGTCGAAGCGTAGGACGCCACCAACGGCGACATGGGCCACAGCAAAATCAGGGACTTACATAACCCGATTTCGCCAACCGGGTAAACCACTTTGAAAGGGCTGCCTCATGGCCCTTGTCCGGCTGCAAGCCGTCCAACGCCAGGATCAACCGCCCTTGTCCGCGCAACCGCCGCCGGGCCGGCTCCCCGAGCGCCACACTCACCAGTTCCTTGTAGCGATGGAGCAGTCCATCGACCGTGCGCGCCGCCACCTGGACCCCGCGCTCCACCAACCCCCGGTGGATCTCCGGCAGGCTGCGGGATTCCCGGTACCGGCACGCGCCGATCCACGCGATCACGTCCAGCCCGAACTCGTGGTGCGGCAGCGCCAGCCGGCCTTCCTCCTCGGGACGGTAAGCTTGGTGGTAAAGCGCGCAATCCGGGTTCACGCAGCGCCGGACCTGCAAGGTCGTAAGCCTCCAACCCTCCCACATGGACGCCCTGGTTAAACCGCGACACCCTTGGGCCTTTTGTTGGAGGAGCGGGATGAAGAAGCGGGATTTGCCGGAGGTCCACGTCGAGGCGTGGAGGAAGAGCGGGTTGAGCCAGGCCGAGTATTGCCGTCAACGGGGCGTGAACCCCAAGACCTTCTCGGGCTGGGTGAAGCGGGAAGCCCCCGCCGGGGAGCCGTCCGGCCTTGGATTGATTCCCGTCCGGGTGGCCCCGGCCGCCAGCGCCGTGGAAATGCCGGCCCTGGTCCTGCGGGTGGCCCGGGATGTCCGGTTGGATATTCCCGCGACGGTATCGGCGCGCTGGGTGGCCGAGGATCGAGCACCGCCACGAACCGGAGGCCTGCCAATGTCCCCGCTATCGGCGAGGACGTCACCGAGCAACTGGACGTCGAACCGGCCCGGTTCTTCGTCCACCGCCACATCCGGCCCCAATACGCCTGCCGCCCCTGCGAAACCGTCGCCGCCGCCCCGGTGCCGCCCGCCGTCATCGACGGCGGCCTGGCGGCGGTGGGCTTGCTGGCCTGGGTGCTGATCGGCAAGCACGTCGACCACCTCCCCCTGTACCGCCTGGAACAGATCGCCGCCCGCGACGGGGTGGTCCTGTCGCGCTCGACCCTGGCCGACTGGGTGGGCCGCCTCGGCGTGGCCCTGCAACCCCTGGCGGACCGGCTCGCCTGGCACCTGCGCCGGGGCGGCATGCTCCACGCCGACGAAACCCCGGTGGCGCAACTCGACCCCGGCAGCGGCAAGACCAAGAAGGCCTACCTCTGGGCCTACCGCAGCAACGACCTGGAACCGGGGCCCCGGATCGTCGTGTTCGACTACCGGCCGGGCCGGGGCGGCGAGCACGCGCGGGCGTTCCTCGGCACCTGGCAAGGCCACCTGCGGGTCGACGACTATGCCGGGTACAAGGCGCTGTTCGCCCCGGAACGGGAAGCGGCCCCGCCCTGCGTCGAACTGGGCTGCTGGGCCCATGCGCGGCGCAAGTTCTTCGAACTCCACCAAGCCAACCAAAGCCCCATGGCCGGGGAGGCGTTGCGGCGCATCGGCCAGCTCTACGCCGTCGAAGCCGAGGCCCGGTCGCTGGACATCCCGGCCCGCCAGCGGCTGCGGGCCGAACGCGCCCTGCCGGAACTGGAACGCTTGGTGTGATTTCAATTTCACCAACTGATCAATTCGACGAACGCCAAAGAAGGCCTTCCAAGTTTCCGGTTCAGCCAGATGCAGAAATTATGGAGCGCCATCTTGGCGGTGATCCGGGCGGCGAACCCGCCGAGCTCGTGGGGCTGTTCCCGGTCCAGGCGGAACATGTGATGCAAACTGCCATTCACGGTCTCGACCACCTGGCGAATACCGGCCAACCAACGGCGCCAAGCGCGGGACCAGGGTTTGCGGCTGTTCCGCTTGGGCGGGGTGATTACCTCCGCCCCATAGTCCTCGCGCCAGTGCGCGTGCCAATCCTCGCCCTCGAACCCCTTGTCGGTCACGTAGGGGACGTCGGCGGACAGGCCCACCGTCGGCAGGCGGGCGTCGGCCCGGTGGCGCGCCGCGAAGAAGGTTTCCGCCATGGGCTGGTCCTTGGCGCTGGCCGGGGCGAATCCGAAACCGGTGACGACGCCGGCCGGGCCGACCGCCAGCAGCAAGTGGAAGCCCTCGAACCACCCCAGGCGGTTGCTCCAGCCGATGTCCGCCAGGCCGGGAAGCCATCCCAACCCCCGGCGCTTGGCGTCGCGGGTCGGTGCCGCCGTGCCGTCCAGGGCCTCGAACAGGTCGGCGGGTTCGCGCAAAACCTCCGCCAGGCAGCGGAAACTGGCGGCGATGTCGTCCTGGGCCAGGCGGATCAGCCGGTTGAACTGGCTGCGGTCGGGCAGCCGGGGAAAAGCCCCTCGCAGGTGCCGCTGCGCGTAGCGGTAGAAGCCGCGTTCGCTCCCAAAGCATTCCCACTGACCCGCGATGGCCAGGGTCACCACCTCGCTCCGCGTCAACCCCGCCGGTGCGCCCCGCGATCTTTCCGGTGCCCACCGGCTTTTGCAGAAGTCTTCGACGAAGACGTACAGGGCGGTCAGGAAGGTCTCGAAATCGATCATCGCCGTGCTCCGAATCCAGATGGGATTCAGAGTCTTCCGCGCCCCCGTACTCTCCGTCCGGGCGTTGGATTCGGCCAAATCAATTCACACCAAGCGTTGGAGTCCCTGCGCGCCTGGCTGGCCGAGACCCGCGCCCGCACTGCCCCGGGCACCGGGGCCGCCAAGGCGCTGGACTACACCCTGAAACGCTGGCCCGCCCTCGTCCGCTATGCCGAGACCGGCGATTTGCCCGTGGATAACAATCCAGTGGAGAACGCCATCCGCCCCATCGCCGTCGGGAAAAAGAATTGGTTGTTCTCCGGTTCCGAACGGGCCGGCCAACGCGCCGCCGCCATCCAGACCCTGCTCGGCACCGCCAAACTCAACGGGCTCGACCCCGCCGCCTGGCTGCGGGACACCCTCGCAAAACTTCCCGCCTGGCCCAACAGCCGTATCGACGAGTTACTGCCGTTCCCTCATCACCTATCAGTTTTCGGGTAGTCTTGAGGGCCGGAACAAATTTTGACCAATGAAGCGATGGGAACGGTAAAGAAACTGGCCGAGGAAGTGCGGCGTGGACTGGAACAGGTTCTTCCTGGATTACGCAAAACGGTGGTCCGGAAACTGGCGCTGGTGGTGGGAGCGATGATCGAGGGGCGGACGCCGAACACGGTGGAACGGACCGGCAGGACATGCGCGAGCAATGGCTGAGGCGCTTGTTGAAGAATCCGTTACTGGAGACGGCGGTGGTGATGGAGCCGTTTGCGCGGGCCGAACTGGCCAAGGCCGCGCGGAACGGCCAAACCATACTGTTGAGCATGGACCAGACCATGCGCGATCAATTTCAGCAGGGGATTCATAGGGGTGGCCTCCTGGCGCGGGGGCGGGCGTATCGCCCGGAATGTCCTTGGGCGGTCCGCACGGACAGGGCCGCGGGTGCCTTGAGTGCTGGGACTTCCGGGGAGTCGCGGAAGTTTCGTGGCGCGGGGGAAGTGGGCGCAAGCCTGCCGGGCGGGGCAGGGTTGTCCACGATAGCGGAGGGGTGGGTGTCTATAGCCATCGGTTGCGTTAGGCCGGGCCTGGATTGGGCCGGTCCAAGCCATACTGGAATCCGGCTTGGCGGGGGCGGGCCTCAAACTGCAAGGCACGCGCTTTGTGTTACCATTGGACCCCGTTCCCGCCTCCAATATAGTCACCGCATCCGCATACCTCCCAATTCTCGATGAACGAATACACCCTCACCCATCTGAAGCAGTTGGAAGCCGAGAGCATCCACATCATCCGCGAAGTCGCGGCCGAATTCGACCGACCCGTCATGCTGTATTCCATCGGCAAGGATTCGGCGGTCATGCTGCATTTGGCCATGAAGGCTTTCTATCCAGGCAAGCCGCCGTTCCCCTTGCTGCACGTCGATACCACCTGGAAATTCAAGGACATGATCACCTTCCGCGACCGCATGGCGCATGATCTGGGCCTGGATTTGATCGTCCATATCAACCCCGACGGCATCGCCCAGGGCATCGGTCCCTTCACCCACGGCAGCGAGAAGCACACCGATATCATGAAAACCGAAGGCTTGAAACAAGCCTTGAACCAATACCAGTTCGACGCGGCCTTCGGCGGTGCCCGCCGCGACGAGGAAAAATCCCGCGCCAAGGAGCGGGTCTATTCGTTCCGCGACCAGAACCACCGCTGGGACCCCAAGAACCAGCGCCCGGAACTGTGGAATATCTTCAACGGCAAGGTCAACAAGGGCGAGAGCATCCGGGTGTTCCCGCTCTCCAACTGGACCGAACTGGATATCTGGCAATACATCTATCTGGAAAACATCCCCATCGTGCCCTTGTACTACGCGGCGGAGCGCCCGGTAGTGGAGCGCAACGGCGTCCTCATCATGGTGGACGACGAGCGTATGCCCTTGGAGCCCGGCGAAGAGCCGGAAATGAAGAGGGTGCGGTTCCGCACTTTGGGCTGTTACCCCTTGACCGGCGCGGTGGAATCCACGGCGGCGACCCTCCCAGACATCATCCAGGAAATGCTGCTCACCACCACGTCCGAGCGCCAGGGCCGGGTCATCGACCACGACCAGTCCGCTTCCATGGAGAAGAAGAAGAAAGAGGGCTATTTCTGATGTCGCACCAATCCGATTTGATCGCCACCGATATTTTCGAGTACCTGGCCCAGCACGAGCGCAAGGAACTGCTGCGCTTTTTGACCTGCGGCAATGTGGACGACGGCAAAAGCACCCTGATCGGGCGGCTGTTGTACGATTCCAAGATGATCTACGTGGACCAGATCGCCGCCATCCAGAAGGACAGCGCCAAGTACGGCACCACCGGCGACGATTTCGACCCTGCCCTCCTGATGGACGGGCTCCAGGCCGAGCGCGAGCAGGGCATCACCATCGACGTGGCCTACCGCTATTTCTCCACCGCCAAGCGCAAGTTCATCATCGCCGACACCCCCGGCCACGAGCAGTACACCCGCAACATGGCGACCGGGGCTTCGACCTGCGACCTCGCCATCATCCTGGTGGACGCCCGCAACGGCGTGCAGACCCAGACCAAGCGCCATAGCTTCATCGTGTCCTTGCTGGGCATCAAGCATGTGGTGGTCGCCATCAACAAGATGGACTTGGTGGATTATTCCGAGGCGGTGTTCGAACGAATCCGGGCCGATTATCTGGCCTTCGTCGAGAGTTTGAATATCCACGATGTGCGCTGCATCCCGCTGTCCGCGCTCAAGGGCGACAACGTGGTGCATCGCAGCGAGAAGATGCCGTGGTACCAGGGCGAGGGCTTGATGGACCTGCTGGATTCCATCGAGATCGCCAAGGACCAGAACTACCGGAACGCGCGTTTCCCCGTGCAATACGTCAACCGTCCCCATCTGGATTTCCGTGGCTATAGCGGCACGGTGGCGGCGGGCGTGTTCAAGAAGGGCGACGAGGTCATGGCCCTGCCTTCGCGCAAGACCAGCCGCATCACGTCCATCGTCACCTACGACGGCGAGTTGGAACAGGCGTTCCCGCCCCAGGCCGTGACCCTCACCTTGGCCGACGAGATCGACGTGAGCCGGGGCGATATGCTGGTCCGGCCCGACGACCTACCAGCCCTGGATACCCGCTTCAAGGCCCATATCGTGTGGATGACCGAAGCGCCGATGGTGCCGGGCAAGCAATACACCTTGAAGCAGACCACCCGCACCGTGACGGGTTCGATCCCGCAAATCCTGCACCGGATCGATGTCAACACCTTGGAACAGCACCCGGCGGACCAACTCAACCTGAATGAAATCGCCTTGTGCGAAGTGGCTCTGAGCGCTCCCGTCGCTTTCGATCCCTATGCGCTGGCGAAGGGCACCGGCGCCTTCATCGTCATCGACCGGTTGAGTAATGTCACCATCGGCGCGGGCATGATCGTGGGCCGGGCCGACGAGTCCGATACGGCCCGCCGCGTCACGGCGGAGGAACGCGCCGCCCGTTTCGGCCAGAAGGCCGCGACCTTGTGGCTGACCGGCCCGCGGCGGGTCGAAACCGCCTATGCCATTGAGCGCAAGTTGTTCGATACCGGCCATGCGGCGGTGGTATTGGACGACGAAGGCTTGGCCGGGCAGGCGGCGTTCATCGCCGGGCAGGTCAACCGGGCCGGTGTGGTTTGTATTTGCGCGGTGGAAGCCGCGCCCGCAGCCGCCACGCCGGAACAGATCGTGGCCGCGACCGACGATGCCGAGGCCGTGCTGGCCCTGCTCAAGGCGGGCGGGGTGTTGTTGGATTAGCGCCACCCGCCTTCCCCGATATGGAAAACGCCGGTTCGACCGGCGTTTTTTTATGGGCGGTGGGCGGGATATGTCTTCCCGGATTCCTCCGGGCTACGAGGCCTGCAGGTCGGGCCGTTTGGCGAAGATGAGTTCCAACATTTGCTGCACCGCCCGCGCATGGCCCGAACCTTCCTTTTCCAGCTTCCGCGCCGTCCCCAGGACCACCCCGGCCAGATCGGGCCGCTTGTCCAGGATCGTCGCCAGGGTCTGCAAGGCGGCTTTGCGGATGTACCACTCGTCCTCCTGTCCGGCGGCTTGGGCCGCGACCAGGGCGAGGCTGTCGTCGGCCAGTTCCGGGCGTTTCTTGACGATCAATTCCAAGGTCTGTTGCGCCGCCTCGCGGATTTCGTCCTGGCCTTCCTGGGCGGCGGTCTTGGTGACGGCCAGCACGGTCTCGGCCAGTTCGGGATTCTTGTCGAGGATCAGCCCCAGGGTTTGCTGAGCGGCTTTGCGGGTGTCCCATTGCCCGTGGGTGGCGGCGACCCTGGCGACGGCCTTGGCCATGCCGCTGTCGGCCAGGTCGGGGCGCTGCTTGATGATGGTTTCCAGCGCGATCCGCGCCGCTTCGCGCACTTCCCCATGCTTGTCCATGACGGCGGTTTTCGCCGTGTCCAGCACGCCGTCGGCCAGGGCGGGACGCTTTTGCACCACGATTTGGATGGCGCGTTGCGCGGCTTTGCGGACCTCCCAATCATCGACCGCGGCCGCGGCCTTGGCGACCGCGAGGGTCAGGGCGGCGTCGGCGGCGTGGGGTGGATTGGGGAGGCAATCGGCCAGGGTATCGACGAATTCGGCGGGTTTCACCCAAAGCACCTGTACGATCTTGGCGGCGAACGTCACGGAAATCAGGGAAAGCTGCATTCCGCCTTGCAGCAATAACGACAATGAGTTCATGGCTGCCTATCGAGAGAAGTTGCTGTTGCGTGGTGGTGTTGGATCGGAATCCCGGCGGGGTTTTCCATGCGGTTCCAGGCCGGGTTGCCGCGCCCGGCCATCGTTGCCGCTGGTCCCGCGTTATTCGCGCATCGGTGTAGGCGGTCAGCGTACCCTAACAGCCCGGTACATTCTAGCTAGGGTTCGTGCCAATAATGCCGATGCGTCCGACGCTGGCTTGCGAGCCGGGGTTCGCCGCCGGTCCAGAACAGGAGGGCCCCGGTGGCGGCGGTGTTCGATATTTCCGCCCCGAGTCCTGAGTAGCGGGCCAGCACCGTGGGATGGGGATGGCCGAAAGGGTTGAGATAGCCCGCCGGGATCAGCACCCACCGGGGCCGCACCGCCGCCAGGAAACCGGGGCTGGACGAGGTTTTGCTGCCATGGTGCGGGGCGACCAGGATGTCGCTGCCCAGCGCCGCGCCGTGGCGTTCGACCAGGAGGGTTTCGGCGGCGCGTTCGATATCCCCGGTCAAAAGGACGCTGCCATGGGCGCCGCCGACCCGTAGCACGCAGGAATTGTCGTTGTCCTTGGGACTGCGGGCCAGGGGGCCGAGCATCGCGAATTCCACGCCGTCCCAGGACCAGGACTGGCCCGCCCGGCACGGGATCGCCGGGAATTCAGGCAGGCGTTCCGGCACGCTGCTGTAAGCGGCGCGGACCTTGAGCAAGGCCAGCACGGAATGCGCCCCGCCGATATGGTCGTTGTCGCCATGGCTCACGACCAGGGTGTCCACGGTATCGATGCCGCGCCAGCGCAGATAGGGTTCGACTACCGCCGCGCCCATATCGAATTCCGGGCCGAGGCGGGGTCCGGTGTCGAAGACCAGGGTTTTATGGCGGGTTTCCACCACCGCCGCCAAGCCCTGGCCTACGTCCAGCAGGGTCAGCAGGAATTCCCCCGGCGCGGGGCGTTCGATGCGGGCGGTCAAGGCGGGCAGCCATAGCACGAGGCCCAGCCAGCGGGCCGGGAGGCCGCGCGGCACCAACAGCCAGACCGCGCCCAACAGGGCCGGGAACAAGGTCCAGGGCGGCGGTTCGGCCCGGCTCCATTGCGCCCATGGGACTTCAGACAGCCCATCCAGCACCGGCCAGAACAGGGTCAGCACCGTCGCGGCCAGCTTGAGCGCGGCCGTTCCCGCCAGGGGGAACACCAGTGCCAGCCCCGCGCCCACGAGGCACAGCGGCACCAACAAGGCGCCCAGGACCGGCACCGCCAGCAGGTTGGCGAGCGGCGACACCAGCGAGATTTGCCCGAAGAACAGCAACAATAACGGAGCCAACCCCAGTGCGGTATAAAGGTTGATTGTGAGCATTGTCGCCCAAAACCGGCGCGGTGCCGCGATCCGCCCGGAAACCCCGTAGGCGATCAGCGCCACCGCTCCGAAAGACAGCCAGAATCCCGCCGCCAGCACCGCCATCGGGTCGTGGAGCAGCACCGCCAGCAAGGCCAGGGCCAGGATATGGACCGGGTTCGGATGGCGGCGGGCCAACACCGCGCCCATGGCGATGGCGACCATGATCAAGGCGCGTTGGGTGGGGATGGAGAATCCGGCCAGGGCGGAATAGAGCAGGGCGCTCGCCATGCCGGCCACGGCGGCGACGCTAGGCGGCGGCCAGCGGACGAGGCCGGGCCGGGCGCACAGCCTTTGTGTGACGAAGAAGACCAGGCCCGCGATCCCGCCGATATGGGAACCGGACACGGCGATAAGGTGCAAGGTGCCGGTGCGGCGCAAGACCCGCCATTGCGGCTGGGTAATGGCGTCGTCCACGCCCAGGGCCAGGGCTTCTACCAGACCCAGCACCGGACTCCCGGCGAGGCTGGCCGCGATCCGTTCGTGGATCGCCCCGCGCCAGGCCCGTGGCGACAGCCAGCGCCCGCCGCCATCGTCCAGCCGCCGGTTGTCGGCGGATTTGCGGACATAGCCGATGGCGCGGATGCCTTGCTCGAACAGCCATAGCTCGTAATCGAAGCCGCCGGGATTGGCGAGTCCACGCGGCGGGCGCAGTTTGACCCGGAAGCGCCAGCGTTCCCCGGCCTGGGGTGCGGCGGCGGGGGCGTCGTACCAGCTCAGCCGCAGGCGGCGGGGCCAGCCGTCGGTGGCACCGGGTTCGAGGAGGCGGTCCACGGCGAAATCGAAGCGCACACCACGTTCCTGCGGGCTGGGGATATCCAGGATCACGCCTTCGATGATGGCGGTCTGGCGCTCCGTGGCCGGAGGGAGGTGTTCGGCGAGGCGGGCCGCGCCATGGCCATAAGCCCAGATCAAGCCCAGGGCCAGCGCCCCCCAAAAGGGCCGGCCCCGCCGCCAGCCCAGCGCCAACAATGCGGCGGGAAGCCATAACGTCCAGGCGGCGGGTAGTTCCGGCAGGCATTGCACCGCCGCCACGCCCAGCGCGAATCCGGTGGCGAGCCGGACCGTGGCGGGCGCGGGCAAGGTAAAAGATCGTTCAACTTTCAATTTCTAATCCGTAAAATGGCCCGCCTTGCGACTTTTCACACAACCTACACACAGGCGGCCCCCGATGCCCAAGAAGCTTTTGAAACGCTATTTGCCGGACCCTAAAAAAATAAAAGAAATCAAGGCCTTGGAGTTCCTGGGGGATAAGCTGCATTCGCCCAACCTCTGGCATTTGAACCGTCATTCCGTGGCCCGCGCCTTCGCCATCGGTTTTTGGGCGATGTATACCCCGCCTTTGCCCTGGCAGCAGGTCATCGCCGCCGTGCTGGCCATCTATTTCAATGCCAATCTGCCCATCGCCGTGGCCCTGGTCTGGATCACCAATCCCCTGACCTGGTTGCCCATGTATTATTTGGCCTATAAGGTAGGGACGCTGGCCATGGGGATGGATTCCTTCGGCTTCGATCAATTCTCCGAGCTGTTCAGCATCGAGAAGGTTTTGGAATTGGGTGCCCCGTTCTTGCTGGGCTGCTTCATCTTGATGAACCTCGGCGGGGTGCTGGGTTATTTCGGCGTTCAATGCCTATGGCGGCGCTCGGTGCGGCATCAGTTGGAGCTGCGGAAATTCCGCGATGCCGAATTGAACACCCGCATCATGGTGAGCGAATCCTACGCCACTTACCTGAAGTTCTTGGAACATCGCTATAACAGCCGTAAAAAAGGTGGGGAGTAGGATGCCGCCTTGGAGGATCGGGATCGGACCGGGGATACTGGTTAAAAATTTAACGGGTGTATTTTTTTGAGGCATTGACATCCACGTTCCTGCCAGGGCCAGGGTAGGTTACTATACGGCGGAAGGTCATCCTAGCTTGGCATTGAAAGTGCTGGGCGGTGGAATCCCGAAGTATGTATAGTAAATGATATATGTCCGGGTATCTCCCCAGGATGGTCCACCCAATCCGCAGGGTTGCGATCCTGCCAAAGCCAAACAAATCCAGGCCCGGGTACCGTCCGGCCCTTCGGATGGAACGATGAGCAATACCGAACGAGTCAAAATCCGCGCCAAAGACTTGCGTCTTGGCATGTATGTTTGCGAACTGGACCGACCTTGGAGCGAAACCCCGTTCTTGTTCGAGGGTTTCGAGCTGGCCAGTCCCGCCGATATCCAGGCGGTCACGCAATATTGCGAGTATGTCTATATCGACATGCACCGCACCCATGTGGTCCATATGGTGCTGGACGAAATCCGGGAGCCGTTTTCCAGGGCCGGCAAATCGGCCAGCTTCGACCAGGAAATCCAAGCCGCCGAATCCACCCGTGAACAGACCTCCAGCCTCCTCAAATCCTTCATCGACGATATCCGCTTCGGCCAGAGCGTGGATGTGCAATTGGGACAATCGGCGGTGTCGGAGTGCGTCGCCAGCATCCTCCGCAACCCCGACGCCATGCTCTATATGGCCCAGATCCGCAACAAGGGTGAGCAGTCCAGCCAGCACGCCTTCAATGTCTGCGTGTTCTCCATCCTCCTGGGCCGCTATCTCGGTTTGTCGCCGAAAGCGCTGGAAGGACTCGGCACCTGCGGCCTTCTGCACGATGTTGGCAAGATTTCCATCGCCGACAGCCTCCTGAACAAACCCGGCCGGCTCAACGCCGAAGAGCAGGCGATCCTACGCCAACATCCCAAGCTGGGCCGGGATATCCTGATGTCGGCCCGCAATGTCTATGCTGGCGCGGTCGATGTGGCTTATTGCCATCACGAGCATGTCGATGGTTCCGGCTATCCCCGCGGCCTGCACGATGTGCAATTGAATCTCCACACCAAGATCGTCAGCATCGTCGAGACCTACGACGATGTCACCAGCGAGCGTCCCTACCGCCCGGCCCGCACCCACCTCGACGCCATCATGCTGCTGAATAAGAAGGCGAAGTCGAACAAGTTCGACGCCAAGCTGGTCGAGCGCTTCCTGGCCTGCCTCGGCACCTATCCGCCCGGCAGCATCGTCGAGCTGAGCAACGGGGATGTGGCCTTGGTGCTGGAAACCAATCCGGGCCAGCGCCTGCGTCCCCGTATCCTGGTGGTGCGCGATCCCGACCACAACCCGGTCGAAAGGTTGGTGGATATGGCGGAGCAACAGGTGGACGGACGCGGCCAGCCGTATAAAGTGAAGCTGGTGCGTCCGCCGGGGTATTTGGATATCGATCCGCGCCAATACCGCGATACCCTGATCAAGCTCTTCAACTAAAAACCCCCTGGAAACACGGGGCTTGCATTTAGGGCGGGTTTAGGCTGAAATGGCCCCACTCGCAAGGAAATGCCAGCCCGTCCAGCGCCGCCCCCTGCGGCCGCCCCCGATACCATCCCAATCCATCCCCTTCCATCCGACAATGTGGAGATCATTGTGAGCGATAACATCCTTTATGTGAGCGATGCCGAGTTCGAGGACAAGGTATTGAAATCCGAAACCCCCGTCCTGGTCGATTTCTGGGCGGAATGGTGCGGTCCCTGCAAGATGATCGCGCCGATCCTGGAGGAGATCGCCGAGGATTTCGCGGACCGGTTGATCGTCGCCAAGCTCAACGTCGACGAGAACAACCTCGTCCCGCAGCGCTACAACGTGCGCGGCATCCCGACCCTGATCCTGTTCAAGAACGGCGAAGTGGAAGCCACCAAGGTCGGCGCCCTGGCCAAGTCCCAACTGTCCAAGTTCATCCACGACAACCTCTGAGGATTCCATCCACCCGCACCGGCCCCGCCGGGCGGGTTTTTCCAGACCATGCTAACCTGAACCGCATCCTCTCGCCGCCCCCAGCCCGCGCCGCCCCCCGGCACGCTTCCTCCGGCTCGACACCCCGGTCGAGAACACTCCCGCAGACGATGGGTTTGCCCTTGTTCCACCCCCTTGACCCCCAACTCAATTTATGAACCTGACCGACCTCAAACGTAAGCCTGTTTCCGAGCTGATCGAAATCGCCGAGACCCTCGATATCGAAGGCGTGGCCCGGACCCGCAAACAGGATTTGATCTTCTCCATCCTGAAGAAACAGGCCAAGAGTGGGGAGGATATTTACGGCGACGGCGTGCTGGAAATCCTCACCGATGGTTTCGGTTTCCTGAGGTCGGCGGATAGTTCGTTCCTGGCGGGGCCGGACGATATTTATGTTTCCCCCAGCCAAATCCGCAGGTTCAGCCTCCGCACCGGCGACACCATCTCCGGCAAGATCCGCCCACCCAAGGACAACGAGCGCTATTTCGCCATGCTCAAGGTGGAGCAGATCAACTACGAGCCGCCGGAGAACGCCAAGCACAAAATCCTGTTCACCAACCTGACCCCGCTGTTCCCCAAGGAACGCCTGGAACTCGAACTCGGCAACGGCACCACCGAAGACCTCACCGCCCGCGTGATCGACCTGGTGGCCCCCATCGGCAAGGGCCAGCGCGGCTTGATCGTGTCGCCGCCCAAGGCCGGCAAGACCATGATCTTGCAGAACATCGCCCATTCCGTCGCCGAGAAGAACCCCGAGTGCTATCTGATCGTGCTATTGATCGACGAGCGCCCGGAGGAAGTGACCGAGATGCAGCGCAGCGTCAAGGGCGAGGTGGTGTCCAGCACCTTCGACGAACCCCCGGCGCGGCATGTGCAGGTGGCGGAAATGGTGCTGGAAAAAGCCAAGCGGCTGGTCGAGCATAAACGCGACGTGGTGATCTTGCTGGATTCCATCACCCGTCTGGCCCGCGCCTACAACACCGTGATTCCGTCGTCCGGCAAGGTGCTGACCGGCGGCGTGGACGCCAACGCGCTGGAACGCCCGAAGCGCTTTTTCGGCGCGGCCCGCAATATCGAGGAAGGCGGCAGCCTCACCATCATCGCCACCGCCCTGGTCGATACCGGCTCGCGTATGGACGAGGTGATCTACGAGGAATTCAAGGGCACCGGCAACAACGAATTGCACCTGGAACGGAAGATCGCCGAGAAGCGTGTCTATCCCGCCATCAATATCAACCGTTCCGGCACCCGCCGCGAGGAATATCTGGTGCCGCCGGATGAGCTGCAAAAGTGCTGGATCCTCCGCAAAATCCTCCAGCCCATGGACGAGATGGCGGCCAGCGAATTCCTGCTGGGCAAGCTGAAGGACACCAAGACCAACCAGGAATTCTTCGACATGATGAAGAGATAGCTTTAAGCTATTGAAATATATCGATTTTTTATGTTGTCTTGATTTCGTGTAACCACGATGTAAGCAGTCTGAAGCCGGTTTTTGAATACTGATGATTCTGAATTGGCATCGGCTTTGACTGCCCAAGCGGCCTCCCCGACCAATAGATTCAAGCTTTGAAAAAAGTAAAAGCCGGTTCACACCGGCTTTTTGCGTTTTATCCCCTCCAATCGAAAAGCTATTCCACCCACGCAGCCGATAGCGTTTCCGCCTGCCTCAGCACCGTCTCCGTCGCGGCCTCCTGCTTGTCGGGCGGGTATTTGTACTTCTTCAAGATGGTCTTCACCATGATTCGGAGCCGCGCCCGCACGGCATCGCGCACCGACCAATCCACGCTCAGGTTCTTTCGCAGCTTGTCGGTCAATTCCCTGGCGATGGTCCGCAGGATGTCATCCCCGAGTTCCCGCACCGAAGACTCGTTAGTTTCCAGGGCATCGTAGAAGGCCAGTTCGTCGGCGTTCAGTCCCAGCTTCTCCCCCCGGCTGGCGGCGGCGTTGAATTCCTTCGCCATCTGGATCAGTTCCTCGATGACCTGGGCGGTCTCGATGGCCCGGTTCCGGTAACGGGTCAGGGAATCCTTCAGCAGTTCCGAGAACTTCTTGTTCTGGACCACGTTGGTGGCGAAGCGGCTTTTGATTTCGTCCTTCAGCAGGCGCTCCAGCAGTTCGACGGCCAGATTCCTTTCCTTCATGCGCCGCACATCCTCCAGGAAGGTTTCCGAGAGTATTCCCACGTCGGGCTTGTTCAGGCCAGCGGCGGCGAAGATGTCGATCACCTCGTCCGATACCACGGCCTTGGAGATGATTTGCCGCAGGGCATGTTCCTTGGCGTCGTCGTCCAGCTTCTTGGCAGGGTCGCCCTTGGACAGCACGGCCCGGATGGCTTGGAAGAAGGCGATTTCCTCCCGGTATTCAGCGGCCTCGTCCAGCGAGGCGCACAGGGCGAAGGCTTTGCTGAGGGCCAGCACGCAGTCGGAGAAACGCTTCTTGCCATCCTTTAAACCCAGCACATGGTTGACCGCGATGGGCAACAATTTCAGCGCCTCGGTGAGGAAGGCGCTGTAGTCGATGCCGTGCAGCATTCCCCGCGCCACGTCGATTTTCTCGATGACCAGGGACAGGGCTTCCGCCACGTCCACCGTGGGACGGCCCCGGCCCTGGCTGGTGGTGTAGGTCTTGAGCGCCCGCTTCAACTCCTGGGCGATGCCGATGTAGTCCACCACCAAGCCGCCGGGCTTGTCCTTGAACACCCGGTTGACCCTGGCGATGGCCTGCATGAGGTTGTGTTCCCGCATCGGCTTGTCCACGTACATCGTGTGCAGGCAGGGCGCGTCGAAGCCGGTCAGCCACATATCGCGCACGATGACGATTTTCAGCGGGTCGTTCGGGTCTTTGAAACGCTTTTCCAGCCGCTTCTTGACCTGGGGTTTATAAACATGCGGCTTGAGCAAGGCTTTGTCCGCCGCCGAGCCGGTCATCACGATTTTGATGGCTCCCTTCTCGGGGTCTTCGTCGTGCCACTCGGGACGCAGGGCGACCAGGGCATCGTACAGGTGGACGCAGATTTCCCGGCTCATGCCCACGACCATGGCCTTGCCGTCCATCACCGTCAGGCGTTGCTCGAAGTGGGCCACGAGGTCGGCGGCGATGCGCTTGATGCGGGGTTCGGCCCCGGCCAGCTTTTCCAGCGCGGCCCAGCGGCTTTTCAAGCGGGCTTGGTCGGAGGCTTCTTCGTCCTCGGTCAGTTCCTCGACCTCCTCGTCGATGTTCGGGGTTTCCTCGGGGTTGAGTTCCAGCTTGGCGAGGCGGGATTCGTAGTAGATGGGCACGGTGGCCCCGTCCTTGACCGCCTGTTCGATGTCGTAGACGTGGACGTAATCGCCGAACACGGCGCGGGTGTCCTTGTCCTCAGTCGAAATGGGCGTGCCGGTGAAGGCGACGAAAGTGGCGTTGGGCAGGGCATCCCGCAGGTATTTGGCGAAGCCGTACTGGACCGCGCCGGTCTCCTTGTTGAGGCGGGCCTTGAGGCCGTATTGGCTGCGGTGGGCCTCGTCGCAAATGACCACCACGTTCCCGCGTTCGGTCAGGACCGGGAAGCTGTCCTCGTCCTCGCCGGGCACGAACTTCTGGATGGTGGTGAAGACGATCCCGCCAGAAGGCCGGTTGTTGAGTTTGGCGCGGAGGTCCGGGCGGGAGGTGGCCTGGATCGGGGTCTCGCCCAACAGTTCCGGGGCATTGGCGAACACCCCGAACAACTGCCCGTCCAGGTCGTTGCGGTCGGTGATGACCACCAGGGTGGGGTTTTTCATGGCCGGGTCCACCATGATTTTCCCGGCGAGGCAGCTCATTTCGATGCTCTTGCCCGCGCCTTGGGTGTGCCAGACCACACCGCCCTTGCGGTTGCCGCCGGGCTGGCTGGCCTCCAATACCTGCCGCACCACGGCCCGCACGGCGTGGAACTGGTGGTAGGCGGCGATTTTCTTGGCGACTTCCCCGTCATCCTCGAACAGGATGAAGTGGCGCAGGTATTCCAACAGCAAGGCTTTATCGAACACGCCCCGGACCAGGGTTTCCAATTCGCGCATGGGGCCGAGCGGGTCGGTCGCCTTGCCATCGATGGTGCGCCATGCGGAGAAGCGTTCGGCGTCGGCGGTGAGTGACCCCATGCGGGCGTTGATGAGGTCGGAGGCGACGAGGATTTCGTTGGTGCGGAACAGGTCGGGGATGTCGTCCTTGTAGGTTTGCAACTGGCGGAACGCGGCCCACACGTCGGCGTTCTCGTCGGCGGGGTTCTTGAGTTCGATCACGGCGATGGGGATGCCGTTGACGAACACCACCACGTCCGGGCGGCGGGTGTGCTTCGGGCCTTCCACGGTGAACTGGTTGACCGCCCACCAGTCGTTGGCGGCGGGGTTGGCGTAATCGATCAAGCGCACGCGGTCGCCACGGGTTTCGCCGTCCTGTTGATACTGCACCGGCACACCGCCCACCAGCCAGCGGTGGCATTGGCGGTTGGTGGATACCAAGCCCGGCACGTTCGGGGAAAGTACCTGCGACAGGGCGTCGTCGAGAGCGGCGGCGGGCAATTTGGGATTGAGCTTGCGTAGCACGGCCCGCAGCCGTTCCGCCAGGATGACCTGTTTGTAGGAAACCCGCTCCGGCTGCTTGCCATCGTGGGCGATGTCGGGACCGAATACGGCTTGATAGCCCAATTCCTCGAACCAGCCGAGCAGGGCTTGTTCCACGTCGTTTTCCAGGATGCTCATGGGATTTGTGGTTATTACGCCCTCGGCCTATCGCCCTGACAAGCCGAAAAGCACCGCGAAATCGACACATTGGTCCCTGTGCCGATGCCTGTGCATCGTTCCAAGTGGCTGGGTTGTTGGCGTGTGTGTTTGCGCCTCAATGACGGGGCGCTTTGGGGCGGGAAGTCCGCTCTTTGCGGCTTGCGCCTAAATGAAATCCGCTGGAAGTTGGTTCAACGCCCCAGGTTGTCCGGTTCGTCGGTATCCACCAAGAGCGCCATGTTCCTGGGGTTTCTCAGTTCATAGCGCTGCCCCACCGGGTACAGGTCGCCATCGAGAACCAGCGCGGCCCTTTCCCGGAAAGCCCGGATAACCTTTTCGTATTCGGAAGGCTCGAATACTGCCCGGACACGGCGCGGCTTGTCATCTACCAGGACTTGCAAGGTTGCCTTGCCATCGAATTCATCCGGCCTTCTGTCCAGGCCCAGCACCAAGCCGACGATGGGGCAATCCAGCCGGGGTTCGTTGCGGCGGAATTCGCGGGCGGCTTCTTCGATGAGGCGTCCGGTTTCCTTGGAAAACTGGCGGCGGACATTGGGCTTGGGCGAGAGCCTGACCCGCGCCCAGCTTAGGCCGAGTTCGATCCCGCCACAGGTTTGGGTGAGCTTGGCGATGGATTCGCAGAGGTTGGCGTTGACGCCTTGGTCCACCCGTTGCTGGAAGGCGGCGAAGTCATCCGAGGCGGCGGCTTCGCTGGCGGCGTCGGCCAAGGCTTCCCAGGCTTGGGCCAAGCGGAGGGTCACTTGCCGGGAAAACGGCTCGTCGTCGAAGAGGGATTGCTGGCCGTTGCGCTTGAGGGTGGGCGTCACCGGGGATAGCAGGGTGATGATGTAGCTTCCCGGTTCGGTTTGGCCCAGGCGCACCGTCTGGATGTAATCCACGGTCTCCAGGCTCTTGCCGACATGGTAGGCAGGTTGGGGACGGCGTACCGAACAAGCCGCCGCCATCAGCATGTTTTGCGCTTCCGCGTGCAGGATGACGCCATCGGCCAGGACAATCGTGCCTCCCGCATCGCCGCTGGGAGCGCGGGCACGGATCGCGTCGAAGCCGGAGGTCTGCAAGTCGCGGTAAACGGCGAGTTCGGAGCGGTTTTCGACTTCGGCCAGGGTCTTTAGGGCTTCGGCCATGCGCTCGGGGTAATCGCCCAGGTTTTCGCGGCTGGGCAGCAAGATTTCCCAGGTACGCCCGGCGGCGTCCTCCTTGGCGTGGATGCTGGCCTTGTCGCCCAGGCGTCCTTCCTCGCGCCAGCGTTGGCTGGAAAGGTAAGCGCGGACATCCAAGTGCGAAAGCTGTTGGAAAAGCGCCTTGTCCCTAATCCGCACGTTCATGGCAACGTTCCCGTTGAGTCGATAGCGGCCATCAGGCGGGCCTGCTATCGCTAGGCTGCGGTAGGCAACCGGCGGTGCGGGATCGGCGGTTTTGGGGGTGGGTCGATGATGGGAGCGGGCCATGTTTCCTCCACGCGGCGCAAGTCTTCGGCAATCGCCCGCAGGTCGCCATTGAAGCGGGCGGCGTGGTCCTCGCGGACCCGGTGTAGTTCCTCGACGATGGGGTCATTCCACATGGCGGTCTCCTAGAAGTTCTTCCGGTGTGCAGATCACTGGGGGACGATAACCCGCCATCTCGCAAAGTGTTTCGATCAGCGGGCGCTTGACGGCGTTGGCGATATGCTTGCAATTCCAGGTCAGCAGGTAATCAATGCCATGCACGGCAGCTATGGCGATGTGCAGGGCGTCTTCCTTCGCCTTTTCCGGCAGGGCCGCGCCCTTGAGCAAGCGTTCGGCCAATTCGATGGCCGGGTCGTTCAGGCTCAGCAATGGCAGCCCTTCCAACAAGGCCAAACGGCGCTCGGCGGCGGAGGCATCCCCGGAGCGGGCTTCCGATACAACCAAGGCCGAAATCGACAAATCCCAGTCCTGCCGGGTATCCCACCATTCTTGGCTGATTTGCTGATGACCGGCAACGATCAAATCCCGGCTCACCCGAGCGGCGAGGTAGCTGATAACCGAAGTTTCGACGTAGACCTTGGGTTTCATGCGGCTTGTTCCACCAGGGTTTCGGCTTCCGGTAGACGGAGTTGGCCGGACATGAGTTTGGGGAGGAGGGTGTCGCGGAGTTCGGCTAGGGTTTCAGCGTGCCTAGCATTAGTTACCCAATGCTTGACTAATGGAGATATAACATCGTCAAATCTTATTGCTACACTAGCGGGTGGTACAAGCACAGGATGATTGGAAATCAAACCTTTATTGAGATTCTGCTGAGCGGACCCAGAAGCTTTCTCTGCCAATACTCTTGAATGGCGACGAGCTATTAAAAATACATAAGTTCGATAAGCTACTTTAGGGATCAACCCACAACAAGCCTGATTTGCCGTCATCTCCGATGACAATAGGCATACCTCTCCCGCAGTAGCACCATACATTGCAATTACCGTGGTCCATGTAGGCCATAGTTTTGCGCTACTACTCTCTAATCCTGATTGTGTTATGAACTCATTGGTTTGCAAGGGAATAACAGACCTTACTTCTGACGAGGTGAGCCAAGGAATACCGCCGTCCCAAAATGATGGCTCATTACGCTTTGGAGTTCCACCAGATTCAATACGGCTGCACAATTCTTGAATTATGCCTGCCTGCCACCCTTTCGGAATCAACCCTAACTCCGAAGCCTCAAACTCGCTCGGAAACAGCGCCGCCGTGTCCGCGTCCATGCCTTCGGGTTCCCGGCCTTCGGCCTTGGCTTTCACTGGGTCGAAGTCGATGAACCAGGATTTGAACAGAGCTTGGGCGATGGATTCTAGGGTGGCGTTGGTTTCGCGGAGAGAGATAATGCGGTCGTCGAGAGCGCCAAGAGTTGCCGCAATTTCTTCTTCTAAGTCATCATTAAATCTTGGAATATCCAACTCTTTAATGGCTTTTAAGCTTAGGGTTTTCTGCGTACTTCCAACAACAGCAGACTCAATTTGTCTCTTAATAAAAGGGGAGTTAAGCGCAAAATAAAGAAACTCGGGATTTATCTTTTTTGGAACAATTGCCGCTGTGTTCTGCCCCAAGCAAAAGCAAGCATCATAAACGCGAGAGGTAATTCCATAACTACCAACCCTTGTTATTATTATGTCATCTTTTTTTGGCTTATAGCGCCTGGAAAACTCTAGAAATACATCTTCACTAACCCGTAATGTTCCTTCAAGATTTAATCGACCATATTTAACATCCGTACATCTAACCATTGGATAGCCAGATTCTGAGTATTGAGGTGTTTTATGTAGCGAATCAATGATTTCCGCCACGTCATCGAGTTTGCTTAGATTAAACTGCATATCCGAGCGCCCCCAGCTTTTCTCGAATCACCCCGTCCAATTCCGCCCCCACCAATTATCACAGGTCCAAATGCAAACGGATGGCCGCGTCAATCAACCGCATAAGCTCAAGGCCGATCCGGCCACAGGGTTGATGATCTAGCCGCTGCTTGGATAACGTGCGGATTTGCTGCGCCTGCGCCTTGGAAGGCTTGGGCAAGCCAGTATCGCCCGCCGCAAGGAATACCTCGAATGGATAAACATGCTCGATACTCGAAGTGATCGGCACCGCCGTTACCGTACTGGCCGCCCGGTTATTGCGGTCATTGCTCACAATTAACACAGGACGGCGCTTGGCAACCTCGGACCCAACCACGGGATCAAGATTGGCATAGTAAATCTCACCACGCTTCATCACTTAATCCATCCCCAGCAGCACATTCCCAAACCGGATCGACTTCCGCGCTAGCCTTGCGATAGGCCGCTTCGATTAGTTCGTCCTCTTCCGGTTTCAGCCAATCCTCGGCCAAGGCGGCTTCCGCCAACAAAGCCGTCTCAACCATCGGCCTATCCAACAGCGTCAACAGCGCCCGCCCGGCCAACGGGAACGCCAATGGCTCTAACGGATGGATATGGCCGCTGGCGTCGATTTCCACTTCAATCGTCTGCAACATGGTGTTTGCCTCCTTCGTGCCTCACACAAAATACCCCAATCCCGCCAGCTTCCCGCGAATCACCCCGTCCAATTCCGCGCCCTTCGCCATCTGCTCGGCCAGCTTCGCCGTCAACCGCTCCATCTTCTCGGCGAAAGCCTCGTCGTCGTCTTCGACTTCCTCCGCGCCCACATACCGCCCCGGCGTCAGCACGAAACCATGCTCCTGGATTTCGTCCAGCTTCACCGCCCGGCAGAAGCCCGGCACGTCCTGATATTCGCCCTCGACCTCGCCATCCTGCCGCCAGCGATGCACGGTCCCGGCAATCCGGGCGATGTCCGCGCCGTCGAAAACCCGCAGCGTCCGGTTCGCCATCCGCCCCAACTTGCGAGCGTCGATGAACAGCACCTCGCCGCGCCGATCCCGGCCATGGGCGCTCTTGTCCTGGGTCAGGAACCACAGGCAGGCGGGAATCTGGGTGTTGAAGAACAACTGCGGCGGCAGGGCTACCATGCACTCCACCACGTCGCCCTCAACCATCGCTTGGCGGATGCTGCCCTCGCTGTTCTGGTTGGACGACATCGAACCGTTCGCCAGCACCACCCCGGCCTGACCGTCCGGCTTCAAATGCCACAGGATGTGCTGCAACCACGCGAAGTTGGCGTTCCCAGCGGGCGGCGTGCCGTAGACCCAGCGCTTGTCCTCGCTGTACTTCTCGCCGCCCCAGTCCGACACGTTGAACGGCGGATTCGCCAGGATGAAATCGGCCTTCAGGTCCGGGTGCTGGTCGCCCGCGAAGGTGTCCTTCGGCTCCTTGCCCAGGTTGAAATCCATGCCCCGGATGGCGAGGTTCATCGCGACCAGCCGCCAAGTGGTCGGGTTCGATTCCTGCCCATAGATGGAAATATCGCCGAACCGCCCGCCGTGGCTCTCCACGAACTTCTCGGACTGCACGAACATCCCGCCCGACCCACAGCACGGGTCGTAAACCTTGCCCCGGTGCGGCGATAGCACCTCCACCAGCGTCTTCACCACCGACGCGGGCGTGTAGAACTGTCCGCCCTTCTTGCCCTCGGCGCTGGCGAACTGGCCCAGGAAGTATTCGTAGACCTCGCCCAGCACATCCTTGGCCTTGTCCTTGGCCCCGAAGCCGATTTTGGAAATCAGGTCGATCAGTTCGCCCAGGCGGGAAGGCTCCAACTGGGCGCGGGCGAAACGCTTGTCCAGGATGTTCTTGAGGCTGGGGTTTTCCTCCTCGATGGCGACCAGGGCGTCGTCCACGATGCGGCCTATGTTCGCCTGCTTGGCTTGGTCGCGCAGAGTCTCCCAGCGCGATTCCGGCGGCACCCAGAACACATTCTCCGAGGTGTAGTAGTCCCGGTCCTCCAAGGCGGTTTCCTGGTCCTCCGGGTCGTCGCTGAAGAACAGGTCCGACTCGACATCGGCGAACTGCCGGGCCAGTTCCGCCCGCCGCGCCTCGAAGGCGTCCGATACGTACTTGATGAAAATTAGGCCGAGGACGAGGTGCTTGTACTCGGCGGCGTCCATGTTGGAGCGCAGCTTGTCGGCGGTTTCCCAGAGGGTTTTGTGGAGGTTCGGGTCGGTCATTCTAGGTGTCATTCAAAACGATGGGTTTGGAGTCCGAGCGGCTACCGGCCTGGACTTGTCCGCAAATGCGGCTTTTTCGTCTATATGATGGCCCGATTTGCGTCACGTGAATTCTACGGATAACCATCGGAAAATTGGAGTTCCTTCACAAACATTGGCCGTTGTTGGCCTCGATCCATTCTGAAAAATTGGCGGTGTCGGGCTATTCCCTAGAAGGTAAAGATAAATGGGCGGGTTCTGGTGCGGGTAGGGTACTAAACCCCGTCGCGCAATCCGATGATGGTTGCGCGGGACACCCCGAACTCACGCGACAGCACGGAAGGGGATTCGCCAGCCCTGGCCCGCGCCTTGATCTGTTCCCGCTGTTCCTCCGTGGTCTTGGGTTTCCGGCCCAGCCGTTTCCCTTCCGCCTTGGCCCGTTCAAGCCCCGCCTGCGTGCGTTCGATTAGCGAGCCCCGCTCCATTTCGGCCACAGCCGACAGCATGGTGAGCATGAGCTTTCCGGCGGGCGAAGTAAGGTCGGTGTCGCCAAGCTGCAAGACCACCACCTTGACGCCCATACCGGCCAGCCTGTGAACGGTGGACAGCACGTCCACGGCATCCCTGCCCAGGCGGTCCAACTTGGTCACCACCAAGGTTTCACCCTTGCGAATCCTCGCCATCAATTCTTGGAAGCCCGCCCGTTCGGAAGCCGGGCATTTCCCCGACACCCCAACATCCTGAAACCAATAGTCCACGGTGTACCCGGCCTGTTCGAGTTCCAGGCGCTGGTTTTCGGTGGTCTGTTCGGCGGTGGAAACGCGGCCATAGGCAAAGGTGGTCATGTCGGAAGCCTCAAGGGTGTTAGAAAACGATGTTAGTTTAATTTGTCCGTTATAAATTAAAAACCCTAGATTTCTAACACCGAAAAACGGCCATTTTCAGACTGTTGGAAAACGATCCTTTTCTAACAGCCCCAAACATTTCTAACACCCCCGGTCAAGGCCGGTGTGCCGGTGCTGGCCGGGAAAGCTTGGGCCGGTGGTAATCAGGTCGGAAGCGGCGGGAGGGACGCGGGCGCGGGGCATATTTCGGCGCACGGATCGGAACGGTCCCAGGAAGCCATCGACCAGGACCGGGCACGGATCGAAGCGAAGGGCGGGCCGGTGCCCTGGTGCGGTGCCAGGAAGTAAGCCTTACCGGAAGTAGCCGATGAAGGTTCCCTTGGTTCCCTGGAATGGAAGAATTCGATACTTCCCCATTTTGACTTTCCGCCCCAGAGCGCTGTCCGCCCGGCTATCGGCTTGCGTGTTTTTGCTTCGTGGCTGGATTCTGCTTTTTTCGGAGGGAACCGGGGGAACCCAGGGAACCGCCTTGATTGGCGCGGCTTCCGGCGGTTCCCTCTGATTTTCGAGTGAGGGAACCCAGGGAACCACGCAGCGGAACCTGGACGACGGGGCGGGCTTGGTGCCGGGCTGGAAACCAGCGGCCCAGCGCCGGGCGTTCCGCCGTGGTTGTAAGCGCGGGTCGAGGTGGAAGGCGGGCGGGTTTGCTCCTGGTGCTGGCCGATGAAGCTCTGGCCGGGTGAACCGTGGGCCGGTGCCCTGGTGCGGTGCCAGGAAGTAAGCCTTGCCGGAAGTAGCCGATGAAGGTTCCCTTGGTTCCCTGGAATGGAAGAATTCGATACTTCCCCATTTTGACTTTCCACCTCCGAACGCTGTCCACCCGGCTATCGGCTTGCGTGTTTTTGCTTCGCGGCTGGATTTCGCTTTTTTCGGAGGGAACCGGGGGAACCCAGGGAACCGCCTTGATTGGCGCGGCTTCCGGCGGTTCCCTCTGATTTTCGAGTGAGGGAACCCAGGGAACCACGCGGCGGAACCTGGACGGCGGGGCGGGCTTGGTGTCGATGCCGGTCAGGAGGCCAATGGCTAGCGCCGGGCGGGCCGGTCTCGTTGTCAATCTCCTTGGCGCTGAGGAGATTGGCTAGGACTCAGGCCGATCTTTCGGACGGGATTCGGGGAATAGCCGCCGGTATTGCGCCGTGGTGGGCGTCCTGGCGGTGGCCTCCACCCGGCCCGTCAGCACGAACACCGCGAAATCCCGGCAGGCTTTCCCGGTCCCACAGTCGGGCAGGTGGGCGCAACCGTCGCAAGGGTGGGGATCGCGCAGGACTTGGACGAGATCGGCGACGGCTTCCCGGTCGAGGAAGGCCGTCGCCTCGATGTCTGGAGCCTCGGTGTCGGGGATCATCGGAGTTTTGGCGAGGAAAAAACCACGGTTCCGCCCTGCTATCGGGCTTCGGCCCCGGCTTTCCACCTGGGCGGGATCGGAAAAAACAAAAAGGCGGTTTTAGAGTCCGCCTATCTTAGGTTCATTTTACCATAAATCCTTTTTATATCAAAAACTTATGCATGGTGAAGCCTTGATTCTGGCCGGATTTTGCCCACCGTTTAAGCCCGGCCAAGCCTGGTTTGCAAACCGGGAACGAACTCCGCGATAACCTCCACCTATTCCGGCATCCACGGATTCCCCTGGAACCCCCGGCAATACCTTTCCACCCTCGGGAACAGCGGTCCGCCGCCGGGTTCGATGCCCCGGCCACAGCGCCCGATGCCGGTGCCGTCGCCGATGGTATCGGGCTGGAAAGCCGCGCAGTCGCCACAGCGTACCGGCTGCAAGCCCCCGGTGGGTTCCACGGTTCCAGTCCCAGGAAAGGGAGCATCGTGCCCGCCGCCCGTGCGGTCGCCCGTGAGGCTGCGGGATTCGGCGAAGGCCCACAGCGCCCCCGGCAGGTCCGGTGCCCCCGCCTGTAGGGCCGCGATGTCGTCCAGGCTCAGGAAGGCCCACAGGTCGGCGGGGTCCAGCCCATGATGCCGTGCCGCCTTGGCGACGAGCGCGGCCAGGGCTTCGACGGTCAGCGGTTGGGCGTTTTCGTTTCGTGGCTGGATTCCGCTTTTTTCCGAGGGAACCGGGGGAACCCAGGGAACCGCCACGGCTGGCAAGGCTTCCGGCGGTTCCCTCCGATTTTCGGCTGAGGGAACCCAGGGAACCGGAACCGCCTTGCGTAGGGCTTGGATCGCTTCGGACAGGCTCACGGGTCGGCCCCCCTTGGATTTTTTTGCGCGGAATTTCCGCCCTGGCGCACCCGCCCCGCCCGCGCATTCCGGGCTTGCCATTCCTCCAAGGGCATCCAGGGAACCACGGTCGGGCCGTTCATTCGTCCAGGTCTCCGGGCAGAATCCAGTACAGCCACAGCTTGCGTTTGCCGATGGCGGTTTTCTTGGACCGCTTGCCTTCCTTGTTGCGGTCGCGGCCCTGAATCCAGCCCGCCGCGTCCAGCGCGGCCAGCGCCCGGTTGAAATCGTGGCCTTGCGTGGCCTCGTGCAGCCCTTGGGCGGTGAACAAGAACACCCGGCCCGCGTCTTCCAAGTCGATCCACCAGCCCGCCCGCTGCATGACAACCGGCTGCTTCTGGTCCAATGGATCGGCGGACTTCTCGCTGAACCGGGCGTCCCCGTGCTTCGACACGAAGTCCGCGACGGCCTGTAGAATCTGGCGGTCCTCGGTGGAGCCGCCGCCCCGCGCCTCCTTCCACAGGCGGAACCCCTCCGCCGCCGCCTTGAGCCCTTCGCCCACCGGCCAGGGCAGGATGCCCCATTCGACGGCCAATTCGCCCGCCAGCCCGTACAGCGCGAACCGGGACGCGCCCCGCGCCTCCTGGCTGTTCCCGGCCTGGAAATGTTCCAGCGCTTCCACCACGGCCAGGGCCGCGCCGAAGTCGCGCCCGTCCTTGAGCATGGCCGCGATGAAGGCCGGTCCCGCATGGCCATGGTGCCGCCCGGATTGGGTCTTGATGTGGTCGGCCAGCGCCCGGCCATCGGCGAACCCGTGCAATTCGTCGAACGCCCCGTGCTTCCGGCCCGCTGGCAGGTTCAGCAGGCGGACCAACTGCCCGGCCTTGGGCTGCTTGCCGCCTTCCGCCATCTGCGCCGCCAGGGTGCGTTCCCCGGTCGATAGCAGGGTCAGACGCCAGCGGAACACATGCCGGGCCGCGCCCGTCCGGCTCGCCCGGCTCTTGCCGGTGCCGTTGCCCAGCGCATAGATGATGCTGCCGATCTCGCGGGGGTCGGCCTCGTTGATTTCGTCCAGGCACAGGCAGGTGTCGTTGAGCGCCGCCGCCGCGCTTTCCAGGCCGTTCGAGGTGGCCCGCCAGGTCCGGCGGAAGGTGTCGCCGCCCCACACGGAACAGCCCACGTTCAGGGCCGTGGTCTTGCCGGTGCTGGAATCGCCCACCCAGTGGACCCCGCCGGAATCGCGGTGGACCTTGGCGAGCAACGGCCCGGCCAGGGCCACGCAGAGGGACAGCCCCAGGACCGGATTCCCGACGCACCGCGCCGCGACTTCGGTTTTCCAGGTCTCGAAGTCGCCGCCCCGTTCCGCCGTGCCGTCCTGGTGCATCTGCTCGGCCTGGAAAAAGACATCCTCCGAGCCGATGACTTCCTCCGGCAGGACGAAGGCCCGCCCGTCGCGGGTCCATCCGGTGCGGATCGCCGCCGTGATGCGGCGCTTGGGCACGCGCCATTGCAGGTAGTCGGCCAGCCGCGCCCGTTCGTTGTAGTCGATCATGACGCCAGCGGCCAGCAGTTCGCCCCGTAGTTCCTCGCAGGAGCCGCGCAGCATCTCCATGGGCATGGCCCATTCCCGCCAGCGCCCGAACGTGTCCCGGAACCGCAGGAAGCGCCCGAAATAGCGGCCATCGTCGGTGCAGGTCACGGCCTCGACCCGCAGGGGCGAACACAGCCACAGGTTGAGTGGTTCGGGTTCGCCCTTGCGGGCATTCCGATAGCCGTGATACCAGACACCCGGCGGGCCGTAGCGGCCCCAATCCTCGCGGACCACGTAGGAGGGCCGGGCCGGTTCGTCTTCATCGTCGCCACCGCCCGGCGGGGTGGGCGGTTTGCCCTTGGGGGGTTGCTTGGGAGTGCCAGGGAAGGGAACGACGGTGTTCGGCTTGGCCCCCGCCACCGCTGTCGATGCTCCTGGCCCAGGTCCAGCGGCCAGCAGCTTCCCGAGTTGGTCCCGCACCGCGTCCAGCCCGGCCAAGTGGTGCAGATCGTTCCAATCGGTCGGCGGTTTGCCTTGCCGGTCCTGGAATGCCTGGATTTGCTCGGGCGTGAACACGGGTACGGCCAAGATGCCGCCCACGGCCCGCGCCGCCTGCCCGGCATATTTCAGCCCGCCGCCGATGTCTCCCAAGACCACAAGCCGCGCCTTCGGGTAGCGCCCGTGTAGGGTCTGGGCGATGGCGGGTAAATTGCCCGCCATCAATGCGGCGAACACCGGCCATTTCATCGCCTCCCGGCACGATAGGACGGTGGCCACGCCTTCCCCCAGGGCCAGGGCCAACCCGTCGCCATCGCCCTTGGGCGCGGATTGGGCGGCCCAAAAGCCGCCCGACTTCGACCCGCCCGCGATGGCGGTCTTCCGGCCCGCCTCGTCGATGAGTTCCGCCGTGGTGGGCTTGCCGTCGATCTTGACCGGCACCACCAGCACGCGCCCGGCCAGTGGTTCCCCGTCGCTCCGGGGCGGGTAGCCCAGGATCGAAGCGGCCTGTTCCGCCGTGGTTTCCCGTACGGTGGGCACCGGGTGGACGCGCTTGCGTTCGAGGTAGGGGTGGTCGAATGCCGCTGGGGCCGATGCCTTCCACAAGGCGGAGGCTTTGGCCGCGGCTTTTCTCGCGGCCTCCGCCTGTTGTTCCGCCGCCTGTCCGGCCCGCGCCCGCTGTTTCCGTTCGCGCTCCAGGCGTTCCGCTTCGGTTTCCTGGCGCTCTCCGCCGTCCGGTCGCCATCCGTTGTCGAGGGCCAATCTCCAAAGGGTTCCGACAGCGACTTTCCCGCCGGGCTTGACGCTTTTCCAAGCGTCCCGGAAATCCGTCTTGCCGTAGCTGTCGCCCTGTTGGCTCCATTCGTCGGCGATGGCCCGGCCATCCTCGCCCAGGGCGTCCTTGATCGCGGCCAGCACGCGCACCCAGGTATCGCGGTCGCAGCTTGGCGAAACATGGGAAAGCGCCGACCGGATGTTGCTTTCTGTCGGGGGGATTCGCCGCTTCATGGGGCACCCCCGCCGCCGATGCGCGGCATCGCGATGGGGGAAGCCCGCCCGTCCCGGTATCCAATCCCCCCGGTACCGGGGGGATTGGGGGGGCCTTTCTTCGCCAAATCATCCAAAGGGCGAAGCGCCTTGCCGTGCCGCCGCCCGGACCCCGCCGCGACGATCATCGATGCTGTCCAGGGCTGGCCGTGGTCGATATGGACGATTCCGCCCGCTTCCGGGCCGGGCGTCGTGGATTTCCTAGCCATGGCCGCCGCCCCCGAGCCTGCCGATCACCGGCCATACGCCGTCCAGGCGGAGGGTGATGGCTTCCAGCTTTTCCAGCGCGAGCGCACTCACGCGGGCCAGGTCGTCGGCGTCCACCCCGATCCGGTCGGGATCGCGGGCGGCGATGGTTTCGAGGCTGAAATGGCTGAGGCGCAGCAGGGCCTGGACATCGAACAGTTCGGAAATCATCTGGCCGACGCTGGCCTGGATTTCGGTCGGGGTGGCGGGGTTGGGCGGGATGCCCAGGTCGGGGGTGGATTTCATAGCAGTTGCTCCAAGGTCGAATGGATCGAACCCGAAGCCGCCACCCGTGGGGATGGGAGGCAGACTCCGGCGGCAACTACCGCATACAAACGGCCCCGGTTATTCGCGCAGGCGGTCGAAACCGCCGCCTTATCTCCCGATGTAGGCCGAAGTCTGCCAATTCCGAAAACTGGCGTGGTGCCCTGGTCCTGGTGCCGGGTTAGTAGCCCGGAACGCTGGACGCGAGGCACAAAAATACCGGAATGCTCGCGGGGTCCGGTGTTCCCGTTGTATGTAGTAGTTTTTCCAGCATGGGCGAAGAGGGACGGGCGTGTCAATCCCCAAGGCGTGAAGCCGGTCATGCGGCCCTCCCGATTTTGGCTTGATGCCCGGCCCGCCAATCCAGGGCGTGCTGTTCGAGCATCTTTTTCCGGTCGTCGTAGCCGATCCCCCGGCCCAGCAACACCGCGTTGCGCTCCTCCAGACTCGCCAACAAGGCCAGTTCGTCGAGTGCCAGGGAACCCCGGTCCAATCCCTTGAATTCCCCGGACACCGCCCAGTTCACGAGCTTGGCTTCCTTCATGTAATGGTGCGGCCCGGTGGTCTTGCCTTCATCCAACCGGACCAGCCTCAAAACTTCACGCATCACTTTGGTGGTGGAGGTCGTCTCGCTCCTCGTCCGTTTCCAATCGAAATGGGCGTGTTCACCCCGGAGAATGGCGTCGATCTGTTCATCGCACCAGACGGCGAAATCCACGTTCAGCCATTGGGCGAAGCGGACGGCCAACCGGGGATGGAGCCACGTACCGCCGCCCCGGTCCAACCGGGCTTTGCTGGTCCGTACATAAGGGATTTTCCCGTATCTACGCTCGATGGCTTCGAGGTATTCCCTGGTGGCCGGAAGCCTCAGCCATTCATGCGGAGACTTGCCGAACCGTTCCGCCTCCTTGGTGGCGTTGAACCAACCGTCCTCCGTGAAGCCCACCGGGACACCCTGGTACTCGGCCTCAACTAACGATCTAGCCATGGTCGCCACCCGCGTTGACTTCGGTTTGCCGCCCTTCCGTCCCGAACTTACCCACGGCCATTTCCAGCCGGTCCAGGCGGTCGGCGATGTCCTCAAGCCGGTTGATCGCAAGGTCGTTCACATGGGCCAAGTCAGCGGCCCCGATGTTGTTCGTGGTCCTGCCGTTTACAAGATCGCTCAGGGCGCAACCGGCAACGCGCAGCAAGCCCACGACGGCGAAAACTTCGCCCAGGGTGTTGTTGATGTTGGATTGAACGTCGGCCAGGAAAAGGGAAAATTCGGGCGCAACTGGGGCGCGGGGGGGCGTGGAAGACATGGGAAGGCTCCTTTTCTGATTTATGGAGCCACCAAGCCGCTTTCCTACGGCGGAATTGGTGGCGACTGGTTCGGGGGTAGGAAATACCGGCGAAAAGGAACCGGCCAGGCCGAAGCCTGCCCCGCACCAGCCGCCATAGGTGAACGCCGGGCAAAAGAAAAGCGCCCGGCTGTGGCGCTTGTGCGCCTTTTCAAACTCGGGTTTCCTACGCCCGGCCCCGGATGCGTCCGAAGCGCGGATAGGTTGCCGTGCCGGGAACTGGGCTGTCAAGCTACGCATCGCCGCCGCCCATTTCCAGGTAGGCGCGGGTGGCCTCGCGTATCCGGTTTTCGCAAACCATTTCCGCCCGTTCGAGATCGCGGTAAGTGTTATGCAGGTGCCGTGGCCCGCGCCCTGGTGCTGTCCCAGGAAGGGAAACCAGCGCCCGCAAGCCCGACCCGTGGTTCCCTCGGTTCCCTCTCCTGAAAAACAGAGGGAACCGCCAGAGGCCGCGCCAATCAAGGCGGTTCCCTCGGTTCCCTTGGTTCCCTCGCGAAAAAGCAAAATCCAGCCGCGAAGCAAAAACACGCAAGCCGGTAGCCGGGCGGACGGCGTTCGGGGATGGAAAGTCAAAATGGGGAGGTATCGAATCCTTCCATTCCAGGGAACCAAGGGAACCTTCATCGGCTTTTCCGGCAAGGCTGGCTTCCTGGCACAGCACCAGGGCACCGGCCCGTCCTGCGCTTCGGTCCGAGCCATGACCAAGGCAGAGTACCCGGCCCTGGCCGTTGGCCTCCTGCTCGGCACCGACACCAAGCCCGTCCCCGCCGTCCAGGTTCCGCCCGTGGTTCCCTGGGTTCCCTCACCCGAAAAATGGAGGGAACCGCCGGAAGCCGCGCCAATCAAGGCGGTTCCCTTGGTTCCCCCGGTTCCCTCGCGAAAAAGCAAAATCCAGCGCACACGCACAGCGACGATCACCGATATTGTCCACGGCTGGCCCTGGTCGATATAGGCGATTGTCCCCGCTCTCGGGGTGAGCATCATGGGTTTTCTAGCCATTCCCATCTCCTGGCTTACCGCCCAAATCCCGGAATCTCCAAACCTCCGGGGAAAACAACAGCCCGTGCGCCAATTCATACGGGCACTCGCAGGTTTCCCAGGATTTTCCGTTGAATTTTCGGAAGGTTATATCCTTGCAGAATAAATGCCTGAGGAGGCTGGTCTTCAGCTTGGCGTAAACCGGCTTGCCATCGACCAGCCGCCGGTAAACCAAGCGGTTATTTCTTTGGAAGATGGGCGCACCGTCGCCAATCAACTTGGCTTGCAGGAAAACCACAGCCTCAAGCAGGTTCGCGCCGTACCATGGCACGTCGCCCGGCTGTGGATCGGTGGGTATTTCGTAGAATTTCGCGTTCATACATTCGCTATCCCAATCACTGGGTGACCGTGTGGGATTCGAGACTGCGCAGGTATTGCCGCAGTGCCCCGGCTTTATAAAACACGTTGCGCCCAATCTTGATGAACTCGGGACCACCACCGATGCAGCGGAGTTTTTCCATCGCGGCGATGCTGGTTTTCCCAATGATCGGCGCGGCGACTTCGGAGGGGAGGGGGATTTCATCCGCCGCAGCGTTGAAGATGTTGAAGGCGGCAACCGGGTCAAGCACCTTGCGCGGGGCTTTCGCGGGTTGGTGGGATACCACTTCGCACGCCACAGGCGCGGCGGAAGTCGGCTTTTTGCGGGTATTGGTTCTCGGCATATGGACACCTTTTGAAGGGGGTTCGGGTGTCCGGGTAATCCCCGGACGGTTCGCGCCGGGTGGCGCTTGCCGGGGATCATAAGGGGGATTGGCTGGGTTTAATTGGTGTTAATCGAGATGCTTCGTGATGTTTCTCGATCCTTCGCCATTCTTCGGGATGGATCGTTTTTTACCCTATATAGTCTCCAAAATACTTTTTGCATCTCATGCGGAATGAGCCGTATGTGATTGCCTCAACTTTCCCATTGCTCCATTTGTGATTAATGGTTTCCCTATCTTTTGATTCTCCTTTATCCCGCTCAGATAACGAAGTTCCCCCCTCTTGGGGAGGATACGAATTCAGCTTGAGCCATAGGTTTTGCTTATTGAACCTTTGGCTGTCTTCCCGATAAAGCATCTCTGCTAGCGGAATGATGATGTCTGCCCAATAGTCGCGGGCCGTAAGCTCATAGCATGGAAACTTCGGCAGGATGGCACAGCTACCCGCCATGGTCGCAGGTTCGGCCCATTGAGAGCTTGGAGTTTCTTCGGTGTCCATCACTTCGCCGGGCTTGGTGCCTTCGGATTCCTGTCGGGCCGGTTGCCCATCCTGGTAGCCTTCACAAACGGCTTGCGGGGTAGATTCGGGGATGGGTATTGAGTGAGGCACGGTTATTGACCATTCAATCCCAAAGCTTTCCACCTTGGCAAAGTCGCGGGGAAAATTGTCTTGAATGAAAGCAATAAACCCATCCCAGGAATATAGCCTCCCCCGGCCTAGTGAACCATCCTCGAACAAAGGAAACCCATGCGTGGGAGTATCGGTAGGACTTGGAATAAACCTTCTTATTACTGTAAGACGTGCGCCTATGTTGGGTGGGATATCTGGTGGGTCTTGTTGCGAGATTATAGATCGCCTTGCCGAAGGCATTTCCTTCCCTGCCCAAGCGTAAGCAAGCTGCCAATCCAAAAATAAGGTTGGTTTCGGGCCAAGCAAATCCAATAGCCAGGCAAGCGGTTCACTCTCAAGGAAAATTTCGTCAATTTCGTATTCCTTGGCCCTCCAACTCCCATAATTGTTGTTTTTGGTTTTTAGATCGTACAGGCGGCACGCCCACCGCGCATCTCCACCGAACCATATAGCCAGCGGCTTTCCTTGGTTATCGACGGCAAGCAGAATCCTTTCATGGATCAGCCGTACCAATAAACGCCTGCCCCTTTTTTCGGCCTCCTGCCAATCAAAAACCCCCTCTAAAACCCTCAATCCAGCCAAATCGGATAGGCCGTCTATCAGCGGAACAATCCGCCGGACGGCTTCGGAAAGTGAAACCAACCTAAGTACAGGACAAAAACCTAACTGCTTGATTGCCAAAGGCGTAAACTATCCGGCTTTTACCTCCGATGGCTGACCCTCATCAAGACCTCAAGGCCGTCCTGTCCGAGCACCTGCCGTGGCACGGGGCCCGGATCGGCTTCCTCGCGCATTTCCTGCTGGCCCTGCTCAAGGTGCGCAGCGTCAACCTGGCGGAACTCGCCACCGGCTTCGGCGGTCCGGCCAAGGTGGAGTCCCACTACAAGCGGCTCCAGCGCTTCTTCCGCGCGTTCGAGTTGGACCAGGACGTCCTCGCCCGCCTGTTGGTGCGGCTGGTCCCGGTCGGCGACGGCCCCTGGCGGCTGACCCTGGACCGCACGAACTGGAAGTTCGGCCTGGCCGAGATCAACTTCCTGGTCCTGGGGATCGCCCACCGGGGGATGGCCGTGCCGGTGTTCTGGAGCGTCCTCGGCAAAGCGGGGAACTCCGACACCGCCGAGCGCATCGCGTTGATGGAGCGCTTCCTGAAGGTCTTCGGCACCGCCCGGATCGCCGCCCTGCTGGCCGACCGCGAGTTCATCGGCGAGGACTGGTTCCGCTGGCTGCAACAGAAGGGCATTCCCTTCCACCAGCGCCTCAAGCGCGACACCCGCGTTCCCAACAGTTGGAACCGGATGATGCGCTTGGACCAATTGTTCGGCTCGCTCCGGCCCGGCGAGACCCACCGCCTGGTCGGGCGCCGTCCGGTGTGGGGCTGCTTCGTCCACCTCTCCGCCCTGCGCCTCGACGACGGCGGCTTCCTGTTCATCGCCTCCTCCGGCACCCCACAGGCCGGGGCCATCGACGCCTACGCCGACCGCTGGCAAGTGGAAACCCTGTTCGGCGCTTTGAAATCCAGGGGCTTCAACTTGGAGGATACCCACCTCACCGACCCCAAGCGCCTCGCCAAGCTCATGGGCCTGCTTGCCCTGGCCTTCGCCTGGCCCTACCGCACCGGCGAACTGCTCCACGACGGCCCCAGCCCCGTCCGTCAAAAAAAACGCTGTCGCGCCCCCTCAAGTCCCTCTTCCGCCACGGACTCGACTTCCTTCGCAACACCGTCCTGAACCCAACCGAGAAGTCCGATGAGTTCGCCTGGGCATTGCGGGTTTTGTCCTGTACATAGGAAACCAACATAGCGCCCCCTTGTGCGCCCATCCCCCTTGAAAGGGAACCACGCCGGGCCGGAAAGGGGGAATCCGGTTTTCGCGTCGCGACTCGCTAGGCGTGGTTTATTCGGTGGAATTCGATAGGTTTCGCTCGTTACCCGGCCTTCCGCTGGAACGGTGCGACGGTCCCGCCCGCCTTACTGGCCGCTTCGATGTAATCGGCGATGCGCCGCATAGGTTCCCGCAGCGCTTCCACGTTCAGCACGACATAACCGGCGGTCACATCCGCCTTGCTCGAATGGTTCAGCAGTTTTTTGAGCGTGATGGCGGGAATCGCCAGGGTTTCGGCAGCGGAGGCGAAGGTTCGGCGCAGATCGTGCGGACTGAACGGCACGCCCGATTGCTCGGCAACCAGCTTGATCGAGGGTTGGTATCCCGTCCGCAGTGGCGAGTTGCCCGAACGGGTAGGGAACACCACATTCCCCACGCGCTCGGCCTTCCGCGCCCTGAGCCGTTCCAGCAGTTGAGGGGGTAAGGGTAGGCGGTGGTCGGTGTGGTTCTTAGTGTCGCGCAGCAACACGGAAGCGTCCTCAAGGTCCACGTCCGCCCAGGTCAGGCTGTTGGCTTCCTTCGCCCGACACCCGGTCAGCAGCAGGAACCACAGGTAATCCCGCGCCAAGGGGTTGGGCAGGGCTTCCACCGCCGCCGTCCAGGCCGGTAGTTGGTGCGGGCGGATCGACCGTTGCCGCCGTTTGTCGCTGAACCATTGGTCCGTCTCCGATAGCCGGAGGGTGGGGCAATCCCCTAGGACCGGCGCGTCCGTCGCGCCCTTCTGTGTGGCCCGTGCGTAGTTCCAGACGGCCCGGAAATACCGGAAAACCACGTTCGCGGTCGCCTCGCCGCGTTCCTCCCCGATGCGGCGATGCCGTTGCCGCACCATCTCCCCCGTGACCCGAGCCAAAGGCCGCGGCATCCAGTCGTCCAGGTACATCGGAATCTTGTCGAGGTTCGCCACGGTGGCCGGGCGTAGCGCCTTGCTCTGTCGGTAGAGGTCCACGGCTTCCTTGAGCGTGAAGCCTTCCAACTTGGCTTGTTGCCGCGCCGCTATCGGATCACCCCCGGTCGCGATAGCTTGCAGGAACTTATAGGCTTCCCGCCGCGCCAGTTCGGGACTCAGGACGCCGAACTTGCCCAGGGTGATGCGGTGGCTACGCCCCTTGATGCGCTTCTGCACCACGAACGAAACCACCCCGGCGTTGGTGATACGCACCCCGAAGCCGGGTAGCTCGTCGTCCCAATAGAGAGCGAAGCCGGTCTTGTAAGCAGGCGTGCCGGGTTCCGGGGGCCGTAGCCGCCTGACTTCGGACTTGATAATCCTCACTTTTTCCGCCCTCCTGCTTACATGCCATGTAACCACTATGTAAGCACGGTGGCGGAAACTTGGGCAAGGACGGGAAAGCTCGGGAAAGGTAGTTTCGTGAAAAATCAATGATTTGTAAGTACCGGAAAGCCCCGGAAAACCCCGGAAAACCCATCATTCATTATTCGACATGATGAAGCGCTGACGCCGCTTCGATCCATCCTTATCTTCTTATGGAAAAGCCGGGTTTTATGCCCGGCTTTTTTGTGCCCGCCGTTCCGGTGGTGTTGGACACGGGTGCGGTGGGGTGAATCAAAACTTAGTCGGATTTTTACATACTATTGATGCGGCATTGGAAATATGGCACAAATTCCCGCGTTTTTACCCATATCGTCTTTTTCAGGAGGAGGCCATGCCTATTAACCGCGTCAATGCCGAAATCTCGCCGTCGCAAGCCGAGGCCATCCGTGCCGCGCTGGCCGCATTGCGGGAGAACCTGCCGTTCCTGATCGACCTGACGCCGGACGAGCGCCAGGGCATGTTGAAATTCGGGGAGAAGAACCGTTCCTTCGTGGCCAAGGCCATGGCGGTGGCGGAGCAGAATCCCGACATTTTGCCGCGGGGTTTCAATGTGGACGAGATGAAGGCGGATGTGAGGCTAGTGGAGGATTTGTATCCGCTACTGCATAGCGTGCAGGAGGTGTTGGGGAAGTTGGAGAACACCTATTTCGCCGCCGGGAGCGAGGCTTATGCGGCGGCCTTGTTGGTTTATCAGTACGCCAAGGCGGCCAATGTGGCGACGGGTGCCCTAGAGGATGCGCTGGATGATTTGGGACGGCGGTTTGCCCGGCGTTCCAAGTCCGCAGGATCGGCGGGGAATGGGGGAGTTTCGGCGGTGTAGGCCGGAAGGTTCGGCGTTGAGGTGAGCGGGTTCGCGCTTCGGTGTTGTGAAGTTGGGGCGCGGACCCGCCAAGGTCGAGGGATGGACCGTTGAGCTATGGCGGTTGGGCTGGATTGGATGAGCAATCGACCTGTGAAGGTTCGGGAGTGAACCTTTTGGGTAGGGCGGTTGCGTCTTGTGGGATGGGCGATGGACTGGCGGGGGTGGAGCGGTGGGATTGTTTGGAATGGATGAACCTTTGGAGGTGGAAATAAGATGGCGGAAGAAATGGACAAACAGATAGGCCACGTTTTCCGGTCCTTTTCCATGCGGGACTTCCTGTACATGGCGGGCTTCTGTCGAAGCGTGGGCTTATGCGGCGGCGGATTCCTGCGCCGGGGCCAGGGCATCGCGCAGCACGGCTTCGAGCAGGCGGCGGCTGTTGGTCGCGGTGGTGGCGAGTTGGGCTTCCAATTGGTCGCACAGATTCATGAGTTCATCGACCTTGGCGACGATGCGGTGTTGTTCGGCGAGGGGCGGGAGTGCGATAAGCGCATTCCGCATATCAGCGACATTTACATGTTTCGCTCCGATACCCTTATGAAGCTCAAGCAACCGCCTTAGAGAAGAAGGGCTGGATAATGCCAACTGAAAGAAGTTTGGTGAAATGTCAGACATAAGACGAAATAGCATAACTCTCTGACCAAGGCAGCACTTCATGCCATCAGGAATTATGACTGATTCTCCGACAATTCCTTCTCTTGCAAAAATTATATCTTTAGCTTTTGGGGTAAGGCGCTTAGTTCTGTCTTTATAAGTTTCCTCAGAAACATATCGAATTTTATTAGATATTAAAGCGCCAGATTTAAATGAGTTTGTATCTAAGCAAACTATCCCTTCTTGGACGAATTTTGGTGTGGAATGCGGACAGTCTACGATTGTTTCACATAGCAATTCGTTTGAAACCCAGCACCAAGAATTTGGTATATCAAATATTTGCGCCTCTGTCGGTGAAGCGGCCTGTGGCTTTTGTATATCTCCCCTCTTATATCCCGCTGATTTTGCTTGCTGAATCCGCCTCAACAACTCCGCCGCCGGTTCATCCTCCGAGTCTTGCGGAACCAACCGCCCCCGCACGGCCAAATCCAAAATCGTCTGCCGAAGCTGCTTGATATGCTCGGGCCGGGTGGCAAGGCGGGCGATATTGGCTAGGAAAATAGGCTCACGCAAAGGCGCAAAGGCGCTAAGTTGGTTTTCTTCTTTCTTTGCGCCTTCGCGCCTTTGCGTGAGACTGAGTTGGTTAAGGCTGGCCGTGACCAGCCGGTTGCGCTGGGTTTCGCGCTCGTTGCGGGCCGCTTCCAACTGGTCGCACAGGGCCATGAGTTCATCGACCTTGGCGACGATGCGGTGTTGTTCGGCGAGGGGGGGAATAGGAACGATCTGGGATATTGCCATTTGAGCCGTAAGTTCAACTTGGTTTGTTGAACCCGCCGCGCGATCCTCAATCAGTCGGTAAACATGATCGGAGCAAAGCCATAGGCGAATATATTCGGCTTCAGCAAGCACACATCTAACCACGGTCACATGGCTATCACAGACAAGCTTTTCAGGGGGTGAAATAACTCTTACAACACGGCCTATTGTGCCTGTCCCCGTGGAATTCCAAAGCAAATCATCTTCGCGTAAAAAGCGCGCTTCTTCATATTTCTCCATGGATTCTTTGGTGATTGTTCGGGCAACACTGAGATCAAGCCCTTTCCATTGAACACATTTTTGAGAAATAACCGGGAAGCCGTCGTTAACCGCATAAACCGGAGATTTACCGCGCTGAATATATGATGCGACTTCTTGAAGGTGAACCCACTTCCATGATGTTGGCACCAAAAATGGCGTTTCTTCTTTTTTGATGATTGATACCGGCTTTTCTTTCTTTATTTTCCCTTCCTTGGCCAATCGCGCTTTCTCAGCCTGAATCCGCTTCAACAACTCCCCCGCCGGTTCATCCTCCGAATCCTGCGCCACCAATTTCCCCCGCACCGCCAAATCCAAAATAAACCGCCGCAAGCGGGGAATGGCGTCGGGCGCTTCGGCGATGCGGTCGAAGTGTCGCAAAAGAATCTCGGCATTCATCGCAGCAGAGCCTCCGCCAAAATACCCTTCAACTGCTCGCGCAATTCGGCGACGTGGGCCTCGGCCTGTTCCAACCCGGCCAACAATTCCTCCGGGTCGCCGTGGTCGTCGGCCACGGTGTGCGGGTTCTTGAAATCCAGGTTGTAATTCCGCGCCTTGATATCGTCGAGGCCCACCCGCCACGCCTGTTCGGTTTCCTGCCGGTTCTCCCGCTCCGGCCCGCCCCACCACTCGACGCAGCCCTGGAAATGCTCCACCCGGATCGGCTTGGTCATGGAATAGGCTTTCTGTCCCTCCGGCACGCGATGTTCGTAGAACCAAACCTCCCGCGTCGGCTCGCCCTTCTCGAAGAACAATAGGTTCGTGCCGATGCTGGCGTAGGGCTTGAACACGCTATTGGGCAAGCGGACGACCGTGTGCAGGTTGCACTCCTCCAACAGATGCTCCTTCAGCCGGGTCTTCACGCCCTCGCCGAACAGCGTGCCATCGGGCAGCACCACGGCGGCGCGGCCCTTCGCCCTCAACAGCCGGATGAACAGGGCCAGAAACAAATCGGCGGTTTCCTTGGTGCGGAAATGGGCGGGAAAGTTGGACTCGATGCCGTCCTCCTCGCGCCCGCCAAAGGGCGGATTGGTCAGGATGATGTCCACCCGGTCGTCGGCCCCGTAGCTCACATAGGGCCGCGCCAGGGTGTTGTCGTGGCGCACGAAGCTGGGGTCTTCGATGTTGTGCAGCAGCATATTGGTCACGCACAGCATATGCGGCAGCGGCTTCTTCTCGACGGCGCGGAGACCGGCCTGTAGGGCTTGCTCGTCCTCCGGCTTCTTCACGTAGCGCTCGCGCATGTGCCGGATCGCGCAGGTCAGGAAGCCGCCCGTGCCGCAACTGGGATCAAACAGGGTCTCGCCGGGCTTGGGGTCGATGCGGTCCACCATGAAGGCGGTGACGGCGCGGGGCGTGTAGTACTCGCCCGCGTTGCCCGCGCTTTGCAGGTCGTTCAGCAATTGCTCGTAGATGTCGCCGAAGTGCTTGCGCTCGGCCAAATCGTTGAAATCCACGCCGCTAATCTTGTTGATGACCTGCCGCATCAACTGCCCGGACTTCATGTAGTTGTAGGCGTCCTCGAACACCTCGCGCACGATGCGCTTGCGCCCGTCATGGGCGGTGCCCGGCAATTCCTTGAGGTGAGGGAACAAGTCGTCATTGACGAAGGCCAGCAACTCGTCGCCGGTCATGCCTTCCGGGTCGGCGGCCCAGGCCCGCCATTGGAAGCGTTCCGGGATCGGCGAGCGGTAGTTCTCGCGCATGACCTCCAACTCCTGGTCCTGGTCGTCGATGATTTTGAGGAAGAACATCCAGCACAACTGGGACAGGCGCTGGGCGTCGCCATCGACGCCGACATCCTGGCGCATGATGTCCTGGATGGATTTAACGATGGTTCTTGCTGACATGGTATTCCGGCTAAAAAAGGCTCACGCCAAGGCGCTAAGGCGCAAAGAAAAAAGCATTTGGATTCCTTGGCGAGCTTTGCGCCTTGGCGTGAGCAATCTTTGGCTAAGCCATCATGGCCCGTTATTGATAATCCGGTGTATGCCGGTTTTCATCAGCTCTTCCCCGAAATTGACCAGCAGGCCAAGCCGCATCCCGGTCAATCTGAGGTAGGTTAAAAGTTGTTTCTTATGCACCGGCGCGAGTTTTTCCACCGATTTGAGTTCGACGATCAAGCGGTCATCGACGATCAAGTCGGCGCGAAATCCTTCCTCGAAGCTAACACCGCCATAGGTAATCGGTACGGAGACTTGCCTTGCCACCCGACATCCCCGCCGGGTGAGTTCATGAGCCAGAATCCGCTCGTACACGCTTTCTAAAAGTCCTGGCCCCAGTGACATATGCAATTGCACACAGGCATCGACAATGATCGAGGCTGTCCGGTTTTCTTCGGGGGTGGGTTCGTTGTTCATAATTCTTTGTCTCACGCCAAGGCGCTAAGGCGCAAAGAAAAAAGCATTTGGATTCCTTGGCGAGCTTTGCGCCTTGGCGTGAGAATGCCTTGGGTTCACGCAACGTCCTGATAGAGCGCGGCTTGCAGTTCGTGAACGGCGTCCTCGAAACTGGCCTTGGTGCCGAATTGTTTGATGAGTTGAAAAGGCATGCCCATGGTGTCGAAGGGCCGGTTGCGGAGTATCTCGACATTATCGAGACCGTCGAGCATCCCTTCGTCCTGGTACTTGGCGAGCAGGGCGTCCAGCACGGCGCGGGCCTGCGGGCCGTATTGGGTGAACACGTCGCGTTTTTTGACATTGGCGGCGCGTTCACTGCGGGTCAGCGGTGGCTGGTCGAAGGCGATATGGCAGATCAAGTCGAAGGGATCGAGGTCCTTGCCGACTTCCTCCAACAAGGGGTCGAGCAATAAGCCTTCCTCGGCCAATTCCTCGATGATGGCCTCCTTGCGCTCGGCGGATTTCCAGCGGGCCAGGAATTGGTCCAGGCTGGTGTATTGCTGACGGATGGTGCGCCGGGAATAGTCCCGCAAGGATTCCGTGACCAGCTTGCCGTTCTCGTCCAGGTATTCCACCCGTTCGGTCAAGACCGTAACCGGCTGGCCCTTGATGTAATACTTGCCCGGCGCTTCCCCGACCTCCGGGGGCAGGTGAATGATGGGCGGTTCGCCGTCGATGACGGTTTCATCCTCGCCCGGTTCTGGCGGCAGCGGCTCGTCGTCGTCATCGGCGGGCGGCGGCACATCCTCGGGCGGCGTCACCGGGTCGTCCTCGCCCGGCTCGTAAATCTGCACCGGCTCGCCATCGAAAGCCGGATCGGCAAAGTGATTGGCCGCGCCCCGGAAATCCACCAAGGTGAAGTAGAACTTCCGGCTGTCCTCGTGGACGCGGGTGCCGCGCCCGACGATTTGCTTGAACTCGGTCATGGAGCCCACCGGGCGGTCCAGCACAATCAGGCGGCAGGTCTGGGCATCGACCCCGGTCGAGAGCAACCGCGACGTGGTGACGATGACCGGATACTTGGCTTCCGGGTCGATGAAGTTGCCGAGTTGCATTTGGCCTTCGGCATCATCGCCGGTAATCCGCATGACATAGCGGCTGTTCTGGCCCGCCAGGTCGGCGTTCTCGTTGACCAGTGCTTGCCGCATCCGGGCGGCGTGTTCGGTATCCACGCAGAACACGATGGTCTTCTGGAAGCGGTCGCCGCTCTGCTTCAAGTATTCCGAAACCCAATGCGCCACGCGCCGGGTGCGCTCGTCGATGACCAATACCCGGTCGAAATCCTTCTGGTTGTAGTGGCGGTCCTCGATCTCATAGCCGTTGAGGTCGGTCTCGCCGGGCGCGGGCCGGTAGCCCTCGACATCGACATCCAGATGCACCTTGACCACCTTGTACGGGGCCAGGAAGCCATCGTGGATGCCCTGCTTGAGCGAGTAGCTATACACGGGCGGGCCGAAGTAATGGCTGTTGGAAACGTACTCGGTTTCCTTCGGCGTGGCGGTGAGGCCGATCTGGGTGGCCCCGGAAAAGTGTTCGAGGATTTCCCGCCAAGCCGAATCCTCGGCGGCGCTGCCCCGGTGGCATTCGTCGATGACGATGAGGTCGAAGAAGCCGGGCGAAAGTTCGCGGAACAGCTTTTGGCGCTCCTCGGGGCCGGTGATGGCTTGGTACAGCGCCAGATAGATTTCGTAGGAGGTATCGATGCGCCGGTGTTTCTTGTCCACGGCGCTGGGCAGGCGGACCTCGACGCCATCCTCGCGTTCTATGGTCTTGGCGGCGGTGCTGAGCTTCGCCATGGCCGAACCGAACGGGCGGAAATCGTTGACCATGGTCTGATCGACCAACACGTTGCGGTCGGCCAGGAACAGGATGCGTTTCCTGGCCCCGGCTTTCCAGAGCCGCCAGATGATTTGGAAGGCGGTGTAGGTCTTGCCGGTGCCGGTCGCCATCACCAGCAGGATGCGGTCCTGACCCCTGGCGATGGCTTCGACGGTCTTGTTGATAGCGACGCGCTGGTAGTAGCGGGGTTCCTTGCCGCCGCTGTCCTCGTGATAGTCCTGGAGGAAAACCTGTTCCTGGGCCGGTTCCAGCCCTTTCCAAGCGCGGTAGCGTTCCCAAAGCTGGGCGGGGGAGGGGAACTGTTCGAGGCCGAGTTCGGTTTCAACCTCGGTGGCTAGCCCGGTGCGGTCGTGGAACACGAAGCCATCCCCGTTGGATGAGAACACGAAGGGGATGTCGAGGACTTCGGCATAGGCCAAAGCCTGCTGCATCCCATGGCCGACCGCGTGGCTGTTGTCCTTGGCCTCGATCAGGGCGATGGGCAGGTTGGGTTGGTGATAGAGGATGTAGTCGGCCCGTTTGGCCTTGCCGCGTGTGACCAGCTTGCCCCGGACGATAATCCGGCCCTTGGTGAAGGAGACTTCCTCCCGCACCTGGCTCTGAATGTCCCACCCCGCCCGGTCCAGCGCCGGGGTGATGAACTTGGTGCAAATATCGCGTTCGCTGAGGTTTTTCTTATTCATGCAGCACCACCACACGCTACAAGGCGGAAACAACTATATGTTGCGACCAGTCCTTCGATCCACACCACAACCCAGGCTGCGGCTTTGGCGGTCGCGCCAAGCGATTGTGTTTCGGGTGGGTTTCATGGCTAAGGGCGAATCCGTATCGCTAAGGACATGCCCACGAGCACGATGGAAGGCGAATCTCTGACTCGCTGCCAAGAGGCTATAGGCTGGATTTGCCCCTAGCGCTCACAAAGTTGGGCGCATATTGGGCGCAAAACCGCCGATAAAGAAAAAGGCTCGCTGACTAAATCAGCAAGCCTTTGATTCTTTGGGATTTGTTTGGTCGGGGTGAGAGGATTTGAACCTCCGACCACCTGCACCCCATACAGGTGCGCTACCAGGCTGCGCTACACCCCGAAGGCCCGCCATATTACACGATTTTCGCCGGAAGGCAAAGCCAAGAGTGCGCCGACGGCCTTGCGCGAAGACATCCGCCTGTGGTTGGACACGGGGGCGGCGAAGGGCGCGTTGCCGACGTACAAGACCGTATCGAGGTCCGGCGCTACGCGCTCAGCGCCCGGCTGGACCGGCAATCCGAGTAGAGGCGATGACCATCGCGGCGCGACATGAATCAAGAAATCTCACCCGCCGCGGTGCGATAATCGCCGGTCCCTCCTCTTGCCGAGTCCGCGCCCCATGCTGTTCGACGCCCTGGTTATCAATGCCAATCCGCTCCTCAACCTCGTCCATCCGGGTCCGTATACGCCGGGAGCGGTCAACCGCGTGGCCGCGCTGGCTATGGTCGCCGAGGGCAAGGGCGTGAACGTGGCCCGCGTCCTGGCCCGGCATGGGCACCGGGTGGCCTTGACCGGCTTCGCGGGCGGCCATAGCGGGGCTTGGCTGCGCGAACTGGTCCGGGCCGAGGGCGTACACGACGCCTTTGTCGAAACCCTGGCCCCGCTCCGGGTGGGTTTCATGGCTTCCGATCCCCAGGACGAACATCCGACCACGGTGTTTCCGGGTGGCTTCGAGGTGACGCAGGCCGAGTGCCAAGCCTTGTTGAACCGGGTGGAAAGCTGGCTGGACTCGGTACGCCTGGTGATCGCCAGCGGCTCGGTGCCGGCTCCGGTGGCGGATGGCTTGTACGCCGATTTGCTGGCGTTGTGCGAGCGCCGGGGCGTGCGTTGCTGGTTGGATGCCTACGGTCCCGCGATGGGCCGGGCGCTGGCCGGTCCTGTGGCTCCCGGCCTGTCCAAGCCCAACCGGCAGGAATGGGCGCAAAGCCCCGGCTGGGAGCGCGTCGAAGAACTGCACATCACCGACGGTGCCGCCGCCATCGAAATCGTCGAATCCGGGCGGGCGCGTTGGCGGGTGTGGCCGCCCGCCCTGCGGCAGGTCAATCCGGTCGGGTCCGGGGATTGCTATCTGGCCGGTTTGGCCCATGGCTGGCTGGCGGGGTTGTCCTGGGAAGCACGCTTGCGCTACGCCGTGGCGGCGGGCGCGGCCAACGCCCTGCGCCCGGACGTGGCGATGATCGCGCCGGAGGAAATCCCGCCGCTGCTGGATGGGGTGCGCTTGGAACGGCTTTGAGCCGGTCTCCCGACCCCCTGACCCAAGCGTTTAAACCGGCCTTCCCGCCTAGCCCGGAATCTGGGCCACAGGCCAAGCCCCCCGGCCCGCGTCTGCGTCACCTCTCCCCGTTTCGATATGGGTTCACACCCAGGCGGGTGGACAGGTACTCATGCCCACCCTGTTGGGGCCATCCCGGTGGGTATGGCATACGTGCCCATCCTGCAAATAACGCGAAAATGCGCCAATTCCTCGGCCCGCAATAAATCCACCGCTGCGGCCACCCGCAAGCCGCCGCTGGCCGGCCCAAAGACCGTCAGGCCGTGCCCGCCCTACTTCGCCGCCCGGCCTGGGCGTTATGATGTGCGCGAATTCACACACCCGCCCCCTCAACCCAGAGGAAGAATAAGAAATGCCCGATTACCGACTCGATCCGGTCAATCAAAAGCTGTCGCGGGACGGCCAGGATATTCCCCTGAGCCTCAAGGCCTTCGCCATGCTGCGCTATCTCATCGAACACCGCCGCCGCTTGGTCACCAAGGAAGCGCTGTTCGAGGCGGTCTGGCCCAATGTGCTGATCACCGAAGACGGCATCCGCCATTACATCCTTGAACTGCGCAAAGCCTTCGACGATCCGCCCAAATCGCCCCGTTTCATCGAGACCGTGCATGGCCTGGGCTACCGCTTCATCGGCGAGGTGGCGCTGGCCGTGCCGCCGCCCTTGCCGCCGATGCTGGCCGAACCCGCCGCCATCCCGGCCCCGACCCCGTTCAAAACCCCAGCCTCCGGCCCTTTGACCGGGCGGGAGCGGGAACTCGGGGAACTCCGCGCCTGGCTGGCCCAGGCCATGGGCGGCGAGCGCAAATTCGGCTTCGTCTCCGGCGGGCCGGGCCTGGGAAAGACCGCCTTGGTCTCGGCCTTCCTGGAAAGCCTGGACGGGCGTCCCGATATCCGCGTGGCGCGGGGGCAATGCTCGGAATTGCTCGGCACCCTGGAACCCTTCATGCCGATCCAAGAAGCCATCGAGGAACTCTGCGGCGGGCAGGAAAGCGGACCCTGGGCGGAACGGCTGCGCAGCTACGCGCCGGGCTGGTGTTCGCTGCTGCCCTGCGCCGCCACCTGCCAACTCGGCGGCGACGGCGCGGCCCGCCCCACCCGCGAACGATTGGTGCGGGAACTGGCCCAATTCCTGGAAAGCGCCAGCGGCGACCGGACCTTGGTGCTGTGGTTCGAGGATTTGCACTGGGCCGACGCTTCCACCCTCAACCTGCTGGCCTATCTGGCTTTGCGGCGGCAGGCGGCGCGGCTCCTCGTGCTGGGCACCCAGCAGCCGGTGGAAACGCAGGGCGACGGCCATCCCCTCCGGCGGCTGCGCGACGAGCTACGCAAGCGCGGCCATTACACCGAACTAGCGCTCCCGCCCTTGCAACCGGCGGCGGTGGCGGACTACCTGGAAACCCGCTGCCCCGGCCTGCCCGCCGGGTTCGGGGCGTTCGTCCAGCGCCACGCCGGAGGCCATCCCCTGCTCATGGTCCGCCTGGTGGAACACGCGCTGGCGCGGGATTGGCTGGTGCGGGAGGACGGGGGCTGGCGGCTGGCGGTCGATCTGGACGGGATGGAACCTGCGGTGCCCGACAGCTTGCTGGAATGGGTCGAACAGCAATTGGAACGACTGGACGCAGCGGACCAGGGCTTGCTCGAAACCGCCAGCGTCGCGGGCCGGAGCTTCTCGGCGGCAAGCGTGGCGGCGGCTTTGGACCAGGATATCGAGTCCATCGAAGCCCGTTGCCAAGCCCTGGCCAGGCGCAGGCAGTTCATCGAGCGCCAAGGCGTGGACGAATGGCCGGACGGCACCGTGGCCGCGCAATATGGCTTCGTCCACGCGCTCCACCACCGGGCGCTGCATGAACGGGTCACGCCTTCGCGGCGGGCCAAGCTCCGCAAACGCATGGGCGAGCGGATGGCCCTGGCCTATGGCGGGGACGATCCCGGCAAAGCGGGGGCGGGAAACGGCGGAACCCTCGGCCAACAACAAGAATAACGGCGGCGCTCCCACGCCAACCCCAATTAGGAGAACCACCATGCTCCGCATCCCCATCAACGAGCAAGGCTCGGGCTTGTTTTTCCAACTCATCCGCCATTTCGTCCGCTCGCCGTCCGGTCCCAGGGCCATCGCCCTATTCGGCTTGCTCATCGCCCTGTTGTTCGGGCTGAACGGACTCAACATCCTCAACAGCTATGTGGGGCGCGATTTCATGTCCGCCCTGGCCGGGCGCGATGTACCGGCCTATCTGCGGCAGGCGGTCATCTATACCGCCGTGTTCGCCTGCCTGACCGTGGTCGCGGTGTTCCTGCGCTATGCCGAGGAACGGCTGGGGCTCCTGTGGCGAGAATGGATGACCCGGCAATTCCTGGATTTGTATCTGCGCTATCCCAGCTACTACCGGATGAACGACAGCCTCATCAAAAGCACCGGCATGGAACACGCCGACCAGCGCATCGCCGAGGATGTCCGGGTCTTCACCACCACCACGCTGTCCTTCGCGCTGATGCTGCTGAACGGGACGTTCACCGCGCTGGCGTTCTCGGGGGTGCTGTGGTCGATCAGCCCGCGTTTGTTCCTGGTCGCGGTGGTCTACGCGGCGTTCGGTTCCTACCTCACTTTCCGCCTGGGCCATCGCTTGATCGACCTGAATTACACCCAGTTGGACAAGGAAGCCAGTTTCCGCTCCGGCCTGTTGCATGTGGGGGAACGCGCCGAATCCATCGCCCTCTTGAACCGGGAGGAACGCATGTCGCGGCGGCTGCACCGGCAATTCGACGCGGTGGTGGAGAATTTCCACCAGATCATCCTGGTGAACCGCCGCCTGGGTTTCTTCACCACCGGCTACAACTATCTGGTACAGGTGATCCCGATCCTGCTGGTCGCGCCCTTGTTCATCGACGGGCAGGCCGAGTTCGGCGTCATCACCCAATCGGCGGCGGCCTTCGTGATGTTGATCGGGGCGTTCTCGCTCATCATCACCCAGTTCCAATCGTTGTCCTCGTTCGCCGCCGTGATCGAGCGGCTCATCAACCTGTGGTACGCCATCGAACTGACCCAGACCGAAACCGTATGCGGCATGGATTTCGGCGAGGACGACGACCGCATCGGCTACGAACACCTGACCCTGCGCTCGCCCATCGACCATACCGTCCTGGTGGACGATCTCACGCTATCGATCCCGCACGGGACGCGGGTGCTGGTGGCGGGGGCCGATGGCACGGCCAAGGACGCGCTGTTCAAAGCCACGGCGGGTATCCTCGACACCGGCACCGGGCGTTTGATCCGGCCCCGTGCCGGGCGCATCCAGTTCTTGCCGGAACGGCCCTACCTGCCGCCTGGTAGCCTGCGCGAAGCCTTGAACCCGGACGCGCCGGGGATCGCCATCACCGACACGGCCTTGTTGGAAACCTTGCACGCCTTGGGACTGGAGCCGGTGCTGGCCCGCGTCGGTGGCCTGGAGGCCGAGCAGGATTGGGACGCCGCGCTGTCGGTCGATGAACAACAACTCATGTCCTTCGCCCGCGTGCTATTGGCCCAACCGCGCTTCGTGCTGATCGAGAATCCCGGCAACGACCTCGACCCCGACAAAGCCGGGGAATTGCTGCGGATGTTGACCGGGCGCGGCACCACTTACCTGACTTTCGGTCGCCATGGACAGCGCGACGGCGACGAACCCATCGAGCGCTACGACGCCGTGCTGGAATTAAAACCCCAGGGCCGCTGGTCCTGGAAGGACAATGGGCGCCGGTTACTGGGTCCGGGGGACAGGCCGTTGACGCCCCAAGCGCCGCCGCCATGAAGACATCGGGCAGGCCGGGATACCGGCCCACGCCGGTGGTTTCAGTGCTGGGTTTTTTTCTTCTTCAGGAGGGCGTCGTAGGCCGCCTGGTCTTCCTCGTACATTTCTTTCGAGGCTTCGCAATCCAGTTCGGCATCGTCCTCCTGCTCGCGTAAACAGGCATCGTAATCGCTCTTCGACTCTTCCAAATCATTGCTCGCCTCGTCGAGGTCGGGATCGACATTGGCCGTCCCGTGACCATGGGCGGCGGTCTTGTCCGGGGCTGTTTGGCAAGCGGCCAACCAGGCCGCGAGGGCGAGCGCTCCTAAAATGTTCCGCATCGATGATTTCTCCTCCTGAATAGTGGGAACCGGGTCCAAATCCGGCAAAAGCTTACACCAGGACTATCGGCGGGCAACGCGGAATTTGAGGCGGGTCCAGCCCGGAGCGGGGACCGCCCCCGCGCGTTGTTTCGGATCGGGAAGCAAGCCTGATTCCTGCGGTGGCCCCATCGCTGGCCGCGCCGCTTGAAACGAGATTCATTGTCAACTACAGTGCTGGGCAAAGTGTCCGTTCCATGACGGGGCGGACGGCTGGCAGCGGGTCGCCCGGACCACCGGGCGGCGACCCGCGCCAATCCAAGCTTCGGTATCACCACCAACATCGCCCGGAACCGGGCACGGGAACCAGCGGACATGCGCAATTATTTGACGGCGGTTTTCCTTTCCCTGGCCCTCGCGGCCCCGACCGCCCTGGGCATGGTGTATTACAGCAAGGAGGAAGCCTTCGAGCTGGCGTTCGGCAAGGAGGCCGAAATCGAAGCGCAGCCGGTGTTCCTGAGCGAAGAACAAGCGGCGGAGGTCGAGAAGACCGCCCAAGCCAAACTGGACGGCCATTTGTTCACCTTCTACGTGGGCAAGAAAGGCGGGCAAATCCTGGGTTACGCCGCGCTAGAATCCCACACCGTGCGTACCCAGCCGGAAATGCTGCTGGTGGTGCTATCCCCCGGCGGCGAATTGGTCCGCGCCGAAATCCTGGCCTTCCACGAACCGCCCGAATACCAACCGCCGGCGCGGTGGTTCGAGCGGCTCTATAAGCGCCCCCTGCAAGAATTGAAGCTGAATCAAGGCGTCGATGGCATCAGCGGGGCGACCTTGAGTTCCCGCGCCGCCCTCGACAGTCTCCGCAAAGTCATGGCCATCCACAAAATCGCCTTGCGCGAAGAGGTTCGATAATGCGTTTTTTCGTCACCGGCGAACAGCGCCGCCAAACCCTGCTCAACACCATCGTGCTGATGTTCCTGGGCTATATCGCCCTGCTATGGATCAGCAACGGCATGATGTATTTCCATAAGATGGGCCTGGGCTACGATTCGGTGGTCGAGTATTACCTGGGTTCGGAGGAGAAATTCACCCAGCCCAAGAGTTATCAGAGCCTATTGGAAGTCACCCATTTCCATTTGTTCGCGATGGGGATGCTGGCGGTGACGCTGACCCACCTCCTGTTGTTCGCCAACCTGTCGATGGGGCTGAAAATCTGGCTGAGCGGGCTGACCTTCGCGTCCGCCCTGGCCGACGAACTGGCCGGTTGGCTGGTGCGCTTCGCCCATCCGGCTTTCGCCTATTTCAAGATCGGGGCGTTCCTGACCCTGGAAACCAGCCTCGGGGCCATCCTGGTGTGCGTGGGGGCGTCTTTGCTGGCGCAGCGCGGGCAGTTCAAGCAGAAGGCCGAGGAAACGCAGGCGCAAGCGCCGGTGGGCGTGCCCGCGGGCGAGCGGATGATGCGCGGTTAAGGCGGTTCCGGTCGGAGCGCGGAGTCCAACGCCAGCTTTGGACGCCAAGGATTACCCGTAGACCCAAACCGACTGCCCAGGCTCAGCGCCAAAGTTCCAGCGACTTCTCCCGATAGCCTTCCGGCACCTTGGGCGCGGCGGCGACGGTCTCGCCATCGACCCGGTTCAAACGCATCGCCAGCGGATGCTTGCCGTCCAGGTCGCGCAGTTCGATGGGCACCCCCGCCAAACCCGCCAAGCCGCCCATCGGCAAGTCCATCCCCAACTGGCTGGTCAAGCCTTGCGCCTTCTCGGCCAGCTTCTGGGTGAAACCGATCAAGGCCCGCAAGGTTTCCGCGTCCTCCCGCCCCAGCTTCAGCGCGGCCGGGTCGGCGAGGCAGAATTCCAAAGCCTTGGCCCCGCCCTTGACCACGTTCATTTCCTGGCAGTTCACCCCCGCGAATTGCTTGCCCACCCCGGTTTTCAGCAAGCGGGTCGAGGCGGCGGCTTTGCGGGTGGCGTCGAATTGGTCCAGCGACACCCCGCCCAGCATTTGTTCCCATTTCTCGCGCTGCTTGGGGGACAACTTCCGCAGTTGCTCGCCGATGCCGCGCAACACCGGCTGCAAATCCTCGGCCTGCTGGGCGATGCGCCCGACCCGTTCGTCGGTAATGGGGGTATAGCGCTGTTTCTTGTGGTCGATCAGGACCAGGCGTTCGGCTTCGCGTTCGTATAACACGTCCAGGTTGCCATCGCCGCCCGCCCCTTTCACCAAGACGGTCCCGGCCTTGATGATGACCGGCTGTAGGACGCTATGCTTACCTTGTTCCACCCGATATTCGATGACGGTGTCGGCCCCCGCCGGGGCGGTCCAGAGTGGCAGGAGGGCGGCGAATAGCGCGGTGGTGAAATAACGGGACGACATGGCGGACTCCATTAGTAGGGATGGGCGCGGGTTGGCGCTCCGGCGCATCGGGCAGGGACGCGGCGTTTTGGCGGCGGGGCATGGCAGCCGGGCGGGCGGCGGGAGTAAGCTGTTCTACACTCGGCACCGTCGAACCGGACCATGCGCAAGCCTGGTCCGGTTCCCCCGGATGGATTGGTTCCACTCATTATAGGTTCGACTCGTGGCAGGGCATACTCACGTTCACGCGCATGGCGGGCAAACCCGGTTCCGGCTGGTGGTTTCGCTGTTGCTTACCCTTGGTTTCGTAGTGTTCGAGGCGCTGGCGGGCTGGTATGCCCATAGCCTGGCCTTGCTTACCGACGCCGCCCACAATATCACCGACGTGGCCGCGCTGGCCCTGGCTTGGTACGCGCACCGGCTGGCCGAGCAACCGGCCCATGCCGGCAAGACCTTCGGCTACCACCGCGTCGGCATCCTCGCCGCCTTGGTCAATTCCAGCACCTTGGTGTTGATCGCGGCCTTCATCTTTTTCGAGGCTTACCAGCGCTTCTTGAATCCGGTCCCGGTGGCGTCCGACGTGCTGATGACGGTCGGGACCGCAGCTTTCGTGGTGAACCTGGTCACGGCTTGGCTGGTCAGCCACGGGGCCGAACACGATTTGAACCTGCGCAGCGCCTTCCTGCATTTGCTGGGCGATGTGTTTTCGACCTTGGGGGCGATCCTGGCCGGGGTGGGCATTTGGCTGACCGGGCTGGATTGGCTCGATCCCCTGGCCAGCGTGTTGATCGGCGGGTTGATCCTGTGGAACGCTTGGCTGATCCTGCGCGAGACCGTGGCGATCCTGTTGGAAAGCACGCCTGCCGATGTCGAGATGAGCACCATGGTGCGCGATCTGATGCAGATCGAGGGAGTGCGCGGTGTGCATGATTTGCATGTGTGGAGCTTGTCGCAAAGCCTCAAGGTGTTGTCGGCCCATATCGTGGTGGACGATATGACGGTCAGCCAAGCGGCCTTGATCCAGCGCCAGATCGGCGACGCCCTCCACGAGAATTACGGCATCGGCCATTGCACCTTGCAATTGGAATGCGAGGGCTGCGACCCGGACGCGCTCTACTGCGATATCAGTCTCGGCAGCCCTCGCCGGGCGGGACACGGGGGACAGGGCCTCGCCAGCGCTTGCCAGCACCACCACTGACCGGCGTGGCGCACGTGCCTTCGTCATATTCAAAAGGGAGGATGTGCCTCAAAAAAAGGTACACCCAAACAATGCGATTCGGTGCGATGGGATGCAATGAGGTGAAATAAAAAAGCCCTGAGAATCAGGGCTTTAGATGAAAAATGCGACGGGGTGACACGGGGTGAAATGCGCTCAGATTCTTTTCATCTGCAAATTGAAAGCCTTGATTTGCGCGGCTTACAATGGCCTTTTGAGAAAATGGGTACACCCTTAGGTACACCCTGATTGTGCGCTTGGGGCTGTTGGGGCTTCCGTGGCGCGGCCCCAGGAAGCCAAGGCTCATCAATAGCAGCAAACAGGGGGAACCATGCGAATTACCTGCCCGGATTGCCGTAAGCCCACCACCATCACCCACCGTGTCCCGTTGACGGACTCCATCGCCGACCTTTATTGCACCTGCAAGCACTGCGGTGCCCGGTCGGTCTTCAATCTCGCCTTCAAGCAATACGTCGAACCCGGACAGGCCAGCGCCGCTAGCATCGCGGCGGCATTGCTTGGCCTGTTGCCGGAAGAGGAGCGGCGCAAGCTGTTCCAGGACAATCCCGGCCTTCTGTGTCTCCCTTAATGCCGTGGTCCGCGCCGCCGCCGGATGGCGGCGTTCGGCCCTTTTCACCCCCTACAGCGCACCTCCCCCCGCGCCTGCGGGCTTTGCCGAATCCCCGGCCCGCCGCCATCGGGATTCCGCCACAAGCCCCGCGCCGCAAGGCTTTTCCGGCGTGGGGCACTGCCAAAAACTGTCATCCACTGCCATCTTCTGCCATTCCCGCCAAGCGGGTTTTTGGGCTGCATCCCTTGGGAATCAAGGGATTTCCAGCTTTTCGGGTTGCCGGATTTTGCCAATGGATGGCGGTGCGGGGATGGATGGGCGCGGCCCGGCTGGGCTTCCGGCGGTGCCGGAACGGGCCGGATCGGTCGATGCGGTGGGGTTCCAGGGCCGGGAGGGCGATGGGCGGCGGGATCGTGCGCCCTGGTGCGTGCGGTGGGATGGCGGCGACCGCCAAGGATGGCCAAGCGCCGCCTTGGTGCCAGCGATGGCCGGGACCGGCTGGCAACAACCGGCCCCGGATTTCAGCGGGATGGGATTATCCGAAAGCCTTCGTCTTTGAGTATTGCGCCGACGAAGCGGGGGCGGATGGGGCGTGGGCCTTTCCACCTTGAGGTGATGCCCCGCCGGGAAACTGGCCGAATTGGATGTTATGGTGCCCAAGCTTGGCCAATCCGCTGCGGATAGCGCCGACCTTGGATTCTTCGGTGAAAATGCTGGCTTCAATACCAATATTCTTCGTGATATTCAATAAGTGCGCTAGCTTTTGATTGAATAACGGATTGGTATTGAAGGATTCGGCTGAAATATCGTCCTCGACTTTCAGCGCTAGCCATGTAGCCATGATATTGATTCCTCTATGGTCGTTTGGTGAAACCGCCGCGCCTTGATATGGCGCGGCGTTCTGGGGTTATCCGTCCTTTCTGGTGAAAAGGACGAAAGGCTTGGAGAATCGGAAGGTGGGTTTGTTCATCAAAGCCGCCGTCAATTCGCTGTATTCGTTAAGCCGTGGTTGGTCCAATTTTTTGGCGATGTGCTTTTCAAGGTATTTCATCGCGCAAAACAGGCCGGGTTTTGCCGGGGAATCATTGCTATAAGATATTTCAAGATTCCGCTTGTCGGGGTGGGCTTGATATTTCCAGATTTGAAGCCGGATCGCCATTTCTAGCTTATATCCGATTTCATCCAAAATGGTTTGGAATTCGGCATCCGCGTAAACCTCGATGGCTTTGTTCCATGTCTCCTTTGCCGTTAATGATGCTCCGTTGGCCTTGGGCTTGATTAGCTCGGCCTCGGCCAGCAATTCCGCCGCGAATCCCCGGTACTGCTGGCCCAAGGTGGCGGCGGTCGTCTGGGCAAGCGCCAATTCTTGGACTTGGCCTTTGTTCAAGGAACCGTCCCGGATGCCGGCATGGATGGCTTCGGCGTGGCGGGTGGCATCCGCTTCCGCTTCGTCCGCCAGGGCGTTCTGCGCGGCGGCTTTGTCGGTGAGGTCTTGATATTGGCCCCGGACTTTCTCGAATTGCGCGGCGGCGGTTTCGAGGTCCGCCAGGGCGGCTTGGACGGTGGGGTTGGGGTGGTTCATGTGCGTAAGTCCTTCATTTGACAGGGGGTTGGGGCATTCCGCCGGGGCGGGGGTGCCAGGGGGCACCGGATGGGCCGGTGCCATCGCCGCCCGGTTTTTGGGGCCGGGGCGGGGAAATTTTCCGGGAAGGCGTTTTTTCCGGTGGGACAGGTGGGACAGGTGGGACAAACCCCGGAAACCCGCGCCGTTGCTGGATTCTTGGGGCTGGGGAAATGTCCCACCCACTCTTTCTTTAGGTGGGACGGGTGGGACAAACAGGCCGGGAAGCCCGGTTCCATTTGTCCCACCGTGTCCCACCCTCTTTTGCTTGGGTGGGACAAACCCCCATTCCTGGAACCCATTGATTCCATTGGGTTCTTGGTGGTTTGTCCCACCTGTCCCACCCGTCCCACCGCTTTTTTGGCCTGGGTGGAATAGGGTCATGGCGATTCCCACATCTTCGGGGTGAACACATAACAGCGGGTCGGCTTGCCGAAACCCGGAAGCCTCGGTTTTTGCTGGGTTTTTCCTTGGCTGTCGGGTTCGATCCAGCCGTGGGCCTTCAACACCTGCGCGGCCCGCTCGGGGTCGAGTCCGGCGCAGATTTCGCGCTTGAAGGCTTCGGGCAGCACGTAGAAGGCATAGCCCTGGTTCCGGTCCCGGCGCTTGAAGCCCACCCGGCCCGCGACGGCCCGGCTTTCGAGGTCCGCGCCGTTCTCCACGCGCTCGGCGGCGTCCCAGTCGGAAAAGCGGCTTTCGCCGTTGGCCTCGAAAAAGGCCCGGACCTGGGACAGGATCGCGGAAACCTCGTGGTCGCCCGCGCCGCCCCTCTGGTTCAGCCAGCCCGCGAAGCATTGCTTGACGGCCCCGGTGCATTCGTCGGCGTCCCAGCCGGTCAGGCCGAATTCGCCCGCCAGTTCCAGGGCGGTCGCCACCAAGCCAAACCGCTTCGCCACCCGGTCCACCTGCCCGCTCGCGCCCTTGGGCACGGCGTCGGCAACGAAGCGGGCGGTGGTGGCCTTGATGCGGTCGGGAAGGCTGTCTTGAACCTGGATAAGCCGTTCGATGAAGGCCACGCCCACCGCGCCGTGGTATTGGGCGGTGGCCTCCCGGATCGCGACGGACAGCGCCGCGCCGCTCGGGTAGCCGTTGAGGGTGTCGAATACGCCGAACCCGGTGAACGGGGCGGCGGGGATGTCGGCCAGCCGGTTTTCCTGCCCGGCCTTGATGGTCTTTCCGGCGGCGGCCATGTGTTCGGCCAGGGAGACTTCGCCGGTCGAGAGGAACAGCAGCCGCCAAGTCGAGGTTTTCCGCAGGGCGATGTTTTCCGTCATCCTGAGCTTGGGCTGGCCGTTCGCCAGCATGTAGGCGATGGCCCCGGCTTCCTTGCCGTCCACCTGCCCCATTTCGTCGAGGATCAACAGGGAATCGTTGCGGGAGGTCGCCGTGCCTTCCATGGCGTTGCCGGTGGCCCGCCATTCCTTGCGGAAGGAATCCTGTCCGGTGGGCGGGCCGTAGATCGAAGCCGCCAGCCACAGCAGGGTGGACTTGCCGGAACTGGAATCGCCGCGCAGGTGCGCCCCGCCGGATTCTTCCCCTTGGGCGAACCTGAGCAGGGGCGCGGCGAAGGCCATGCCCACCGCGAACAGGGCGCGGGAGTTCCCGGCGCAGAGGGGGGCGACGTGCGCCCGCCAGTCGGCGGCGGTGCCTTTCTGGCGGAAGTCGCCCATCCCGGCCCCGCCGCCCTGGTACAGCACGCGCTCGCCCGCGTTGTCGCCGATGGTCTGGCCGGTCATCACGTAGGCTTGGCCGTGCCAGCCGGTGCTATCGGTCGAACGGACCTTGACGCCGGGGGCGCATTCCTTGACGTAGCGGATCAACAGGTTCCGTGACTTGGAACCGATGCCGGTGATCAAGCCCCGGTCAGCCAGGATCGCGCACACGGCGGACGGCTCGCCTTCGAGCATGGACATGGGGATGGTCCAGGCGTGGGGGTGGCCGTCGCGGTCCTGCCATTCGAGCAAGCGGCCCCACCCGGTTTGGTCCTTGCTCCGGGTTTCGGCGGTGACATGCAGGGGGCTGGAAACGAAGATTTTCGATTCGTCGCCGGGGTTGGCGCTCTCGGCTTCGCCGCCTTCCGCCGTGGACTCGGGGATGTACCAGAGCGCCCTGGCGGTGAGCTTGTAGCCATTCGGGAGGGCGGTCGGCGGCGGCTTGGGAGCGCTGGCCGTGGGGGCGGTGGCCGGTTCCGGGGTTTCCGGGGGTTCGCCGCGCAGGGCTTGGGCGATTTGCCGCCGGACTTCCTCCAAGCCCGCCAGCGCGGCCAGATCGTTGAAGTCGGTGGGCGGCTGGCCGTGCCGTTCCTGGTGCGCCGCCACTTGCTCGGGCGTGAACTTGGGCAGGGCCAGGGCCGCGGCATTTTCCCGCGCCGCCCGTTCGGCGTATTCCTGGCCGTTGCCCAGGTCGCCCAGGATCAAGAGCCGCGCCGCCGGGCAGCGCTCGTGCATGGCCTTTGCGACCTTGGGCAGGTTCGAGGCGGACAGCGCCGCTACGCCGTGGTCGCCGGTCGCTTCCTGCCCGGTGATCGTGGTCGCCATGCCTTCCCCGATGGCGAGGGTTGAACCGGCCCCGTCGCCTTCGGGCAAGGCTTGGGCCGGCCAGTAGCCGCCGGACTTCGGCCCGCCGGCCAGCGCCGACTTGCGCCCGGCCTCGTCGATGAATTCGACCGTGGGCCGTTGGTCGCCCTTTTCCACGAAGGCCAGCAACACCCGGCCCGCCAGGGGTTCGCCGTCGCTCTTGGGGGTGTAGCCGGTGATTTCCGCCAGCCGTTCCGCCGTGGCCTCGAACAGGTTCGGGGTCGGTTGGATGCCCTTGCGGATCAGGTAGGGATGGTCGGTCCCGGCGGGCTTCGCTTCGATCTTGAGGGCGTGGGCGGTGGTTTCGGCCACCCGTGCCTTCCGCGCCGCTTTGTCGGCTTCCTTCTTCTCACGCTCGGCCCGCTTGCGTTCGCGTTCCAGGCGCTCGGCTTCGGTTTCCTGGTGCGCTTCGCCGTCCGGTTTCCATCCGGCATCCAAGGCCATGCGCCATAGGGTGGCGATGGTGGTTTTGCCGCTGGCCTGGATGGATTTCCAGGTGTCGCGGAAGTCGGCGGCGCTGTAGCTCGCGCCCGGTTCGCTCCACGCTTGGGCGATGTCCCGGCCATCCTCGCCCAGGGCGCTCTTGATGGCGGTCAGCGTCCGCGCCCAGGTTGCGCGGTCCAGGTCGGGGGACAGGTGGGACAGCGCGGCCCGGACGTTCTCGCGGGTGGGGGGGATTTCCCCTTTCCGCGCCGCCTTCCTTGCGTGCGTGGATGTGATACCATCACCACCACGGCCAGTTTCGCCTATTGGCTGTTTTTGCTGAATCGCCCCGGTCTTCCTCGACTCCGGGGCTTTTTTTTGCGTGTTCGGGGCGCTCATGGTCCGCCCCCTTCGATCATATCCAGCCAGCTGCAAATCGCGGATTGCAGGGTCTTGTAGGCGATGGCCAATTCGGCATGTAGGGCGGTTCCCTCGCGGCATTTGTTCCGCGCCCACTTGATGATGTTCGCGGCTTCCGTCAAGGCGTGGATTTCGTCCCGATTCAACGCGCCGGGCGGGAGCGGCCTTTTCGTGGGCAGTCTGGTGACTTTAGCCATGTCCGCCCCCCTGCTCCCGCACGCTGTCGAACAGGGCGTCTATCAGGGTTTCGGCCTTCTCGATTTCCTCGGCGATGACGCTGGCCGCTTCCTGGATATGGTCGGGTTGGAGTTGGGTATAGCCGCTGGCCTTGGCCGCTTCGCCCGCGTCGGCGAGTAGCCGGGAAAGCGACTTGGCGCGGCCCAACGAAACGGCGATGAAATCCACATAGGTCGGGGTGGTTTTGCCAAAGGTGATTTTGGCGAATTGGATTAGGAGGTTTTCCGGGACGTGGATCGCGTTGATGGGGTTCGGTTTCATGCCCGTTCCTCCCTCGATGACAGCGCCGGGTGGACGGGACGGGGGAAGGCTTCGGGCGCAACTTGGGCGCGGGTGGGCTTAGGGGACATGACGGACTCCAGTGGTGGATGAAGAGCCGTCTCGACCGCTTGTCACGGCGGTTGGGAGACGGACGGTATGCGGGGTGACAAACCGGCCCACTGGAAACCGGCCACGCTTGCGCGTGCCCGCACACCGCCCGTCGTCACTCGGTAGGCGTAACTCGGGCGTAAAAAAAGCCCGAGACGCAAGATTGGTGGGCTGTGCGTCAGTGGATTCCGGGTTGTCACACCCGGCCCCCAGTGCGCTGGGGGTACGGAAAAAAGGATAGGTCCGACTGCGCGGGGTGGTCAAGCGGATCATGCGGCTTGGCCTTCGGCCCGGCTTTCCAGCCATGCCCGGACTTTCGCCACGTCCCAGGCCGTGATGTTCTCGGACAGCTTGACGGGGGCCGGGAAGGTTTTCCGCTTGACCATCCGCCACAGTGTGGCCTGGGAAAACGGCAGGATGCCGGGTATCAATTGGGCAATGCGGACATAGCCGGTCGCCGGGAGTTGGGCGGGCTGGGTCCGTGGTTCGGCTTTGGGCCGGGTGGCGGTGCGTGGCATGGTGTGTGTTCCCCTGTGCGTTGGTGCGATGGGGAGACACGATAGGCGGAGGAATTAGCCGGGTGGGTTATTGAAGCTTAATGACTGCTATTGATCCTTATCGATACCGCTTTTGGACCTGAGCCGGTAGAAGCGTTGCTTCAAGTTCAGCTTCGTGATGCGCTCGGACTCTCCCATGGTGATGTGCGTTTCCTTCCCTGGTACGCCACGCTTGCCCCCGACGACATTTACCCCGTACTCGGCTGGCGGGTTATCGCATAGGTAGCCCCAAAACTTGGCCCAAGTGGGATAGGCTCCATGCTCGGCTTGGTAGCGCTTGACCATGGCAAGGATCATTTCGCGCCATTCGTCGCTTCGTTGCGGTGGCTTGAAGGGCAATGCCTTGGAATTAGCGACTTGGGGGGTGCTAAATATCATGGGGGAGGGTGTTTTATCTTCCTCAAGCCATTTTTTGAGCAAGCAAGCCTCTTGCAAGGTTTGCCATGCGCCTTTTTTTATCAGCCATTCTCGAAAGTCGTCGCGGTGGATTAAGTAGGTGGGAAGCTGGATATGTGCTTTGGGCTTTCCTTGCTTCCGCGCAATCTCTGCGAGTGGATTCAATCCGGGCGTTCCCAGAGTGGAAAAGGGCCAATGATGATCGTAGAAATCTATGGGTTTTGCCGGTAATTCCCCAGTATTGATCGCCGATTTTATTAAGCCCGAAAACATGATGAAGTTTTTTCTCAAGTTTTCATATTGGCTTTTGTCGTCTTCCTTTATGCCCAGATATGGATAGCGTAGCAAGGCGATAAAATAAGGGGAAAGTTCCTCAACGTCTTTGATCCATCCGCGTTTCGCCCATTCCCATACGGGAACCTTATTCTTCGGTATATCCAAGAGAAACAGAAGATCGTCGAACATGAAGCCCCCTTTCCGGGCTGGCCTTTCAGGAGGGAAGTCGCGCCGGACGGGTGAAAGGGTGCCCGTGGTTCGCCCGGCCAGGGCTAGGCGCGGTGGTTTTATTGGCTAAGAATTGGGTTTTTTATTATCTACTGGCTTATTTAGCTTATTCGGATTTATGTCAATTTCGGATTCACCAGCTTTCAGCTTGATAGATGCTGCGCTTCCCAATAGTGCGGAAGCTAGTTGGTCGGCTGGGTGTGCAATAGGCTCAGGAGGTTGGGAGCTATCGTTAAACAAGTTTTTACTCAAGCTTTCAAGTAGTTTGTCTGGGATAGTTGTTCCCTTTGCATCATTCCATTCTAAAGTGGTTTCGACTATCCAACTTGCTCGCTCAATATCAAGCCGAAACTGGCGGAGCTGGAATTCGGCTTGTGCATGTTGCTCGAACCATCGATTTAGCCAGCGAATGAAATAAATCAGTGAGCCTACAGCACCAAATGTAAAAGCAAATAATCTAGCGGATATTATATAAATAATATATGATTCGGCTTGGCCTAATTTCTGGTAGAACTCATATGAGGCTTGAATGGCACCTAGTCCTAATATGCTGATTAGGATAATCATTGATACCGTTATTGGGGTTCTAAGCTTTACGGTGCCGTCCGTTAAACTAAATTTTTCGGTCCTATTTTTTACTTCTTCTAATATGTCTGTACGTATTTTTCGCCTTGCATGAGTGTTGCTTCTATCGTCCAGGCTTTTTCTAAGCTCTTCCAAGCTGTTCTTTTCTGCTTCTAATTCCTGTTTCTTATCAGCATATTCATTTTCTAGATTGGTGCGTTGCTTATCGTGCGCTTCATTAAGTTTTGATGATTTATCCGCATATTCTTTATCTAGGCGTTCCCGAAAATTCTGTGTTTCTTGTATTAGTTTTTCATTTAACTGTTCTAGGCGGTTAAGTGTTTCTTGATGTATCGCTTGAAGCGCCTCTTGCTCTGGGGTTAGTGCTCCAGAAAGTTGCCGGTCCGGGTTAAATGGATTAAGATCGTCATTAATAGTTTTTAATATAAATAGTTTTGTATCATTTAATATTTTATTCTGATTCTGATCTGAAAAATTAAAAGCCAATTCGTCATATATTGGCGACTTCTGTTGATTCCTGGCCCCCCCTCTAAAAACCGATATATTAAAACTACCGTTATTGAGCGAAAGCCTAATTTCATCCGTAAGTATTGCGGCGCTATCAATAATATGTTGAATTTTTTTTAATTGATTGTCATCACTTAGGTTAATATCATAATTAATGCCAACTGGCAATTGTATATTGCACTTTGAATCAGTAAACCCCAGATTTTTTGATATTTTAATAAAACAATCAATTATCTTTTTGTCTTGCAGCTTTATTATTGTTATTTTGTATTCCGCCATAACGCACCTAAAAAGCTATTTGTTAAGTAACAATCTCCCGATAAAGCCGGGGGATTTCCCTCGTGGATTAAAAGCAAGAAATGGACAATGCGGGGATTATCTTTGGCTTAGAAAAATAATAAGTGCAGCCACTTTTGAGCTGGCCTTTCAGGTGGGGAGTCGCGCCAACATGGGTGAAAGGGTGCCCATGGTTCGCCCGGCCAAAGGCTAGGCGCGGCTGTTTTCTGTCCGGTCAGTGGGTATTGGGCATATACAGGCCCAAGCCCGCGATGAACCGGAAATCTTTGGTGTTCAGCGTGTAGAGTTCCAGGGAATGAACCAAGGCCGTCGCCGCGATGAGCGCGTCCGGGATCGCCAAGCCATGGCTCAGGGAATAGGTTTCCATCAATTCGACGAACCGCCCCGAGATAGCCCCATCCAAGGGAATACACCGGATCAACGCCAAATGTCGGCGGATACTCGATAGCTCCCGTTTGTTCAACGCCCCGAAATACAACTCGGCTTGGGTGACGACACTCACGGCCAGGGCGCTAGGCCCGATGGCCCGAAGCGCTTGGACAATGGCCGGATTGTTCTTGTAGAACTCGATCAGGATGTTCGTATCGCAGAGAATCACCGGGACCGCTCCGGCCACGCCTTCCGCCGCAGTGCCGCCGCGCCAATATCGCGGCCTTGCCACAAACCCGCCAGGGCGAAGAAATCGCCTTCCCCGGCCTCGGGTTCGGCCTGTAGGGCTTCGGCGAACCTCAATACTTCCGCCGCCTTCGATTCCGGCAGATTCCGCGTGATTTCATAGACCCTTTCCGCTACGGATGGCATAGCTATTCCCCATGGGGTGGGATGGATATGAGGGTTTCCCCCGGCCTTGGGAAACGGGAATGGAGATAGCCCCCTTTCGGGCTGGCCTTTCAGGTGGGGAGCCGCGCCAACATGGGTGAAAGGGGGTCCATGGTTCGCCCGGCCAAAGGCTAGGCGCGGCTGTCGGGCATGATACACCAGCGCGGCGAGTTGCTCATGGTCGGAACGGGAAGTTCGCCGATGCTTCGGAGGCTGATGACCGCGCCTTGGTGTGGGGGTTATCGGTAGATTCTGGAACGATGCCCGATGGCGACAACCAGCACGGTCAACTTGCCGTCTTGAATATCGGCGATAAGCCGGTAATCCCCGACACGGTATTTCCAATAGTTGCCCAAGGTTTCCCCTTGCAGCGCCGCGCCGTGTTGCCTTGGATCGACCGTCAAGCGGCCTAGGAACTTGACGATGCGCTGTTGAACGGGCTTGTCCAGTTTGGCGAAGTCGGCCCGCGCCCTAGGATCGAAGTCAACCTTCCAAATCGAATTCACGGATGATGTCTTCCAAGGGGATGGCGGGTTGCGGATCGGCAAGCCGGGCGTTCGCCTCGGCAATGTCGGCTAAGTCTTCGATATATTCCAAAACCTTTTCCGCCAAAGGTTCCGGCAAGCCGCGCACGGCTTGGGTGATGCGTTCCAAAGTGGCTGATTCACACATGGGGGGATTCTCCCGGTGGTGTCGATGCGCCGCTCCAACGGTCGCGGTCCGCTTGGAATGATACGCCATGCAACGGGGCGAAGTGGAACGCGGGTTCAATCCTTCCGCCCCCGGATCGGCACCACCTTGGAACCCGATTCCAGCCCGGCCAGCACAGCGGCCCAAGCGCCCAGCGCCGCCTTGCGTTCCTCGAAATAGTCGAAGCGGTCGTAAACCCCGGCAATCCCCGGAATCGCATGGTTCAAGCACCGTTCGCAGATATGCGGCGGGATGTTCAGCGCCGCCAGTTGGGTACGGACGGTGCGCCGGAAGTCATGGACCGTGAACGGCTCCAAGCCATGCGGCAGGGAATGAAGGGCGGTATTCAAGGTCGATTCGGCCATGGGCTTATCGATCCGGCCCACCCCGCCCCGGCGCGGAAAGACGAAGGCGCTCCCACAGGCCAGGACGTGCAGCTCGCGCAGCATATCGACCGCCAGCGGCGGCAAGGGAATGCGGATGTCCTTTTCGTTCTTGGCCCGCATCGCCGGAAGGTACCAGACGCCGGAATCCAGGTCGAATTCCTCCCAAGGCGCTCCCAAGAGTTCCATCTTGCGGACGCCCAGCGCCAACAACAGCCGGACGGCCAGGGCGTTCTGGGGGCTGAAAGTGGCCGATGCCTTCATGGCCTCGAACAGCGCCGCCACCTCGCCCAAGGACAGCGCCCGCTCCCGCGACTTCTCCGAACCGCCCGCGTCCCGCACACCGAAAGCCGCCGCCGGGTTGGTCTCCAGATAATGCCGGGTCACCCCGAAATCGAATATCCGCTTGAGCCACCGAAGTATGTCGTTCGCCGTGCGCAGCTTGCCGGTATCGACGATGCCGGTAAGCACCTGGTCGATGTGCAGCGGCTTGACTTGATCCACGGGCAAACCGCCGATGAGGGACCGCTTGACGTACAGGTCCAACCGTTGCCGGATCGTCTCGGGGCGCTTCAACTTCCCGTCCACGTAGCGGGCGAAGAATTCATCGGCCAGTTGGGACACCGTGCGGACAAGGCTTTGAATTTCCGCCTGGGCGCGGTTCTCTGCCTTGCGCTGGCGCTTCTCCATGGCCGGATCGAAGCCCAGCGCCACCCGCGCCCGCAGTTCCCGAATCAGCTTCCGGGCGTCAGCAAGTCCCAGCGCTCCATAAGCGCCGATATTCATGACGCGGGTCTTGCCGTCGATCTTGTAGCGGAACCGCCATATCGGCTTCTTGTAGGACGGCTTGCCGTCCGGTCCTTTGGGCCAGCGCAGGTAAAGCCCGTCGCCATCGCTCAGCCCCTCGAAAGCCTGTCCGGCCTCGATCCTGCGCTTGATTTCCAGGTCCGTGAGTTTGCCCATGCTCGCGCCTTCGTCATATTCAAAGTGGGGGGTAGTAAGCCGACCTATTCAAAGGGGGGTGTACCCAAGGGTGTACCCATTTTTTCGGCCTCAAACCCGCGTGGTTACTGGCTTTTTACCCGTTAAAGCACCATGTTGGTGCGTGTTTTTGGGGAAGATTCAGAAGGGGCCGGGGTGTACCCAAAAAAAGGGTACACCCTTGGGTACACCCAAACAATGCGATTCGGTGCGATGGGATGCGACGGGGTGACATAAAAAAAGCCCTGAGAATCAGGGCTTTAGATGAAAAATGCGACGGGGTGACACGGGGTGAAATGCGCTCAGATTCTTTTCATCTTGATATTCAAAGTCTGCACCCGGTAAGCGATCTGCCGCGGCGTCATGTTGAGCAAACGCGCAGCCTTGGCCTGTACCCAGCCCGATTGCTCCAGGGCCGCGATGACCCGTTCGCGTTCGTCTAGGCTCTCGTCGGTGAAGTCGATGGTGGCTTCCTTGCTGCTGGCGGAGGAAGGCTTGGGCGCGGGCGTGTTCAAATCGTCCTCGAAGCCGCTCAGGGCCAGCACATCGCGGTCGATCACCCCATCGGGGCTCATGATGGCGGCGCGTTCGATGCGGTTTTCCAGTTCGCGCACGTTGCCCGGCCAGCTATAACGCATCAACAGGCGGATGGCGCTCTCCTTGAGTTCCAAGGGCCGCCCGCCCTGTTGCTTGGAAATCCGCCCCAGCAGGAAGCGGGCGAGTTCCGGGATGTCCTCCAAACGCTCGCGCAAGGGTGGCAGATGGATGGGCATGACGTTGAGGCGGTAATACAAATCCTCGCGGAACCGGCCCTCGTCCACCTCGTATTCCAGGTCGCGGTTGGTGGCGGCGATGATGCGGACGTTGACCTTGAGGGTCTGGCTGCCGCCGACCCGCTCGAATTCGCCCTCCTGGATCACCCGTAGCAGTTTGGCCTGGAACGCCGGGGAAATCTCGCCGATTTCGTCCAGGAACAAGGTGCCGTTGTGGGCCAGCTCGAAGCGCCCCTTGCGTAGCGTCACCGCGCCGCTGAACGCGCCCTTCTCGTGGCCGAACAATTCGGATTCCAGCAGGTTGTCGGGCAGGGCCGCGCAGTTCAGCCGGAGGAACGGTCCGTTGGCGCAGGCCGAGTTGTAATGGATGGCGTTGGCGATGACCTCTTTACCCGTGCCGGATTCGCCCCGGATCAGCACCGTGGTGTTCCATTTCGACACCTGCCGCACCAGTTCCAATACCCGCATCATGGGCTGGGCGTGGCCGATGATGTTCTCGAAGCGGTAGTTCTTGCGCAGGGTCTGCTTGAGCTGGTCGCGCTCCATCGCCAAATCGCGCTGCTTCTGCTCCATGCTGCGCAACAGCCCCGCGCTCTGGGCAATGAGGTTGGCGACCATCTCCATGAAGCGGGCGCGGTCCCTGAGCCAATCGTTGGCCACCGGCTGGGCGGCCAGGACGCCGACCATCTCGTTGTCGCCGACATGGATGGGCGAGCCGATGAAGGGCAGTTCCGGGTCGTAGAGCTTGAGCTTCCCCAGGAAGCGGGGTTCCTCGGCGAGGCGCTCGACGATGAGGGTGTCGCCCTTGTCCAGGATGGCCCCGACCAGGCCTTCGCCCGGTTGGTAGCTCACCTTGTCGTCCAGGGGTTCGCCGCCTTCGCGGTGTACCGCGCACACCGACAGCGCGTCGCTGTCCAGTTCCCGGAGGGTGATGAGTCCGGCCCTCATGCCGGCCCGCTGGTGCAGCACCTCCAACACCTGCCGGAGTTTGTCCTGCAAGCTCAGGGTGCCGTTCAAAACCCGGCTGACTTGATATAACGCGTCCAACTCATGCTCGACGAGTTCAGTGCGTTCAACCATGGAAATCCCCTTAATTCGCGGCGGAATGGTGTATGTCGAATTGCAGGCGGATACGGCAGCCATCTTGGTACTCCGGGTCGATCATAATCATTCCAGCGTGGCTGTTCACCACGTCCTGCACCATGGCGAGGCCCATGCCCGCTTGCCGGCCGGCCCCGCCCTTGGTGGAGAAGAACGGCTCGAACACCTTGGTCCTGAGTTCCACCGGGATGCCGGGACCGGAATCCTCGATCACGATGTGGATCAGGTCGGCTTCGGGCCGGGTGGCGATCCTGAGTTCGCGTGGCTTCGCACCATTTTGGCGCATGGCGTCGATGGCGTTCTCCAAGAGTTGCTTGAACATGGCGCGGAGGCGGTTTTCCAGCGCCATGATGGTGGGAAGGACCGGCGTCGGTTGCCATTCGATGATGATGCCGTCGGCCAGCAGCCTCGGCGTCAAGAGGATCAGCACCTCGTGCAGGACTTGGTTGATGTTGACCGGGGCGACCTTGGCTGGGTCGGGGTCGGGCATGCAGCCTTGCAGGGTGGCGACGGTGTCCTGGCCCGAATCCAAGGCTTGTTTCAATAGCCCCGCCAGCGCGGCGTTGTCGTCGCCGTTGCGGCGGCGGCGTTCCAGCATGTTCAGGGCGGCGGAGAGCATGTTGACCGGGGCTTGGACCTGGTGGATCACCCCGGACAGGGTTTCCCGAAGGCTCTGGATGCGTTCCTCGTCGGCCATGATGGCTTTGAGCGCATTGATGCGGATTTCCTCTTGTTGGCGCTTTTGCTGGGTGATATCGGTCAGGGTCAGCAGCAGGTAGGTTTGCTGGCGCTGCTGGAAATAAGCCTCCACGCCGATATCGTTCTCCGAGAACCAGGTACCGGCGCAGGAAAACCAGCGCGGGGGCCGGTAGCCGCCGAGATCGACCCGGATTTCGTGGTTGCGGAAGCTTTTGCCGCGGCGTTCGAGGTCGTGCCAGCGGTCGCCGATTTCTTCGCGCAGCATTTTCAGGAACAACTGGACGGGTTCGGCCACGCCCAGTTCGCTGGTCAAGCCCTTGTAGACCAGGTTGTCGAACACCACCCGGTCCCCGGCGTCGAGCAGGACGGTGGCGACCGGGATGGAATCGACCACGGTCTCGATCAGCTTCTTCTGGTTCTTGACCTTTTGCTCCAGGCCGTAGAACTCGGTCACGTCGCGGTGGATGCCGATGTAATGGGTGAGTTCGCCGCGCTCGTCCAGCATGGGGGCGATGGTGAGGTCGGCCAGGTATTTGCCCTGGGTCTTGTGGCGGTTGACCAGGACGCCCTGCCAGACCTTCTTCTGGCCCAACGTGGCCCATAGGTCTTGGTAGACCCGTTTCGGCGTGATCTTGTCGGAGAGCATGGACTCGTTGCGGCCGATGGCTTCCTCGGGGCTGTAGCCGGTGATGCGGGTGAAGGCTTGGTTGACGTAGATGATGTTGGCGCGTTGGTCGGTGATGGAGATCGCGACGGGCGATTGGTCCATGGTTTCCATGAAGAGTCGCAGGGGGGTCATCTGGGGATTCTCGGTGGAGGGTTCGGGCAACCCGGCCAGTGCCTTGCCGGTGTCGGGGTTCAGCGTGCGTAACGCTTGCTCATATCGCATCGGCGTGGAGTCTCCTTGGGGCGTGGGTTTTTAGGCTGGCATAAAGCAAAAAACCCGCCAATGTCGGGATTGCTACCGTCACGCGGCCTAGGGGCTTGATTTTGTTGGGTTCGCGACAAGGCCCGGATGACGCTGTGGATTATGTGGGCTTTATGACAGCGCGACGAGGGCGATTTGGGGCGGGGTTGGGCCGGCTTGGTGCGGGGTCCGGCGGGCCGGGTTCCCAAGCCGCCGATTGACCGGGTGCCTGGGTGCCGTGCTTGTCCGCCGGGGAGCCGGGATCGCGCCGCGCTCCCCGGTGGGGATACGATCAGTCCATGTCGTCGTCGGAGGCGCTGGCCGGTGCCCGGCGTGCGGGTGCCGCCGGGGGGTTGGCCACCGCGGGCGGTGCCGACGCCTTGCCGGCCGCACCGGGTTTGTCGATCCAAATCGGCGTGGACCAGGCGCGTTCCGAATTGCTCTGGGTGACCCTCAGATAGTAGAAGTTTTTAGGGGCGGTGGGGGTGTCGGTGAAATCGATATTGATATGCCCCAGCTTCGACGAGTCGCTCCGGATCACCGTGTTGTTGCGGATCAGTTCGGCTTTGACCTGTGGGGTCTGGGCGATCACTTCGTAATGCACCCGCACGGGATCGCCGGTGGTGAGTTGCGCCCCCATCCACGAATCGTTGATGGTGAAGTCCAGGTAGATACGGTCCGCGCTGGTGGCGTAGACCTGGAAGTTCTGCCAGGCATTGAAGATGGCTTCCCGGGTCAGTTCCTTGGCGCGGAAGGCCACCAATCCACCGGGATAAGCCCCGCCGAAGGCCCGGCCTGGGTGGGAATCGTGCCCGTCCCCGGAGCCGATGACCCCGAAACGCCGCCCGGCGGCCAGCCCGCCCTGTAGGTAGTGGGACATATCCTTGCTGGCGTTGAGCAGCGGGGTGGGGTTGCCGGGATATTCGCTGGCCCCGTGCTTGGAATAGACTTCGACGAAGCGCTCCACGGTGTCGTTCCAGGCACCGAAGGCGTAGGGTTCGTTCGAGTCGTGGCCGAAGGCGTGGGGACCGGTGATGAGGTCGGTCCCGAACTGTTGGGCCAGACTGTTCGTCAAGCCCTGATAGGTCTGTTTGGCCCAGTCGTCCACGAGCGGGGCGGTATCGCCACGGAAATACAGGTTGATATGGCCACCCGGCAGGCTGGCCTCGAAGCCGAGGAGGGTCACGAATTCCCCCGGCTTATAGAAGGATTTGACCGCGGCTATGGTTTCCGGCCAGTGTTTCTGGGAGTGGTCGCTGAGCGCGCACACGTCCAGGTGCTGCCCTGTCTGGGCGTACCAGAAATATTCTTCCGCGTTTTCCCCCAGGCCGTCGGAGAATTTGGTGTGGCCGTGGATATCGCCCCAATAAATCTTGTAGCTGGGTTCCTGGTTGAAAGCCTTGAAGGGGTTGCTGCCGCCCTTCAGCGTGCCGTCGCTGGCGGTGAGCCAATGGGGGCCGGGGGTCGAAACCCGCACCTGGGTCAGCGCCCATCCATCGTCGAGCTTGATATCTTTCGCCAGGATGTTGCCTTTTTCGTCGGTGATGGTGACCTTGCCGTTATAGGCGGGCACGGGGGTGGTGAAATAACTGTTGTTGACGAAGTTGTTGAAGGCGTCCTCGGCATGTATCTGGAGGTCGAACGGTTGGTTCGCGACCACCTTCGAGGGCGCGACCAGCAGGAAATGATGAGTGGGGGCCGGGATCACATCGAATTGGGGCGAGGCGCTCCAATCGAACTTGCCATCGGCGTTGAGGTCCGCCATGACCCTGAGTTCATGGTGGTCGTCCGATAGCTTTTGTTGTATCCCGCCATATTGGTCGCTGCCGATGGCGATGGTGATGACTTCGCCGGGTTGTAGGGGTTGCTGGGCGACTTCCGCCACGATGCCGCGGTTGTACAGCGTGTCCCCTTTCGCGGTGAAGGCGCTGGCGGGGAGTTTCTTGAATTTGATCTTGAAGTTATTGGGGACTTTGCCCACGACCGATACGTAGCCCGGTGCTTGGGGTTTTGATATCTGCGTCCCTTTCCATTGCGAGGAATGGTGGAAACCCAGCATGAGGCTACCCTTCACTGGGATGCCGTCATTGCCGATGGTGATTTTGTACTCGAACGGGGTCGGTTGACCGGCTACCACGAAGCTGGGACTGACGAGTTGTACGGTGGGCGGAGTGGCGGAGCGGGCTAGGAGGGGGGTTAAGCCCAGGACGGTGCCTATCGCTAATAGAAGGGAGTTTTTTGTATGGGACGTTATTGTTTTGGCCATAGCCACCTCGAAGTGATAGTAAGAGCGGTATTGATTCAATACAATACAATTATAGAGTTATTATTGGACGCCATCAAATGATTTGAGACTTCCTTGTGTGGGTTGGTATGGTTTATGGTGTATCTGATTGGCTTGGCCTATTCCTTGGCTTGGATAGGCGGGCGTTTAGGCCCGGACCCGGACGGCTGATTCCAGCGTTTTATAGGGCAGGGCAATCGTGAGCGGACGGTTATGCCCATTCGGTTGGATTCGAAGCGTGGCGTGATTCCCCATATCCCGGAATCGCGGACAAGGATGTTGGGCTTATTGGATGGCGCGGGAACGGCGGGATTGGAACAGACTGCGGATTTCCCGATTTCCGCCGATACTTATGGCAATGAAGCGGACGGTCCCATCTCGGCGTCCGGTCCGTCCTCGCCCAGGAACAGCCCGCCATGCCCGCCCCGGACCTGCTCGAAGCCTTGTTGCATTCCCCGCTGATCCATTGGATTTTGGGGTTGTCCCTGCTCGCCCAGCTCGCCGCGGCCGCCATGGCCTTCCGGTTGACCCGCATTTCCGGCTGGTATGTGCCCGCGCTGCTGATGACCTTGGGGCTGCTGGCGATGGCCCTGCGCCGCGCCTTGGGCTGGTACAGGCTGGTGGTGGTGGGGGTTTTGCCCATCGATCTGCTGTCGGAGGCATTGGGCTTGTTCGTGTCGGTCGCCATGTGGGTGGGCCTGTGGTGGTTCTATCCGCTGCTCAAGAGCGACCGCCACCATCTCAAGATGCTGACGGCCCTGGCCAGCGTCGATGCCCTGACCCAACTTCCCAACCGCCGCGCCCTCGACATTTTGTTGGAATATGAATGGCGGCGCGGTGCCCGCGACCTGCATCCCTTGTCGATCATCATGGTCGATGTGGACCATTTCAAAGCCTACAACGACGCCTATGGGCACACCCAGGGCGATAACGTGCTGCGGCAGGTGGGACGGGTGATCCGCAGGCTGGCCCGCCGCGCCGGGGATATTCCCACCCGCTACGGCGGCGAGGAATTCCTCATCATCCACGCCCACACCCCGCCGGAATTGGCGGCCCGGTTGGCGGAGCGCATCCGCGAGGGCGTGGAGCGCTTGAACATCCCCCACGCCTCCAGTGCGGGCGGGGTGGTGACTGTCAGTCTGGGGGTCGCCACGGCCCTGCCCATGGCGGACGTCAATCCCAAAGCCCTGGTCGATGCCGCCGACGTCGCGCTCTACCGGGCCAAGGACGGCGGGCGGAACCAGGTGGTGGTGGCCGGGGGAGGTTTGGGACTTGAGATTTGAGGTTTGTAGTTAGCCTACGGTCTCGGCGGGCGGTTTCTTGGCCTGGGTTGGGCCACGGGTGCCGCCAGCCGCTGTTCCAGCGCCAGCAACTTGGGCGCGATGCGCTTCCCGACATGGATTTGCGGCAAGGAAGGTTCGTTGCCTTCGGCCTGTTCGCGCCGTTCTATCGTTTGCCGCGCCATGTCGAAGGCCGCGACGAAGGAACGGGTTTGCGCCAACGCCTCCACGAAATAAGCCTGCCCGAAATAGGTGAACTCGGAATCCACCCCGCAGCCGAACGAGGCCCGGTCGCGGCGGGCGGCGGTGAGGATCAGGGAATCGTCGTCCTTGAGCGCGTCCAGGAACCCCCCGGAATAGCAGGCCGACACCACCACGACCCGCTGGTGGATTCCGGCGCGGTCGAGCGCGGCCTTGAGCGCGGCGGCGGGCAGGTCGTCCAGGGGCAAGGGCTCGAAACGTACCGAGAGCTTGTGGTCCTTCGAGCCATGCGAGGTCAGGAACAAGAACAGCACGTCCTCCTTGGGGTCCATGCGGCGGGCCACGGCTTCCAGGACGGTGTCGAGGGCGTGGCGGTTGGCGATGGGCCAGCGGGCCAGGGTGTCGGGGCTATTGACCAGGGCGACGGAGCGGCCCTGGGTGTCGAAGCGCTGGTCGAACAAGCCCAGCGCGTACTCGACTTCGTGGGCGAAGACCTGCTCGTCGGCTTCCCCCGCGAACCCCACGAAATACAGGTCGGCGATGCCGGGGCGTTGTGGGGCGAGCGCGTCGGTGGTTTCGCGCAGGAGCCGGTGCTGGCGGTAGAGGACTTCCTCGGCGTCGATCCGGGGAGCCGGGGCGGCGGTGGCTTCGTCCTCCGCCGGATAGAAAATCTCCTGGCCCGGCAGTTGGAAGCCCACGCCCCAATCCAGCAGGGCGAAGGCGCTGGCGAGGAAGAGCGCCGCCGGGGCCGGTTGCCGGTAAACCCCGCCCACGGCGCGGAACACGATGGCGAAGTTCCACAGGAACCACGCCAGGAACAAGGCCCAACCGATCCAGGGCGCGGTGGTTTCCCAACCGCCCGGCAGCGCGGCATAGGCCAGCCGGTACAGGATCGAGGTCAGCCCTTCCGCCGCCGCGATCAAGCCCAGCAAGCCCAGCAGAGGCTTGGTATCGCGGGCCAGGCCGCCCAGCGCCAGCCCGCTCAGCAGGAACAGCAGCATCCCGGCCCCGTGGTCGATCAAGCCGTAGGCGTCGAAGCGCGGCCGCGGCAGCGCGGCGGCGTAATCCCCCAACGCCGACACTCCCAGTCGTACAGCCAGCAGCCCGGCCAGCACGCCACCGCCCAGGGTGCGGACCGCGCCGCCCGCCAGCGGCCTGAACAGCGCGAGCCGGAAGCCGCCGCGCAGTGCTTCCGCGAATCCCGCCAGTACGCGGCGGCCCAGGCGTTCAGGCCGGTTCGGCAAGCGCCGGCGCTGGTGGCCGGGCTGGGCTTGCCAATAGCGGTGGACGAGATCGACCAAGGTTTGAGGACCGTCCGGTTCGGGCAGGGCGCGTTTGGGCAAGGTCCAGACCGGGCCGGATACCGCGTGCAGGTGGAAATGCTCCGGCCCTTCCACCAACGCCGCGAGGTCGGGCCAAGCCAGGAATTCGGCGTTCGGCCCCGCAGCCCGCACCAGCCCGGCGGGCGTGACCACGAGCCGGCACACGCCCGTGGGCGGCGCGGTGTCGGCGGTATCGGGATAGCAGCGCCGCCACAAGGCCAGCGCCAGGCCGGACAGCCCGAACAAGGCGGCGGTGCCGAACAGCAGCACATCGCGCCAATCGGGCGCGTCGGCCCGGGCCGCGACGGCGAGGCCCAGCCCTAACCCCAGGAGGACGGTCCATAACGGCGGGTCCGGGGAGTGGCCTTGCTGGTGTAGGTAGCCGAGATGGGCCGCGGTGTCGGCGGGGGTGGGTTCGTAGCGGATTTCCATGCGCGGTTTTATGTCGGTGGGCGATTCCGGGCCGGGGGGTGTGGAAGCGGCTTGGCTTTCTTGCGGGTGGGCTATCGGTTAATCTGCACCCGACCGGCCGGCACAGGTCGGCGCACAATCCGATAATTCTTACAGAGGAGGCCATGCCATGGTGTTGATTTCAATGTTGCTGACCGCGGGGATCGCGTTCTGGTTTTATCGCACGGCGGAGCGGCTGGGCTCGAAAGCCATGCATTGGGGCGTGGCCGGTGCCATCGCCTACCAAGTGCCCGCCTGGGCCTGGATGATGTTGGTATCGAGGCCGTATATGGCGGGCATCCGGGGCGTGGCCGCCAAGACCACGCTGTCCGCCAGCCTGATGAGCCACTCCTGGGTGGTGGTGGGAATCCTCTGCGCCTGGGTGGCCTATAGGTTCTTCCTGCTGAAAACCACCGTGAAGGATGGGGCGGCGGAATAGCCCGTCCCGTCCCCATTCCGGGCCGTCCCTAGGCGGGGCGGTCCGAACATTCCGCCAACACCGCTTGCAAGGCGTCGAAATCCACCGGTTTGACCAGATGCCGGTCGAATCCGGCCAATTGCGATTTCTCGCGGTCTTCCGTCTGTCCGTAGCCGGTCAGGGCGACCAACTGGGTCGCCGGTGCCGCGCCGCGCCGCCGCAGTTCCCGCGCCACGCTGTAGCCATCCATTCCCGGCAGGCCGATATCCAGTAACACCACGGCGGGTTGGTGGTTCAGGGCGAGGTCGAGGGCGGTTTCGCCGTCGTAGGCGGTCAACACCTCGTGGCCTTCGCCCAGCAGCAGCAGCGCCATGCTGTCCGCCGCGTCGAAATTATCGTCCACGACCAGGATGCGCAGCCGCTCGCCGGTTTTGCGGATCGGGCCGGGCTGGGTGGCCGCGTCCATGTCCACGCCCAGCAGTTCGTGCAGACAGGGCAGGCGGACGACGAACTCGCTGCCCCGGCCCCGGCCCGCGCTATGGGCCTCGACCTGTCCGCCATGCATCCCCACCAGCTTTTCCACCAAGGACAGGCCGATGCCCAGCCCGCCCTCGGAACGGTCCAGGGTGCGGTCCACTTGGTAGAACAGGTCGAACAGGTGCGGCAGGACGGCGGGGTCGATGCCGCGGCCATTGTCCTCCACCCGGATCAGGGCGTGGCCGTCGGCGCATTCGACCCCGAGCCGGATGCTGCCGCCGATATCGGTGTATTTGGCGGCGTTGTTGAGCAGGTTCGAGACCACTTGCGCCAGCCGTACCAGATCGCCCTCGACCCACAGCGGTGCCTCGGGCAGGTGCAGGCTGAGTTCGTGGCGGCGGGATTCGATCAGGGGCAGGCTGGTTTCCAAGGCCCGTTGCAGGATATCGGTGAGCGTGAACATGCCTTTGCGCAGTTCGATCTGGCCGCGGGAAATCCGCGATACGTCCAATAGATCGTCCACCAGCCGCGCCAGATGCTCGGTTTGGCGCTGGATGATCGAATGGCAACCGCCGATTTGGACCTCGGACAGTTCGCCGCGCCGCTTGAGGATTTCCACGGCGTTGCGGATCGGGGCCAGGGGATTGCGCAGTTCGTGGGCCAGCATGGCGAGGAATTCGTCTTTGCGGCGGTCGGCTTCGCGCAGGGCGTGTTCGGAACATTTGCGCTCGGTGATGTCCTGCGACAAGCCGAGCAACCGGACCGGGCGGCCCGCGGCGTCGCGTTCCACCCGGCCCCGCTCGTAGACCCAGGCGCTGCCGCCATCGGGATGGAGGATGCGGAATTCGTTCTCGTAGCCGCCGTCCGCGCTGGTCAGCGCGGCGTGGATTTGGGCGATGAAGCGCAGGCGGTCTTCGGGATGCACGGCCCGGCAGACCGCGCCGAAATGGTTGGGGGCGTCTTCCGGGCTGGTGGACGGGGCATCGGGGGCGATGAAGCGGCGGACCCGGTCGCGTTGGATATCCCATTCGAAGGAGGTTAGCCGGGCCGCGTCCAGGGCCAGCCGCAGCCGCAGCTCGTTGTTGCGGGCGCGTTCCTCGGCGTTCTTGCGGTCGGTGATGTCGATCGCCGCGCAGACCAGGCCGGCCACCGCGCCCGCCGCGTATTGGGGGCGCACCGCCAGATCGTACCAGTGCGGCCCGCCCTGGCCGAGGATCGACACCTCTTCGCGGGCGGGCTGCCCGGTGTCCAGCACCCGGCGTTTGAGCGCGGTCAGGCGGGCGGCGTCGGCGGGCTGCTCGAACAACTCGGCATCGGTCGCGCCCAGCGCTTGTTCGTCGCGGAAGCCCAGGGTGGAATTGTGGACCCAGGTATAGCGGAGGTCGCGGTCCTGCGCGGACACCACCACCGGCGAGCCTTCCAGGGCGGCGACGAAGCGCCCGTGGGCCAGGCGCAGCCGTTCCTCGCTGGTGCGCAGGGCGGCTTCGATGTGTTTCTGCGCGGTGATTTCCAGGGCCACGATGCCGATTCCGGCGCTGGCGGCGGACCCGTCCGGCCACACCGGGTAGACGTGGGTCAGCCAATGGCGGAGCGTGCCGGGTTGTGCGGGGGTTCGCCCGGCGATTTCGAGGCTCGCGGGGGCGTGTCCTCCGGCGAGGACGGCGTGGCAGAGCGGTTCGAGTTGCGGCCAGAGGGTCGGCACCACCTCGGCCACCTGGCGACCCAGCATGTGTTCCACCGTCATGCCGACGAATCCGGCCAGGGCCGGGTTGACGCGGACCAGGCGGAAATCGCTGTCGATATAGGCGAACCCCGCCGGAGATGCCGCCAACAGGCTGTCCAGCAAAGCCCGCTCGTGGAAGGCGGCGGGTTCGGATGGGCGCTCGGCGGAATCCGCCGGGAGCGGGGAGCCGGGCGGGTCGGGGCGGTCGGATGTCATGGGCAGGGGGCGCGGATGGCGTCGGGCGGGGGGAAAAGCCCTACTGTACTCCCGAATCCAGACTTGTTTAATACAGGGGAAGGACGCTTGGACCCGCGCCGGCTGTCCGCGCTCAGCCCGCCAGCAGATATTCGTAGGCCCAGCGCAACATGGCCATCTCCACCGGATGGCCGCCGCGCAGTTCGGTGATGGGCTGGAACACCGCCCCCTTGAGCCGGGCCGCCTCGTGCGGCGGGTCGTGGCTGGTGAAGCGGGCCAGGTGCAGATCGACCACCGCCCTGGGGATTTCGGCCCGGCGCAGGAAGTCCGGCTCCACCACCAGCATCCCCGGCTCGAAGCCCAGGCTGGCGTTGAGCCGCATCCCCAGAGTCACTTGCTGGATGAGGTCGAGCTTGGACTGGGGCGGGTCGTCCTCGATGGGGTTGGTCAGGAATGGCAGCGGCCGCGGGGCCAGCACGCTGCCCGAGGCGTGGCGCATGAACAGCAGCCGGGCGCTGATGGGCTGCAAATGGTAGAGCAGGAAGCGGGGTTCGGCGTGGGGCGCGAGGCTCATGGCGGGTTCCGGGCTGGGGGCGCTCAGCCCTGGCGGGCGCGGAGCGTGGTCCAGCCCCTGGGGACCGGATTGCGGCCCAGGAAGGCCGGGTCGGCGGGATGGGCCTGCCGGGGCCGTTCGCTGAACACCCCGCAGATATCGCAGAGCGGGATGACCCGGTCTTCCGGCGCGCCGTCGTCGGGGCAGACCGTCCCGCGCACCACGACCACCCCGGTTTGCGGGCTGCCGCGGGCGATGAGGTCGTGCGGGCGGAAGCGCGGGAGCATACTGCCGTCGTTCAACATGACCTGGGTCGAGAGGCCCTGGTCGATCAGGCGGATCAAGGAATTGACGTGGTTCATCGGGATGGGTGCCGGGGCTATGGATGGGACCGATAGCCCCATTATGCCCCGCGTGCCGGGCCGATGGGGGCGCATTCCGGGAGTGGATTGTTTACCGGATGATAACGGGCGGGGGATTCCGTCGTGGAGCGCGTCAGAGTCCGAGTTCGCCCAGGCCGGGATGGTCGTCCGGGCGGCGGCCCTGGGGCCAATGGAATTTGCGCTCGGATTCCGGGATGGGCAGGTCGTTGATGCTGGCGTAGCGCCGGGCCATGAGGCCGTGTGGGTCGAATTCCCAGTTTTCGTTGCCGTAGGAGCGGTACCAATTCCCGGCGTCGTCGTGCCATTCGTAGGCGAAGCGCACCGCGATGCGGTGGCCCTCGAAGGCCCACAATTCCTTGATGAGCCGGTAATCCAGTTCCCGCGCCCATTTGCGGGCCAGGAACCGGGCGATTTGCTCGCGTCCCCGCGGGAATTCGGCGCGGTTGCGCCATTGGCTATCGACCGTGTAGGCCAGGACCACCCGCGCCGGGTCGCGGCTGTTCCAGGCGTCCTCGGCCATGCGGACCTTTTGGACGGCGGTTTCGCGGGTGAAGGGCGGCAAAGGGGGGCGGGCTTCTGGATGCATCGGATGGCCTCGGGGAAAGGGCGGCAGGGCCGCGGGGTGGAATCAAGCGGGGCTGGCCTCGGGGCGGATCAGCACCACCGTGACATTGTCGCGCCCGCCATGGGTCAGGGCGGCGGCGATCAGGGCTTGGGCGCTGGCGGCGAGGTCGGCGGGGACGAGGTGGCGGGCGATCTCGCCGTCGCTGAGTTCCTTCGCCAGGCCGTCGCTGCACAGGAGGTAGAGATCGCCCGGCGCGGCCTCGAAGCGGAGGCTGTCCAATTCCAGCCGGGATTCGGCGCCGACGGCGCGGGTGATGATGTTGGCCCCGCCTTCGGCGGAGGCTTCCTCGGGGGTCATGAGTCCGGCCCGTACCAGTTCGTCCATCAGCGAATGGTCGGTGCTGAGTTGTTCGAGCCGCCCGTCGCGGTAGCGGTAGAGGCGGCTGTCGCCGGCCCAGAGGGCTTCGCAGCGCAGTCCCTTCGCCACCAGGGCCACCACCGTGCTGCCGATGATCTGCCCGGAACTGGATTCGCCCGCCAGCCGGTGCAGGTGGCGGTTGACCGCTTCGATGCCTTGTTTGACCCGCAAGGTTTGGGCGTCCAATTCGGCGGCGGCTTCGATGGCGGCCAAGGATTGGACCAGGGCGTTGCTGGCGACATCCCCGGCTTGGTGTCCGCCCATGCCGTCCGCCACCATCCACAGGCCGATGTCCGGGCGGTCCAGGAAGGCGTCTTCGTTGATCTTGCGGCGGTGCCCCACATCGGTGAGCCCATGGGAATGCCAGCATACCGGCCGGGGCGGGATGGCCGCGTCCGCCGCCGGGGATTTGCCCGCCTTGGCTTGATTGGTGAAACCGAACAGGTGTTTGATTTTCATAGGCTATCCTCTTTGCTCGGCTCCCGGCCCTGGTTGGCGGCAACCCGGCCATTCCCACTGCAAACGGCTGTCCACCGGACAGCGATGTCCCCTGAGGCCGCGTCCGCCATCTGCGCTAACTATAGCGGACATTGTGCCGCGCCAGTAGGCGGGCCGGGTCGCCGCCGCGCGGGGGTTAGCGTCCTTTGACCGTGCGTAGTAGGCGTAATTGCCGCTGGTAGGTCTTGATGAATTCCGCGCCCAGGAAGTTTTGCGCGATATCCTGGACCAGGCCCGGATAGGCGGTGCGAAAGGCTTGCCAGCACCGTGCCGGGTCCGGGTTGCCGCCGATCCGGGCGAGTCCGTCGGGATCGAAGCGCCGGAGGGCCACGGCCAGTTCCGCTTGTAGGGCCGTGTGCAGGGCCAGCTTTTGGTGGGCGGCGTCCTCCAGGTGGTCGAGCAGGGCGTCGAGCGCGTCGGTGGCCGCGTCGGGACCGGGCAGCAACAGGTGTTCGAGCGCGGCGTCCAAGCGGGTGGATTGGGCGGTGTCCGCCGCCGGGCCGGGATGGAGGGGGGAGGGGGCCAGGGCGGCTTCGGCCAGGGGACGGAACAGGGTGCCCAAGGCACGCATGAGTCCGGGCAGGTCTTCCGGTTTGAAGCGGTGGCGGAGGTCCAGCCCCGCGCCTTCCAGGAACGCTTGGAACAGGTCCGGGGTGGGGCTGGCTGCCGCATCGGGCAGCAGCGAGACGGCGATTTCATAATCGCCGATGCAAAGGATATCGCCTGGGCGCAGGACCAGGGTATCTTGTTCCAACAGGAGGTTGCGGGTCGCGAAATAGGTGCCGCCGCTGCTGGTGTCGGTATAGCGGTAGTCTCCGTCCTGGTAGGCGATGCTGCCGTGCTTGCGGGAAATGAAGCCCTCGGGGTCCGGGAGCCGCAGTTGGTTGCTGGACGAGCGTCCGACGGAGCCGCCCGCCGTGTCGAATAAATGGGAAAGGCCGCTCTGGGGTGGCCCGCCCCGCCAGGTGAGGACGTTCAGGAGCAGCAGCATCGGCATGGTTGTTCTGATTGAATGACTGCTTGTGGTGGGGAAGGCGGGTCCGCCTGGGTAGGCTACAAGTTTAAACCGAATCCACAAACCCGCTATGACACAGGTCCGCCCCGTTTGGGTTGCGCGGAAATCGCGTTGGAGATGGGTCCGGGCCTGGACGCTGTCGGCGCTGTGCGCCGTGCTGGCGGGTTGCGCCTCCCCGGCCGCGCGGGTTTACGCCCTGGCGGCGGCGGCGGGTTTCCAAGCCTTGTCCCTGGAAGGCGGCGGGTTCCGGCTGGCGGCGTTCTACAAGCCCGCCACCAGCCCGAATCCGGTCCTGCATGTCTATCTGGAAGGCGATGGCACGCCTTGGGAATCGCGCTGGCGCATCGCCCAAGACCCCACGCCGCGCCATCCCTTGATGCTGCGCCTGATGGCCTTGGACCCGGCCCCGGCCTTGTACCTGGGACGGCCTTGCTATTACGGCCATGCCCAGGACGCGGGCTGTGCCCCGGCGCTGTGGACCGACCGCCGCTATGGGCCGGAGGTGGTGGAGGCGCTCGCGGCGGCTGTGCGCGGCTTCGTCCGGGAACGGGGGTTCCGGCGGCTCCGCTTGTTCGGCCACAGCGGCGGCGGAGCCTTGGCGGTCTTGTTGGCCCCGCGCTTGCCCGGCACCCTGGCCTTGGTCACGTTGGCCGCCAACCTGGATAGCGCCGCCTGGACCGCCTATCACGGCTACAGCCCCTTGGCCGGTTCCCTCAATCCCGCCGATATAGCCCCCGTGGTGGCGGAATACCATTATCTCGGCGCGGACGACCCGGTGATCCCGCCCCAGGTATTCGCGCCCATCGCCCAAAAGCGTTCACCGGGAAACCGGGTGATCGTGCCGAAAATGGGCCACGGTTGTTGTTGGGAGGCGGAATGGGAGCTTATCCTAAAGCGGCTGGACCCTGGCCCGGCTCCGGGACCGCATCTTCCTGGGTCCGGTCCCGCCCCACCCTGAATCAGCGCGTTTGCCTATCCCCAGCGGAGACTTCGCCACATGAATAAAACCACTTTGGCTTTCGCCGTCGCCACCGTCTTGCTGGCCGGCTGCGCCACCCAAACCCCCGCCCCGGAGGCATCCGCCGCCAGGGCCGTGGAGGGTTATATCGAGGATGTGAACAAGCTCAACGTGGTCGATTGCCTCCTGCCCGGCCAGTTGCGCAAGCTGGGTTCGCAGATGACCTATCTCAGCGGTCGCCGCCCGATCCGCACCACCGAGGCCGATTGCGAGGTCCGGGGCGGCGAATACGTGGCTTACGACCGCGCCGATTACGCCAGCGCCCTCCAGGTCTGGCGATCCAAGGCCGAGGAGGGCGACGCCACGGCCCAACTCTACGTGGGCCAGATTTACGAGAAGGGTTTGGGCCAGGCCCCCGATTACCGGGCCGCCGCCGATTGGTACCGCAAAGCCGCCGCCCAGGGCAACGCCCAGGCCCAGGTCAACCTGGGCGCGTTGTACGAAAAGGGCTTGGGCGTGCCCAAGGACGCCGCCGCCGCCGCCCAATGGTATGGCAAGGCGTCGGGGCTGGACGGGGCCGGGCTCCAATTCGCCGCCGCGCCCACCGCGCCCGCGACCTTGCAGCAGCAAAGCCAGCCCCAAGTGGCCGGAGTGTCCCGCGAGGAACTCGACCAACTCCGTCTGAGCGCCGAGCGCAGCCAACGCGAAGCCCAGCAACTCCGGGCCAAGCTCGCCGCGGTCGAGCAGCAAAAGGGCGCGGGCGCGGTCCAGAAACAGCGGGAAATCGAAGCCCTGCGCCAATCCGCCGAGCGCAGCCAGCAGGAAGCCGAGCAATTGCGGGCGCAACTCGACGCCGCCCAGCGCCAAAGCGCCGACCAAGCCGGGCAACTCGGGGCCGAGCAACGGCGCGAACTGGAAACCTACAAGTTCGCCGCCGAGCAAAGCCGCCGCGAGGCCGAGCGGCTCCGTGCCCAACTCGACGCCACCCGCCAGGATTTGCTGGACCAACAGGAGCAACTGCGCAAATCCCAGGATGAACTGGAACAACTCCGCGAGCATCTGGCCCAGCAAAAAACCTCCGCGCCCGCCGGGGACGATGCCAAGGTCCGCGAACTCGAAGCCGAGTTGAAGCGCAAGGAAACCCAGCTCAAGGCCCAACAGGCCAGCGTCAACAAGATGGCGGCATCCTTCGACAAGGAACGCGGCAAGATGCGCAAGGAATTGGCGGCGGCGCAGGCCACCGCCAAGGCCGCGACCACTGTCCAAGCCGCCGCTCCGGCCCATCCGGCCCGCGAACAACTCGCCTCCACCGAGAACGCCCTGAATGCCAAGCTGGAGCAATACCGCAAAAGCTCCGCCGAACTGACCGCGCTCCTGACCCGCCCCGCCCAGGGCGACGCGGGCCGGGCCGAGATCGACCGCCGCAAAACCGAACTCCAGGCCCAGGCCCAGGCCATCACCGGCTTGAAGGACGCGGCGCAACGGCTGGCGCTACAGGCCCAGGAACCGCCCATTCAACTGGCCGAGGCCGGTCCCGGTATCGAGATCATCGAGCCGCCCGCGACCCTGACCCGCGGCATGAAGGTGGTCCAGGTCGGGGCCGGTGCCAAGGATATCGTCGGCAAGGTGCAAGCCCCGGATCAACTCAAGTCCCTGCGGGTCAACGACCAGCCGGTCACGCCCGACGCCGCCGGCCTGTTCCGTTTCCCCGCCACGCTGAACGGGGCCGAGACCACGGTCAAGATCACCGCCACCGACCAGCGGAACCAGACTTCCCACCTCGACCTGAGCTTGGTCGCCGCCGGGACGCCCGCCACCACCCCGGCGCTGGTCCAGGCCAATCCGGGCGGCATCGACCGACCGGGCGATGTGAAATTCGGCAAGTTCTACGCCCTCATCATCGGCAACCAGAGTTACACCGCCTATCCGGCCCTGCAAACCCCGGCCAACGATGCCCAGAGCCTGGACGTGGTGCTCAGGGAGCGCTATGGCTTCAACACCAAGCTGCTGTTGAACGCCAACCGCCACCAGATCATGACCGCGCTCAACGAAATCCACAAAAAGCTGACCCCCGAAGACAACCTGCTGATCTATTACGCCGGCCACGGCGAGATCGACAAGACCACCCAGCAAGCCTATTGGCTGCCCACCGATGCCGAGGTGGGCAATCCCGCCAACTGGATTTCCAGCCAGAGTATCACCGATTTCATCGGCATCCTGCCGGCCCGCCATGTGATGGTGGTGGCGGATTCCTGCTATTCCGGGGCGATGACCGGCTCGGCGGTGGCCAGGCTCCCCGATGGCATGGACCCCGACAAGCGGGCCAAATGGCTGAAGGTGATGGCGGGCCGCAAGGCGCGTACCGTGCTGACCTCGGGCGGGGTGCAGCCGGTCTTGGACCAGGGCGGCGGCGGGCATTCGGTATTCGCCAACGCCTTCCTGGGGGTGCTGCGCAGCAACCAGCGGGTGCTGGAGGATTACGATGTGTTCCGCTCGGTGGCGGGGCAGGTCCAGGGCGCGGCGTCCAAGGCCGGGTTCCGCCAATCGCCGCAATACGCCCCGCTCCAGCATGCCGGACACGAGGGCAGCCCGTTCTTCTTCGTGCCCGAAAGCGCCTGATCCGCCCGCCGGGAAAACGCCGAAGGCCCGGCCCGTCCACCCGTGAACAACGGGCGGATGGGCCGGGCCTTGTCGTGTCCGGCTTGCCTAGAGCATTTCCGGTTTGGGTGCACGGTCCTCGGCGTAGGGTGGGTATGTACTCATGTCCACCCTTTCCAGGCCGTCGCGGTGGGCACGGAATGCGCACCCACCCTACGGAAAATATGATGCCCTAGCGATTCCAGGCCGGCACCGGGCGCTGGCTGATGGCGCGGCATTCGGCGAGTTCCTCGTCCGCCTCCGCGAAGGAGCGGAACGGGCCGAAAACCTGGGAACCCGCGGTGAAGAACCAGTCCTTGCGGCCGGTTTCGCCGTCGAGCCGGAAATAAAGCTGGAATGGATTGGGGGCGAGGCGATCCGGGGCCATGATCGATGGCCGCCCTTCGCGGGCGGTGGGTAGATGATTTCCTGACACTTCTCTCTCTCCTTCTGCTGCGGGTGATTCCGGTTGGGATTGAACCGGATATTGTTGTGACATCACAACGGGGAAACAGTTTCTTGCGTTTGCAATAAATCGGGTGACAAATCCATACGGGCGGGTAGGGTGGCCATGGTGGGATTCGCCGGGGGTTCGCTATTTCCGCCCCAAACCGATGCCGGGGAAAATTAAATAATAGCCCATTATCGGAGGTTGGGGATATGTCAAAATGTCGCGGTGATATAACGCGACGTTTTTGCTTTATATCACGCATATCCGTCGATGAACGCGGGTGCTTTAGCTGATAACAAGATGGCCTAGGCTTAGAACGATGGAAGGTGGCGGTGCGGACCCTGGGTAAATCCACCAGGATATGGCATCGAGTATATATTGGTGTTTTTGCTTTTTGAGACAGATTTTATTAAATGTTTTATGTGGGTATTTTTGTGTATTGGCGATGGTTTATTTATTATATTATATCGACCCAATATGACAATGATCCTAAATCGGTCGCAAGGGCCGGAGGGCGGAAGGTGGATGGGCGGAGCCAAGCACCAAGATCGTGCCGTTCCGCCACAACCCGCCCGGAAGCGGGTCTTGCGGGTGGCTCCGACCCGCCGGAACCGCCCGGATGGCGGGATGTTCCGCCTGGCGGCTGGCTTCTTGCATGAGGGCGGTGTGCGGCGTGCGGCAGGAGCCTGTAAACTGCGCGCCCCGGTCCATCCTAAACAAGGTTTAAATCCATGAATATCGAACAATCACTAGGTCTGGGCACCCAATCCCACGACCCCGAAGCCGAACGTCGGCGTTTGCAGCTTTATATCAACCTCAAACTCTCCTCCACCGGGCAACCCGTCGCCAGCCAGGCCGGCGATGACGAATTCATGTCCATCGCCCACGATTTGTTGAAGAGCTACCGGGAAAAGAACCGCCTGTTGACCCACCACCTCTGTCCGGTGGACCGGCGCATCCAGGATTTCCTGGCGGCTTATCTGGAAGACCTGGGCGAGGAGGGCCAGGCCCATTTGCCCACCAGCACCTTGGTCCTGGACCGCTATGGCGTGGCGCGGGAATTATCCCTGCCTTCGGATGGCGCTAGCTTCAAGTCCGATATCGTGTCTAGCTACCGGGTGCGCCAGGGCATCTTGCACAATCCGGCCAACGACCGCCGTACCACGCAAGGTTCGTTCCATATCGCCGAGGGCGGCTTGCCGATCCCCGGCGATAAGAAAGCCGTGCCCAAGCTGGCTTTCGCCCGCCTGCTGCAAAGCGCCCTGAATCCACCCGACGAACTTCTGGAATTGCCCTTCACCGCCAGCCAGCCGGAAAAGGCCAGGCTGTTCCTGTCCTTGCTGCTGCGCCCGGTGGTGTGCCCGGAGATTCCCAGCGTGCAGCCCGAGAAGACCATGGAAATCCGCTGCTTCGCGCCCGGCAACCTGGTCAGCAACCTGGATTTCCTGGAAAGCATTTTCGGCAACGCCGGCAACCCGAACCTGCCCGAGAACGACGCCGCCCTCGATGTCGAGCATTGGACCGGCCACACCGGCTGCATCCTCCTCGCCCCGCACCTGACCCGGCTCACTAAAAAGGAACTCGGCCTCCCTCATTACGACGACGCCACTCCGCGCCAACGCGCCGACGGCATGTGCTGGCAGGACGAAGCCGAGCGCTACAACGATGGCAACGCCTTCAAGATCACCGCCCGCGACCTGCGCGGCGTCATGGTCACGATCCTGGCCGACAACTATTACGGATACGGCAAGAAAGAGGTCAAAACCCAGATCAGCTACGCCGCCAACCTGTTCGGCCTGGCCGAGGAGGAACACGCTGGCGGTGCCCTGGCTTTCCAGTGCCGCAACCACGGCGAGGAATATGGGGCCGACAGCCGCACCCGCCTACAGCCGGACCTTTATTCTTTCGAAAAGATGGTCGAGCGCTACGGCGATATCATGGACGTGCAGCCCGAAGGTTACGCCATCGACCGCACCCACCCGGATTTGGTCTATGTGCCCTTGGATTTGCGGATGGATTTGCGCTCGCAAACCATCCGCTGGAAGAATGCCCAGGGCGAACAGTCCATCAAACTGCGCCCCGGCAAGATTTACATGCAGCCGCACGGCTACCGGGTCGAGATGCGGAAACATCCTTCCGCCCCGTCCTGGCGCTTGATCGGCACCGATGCTGAGGGCGTGTTCTGCCATAAACCCTGCACCGTGTCGGGCGGCGGCAAGTCGGAAATCTCCAAATCCATCGACGACGCGGTGATTTACGGTCCGGTGTTCGTGCAGGATTTCGAGGAGGATATGGCCCTGGTCGCCTCCATCTTCGAGCGCGATTACACCCACCGCTTGAAGCTCGAATTCGCCCACGAGGACCGCGATCCCGGCCGCAAGGTGCTGAGTCCCGAGCGCAGCCTGGGCTCGGTCATCAAATTGCTGACCCCGACCGCCAGTAACACCGAGGACTACGCCGCATGGCTGGCCTCGATCCCTTCGCGCATCCTGTCGCAGGTGTTCATCATCAAGCGCTTCTATAAGCCGGAATGGGGCGAGGATTGGCGCGCGCATTTCTCGGTCGATGTCATCAACGGGATGCCGGGCCACGCCTTGAAGTTGGACGGGCGCGAGTTGGAAGCTTCCTATCTCCGTATCGGCCTCGGAAAATCCGGCAACTGGCGCACCTATAAAGTGCGGCAGGATTTCATCGCCGCCGAAAAGGTGCAGATGGAGGACGATATCAGCGCCTCCGTGGTGGTCAGCCGTACCGTGCTGCCGAATTGCTCGCCCAAATCCTCCAATGCCAGTGTCAAGCTGGTGAAGAACTGCGAATACCGCTTATTCCAGCGCCCGGACGAGGCCATCCACCGCGGCTTCGACAAGCAGACCGAATTCGACATGGCCCAGCCCGGCAATTTCATCGCCAACTTCGAGCCTTTGATCGGCGAACAGTTGGAGGGCATCGTCGAGGACGTGGTGGAATTCCAGAAGTACACCGATCCCATGCGCAACCTGTTGCAGGCGGCCTACACCGAAGGCGGGCAATATGTGGTGTCCTCGGCCAATCCCCGCATCATCAACGGCAAACCCAGCAAGAACCCGCGTTATTTGCAAGTGCGCCCGGATATCCAAAAGCCCTTGCGCACCTACACCGCCGAGATCGGCACCCGGTTGCGCCGTCAGGTGCCTTTGGGTCAACCCTTGGTGAACCCGGTCAACGCGGTGCTGACCGGCCGCCGCAACAACCCGCCGGAAAAAGGCATCCGGCCCTTGGCGGTGTTCAACCCGATCCATTACCAGGAACTGCCGGAACTGTTCATGGATTTCATCTGTAGCGTGACCGGCAAATCGCCTTCGACCACCGGGGCGGGCAGCGAGGGCGCTTTGACCAAGGGGCCGTTCAACGCGCTACGGGCCACCGCCGACCTCAACAACGCCCTGGTCTCCTTCATCGTGACCGGCTACGCCGGGTTTTCCAGCGCGGCGGGCTATATCGGCCCGAACCTCCGGGTCGATCACGATATCAGCCTGCTTATCCCGGAAATCTGGGCGCGGCTGGAAGAACAGGAGCGCGACCCCGAATTCCTCATCCGCAAGGGCTATCTGGAACCGCTGAAGGATTTCGAGTACCAGGGCCGTTGGGTGCAGGCCAGCCGCCTGGGCTACCGCATCACCGACCGCTTCGTGTCGCGCTTCATGGGCAAGATTTTCGATAATCCCAGCGTGGCGATGGACGAGGCCATTTTGAAGCCGGAAACCCAGGATATGGCGGTGTTCGTCGATGGCGTGAACAACATCGTCGAGGCCCAGCAGCAAGCCGCCCAACACTACCTGGACGACGGCAGCATCGAGGACGCCTGCCCGCCGCTGAAAGCCCTGCTCCACATCATGGCGACCGGCAAATACGAGGGGAAAGACGCCCACGACCCGGAAATCCGCGCCCTGTTCACCCGTGAATCCCTGCTGGGTTCGGATTGGTACCGGCGGCGGTTGGGGGTCAAGCAGCAGCGCGATATCGCCCGCTGGGAACGCCATTGCCAGGATTTGCGGGCTTTCCTCGCCTTGGAAAGCCACCGCGACGTGGCCCAGGAACTGGATATCCCGGGCCGTTTGAAACAGGCCGAGTCCATGCTGGAACAAGCCCGGTCGCCCGCCTATCTCGATAGCCTCAAGGGCACTATCGGGGCGGATTTGCTGGCGGCCTATCCTACGGCTTGAGGCGGTTTCCCGGCTTGGAGGCGGCGGGTTCCGCTTCCTCCCCGCGAGCGGCGGTGGCGTCATGCCCCCGCCGCTTTTTCATGGGCTGCGGCAATCGATGCCCCGGCGGTGCCGACGCCGGGCCGGGGTATATACTTTCCCGCTCGGGATCGATGGCTATGGAAGGCGTATGGGCCGGTGGGAAGGGTTTTTTTGTTTTGTATCCGTGTCGTGCGAGTGTTTTTTTATGCTGTATTCGAGAGAGCTATGTATATTGAGCGTTGGGACTTCATGCCAGGCGGAATGGCAAGCCCATAAGAATATCGAGCTGATTGCCGGGATAACCGGGATAGAACACTTGACCAAACGGGGTACTTATTTGGATTACATCATCACCCAGCCTGGGTGCGTGATCGAATGGTTGAGGGAGGGGGGGCCGGCCATCCCGCCGCTCGAAGAGTTATATATCCATGGCGGCCGCCCCAGGTGGGACCGGTATGGATTCCATTTTTGGCATGATTTCCCCAGGCAGGAAGGCAGCTTGGAGATGATCCGCGAAAACTATGAAAACTTCATCAGCAAACGCGCCCATGTCCGCAAAAACTTCGACCTGGCCGGGCGGGCTAAAAAGCTGATCGTCCTATGGTCCAATCTCCAGAACAATATCCATAACGGCTATATACCCGAGGTTTGCCTCGATCCGGTCGATTATGGGGTCTTGATGGCGCTGAAACAGGAGGTCGCGAGGTTCTTCGATAGGGATATAGAGTTCGTCGTGACGACGCGCCCGGACAGGATCGTCAATCCGCCCGCGGCGGACGACGGCTTGGTTATATTCGAGCCGGATACCAGTAGCTGGGAAGGGAGCGATTCCCAGTGGACCGCGCTGTTCAAGCGGCTGTTGGGGGCGGGCTGAGCAAATCCCGGTGCGATCCCGCCCTCATAGCGACAAACCCACCCGCCGCCGTGCATCCAGGCAATGTCCGCTCCCTAGGGTGAATTCGCGGCAGGTCTTGGGCCGGTCCGCGTAGATGGCGCAGGCGTAGGCTTCGCAAGCGGTGTTGCCGCCTTGGAGCGCCGCGCAGCGTTCCCCGTCCCGCCGCAGCTTGAGATGGGTCGTGGCGTCCACCACCATATCGGGATGCCGCTGGATCAAGGGTTCCCGCCGCGAAATCTCCACTGAATGGTAAGCCTCGCGGCAACACGCCCCGCAGGTTTGGCAATCCAATTCGCGGGCGGGTTCGTAACGGGCACAGGCGGGCGCGTTCGGGGCGAGGCGGACCTGCGGGGCGTGGCGGCAGCGCAAATGTCCCCGTGAACTATGCCCCCAAGCGCAATCGGCGCAGCCCGAACCCGCGTGGTAGGCCGCCACCGTCGAATGCCCGGCGGGATGCGGATCGGGCGGCGGGTCCACCGTGGTCCAGAGCGAGGGCGTGGTTTCGCCGCGCAGATGCCTGGGCACCAGCGCGGCGAGATCGGCGCTGGCCTGGAGCGTCTCGCGCAAGGGTGCCCAGCGCGGACCCGAGGCCCGCCACGCGGCGATCCGCGCCGCCACGCAGGAACGCTCGCGGCGTCCGCCCGCTTCCGCCGGGGCCGCGAAGGGATCGGCGGGCAGGCCGTCCCAGAACGTCACCCGGTAATCGGTGGTCGGCGCGAAAAACCGCCGGAGTCCCACCCCCCCGGCCAGATAGGCTTGCAGCCGCAAACAAGCATGTTCCCGCCACGGGCTGCCTTGCCGGGTGTTGTCCAGCCCCCAATCCTCCCGCTTTTCCCCGGTCTCGCCTTCGACCAGGGCGTGGCAGAGTTCGTGGAAAATCATCTGGGCCAGCGAGTCGTCGGGATCGAACAAGTCGTCGGTGCCGATGAGGATAGCGCCGCGACCGTCGGTCGAGGCGTAGGCGGCGGGCGAGCGCTCGATGCGGAAGCCGATGGCCTCGGCGCAGGCGATCCAGAGGCGGGACAGCGGATCGTCGTAGCGGTGGGCGGGGCGGCGGATGAAGCCGCCGGTTGGAGCGGGGGGCGCATGGGTAGTCATGGGGGGCTGGGCGGGTAGGGTGGCCAGGGGCGGGATTTTAGGCGGGCGGCGGTGGCGAAACCAGCCACCGCGATCAATCTCCGTTGCGGTACCGTCGCCCGGCGGGTAGTTTATGCGGTTTTCCATAGCCGGCGGGCGGGACTCCGTCCCTGCCGCGCCGGTTGCATCCATCGGATTTACCAAGGAATCACATGTGCGGTATCGCGGGCATCGTTAGCCGGGCGGGGCGGGTCGAACCCCAGGTGTTGGAACGGGCGGCGGAACGGTTGAGCCACCGGGGGCCGGACGGCCACGGCGTTTTCACCGAGGATGGCGTGGGCTTGGTGCATACCCGGCTGTCGATCATCGACCTGGGCGGCGGTCGCCAGCCCCTCCTGGACGGCGGGGGTCGGCTCGCCCTGGTCGCCAACGGCGAAATCTACAACTTCGTGGAACTGCGCCAGGCGATGGAAGCCGAAGGCCGGGGGTTCGCCACCCATTCCGACTGCGAAACCATTCTCCACGGCTACGCCCTGGACCCGGCGGGCTTCGTCGAATCGCTGCACGGCATGTTCGCCTTCGCCCTCTACGACCGGGAGCGCGGGCGGGTGGTCATCGCCCGCGACCGGCTGGGCATCAAACCGCTGTATTACGCCGAATTGCCCGACCAGGTGGTATTCGCCTCCGAACTCAAGGCGTTGTTGCCCTTGTTGGGCCGGACCCCGGAAATCAATCCGCTGGCCTTCGCCCAATTCCTGCAAAACCAGTTCAGCACCGGCGCGGAGACGATTCTCCAGGGCGTGCGGCGGGTGCTTCCAGGCGAAATCATCGAGATCGACACCGACAGCCTGCGCCTGACCCGCCGCCGCTATTGGACCCCGCTCCAGGTCCAGACCCGCGCTATCGGCTACGCGGAAGCCGCCGAGGAATTCGACGCGCTGTTCCACCAAGTCATGCGCGAGCATATCCGTTCGGACGTGCCCTATGGCCTGTTCCTGTCGGGCGGGCTGGATTCGGCCATCCTGCTGGGAATGCTCGACAAACTCTGCGATGGACCCATCCGCACTTATTCGGTGGGCTATCGCGACGTGGAGATGCGCGACGAACTCTCCGACGCCGAGTGGATCGCCGGGCGCTTCCGCACCGAACACACGGCTTTGCGGCTGGACCGGGACGAAGTGTTCGGCCAGTTGGTGCGGTCGGTCTGGGCCGCCGACGATCTGATGCGCGATTACGCCTGCCTGCCCACCGCCGTCCTGGCCCAGCGGGCGGGGGCGGGGCTCAAGGTGGTATTCAGCGGCGAGGGCGGCGACGAGGCGTTCGCAGGTTATGGACGCTACCGGCCCAACCTGGGGCGGTTTTGGAAAAACCTGCGGTCGCCGGGTTCGGAGGGCTTCAAAACCCGCCCTCAATTGCAGCCCCGCTGGACCCGGAAACTGTTCGGTCCCGCGCTGGCCCAGGCCGACCGCCAGGTCCGCGCCCCCGTCATCGCCGCTTGGCGGGAGACGCCCCAATCCTGGAGCTATCTCCAACGCGCCCAATATACCGATATGGTCACGGCCCTGCCGGATAACCTCCTGGTCAAGGCCGACCGCATGTTGATGGGCTTCGGGGTCGAGGGCCGGGTGCCGTTCCTGGATCACCGGGTGGTGGAGTTCGGCCTTTCGCTGCCCGACCGGCTCAAGGTCGAGGGCGGCATCGGCAAGCATTTCCTGAGGCGCTGGGCCGGGCGGTTGTTGCCACCCGAACATATCCACCGCAAGAAGCGCGGTTTCCATGTGCCGGTGGGCGAATGGCTGCGGGGGGAGTTCCTCGATCAACTGGAACGGCGGCTCATCGCCAATCCGGCGCTGGGGGCGTGGTTCGACGTGACAGCCCTGCCGGCCTTGTTCGCGGCGCAACGGGCGACGGGCGGGGTTTCCCGCGAAATCTTCAGCCTGCTGCAATTCGCGCTCTGGCACCGCTTATTGGTCGAACAACCGGGCGTCCAGCCTTCCGCCGCCGAGAATCCTTTAGAATGGATCGGATAATCCCAACCCGGCTCCGACCATGACCCCGACCCCGAAAATCGCCATCTTCGTCGCCACCTCCGGCCATAGCGGCGTGGACCGCGCCATGAAGCACCTCGTGCCCGCCCTGGCCCGGCGCGGCTACCGGGTGGACCTGTTGAAGGTCCAGGACCACGGCCCCGAACTCGGCCCGGTGCCCGAGGGCGTCCGCGTGGTCGATCTCGGCAGCCGCCACACCTATGGCAGCCTGGGCGCGGTGGTGCGCTATCTCCGCGCCGAGCGTCCCGCCGCCTTGCTGGCCGACAAGGACCGGGTCAACCGCACGGCGCTGCTGGCCCGCTGGCTGGCCGGGGTCGATACCCGGCTGGTGCTGAGTTCCGGCACCACGATCTCGGTCGATCTGGCCCACCGCGGCGGGTTCGAGCGCTGGTTGCAGCGCAATTCCATGGGCAAGCTCTACCGTTTCGCCGACCAGGTCATCGTCACCTGCGAGGACGTGGCCGACGATATGAGCGCCTATACCGGCTTGCCGCGCCCTTTGATCCGGGCGGTGCCCAGCCCGGTGGTCCCGGAGCGCCTGTTCACCGAAGTCCAGCCCCGGCCCGATCACCCCTGGTTCGCGCCCGGCGAGCCGCCGGTGATCCTCGGGATGGGCGAACTCGGGGCGCGCAAGGATTTCCCGACCTTGCTGCGGGCCTTCGCCCGGCTAAGGCGGGAACTGCCGTGCCGGCTCATCATCCTGGGGCGCGGCAAGCAGCAACGGGCCTTGGAAGCCTTGGCCCGCGAACTGGGCGTGGCCGGGGAAGTGAACCTGCCGGGGTTCCAGCCCAATCCCTATGGCTTCCTGGCCCATGCCGCCTTGTTCGCCTTCACCTCGCGCTGGGAGGGCTTGGGTTTCGCCTTGATCGAAGCCCTGGCCCTGGGCACGCCCGCGGTATCGACCCAATGTCCCAGCGGTCCCAGGGAAATCCTGGGCGATGGCCGCTACGGGCGTTTGGTCCCGGTCGGCGACGACGCGGCCCTGGCCCAGGCCATGCGGGACACCTTGCGCGATCCCTTGCCTCCCGAACGCTTGCGCGAAGCGGCCCGCCCCTACGGCATCGAACATAGCACCACGGCTTATCTGGAGGTTTTGGGCTTGCCGCCCCATGGCCCCGGATCGCCGGATTAATTCTCTTCCTAAATCCAAGCCATTTTCCCCATGTTCCGCCCCATCCTGCTGGCGGCGCTCGCGCCCGCCGCTTATTTATTGCTCTGCGCTTGCGTCGGGGCCTTGGCCGCTTATCCCTTGGCGCTGGCTTTGCACGGGGCCGTGCCCTTGCATGTGGTGATCGGACGCTTGTCCCAGGGATTGTTGTTCGTCGGTATTCCGCCCGTGATGCGGGGCTTGGGTTTGCGCTGGGCGGACTTCGGGTTTCCGGCCCGGCCCGGACTATTCCTGAAACAGGTCGCCGTGGGTTTCGGGCTGGGTCTCGCCATGCTGGGCCTGCACGCCGTGGCGCTGGTGCTGTTGGATATCCGCGTCCCCAATCCCGCCAAGATCGCCACGGCGGCGCAAATCCAACAAGCCGCCCTCAACGCGCTGTTGACCGCCTGCGCCGTGGCCCTGGCCGAGGAACCGCTGTTCCGGGGTTTTTTCCTGGGCGCTTTGAATAAGGCCGTGCCCAAACTGGCCGCCATCGCGATCTGTGGGTTTTATTTCGCCTTGCTACATTTCCTCAAGACCGGCATCAGGCCGGAATTCGCCGATATCCATTGGTATACCGGCCTGCCCGTGGCCCTCGACGCCTTCGTCCAGTTGCCGGGGCGTATCCAGCCCGATTCGTTCCTGGCTTTGTTCATCGCCGGGATATTGTTGGCCTTGCTGCGGTTGTCGGGGCGGGACAGGTTGGGCTATTGCATCGGCTTGCACGCCGGTTGGGTCTTCGTCATCAAATTCGCCCGCGCCCTTACCAAGGGCAATCCCAATGCCGAACTCGGTTTCCTGGTCGGCGGCTATGATGGCGTGATCGGTTATCTGGCCGCTGCTTGGATGGCGGTGTTGATCCTGGGGTTAGGGTGGTGGAACCGCCGCGCCGCATTTTGATTCCGGGGCCGGGTTATATCCGGGCTATCGAGCGGTTTGAGCGCTTTCCTATCTCCATCCCTTAGGGTTATCCCGGAGAATTCACTGGAAACCGCTCGCGCGGCATCTGGTTTATTTAAACCGGCTCTGGATTGGGAAGCCTATGATGTGGTGCTTTTGGTCCTTTTGCGCTATCTTTCTTTAAGCGGTTGAAACTGGATAATTATCGTCCGGTAAGCGCGCTTTCCCCGCCGGATTCCCCGGTTTATCCGCCATCCCTGGTTCCGCCCCGGAATAATGTATCGGGGCGCGGTGGAGTATTTCGGTGTGGGTCGCCGACTAGACATTGCGTGCGGTGGATGGGAAGGCCGGTCTGGATTTGGGCCGGGCTAATCCAATAGCCTTCCCCCCATTTCCGCGCCGGAGGATTCCCGTTCGGCCCGGTCCGCAGTTAAAGTGGATTTCCCAGGTCGTCGGCCTTGAATCAAAAATCATCCGCTTACTTTGCCAGGGGCGGCGTGGCGTGGTGGGGTTCTAGGTGTTTTTCCAAAACCGGGGACGGGGCGGAGAATAGTGCCGGACTATTGCTTATAAAAGCGGGCGCTGGCTATAATAAGGTTTTCATGTAAAGGTAAACCCCTATGTCTGACAATATAGCCACCCTGTCCGAAGTCGAATTGGCGGAACTCATCGCGAACGCTTCCAAGGAGTTGGAAGCCAAAAGGCATGGTAAGAAGCGGGAAACTATCCTTAAAATCAAGGAGTTGGCCTCCTCCATCGGTATGCACGTGGAGATTAGCGAAGGCGATAAGAAACCCACCACCCGTAAGGGAACCTCGGTTCCGGTCAAATATCGCGATCCTAATAATGCCAAGAACGCCTGGACCGGCCGTGGTATGAAACCCCGCTGGTTAACCGCCTACCTCGAACAAGGCCGCTCCCAGGAGGAATTCCGGGTATAGCGTCCAGCCGCTTTTCCCCGCTACCCTGGATATTGCCCGGAATTGACGCCGCTCCGCGGTTCCGGGCGAATCCGCCACGGTTTCCGTGATTCTTCCGCTCTTCCCCTCCGGATATCGCCGATATCCGCTTCCCAGACCCGGTTAAGCACCTAGGCGGTCCCCGCGGACGGGAAGCCTTTGGGATTCCCAGGTATTTTCCATCCAGCCCCAGGGCCGGGAAACCCCCCGGCAGCGTTCCCCATGGGTTTCCACAGCATCCGCTGGTAATCCAGGACGTGGCCGGTCAAACGCTTGATTTTCAATAATGCGGTGTGTTTTCCCCAAAGGGGCCGCCTTCCGGGAGATAAGGCGGGGTGGCGCGTGGGACGGGAGTCGTGCCCACGCGGCGGGCGGGTTATCTCATGTCGGCGGGATTCGTGCCCTTGGGGAACAAAGGCGCTTCGCTGCTGACCTTGAGGTCCGACAGCAGGGTGATTTCGTTCTCGACTTGCAGGAACCGCGCGGCGGTGATGGCGGAGGTGGCCGCTTTGATGCGGCGGTAGTATTTCGCGGCCAATTCATTGCGCCGCTGTTTCATTTTCAACATGCGTTCCGCCAGGTTGTCGGCGATGGCGTTGGTCATGTTGTCGTAGTAGGTCGCGAAGTCATGGATGATCTGGTAGCGCTCGTCCTGGATTTTGCGGAGTTCGGCCTCGTATTGGTGGTATTCGCTCCAAAAGGCGTCGTGTTCGGCGGCGTCGAGGTCCATCGCCTCGTCGATCAGGGCTTCCTTTTTGGCGCGGAACTGTGCCCGGTCGGCTTCCAGCGTCTTCGCTTCGGGATCGTTGGGCGACAAGGGGGCCAGCGGTTTGGGTTCGCTGGCGCAGCCCGCGAGCAGGAGGGCCGCGCATAGGACGTTCCAGCCGGTCCGGACGTGTGGGGCGGGGTGGGGATTCATGGTGGTTCGGATTCCATAGAAGGGTCGGGGTGGGGATTTTACCCCATCCCGCCTGCCGGGTATCGGCGGGGAGGGTTGGCATCGGTGGCCGGGGTCCGGGTGGACGGGGTGGTGGGGCTTGCCGTGGTGGGATAGATTGGAAAGCGGCAGGTGAAGTATTTATGATACGCTCTTCCTGCGGTTGCCTGTTTTAACCCCTCGTCAATTCCTTATCGAAGGAGTCCAGCCATGGTACTTATGCCGAATTTCGTGGATGATCCCCGTCAAGCCCGCCACGCGGCGATGGCCAGATTGCCGACCGAGAGTGGCAACGACTTCATGGCGGTGCTGCGGACGCCGTCGGAGCATTCCCCGCTCACCGGCCTCAAAGGCTTGTTCCTGCGTTTCAACCAAATCCGGGTGATGGATAACCATAACGCCATCCTCGGGGTGGACGCGTCCGCCGATGTCTATCCCATCATCTTGGTGACCAGCGACGCCGCCGAACTGCCCTATCAATTCCAAACCAGCCGGGTATTCAACGATATTAAGGATATGGATACCCTGCCCATCAACGATCCCAACGACGACGACAGCGGGCTGGATGTCGCCAGGATCGTCACCGCCGCGGATAAACCCCCCCGCTTCCTGGATATCCATGTGGTGCTGATGAAAAGCAACGAGAAAAGCCGGGATATCAACCAAGCCATCCACGACGCCCTCGCATCCGACACCGGCAAAAGCTTGGCGAATACCCTCGGTACCGCCGCCACGGCGGCCAACCCGGCGGCGGGCGTGATTGTGAACGCCGGGACCGCTTTGTTGTCCTTGGTGACCGGCATCCTGGCCGAGCAAAAGGACGAGCAGATTTTCTACGGCGTGGCCTCCTACGAGGCCGACCCCGACCACTTGGGGATCGGCGGGCGTAAGTTCATGACCGACCGCAAGAACGCCACGGTGATCTACGAAGTGGTCGGGCAATATCGCTGACCGTCGGCGGTCCCGGCCTTGGGGCGGCGCGGCCCGCCGCCCCCGCTAACAACCATAACCACCATCTTAGAGGAGGCTGCCATGTCCGATCCCACACCAGAATCCCAAGCCACCGCCACCGCGGGCCGGTTGGGGCTCGCCTTTTCCGGAGGCGGTTTGCGGGCTTCGTTCTTCCATATCGGCGTGTTGGCGCAAATGGCCCAGCGCGGCCTGTTGCGCCGGGTCGAGGTGATTTCCACGGTGTCCGGCGGCTCCATCCTGGGGGCGCTGTATTATCTCCACGTCAAGAAACTGCTGGAGCGCAAGCCCGACGCCGCAATCACCGACCGGGACTATGTGGAGATCGTGGCGGCGCTGGCGGGTGATTTCCTGGCGGCCACCCAGCGCAATATCCGAATGCTGGCCTTCGCCGATTTCGCGGCCAACTGGAAGCGGCACCGCGGCGATTATTCCACCAGCGACCGCCTCGCCGAACTCTATAACCAATTGCTGTATCAATCGGTGCTGGACAAGGCCCAGGTCGGCGACCCGGTCGAGATGCGGAAGCTCAAGATATTCCCGCCCGGCCAGCCCGATTTCCATCCCAACCTCCACAACGGCGACCGCAAGGCCAAGGTGCCCATCCTGGTCGTCAACGCCACCACCTTGAACAGCGGCAACAATTGGCGCTTCACCGCCCAGGACATGGGCGAACCGCCCTCCAATAACAACGCCATCGACAAGAAGCCGATCCGGCTCAAGCGCCCCAGGTCCTACGACGATATCGTGGTCCACCAACAGGATTTCCCGCTCGGCCACGCGGTGGCGGCTTCGGCCTGCGTGCCGGGCTTGTTCCCGCCCCTGTCCATCACCGGGCTGTACCAGGATGGCGAAGAGGCGATCCAGGTCCAGTTGGTCGATGGCGGCGTGCATGACAACCAGGGCGTCACCGGCTTGATCGACAATGGTTGCGTCGAATTCGTGGTCAGCGACGCCTGCGGGCAGATGGGCGAGCAACCCCGGCCCGGCACCGATCTGGTGGCGGTATTGTCGCGGGTCAGTTCGATCCTACAGGATCGGGTGCGGACGGCGGTGCTGGAAAACCTGTTCAATAGGCCGGGTTCGGTGGCCTTCATGAGCCTGCGCCAGGGCTTGGGCTACCGCGAACTGTATTGGAACGGTCCCGATGGCCAACCGTACAAACAGCCGGAAGTGCAACTCCCCACCACGGAGCGGTTTGGGGTCGATCCCACAGTGCAGGAACTGCTGTCCGCGGTGCGCACCGACCTCGACGCCTTCAGCGAGGTGGAGGCTTATTCGCTGATGCTGGATGGCTATCTGATCGGGGAACAGGGCTTGGGGAACGTGCCCTTGCTGGCGGCGGGAGAAGAAGCCTGGGAATTCCTCAAGATCAAGCCTTGGCTGGGGCTGCCGACCGCCGATTATCTCAAGCAACTGCGGGTGGCCGGGCAAACCTTCGGCAAGGCTTTGTACCTGATTCCCTGGCTGTCGGTCCTGGCCCTGGTTGCGGTCGCGGCGCTGCTGGTGGTATTGGCCCCGCAAATCCAGGCGTTCTTGCAAAGCTGTATCCCGGTGCTGTGGATCGCGGCCCTGCTGCTGGGCTGGCTGGTCGATCAACTGCTGCCGAAGTTGGCGAAGCTGTTCCGGGTTTTCCATGACTTGGTCGCGCCCTGGGCCGCGCTCAAACGCTGGGTGTTGAATGCCGGACTGGCCTTGGTCGGCACCTTGTTCATCAAGCTTTATCTGGTCTTCATCAATCCCCTGTTCCTCAAGCGCGGCAGTTTCGAGGCGCTGGAGCGCCGGGGCGTGCCCGGTACCCCGACCCCTCCAGCTTGACAGCGGCTTATGGGATCGTAGCTCGGATACGGCGTAAGCGTCATTGCAAAGCCGTTTAGGGTGAACCTCTGGAGTCCAAGTCTTGGACTCCAGCCCTTTCAAAGTGGTTTACCCGGTTGGCGAAATCGGGTTATGTAAGTCCCTGATTTTGCTGTGGCCCATGTCGCCGTTGGTGGCGTCCTACGCTTCGACACAGAAAAACGGCCTTTTCAACCCATTGATTTAGAAGGGCTATTTTTACACTTTGAAAGGGCTGGTCTTGGACTCCAAAACAGCTTCGCGGACAAACTGCGGAATCCGGGTTGGCGCTGGTTCCCAAGCTCCGCCTGGGAACCTTCCCCCCAAATTCCGCGAGCGGTCGGGCCCAGCCGATCATCACTCTTTTTTCAGCAAGCTCCCCAGCCCGGCGAAGGCTTTGAAGCTCCCGGTTTCCTTGGGTTTTTCCGTTGCGCCCTTGCCGTAGAGGGCGGCGTTCATATGGCGTTGATGCTCGTCGTCGTGGCAGTACAGGCATAAGAGTTCCCAATTGCTGCCGTCCGCCGGGTTGTCGTCGTGGTTGTGGTTGCGGTGGTGCACCGTGAGTTCGTGCAGATTCTTCAGGTCGAACTCGCGGGCGCAGCGGCCACAGACCCAGGGATACAGCTTTAGGGCTTGTTCGCGGTAGCCTTTTTCCCGGTCTTCCTTGTCGCGGCGGGCGTCGGCGACGACCTTGTCGAGCTTGGCGCGGTTGGGTTGGGGGCGTTTGATGGGCATGGTGTCGTTCCTTATATCGTGGGGATGGGGTTGTGGAACCGGAGTGTAAGTCCGGTGCCGCTCGCCTACAATGCCGCCATGGCCGGGCGATATCCGCCGCCGCCTGCTACAATCGCGGCCCTTTGCGCGGTCCCGCCGTGTCCGCCGCCCATCCCCCAACCCGGAACCCAACACAGTCCTGGAGACAATCGGATGCCCGACCTACTGATGGACCCCCAATTCTGGATCGGCCTGGGCCAGATCATCCTCGTCAACATCATCCTGTCCGGCGACAACGCGGTGGTGATCGCCCTCGCGGCCCGCTCGCTGCCGGAAGCGCAACGCCGCAAGGCCATCCTCTGGGGTTCGTTCGCCGCCATCTTTATGCGGGTGGTGTTGACCCTGGTGGCGGTGCAAATGCTGAGACTCCCCTATCTCAAACTGATCGGCAGCGGCTTGTTGTTCTGGATCGCGGTGCAATTGCTGCTGCCCGAGAGGGAAGGCGGCCATGGCGGCGACAAACCCCAGGGCTTGATCGGCACCATCCGCACCATCCTGCTGGCCGATTTGGTGATGAGCCTCGACAATGTGATCGCGGTGGCGGCGGCGGCCAAGGGCAGCCTGCCCTTGCTGGTCATCGGCCTCGGCGTCAGCATCCCGCTGGTGGTGTTCGGCAGCACCCTGATCCTCAAGCTGATGGACCGCTTCCCGGTCATCATCACCGTGGGCGCGGCCTTGCTGGGCTATGTGTCGGGCGAGATGCTGGTCACCGATCCGGTGTTGTTGGCTTGGTTCGAGACCCACGAAGCCCTGCATATCCTGATCCCGCTCGCCACCGCCGCCACCGTGGTCGGAGTGGGCAAAACCCTGGCCCGCCGCGCCGCCGCCGCCAAGCCGCCGGCCTTGGTGGACCTCCTGGCCGAAGACCCCGACCCTTCCGCCAAGCCCGATTGATGGAGAATCCCTATGCTTAAATTGCTGATCCCCGTGGACGATTCCCCGAGTTCCCTACGCTTGGCCGAGCATTTGTACGCCCGGCTGGCTTGGTACAAACCGCCGGTCGAGGTGCATCTGCTCACCGTGCGCCCGGCTTTGCACGGCGATGTGGGGATGTTCATCGATAGCGAACAAATCCGCCAATTCCACCAGGAAGAGGGGCTCAAGGTCTTGGCCCCGATCCGCGAGCGCCTGGACGCCGATAGCATCCCCTATCAAATCCATATCGGCGTGGGCGATCCCGCCGAGGTGATCGTCCAATACGCCAGGGAAAAGGACTGCGACGAGATCGTGATGGGGGCCAGTGGCCGCAGCCCGTTCGCCGCTTTCTTCACGGGCTCGGTACCGGCCAGGGTCTTGCACATCGCCGACCTGCCGGTGTCCCTCATCAAATAGGCCGGGGCGGTCGCCATGGACAAACCGGTGGCAGGACAGGGGCCGCAGCCTTTGGACCCCGCGTGGGTCCGCGCTTGGTTCCCGGCCCTGGCCGAGGAGATCGAGGGCCGGGTGCCGGTGTTCTTCGATGGACCGGGCGGGGCGCAGGTGCCGGGCACGATGGTGGAGGCGATGGCCCGCTATCTGGTCACGTCCAACGCCAACACCCACGGCGCCTTCGTCACCAGCCGCGAGACCGACGCCTTGATCGGCGCGGCCCGCGCCGCGCTGGCAGATTTCCTGGGCTGCGCCGCCGACGAGATTGTGCTGGGGGCGAATATGACCACGCTGGCCTTCCATCTGGCCCGCGCCCTGGGCCGCGAACTGGTGGCGGGGGACGAGATCGTCGTCACCCGACTCGACCATCACGCCAATGTCTGCCCGTGGCGGAGCTTGGAAGAGCGGGGCGTGGTGGTGCGCGTGGCCGATATTCATCCCGAGGATTGTCGCCTGGACCTGGACGATCTCGCCCGCCAGCTCAATCCCCGCACCCGGCTGGTGGCGGTGGGCTATGCCTCCAACGCGGTCGGCACGGTCAATCCGGTGGCGGAGGTGGTGCGGCTGGCCCATGCGGCGGGGGCGTGGGCGTTCGTGGACGCGGTGCATTACGCCCCGCACGGTCCCATCGATGTCGGGGCGCTGGATTGCGATTTCCTGGCCTGTTCCGCCTATAAATTCTACGGGCCGCATCTCGGGGTGTTGTATGGCAAGCACGCGCATCTGGCCCGGTTGCGTCCCGACAAACTGGCCCCGGCCCCGGACAGCGTGCCGGAGCGCTGGGAAACCGGCACCCAGAACCATGAAGCCCTGGCCGGGGTGCTGGCGACTTTGCAATATCTGGAAGCGCTGGGCCGCGAGGTCGCCCCTGGGGCCGGGGACCGCCGCGCGGCCCTGGTCGCCGCCATGACCGCCAGCCGCGATTATGAACGCGGGCTGTCCCGCCATTTGCTGGCGGGGCTGGCCGGGATTCCGGGCCTGCGGGTCTATGGCGAGGCCGATCCCGCCCGGACCGCGAACCGCACGCCCACGGTGGCGCTCCGCTTGGCCGGTTGGACACCCGCCCAGTTGGCGCGGGTCTTGGGCGAACAAGGTATTTTCGCCTGGCATGGCCATTTCTACGCCCTGGGCCTGTGCCAGCGGCTGGGGGTGGAATCGGATGGCGGTTGGCTGCGGGTCGGCCTCTTGGCCTATAACACGGTCCAGGAAATCGACCGCTTGCTGGACGCCCTGCGCTGGATCGCCGCCACCCCGCCGCCCGCCATTTGATTCCCGCCCGCCGCTCCGGGCTTCCCGTTCCCCGGTTTTTCCCCACCTTCCGCTCCCGGAACCCCATGCCATACTTGCCGGGGAACACGGCACCGCCCACCCTCTGGCGGACCGCCGGTGTTCCAAAGCAAGGGGGATTCCATCATGAAAATCAGAATGACCGTCGCCAGGAAAATCCTGCTGCTCGTCGGTCTGGGCCTGTTCGGCTTGGCGGGTGTCGCGGTCTTGGCGAATTATCAGATCAAGCAGGTGTTCGCCGCCGCCAATTTCGCCAATGCCAGCAGCGTGCCTTCCCTGGTCGGGGTGAACGAGGCGGTGAAGTACTTCGGGCAGGTCCGGGTACGGATGTTGCGCTATGTATTGAACGAAGACCCGGCCAAGACCGCCAAGCTGGAGCAGGAATTACAGGAGTCCCGTAGCGGCCTGTCCGGGGCGCTCCGGGCCTACGAGACGCGGGTGTCGGACGAAAAGGACCGGCATTTCCTGGACACCGAGCGACAGCATTGGTCCCAATACCAGGCCGGGATCGCCGAGGTGCTGGCCCTGGGCGGCAAAACGGACAAAAGGCCGATCCGCGACGCCATCGACCGCCTGACTCCGATAGGCCGGACCCTGCAAACCCTGCTCGAAGAACACGCCAAATACAACGCCGGTTTGGCCAAGCAAGCCGCCGCCCAGGCCGTGGAGTTCCAGGCCGAGGCCGTGTGGCAAACCTGGATCGGCGTCCTGCTGGTCTCGGGCCTGGTGGGGAGCCTGGGCTTCGTCATCACCCGCGCGGTCATGCGCCAATTGGGCGGGGAGCCGGACACCGCCGCCACCATCGCCCACCGTATCGCCGACGGCGATCTATCCGCCCAAATCGCCTTGCTTAGCGGCGACCGCGACAGCCTGATGGCCGCCATCGAGCGGATGCGGCGGCAATTGCTGGACCGCCTCGACGGCGAACACCGCGCCGCCGAATCCATGGCCCGGATCAAGATTGCCCTGGACAACGTCAGCACCGGCGTCATGATCGCCGACCCCGGGCAGGCGATCATCTACGCCAACCCGGCGGCGCGGCGCATCTTCCAGGAGGCCGAGGCCGCCATCCGCCGCGATTGGCCGGAATTCGACGCCGGCAATATGGTCGGCGGCAGGATCGACCGTCTGCATTCCGAGGCCCGGCGCTGGGCCGGATTGGGCGGCACCGGATTGGCGGAGCTGGATTTCGGCGGGCGACGCTTGGCGGCGGCGTTCAACCCGGTGCTGGGTGGACAGGGCGAACGCTTGGGCATGGTGGCGGAGTTCCGCGACCGCACCGCCGAGGTGGCGGTCGAGCGCGAAATCGGGGAGATCGTCGCCGCCGCCGCCCAGGGCGATTTCGGTCGCCGCTTGGCGCTGGGGGACAAGCGGGGCTTTTTCGCCGATTTGGCGCGGGACATCAATCGTTTCCTGGAGACCAGCGCCGAGGGCTTGGCCGAGGTGACACGGGTGCTGCACGCCGTTGCCACCGGCGACCTGACCCGCCAGGTCGAGGCCGCCTACGCAGGCACGCTGGGCCGCTTGAAGGACGACACCAATGCCACCGTGGCCCGGTTGCGGTCGGTGGTCGGGGGCATCAAACAATCCAGCGAGGCCATCCACACGGCGGCTAGCGAGATCGCGGCCGGTAATGTGGATTTGTCGCGGCGTACCGAGGAGGAAGCCGCCAGCCTGGATGAGGCGGCCTCGTCGATGGGCCAACTCAGCGCCACGGTGCAGCAGAACGCCGAGAACGCCAAGCAGGCCAATGCCCTGGCGGAAACGGCCAACGCCACCGCCACCCGTGGTGGCGAGCTGATGCGGCGGGTGGTCGCGACCATGGAGGATATCCAGGAAGGTTCCAAGCGCATCGCCGATATCATCGGGGTGATCGACGGCATCGCTTTCCAAACCAATATCCTGGCGCTGAACGCGGCGGTCGAGGCGGCGCGGGCGGGCGAGCAGGGCCGGGGTTTCGCGGTGGTGGCGACCGAGGTCCGGGCCTTGGCCCAGCGCAGCGCCCAGGCCGCCCGTGAAATCAAGGCCTTGATCGCCGCGACCACGGCCCAGGTCGAGGCCGGGGGGCAGTTGGTGCATCAGGCCGGGGCCACGGTGGGCGAGGTGGTGGAATCGTTCCACCGGGTGGCGGGGTTGGTCACCCATATCAGCGGGGCCAGCCGCGAGCAATCCAAGGGTATCGAGCAAATGGCCCTGGCGGTGGCCAATATGGACGAGGCGACCCAGCGCAACGCCGCCCTGGTCGAGCAAGCCGCCGCCGCCGCCGCCAGTCTGGAGGACCAGTCGCGGGAATTGATCGTGATGGTGGGGGGGTTCAAGTTGGCCTGATCGCGGCCCGGACGCTGGGTGGCGTTTTGGGCGCGGCTTGCGGAGTTCCGGGCCGGGATGCCCGCCTTCCGGCCCTCCGCTTGGCGGAGCGCGGCTTTTCCCGGCGGCGGCAATCGGCGAAGATAGCTCCGAAATGGGGCAAAATCCCGCCCACCCTCCCTTCCGCCGGAACCCACCCACCATGGAATTGCTCTGGATCAGCGCCGCCTATCTCGCGGGCCTCTTGGCCTGCCGATTGTTCTTGCCACCCTTGGTCGGTTATCTCGCCGCCGGTTACGGGCTTTATCTGCTCGGCATACGCTCCGAGGCGGTGCTGTCCCATCTGGCCGAGAACGGCATCCTGCTGTTGTTGTTCACGGTCGGGCTGAAGCTCAATTTTTCCACCCTGGTCAAACGCGAGGTGCTGGGGGTCGGGGGCTTGCATTTGCTCATCGTGGCCGGGGTGTCGGGGCTGGCCTTCCTGATGCAGGACCAGCACTTGACCGGGGGCCTGGTGCTGGGCGCGAGCCTGGGGTTTTCCAGCACGGTCCTGGCGGTGAAGGTCTTGGAGGACAACCGCGAGCTCGGCACCTTCCATGGCCGGACGGTGCTGGGCATCCTCATCTTGCAGGATATCGTCGCCGTGGCCTTGTTGGCGGTGGCGGGCGGGCAGCGGCCTTCGACCTGGGCGCTGGGCTTGTTGGCCTTGCCCTTGTTGCGGCCTTTGGTCGCGCGCCTGTTCGAGGCGGGTCGGGGCGACGAATTGCAATTGCTGCTGGGGATACTGCTGGCCTTCGCCGGCGGCAAATTGGCGGAGACCGTGGGCGTGGCGGGCGATTTGGGGGCTTTGCTGATGGGGCTGCTACTGGCGGGCCACCGCGACGCGGGCGACCTCGCCAAGAAGCTCTGGAGCTTGAAGGAAGTGTTCCTGGTCGCGTTCTTCCTGCAAATCGGCCTGGCGGGCCTCCCCACCCAGGCGGATGCGCTGCGGGCCTTGCAACTCCTGGCCTTGCTGCCCTTGCAGGGGGTGTTGTTCTTCGCCTTGCTGCTGGTGGTGGGGCTGCGCGCCCGCACGGCTTTCGTGTCTTCGCTGGCCTTGGCGACCTACAGCGAATTCACCTTGATCGTGTCCGCCGTGGTGATCGAAGGCGGCTTGCTGGCGGCGGAATGGGGTCCGGTACTGGGCTGCGCGGTGGCGGGATCGCTGGCCTTGGCGGCGCCCTTGAACCGGGTGTCGCACCGCTTGTTCTCCTGGCTGGAACCCTGGCTGGTGCGCTACGAGCGCAAGGGCAAGCATCCCGACCGCCTGCCGGTCAGCACCGGCGCGGCGGAATGGCTGGTGGTCGGCATGGGCCGCACCGGCACCGCCGCCTATCTGGCGCTGGATCGCCACCGGGCGCGGGTGATGGGTCTGGACGCCGACCCGACGCGGGTGAACAAATACCGCGACCAGGGTTTGCGCGTGCATTACGGCGACGCCGAAGACCCCGAGTTGTGGGAGGCGTTCTCCTGGGGCCGGATCAAGGGCGTGATCCTGACCTTGCCGGAATTCGAGGCCCGGCGGACCACGGTGGAGCGCCTGCGGGCCTTGGGGTTCCAGGGCTCCATCGGCACCACCGCCTTCCATTCCCACGAAGACCCGGAATTGTACCGGGCGGGCGCGGACGTGGTGTTCCACCCGCTGTCCGAGGCGGGCGAGCGCTTGGCGGAGCGGGTGTTGGCGGTCGAACCCGAGGCGCGGGGCAGCGCCGGCCCGGCTTGAACCGGCTTGTCCTATACTGGCGGCTTTTGGGATGGACGCGATGGACTATACCGAATTGCAAAACAAACTGGCGGTCGAGGCCGACCTGATCCCTTGGCGCGAGTTGCAGCGGCATTTCGCCAGGGGCGTCCTGGTCGCCGTGGCCCCCGGCCTGGACTTGGTCGAGGTGGCGGCTCGGGTTGCGGCGGACGATGCCGGGGTGCTGCGGGGTTGGATGGAGGCGGGCCGGGTGGTCCGCGCCACCGACGAACACGCCCGGCGCTGGGAGGCCGCGGGGCAGACGCTGAGGGCGGTGGTGGTCGCGCCCTGGGTGTTGGCGCAGGAGGCTGGCAGGCATTGAATCCCGATGATGGCCCGCCCCCGGAGGATGGCTCCCTTGGCGGGGGCGGGCAGCGGCTCCCCGCGTGGGCGGGGAAGGGTTTACCGTGGCGTTTGCAATAAGCCCTAGTAAGGTCTATCCCCGCCGGCGCGGGGGAAGCGGTCTTGCAGCTTCGTCGTCCACAGCAATATCGGTCGATCCCCGCGTGGGCGGGGAAGTGGGTCGTGTTAGCGTCCGTTTTGGCCGCTACCGGTCGATCCCCGCGGTGGCGGGGGAGGGAAAGGTCAACTTATACCCGCGCCGGGCCGCAAGAGCAACATGCCATAGCCGAAGGCCCGGTGCCGTCCGATGCCGCGTTGCAGCAGGCTTTGGAAGAGTCCGGGGTCGGCGATGCGCAGCCCACCCCGGCACAGCGCCCTGGGCCGGGTGATGGCGGGGGCGGTGCGTATTTTCGCCGCCGCCGTGGCCTGGGTCCGCCGCAGGATGCGGACCAGATGGAAGCCTTCCAGCCGGAAGCTTTCCAAATCCGCCGCCCCGGCCAGTTGCGCGGCCAGCCACTCGCGGTAGACCGCGCCGCGTTCCGGCGGGGGCTGGCCCTGTGGCGGGTTTTCCAAGCGCCGGAGATACACGTCCTTTTCGCTCTGGTCGCGGCGGGTGACGGGACAGGCCAGCAATTCGAAGTCCAGCCGGTCACCGACCCGCCAATTCCCGGCCAGGGCGGCGTGGACGGGGCCAGGGGGGTGCAGCGCCTGCCGGACTTCCGGCGCGGTGGTGGCGTGGTCCAGCAGGGCTTGGCTGTCGTGTTCGCTGTAGGCCAGCAGCCGCAACTGCGGCCCGTGATGGTTGAGCAGGCGGAAGGGCTTGGGCGCGAATGCGCCGAAGCAGGCCGCGAGCCAGGCATGGGCCGCGTAGCCCAGGTCTTCGTCGTGGCCGTGGTTGAGTCCTTGATCCTGCGCGAACCGGATCAAGGCCTCGGTATCGAGGTCCAGGTTCAGCATGTAGAGGCGCGGGTTCATGGGGTGCCGACCTCCAACCAGCCTTCGTAGCGTTGCCGCCGTCCGGCGTGGACCTGGTTGCGCCAATCGCGCCGGTCGTAGACCGGGACGCGGCGGCCCGGCCCGATTTCGCCGAGACTCAGCGGCCAGCAGGCCGCCATCCGGGGCGCGGGGAGATGGCCTGGCCGCCGCGCCACCGCGGCTTCCCGTAGCGCGGCGACCACGTCGGGGGCATCGACCCGTCCCAGCAGCAAAGGGACGCTGGGCAAACAGGTCTTGCGCCCTAGGAACAAAGGGCGCACCGGCTGGCGCAGCCGTTCCGCCAGGGTCGCCGCCGAGGGTTCGGCCCCTTCCTCCCGCAGTTCCACCGCCAGGGTCATCACCCCGTTGGCCCAATAGTGCCGGTAGCGCTGGTGGATGCCTTGCGCCGCCGCCGCGCCGCCGGTGCGGTGTTCGGGTTCGCCGCGGGTGGTCCAGCCCGGCTCGGACATCTTGGCCTGGCCCAGGTCCACCGTGTGGTAGTCCAGCAATTCCTTGGGTTCGATATCCCAGCGGGCGGCGTATTCGATGCGGTTTTGCAGGGCTTCCAGGGCGTGGGCGTCGCCATGGCGCAGCCCCAGCGCGTTGCCGAACAAGCCCGCCAGCATCGACAGCCCCGGAAAGCGGTCGGTGGGGCCGTGCTGGTCCACCATGACCGCGCCGAAGCTCATCAAGGGGGCGTCGAACCGCAGCAGCAGGATATCCATGGGCTAGGCTCCGAAGGCGGCGTCCAGGATGTGCGCGATGGTGGCGTCCAAGGGCTGCCGGGCCGGGCCGGGTCCGGGCCAATCGCGGTTGGTGCTGAGGGCGCGGGCTTCGCTGGTGGGGCCGTACATCGCCTCCAGGCTGTCGAGGTGGCCGTCGAGGCGGTCGATGGCGTTCTGCATCAGGTCGCCCCGGTGGTCGAGGGCTTGCAGATAGGCGTTGGCGAGGCTGCGGGGTTGTTGCGGCCCGGCTTCCAGCAGTACGAATTCGCTGTAGGCATAGGGCGCGGTGGCCCCGAGCTTGGCCCCCGGCGACACCGTGGCGATGGCCCGGATCAAATGCCGCAGCACGGCGCGGGGCGTAGCCGTGTCCTGGTTGCGCCAATCGCGGATATCGCAGCCGCAGAAATTGGAGACCAACAGCGGGATATCCACCACGACATAGCCGTAGAACAGGCCGCTGCCGAGTTCCATATCCCCGGCGTGGGCCGCGCCCGGCTCGTTGATGTGGTTGAGTTCGTCCACGGCGGTGAAATAATCCACCTCGGTATCCAGGGGATGCACGGTGAAGGCGTGGGCCACATGTACCGGAGCGTCGGAACGGGCCAGCACATCGGAAGTCACGAAGCGACCGAACAAGGCCCCCTCGATCCCCGCGAACAGATTGCCGTAACCGGCCTGGCGCAGCATGGCCTTGAGGTTCTTTTTCTCGACCTTGAAATGGGCGTCCAAAGCGCCGAGGGCCGCGTCCCCGTCCCCCGCCGCCGCGCATTTCTCCAGCAGCGCCACCAGATAATCCGCCTCCGGCTTGCCGAACAGCACCGCTTGTTTCAGCGCCAGGGATTCGCCGTCCTCGGTGCCGCCGTCGATCAGCTTCTCCATCAGCCGCCGGGTCAAGCGCCGGGCCAAATCCTCGGGCAGGTCGGCGGCGATCAACCGGGGCAGGATTTCGCGGGCGAAGAACTGCCGCGAGCGGATCGCGCCGGGCAGCCCGGTGTCCTGGGCCAGGGCGGCCCGCCAATGGCGTTTGAGGCATTGGGAGGAAACCCGGAGCCTCGGCGCGTCCCCGAACGGAATCCGCTTGGCGAGGCCGACATCGTCGCGGTTCAACAGGGCCGCGTGATAGGAGGTCAGGGTATGGATCTGTACGAACATGCGTGTCAATTCCTTCTGGGCCGGGCTTCCGGCGGGCGGTAGAAATCCCGGGCGATGGCGAGGCGGACCGCTTCCCGCTCGTCCCGGTCGGTGACGAATAGCAGGCGGGCGAATTCGATCCAATCGAGGGGCAGTTGTTTGGTGCCGAGGAAATAGGCGGTGCGGAGCAGGGTGGTGCCGAGGAATTCGCCCTCGGCGACCAGGAGGCGTTCCAGCCGTGATTCGGACAGCCCGGCCTCGGCCAGCGCCACGCCCACGGAACGGCCCGGACGGTGCGGTTCCGGGCACATCAGGGCCATGCCCGCCACCACGGTGGCCCATTCGTGGTGGTGGGTTTCCCAATCGGGAGGCAGGGCGCGGCAGGCCAGCCGGAAGAAGGCCAGGGGCGGGCGCCGGGCCGGGGTCATGCGCCGGAGCGCGGCCCGGTCGCCCGGCGGCAGTTGGTTAGAGGCTAAGATTCGGCCCAGCGCATCCACCGTGGTGGCGGGCGGAAACGGCTGCGGCGGGGTCGGGGTCATGCGGAAGCTCCTTCAATTCGGGGAATAGTTTGAGCAGATTGCGCTGGAAGATGGTTTCCGAGCGGATCCGCGCCCGGTAGCGGCGGCCTTCGCGGCCGGGATAGCTGGTGATGCCTTCGAGCAGCGCGTTCCAGGCGCAGTCCTTGAGCCTGAGATGCCAATTGCGCAGGACTTCGGCGTCGGAGTCCGATTCGCCCGCTTCCCACAGCCAGGCGAAGAATACCGCGCCCCAGGCGTTGGCGTAACGGCGGGCGCTTTGCTGCCACCAGGCGGTGATTTCGCGCTTCTCGAAATCGATGCGGTCGGAGCCCGCCTGCAACAGGGACAATACCGCCGGTTTCAGGGCGCGGTTCTGGAGTTCGGCGGCGTCGGTCAGGGCGGTCTTGCTGAGGCGGGCCAGCCGTTCGCGCTCCGGGCCTTGCTGGAACACCCGCCGGGCGGCGGGGGCGGGGATGGGGATATGGGCGGTGCGGAAGCCATCGGTGGTGCCCTGGCCCCGGACCAAGACCGAAGCGGTGAATTGCACCGGCTGGTGGTCGCGGCCCTGGTCGGGGCGCTGCATGGGGGCGAGTTCGAAGCCGTCCTCGAACAAGAGGTTGCGCAAGAGCTCCGGCGTGAAACCGGACGCGCCCACGGTCAGGGCCGATTCGCCCTTCTTGGGGTCGTTGCGGTTGATGGGAATCCAAGGATCGCCCAGCACGCCGTGATGGGCCTTGGCGTTGATGCGCGGGGCTTGCTCGGTGGCGGTGCGGGCGACGATGCGGCCTTCCTGCCAGACCAGCCGCACCCCGCGCGAGACTTCGATGAAGAAGGGGTCGAGCTGGTCGAGGTCGAGGCTGGTCTTGCGGTTCCAGGCGTGCAGCCAGGTCAGCACCAAGCCGTCGGCGCGGTAGGGCCAAGGGGCGCGGAGCAGGTCGGGGCGCAGGGCCAGGAGCTTGCGGGTATCGCGTTCCCAGCGGTGGCCCAGGGTTTCGCCGTAGACCACCGAGACGCAGGCCCGGCTGCCGAGGCCGCTGTTCATGCGGGCGATGCCTTGGTGCTTGAGGATGTAGCCGGACATGGTTTGCAGGCTGACCAAGGCGTAGGCCCATTCGTCCGGGTTGGGCGAGAGCGATTTGGTGGCTTTGATATCGTGGTTCTTGGCGGTGAGCAGCACGTCGATAGCGTCCGGCGTCTGGCGCTCGGTTTTGAATTCGCGCTCGAATTCCTCCGGGGAGGCCAGCGGGGGCTGCATGAAACCCGGCTGGGTGGGGTCGGCCACCAGCAGCGACCAGGCGCTATCGTTGCCGCGCCCGGCCAGGGTCCTGAGCGCTGCCCGCCAGAAATCCGCCGTTTGCCGTGGGTCGTCCGCCCCGGTGCCCACCAGCGCCGCCCCGGCCAGATAGCACAGGAACATGTGGAACGCATCTTCCTGGTGCCGCTGTAGGCCGGGCAGGGATTCCACCCGGTCCTGCCCGAGCAGCGCCAGCAGGCCGGGCAGGGTCGTGGCGTCGTTGCCACCCGCGGCCTGGACCCTGAATATGGGGTCGGTTAAAAGGTTCATGCTGGGTTCTCTCCAAAAATGCGGACGGGCCTGGGCGGATCAGATCGGTGTCCCGCCGTCGTTTGGGGGCGGGCCCGGTATGGGGTCGTGCGGGGAGGGGCGGGCCGCTGCGCGATCCGCATCGGTTCCCAGGTGGCACGATCAGTCGGCTTCCCCGCATGGCAAGCGGTCTCCATGGCGGGGCGAGCGGGATATTGTGGCCGGGGCGGATAGCGGCGACGGGTGGGTTTCGGCGTTTGGGCTGGTTTCCCCAGGCTCGTTTTACGCCGGGCTTTTTCTGGCAAAGGCTGCTGCATGGGGGATTGGCTGCTGGTCTTATTTTTCTTTTGTGCATCCACTGCTACTTATGCCGCCCTATAAAGTCAATAATAACTTTTTTTATAAGTTACTCAAAGGCTTATAACGATTTGAGCGATTTCGCCGGGCGGTTATCAAGCCCGGCTTCGGGTGGTCTGAGGCAGGTTTTGTGCCATATGAAACCAAGGGTGTACGCCCCCACGCCATGGAATGGCCGGGGTGGAGCGATAGCCGGGCCTGCCAGCCAGTGGCTGAAAACCAAGCTATCGCTTTTGGCAGGGCGGCGCTCGCCGATGGGCTGCCGCCGCCGTGGGCGGAGAACTGCCGGGGCGGTCGTCCCGGTGGCTCCGGGAAACGGGCCGGGCCTGCGTTTCAAGGGTTGCCGGACCGGCGCAGCGCGGCGATGGCCAGCACCAGCCAAGCCGCGAGGAAGGCCGTGCCGCCGAAGGGCGTGATCAGGCCCAGCCAGTGCCCTCCGCCCAGGCTAAGCAGGTACAGGCTACCCGAGAACAACAGTATCCCGGCCAGCATCAGGCCACCGGCCCAGCGCAATAATTTGAGTCCGGGATGGCGCTCCGCCCATAGGCCGACGAGGCCCAATCCCAGGGCGTGCCACATTTGGTAATCCACGGCGGTGCGGTAGGTGGCCATCTGGGCCTCGGTCAGCGTGGATTTGAGTCCGTGTGCCCCGAACGCGCCCAGGGCCACGCCCAGCCCGGCCGCCGCCGCCGCGTAGAATAGGAAGGATCGATGCATGATGTGGAATCCGGAAGCGAAGTCCTGGGGATTGTAACCTTTGACGGCGGGGCCGGGCTGGGATGAACAAGAAAATGCGAGGCGATCCATGACACGATCCGTTCCGATGAACCCCCGGATGGCAGACGGTGGCAAGGCGCTGGTGTTGCATGACGACCCGTCCGGTGTCCGTCCGTTGGTGGCCGGCTTGGCGGCGCGGGGTTTCGTGGTGGTCGAGGCGTGTTCCGGCGAAGCCGCTCTCGAAGCGTTGCGGTGGTCCGTCCCCAATATCGTCTTCATGGATGCCGCCCCCCTGGGCCGGGATTGCTATGCGGTGGCCCGGCGCATTAAGGCGGCGGCGGGCGGGTGCTTCGTGCCGGTGATTGTCCTCGCCACCCCGGTCGAGGCGCACGAACTGGTTGGCCGGATGGAGGTGGACCGGGACGAGGGCGCGGACGTGGACGATTTCCTCGCCAAGCCGGTCGATCCAGTGCAACTCCGGGCCAAGCTCGCCGTGTTCGGGCGGGTGGCGCGGCTGTGTCGTACCGCCCGCGCCCAGCAGGAAGAATTGATCTTCAAACAGGAACTGGCCCGGCAGGTCTACGCCAAGACTGCCCTGGCCGATCCCGCCCAACTCGCCGCGATCCACGGCCTACAGCGCCCGGCCTCGGTTTTCAGCGGCGATATCCTCTTGGTCGAGCGCAGCCCTTCCGGTGCCTTGCATGTGTTGGTGGGGGATTTCACCGGACATGGGCTGGCGGCGGCCATCGGGGCTTTGCCGGCGGCGGATGTGTTCCGCGGTATGACCGCCAAGGGCTTCGCGCCCGCCGAAATCCTGGTCGAGATCAACCGCAAGCTGCGGCGTACCCTGCCCACCGGCATGTTCCTGGCGGCGGCGCTGGTCTGCCTGGATGGGGAGGGCCGTTGGGCCGGTATCCGCAACAGCGGCCTGCCCGATGTGCTGGTGCTGGGCGGGGCGGCGGGGAGCCTCAAGGAGCGCGTGCCTTCGTCCTCGATCCCCCTGGGGATATTGGACGAAATCGGGCCGTGCGAATTGCGCTGGGTCGCGGTCGATCCGGGCGACCAGATCGTGGTCATGACCGATGGTATCGTCGAGGCCCGCGACGCCCAGGGGGAATGCTTCGGCGAGCAGCGGGTCTGGTCCTGTTTGATGGGGGGCGGGAGCGTGGGTGCGTTCGGACGCTTGGTGGACGGGTTGGACCGCTTTACCGCCGATGCGCCGCAGGAGGACGATCTCACCTTGGCGCTGATTCCCTGTGGCCGGTCCGCGCTGGACCCGCCCGTCGCCGGCACGGCCCGCAGGGACGCGGTCCCGTCCGCGCTCGGCCCGACGGTGGTCCCGGTGGTCGATTGGCATTGGGAATTGGAACTGGGCGCTTCCGCTCTCAAGCGCCTGGACGTGGTGCCCTTGCTGGTGGATACCCTGGTCGATCTGCAAGGCTTGAGAGTGTGCCGCCAGCCCGTGTTCACCATCTTATCGGAGTTGTTCAGCAACGCCCTGGACCATGGGGTGCTGCGGCTGGAAGCGCGAATCAAGGCGGACCCGGAAGGGTTCGCCCGCTATTTCCGCGAGCGGCGCGAGCGCCTAACCGGGCTAGAGCGTGGACGCATCCATATCAGCCTCGCGGCCCGGTCGGACGCCGATGGCGGATGGCTTGAAATCGGTATCGAGGATGACGGACCGGGCTTCGATTACGAGCGCTGGCGGCGTGGTTCCCGCCAATCCCCGCCCCACGGTGGGCGGGGCATCGGCTTGGTCGAGGATTTGTGCGAGTCGGTGGAGTTCCTGGGGACGGGGAACCGGGTGCGAGCGGTCTACCGCTGGTGAGCCGGGCACCGGGCCGTGCCGTCACGGTACCGCCAAGCAGGCTCCGTGGCCGGCCCGCGCCCCGCCGAAGCGGTAGTCGTTGGACAAACAATGGTCCAGCCAGCGGGCCAGGAAATAATTCAGCCCCCATTTGTAATCCAACACCCGGCGCGGGCTGGGCGCGGCCTCCAGCGCGTCCCAAACCGAAGGATGGTCGGTGTCGCACAGCGCCTCGGCGGTCTTGGCGTCCAGGCAGACCCTGATCCTGACCTTGGGTTCCAGCGCCATGCCCTGGCCAGGGGCGAAGGCGTGGGTCAGTTCCAGCAGCAGGGTATAGCGGGAGCGTTTCAGCACATGCAGGTGCAAGGCGGGTTTGCCCCCGGCCAGGGCGGTGGCGGACGCCTCGATCCCGGCGAGGCCGGGGATGAGGTCGGAGAGCTTTTGGTAGTTGGACTCGCAGACCTGGTGCAGCCAGAACGCCTTGTCCAGGGGGTGGAAGGCGCTCATCAGGGTTCGGAGTAGGTGGCGCAGGCGCTGGCGGTTTCCCATAGGGTCACGCTGGCGACCGCGAGTCCCTGGCTTTGGGCGTGGCGGTAGATGAGTTGGGCGAGGTATTCCGCCGTGGGATGCTCGTCCAGCAGCGAGTAGCGCTCGCCGGCCGCGGCCAGCAGCGGGACCAGCGGGTCGTCGCGGTGCAAGAGGAGGTTGTGGTCGAGTTCGCGGTCGATATAGTCGGAGGCGATGCGGGCGATATCGGCGAAATCGCAGACCATGCCCTGTTCGTTCAATCCGGCGGCTTGGACCGTGATGGCGGCCTTGACGCTATGGCCGTGCAAATGGCGGCATTTGCCCGGATGCCGCATCAGGCGGTGGCCGTAGCAGAAATAGACTTCTTTGGTGATCGTGAACATCTTCGTCTAAGACCGCCCGGACGGGGCCGGGCGGGATGGGTTCGGGCCGGTGATGGCGGTATTCCTGTCGGGCTTGGGCGGACAGGGGATGTTTCATTCGTCCTTGATGCCCTTGATCGCCCCGGCGATGCGGTATAGCCCATCGGCGTCCCCGTCCTTTTCGCAACGCACCACTTCGAGATAGGCGGTCAGGGGTGGGGTGATCTTATGGTCGGGGACGAGGTGGACTTCCGCCGCCTTGCCCGCTTCCAACGGCTTCGGACCCTGGAACAGGATGCCGGAGCCGCTGAGGTTAAGGCATTGGCCGTCGGTATAAGTTTCCTCCCCGGCCAGCCGGTACCGCATTTTGCACTCGGCCTGCATCCGGATGAAGTCGCGCTTTTCTTCGTAGTCCAACATGGGGGCTCCTCGGGTTCGGTGGGACATTGTAAACGAAAGTGTGTAGCGGATGCCCATGACCGGCGGGCCCACCAGGGCCGTCAGGCTTGGGCGGGCGGGATGGATTGAGGGAAATGGAACAGGTTGGTGGGATCGACGCGGGCCTTGATTTTCCGCAGCCGGGGTAGGTTGGTCCCGTAATAGGCGGTTTCCCAATTTTCCAGCGACGGATCGACGAAGTTCTGGAACGCGCCGCCACCCGCCAGGGGCGTGATTTCCCGGTAGAAGCCATCCTGCCAGCGGTGCATCCACTGCTGTTCCGCGGCGGATTGGTCGCCCTGCCATTGGATGCCGATGGCGGCCAGCCATTGGCTGGAGCGATGCACGAAGGCGCTGGCGTCCGCCGAGGGGTCGTTGACCGCGCCGCCGGTCTGGAAAAACTTGATGAGCCCGCTGCCCTCCGCGAGGTTCCAGCGCCGCAGCCAGGCGCGGATGACGGGAATGGCGGCTTCCGGAAACCCGCCGTTGACGAAGCGCGAGCGTTCCTGATAGTGGCTGGCCCCTTCGGGATCGACGATATAGCTCTGTCCCGTCCAGTAGTGCATGCGGTCGATGATTTGGTGGGTGGGTGTCGCCATCAGGAAAACGGGTTGGAGGATATCCCGCAACTCGTCCACGGAGCCATTGAACTGTCCCAATAGGGTCACATCGATGCCCCGCGCCCCGCTGGCCGCGTCCAGGCCCGGCGCGAGGCCGACCCGCGATCCCAGGCCGCGCGGGGCCGCTTCCAAAGTCTGGAACAGCGTGGCGATGAAGTCGTCGGACACCGCGCTCCATTGCAGCGAGAACACCGCGACCCGGTCGATGGCGAAGGTGTCCAAGGTGAACGCGGTGTTGATGCCGAAATTGCCGCCGGCCCCGCCGCGGCAGGCCCAGAACAGGTCCGGGTTCTGGGTGGCGCTGGCCGTCACCAGGGAGCCGTCGGCCAGGACGATCTCGGTGGAAACCACCTTGTCGCTGCCGACGCCGTTGGCCCGCATATCGAAGCCGATACCGCCACCCAACAGGAAGCCCCCGGCCCCGACCGTGGGGCAGCGGCCATGGGTGACGGAGCGCCCCACCGCTTGCAGCGCCGAATAGAGCGCCCCATTGAGCGCGCCCCCGCCCACCGTGACCCGGCCACTCGCCTTGTCGTAGCTGACCCGGTTGATCGCCGACAGATTGATCATGAGCCCCGAGGTACACGAATAACCCGCGTAGGAATGTCCACCGCCGCGGGCGACCAGCGGTATCCCGTGGTCGGCGCACCAACGCAGGCATTGGGCGATGTCCCCGGTGCTGGCGCAGATGGCGATGGCTTCTGGCAGGATCGAGGCATAGCGCAGGTTGTTCGGCAAGGCCAAGCTGGAAAAGCCGGGTTGACCGGGCCGCAGCAAGCGGCCTTGCAGGCGGAGCGCCAAGTCGCGCCATGCCTTGGGCGGGAGGGTGGCTTGATCTGCTGTTTCGGGGAACACCCGTTCGGCCCAGAGTCCACCGAGCAGGGTGGTCCCCACGCCCAGGAAATTGCGGCGGCTCATCGCCATCGGGGGAATGATCGGCCCGGCCAGGGCGTCTTCGTTGGGATGATGGTTCATGTCATGCGCTCTCGTGGTGTTGTTCTGATTGAGCATATGGCTTACCCCAGGTTGGCGGGGCGGCTTACTGTGAATGGCGGGTTATAGTCTAGCGAAATTGCGTGGCGGCGCATCATGCCGGAGCCAAGTCCAAAGGGGGGAACGGATACTCTGGGACGAGGTTTGGCAAGGCGGGGGCTTTATGTCATATTGCGCCCCCTTGTTTATCCCAACCCCTTGAATCCCATGAGCAGCCAATCCATCGTCCTGACCGGCATCACCACCACCGGCACGCCCCATCTCGGCAACTATGTCGGCGCGATCCGCCCGGCCATCGAGGCCAGCCGCCGCCACGATGTGCTGCCGTTCTATTTCCTGGCCGATTACCACGCCCTCATCAAATGCCAGGATCCGGAGCGGGTGAACCGCTCCACCCTGGAAATCGCCGCCACCTGGCTGGCGCTGGGGCTGGATACCGCCAACGCGGTGTTCTACCGCCAGTCGGACGTGCCGGAAATCGCCGAACTGGCCTGGATGCTGAATTGCGTCACCGCCAAGGGCTTGATGAACCGCGCCCATGCCTACAAGGCGGCGGTGCAGGCCAACGAGGATTCCGGCGAAGGCGACCCCGACAAGGGCGTGACCATGGGCCTTTTCAATTATCCGGTGCTGATGGCGGCGGATATCTTGATGTTCAACGCCCACAAGGTGCCGGTGGGCCGGGACCAGGTGCAGCATATCGAGATGGCGCGGGATATCGCGGGCCGCTTCAACCATCTCTATGGCGAGCATTTCGTGTTGCCGGAAGCGGTCATTAGCGAGGACACCGCCACTTTGTCGGGGCTGGATGGCCGCAAGATGAGTAAGAGCTACGACAATGTCATCCCGATCTTCCTGGCGGAAAAACCGTTCCGTAAGCTCATCAACAAGATCAAGACCAACTCCCTGGAACCGGGCGTCCCCAAAGACCCGGATACCTGCACGCTCTATAGTATCTACAAAGCCTTCGCCACCCCGGAGGAGACCGCCGCCATCCGCCGCCGTTATGAAGAAGGCATCGGTTGGGGCGAGATGAAGGGCGTGTTGTTCGAGTACCTGAACGAGCATTTGAAAGCGGCGCGGGAGCGCTACGATGCTCTGATGGAAGCGCCGGAGAAGATCGAGGAGGTGTTGCAGGAAGGCGCGGCCAAGGCGCGGGAATATAGTGCGCCCTTGATGAAGAAGGTGCGGGCGAGTGTGGGGATTAGGCCGTTGTCGCGCTGAACCCGCCGGAAAATCCCGCGTTTCCCCGTTTCCAGGCTTTCCATAGAGGACTCCCCATGCACACCCTCATCATCGGCTCCGGCATGGCCGGCATCACCTTCGCCGAGGAACTCAAGAAACATAGCCCCGACAGCGCCATCACCGTGCTGACCCAGGAAACCCACGGCTACTACTCCCGCCCCATGCTGTCCCATGGCTTCTCGCGGGACGATGTGGAAACCAAGATCATCCTCAAATCCTTCGAGGACTTGCGGAAAGCCGGTATCGAAATCTTGACCCCGGTCGAGGCGCTGGCTGTGGACCGTGCCGCCAAGACCGTGCGATGCCGCCGCGCTGGCGAGGAATTCAGCCTGGGCTACGACAAGCTGGTGCTGGCTACCGGCTCGGACGCCCTGGTTCCGCCGCCGTTCCGGGCTTTCGGGGATTTCCGGGTGGTGAACAGCCTGGACGATTTGATCGGGCTGCGTCGCGAGCGGGCCGCTATTCTGACGCGGGGCGAAACCCCGCGTTGGGCGGTGGTGGGTGGTGGTTTGATCGGCTGCGAGGCGGGTTCCGATCTCGCCAAGGCGGGCGATGCGGTGACGCTGTTCCATGCCCTCCCGAGGTTGATGGAGCGGCAATTGGTCGAGGCGGATTCGGCCACTTTGCTCCAGGTGCTGACGGGAATGGGGATCGAGGTGCGGCTGGATGCCGCCGTGCAGGGTTTCGAGCGCGACGGGGCGCATTACGCGGTGAAATTGGCGGATGGGTCGGAAGGCGGTTTCCACGGCATCGTGGTCGCCTGTGGTTTCAAGCCGCGCACCGCCCTGGCGCAGGCGGCGGGTCTTCCGGTGAATCGGGGCATCCGGGTCGATGCGTTCCTCCGCACCCTAGACCCGGATATCCACGCCCTGGGCGATGCGGTCGAATGCGCCGACGGGCGGATTTATGCCTATGTCATGCCGATCCGCCAGCAGGCGTTGTGGCTGGCGCAATACCTCGCGGGCAAGACGGCGGAGCCTTGGCTGCCGCCCACGTTCAAGCCCCGCGCCAAGGTGCATGGGTTCACGGCGGCGCATCCGTATTTGTTCTGAGCGCCCAGGCCATCCGCGCCCGGCACAGGTCGCGGATGGCCTGGTTGTGGTTTAAGGCGCGGGGTTCGGCGGGCATATCCGGCTTATGAAAGCGGCTGTGAAATTACCTTTTTCCGTGGTATCTGGATGTTGGGTGGCCGGGTTGTTCAAAAAGCCGATATATTCCCCGGTGAATAGGGTATTGCTCGCGAACTGGCCGAATAGGGCGTGGTTCCAGCCATTTTGGGGAGAGAAGGCCGTCGAGCGGATGCGGTCGCCTTTTTGAAACCATTCGCCATTGGCACCGGGGAAGCTCAGGGAATACCAAGTGCCGTTGGTGAGATAACACACTTGGTTCACCGTTCCGAAATTGAGGCCGGATTCCCGGTAAGAGCGGATTTCCCACAGCCCGACCGGTGTTGCGGCGAAAGCAGCCGAAGCGCTCAGCAATAGTCCCAAACCCAGCAGCGAGCGGAATAGGGTGGATTGATTCATGGTAATATCCTCGCGCAAAATGATCGGGCGGAAATAGGGGGTATTCCCACCGCTGGCCCGATGGCGGCGGCGTTGATCATTACTATATTCCTCGCCCTGGATTATCCTAGGCGAATAATGCGCGAACTTGATGTGAAAAGGTGTGTGCGATTGGGCTTGTGGCGCAAGCGCGAGCTGTGGTAGCGGGCGGGGACAGGCCGGGAGATTACATCCGCCAGATCAGCAACCGCGTCCGCCGCCCATCGTCCAGGGTGAGGACGTGGTCGGGCACCCAACCCGGCACCTCGAAGCTATTGCTGACCAAGAGCGAACCCGTCCGCATTTCGCGCCGGGCCTTGAGCCAGAGTTCCGGCATGGGCTCGGGCGACAGGAAGGCGTAGACCACGTCGTACCGGCCCAAATCCTCGCTCCACAAATCGCCCCAGCGGATACGGAGATTGGCCCGGCCCCGCGCCCGGAGCCAAGCCCATAGGCAAGGCAGCGGGGCCGACTCCACGCCTTGGAACACACCATTCGGGAAGCGCCGGGCCAGTCGCGCCAAACCGCCGCCCAGGCCGCAACCCAGATCGACCAAGGCGAAGGCCCGCTTTTTCGGTAGCAGCCCGGCCAGCGCGTCCCAGGTGGTGGAATTGCTGAGATAGAGCGGCACCCGCCCGCCCGGAGCGCCCCGGAACACCAGCCACAACAGCGCGAAACCCGCCAGCCAGACCCATGGCGGCGCGTGCAGCCCAGCCGCCGCCGCCGCCAGGGCGGGCACGAACCCGCCTTGTATCCACCGCCACCACACCGGCAAGCGCCAGGCCCAGCTCAGCCCCAAGGCCAGCAGGCCATCGAGTCCGGCCAGCGCGGGCGTGGTCGTCCCGATTCCCGTCAGCAGCCCGGCCTTGAGCGCCAGCGCGACCGATCCCGCCGCGACGAACTGTGCCAGGACGACCTTGATCCAGAGCGCTGCGTCCATGCCGTTCAATGGTCTGGTGGATGGGCCGGGGCGGTGGGCGCGGGCGGCGGTGCGCCGCTTTGCCGCCCGGTCAGCGTGCCCGGAATGATGCCCGGCTTCGCCAGGCTGGACTTGCCGCCGCCGGTCAGCGTGCCGGGCACGCCCTTGGGCGCGGGCGGCGGCGGCGGGGGGGATGGGCGGCGGCTTTGGCGGCCTCCTTGGCGGCTTCGAGCGCCTGCATGTTCAGGGGCTTTTGGGCCGAGACATTCATGCTGCCATCGCCCTCGGTGATTTCGTCGGCGGTGTGCTTGTTCATCACCGTGATCGAGATGCGGCGGTTGGTGGCGTGCAAAGAATCGTCCTTCACCAGGGGCACGCTGGACGACAAGCCCACCACCCGCATCATCTTGTCTTCCTTGAGTCCGCCGCGGATCAATTCCTTGCGGGCGGAGTTGGCCCTGTCGGCGGACAGTTCCCAGTTGCTATAGCCCTGGCCGCCGCCGGGGAAGGGCTTGGCGTCGGTGTGGCCGGCGATGCTGATCTTGTTGGGCAGTTCGTTGATGACCGGGGCGATCTCGTGGAGGATTTGCGCGGCGTAGCCCGCCATCCGGGCGCTGGCCGATTCGAACATCGGCCGGCCTTCCTCGTCGATGATCTGGATGCGCAGGCCGTCCTCGGTGATGTCGATCTGCAATTGGTTTTCATAGGGCAGCAGCAGGGGGTCGGTTTCGATCATGTTTTCGATCTTCTGCTCCAGGGCTTCGAGCTGGGCTTGGTCCTTGCGCTCCAAGTCCTTCTCGTTCTGCGCCTCCTCCGATTCCCCGGCCTCGGCGGTGATGTCCTGCTTGCCCTTGTTGGTCAGTTTCACCTGGCCTTCGGATTGGGTGAGGTCTTCGCCGCCACCCTTGATGATGCTGGTGGCGTCGCCGGTATTGGCCCCGCCCGCGACCGAGGGTTTCCAGGGGTCTTTGAAATATTCGGCGATGCCTTGCCGGTAGGAGGGATCGGTGGTGCCCAGCAGCCACATGAGCAGGAAGAACGCCATCATCGCGGTGACGAAATCGGCGTAGGCCAGTTTCCAAGCGCCGCCGTGGTGGCCGTGTCCGCCCTTCTTGACCTTCTTGACGATGATGGGTTGGTTCTCGGCCATGGCGGCGGCTCCGGCGGGGCGCGGTTATTTGCTGCTCTTGAGGTGGGATTCCAGTTCGCTGAATTCCGGCCTTTCGGTGGAGTACATCACTTTGCGGGCGAACTCCACCGCCGTGGGCGGGGCGTAGCCGCTCATGGAGGCGATCAAACCGGCCTTGATGCTGATGTAATACTTGGTGGATTCGCCCAATTGCTGTTCCATCAGGTTGGCCAGGGGGCCGATGAAGCCGTAGGAGATCAGGATGCCGAGGAAGGTGCCGACCAGGGCCGCCGCGATCAGTTTGCCGAGTTCGGCGGGCGGGATGCCCACCGATTCCATGGTATGCACCACGCCCATCACCGCCGCCACGATGCCGAAGGCGGGCATGCCGTCGGCCAGCTTTTGCAGGGCCGAGATGGGGACGTGGCCTTCCTCGTGGTGGGTTTCGATGTCGAGGTCCATCAGGTTCTCGATCTGGTGGACATCCAGGCTGCCGCTGGACATCAGCCGGAGGTAGTCGGTGATGAACTCGACCGCGTGGTGGTCGGCCAGCACCAGGGGCGCGGATTTGAACACCTCGCTTTGGCCGGGGTTTTCCACGTCGCCCTCGATGGACAGGAGGCCGTTCTGGCGGATTTTGAGGAAGACCTTATAGAGCAGGGTCAGGGTTTCCAGGTAGAAGGCCTGGTTGTACTTGGAGCCTTTGAGGCTGCCGATCACCGCGCCCACCGTGGCTTTCAGCACCTTGGGGCTGTTGGAGACCACGAACGCGCCGCCTGCCGCGCCGAAGATGATGATGACCTCGTTGATCTGCATCAGCACCCCGAGGTGCCCCCCGGCCATGATGAACCCGCCTAGGACGGCGCCGATGACGATGACATAACCGATGATGACGAACATGATGGGTACTCTTGTAGGTACTTGGGTTGTGCCGCGCCCCCCGATCTAGGGCGTTGACAAAACTTGGAGTCCAAAGCTTGCTTTGGACTCCAGGGTCCGCTTGGCCCGGCGGCTATGCTTCTAAAGGTAGCACTTGGCAGGGTTTGTGAAGCCTGGGCGGACCCGCGCCGCCGCCGTGGAACACTTGAAAAGGAGGGTGTCCGGCCCAATATGGGAAACGCGGAATTTCCATGAAGGCGGCGCTTGCGCCCCGAATGCCCCGACGGCGGGGAGCGCCGCCTTGTCCCCTCCCATCCACTTCCCGTGAGGACTATCGAGACTATGACAGCAGTCGCCGACACCAAGGTTACTTTGGGCTTCGAGGCCGAAGTCAAGCAAATCCTGCATTTGATGATCCATTCCTTGTACAGCAACAAGGAAATCTTTCTGCGCGAACTGATCTCCAACGGTTCCGATGCGGCGGACAAGCTACGTTTCACCGCGTTAGGCGACGATGGCCTGTACGAGGGCGATGCCGAGCTGAAAATCCGGGTCGAGTTCGACCAGGGCGCCCGCACCCTCACCATCACCGATAACGGCATCGGCATGACCCGCGACGAGGTGCGCGACAACATCGGCACCATCGCCCGTTCCGGTACCCGCCATTTCTTCGAGGCGCTGACCGGCGACCAGGCCAAGGACAGCCAGCTCATCGGCCAGTTCGGCGTGGGCTTCTATTCCTCCTTCATCGTCGCCGACAAGGTCACGCTGGAAACCCGCAAGGCCGGCGAACCCGCCGCCCACGGCGTGCGCTGGGAATCGGCGGGCGAGGGCGATTTCACCCTGGAATCCATCGACAAGCCCGAGCGCGGCACCCAGATCACCTTGCACCTCCGCGAGGGCGAGGACGACTTCCTCGACGGCTGGAAGCTGCGCTCGATCATCCGCAAGTTCTCCGACCATATTTCCCTGCCCATCGTGATGCTCAAGGAGAGCTATGGCGAGGAAGCAGGCGAAGCGGAAAAGACCATCGAATGGGAGACCGTCAACAGCGCCTCGGCCCTGTGGGCGAAGAACAAGGACGACATCACCGACGAGCAGTACACCGAGTTCTACAAGCACGTCTCCCACGATTTCCAGGAGCCGCTGGCGCGTTTGCACAGCCGGGTCGAGGGCAACAACGAATATACCTTGTTGCTGTATCTCCCGGCCCGCGCCCCGTTCGACCTGTGGGATCGCGACACCAAGCACGGCGTCAAGCTGTACGTGCGCAAGGTGTTCATCATGGAGGGTTCGGAGAAGCTGATGCCGCGCTATCTGCGCTTCGTGCGCGGCGTGATCGATTCCGATTCCCTGCCGCTGAATGTCTCCCGCGAAATCCTGCAAGAAGACAAGCTCTTGGAAAAAATCCGCTCCGGCGCGGTGAAAAAGGTGCTGGGCTTGTTGGAAGACCTCGCCAAGAACGAACCCGAGAAATACACCACCTTCTGGAAGGAATTCGGGCAAGCGTTCAAGGAAGGCCCTATCGAGGATTTCAAGAATCGCGAGCGTATCGCCAAGCTGATGCGGTTCGCCTCCACCCACACCGATAGCTCCGAGCAGACGGTGTCGCTGGACGACTATATCGCGCGGATGAAGGAAGGCCAGGACAAGATTTATTTCATCACTGCCGAGAGCCACGTCGCCGCCAAGAACAGCCCGCATTTGGAACTCCTCCGCAAGAAGGGGCTGGAAGTCCTGCTGTTGAGCGACCGGGTGGACGATTGGCTGGTGGGCTATCTCACCGAGTACGAAGGCAAGCCACTGCAATCGGTGGCGAAGGGCGATCTGGACCTGGGCAGCTTGGCCGACGAGTCCGACAAGCAGCATGTCGAGGAAGCCAGCAAGGAACTGGAACCCTTGATCGAGCGTATCAAGAGGGTACTGGGCGACAAGGTGGCTGAGGTGAAGGTGTCGGCGCGGCTGACCGATTCCCCGGCCTGCTTGGTCAGCGACACCTACGGCATGAGCCGCACCATGGAACGCATCATGAAATCGGTGGGGCAGGGCGGTGGCGTGCCGAACAGCAAGCCGATCTTCGAGATCAACCCGGATCATCCCTTGGTGGTGCGGCTGAAATTCGAGCCGGACGATGTTAAGTTCGGGGACTTGGCCCACGTCCTGTACGATCAGGCCGTGTTGAGCGAAGGGGCGCAGTTGGAAGACCCGGCGGCGTTCGTGAAGCGGCTGAATGCGCTGTTGCAAGGGAGTTAAGCGGCGGCCTTTAGGGCTTTGAGCCGTTTTGGGAGGGCGGGCCTGGGGAACTGGGGCCGCCCTTTTGTTTTGGGGGCCGTAGCGGAAAACCAAGCACGCGAGTCAGGAACCCGCCCGCCCATCCGCCGGTCTCATCGGGCGGGGCGATGGGCGGATTTCCCACCCGCCCGCATAACCACAACCAGCCACCCGAGGAGGATTTATGAAGACCAGCCATCTCATGTTCGCCGGTGTCGCTTTCGCCGTCGTGGCCGAAGCCCTGTTATTGGCGGGCAATAAAAATGGGGAAGAAGAATGGGCCAGCTTCCGCGACGCCCACCATTGCGTGCCGGTGGCCGCCACCGATGGCAGCAACCGGGCCGGCTACCAGTGCGATGACGGGCAGGTGCATTACCGTTGGCGGCAAATGCGTTGAAACGACCGGATTCCCGCCGCTCCCCCACAAAAAAGGCCGCTGACGCGGCCTTTTCCATTCCACCGGGTTTGTCCCGTCATTCGGCGTAAGCGCCCAATTCCCGCCATCTTTGCCGCAACGCCGCTTCCTGGAATTTGAAGCTCTTGTACAGGAACAGCAACACGCCCCGGTGCCAAGCGCCGAGGGTGTGGTTCCGCACCCATTCCGGCAACAGGCGGAAGGCTTGCAGCGCGACCAGGCCATATTGGTAAGCCAGCGAGAAGATACTGCTGTCCAGCGAGGACAGGAGCGCCATCGAACGCACCCGGCCCCTGGGGCTGGACCGCCAGTAGGAAAAAATGCACTGGCTTAACAACAAGGCTTCCGGCGTCTCGGCCAGGAAGGCCTCGCGCAGTTCCTCCGCCAGGGTGCGGCGGGTGAGCTGCAGCCTCGCACAGACGCGGGAATATTGGCGCAGGGCGGCGGGTACATCCAGCTTGGCTTCGCGCAGGGCGTCGCGCAGCACCAGGGCGTCCTTGACGGCGGCGGTGATGCCGGAGGCGGTCAGGGGATGGCAGCAGCCGCGGGCGTCGCCGACCAGGGCGACGTTGTGCTTCACGCTCTGGGCCGGGATGATGCAGTAATTGGCGGCGGCCAGGGGTTTGCCCTCGGCCAGCTCCGCCTCCACATCGCGCCGGAAGCTGGGCGGGAAGGCGTTCAAATGGGTCTGGATCGAGTCCTTGGCGTCGGCCCCCTTGAGGATTTCGAACATCACCCTGGCCCGGCCCCCGCCGATGCCATAGGCGTAGGAAACGCCCGCCGGATTCAAGAAGATATTGCCGAAACCTTTGTGCGGCAGATGGATATCATCGACCTCGACCCCCATCATGCCGGAATAGCGCTGGGTGACATGGGTGATGCCGATCATCTTGCGCACTTGCGACATCGGGCCGTCGGCCCCGATCATCAGCTTGGCATCGACCCGGATTTCGCCTTCCTCGGTGCGGACCAGGGCGGTATAGCCGCCTTTTGTTCCCGCTTCCATTTCCGTGACCCGCGCCCCGGACCAGACCGTGACGCCGGGGAAACCCTGCACCGTGTCCAGCAGGTGATCCTTGAGCAGGCGGTGTTCGATGGCCTGGCCGTGGGTGCCGGTGCCTTGGGATTCGTCATAGGGCAGCAGCACGGTGGATTCGCAGGCGTCGGTCACGGGTTCCCCGCCCGCGAACGGAAACACCGCGAAGCCCTGCACTGGCGCTCCCAAATCCAACTCCCCATCGAGGAGGCCCAATTCGCGCAGGCCGTTGATGCCGGGCGGATGGATCAATTCCCCGGCCAGCCGCCTGCCGTGGGCGGAGCCCGGCTCGACGATCAAGACTTTCAGCCCCAGGGGCGCGAGCGCCGCCGCCGCCGCCGAACCGGCGATGCCTCCGCCCGCGATCAGAACATCCACGTCCTGCCGCGCTACCATTTCTTTTTCTTGCATATTCGATCCCGATATTCAATGAAACAATGAGGTCGAAGGCCGCCCAGCCGGCGGCCCATGAAAAGCGTTGCCCAAGGCCAACCCGGTTGCGTCCGGGGCGGATATTTTCTTAGCGACGCACCGTGTCCGCCTTGACCACGAACAAGGTCCGGCGAGTTAGCGTGTTCCGTGGAGCCGGGCGTGGCGGGCCAAGGCCCAGGCCGGGAAATACGTGTGGTAAAGCCGGTAATCGAGCATGGCCGCGCCGAAGAACACCCCGTTCACGCCGAGCCGTGGCCAATCGCCGTCGGCTTGTTGTTGGGCGGCGAGCCAAGCGATACCCTGGGTGATCGCGGGATGGTCCGGTGGCAGGATATCCAACAAGGCCAGCAGCGCCCAACTGGTCATCACCACCTGGCTATGGGAATGCTCGACATAGCGGCCTTCGAGGCAACCGGAATAATGTTCGCCCCAACCGCCGTCGGCGCGTTGCTTGCCGACCAGCCAAAGGGCGGCGGCTTGCAGGGCGGGGTCGCTGGCCGGGATGCCCGCCGCCCGCAAGCCCTTGGCGACATGGAAAATCGCGTAGGTGTAATTGATCCCCCAGAATCCGGCATAGGCGCCGTCCGGCAATTGGGCGGCCCGGAGCAGGCGGATGGCGCGATGGATAGCCCGGTCGATCCCGCCGTCCGGGTCGGGATAATGTTTCCGGTAATCGGCCAAAGCCGCCAGCGACGAGGCGGTGCATTCGATATAGGACAACTCGGTCATGCACTGGCCGAACATCTCGGAGGGATTGATCGTCTCCAGCAATTTCCCGGCGCGGCGGCTTTCGTAGGTGCCGAAACCGCCGTCGGCGTTCTGGCGCGATAGGATGAAAGCCACGGCCTGTCCCAGCCGTTCCGCCTCGAAAGGCTGGATATCCCGATATTCGGGGCGTTCGCGCAAGGCTAAAAGGGCGCTCACGGCCTCGGCGGTGCAATCGCTGACCGGCCAGCGGTGTTGCCCATCGGAGAAGCACCAGCCGCCCACCGCCGTATCCCGCCAATACTCCCGATAATTGGGCAGTTCCTCGGTCATCTGGGCCTGCTTGAAGAAGCCGACCGCCCGGTCCATGGCCGCCACCGCGCCGGGCACCGTGCCGGGCGCTTCCATGAACGCCTGCACCACGAAGGCGGTGTCCCAAGTGTTGGAGCGCGCCCCGACATAGCGGATGCCTTCGGCCTCGTCTTCCCAACGCCAAGCTTCGGCCCCGTCCAGGCTGGCCCGCAATTCGGGATGTTGCGGATCGTGGGCGAAAATGGCGAGGCAGTTCAATAGGCCGTTGACCGGGGAGATGCCTTGATAGCGGGTGCTGCGCTGCTCGTACAGGATGCGCTCGAAACAGGCCGCCAGCGCCTTGCGGCGCAAGGCTTTGGAATGCCAGCGCTCGTAGAGGGCCAGCCCGTCGTAGAGCGTCCGCAGCAAGGGGCTGATGGGCACATAGACATCGCCCGGCGCGAGGGCATGGCGCAGCCGGGCGAAATCGATGGCGGCGTAGGGTTCCGTATAGAGTTCGGCCCGGAGTGCTTCCCGCAGCCCATCCGGCAAGGGCGCGACGAAACGCAGCCCGAACAAATAGGCGATTCCCAGGTAGATCAAACGGGTATGGCAATAGAAGCGGCGGGGGTGGAACGGCAGCGCTTCGGGCAGGATGAACAACTCGGGCGGGACCGAATTCAATCCCGCGTAGTCATAGAGGCCGAGCAGGGCCAGCCAGAATTTGCCCCAGGTCGGAATCCCCTGCACCCCGCCGGGTTGGGCGTGCAGCCAAGTCCGGGCGCGGACCAACAGGGGGTCGGTGGCGGGCAAGCCCAGGATGCGCAGCGCCACATAGGCCAGGGCGGTGAAGAATACATATCCCGGCGATTCGGGATGCATCCCCCAAGCGCCCTCGGCGTCCTGGTAATGGGCGAAATGGCGGACGATGCGGGCGCGTTCGTCCTCGGAATAAGGGCGGCCCGCCACGGTGCGGACGATGACGGTCTGGGCCAGGATCATGGTGCACCAGACCATTTCGCCTTCCCAATCGCCGTGGTCGCCCTGTAATTCCAGGAGGCGCGCCAAGGCCCGCCGTCCGGCCTCCCGTTCCGGGCCATGGGCCGGAGTCGCCATGGGCGCACGCGGGAGATCGTTGAACTCGGTGGTTTGGTTGTTCAAGGTCTGTTTTGGGTGGAGGATGGGACGGGGGGGCTGGATCGCCGGGCCGGGAAGCCGGTTGCCGCGTCATGGGATGGACCTTATCGGGCCGGGATAAGGTTAATTGATGATACCGGTATGCCTTAAAACCGAAGTTATTGTGCGGGAAAGCCGCGCATCCGTCCAGTTCCCTCTTGGTGGACGCTGGGATTCCCGCCCGTGTCCCGTGGAACGGAAGCCCGGCTCCGGGCTTCCGTTCCGGCCGCGATTCAAGCGGCCCGCGCCGTCGCCCAATGCACGATGGCGCCCAGGGCCGCGCCCATTTCCGCCAGGCTGATCCTGCCGTCGTGGTCGGTGTCCATGGCGTCGAACACGGCGTCGGTGCCCAGCCATTCCTCGCGGGTCACATAGCCGTCGCCGTCGTGGTCGTAGAGTCCGAACATCCCTTCCGACACCACTTTGCCCAGGGCCGCGCCGTCCTCGATCTGGGCCAACCGCGCCGATAGCAAAGCCTCGGTGCTTTCCAGCGCCTGGGTAAAGCCCCGGATGCCCTCGCTGAGCTTGTCGCTGGCCATGCGGTCGGCGGCGTGCATCCGCTCGAACGTGGCCAGGTCCATGGGGATGGGGGCGATATCCAGATCGGCGGCGGCGCTGGGGTCGAGCTTGCGCGGCAAGGGTCCGTCGCCGGTTTCCAGTTGCTTGAGCAGGGCCGGGGAAATGGTCAGGAGATCGCAGCCGGCCAGTTCCAGAATCTCGCCCAGGTTACGGAAGCTCGCGCCCATGACCTCGGTCTTGTAGCCGAATTTCTTGTAATAGTTGTAGATGCGCGTGACCGACACCACGCCGGGGTCGTCGGCGGGGGCGTAGTCCTGGCCGGTTGCCTTCTTATGCCAATCGAGGATGCGGCCCACAAAGGGCGAGATCAGGGTGACGCCGGCCTCGGCGCAGGCGATGGCTTGGTGCAGGCCGAACATCAGGGTGAGGTTGCAATGGATGCCCTCGCGCTCCAATTGCTCGGCGGCGCGGATGCCCTCCCAGGTCGCGGCGATCTTGATGAGCACCCGCGAGCGGTCGATGCCCGCCGCCGCGTACTGGGCCATCAGGTCGCGGGCTTTTTCCACCGTGGCGGCGGTGTCGTAGGACAAGCGGGCGTCCACCTCGGTCGAAACCCGGCCCGGCACGATGTCCAGGATACGCAGGCCGAAGGCGATGGCCAGCCGGTCGAAGGCCAGGGCCACGACCTGGGCGCGTTCGGCGTCCGGTCCCAGGGCCTTCCTGGCTTGCAGCAAGGTGCCGTCCACCACTTCGCGGTATTCCGGCATCTGCGCGGCGGCGGCGATCAGGGAAGGGTTGGTGGTGGCGTCGCGGGGGGTGAAGTTGCGGATGGCTTCCAGGTCGCCGGTATCGGCGACCACGACGGTCATGCCGCGCAATTGTTCCAAGAGATTGCCCATAGCCTGAATCCTCGTGAGTGGGGTTTAACCCGGTGTATGTTCGTTCGCCAAGGCCCGTTCGGTGATGTCGTGGTAGAGCGAAACCGCCTGGGCGCACAGGGCTTGGTATTCGGGATGCCGGTCCACCTGGGGCATGATCTGCTCGGCATCGGCGAACACCTCGCGCAGGAAGGCGATATCCCATTCGTCGAGCTTGCCGCCTTGATCGACCTTGTCCTTGAGCGCCAAGGCTTTGGGCAGGCGTTGGGTGGTGAAGCGGGTCAGCAGGGCGGTGGCGATCCCTAGGTCTTTGCTGGATTCGGTCATGGTAGCCTCGCGATGTGAAATAAAGCCTCATGGCGGGGCTTATTAGAACACCGGGACTATTTCGATTGGAGGGATGCTGCTGTCCGGTTTGGGGCTGATTATTGCGGCCCGCCGCCGCGCTCGCTTGCGCGGACAGGAACGGGCCGCATTCCAAGGCCGCGCCCGGAGGCGGCCCTTGTCATGGGCCAAATAGGTTCGGAGGGCGGGGAGGCGTAGCGCGGAGGGACGGTGCCGACCGCGCTTGCTGTTGCCAAACGTGGTTCAGGCGAAGAACAGATCGACCCCCACCACGCCGACGGGCGGCAAATCCCCGAAAGTCGCCATCTTGAAGACCAGATCGGTATCGGCTTGGAAGCCTGGGGTATTGTCGTTGACGACCACATAGGCGTTGTAATACCCGCCGATGTCGACGACAGCGGCGCTATTGAGGCCCAAGGGTTGATTGCCCGCCAACTTGCCATTGGCATCCGCGAAGACTTGGTTGATGGACGCCAGCGACGGGCTGAAATCTTGATCCGCCGCGCGGGTGAATGCGACCGGCTTGGCCAAGGCGCCCCCGCTTACGGAGAGCAGGTCGATTTTGTCCTTGCCCACCGAAAATCCATCGATAATATCCGGCGCGCTGAGCAAGGATTCCTTGAACTGGAAGATATAGGTATTGGCACCGGACCAATCGCTATAGGAATCCTGGCCCGGTCCGCCATTCAGTTTATCATTGCCGCCTTGCCCGTCCAGATAATCCTTGCCGGCCTCCCCCAGCAGCGTATCGTCATCCGCGCCGCCATAGAGGAAGTCGTCGCCATTGCCGCCCCTCAGGTTATCCCAGCCATCGGAGCCATATAGGGTATCCTTGCCGCCCGCCCCATTCAGCTTGTTGCCCAAGCCATTGCCGGACAGGATATTGTTCAGCGAATTGCCGGTGCCGTCCAAACCATTGCCGATGATAGTCAAGTGTTCCAGGTTATCGCTCAAAGTATAGCGCTTGCTGGAAGAATTAACCTCGTCGAGTCCGGCGGAAGCGTCCTCCACCACGATATCGCCGGGATTGTCCACATAATAGGTGTCGTCGCCACGCCCGCCGACCAAGGTATCTATACCCTGGCCCCCGTCCAGAATATCGTCCCCATCCAGTCCAGATAAGCTATTGGCGGCGCTATTGCCCGTGAGACGGTTATCCTGGCTGTTGCCGGTGCCATTGATGGCGGCGCTACCCGTGAGTTTGAGTGCCTCCAGGGTTTTTCCCAAGGTATAAGAAACCGAAGATTCGATCTGGTCATAATCAAAAGTACCGGTTTCCACTACGATATCCCCGGTATTATCGACGATATAAAGATCGCCCCCGGTCCCGCCGACCAACTTGTCCGCGCCCGCGCCGCCGTTGAGGATATCGAAACCATCGTCGCCTTGCAGGCTATCCGCGCCCGCCCCGCCCAGCAAGGTATCATCGCTGCCGCCGCCGACCAGGGTGACGGAACCCAGGGTGAAGGCCGAGGCATCCAGCAGGTTCCAGCTATTGCCGCCGGTCAATACCGCCTGCTCGATATTCAGCAAAACATCGACGCCATTCCCCACCAAGCTGTTATTGCCGAGTATGAATTTCGCCAAATTGCCGGATTCGACCACCTTGTCGAGGCCGGCACCGCCGTCGAGGACGTCGCTGTTCAAACCGCCGGTGAGATTGTCGTTGCCGTTCCCGCCATAGATCGTATCGTCGCCAGCACCGCCATTGATGGTGTCGTTGCCACCTTTGGCATTGATGGTGTTTTCATCGTCGGTGCCGAGTAGGGCGTTAGCCGTATTATCGCCGTTGATGACGGTGCCGGGTTGGGTGGGCGAAGGTATAGAAACCCTGAGTTCATAAAGTCCCGTGGCCGAGCTGGCGAAAGACCATTTGGCCCCGGTGACGCCGACCACATATTTGCCCGCCGCCAAGCCGGTGAGGTCGATGCGATAGGTATAAGGGGAATTCGGGAGCTGGTAATTGTCGGCCACTTCCACATACTTATCGCTTTGCGCGTCGTAGCGGTATAGGGTCATGGCGTAATGGGCCTTGATATTCACCACGTCGGGTGAGTTCAGCTCGATATAGCTATTGATGGGGGCGGTGCCATCGAATTGGAAATCGTAATAATCGATCACGTCGCTGGACGCGCTGTTGGAGATGCTTTCCAGTATCCCGGTGCCGATATAGGTTCCTGCTAATATTCCAAGGCCGCTGGCGAGGCCCGGTAAGTCGTTGTTGGCGGTATCGATCAAACCTAGATTTTTAGCCATGTTATCGCACCCTATGGGTTATTTATTTTTGAGAATTCTTGGGGGGATGGTGCAGCCCGGCGGTCCGGCCCGCACTGCGGCGGGGTGGACGGGGCGAAGGGGGCGATTTTACCGCGGCAGCAGGATTTGGATAGGTTTGGGCGACAGCGCCCGCATCGGGCCCGGAACGGGATTGGAGGCTGTGGGCTGGGGTGGCAGGAAGCCCCAGCACCCCCCTAAGCCAGCTTGAAGGCGCTCATCGCCGCGACCAGGCTGCGGGCCTGCTCTCCCAGGGATTCCGCAGCGGCGGCGGCTTCTTCCACCAGGGCGGCGTTGTGTTGGGTCATCTTATCCATCTGGCCTATGGCCTGGGCGATTTGCCCGATGCCATGGGCTTGGTCTTGGCTGGCGGTGGAGATTTCCTCCATCAGCGTTCTCACTTGGCCAAAACCGCCCACCACTTCTTCCATGACCTCGCCGGCCTGGGTGGCCTGCGCCACGCCGGTGTCCACTTTTTCCGCCGAGGAGGCGATCAAGCCCTTGATTTCCTTGGCGGCGGAGGCGCTGCGTTGGGCCAGGCTCCGCACTTCGTTGGCGACCACGGCAAAGCCGCGGCCTTGTTCGCCCGCCCGCGCCGCCTCGACCGTGGCGTTCAGGGCCAAGATATTGGTCTGGAAGGCGATGCCGTCGATGACCCCGGTGATGTCGGCGATCTTGCGCGAGCGTTCCTGGATTTCGCCCATGGCCGCGACCAGGCGTCCCACCGCGTCGCCGCCTTGTTCGACCGCCCCGTTGGCGTGTTGGACCAGGGCGTTGGCTTGTCCGGCACCGCTGGCGTTGGCGGTCACGGTGGCATTGAGCCGCTCCATCGCGCTGGAGATTTCGTCCAGGCTGCTGGCTTGTTCCTCGGTGCGGCGCGATAGGTCGGCGTTCCCGGCGGCGATTTCCTGGGCGGCGTTGTTGACGGCCTGGCTGGCCTCGTGGATGCGTTCCACCATTTCCCTGAGCCGCTCCACCGTGGCGTTGGAAGCGTCCCGTAATTGGCCGAAGGTGCCCCGGTAATCGCCGTCGATGCGCTGGGTCAGGTCGCCTTCCGCCAAGGCGCCCAGAACCCGCGCGACCTCGGCCAGGCCCCGGTCGCTGACTTCCATCAGCGCGTTCAGTCCTTCCACCATCTCGCGGAATTCGTAGTGGTATTGGTCGGCCCGTCCCCGCACCGTGAAATCGCCGTTCACCGCCGAGTGCGCCAGGGTTTTGATTTCGCGGTTGATTGCTTGCAGGCTGGTTTTCACGCTGTCGATGGCTTCGGTGATTTCGCGTTTTTGGCCGGGCAGGCGGTCCATGTCCACGCTCAGGTCGCCTTGCGCATAGCGTTTCACGATTTCGACCACCCGTTTTTTCACCGCGATATGCGATTGCACCAAGTCGTTGATCGAACAGGCCATTTGTCCATAAATGCCCGGAAACCGCCCGGCGTCGATTTGATCGTCCAGCCCGCCGGATGCGTGCTTTTTGACGTTGTCGAGCTGGGCGGCGGCAAAGCTTTTGAGGGTATCGGCCATGCTCGCCATGGCCGCGAGCAGTTCGGCGGTTTCGTCCCGGCCAGTGGGATGGGAGAGGGCTTGCTCGATATTCCCGGCGGCTATGCCTTGGGCAAGTTCGACCGCCCGCGCCAAGGGCCGGGTGATATTGGCGATGATGGTTTTCGCCGTGAATACGCCCAGGGTGATCATCAGCGCCATGATGCCCAGCAAGACCGGGATGCCGGTGTCGAGTTGTTGGTTGAATTGCCGTTGGCTTTGGGTGCCGCGCTCGATGTTGATGACCATGAGTTTTTCCAGCGCCGCCGCCAAGGCTTTGTCGGCGCCCGCGACGCTGTTGTCGATTTGGGTGGGGGTCGCGCCCTTGGCTAGCATTTCCACCACGGTGGCCATGGCGTTGCGGTATTGCTTGAGTTCTTGGTCGATGGTTTCGAGCAAGGCTCGTTCTTCCGGGGCGGGCTCGGCGGTCAGCCGGTAATCGCGGACCGTTTGCTCGATGCCCGCCATCGCCGCCTCGAATTTCGCCGGATAGTCCTTGCCCCGCAGGATGGCGTTTTTGAAGTAATGCACTCCATCGCCCATTTGGGCCAGACCTTGGTGGGTCAACCGTTCGCGGGCCAGGATCGGCCCGGACAAGGCTTTGAAATCGGCTTGCAGGTCTAGCAAGCGCCATATCCCCACCGTGGCGATCATGGCTCCGAAGAGTAAGAGCAGGCCGAAACCCATCGCCAGTTTCGCGCGGATTTTCATGTTGTTAAGCATCGGGGGACTCCTGGTTCAAGGTTGTCCATATTGCGGGGCGAACCGGGGCGGACGGATACGGGAGAGGGTGGCCCGCCGCCAGTGGTTCAAAGGGTTATGTCGAAACTCATGGGAAGCTTAGGACATGTTCGGGGGAAGTGGTGGGAAGTGTAGCCCTGGGCGGCGGCCTTGGAGATCGTCGGGGCGGTGGACACCTCCGGCGGTCCGCATCTAAACCCTAATAATTCAAGTAGTTCGCGGCGGAGGGAGGTGGATGCGGATCGTTAAGGAGGCCGGTCCATCGGCGGCGGTCCCGCAATGGCCCCGCGGAAAGCTTGGAGTCGATAGCATTTGTCTATATGCTTTCCCGCCCCGGCACGGCCCCGTCCCATTCCATGGATGAATGGATGCAACCGCTTTCCAGCCCGAACCAGCGGTCCACCAAAACAATACCTGCCCGGCCGGCCCGAAAATAACGCCCCGCTATGGAATAAGCGTATGAAATGCCTGCTGGTTTCCGATCTGCATTACACCTTGAAGCAATTCGATTGGGTATTGCAGCAAGCCCCCGCCTACGATGTGGTCGTCATCGCGGGGGATCATTTGGATATCGCCTCGGTGGTGGACCTACAGGCCCAGATCACCGTCATCCTGTCCTATCTCAAGCGGATGTGCGCCAAGACCCGCGTGGTGGTTTGCTCGGGCAACCACGATCTGGATGCCCGCGATTTCCACGACGAGAAATATGCCCGCTGGATACTGAGGACCCGGCAATTCGGCATCCCTACCGACGAGGACAGCCTGGAACTGGAGGATATTCTGTTCACCATCTGCCCGTGGTGGGACGGGCCGAAGCGTTGCGCCAGGGTGGGGGAACAGATCGAGCGGGATAGCCGGAAAACCAAGGCGCAATGGATTTGGATCTACCACGCGCCGCCGGACGCCTCGCCCACCAGTTGGAGCGGGCGGCGTTATGGCGGGGATGCGCAGTTGGTGGAATGGATCGCCCGGTTCGCGCCCAGCATGGTGCTGGTCGGCCATGTCCACCAATCGCCGTTCCAGCAAGGCGGCTCCTGGGTGGACCGGATCGGGGCAACCTGGGTGTTCAATCCGGGGCGGCAACTCGGGCCGGTGCCGGCCCATATCATCCTCGATACCCAGGCGCGGCGGGCCTTGTGGGCCTCGTGCGAGGTGGTGGAGGAAATCGCGCTGGATGCCATGGCCCCGCTCCGGCCCAGTCCGGTGCGGGAAGCGCCCGCGTGGTTGGACAAGCGCTATTGCGGATAGCGTTCGGTGTCGTCGGGGAGGGGCCAGGGCTGTTGGTAGAGGAGGTTGTCCAGCACCTCGTCCACCAGGCCGAAATGGTCCGCATGGTCGGCGAACTGCCGTTTCAGGTCCACCAGATAGCCGGTGATGCTGTGGAGCCGCCGGGCCAGTAGGGTCGAGAGGTGGATGGCGAAGTCGGGATGGTCGCGCAGGAAGGCCGCGCCATCGTCGATCCGGTAGGCACGGCAGGGCCGGGTGGCGGTCACGGTCGCGGTGCGCGGCAGGTTCAACAGGACCGAGATTTCCCCGAAGATCGCGCCGGAATCGTCCTGGCTGTGGAGGGCGATGTTTTCCTTGGAAATCTCCACCTCGCCCTCGATCAGGACATATAGCTTCCCATCCGTCCCGCCTTCCGCCAGCAAGACCTCGGCGGGCGCGAACCTTTGTTCCGGCAAGCCTTGGCACAGCTTCAGCACGCTATTCATCGGCGTATCCTCGCGAAGGAGCGCGGGCTTAAATGGGCGCGGACCCGGTGAGGGGTGATGCCGCACCAGGCTGAAGGCGATTTCAGACATCCAGGTTCAACTCGGTGATCTTGCGGGTCAGGGTATTGCGGCCATAGCCCAGCAGTTTGGCGGCTTCCTGGCGGCGGCCGCGGGTCACTTGCAGCGCCGTGGTGATGAGGATGCCTTCCGCCGATTCGATGGCGTCCTTGGCGATGTTGCGCTCGCCGCGCTTCAAGCGCTGGTCCACCCATTGCCGGAACGAATCCTCCCAGCCATCCGCCATCGGGGCCGCGGCGTCCGCCGTCTTCACTTGTAGCAATTCCGGCGGCAAATCGTCCAAGTGGGCCTCCTTGCCCGCCGCCATCACCGTGATCCAGCGGCAGGTGTTTTCCAATTGGCGGACATTGCCCGGCCAATCCAACCGGCACAGATAGACTTCCACCTCGGGCAACAGGCTCTTGGTCTCCACCTTGAGTTCCTGGCTGGCCTCCTGCAAGAAATGCTTGAGCAATAGCGGAATATCCTGGCGGCGCTCGCGCAGGGGCGGCAGATGCACGCGGATGACATTCAGCCGGTGGAACAAATCTTCGCGGAAGCGGCCTTCCGCCACCAAGTTATCCAAATGCTGATGGGTGGCGGCGATGATGCGGACATCGACCTTGACCGGGGTATGGGCACCGACCGGGAAGAACTCGCCATCGGCCAGCACCCGCAGCAAACGGGTTTGCAGGTCGGCGGGCATGTCGCCGATTTCGTCGAGGAACAAGGTGCCGCCGTCGGCCTGCTCGAAACGCCCGGCGCGGCGGGCCTGCGCCCCGGTGAAGGCGCCGCGCTCATGGCCGAACAATTCGGATTCGAGCAAGTCGCGGGGAATCGCCGCCATGTTGAGGGCGATGAAGGGCTTGTCGGCGCGGGGGCTGTGGCGGTGCAGGGCGCGGGCCACCAATTCCTTGCCGGTGCCGGATTCGCCGTTGATCAGCACCGTGATATGCGAGCGGGCCAAGCGGGCGATGGCGCGGAACACCTCCTGCATGGCCGGGGCTTCGCCGATGATTTCGGGGGTTTTCTCCGGGGCCGGGGCGGGGCTGGGTTCGGGTTTCTGGCGCTGGCTCTGGGCGCAGGCGCGGCGCACCAAATCCACCGCGTCGTCCACATCGAAGGGTTTGGGCAAATACTCGAACGCCCCGCCGTGGAAGGCCGACACCGCGCTTTCCAGGTCGGAATGCGCGGTCATGATGATGACCGGGAGGTCGGGGTGTTTGCCCTGCAATTGCTTGAGGAGTTCCAGGCCGTCGATGCCGGGCATGCGGATATCGGTGAGGATGGCGTCCGGTTTGCCCTGTGCCAAGGCGTCGAGCAAGCCGCCCGCGTGCGCGAAGCAACGGGTTTGGATCGAGGCTTTTTGCAGGGCTTTCTCCAACACCCAGCGGATCGAGCGGTCGTCATCGACCACCCAGACTTGGGCCGCGCTATTCATGTTCTTTCTCCAGCGGCAAAAAAATAGAAAACACCGTGTGCCCCGGCGCGCTCGAACATTCCACCAAGCCGCCATGCTGGTTGATCAGCGATTGGGCGATGGACAGCCCGAGCCCGGTGCCATCGGCCCGGCCCGTGACCATGGGGTAGAAAATCTGGCCCAACAGTTCCGGCTTGATGCCGGGACCGTCGTCGATGACCTCGACCTTGAGCGCGTGGCGGCTCTTGCGGTGGCCGATGGTCACTTGGCGGTGGATGCGGGTGCGGATCAGGATGCGGCCCTGTTGGCCCACGGCCTGGGCGGCGTTGCGGACCACGTTGAGGATGGCCTGGATCAGTTGGTCGCTGTCGCCGTTGACCGTGGGCAGGCTGGGGTCGTAATCGCGTTCGATCACCACGCCGGGCGGGGCTTCGACCTGCACCAATTGCCGGACCCGTTCCAATACCCGGTGGATATTGAGCGGGGCTTTGTGCGGCGGTTTGTTGGGGGCGAGCATCCGGTCCACCAGTGATTGCAGGCGGTCGGATTCCTCCATGATGATCTTGGTGTATTCGCGCAGTTCCGCGTCGGGCAGTTCCCGGTCCAGCAGTTGGGCCGCGCCCCGGAGTCCCCCCAGCGGGTTCTTGATCTCGTGGGCCAAGCCCCTCAGCAGCATGCGGGCGGCGTTTTGCTGGGCCAGCAATTGCTCTTCCATCGAGATGCGGAGGTGCCTATCCACCTGCTCGATCTGCACCAGGGCGGCCACTCGCCGGTCCTGTTCCATCATCGGGGTGAGGGTCAGGTTCACCGTGATGGGTTGGCTGGGCAGTTCCAGCGCGAGATTGCGCTTGGTCAGGGTCTCGGCGTGTTCCAAGGTGCGCTGCAAGTCTTTTTCGATGTCCTTGTCGTACAGGAAAAAGATTTCCTCGGCCCGGACGCCCAGCACTTGGCGGGCGCTCACGGCGAATAGCATCTCGCCTGCCATGTTGATGTAGACCAGCCGGTATTCCGGGTCGAACAGCAAGACGGCGTCGGTGAGATGGTCGAGGATGCGATGGTGCAGGTTGGGGGTGTCTTCGTGGTTCATTGCGGCTTGCGAAGCAATATGGGGGCCATGTCCGCCGGGTGCCCTTGGACCGCGGGGATGTGCCGATGGCGGGCCGGATGCCGGGAGCGGGTTGGGTGGCCGTGCGGGTTTCCGCAGGGAAACCGGAGCGGCATGATGGGAATTATGGCCTATTTTGGTGCGATTCATTGGCAGGGATGGAAGCTGGCCCCAAAATGGGGCGTTTCACTGCCGCGTTCCAGCGCCGGGACTCATGGGCGCGGGATCGGCCCGAATCGGCGTAAACTGCGGCACTTGGGAACACCCCCGTTCCCCCATCCCATAGGAGCCGACCATGAGCGCTGATATCTATGCTTTCCAATCCAAGACCCTGACCGGCGAGCCCCTGGATTTCGCCCAATTCCGGGGCAAAGCCATCCTCGTCGTCAACACCGCCAGCCGTTGTGGTTTCACCCCGCAATACGCCGGACTGGAAAAGCTGTACCAGGACTATAAAGACCGGGGCTTGGTGGTGGTCGGCTTTCCCTGCAATCAATTCGGAGCGCAGGAGCCGGGCGACGCCGTGGAGATCGGCGCGTTCTGCGAGAAGAATTACGGCGTGAGTTTCCCCTTGTCGGAGAAGGTCGAGGTGAACGGGGAGGGCGCCCATCCGGTGTTCGCCTATCTCAAGCACGCCTTGCCCGGCACCTTGGGCAGCGAGGGCATCAAGTGGAATTTCACCAAGTTCCTGATCGACCGCGAGGGCAAGCCGGTCAAGCGCTATGGCTCGATGACCAAGCCAGAGGAACTGGTGGAGGATATCGAGGCGGCGTTGGGAGCGGCCTGAGTTTCCGCACCGGCGATCCGCCCCATTGCCCCGGACGGCGATATTTGTCATAACAGCGCCCGCCGGGCCGGTCCCGCCAGCGCGGGACCGGCGTCGGCCCCCTTCACTTCGGAAAACGACGCCATGAATCCGACCTTGGTTATCGGCAACAAAAACTATTCTTCCTGGTCCTTGCGCCCTTGGCTGTTCCTCAAGCACCACGGTATCCCGTTCGAGGAAATCCGCATCCCGCTGTACCGGGAAGATTCCCAGGCCCGCATCGCGGCCCACAGTCCGGCGGGCAAGGTGCCGGTGTTGGTGGACGGCGGCATCACGGTGTGGGATTCGCTCGCCATCCTGGAATATCTGGCCGAGCGCTACCCGGCAACCCAGGGCTGGCCGGAAGCGCCTGCCGACCGGGCCCAGGCCCGCGCCCTCTCGGCGGAAATGCATTCCGGCTTCCAGGCGCTGCGGACCCATTGCGGGATGAATTGCCGCCGTCCACCGGCCCCGCCCCACAAGGAGCTGCCGGAAGCGGTACATAAGGACGTGGCCCGGATCGGGCGAATCTGGCGGGAGTGCCGGGAACGGGCGGCGGGCGGTCCCTGGCTGTTCGGGCGCTTCACCATCGCCGATGCTATGTACGCGCCGGTCGCCCTGCGCTTTTGGACCTACCGACTCGAAGCCGACGCGGTGGCCCTCGCCTATCGCGACACGGTGCTGGGCCATCCGGCCATGTCGGAATGGATCGAAGCGGGCCGGGCCGAAACCGAGGTCATCCCGGCTTTTGAAGATTGATACGCACGCGGTGAAAATAACAGGCCGGGCCTAGTGTCCCGGCCACTACTCCCTGTCCATGGAATTCCTATGAGCTTAACGCGCCGACATTTTTTGCAACTCTCCCTCGCCGTCAACGCCCTCTACGCCCTCAGGATGCCGGCCGCCCAAGCCAATCCCGCCAAGCTGCAATTCGGCCCGGCCACGCCGTTCAGCTTCGACGCGCTCAAGGCGATGGCCCGCGACGCCGCCACCCGCGACTACACCCCGCCGCCGCGTCCCGACCCCGCCATCGTCCAGCAAATCGACTACGACGCCCACGGCAAATTGCAATACCGTAAAGATGCCGCGCTCTGGGCCGAGGGCGGCAGCGCCTATCCCATCAGCTTCCAGCATGTGGGGATGTTTTTCCCCAAGACCGTGAAAATGAACGTGGTCGAACACGGCCAGGCCCGCTCCATCGTCTACGACCCGGATTTGTTCGCCGCCGGTCCCGACCATGTGGCCCGTCAACTCGCGCCGGAGCCTTCGGCCTTCGCCGGGTTCTGGGTGCATGAGAAGCGCGGCGGGCCGGATTGGAAGAAACTGGAACCCTGGGCCACCTTCCTGGGCGCGTCCTATTTCCGGGCGGTGGGCGCGAATGGCGACCAGGGCCAGATCGGCCTGTCCGCCCGCGGCATCGCCATCGCGCCGGGCACTTCCAACCCGGAGGAATTCCCCGATTTCGTGGCGTTCTGGTTCGAGCCCGCGCCCAAGCCCACCGATCCCGTCATCATCTACGCCTTGCTCGACGGTCCCAGCCTCAGCGGTGCCTATCGTTTCGCCTTGAGCCGTGGCAAGGGCGTGGTGATGAACATCGAATCGGCCTTGTTCCTGCGCAAGGATATCGAGCGCCTGGGCATCGCGCCCTTGACCTCGATGTATTGGTTCTCGGAAACCGCCAAGGGCGCGGGCAGCGATTGGCGGCCCGAAGTCCACGATTCCGATGGGCTGGCGATGTTGAACGGCAATGGCGAACACCTGTGGCGACCCTTGAACAATCCGCCGCACATCTCGGTGTCGAGCTTCATGGATAAAGCGCCCAAGGGCTATGGCCTATTCCAGCGCGACCGGCTGTTCGACCATTACCAGGACGGGGTGCGCTACCACCTGCGGCCCTGCGCTTGGGTGGAACCGCTGGGCGATTGGGGCGCGGGCGCGGTGCAACTGACCGAAATCCCCACCGACGACGAAATCCACGACAACATCGTGGCGATGTGGGTGCCCAAGGAACCGGCCACGGCGGGCAAGAGCTATGAATTCAAATACCGGCTGTCGTGGCTGAACGAAGACCCGAGCAACTTCCCGCTGGCCCGCTGCGTCGCCACCCGTCTGGGCAATGGCGGCCAACCCGGCAAGCCCCGGCCCAAGGGCGTGCGTAAATTCATGGTGGAATTCCTGGGGAAACCGCTGGATGCGCTGGCCTGGGGCGAGAAGCCGGAGCCGGTGATCGTGGCGTCGCGGGGCGAGATTTCGCGGGTGGAGATCGAGCCGGTGCCGGACGATGTGGCGGGGCATTGGCGCACCCATTTCGACCTCAAGGCCGATGGGGCGGACCCGGTGGAATTGCGCTGCTTCCTGCGGCTCCGGGATAAGGCGGTGTCGGAGACTTGGTTATTCCAGTATCACCCGTTTTAGCTGGGTAGGGTGGGCTGGTACTCCCAGTCCACCGCAATGTTCGGAGGTGGTGGGCATGATGAGTACAGGCCCACCGGGCTATATCCGCAGCCAGCGAATCATATGGGGATAGGGCGGGGCCGTGGCGATGGAGCCGAAGCCGGGCGCGGTCGCCATGCCCGCCTCGCAAAGCCCCTTCAAGCCTGGGCACACGCCGAAGGTGTAGGACAAGATCAGCCCTTCGGACTGTCCCTTGTAGCCTCCGGGATGGAACAGGACGGATGGGGGCAGTCCCAACCGATGCGCCGCCGCGAACGACCAGGCCAGGGCTTCCAGTTCTCCTCCGCCGGGTATGCTGGTGTCCGATAGGTCGTCCGAGGCCCCGGCCCTGCGCTCCGGCGGCAAGACGGCCAGGTGCCCCGCTTCGTGCAGGAGGTCGCCGGGCCACTGTAGCGTGTCCGGGTCCACCACCAGCGCCCCAGACCGGATGACGATCCCCGGCAAGAAGCTTGGGCCGGAGATCGGTTGCAACTCGACAGCGATGCCGATTCTACGCACGAAAGCCAGGATGCTTGCGAAATATTCGGGGTGATGCATGGCTATTTTTGCCGCTGGTTTGATAATGAGCGGAACCTTTGCGGTCCGCTGGTACGGAATGTCGAAATAATGGGCTGTGCGCTTGCCAAATTGGCGTGACGGTATCTATCGAAGCATAGTGCGTTGGGCTTGACAAGGACAACGCGGATTCACGCGCCGAAATCCACTCCATCGGCGGACAGCCTGATGGCGAGGAGGGACGTATCATCCGGCGGAGCCTGTCCCGATAAATGCGCCTCGACCAAATGGATCGTATGGTCGATCCGGGCACCCGGTTCGGCGGCCAGCAATGCCCCGCGCAAACGCTCTTCGCCCAGCATCGGACCATCCCCGGCCCGGGCTTCGATCACACCGTCCGAATACAGCAAGCATTGCCCCTGGAAATTGGCCTCTATGGCTTGGCAACTGGGGTCGAATGCGCCGCCGCCCAGGATGCCCAGGGCGACGTGGGGGGAGTCCAATACCTGTAGGGTATTGAACTGGTCGTCGATCAAGAGGGCCGGAGGCATGCCCCCGCTCCAAATCCACAGCTTTCCCGAGCCGTTGTCCAACGCGACGATATGCGCCGCCACGAAATAGCCGGTCGGCAGGGTTTCTTTCAGCCGACGGTTGATTTCGGTGGCGATATCCGCGACCGGCATACCCTTGCGGGCCATGCCTTCGAACACCCAGAGCGCGGGCAGGACGCTGATGGCGGCGGTGAGGCCATGCCCGGTGGCGTCCGCCAGCATGGCGTAGAGGGTGCCGTTCGGTGCGCGGGAGATGGCGACCACATCGCCGCTGAAACGGTCGGAAGGCATCAGGAAATAGCGTACCTGGGGATCGATGAGCCGCTCGCAGGAGACCAGCCGGTTCATGATCCGGTTCGCCATGTCCAATTCGGTTTGGGTATGGGCGTTCAGTTCGGCCAGCCGTTTCACCATGTCGCGGGCTTCCGCCTCCTGGGCGCGGATCTGCCGGATGGCTTGGATGGATTGGGCGAAGCCATCGATCTTGGCGTCCAGGATTTCGATCAGCCAGGGCTTGGGGATGAAATCGTCGGCCCCGGTCGAGAGTCCCTTGACGATGGCCCCGTGTTGCTCCACGGCGCTGATCAACAGCACCGGCACCCATTCGTCCCGTTCGGCGGCGATCCGTTTGATGGCGCGGGTGGCCTCGAAGCCGTCCATACCCGGCATGAGGATGTCCAGCAGGACCAGGTCGAAGGATTGGCTTTGGAATTCCCGCACCGCGGCGATGCCATCGCCGACCCCGACCGCCGTATGGCCCGAGGCCGACAGGATCGTCATGATGACCCGCAAAGCCGAGACCGAATCCTCGGCGACCAGGATACTGAGCCGCATGGGGGATGGGGGCGCGGTCACCGGGACGGGCGGGCTATCGGGGGGGAGGATGTTTTTTGCTGCCATGCCGGGATTTCTGCTGGGGTGGGGGGCGATGCCCGGAATTGCTATGGATAGATGTAGGCGAAGGCGGGCTTTTCTTCAAGCGCGGTGGGTTTAATCCGGCAAGAAAACAGGGGTTCATGCCGACGGGATCGGGAGACCATCCCGGTGCCACCCAGGCCATGCGCCAGGACCGTCGCCGTGCCATTGCCTTCGGTCCCGTCAAAAAATCCCGACATTCCCGCCAAGCGTTCCCCGCCGCTTGCGCCTAAAATAGCGCCGTGGCGGTCCGCCCGTCCTGTTCCGCACCGAGTCGGCGGCCCGCCCCAACAACCACAATAAAGAGGTATCCAGGATGAACCAGCCAAAACTCTCGCCCGAGTTGCAAAAGATCGTCAATGCCCGCCACAACGACCCCTTCGCGGTGCTGGGCCGACATCCCGAGCGCGGCGGCGTGTGGGTGCGGGCCATGCTGCCCCACGCGGAGGAAGTGTCCATCGCCGAAGGCGGCCACCGCCTGCACCGGATCGAAGGCACCGATTTGTTCGAGTGGCACGGTAAGGCCGAGCAGGTACCCGAGCGCTATCGCCTCATCTGGCGTGACGACCAGGGCCGCGAGCATATCGCCCACGATCCTTATTGCTATCCGCCGCAGCTTTCAGATTTCGACCTGCATTTGTTCGGCGAGGGCAAGCACTGGCACGCCCACCGCCTGTTGGGGGCGCGGGTCCACCAGGCCGACGGCGCGACCGGCGTGTTGTTCTCGGTCTGGGCGCCCAGCGCCGAACGGGTCAGCGTGGTGGGCGACTTCAACCGCTGGGATGGCCGAGCCCATCCGCTGCGGGTGCATGGCAACGGCGTCTGGGAGTTGTTCATCCCGGACCTGCCGCATGGGGTCATCTACAAATACGAAATCCGCGCCAAGAACGGCGATATTTTCCTGAAATCCGACCCCTATGGCCGCCAGTTCCAACTACGGCCCGACAACGCCTCCATCGTCGAAGCGCCCAGCGCCTTCCGCTGGACCGACCAAACCTGGCTCGACACCCGCGCCCGCTTCGATTGGCAGCACCGGCCCCTGTCGATCTACGAGGTGCATCTGGGTTCCTGGCAGCGCGGCCCCGAAGGCGAGATGCTCAACTACCGCGAACTCGCCACCCTCTTGGTCGAACATGTCCAGCGGCTCGGCTTCACCCATATCGAATTGATGCCGATCACCGAACATCCCTACGATAAATCCTGGGGCTACCAAACCACCGGCTATTATGCCCCGACCAGCCGGTTCGGCACGCCGGACGATTTCCGCGCCTTCGTCGATTATTGCCACCGGCACGGCATCGGCGTGATCCTGGATTGGGTGCCGGCCCATTTCCCCAAGGACGCCCATGGCCTGGCCTATTTCGACGGCACGGCCTTGTACGAACACGCCGACCCGCGCTTGGGCGAGCATAAGGATTGGTCCACCTTGATCTTCAACTTCGGGCGCTACGAGGTGAAGAACTTCCTGATTTCCAGCGCCCTGTTCTGGCTGGAGGAATACCATGTCGATGGTCTCCGGGTGGACGCGGTGGCCTCGATGCTGTACCTGGATTATTCGCGCAAGGAAGGCGAATGGATTCCCAATAAATACGGTGGACGCGAGAACCTCGAAGCCATCGATTTCATGCGCGAACTCAACGAAGTCACCCACAGCCAAGCGCCGGGCACGCTCATCATGGCGGAGGAATCCACCTCCTGGCCGCAAGTGACCAAGCCGACCTATGTCGGTGGCCTGGGCTTCGACCTCAAGTGGAACATGGGTTGGATGAACGATACCCTGCGCTATATGGCGAAAGACCCCATCCACCGCCAATACCACCACGGCGAACTGACCTTCAGCCTGCTCTACGCCTTCACCGAGAATTTCCTGCTGCCGTTCTCCCACGACGAAGTGGCCCACGGCAAGCAATCCCTGCTCTACAAGATGCCCGGCGACGAATGGCAGCGTTTCGCCAACCTCAGGATGCTGTATGTGTACATGTGGACCCATCCCGGCAAGAAGCTGCTGTTCATGGGCGGCGAATTCGGCCAGGGCCGGGAATGGGACAGCACGGCGGTGCTGGATTGGTACGTGCGGGAATTCCCCTTCCATCAGGGCATCGAGCGTCTGCTCCAAGACCTGAACCGGCTCTACCGCGCCGAGCGGGCCTTGTACGAGCTGGATTTCGATTGGCAGGGCTTCGAGTGGATCGATTGCCACGATGGGCAGAATTCGACCCTGGTCTATCAGCGCCGCGCGGGTGGGGAGTCCGTGGTGGTCGCGGTCAACTTTACGCCGGTGCCGCGCGAGGATTACCGGATCGGCGTGCCCGCCCTGGGCACCTACCGGGAATTGGTCAATTCCGACGCCCTTGATTACGCCGGGAGCGGCCTGGGCAACGGGGCGCGGTCCTTGGACGCGGAGGAACGGGCCTGGATGAACCAGCCCTATTCGGTCGTCATCACCCTGCCGCCGCTGGCCGGTATCGTCTTGAAACTCAAGCCCGAACCCGTGCCCGAATCCGATTTGGCGGACGAACCCGCGAGCGTCCTTCCCGCGGCGCCAACCACCCCGGCGGAACCCGCCGCTTGATCCATACCGCCCCGAATCGATCCGGCCCCTGGCCCGGACAGCGTGCGACGGAATCCGGGTGCCTGCAAGCGTCTGGATTCCGCTATCGTTCCATCCGGGCTACGTGGCAGCGGCCGGGGCGGCAGCCGCGAAGAATCCCATCATCTTAGGAAACATCTCCATGGCCAAGAAACCCACCAGTCCCGATAAAACCAAGGCCGCAGCCAAACCGGCCAAGCCCACCGCCCCGGCCAAGAAGCCCGCCGCCGCCGCGCCGTCCCCGGCTCCGGTGATTCCCGCCGCGCCCACCCAGGAAACGTTGCCCTTGGAACCGGCCCCGGTCGAGGTCGTGGCGACGGAAACCCCGGTCGAGGCTGTCGTTCCCGCCGCGCCGGAAGTTGTGGCAGCCATAGCGGAGCCTGTCCCCGCCGAACCGGAAACCGCCGCCGTCGTGGTGGAACCCGTTGCCGCCGAACCGGAAGCCGTCACAGCTGTGGTGGAAACCGTTCCTGTCGAACCGGAGGCTGCCGTAGTCGAACCGGAAGCCGCCGAAATCGTGGCGGAACCCGTTCCCGCCGCTCCGCCCCTCATCGACCCGGAACCCGAAGGCGAACCCGCCGAACCCCAATCCACCCACGTCGAAGAGCCTTTGCCCGACCAGGAACCCGTCGAAGTCCACCTCGAAGAGCCGGAAGTGCATCACCATCACCGCCCCAGCCTGTTCATCGTGCAAATCGCCCCGGAAATGGCCCCGGTGGCCAAGGTCGGCGGCCTCGCCGACGTGGTGTTCGGCCTGACCCGTGAATTGGCGATCCGCGGCAACCATGTCGAAATCATCCTGCCCAAATACAGCGGTATGCGCTACGACCATATCTACGATTTGAAGGAGGTGTACAAAGACCTGTGGGTGCCGTGGTACGACGGTGCGATCCATTGCACGGTGTACTTCGGCTTCGTCTACGACCGCAAATGTTTCTTCATCGAGCCGCATTCCAACGACAATTTCTTCAACCGCGGCAGTATCTACGGCTTCAAGGACGATGTGCTGCGCTATGCCTTCTTCTCCCGCGCCGCCATCGAATTCCTGTGGAAGTCCGGCAAGCATCCCGACATCATCCATTGCCATGATTGGCAGACCGCCCTGGTGCCGGTGTTCCTGTACGAGTTCTACCAGCGTTTGGGCATGACCCACCCCAGGGTGTGCCTCACCATCCACAACTTCCAGCACCAGGGCGTGACCGGGGCGGAATTGCTCAAGGCCACCGGGCTGCACGATCCGGCCCGCTTCTTCGATTACAACCGGCTGCGCGACAACCAGCATCCCAACGCCTTGAACCTGCTCAAGGGCGGGATCGTCTATTCCAATTTCGTCACCACGGTGTCGCCGCGCTATGCCTATGAGACCAAGGACCAGGGCCAGGGCTTCGGGCTGGAGCCGACCCTGCACACCCACCACCTCAAGTATGGCGGCGTGGTCAACGGCATCGATTACGATGTCTGGAACCCGGAAGTGGACCGGCATATCCCGGCGCAATACGGCGTGGATACGATAGAGCGCAAGTACGATGATAAGCGGGCCTTGCGCCATCGCCTGATGTTGGCCGACAACGCCAAGCCCATCGTGGCCTTCATTGGCCGCCTCGATCCGCAGAAGGGTTTGGATTTGGTGCGCCACGCCATCTTCTACAGCTTGCAGCGCGACGCCCAGTTTGTGCTGCTGGGTTCCAGCCCCTACCAGGGCATCAACGAAGATTTCTGGAACCTCAAGCGGATGTTGAACGAAAGCCCGGATTGCCATCTGGAGATCGGTTTCGACGAGGAACTGTCCCACCTCATCTATGCCGGGGCCGATATGATCCTGGTGCCGAGTCGGTTCGAGCCTTGCGGCCTGACCCAGTTGATCGCGCTGCGCTATGGCACGGTGCCGGTGGTGCGCTCGGTGGGTGGCTTGGCCGATACGGTGTTCGACAAGGATTATTCGCACCGCGCCTTGCACGAGCGCAATGGCTATGTGTTCGAGAACTACGACGGCACCGGGCTGGAATCGGCCCTGGGCCGGGCGATTTCCTGCTATTACGAATATCCCGATCATTTCCGCGAACTGATGAAGAACGGGATGCGCTCGGATAATTCCTGGAACCATCCGGGGCGGGATTATTTGAACATCTACGACTATATCCGCGAAAAATAGGCGGCGTGGCGCGGGGCCGGTGCGCGCGCCGGCCCCGCTGGCCGTTCCGGTCCCGCGCCCGTTCCTCCATCCTTCCCGCTTTGCCAGAACGATCTCCTATGCCCGGCTTCACCCTGCACTTCAAAAAACCCGCCGATTGGGCGGAACCCGTCCTGATCCATTATTGGCATCCCGTCAAATCCCAACCGCATACCCCCTGGCCCGGCGTGCCGATGCGGGCGGAGGGCGGGGGTTGGTTTGGCTTCCCGTTGGAAGAGGCCGGCCTCCAGTTCCTATTCAACGACGGGCGCGGGCGGCAGACCAGCGATTTGGCCTGGGAACGGGAGGGGTGGTTCGCCGATGGGCGTTGGTTCGACCATCCGCCGACCCTGGATGAAATCCACCCGCCCGTGTGTTCGGCCCCCTTGCCGGCATTGGCCCCGTGCCATGAGCGGGTCGATTTCCGCGAGGAGACCATTTACTTCCTCATCACCACCCGCTTCCACGACGGCGATCCCACCAATAATTTCTTTTGCCGCGACCGTATCAAGTTCGATCCCGCGACCGGCGCACCGGAAGACCCGCATTGGCGCGGCGATTTCAAGGGGCTGATCCAGCGCCTCGATTACATCAAGGAGTTGGGTTTCAGCGCGATCTGGATCACGCCGCCGGTCGAGAACCGCTCGGGCCTGGATTATCACGGCTACCACGCCTACGACTGGACCCGCATCGATCCGCGCCTGGAATCGCCCGACGCCACCTACCAGGATTTGATCGACGCGGCCCATGCCCAGGGCATCAAGATCATCCAGGATGTGGTGGTGAACCATTCCTGCCAATACGGCATCCGCGGCCAGGTCCATATCGATCATTTGCCGATCAAGTATTACGTGCCGCAGGGTTCGGAGCCGGGCCGGATCGACAATGGCCCGTACCAGGGTAGTTTGGGCAATTACGCCTGGCCGAACCGCGACGATATCGATAATCCGGTCGCGCCCGAGTGGTACCGGGAACGCCACGCCACCGACCCCGAGGGCAGCGTGCCCCTGGTCGATCCCAAGACCGGCGAGACCGTCCCCAAGCCCGGCTACAACCCAGGCCGCTTCTTCGGCATCGACGCCAACCAACTCGACCCCGAGTGGTATCACCAGGAAGGCTTCATCTGCGGCGGCGATTGGGAGAGCGCCCATCCCCTGCAACACAAGCATCTGGCCGGGGATTGCATCGATCTCGCCACTGGGCGCCAGAACGTCAAGGACTACCTTATCGGGGCCATCAACCGTTATCTCGACATGGGCGTGGATGCGCTCCGCATCGACACGGTGAAGCACATCGAGCGCGGCAACCTGTTGGAATACGTCAATGCTTGGAAAGCCCACAAACCCGGCCTGTTCGTGTTCGGCGAGAATCTGGTGAAGGGCTATGGCTGGGGTGATCTGGGCGGCGGCGACAACGGCCCATCGCAAATCCGGCCCTGGTGGTATACCCGGCTGGGCCACGATCCCCGGAATCCCAACGCGGGCGGCGATTCGGGGTTCCCGCAATTGGATTTCGGCCTGTTCTCGACCTTCCGCGACACCGTCAGCAAGGGCACCTACGGTGGCACCGGCCAGGTGTTCGGCATGGATTGGATTTATGGCGATGCCACCCAATTGGTGACCTTCCTGCAAAACCACGATGTCGGCCCGGACAACGATTTCAAATACCGCTTCAAGGGCGAAACCTGGATGGCGGCGGCGGCCTATAACCTGATCTGGACCGCCCGCGGCATTCCCTGCTTGTACTACGGCGAGGAAGTCGAATTCATGAAGGGCGCGCCGCAGGATGTGGCAGGCGAAAAGGACACCCTGGACCAGACGGGCCGGGCCTATTTCGGCGATTATCTGGCCGGGGACCGCATCGCCCACACCCAGGCCCATCCCTTGTACCAGCATATCCGGCGGCTGAACCTGATCCGCCGCGCCATCCCGGCCCTGCAAAAGGCGCGGATGGAGCGGGTGGCGGAATGGGGCGGCGGCATGAGTTTCATCCGGGATTATTCCGTCGGCGGCAGCTATGCCGTGGTGGGGCTGGCCATCGGCGGCGGGCAGGATGTGAGGGTCGAGGGCGTCCGGCCCGGCCTCTACCGCGATGCCGTGACCGGCCAGGAAATCCACGCCGCCCATGGTGTGCTGGGTTTCCATGTCAAGGGCAATTCGGCGGGCGTCTATGTGCTGGACGGGCCGGGCAAGATTGGCGAAGACGGTGTATACCTACGTTGATGAGCCCGGCGGGATGGGGGGCGTTTCCGCCGGGCGGGGGAGGGGTGGGGTTGAAAACCCCCGGACCGCCTAAAGTTTTGATAAAATCTGATTTTTAGTGTAGAAAATGATTCAGTCTTGCGCTCCTGTGAAGAGATCGATCCTCCCACGATTCCCGTTGATTAGGACATCCCCGCTTTGGGACGCCATCGGCAGGCGCCCGGTAAATTCAAGCCGTAAAGCTTGGGATCGCCGATAGCCATCGGCCCGCCGTATTCAATCGAAGAAGTATCCCATCGTGAGAACGCCCAGCCCCAAACCCCCCCGTGCCAAGGTCGCCAAGACCTTCTGCACCACCACCGAGGCCGCCGACCGGCTCGGGGTGTCCGTGCGCACCGCGCAGCTCTGGGCGGAGAACGGCTTGCTCCGCGCCTGGAAGACCGAAGGCGGGCACCGCCGCATCACCCTGGAATCCCTGGAGCGCCTGTTGGCCTCGGAGGAGTTCCGCAACCTCGACCGGGGCGAGCCATCCCAAAAGTCGGAGCGCAAACCCCGCCTGCGCGTCCTGGTGGTCGAGGACGAGCCCAACCTGCTGATGCTCTACCAAATGCGGCTCAGGAAATGGCGGATGGCCCCGGATACCGTGTTCGCCAAGAATGGCTTCGAGGCTCTGGTCCGTATCGGGCTGGAACAACCCCATCTGCTCATCACCGATTTGCTGATGCCGTCCATGGACGGCTTCGAGATGCTGCGCAAGCTCCGCGCCCTGCCCGAATTGGCCGACATGGAAGTGGTGGTGGTGACCGGACTGTCCGTCGGCGAGGTCGAGGAGCGGGGCGGTTTGCCCGACGATATCCTGGTGCTGGGGAAGCCGATCCCCTTCGACCAGATCGAAAACATCGCCACCAACTTGGCGATACGCCGCGATTTGCAGGTCGATTAATCAGGGCGTGGCCCGCGCTGGCGGGCGTGGCCCGAATCGATGACGGCCATGTAATAAGGGCGGGACTTTCCGTCCAGGTTTGGAATATGAGTCGATCCGTGCCTACGACCGATGTGAAAACGCCCTGGTTTGGACCGGGAACACACAGCGCGAAAATCTCGCGGAACCTGCCCGGACCCACGTACACTATGTCCCTTCACTTGGCCGAGCCAATTCCGCCATGACCAATCCAACCAGCATTTTCGTCATCGACGACGATCCCGTAATCCATGAGCAACTATCCATCGTGCTGGGCGCTGTCGGACTCGCCGCCGAGAATTTCGCCAGCGCCGAGGCTTTCCTGTCCGTGTGCGAAAAGAAGCACCACGGTTGCATCTTGTTGGATGTGGCGATGCCCGGCATGAGCGGGCCGGAACTCCAGGCCGAACTGGCCCAGCGCGGGGTGCGCCTGCCCATCGTCTATCTTTCGGCCTGCGAGCAGGTCGCCATCGCCACCCAGGCCATCCGGGGCGGGGCGGTGGATTTCCTGACCAAGCCGGTCGATCCGGGACTCTTGATCGAGCGGGTCCGCACCGCGCTGGCCCAGGAAGAGGAACGGCGCGAGCGGGAGCGGGCCAACGCCATCCTGTTCAAGCGGCTTTCGGTGCTGACCGAGCGCGAGCGCGAGGTGTTGACCCAGTTGATGCGCGGCCATTCCAACAAGGAGATCGCCCGCATCCTCGGCATCAGCCACCGCACCGTGGAGATGCACCGCTCCAACATCCTGGCCAAGACCGACACCGCCAACCTGCTGGAACTCGCCCGCCTGGCCGAGGCTTGCGAGTTCTTCGGCCCCCACCACGGAACCCCCGTTGCCTGATGAAGAAACGCGCGCGGATATGGGGGGTGGCCGTTTGGTTGGGTCTCGGCCCGGCGCTCCCGGCCTGCACCCACGATTACCAGTTGATGCGGATGGACGAGCAATTGAACGGCTATGCCGGAGCGATCCGCTGGAGCCTGTTCAAGAAGTCGCTGGACTACTATGCCCGGCCCCCTTCGCCCTTGCCGGACTGGCAGGCGCTCAAGGACATCAAAGTCACCTATTACCAGCCGCTGTTCCGGGATGTGCTGGACGAGGGCAATGTGGTGTTGCAGACGGTGGAAATCCGCTATGTCCGGGGCAACCAAATGGTCGAGCGCAGCATGACCCAGGACCAACGCTGGCGCTACGATGAGGACAAGAACCGCTGGCTGCTGGAAACCGGCTTCCCAGCGTTCAAATAAACCGGGCCGGCGCGGCTTGGCGGCCCGTTCCCATGGCGTCCCGTCCGCGCGCCGGGCCCGCCGATCCGTTCCACCGGGGCGGTTCCGCCCCCACCACATAGAGCAGGCCACGACGATGGAATCCGGTTCGATAGAAGCCTTGCACCGTGGCAAGACCGGCAAGGTCAGCGATAAATGGTCTTCCTATCTCGCCTATTACGACCGGCTGTTCCGGCCCTGGCGCGACCACCCGGTGCGCCTGCTGGAAATCGGCGTGCAGAACGGCGGTTCCCTGGAAACCTGGGCGCGGTATTTCCACGCGGCGGCAATCCTGGTCGGTTGCGACATCGATCCCCGTTGCGCCGCCCTGCGCTACGAAGACCCCCGGATCACGGTCGTGGTCGGCGACGCCAACGGCGAGGACGCCCGCCAGCGCATCGCCGCCCTCGCGCCCCAATTCGATATCGTGATCGACGATGGTTCCCACCGCTCCGCCGATATCATCCAAGCCTTCGTCGGCTATTTCCCCCGGCTGGCACCGGGCGGCGTCTATGTGATCGAGGACACCCATTGCCTGTACATGGACGATTTCGGCGGCGGCTTGCTGAACGAAGTCGCCGCCCACGCTTTCTTCAAGCGCCTGACCGATGTGGTGAACTTCCAGTTCTGGAGCGGGCAGGCGACCCTCAACACCCATCTGCACACTTTCTTCCCCGTCAAGGATACCCCGGCCTTCATCCTCGATGGCTGGATCGACGCCATCGAATTCAGGAATTCGCTGATCGTCGTCCACAAAGCCAGGATGCCGGGGCACGATAAACTGGGCGAGCGGGTCATGGTGGGCAGCGTGGCCCAGGTCCAGACCTGGGGCGGCTTGTTCGGGGATGGTTCGACCTGACGTCCGGCCCGTCAATGCCGATGCCGATGATGGGCGTCGGGGAAATGGGGATGGGCGTGGATTCGCGGCGCGTGGCGGTGAGGATGGCTATGGAGCGTGCCGGCGGGTACCGACTCTTCGTGCCCGTGGTCATGATGGCCGTCCTCATGGTGGTGGGCGTGTGAGTGTTCCAGGGCCTCGTGGCGGTGTTCGTGGCTATGGCGCTCGGTCAGGTGCAGCCAGACGCCCCAGCCCATCAGCGCCCCGGCCAGGAGCAAGCGCGGTTCCGCCGGTTCGCCCAATAGCGGCAGCGCCAACGCCGCTCCGAAGAACGGGGCCACCGAGAAATAAGCCCCGGCGCGGGCCGTGCCCAGGTGGCGCAAAGCCACCACGAACAGGCTCAAACTGGCCCCATAGGCCAAACCGCCCAACACTAGCGCTCCCGCCACTTCCCGCGCCGACGGCCACGCCGCCCCCAGGGTCCAGGCCAGGGCCAAGTTCGTCGTCCCCGCCGTCCAGCCCTTGACCGCCGCCAGCCAACCCGCGTCGGCCAGGGACACCTTGCGCGTCAGGTTGTTATCCAAACCCCAGGCGCAACATGCCCCCAACACCGCCAGCGCGGGCCAGGACGCCGATACACCGGCCCGTTCCGGCCAACCCAGCACCAGCGCCCCGGCCACGATCAAGGCCATCCCCAAGGCGATGCGCCGGTCGAAATTCTCCCGGAAGCCGAACCAAGCCAGCAGCGCCGTGAACACGCCCTCCGCGTTGAGCAGCAAGGCGGCTTCCGAGGCGGGCATGCCCCGCAATCCGAACATCAGCGCCACCGGACCCACCACGCCGCCCGCCAACACCGCCCGGCCAGCCAAGGCCATTCGCCCGGAGCCAGCCCGGCGCGGGGTGCCCGGCGCAAGGCCCGGTAGATTCCCAGGCCCAAGCCGGACCCCAGATAGAGCAAACCCGCCATCAGCCAGGGATCGACCCCGGCCAGCAATAGCTTGGCGAAAGGCGTCCCGGCCCCGAACAGCAGCGCCGCTGCCAGCGCGGCCCACACGCCGGACCGGGCTGGATGTCCAGGGGGCCGGGATCGATGTGGGCGGGTGTGTTTTTTCATACCGCCTATGTTACGCGGCGGACGCGGGGATTGCCGCTCCGAAATAACGTGGCATTAAACTACCGCCCCCCCACGACCCAGCCCGGACCCATGGACATGCCCCATTTCGAGATGCTGCTGGCGGAACTCTCCGCCCAATTCGTCAACCTGCCTTCGGACCGAGTGGACGGGGTCATCAACGCCAGCCTGCAACGTATCGCCGAAACCTTGGGCATCGACCGCGCCACCCTGGGCGAAGTCACCGCCGACGGCCAGGACGGCTTCGTCACCCATTGCTATGCCAAAGCCTGCATTCCCCCCAACAAGGTCCAATCGGTCATGACCGAAGTGCCCCTGGTCATGAAAACCCTGTTCGCAGGCGAAACCTTGATTGTCCGCGATGTGGCCGACCTGGAGGAGGCCACCGACCGCGAGAATTTCCTGCGCTATGGCACCCGCGCCGATTTGGTTTTCCCGCTGATTGTTGGTGGGGAGTTGCGCGGCGGCCTGGCGTTTTCCTCGGCCACGCCCCGCGATTGGCCGGAACGGGTGGTGCGGGGCTTGCGCCTCATCGCCGATGTGTTCGCCAACGCCCTGGCGCGGCGGCGGGCCGACCAGGCGCTACGGGAAAGCGAGGCCCAGATGCGCCTCGCTGCCGAGGCCGCCCAGGTCGGGCTGTGGGTCTGGGATATTCCAGGGGACACCCTTTGGGGCACCGACCGGGCGCGGACCCTCTACGGCATGGCGGCGGACGCGCCGGTCACCATCGGGCTGTTCCTGGACCGGCTGGTGCCGGAAGACCGGCCCAGGGTGGAGCGGGCGATCCAGCAGGCGCTCGCGGGGGGCGGCACCTACCGCGAGGAATACCGCATCCGCCATCCCGACGGCCAGACCCGGTGGATTTGCGCCACCGGCCAATGCCAGTGGGGCGGCGATGGCCGTCCTGGGCGGATGATGGGCGCGGGCATCGACATCACCGAGCGCAAACAGGCGGAAACCGCTTTGCGGCGGGCCCTGGCCGAAATCCAAACCCTCAAGGACCAGTTGCAACAGGAAAACGTCTACCTGCGCCGCGAAATCGAGGAACACCAGGGCGCGACCCGCATCGCCAGCCGCAGCGACTCGATGCGCCGCGTCCTGGCCCAGGTCGGCCAAGTGGCCCCGACCCCGGCCTCGGTGCTGATTACCGGCGAAACCGGCACCGGCAAGGAAGTGCTGGCGACCGCCCTGCACGAAGCCAGCCCCCGGCGGGGCCGTGCCATGATCCGGGTCAATTGCGCGGCGATCCCGGCGGCCTTGATCGAAAGCGAATTGTTCGGGCGGGAAAAGGGCGCGTATACCGGGGCGCTGGCCCGGCAGATCGGCCGCTTCGAGTTGGCGGACGGTTCGACCCTGTTCCTGGACGAGGTCGGCGAATTGCCCTTGGAAGCCCAGGCCAAGCTGTTGCGGGTGTTGCAAGAGAAGGAAATCGAGCGGCTCGGCAATCCCAGGCCGATCAAGGTGGATGTGCGCCTGATCGCCGCCACCCACCGCGATTTGGCCCGGGAAGTCGCCGCAGGCCGGTTCCGCGAGGATTTGTATTACCGGCTCAATGTGTTCCCGCTGCACCTGCCGCCCTTGCGGGAGCGGCGCGACGACCTGCCGCCCCTGGTCGAATCCTTCGTCGAGGAGTTCGCCAAGGCCATGGGCAAACCCATCGAGGCCGTCGCCAAATCCAGTTTGAAAGCGCTGCTGAATTACCCCTGGCCGGGCAATATCCGCGAATTGCGTAACGTCATCGAGCGGGCGGTGATCCTCAACTCCGGGTCGCTGCTCAGGATCGAACCGCCCACGCTGGCGGGGCATCCCGCCGCCGGGTCGGCGTCCGCCGCCCAGGCCGGTCCCGCGACCCTGGCCGAGGTGGAGCGGAGCCATATCCTCCGCGTGTTGGAAGCTACCGGCTGGCGGGTGCGCGGCGCGGCGGGCGCGGCGGAAATCCTGGGGCTCAAGCCCAGCACCCTGGAAAGCCGGATGCTCAAGCTCGGCATCCGCCGCCCGGTTTGACGCGCATACGCGGGTTCCCGCGCAGGGCTTGGGAACCCGCCAATCCAGGCCGGGCCGTCGCCGTCGGCCTCAAGTGTGCAAGGGCTGGAACCGGGTCTCGTGGATCATGAAGATCAAAGTGAGCAAGGACACCAAGGCCGTCGCCGCCACCCAATAGGCCGGGGCGATGGGATTGTCGGTGTAATCGATCAGCCAAGCCGCCATCATCGGCGTGCTGCCGCCAAAAATCCCGATGGAGGCGTTATAGGCGAAGGCCAGGCCGGTGCAGCGGACCGGGGCCGGTATCAGTTCTACATTGGTCGCCGCGATTCCCCCGGAGATCAGCCCCACGATCAGGGCGAAACTCAATTCGCCCAGGAAAATCACCGATTCATCCCCCGAGTGGATCAATTGGAACAAGGGCACCGCCCCCGCCGCCAACAACACCGAGGCCACGCCCAGTATCCGTTTCCGCCCGAAGCGGTCGGACAGCCAGGCCGCCAACGGCAACACCAGCAGCAGCAGCAACATGGCCCAGGTATTCAGCTTGAGGGCGACGCCTTCGGACAAATGGTCGATGTTCTTGATATAGCTGACCGCGTAAATGAACACGGTATAGAAAGCCACCCCAAAGCCGATATTCAGCAGGGCGACCCGCAATACCGGCAAGCGGTATTGGGTGAAAATATCCCGCACCGGGTTGGCGCTGCGGCCCACTGGGATATCCACATGCAGGCTATTGCGTATCCAGTACCCGGCCAGCGCGATCAAGCCGCCGAGGATGAAGGGAATCCGCCAACCCCAGGCGACGATCTCGGCATCGTCCAGCAGCCAATTCATCAGCCAACCCATCCCGGACCCGGTCAAAATCCCCGCCGAAGCCCCCCACGACCCCCAGACGGCGCTGAAGGCACGCCGGTTCTCGGGCGCGTGTTCCACCAAGAAGATCAAGGAGCTGGTGAATTCCCCGCCGACCGACAAGCCCTGGACGATACGCAGGGCGATGATCAGGAGGGGCGCGGCGATACCCACCGCCCCATAGGTCGGCAGGAATCCCATCAGTACCGTGGGCACGGCCATGGCGATCACCGAGAGGATCATGGCCCGCCGCCGCCCGACCTTGTCGCCGATCCGGCCGAACACCAGCCCGCCCAAGGGCCGGACCAGGAAGCCCGCCGCGAACGCCCCGAACGAGGCGATCAAGGACACCACCGGGTCGCTGGCGGGAAAGAACAGCTTGCCGATGACCGTGGCGAAATAGCCGTAGACGGCGAAGTCGTACCACTCCATCACATTGCCGATGAGTCCGACCAGGATGATCTTGGCCAGGGGGGTGGGGGTTGTCGTGTTCATGGGGCGCGACCTTGGGGCAAAAGCGTAACGATAGCAGGAAACCGGACATGGCTGTCCGCCGCGGGCCGGGCGCGAGGGCGTGGCGGTTGGGCCGGCGTCCAACGCGGGGCCGGGGCACGCCATCCCGTGGAATCCCCGATATTTCGGGGCATCGAACGCGCCGCCGTGTCGTGACAGGGCCACATTCCGCCGCTAAACTCCCGCGCCGCAAGCCGTTTCCACGCCGCCGCCGAACTGGCATGATCTTAGCCATAGCGGTGGACATGATCGAACTGCGCCTTCTCATCCGCACCTCCCGGCAACACACCCGTCCGGTCATCGCCGCCTTCCGCGCCCTGGCCCGTTGGGCGCGGGCCGAACCCGGCTGCTTGTCGGCCCGGCTGTTCCTGGCGGATGGCGACCCGCGCTGTATCTGCTATGTGGAAACCTGGGAGTCGGAGGAGGCGGTGCGGCAGATGATCCGCTCGCCGCATTTCAGTCGATTGGCCGCGCTGATGGAACTCGGGACCGAAGCGCCCGAGTGCCAATTCCGGTTGATCGCCGAAACCCGCGGCCTGGAATTCCCGGCCAGTGTGCGCTCGGACCTGAACGAGCCGCGGGACCCCCCTCCGAAAACCACGACCCCATGAGCGATAACCCATGTTCCAAACCCTGTCTTCCCGCCCGCGCCCGGCGCTCGCCGCCTTGGCCCTGGCCTTGGTCCCGGCCTGCGCCCCCGCCACCGAAGGCGGCACCAGCCATTATTTCCCCGGTGCCTACAACGATTTCTTCATGAATAAGCAAATGGACCCCGGCGTGTATTTCCGCGACGACCTGGTCTATTACGGCGGACGCTTGCCCGATGTGACCCTGGGCCGCAATACCGCGGTCAATGCCGATCTCGACCTGTGGCTCACCATCGCCAAGATGGGCTGGGTCAGCGATTTCGAAATCCTGGGCGCGCGCTACGGGGCCAGCCTCTTTATGCCCATCGTGTTCGACGCCCATCTGCGGGGCACGGTGGAATCCGGGCCGCGCCAAGGCTCCGGGAGCGGCAACGAGGGCGGCATGGGCGATATGGGGGTTTCGCCCTTGTCCCTGGTGTGGAAGTGGGAAGATTTCAACGTGAAACTGGACGAATTCATCATCATGCCCACCGGCTTCTACAACCCGGACCAGATCGTCAACCTGGGCAAGAATTATTGGTCCTTCGATAGCGTGCTGGGCCTGACTTGGGTGCATCCGACGCGAGGCCACGAAGTGTCGTTCAATGTCGGCTTCCTCAGCAACACCAAGAACGACGCCACCGAATACCAGAGCGGCGACGAATTCCACCTCGATTACACCGTGGCCCAGCATTTCTCGGAGGCGTTCGGCATCGGCGTGACCGGCTTTTATTTCAGCCAGTTGAGCAACGACAAAAGCCCGATGCTGAGCCAGCTCCAGGGGGTGGTGAACGCGCTCAACCAGATGCGCGACGCCACCGGCCAGCCTTTGCTGCCCCAGGTCGGCGGGTTCCAGGGCGAAGCCGCCGGGGTCGGTCCCATCGTGCGCTACAGCCCCAAACTCGGCGACAAGCAGGTGCATTTCATCGGCAAATGGATTCACGAATACGATGTGCAGCACCGTTTCGAGGGTAATCTCGGTATGGTCTCCGTGGCCCTCAATTTTTAACCCTGTCGTGAGCGCATCTTCATGCTGAAATTTCCGCTGTCCCGTTATGCCTTGGCGCTGTTGGGCCTGGTGTCCGCCGTTCCCGCCGCCGCCAAGGGTGCCAAACCCGCGCCCGGTCCGGCGGCGTTGGACCGCTCGGTCCTGCCCATCGCCCCGCCCCAATATCCCGCCATCAAAGAACTCGACGCCCGCAAGGCCAAAATCCCGCCGCGTTTCGAGGTGAAAGCCCCGCCAGGCGCGCCCAACGTGGTCATTGTGTTGCTGGACGATTTCGGCTTCGGCCAGTCCAGCGCTTTCGGCGGGGCGATCAACATGCCGACCCTGGACCGGCTGGCCCAGCAAGGCTTGAAATACAACCAGTTCCACGTCACCGCCCTGTGCTCGCCGACGCGGGCGGCTTTGCTCACCGGGCGCAACCATCATTCGGCCAACGCCGGCGCGGTGATGGATATCGCCACCGGCTTTCCCGGCTATAACGGCGTTAGGCCCAACGCCATCGCGCCCCTGGCCGAAATTCTGCGCCTGAATGGCTATAGCACCGCCGCCTTCGGCAAATACCATGAAACCCCGCCCTGGGAAGTCAGCCCCTCTGGTCCCACCGACCGCTGGCCGACCCGTTCGGGCTTCGACAAGTTCTACGGGTTCATCGGCGGCGAAACCAATATGTGGGCCCCGACGATCTACGACGGCGTGGCCCGGGTCGAACCGCCGCGCGATCCCCATTACCACTTCACCACCGACATGACCAACCAGGCCATCGCCTGGGTGCGCCAACAGCAAAGCCTGACGCCGGACCGGCCCTTCTTCGTCTATTACGCGCCGGGGGCCACCCATGCCCCGCACCATGTGCCGAAAGAATGGGCCGATAAATATAAAGGCCGCTTCGACGCAGGCTGGGACCGCTACCGCGAGGAAACCCTGGCCCGGCAAAAGCAACTCGGCGTCGTCCCGCCCAATACCCAACTCGCGCCCACGCCCGAGGCCATCCCGGCCTGGAACACCCTGGGCGAACCGGAGCGCCAGGTCTACGCCCGGCAAATGGAGGTCTACGCCGGTTTCGGCGAACACACCGACCATGAGATCGGTCGCTTGGTGCAGACCTTGGAAGAACTGGGCGAGATGGACAATACCTTGTTCGTCTATATCGTCGGCGACAACGGGGCCAGCCCGGAAGGCAGCATGGCCGGGGCCGCCAACGAGATGAACTCGCTGTTCAACGGCATTCCGGAATCCTTGGAGCAGAAAACCAAGCGGCTGGACAGCTGGGGCGGGCCGGAAACCTTCCCGCACTACGCCGTGGGCTGGGCCAACGCGGGCAACGCGCCGTTCAACTATGGCAAGCAGGTCGCCTCCCGTTTCGGCGGCAACCAGAACCCGATGGTCATCCACTGGCCCCAGGGCATCCAGGCCAAGGGCGAAATCCGCAGCCAGTTCCATCATGTGATCGATATCGCCCCGACCGTGCTGGAAGCCGCCCACATCCCCCAGCCCAAATTGGTCAACGGCACCACGCAAAAACCGATGGAAGGCGTCAGCCTCGCCTACACCTTCAACGATGCCAAGGCCGGGTCGCGCCACCACACCCAGTATTTCGAGATCGTGGGCAACCGGGGGATTTACCACGACGGCTGGTTCGCCGGGACCGTCCACAAGGCACCGTGGGAACCCAAGCCCCGCGCCGCGCTGGACCAGGATCAATGGGAGCTTTACCGGGTGGTGGACGATTTCAGCCAGGCGCAGGATTTGGCCGCGAAGAACCCGGCCAAGCTGAAAGAGCTACAAGCCCTGTTCCTCAAGGAAGCCGTGAAATACCAAGTCCTGCCGCTGGACGACCGCACCGTCGAGCGGCTCGATCCCACCGTGGCCGGCCGCCCCGACCTGATGGCCGGGCGCACCTCGCTCACCCTGTATCCGGGCGGCGTGGGCATGGCGGAAAACGCCTTCATCAACATCAAGAACCGCTCCCACAGCATCACCGCCGAACTGGAGATTCCCAAGGGCGGGGCCGAGGGTGTGGTCGTGGCCCAGGGCGGGCGTTTCGCCGGTTGGAGCTTGTATTTCAAGGACGGCAAGCCGGTGTATCTCTATAACTGGGTGGGGATGGAGCAATACAAAATCGCCGCGCCCGAAGCTCCGCACGCAGGCAAAGCCACCCTGCGCTATGAGTTCGCCTACGACGGCGGCGGGCGCGGCAAGGGCGGCACGGGTCGCCTGTTCATCGACGGCAAGAAGGTCGCGGAAGGCCGGATCGAAAAAACCGTGCCCAACCTGTTCTCGGCGGACGAAACCGCCAATGTCGGAGTGGACGGGGAAACCCCGGTATCGGCGGATTACAAACAGGGCGAGAACCATTTCACCGGCCAGATCGTCAAAGTCACCCTCGACGCCCCCGCGCCCCCGCCGGGCGCCGTCGCCGCAACCCCGCCCCCGCCCCCGCCCCCGGCGACGCCACGGGCACCTTGAGTTGTAGCCTGCGGCGATCTTCAGGCGCAGACCCACGAAGGTTATCCGGCATAAAAAAACCGCCAAGGGGTTGGCGGTCAAGCCCAAATAATCCTTGGGTCCGGGGCGCGGGTTCCCAAGTCATGCCTGGGAACCCGCAAGACCGGACTCAGTGGATTTCGCTGCGCCAAGCGCCGGTTTCGCCGCCTTGGTTTTCGATGAACTCCTTGAAGTTCTCCAAATCCTCCCCGATATTGGCGGACACCATGCCCAACATGTCGCCGATCTTTTCGGTCACGGTGCCGGGCTGGTATTCCACATCCACCGTGAGCAAAGTGCGGTCGGCCCCCAAAGGCTCGAATTTCACCACGCCCCGGTTCTCCGCGCCCGACACGGTGCGCCAGGCGATGCGCTGGTCGGGAATCTGCTCGGTGATCTCGGTCTCCCATTCGCGTTCGGCCCCGCCGATGGACGCCCGCCAATGCAGGTGCTGGTCGTCGAGTTGCTGGACCTCCTCGATGTTCTCCATGAAGCTGGGGAAATCCTCGAACTGGGTCCATTGGTTGTAGGCGGTCTGGACCGGAACGTCGATCTCGATGGATTGGTGCAGGCTGGCCATAAAGTTTCCTCTGTGGGCTATTCCGGCCTGTCCTAGGCCGGGTGCGTCGCTGTCGGCATCCCAAGGGGATGCGTTTATCCGCCGGGCGGACAGGCGGTTAGACTGCGGAGACGGTGGGAATTGGTAAGGGGTTTTACGGGGGCGGGGATATTGCGGACGGGGGCGGCGGAATCCGGGAAGCCTGGATTCCGCCGCGGCGGAAAATCGGTCAATCCTTATACGCCTCCACCGGCACCAACACCTTCACCTCGTCGCCGACGCCGGGAATCAGGTCTTTGGCCAGGCCACCGACGCCAGGCAGGTATTTGGTCATGCCGAATTCCGAGCGCTTGAGGCTGGCCTCGATATCGGCGGCGCACAATTCCTTCTGGTTGAGCGGGTTCCTGCCACAGGTGAAGTGGTGGATGGCGAGCTTCACCGGCTTCGTGACCCCCAACAAGGTCAGCGTGCCTTCGGCGGCCACCGGCACCCCGCCTTTGAAAGCCAATTTGTCGGCGTGGTAGGTGATGGTCGGGAACTGGGCGACATTGAAGAAATCCGCCGATTTCAGATGCTCGTTCCATTTATCCTCGCCCATGTCGAGGGAACTGGCGTCGATGGTCCAATCGACCTGGCCGGTTTGCTTGGCCCGGTCCAGTTCGATCTTGCCGGAGGTTTTATCGAAACGGCCCCGCTGGGTCGAAAAACCCAGGTGGTTGACCTCGAACACCGGCAAGGTGTGCCTGGGATCGATGGTATAGGTTTCGGCCTGGGCGCTGCCGATGGATAAGAGGGCGGTGAAGCCCAGGATGATCGCGTGACGCATGGAAGCCTCCTAAGGGCTGGGGATGAAAAGACCGGCTTGGACCGGCGGGTGGGCGGGACTGTACTGCGGCCCATTGTTTCAGGCTAGGGGATTTTCGGAGCGGGCGTCCGGTCCTGGCCAATCAACCGGCGTCCAAAGCAAGCTGTGGACTCCAGGAATTATCCGTACACCCAAACCGAATGCGGGCTAGCGCACCGGCACCGGCACTGGGAAATATTCGTACCATTCGACTTCGCCACCCGCCTGTTCCGGGCTGGGCAGGGCCGATGCCTGCCAGCCACCACCCAATGCCTTGACCAGCAGCACCGCCGCCACCATGCGGTTGCCCAGCACCTGCACCGCCGCTTGCTCGTTGTCGAGGGCCGCGGCTTGGGCGACCATCACTTCGAGATAGCCGGTGGTGCCCGCTTGGTACTGGTTGTGGGTCAGCGCGACCGATTCGCGGGCGGCTTTGACGGCCTTGGCCCGCACCGCGTATTCCTGTTCCAGGATACGCAGGGCGGCCAGCTGGTCCTCCACCTCCTGGAAGCCGGTCAGCACCGTTTGGCGGTAGGCGGCGGCGCTGGCGTCGAAGGCGTCGATGGCCTGTTTCATCTGGGCGCTGCGGGCACCGCCGTCGAACACCAGCAGGGACAGCGAAGCCGGACCCAAGGCCCAGTAACGCCGCGCCGCGTTGAAGAGGCTGGAGAGGCTGTAGCTTTGGAAGCCATTGGACGCGGACAAGGTCAGGGTCGGGAAATACGCCGCCTTGGCCACGCCGATCTTGGCGTTGGCGGCGGCGACCTGGCGCTCGGCGGCGGCGATGTCGGGCCGGCGTTCCAGCAATTCCGACGGGAGGCCCACGGGAACCGGCGGCGGCTTGGCGGTGAGCGGCGCGGCGGCGAGGTCCAGCGCGGCGGGCGGTTTCCCGGTCAACACCGCCACGGCGTGTTCGAGTTGCGCCCGCTGCACGCCCAGGTCGAGGGCCTGCGCCCGCGCCGATTCCAGTTGCATTTCGGCTTGGACCACATCGGCCTTGGCCGCGACCCCCACGCCATAGCGGTTGCGGGTCAGTTCCAAGGTCTTGGCATAGGCGGCCACGGTATCGTCCAGCACCTTTTTCTGCGCATCCAAAGCCCTCAACTGGAAATAATCCTGGGCCAGGGTGGCCTGGACCGAGAGCCGCACGCCTTGCAGGGTGGCGGCGCTGGCCTGGGCGCTGGCTTCGCTGGATTCCACTTGCCGCCGCACCGCCCCCCACAAATCCGGTTCCCAACTGGCGCTGAGGGCCACATTGAACAGGTTGCGCACTCCCGATACCGCCACGCTTTGGCCACTGGCGGACCGCGAGCGGTTGGTCGAAGCGGTGGCCGAGCCGGTCGGGGCGAAGGACGACCAGGCCGATTGCACCAAGGCCTGGGCTTGGCGGTATTGGGCTTCGGCCTGGGCAATGGAGAAATTGTCGTGGGTGGCGGCTTGTTCCAGCGCGTTCAATTGCGGGTCGCCGAAGATTTCCCACCACGCGCCAGGCAGGGCGTGGTCGCGGGGTTGCGCCGGTTTCCAGCCTTGCGCTTCCTTGAAAGCCTCCGGTGCGGGCGCTGCCGGCTTGACGTAATCCGGCCCGACGGCGCAGCCTGCGAGCAAGGCCAGCGCGACGGCGGTTCCCGAGGGTTTCGTGGCTTGGGTCATGGCGCGGTCTTTCCGGGACGGGGGCCGATCCAACGTTGGAACCGGTCCAGATAGAGATAAACCACCGGGGTGGTGTAGAGCGTGAGCAACTGGCTGGCGATCAAACCGCCGAAAATGGCGATGCCCAGGGGACGGCGCAGTTCCGAACCATAGCCGGTGCTGAGGGCCAAGGGCAAGGCTCCGAACAAGGCCGCGCAGGTGGTCATCAGGATGGGCCGGAACCGCAAGGCGCAGGCGGTGGAAATGGCGGCGCGCGGGTCCATGCCGAGCGCCCGCTCCGCGTGCAGGGCGAAGTCGATCATCATGATGGCGTTCTTCTTGACGATGCCGATGAGGAGGATGACGCCGACCAGGGCGATCAGGCTGAATTCGGTCCCGGAGGCGAGGAGGGCGAGCAAAGCCCCGACCCCGGCGGACGGCAGCGTCGAAAGGATGGTCAAGGGATGGACATAGCTCTCGTAGAGGATGCCCAGGACGATATAGACGGTCGCCAGGGCGGCGAGGATCAGCCAGGGCTGGTTGGCCAGGGATTCCTGGAACACCTTGGCCGTGCCCTGGAAGCTGCCATGGATCGATTCCGGCACGCCCAGTTCGTCCAGGGTGGCGCGGATGGCGCGGGTCGCGTCCGACAGCGAAGCGCCGGGCTTGAGGTTGAAGGAAACCGTCGCGGTCGCGAATTGGCCCTGGTGGTTGACCGAAAGCGGCGCATTGGTCGGCCCGAACCGGGCGATGGCCGTCAGCGGCACGTTCGCGCCGTCCGGTTGCGTGGCGCTGGGCGGAACCCGCAGGTAAAGGGTTTTGAGGCTGTCCGGCTGTTGCCAATATTCGGGGGCCAATTCCATCACCACATGGTATTGGTTCAAAGGATTGTAGATGACCGAGACCTGGCGCTGGCCGAAGGCGTCGTTCAGGGTGGCGTCGATCTGGGCCAGGGTCAGGCCCAGCCGCGCCGCCGAGGCACGGTCGATCACCACATCGATTTGCTGGCCCTTGTCCTGTTGGTCGGTGTTGACATCGGCCAGTTCGGGGCGGCCGGCCAAGCCCTTGACGATCCGGGGTGTCCAGGCGCGGAGGTCTTCCAGGCTTTCCGCCTGTAGCGAATATTGGAACAGCGCCCCCGCCATCCTGCCGCCGACCCGGAGGTCCTGGGCCGGTTGCAGGAACAGGTTGGCCCCCGGTTCCCGGCCCAGTTGTTGGCGCAGGCGGCCCATGATCTGGTCCAGGGAGGCACCCCGTTCCGCGGGCGGTTTCAGCTCCGCGAACATCAGGCCGCTGTTGCCGCCCTGTTGCCCGCCGATGAAGCCCACCACGCTGGAAATCGCCGGGTCGTGGCGGACGATATCCACGAAATCGGCCAGTTTCTGCCGCATGGCCTGGGAAGAAATGCCCTGGTCGGCCTGGATCGCCCCCATCAAGCGCCCGCCGTCCTGGGTCGGGAAAAAGCCCTTGGGGATGATGGCGTACAAATGGAAGTTCAAAGCCACCGTCGCCAACAGCAGCAGGACCATCAGCGGCCCATGGTTCAAGGCCCAGCCGAGGCTGTGTTCGTAGCCCCGTTGCAGGCCCAGGAACGCGGCTTCGGTCCAGGCCGGGACGCGGCCCAGCCGCCGGGGTTCGGGTTGTTTCAGCCAGCGGGCGCACAGCATGGGCGTGGTGGTCAACGATACCAGCAGCGACACCAGCACCGCGCTGGACAACGTGACCGCGAATTCCCGGAACAAGCGCCCCACGATCCCGCCCATCAGCAACAAGGGGATGAACACGGCGATCAAGGACAGGCTCATCGACAGCACCGTGAAGCCCACTTCCCCCGCCCCGCGCACCGCGGCCCGGAACGGCGGCTCGCCGGCCTCGATATGGCGGGCGGTGTTTTCCAGGACCACGATGGCATCGTCCACCACGAAGCCGGTGGCGATGGTCAAGGCCATCAGCGAGAGATTGTCGAGGCTATAGCCGCACAGGGACATCACGCCGAAGGTACCGATCAGGGATACTGGCACGGCGACGCTGGGGATCAAGGTCGAGCGCGGGTCGCGCAGAAACACGAACACGACGAAGATCACCAACCCCACGGCGATATAGAGGCTGCGTTCCACCTCGTCCACCGAAGCGCGGATGGTGGCGGAGCGGTCCATGGCCAGGGAGAGGTCGATGGCCGCTGGAATCGAGGCCCGTAACTGTGGCAACAGGGTTTTGATCCGCTCCACGGTCTCGATGATATTGGCACCGGGCTGTTTGCTCAGGATCAACAGCACCGAGGGCTTGCCGTCTTTCAGGCCCGCGTTGCGGATATCCTCCACCGAGTCCACCGCCCCGCCCAAATCGGCGATGCGTACTGCCGCGCCGTTGCGGTAGGCCACGATCAAGGGCAGATATTCGGCGGCGGTTTGGGCTTGGTCGTTGGCCTGGATTTGCCAGACCCGGTTTCCGGCCTCGACCACGCCCTTGGGCCGGTTGGCATTGGCGGCGGCGAGGGCGGCGCGGACTTCCTCCAGGCCGATGCCGTATTGGCCCAGGGCCGCGGGATTCAATTCCACCCGCACGGCGGGTAATGAACTGCCGCCGACGGTGACTTGGCCGATGCCTTGGATTTGCGCGATTTTCTGGGCCAGCACGGTGGAGGCCGCGTCGTACATCTGGCCGCGGGTCATCGTGTCCGAGGTCAGGGCCAGGATCATGATCGGCGAGTCCGCCGGATTGATCTTGCGATAGCTGGGGCGGCTCGGCAGGTTGGTGGGCAAGAGTCCCGCCGCCGCGTTGATGGCCGCTTGCACATCGCGGGCGGCCCCGTCGATATCCCGGTTCAAATCGAATTGCAGGGTGATCCGGGTCGAGCCTTGGGCACTGGACGAGGTTATCTCGGTGACGCCGGCGATCTGGCCCAAGGAACGCTCCAAGGGTGTCGCCACTGTCGCCGCCATGGTTTCCGGGCTGGCACCGGGCAGGTTCGCCATTACCGCGATGGTCGGGAAATCCACCTGGGGCAAAGGCGCGACCGGCAGCCGGAAGAACGCGAACATCCCGGCCAAGGCCACGCCCAGGGTGAGCAAGGTGGTGGCGACCGGGCGGCGGATGCACACGGCGGAGAGGTTCATGGCTTAGGCCGCCCGTTCTGTTTTTCTGGCGGCTGCTTAATCACCCGCCACCTCCCGCCGCGCCAGCCGCTCGAAAGCCAAATAAATCACCGGCGTGGTGAACAAGGTCAACACCTGGCTGAGCAGCAAGCCACCCACCAGGGCGAGGCCCAACGGTTGGCGCAGTTCCGAGCCCATGCCGCTCCCCAGCATCAAGGGCAAAGCACCGAGCAGTGCCGCCAAGGTCGTCATCAGGATCGGGCGGAAGCGCAGCAAACAGGCTTGGAAAATGGCTTCCCGCGGCGGCTTGCCTTCCTTGCGCTCGGCTTCCAGGGCGAAGTCGATCATCATGATGGCGTTCTTCTTGACGATGCCGATCAACAGGACCAGGCCGATGACGGCGATGATCCCGAGTTCGGTGTCCGCCAGCAGCAAGGCCAACAGCGCACCCACCCCGGCGGACGGCAGGGTCGAGAGGATGGTGATGGGGTGGATATAGCTCTCGTAGAGGACGCCCAGCACGATGTACACCGTGACCAGGGCGGCGAGGATCAACCACAGCGTATTGGACAGCGACGCGCCGAACGCCAGGGTCGCGCCCTGATAGGCGGTATGCACGCTGGTGGGCAGGCCGATGTCGGCCTTGGCGTGTTCGATGGCGTCCACCGCTTGGCCCAGCGCCGCGTTGGGGGCCAGGTTGAAAGAAATAGTGGAAGCCGGGAACTGGCCCAGATGGTTCAGCGCTAGCGGGGCCGGACGTTCCGACACCGTGGCGATGGCCGACAGCGGGACTTGGGTGCCATTGCTGGATGGGATGCGCAACTGGTCCAAAGCGGCCGGGCCGACGCGGAATTCCGGCTTCACCTCCAACACCACCCGGTATTGATTGGACTGGGTGAACAGGGTCGAGACCAAGCGTTGCCCGAAGGCGTCGTACAAGGCGTTGTCGATGGCCGCCGCCGTGATGCCCAGCCGCCCGGCGGTGGCGCGGTCGATGGCGAGATACACCTGCAAGCCCCGGTCTTGCAGATCGCTGGCGACATCGGCCAGTTCCGGGGCGGCGGCCAGCCGTTCCACCAAGCGCCGGGTCCAGAGGGACAATTCATCGGGATCGACGCTTTCCAGGGTGAACTGGTATTGAGTGCGGCTGATACGGGATTCGATGGTCAAATCCTGCACCGGCTGTAGATAGAGCTGGATGCCTTCGACCTGGGCGAGGCGCGGTTGCAGCCGCCGGATGACCGCCGAGGCATGGATGCGGCGGGTTTCCAGGGGCTTCAGGTTGATGAGGAAGCGGCCCGCGTTGAGGGTGGGATTGGTGCCATCGACGCCGACGAAGGAGGACAGGCTCTCCACCGCCGGGTCTTGCAGCACCACGCGGGCCAGGGCTTGCTGGCGCTCGGCCATGGCGGCGAAGGAAATGCTTTGCGGCGCTTCGGAAACGCCCTGGATGATGCCGGTATCCTGCACCGGGAAAAAGCCCTTGGGCACCAGCACATACAGCGCCACCGTCAGCGCCAGGGTCAACAGCGCCGCGAGCAGGGTCGCGCCCTGATGCCGCAACACCCATTCCAGCATCCGGCCATAGCCCGCGATCATGCGGTCGAAGAAGCGGCCCGTGGCGCGGTGGAAGCGGCCTTCCGTTGCCTCCTCGGTCCGGCGTAGTAGCTTGGCGCACATCATCGGCGTCAAGGTCAGCGACACCGCGGCGGAAATCAAAATCGCCACCGCCAGGGTCACGGCGAATTCCCGGAACAAGCGCCCCACCACATCGCCCATGAACAGCAGCGGGATCAAAGCCGCCACCAGCGATACCGTCAACGAAATGATGGTGAAGCCGATCTGCTCCGACCCCTTGAGCGCGGCCCGCAACGGCGATTCGCCTTGCTCGACATGGCGCGAAATGTTCTCGATCACCACGATGGCGTCGTCCACCACGAAGCCGGTGGCGATGGTCAAGGCCATCAAGGTCAGGTTGTTGAGGCTGAACCCGGCGAAATACATCGCCCCGAACGTCCCGACCAAGGACAGCGGCACGGCGACGGCGGGGATGGTGGTGGCGGCGGCGCTACGCAGGAACACGAAAATCACCGCCACCACCAGGACCACGGCCAGCACCAACTCGGCCAGCACGTCCCGCACCGAGGCGCGGATACTGGCGGTGCGGTCGGTCAGCGGTACCACCTCCACATCGGGGGGCAGCGCCGCCCGCAACTCCGGCAGCAAGCGCTGGATGCGGTCCACCACCTCGATGACATTGGCTCCCGGCTGGCGCTGGATATTGACGATGACCGCCGCGCTGTCGTTGGCCCAGGCCGCCAGCCGGATATTCTCGGCGGCGTCCACCGTGTCGGCGACATCGGAGAGCCGCACCGGACGGCCATTGCGGTAGGCGATGACCAATTCCCGGTATTCCGCCGCCGAATGCAATTGGTCGTTGGCGGCGAGGGTGGCGGCGCGGGCCGGGCCGTCGAACATGCCCTTGGGTTGGTTCACATTGGCGGCGGCGAGGGCGGCGCGGAGGTCTTCCAATCCCAGGTTATAGCTGGCGAGCGCCGCCGGATTGGCCTGGATACGCACCGCCGGGCGCTGGCCCCCGGCGATGGACACCAGCCCCACGCCGGATAATTGGGCGATCTTCTGGGCCAGCCGGGTATCGACCAAATCCTCCACCTTGGGCAGGGGCAGGTTTTGCGAGCGCACGGCCAGGGTCAGGATCGGCGCGTCGGCGGGATTGACCTTGCTATAGACCGGCGGCATCGGCAGGTCGGTGGGCAGGAAGCTGGTGGCGGCGTTGATGGCCGCCTGGACTTCCTGTTCGGCGATATCCAGGTTCAGATCGAGGGCGAATTGCAGGGTGATGACCGCCGCGCCGCCGGAACTGGTGGACGACATCTGGTTGAGTCCCGGCATCTGGCCGAACTGGCGTTCCAAGGGCGCGGTGATGGCCGAGGCCGCGACTTCGGGACTGGCACCGGGATAGAGCGCCACCACCTGGAGGGTCGGATAATCCACCTGGGGCAGGGCCGACACCGGCAGGGTCCGGTAGGCCAGGAAGCCCGCCAGCAGCAGGGCCAACATCAGCAAGGATGTGGCGACCGGCCTCAGGATGAACAGGCGCGAAGGATTGAAGGACGCGGGCGCGGCGGACGCTTCGGGCACGTTCATGGACGCTGGCCCCGCTGGGGGGGTTCCGGTTTGGGTTCCGCCGGTTCCGGTTGGCGCTGGCCGTCGCGCTGGACCAGTTCCACCTGGGTGCCTTCCCGCAGCTTGTCGGTGCCGTCCACCACCACCCGCTCGCCGGGCGCGAGACCTTGTCGCACCGCCGTCTTGTTCCCTTCCGCGGGTCCGGTCGCCACGGGTCGCACCGTCACCGTCCGGTCGTCCCGCACCACATAGACGAAGCTGCCATTGACCCCATGCTGGATCGCGGCGGAAGGCACCACCGCCACCGCGGCCAGGGTGTCCAGGGTCATGCGGATATTCACGAACTGGTTGGAGAACAGCGCTTGGTCCGGGTTGGGAAAGCGGGCCTTGAGCTTGAAGGTGCCGGTGGTGGGATCGACCTGGTTGTCCACCGCGTAGACCACGCCCTCGGCCAGCCGGTTTTTGCCTTGGCGGTCGTAGGCGGTGACGGGGATTTCCTGGCCGGGATGCCAGCGCCGCATCACGGGCCGCAACTCGTCCTCGGGCAGGGTGAAGACCACGGCGATGGGTTCGGTCTGGGTGATGACCACCAGCCCGCCGGTATCGCTGGCCTGGACGATATTGCCCGGATCGACCAGGCGCAGCCCGACCCGCCCGGTGATCGGGGCGGTCACTCGGGCATAGGTGAGTTGCAGCTTGGCGTTCGCCACCTGCGCCCGGTCGGTTTCGACCGTGCCCTGGTATTGCTTGACCAGGGATTCCTGGGTGACGACCTGCTGGGCCGCGATGGAATCCTGGGTTAACAAGGTCCGGTAGCGCTGTAGGTCCAGTTCGGCGTTCTGCAACAGGGCTTCATCCCGCGCCAGTTGGCCCTCGGCCTGTTGCAATTGCACATTGAAGGGCCGGGGGTCGATCTCGGCCAGGAGTTCGCCCTGCTTGACCTTCTGGCCTTCCTGGTAGGCCACCCGGATCAATTCGCCATCGACGCGGGGCCGCACCGTCACGGTATGCAGCGCCGTCACGGTCCCGAGTCCGTTCAGATAGACCGGGAAATCCTCGCGGGTGGTGGTGGCGGCGGCGACCGGTATCGCCGGGGCCATCCTGGCCGGGGGCGGCGCTGGGGGCGGGGTGGCGGCGAAGTATTGATAGGTCCAGGCCGCCAGCGCGGCCAGCGGCAACAAGGCCAGCCAGCGCAGCTTGGAAAATCCCGGCGGGATTGCCGCCGATTGGGGGGTCTCTGTGGCTTTCATCGGGATGGCGGGAACAGGCGGCTTGGAGGCATCGATCTATGGGGCGCGGGCTGGGGGTTGCATGGGGCGGTCCGGCTTAATGCCCCGACCGCTGCAAGTCGACGTCGCCCGAATGTCGGGGTGGCGTACGGCGTCTTGGACCTATGCTAATTCATGGGGTTGATGAAGTGCGTTGCTTTTACATTTTTTTACGTTGCTGCGCCGGAAGGACGTGGCCAGCCCCAGCCCCGCGAGCCAGCGGACACCCGCCGGATTGGGGGAACGGCTATGGGTTTTCATGGGATGGTAGATTTCCGGGGTCGCCGCGACTTGTGCGTGTCGAAATCCCGCCTAGGATTAAAGCCGCCCCTCCCGGCCTCCGTCCATCCATGGGCCTATGTTCAAGAAATATTTGCTATTCACGTTGTTCTGTTTATGCCTGGGTGCCAGCGCCCAGGGCTGGACCGCCGACACGTTCATCGCGCTGTCCTACCACGAAGTCGAAGACGAGGTGCCGCCCTCGGAAGCGCTGGGCCGCACCGTGGTCAGCCTCGCCAATCTCAAGGCCCAGTTCGCCTGGCTCAAACAGAATGGCTACCGGGTCGTCAGCGTCCAGGACTTGGTCGATGCCCAGGCGGGCCGCAAGCACTTGCCGGACCAGGCGGTCTTGCTGACTTTCGACGATGGCTATGCCGATTTCTACCGCAAGGTCTTCCCCTTGCTCAAGCAGTACCACTATCCGGCCCTGATCGCCCTGGTGGATTCCTGGTTGGATGTGCCGCCCGGCGGCAAGGTGCCCTACGGCGAGGAAGAACCCTGGGCCCGCAGCGATTTCCTGGGGTGGGACCAGGTGCGCGAAGTGGTCCGCTCCGGGCTGGTGGAGGTGGCTTCGCACAGCCACGACAGCCATCATGGTTTGATTGGCAATCCCCAGGGCAATACCCAACCGGCCTTGACCACCCGCCGCTACGATGCCGCATCCGGGCGCTACGAAAACGATGCCGAATATAACCAGCGCATCCAGGGCGACCTAAGGCGCAGTGCCGACACCTTGCGCCAGCGCACCGGGCAACGGCCCAGGGTGGTGGCCTGGCCCTACGGCGAATACAACCAAGCCCTGCTCGACGCGGCGCGGGACGCCGGAATGCCCATCACCCTGGGATTGGCCGATGGCCGCAATACCCTGGCCGACCTGCCCGCCGTGAAGCGGCTATTGGTGGCCGAGAACCCGGATATCGACGGCTTCGCCCAGATGATGACCCGCCTCCGGGCCGACCGCCCGTTGCGGGTAGCGCATGTCGATATCGACTATCTCTACGATCCCGACCCGGCCCAGACCGAGCATAACCTGGGCTTGCTGTTGGACCGGCTGCGGACGATGCACGCCAATACCGTATTCCTGCAAGCCTATGCCGATCCCGATGGCGATGGCAACGCCGAAGCCCTGTACTTCCCCAACCGCCACCTGCCGGTGCGGGCCGATTTGTTCAACCGGGTGGCGTGGCAGATCAAGACCAGGGTGCGGGCCAAGGTCTATGCCTGGATGCCGGTGCTGGCGTTCCGGGTCGCCCGCCCGGAGGATTGGTTCGTCCACGAGTGGAAAGACGGCCAGCCGCGTTTGTCCAGCCATGTCTATAAGCGCCTGTCACCCTTCCAGCCGGAGGCCCGCCAGCTGATCGGCGAAATTTACGAAGACCTCGCCAAGCACGCCAATTTCGCCGGGCTGTTGTTCCACGACGATGCCTTGCTGTCCGATTACGAGGATGTGGGTCCGGCGGGGCTGGCCGACCTGCGCCAAGTCCGCGGCCTGCCCCAGGATTTCGCTGCGCTGCACGCCAGTCCCGACACCCGGATGCGCTGGGCCCAACATAAGACCGCCGCCCTCGACGCCTTCACCCAGGCACTCGCGGAACGGGCGCGGCGCTACCGGCCCACGCTCAAGACCGCCCGCAACCTCTACGCCTTGCCCTTGCTCAAGCCGTATTCGGAGGAATGGTTCGCCCAGTCCTACGCCGCCGCCCTGGCCGATTACGACTATGTGGCGGTCGAGGCGATGCCGTTCATGGAGGAGGCGGACAATCCCGACGCCTGGCTGACCGAGCTGGTGCTGAAAGCCGCCTTATATCCCGATGGTCTCCGCAAAACCGTGTTCGAGCTGCAAAGCGTGGACTGGCGCAACCATAGCGATATTCCCATGGACGTGTTCCTCAAGCAGATGCGGCGGGTGCAGGAACTGGGGGCTGTGCATCTCGGCTATTACCCGGACAACCCGTTCCGCGACCAGCCCCGCGCCCAGGATTTGGAAGCCGTTTTCGCCTTGCCACCCGCGCCCTGAACCCGGACCTTGCCATGAACCATTGCGCCACCGTCCTGGACGGCTTCATCCCCTGCCTGGACGGGTTGCCCGCACCGCTGGCGGCGGTCGGGTCGGATTTCTTGATGTTCGAGGCGGCTTTGGAACGCCAAGCCGCCGCCGCCCTGGATTGGCTGGCCGGCTTGCCTTGGCCTGTGCTGGATCAGGGGATTTCGGCCTTCGTGTTCTACTATCCCTTGTTCATGGCCTATGCCTGGATGATCGGGGCCGGGATTTTCTACCTGCGCTGGGAACGGCCCCAACACCGGGCCGGGCGGCGCGTGCCCGACCTGCCGCAACAGCCTCCGGTCTCCATCCTGATCCCCTGCTACAACGAGGGGGCCACCTTGCACGAAACCCTCGGCTATCTGCGGCGGCTGGATTATCCCCACTACGAAATCATCGCCATCAACGACGGCAGCCGCGACAACACCCTGGCGATCCTGGAGGCATTGGCGCTCGATTTCCCGGCGCTGCGGGTGTTGAACCTGGCCTCGAACCAGGGCAAGGCGGTGGCGCTCCGAACCGCCGCCCTGCTCGCCAACAGCGAATATCTCATCTGCATCGACGGCGACGCCCTGTTGGACCCGGACGCCATTCCCTGGCTGCTGCGCCATTTCCTGGACGATCCCCGCGTGGGGGCCGTGACCGGCAATCCGCGCATCCGCACCCGTTCGACCTTGCTGGGCAAGCTCCAGGTCGGCGAGTTCTCCGCCATCATCGGCCTCATCAAACGCGCCCAGCGGGTCTATGGGCGGATTTTCACGGTATCGGGGGTGATCGCGGCCTTCCGCCGCAGCGCCTTGCACCGGGTCGGCTATTGGAGCCCGGACATGGTGACGGAAGACATCGATATCAGTTGGAAGCTGCAATTGGACGGTTGGCAATTGCGCTACGAACCCCGCGCCCTGTGCTGGGTGCTGATGCCGGAAACCCTGGCCGGGCTGTGGCGGCAGCGGGTGCGTTGGGCGCAGGGCGGGGCGGAAGTATTGCTGCGCTATGGCCGGTCGGTGTGGCGCTGGTCGGCACGGCGGCTGTGGCCGATCTATCTCGAATGCCTGGCGGGCTATGTTTGGGCGCACCTGATGGTGTTGGCGCTGTTGGGCTGGGCGCTGCATCCATCCCGCGACTTCTGGGATGCCCTGGTGCCCGACTGGACCGGGATGCTGCTCAGCGTGACCTGCTTGGCGCAGTTCGCGGTCAGCATGGCCATCGACGCCCGCTACGAAGCCTACGGCAACGGCCAGCCGGGCCGCTACTATTATTGGATGATCTGGTACCCCCTGGCCTACTGGCTCATCAATGTCGGCACCACCGTGGCCGGGATGGCGCGGGCCTTGCGCAAGCGCCGGGGACAACGGGCGGTGTGGGTTACTTTGGATAGAGGAGTTTTCAAACGTGACGATTGAACTCGTCATCGACCAGCCCGCTTGGCAGAATCCGCGCCAACGGCTGGCTTCCTGGGCGCTGCTGCTGTGCGGCTGGGCCTTGTGGCTATATTTCGCCTTTCCTTTCGTCGAATTGTGCGGCTGGTGGCTGGACGTGCGGGTTTGCTCCTGGTGGGTCAACCTGTCGGGCGGCTCTTTGAGCCTGCGCATCCTGTTGTTCCTGTACGGCAAGACCCTGGCCGGCCTCCTGGGCGGCTGGTGCGCCTGGACAGTTTATAACGACCGCCGGGAGCGGCGGCGGCCCGCCCCCTGTCCGCTGCCCGTGCCGCAGGAAGACCTGCGGCGCGAATTCGGCGTGGGCGGACGGCAACTCGCCCTGGCCCGGAACAGCCGTCATACCACGGTCCATTTCGATAGCGCCGGGCGGATTCTCAAATTGGAGGTGCGTTAGCACGGACCCGCTGTTGTAACAGGCGGCGGTAGACCTCCGGGTCCACATTGCCGCCGCTGACCACGCAGCACACGGACGCGCCCCGGAACCGTCCCGGTTCCGCCAACAAGGCCGCAAGCCCCAAAGCGCCGGTAGGCTCGGCCTTGAGATGGGCTACCGCGAACAATAGCCGCACCGCCTCCGCGATCCAGGCTTCCGGGACTTCGACGATACCGGCCAGCCCTTCCCGCAAGATTTCCCAGTTATGCCGTCCTAGTGCTCTGTCACCCGTCGAATGTGGGGTAGAGCTTGCGGAGCTTGATGCGGGCGTCGGCGGTGGTGAATTGCCAATTGGCCTTGACCTGGGTTTGGTTGCGGCGCTCTGTCCAGGCGGCGACGTGGCGGACCAGGTCGTCCCGTTGGCCGACGCGCTCGGGCAGGTCGCGGGCCAGGGCGCTCAGTTCGATCTCGGCCATGTCCAGCCAACTGCCGTGCTTGGGCGTGTGGTGGATCTCCAAGCGCTCGGCGATCCGCCGGGCTTCCTCCGGCGGGAAGGCCTCGTACAGGCTGGCCGCCGAGTGCGTGTTCAACTGGTCCATGACCACCACGACCTTGTCCGCGTCCCGGTAGCGTCCATCGACCAGGTCCCGGACGATTCCGGCGAAGTCCTTGCGGGTCCGGCCCTCGGTGACCCGGGCCTCGCGCCATCCCGCCAGGGGCTCGAAGGCCATGAACAGGCTGCCCACCCCGTTGCGGACGTACTCGCTGTCGTAGCGCTCCGGCTGGCCGGGCCCCATCGGCAGGGGTTCGCGCACCTCGCCCACCAACTGGACGAAGGACTCGTCCAAGCAGACCACCGGCAGCCTGGGGTCGTAGGGCCGCCGGTAGACCTCCAGCACGTCCTCCATGTCGGCTACGAACTCGGCCGAGGCCTTGGGCGGGATGACCCACATCTTGCGGAGGTGGGGCTTGAGCTCGTTTTTTTGAGCGTGCGCCGCACGGTTTCGTAGGACACGGTTTCGGCGTAGTCCAGTTCGACCATCCGGTCCGCCAGCAACCGCAGCGTCCAGCGCGGCTTGCCCCCGGGCGGCTCGGAACAGGCCAGCGCGATCAGCCGCGCCTCCTGCTCCCCGTCCAGCAGGCGGGCGTACACCCGGTCGGTCGGTTTGGGCACCAAGGCGGCTTCAATGCCCTGCTCCACGAAACGTTGCCGTACCCGCTCCACCGTGCGGACGTCCACGTTCAACGCCTCCGCTATCCCGGCGTCGGTGCGGCCCGGACCGCCCTCGGCCTCGTCGGCCTGCAACAGGATGCGGGCATGGGCCAGCTTCCGCGCCGCGCCTTTGCCACTCCCGATCAACCCCTTCAAATCGCCCCGCTCCTCGGCGGTGAGCGTCACCCGGTATCGCTTCGCCATCTCACACCTCCGGTCCCTCGGTTTGGCAATGCCCGCCAAACCTTCAAGCCTTAGACCCGGCAACCTAGGCGTGATGCTGCACTAGGCTGAGCGTGCGGGCACCGTCGGCCAAGGTGGGCGGCTCGCTGTCGTTGGCGACGATCCGGCCCGCCCGTAGCGAGCGGGCGGCGTCGTTGGCGAGGGCCGGTTCCGCGCCCCACACCGGCACCCCGCACCCCGCCCGCCGCAATCCCGTAATCAAGCCCGCCGTGAGTCCGCCGCCTCCGACCGGGGCCACTACCACATCGAACTCCCTGCCCAGGCCGGCGATTTCCTCGCCCAGGCTGGCATTACCCTCGATCACCCAAGGATCGTCGTAGGCGCTGGCGACATAGGCCTCCGGGGATTCGGCGGCGAGTTCGGCCACCCGTTGCGCCCGGCTGGTGACCGCCACGTCCACCCATTCCACCCGCCCGCCGTGGCTCCGCACCGCCTCGACCTTGACTTGCGCCGACGTGGTCGGCATCACCACCACGCAGCTTTTCCCCAGCAAACGGCAGGCATAGGCCAGCCCTTGCCCGAAATTGCCGGAGGACGCGGCGACGATGACGGGATGCGGTACCGCTGCGGCCAAGCCATAGGCCGCGCGGAATTTGAAGCTGCCGGTGTGCTGGAACCGTCATTCCGCACCCATGCCCTACACTTTGGCCTTTTCTGAGTGAGGGAGCATGACTTCGACGGTTTCGATCCCGGCGGCGGGTGAAGGAGGTGCCGCCGACTATGCCGTCCAGGACCTCGATCACCTGGGCTTGGTGGCGGGGATGGTCGATGAACTGGGGTTGGTGGAACTGATCGACCGCCTGGTTCCGCAGGACCATGGACAGCGCAAGCTGTCGGTGGGCGTGTTGGTGAAGGCGATGATCCTGAACGGCCTGGGGTTCGTGCAGAGGACGCTGTACCTGATGCCCCGGTTTTTCCAGGACAAGCCGGTGGAACGGCTGCTGGGGCCGGGCGTCCTCGCGGAGCACCTGAACGACGACGCGTTGGGCCGCGCCCTGGACGCCATCCACCGGTACGGCCCCACGGAACTGTTCGCCGCGCTGGCGGCGCAGGCGGTGAAGCGGCTGGGCTTGGCGTGCCGGACGGGGCACCTGGACGCGACCAGCCTGCACACCGACGGCCAGCCCAAGGGTGGGGAGGAGCCGGAAGTCGTCCGCGTCACCCAGGGGTACAGCCGCGACCACCGGCCGGATTTGAACCAGGTGGTGGCGCAGTTCATCTGCGAGAACGAAGCCGGGATTCCCTTGCTCATGAAGGCGCTCGGCGGGAACAGCAGCGACCAGGCCGACTTCCGCCAGACGGTGTCGGCCCATGTTGGGCAATTGCGGACCGACGTGGGGCTGGAATATCTGGTGGCCGACAGCGCGCTCTACACCGGGGAAACCCTGCGGGAATTGGACGGCTTCGGCTGGATCAGCCGGGTGCCGGAGACCGTCGGCCTGGCGCGCGAGTTGACCCTGGCGGTGGCGGGCGACCTGGCGCGGAGCCCGGAGGAACTGGCCTTCCGGAGCCTGTGCGTTACGCATGGCGGCATCCGGCAGCGTTGGCTGGTCGTGCATACCCAGGCCGCCCGCCACCGCGCGGGGAAGGCCTTGGGCAAACGGCACCTGGCCCAGGGCGAGGCCGAGTGGAAAGCCTTCGACCGGCTCCAAAGGACCCCCTTCGCCTGCGCGGCGGACGCCGAAGCCGCTTTGTGCGCCTTCCGCAAGCAGCACAAGCTCACCTCGGTCCACGACGCCCAGGTCCTCGCCCGTCCCCGCTACGCCAAGCAGGGGCGTCCCGCCCAGGGCCAGCCACCGGACGCCCACCAATACTTCGTCCAAGGGGGCCTGGCTTCCCGGATCGATCTCCACCGCCAGGCGCTGGACCGCAAAAGCTGCTTCATCGTCGCCACCAACGAACTGGACGGCCAGGCGCTCCCCGACGGCCGGGTCATCGACCTCTACAAAAAGGGCCAACAGAAGGTCGAGCGTGGATTCCGTTTTTTGAAGGACCCACTCTTTCTTGCCTCCACGCTGTTCCTGAAATCGCCCCGCCGCCTGATGGCTTTGCTCATGGTGATGACCCTGTGCTTGCTGATCTACGCCGCCATCGAATGGCGGATCCGCCAGACCCTGCAAATCAGCCAGCGATCCTTCCCCGACCAGAAGGGCCAGGCCACTCAGTGCCCCACCGCACGCTGGGTCTTCCAGTACTTTTCCGGCATCCGCCTGCTCAAAGTCATGGACTCCCAAACCCTCGTTCTTGGCCTCAACCTCCACCACAGGACAATCCTCGACCTGCTCGGCAACCGCTACGCCGAGCTATATGCCAATTCAGCGTGAAGGGGTGCGGAAAGACGGCTGGAAGGTTTCGCTGACCAGGGTGAGCCGCAGGCCGAGTTGGCGCGAGAGCGGTTCGGATTCGATGACGGTGGTGGGGCGGACCACTGTACGTAGGGGTGGGGGCGGCGCGGGCATCGGGGTTCCTGGAGGGTTGGGTTTCAACGCCGATTTTCGGCAATATCGGCACGGCGGCAAGAGATGCTGATGGACGGGCGGGGTGCGAACGGGCAGGATGGGTCCGCCATGTTCGCCCACACCGGCCCGGACCCGGTCCGGCGGAAGCGGGTGGGCCGCTTTCCATCCCCCACTTTTTTGCGGAATCCAACCATGTCTAATAAAACCGTCCCGGTCACCGACACACTTTATGCTTACCTCCTGGCCAACTCCCTGCGGGAACCGGAGGTTTTACGGGAACTACGCGAGGAAACCGCCCGGCACCCGCGGGGCGGTATGCAGATCGCCCCCGAGCAAGGCCAGTTCATGGCGCTGTTGGTGGCTTTGACCGGTGCCAAGAACCTCCTGGAAATCGGCGTGTTCACCGGCTATAGCTCGATCCGGCTGGCCCTGGCCCTGCCAGCGGAGGGGTGCATCACCGCCTGCGATATCAGCGAGGAATATACCCAGGTGGCGCGGCGTTATTGGGAACGGGCCGGGGTCGCGGACCAGATCGATTTCCGCTTGGGGTCGGCCTTGGAAACCTTGGACGGTTTGATCGCCGAAGGCCGGGCCGGGCAATACGACCTCGCCTTCATCGACGCCGACAAGACCAATTATGACGCTTATTACGAGCGGGCTTTGGAACTGCTGCGGCCCGGCGGTTTGCTGCTGCTGGATAATGTGTTGTGGGGCGGCAAGGTGGCCGACCCCGCCGTCAGCGACCCCGACACCCTGGCCCTGCGCGCACTGAACGCCAAGATACATGCCGATCCCAGGGTCGTGCCCAGCCTGTTGCCGCTGGCCGATGGCTTGACCTTGGCGCTGAAGCTTTGATCTATCCACGGGATTCATGGTGTTCCCGCCGCTTTCCAGAGCGAGCGTAATTGGTTCAGGGCGCGGTCGCCGGGCGCTTGTTTCAAGCCCGCTTCGACCATTTTTTCCGCTGCGCGGTGCTGGCCCGAACTATCCAAGGCCATGGCATAGGCATAGATCGCAGCCGTGTCGCCGGGGGCCAGTGCCACCGCCCGCTTGAGCGAGGCCAGCGCCGCCGCAAGATCGTGGCGGCGGATGGCCAGCAAGCCCAGGCTATGATGCAGGGCGGCGGCTTCCGGCTGTTGCATCAGCCCTTCCCGCAATACCGCCTCGCCTGCGCCGTCCCGCTCCGTCTGCCGGTACAAATCAGCCAGATTGACATAGGCGGGCACCCAGCCCGGATCGAGTTTCAGCGCCTCGCGGTAGGCGCGTTCGGCTTCCTCCACCTCGCCCTTGGCGGCGTGCCAATTCCCCAGGTTCACCTGTGCGCCCGGCTCGTCGGCGTTGAGCCGCAACGAGGCCAGATATTCCGTGCTCGCCCTGCGTAGGGCCGCTTGGTCTTCCGGTGGCAGTTGATCGACCGGCATACCGGCCAGGGCTTCCGCCGCCAGCGCCCGGACTGCCCGCACCGGATCGCGCAGCAAGCCGTGGGCGACCTGCCAGCGCTGCTCCGGCGGCAAGGGTTCCAGGGCTTGCAGCGCTCCCGCCCGCACCAACGGATCGGCATGGCCCAGGGCGTCCAGCAACGACGGCAAGGAATCGGGGCTTAGCCAGCGGCCCAGTTCCGCCGCCGCCGTGGCCTTCGCGATGGCGGGTTGGTCCGGCTTCCCGAGCAGGGCGATTAGTCCGGCTTCGGCCTCCACCCCGCCCCGGCGGGCGGCGGATAAGGCTGCGGCATAGGTTTGATAGCCTTGGGGATCGTGCCCGTACCAGTGGCGCAGTGGGTCCGCCGCCCAGCGGGCGGGCCGCTTGTCATGGCAGTTCGCGCAGGCGTTGGGCGTGCCCAGCTTGGCCGAGAGGGCGGGCCGGGGAATCCTGAAACCGTGGTCGCGGCGGGGATCGACCCCCATGTAAGTCTTGGCGGGCATGTGGCATTCGACGCAGCGAGCGCCCGGCGAATCTTCGCGGTGATGATGGTGGCCGGTGCTGGCGTATTTCCCGGCGGCGTGGCATTGCAGGCAAACCCCGTCGCCTTCGGCCCGGAGCTTGAGGCTGTGGGGTTGGTGGCAATCGCTGCACGTCACCCCGGCCCGGTACATCCGGCTTTGCAGGAAGGAGCCGTATTCGTAGACCTCGCCGTCGATCTGGCCGTCGGGATGGTAAAGCCCGGCTTGCAATAAAGCGGGCAGGTGGGTATCGAGCAAGGGCTGGCCGTGTCGATAATCGGCGAACCATTGGCCGCGCCGGGCATGGCAGCGGGCGCAGGTTTCGATTTCCTGGGCCGTGGCGCGGGGCTGGCTGCGCGTGGCTTGGCCGGTGGCGGGGTCGATGTTCCAGTGGACGCCCCGGCGTTCGTCCAAGTGGAACACCAAACCCAGGGTGCCATCGTCCGGCGGGCTGTTTCCGTCCTTGTTCCCGGCCCAGGCCACATGCCGCGAGCCGGGACCGTGGCAGGCTTCGCAGGATACGTCGATTTCCGACCAGGTGCTGTGGTAGCCGTGGCTGGCCGGGTCGTAGTGCTTCTGGAAGTCGGTCGAATGGCACTCGGCGCACATGTAGTTCCAGTTTTGGGAAAACCGGGTCCAGTGCAAGGGGTCGGTGTGGTCGATCTTCTCGTTGGGGTAAAGATGGAACCAGCGCTGGCCGCCTTGGGCCAGGGGCCGGGAATCCCAGGCGATGGACAGGGCTTGCAGCCGTCCGCCGGGTAATGCCACCAGATATTGCTGTAGCGGGGTGAAGCCGAAGGTGTATTGAATCTCGAAATCGGCGAGCTGCCCATCCGGCCCGTCGGTGTTGATCCAGAACCGGCCATCGCGGCGGAAGAAGCGGGAAGTGACGCCATCCTTGCTGAATATGGCTCCGTTGAAATCCCCCAGCACGGTTTGTTCGTCCGCTGCCTGCATGGCGCGGTCGTGGTGCGAGCCTTGCCAGAGCCGGTCCTGTTCGGCGTGGCAAGCGGCGCAGGCGGCGCGGCCCACGAACTCCGGCGGGGCGGGAGGAGCGCTGGGGTTTGAGGAAGCCGGTGGATTCGGGGCCGGGCCTTGTCGGCCTGGAATCGCCCAATAAAGCGCCAGGATCACGGCCAGGGCGAGCGCCCCGACCGGGAGCCAGAAGAAACGGGTGTGTTTTATGGGCATCCCGTCTCCATGGTCGGGAAAGTTCGGGCAGGTCGGTTCATCTTACTGGTTAGGCGTGGACGCCTGCCACCGGCATTGCCGAACCGGGTGGCGTAGCGTGGCGATGCCGCAAGAGCGCCGCTCAATGGCCGGAATGGGCGACAGGTCCAGGGGTTCCGACCGGAATGGCGCTATGCTTTACCGGGTTTGGCGCGAGCCAGCGCCGACCCGGTGTTTTCCCACCACAGGAGGAGCGACCATGAAAGAATCGATTGCGACCCGCGTCACCCGCATCGTCGGTGGCAGCCTACACGGGCTCTTGGACGCCATGGAACAGGCCGCGCCGGAAGCGGCCATGGCCCAGGCCATCCGCGAGGTGGACCTGGCCATCGACGAAGTCCGCGCCGAACTGGGCAAGGCGCTGGCCCACCGCCATCTGGCGGAGTCCAACCGGGCCCGGCTGGAAACCCGGCACGGCGAACTCGCGGCGCAAATCGCGGTGGCGGTGGCACGGGGCGAGGACGGATTATCGCGGGCCGGTATCGCCAAGCAACTCGATATCGAGGCCCAGCAGCCGGTGCTGGACCAGGCCATCGCCGCCGCCGTCCGCGACGGCCAGGAATTGGAAAGCTATCTGCTGGCCCTGCAAGCCAAGAAGCGCGACATGGAAGACGCCCTGCGCGATTTCATCGCGGCCCGCGCCGCCCAACAGCGCGGCCCGGTCGGCGGCGGTGGCGCGGACACCAGCGCGGGCCGGGTGGAACAAGCCGAGGCCGTGTTCGGGCGGATACTGGCGCGGGAAACCGGCGTGGTCCCGGCGGCGGCGCGGGCCGACGCGGCGGAAGCGGCCAAGCTCAAGGAACTCGCCGAACTGGCCCGCAACCACGCCATCGATGAGCGCCTCGCCCAACTCAAGGCCGGGCGGGAAGGCTAGGCATGGACCTATTCTTCGATCCGGCCACTTGGCTATTCACCGCCGCCATTGGTTTGGTCCTGGGACTGGCCGTGGTCGAGAGCCTCGGCCTGTTGCTGGGCCAGGGCGGGCTGTCCGGTTGGGCCGAACATTGGCTGCCCGATCTACACGGACCCGATGCCGAGGGTTGGTTGGGCTGGCTGCACCTCGGCAAAGTGCCCTTGACCATCCTCTTGATCGTGTTCCTCACCGCGTTCGGCGTGGCCGGTTTCGCCGCCCAGATGGTGGCGCGGCACTGGCTCGGCGGATTCCTGCCCTTGCCGCTGGTGGCGGCGGGGGCTTTGGTGCTGGCCGTGCCCGCCGTGCGGACCCTGGGCGGAGCCTTGGGCCGGATCTTGCCCAAGGACGAAACCTTCGCGGTGTCGCTGGACGAACTGGCGGGACGTATCGCTATCGTCGTCACCGGCACCGCCCGCCTGGGCCACCCTGCCCAGGCGCGGGTACGGGATGCCCTGGGCCGTACCCATTACGTCATGGTGGAGCCGGACGCCGCCGACACCGAATTCCCGGCGGGCACCGAAGTCTTGCTAGTGCGGCGGGCCGGGGGCAGCCGGTTCCGCGCCATCGCCAATCCCCGGCCCGGCTTGCTCGGGTCTTGAATCCCGCCGCCTTTTTCCCTCCCTCAACAATATCCCCGGAGAACCCCTATGCTGGTCGAAATCTCCATCCTCATCGGCCTTTGCCTCGCTGGATTGTTCGCCATTGGCCTGGTGCTGGCGCGCCTATACCGGCGGGCGACCAAGGAAGTCGCCTTCGTCCGCACCGGGCTGGGCGGACAGAAGGTCGTCATGGACGGCGGCGCCTTGGTGCTGCCGATCTTCCACGACACCATCGCGGTCAACATGAACACCCTCAAGCTGGAAGTCCACCGGGGCGGCAGCGCCAGCCTCATTACCCAGGACCGGCTGCGGGTGGATATCGTCGCCGCCTTCTTCGTCCGGGTCATGCCCAATGCCGAGGCCATCGCCAACGCCGCCCAGACCCTGGGCCAGCGTACCCTCGACCCCATGGCCCTCAAGGAATTGGTGGAGGACAAATTCGTCGATTCGCTACGCGCCACCGCCGCCACCATGACCATGCAGCAATTGCAGGACGCCCGCCAGGATTTCGTGCAGGGCGTGCAGAACGCGGTCAGCGAGGATTTGCTCAAGAACGGCTTGGAACTGGAAAGCGTGTCGCTCACCAGCCTGGACCAGACCGGCAAGGAATTCTTCAACCCCAACAACGCCTTCGACGCCGAGGGCTTGACCCGCCTGACCCAGGAAACCGAGCGCCGCCGCAAGGAGCGCAACGAGATCGAGCAGGACACCCAGATGGCGGTACGCCAGAAGAACCTCGCCGCCGAACAGCAAAAGCTGGAGATCGACCGCCAGCAGGAATTCCTGCGCCTGGAACAACAGCAGGCCATCGCCCGCCAACAGGCCGAACAAGCCGCCAATGTCGCCAAGACCCGCGCCGAGCAAGCCGCCTTGATCGCCGCCACCGAGGCCGAGAAGAACCGCGAGGCGCAACAGGCCAAGATCACTTCCCAGCAGCAGATCGACCAATCCCGCATCGCCGCCGAGCGCCAGGTCAAGGAAGCCGAGGTGGAACGCGACCGGCTCATCAAGCAGAAGGAAATCGACGCCCAACAACAGGTCGAGGTGGCCCGTATCAACCAGCAGAAGGTGATGCAGATCGCCGAACAGGACAAGGCGGTGTCCGTCGCCAAGAAATCCGAGGAGCAATCCCAGGCCGACACCCAGGCCAACAAGGCGCGGGCCGAGGCGGTCACCGCCGAGGAGGCCGTGAAGACCGCCCGCGAGACCGCCGTGGCCGAGCGCGACAAGGCCATCGCCCTGGTCGAGGCCAGCCGCGAGGCCGAGCAACAGGCCATCGGCGTGAAAATCGCCGCCGAGGCGCAGAAGCAAGCCGCCGAAGATCAGGCCGAGGCGGTGAAGATCAAGGCGGAAGCCGACCGGGTGGCCTACGAGGTGGAGGCCATGGGCAAGCGCCAGATCAACGAGGCCATCAACACCCTGTCGGCGGAGCAGATCGCCATGCAGGTCAGGCTGGCCTTGATCCAAGCCCTGCCGGGCATCATCGCCAAGAGCGTCGAGCCTATGCAGCGGATCGACGGCATCAAGATCATCCAGGTGGATGGGCTGGGCCGGGTGGCCGGTGGTGGCGGCGAGGGCCAAGCCGGTGGCGGTGGCAATCTGGCCGAGCAGGCGGTGAGCGCCGCCCTGAGCTACCGGGTGCAACAGCCCTTGGTGGATGCCTTGCTGAATGATTTGGGGATGAAGGGGGGGAGTTTGGCGGGCTTGGCGCAGGGGGTGTTGCAGGCCGATGTTGCGGGGAAGGCGAGTCCCGCCGATGGCAGGGTGGGATCGAAACCGGGCGGTTGATGGGGTGGGGTGGTGCTTGAGTACGAAAGCCACGGTATCGGGCGATTTGAAATCAAGCCAAATACCGCGCACAAAAAAACGCCCCTCACGGGGCGTTTTCCAATCCGAAGAGAAAGGTTCGGATTACAGGCTGTAGTACATATCGTACTCAACCGGATGGGTGCTCATCCGCAGACGGGTGACTTCCTGCATCTTCAGGTCGATGTAGGCGTCGATCATGTCGTTGGTGAACACGCCGCCCTGGGTCAGGAACTCGCGGTCGGCGTCCAGGGCTTCCAGCGCCATGTCGAAGGAATGGCAAACCTGCGGGATCGCCTTCGCTTCCTCGGCGGGCAGGTCGTACAAGTCCTTGTCCATGGCATCGCCAGGATGGATCTTGTTCAGGATGCCGTCGAGACCGGCCATCAGCATGGCCGCGAAAGCCAGGTACGGGTTGGCGGTGGAGTCCGGGAAACGGACTTCGATGCGGCGGGCCTTGGGGTTCTGCACATAGGGCACGCGGATGGACGCGGAACGGTTGCGGGCCGAGTAGGCCAGCATCACCGGAGCCTCGAAGCCGGGCACCAGGCGCTTGTAGCTGTTGGTGGAAGCGTTGCAGAAGGCGTTCAGCGCCTTGGCGTGCTTGATGATGCCGCCGATGTAGAACAGCGCGGTTTCGGACAGGCCGCCGTACAGGTCGCCGGTGAACAGGTTCACGCCGTCCTTCGCGATGGACTGGTGGACGTGCATACCGCTGCCGTTGTCGCCGACCAGGGGCTTCGGCATGAAGGTCGCGGTCTTGCCGAAGGCGTGGGCCACGTTCTGCACCACGTACTTCAGGGTCAGCACTTCGTCGGCCTTCTGCACCAGGGTGCCGAACTTCACGCCGATTTCGCACTGGCCGGCGGTGGCGACTTCGTGGTGGTGGACTTCCACGACCAAGCCCATGTCCTCCAGGGTATTACACATGGCGGAGCGCAGGTCCTGCATGGAATCGACCGGCGGCACCGGGAAATAACCGCCCTTGATGCCCGGACGGTGGCCGATGTTGCCATCTTCGTAGACCTTCTCGGAGTTCCAGCCGGCTTCCTCGGAATCGACCTTGTAGAAGGAACCCTGCATGGAGGTACCCCAACGCACGTCGTCGAACACGAAGTATTCGTTTTCCGGGCCGAAGAACGCGGTGTCGCCGATGCCGGTGGACTTCAGGTAAGCCTCGGCGCGTTTGGCGATGGAACGCGGGTCGCGCTCATAGCCCTGCATGTCGGCGGGTTCGATGATGTCGCAGCGCAAGATCAGGGTCACATCGTCGAAGAAGGGATCGATGACGGCGGTGCTGGCATCCGGCATCAGGATCATGTCGGATTCGTTGATGTGCTTCCAACCGGCGATGGAGGAGCCGTCGAACATCTTGCCGTCCTCGAACATGTCCTCGTCCACGGTGCTGGCCGGGATGGTGACGTGCTGTTCTTTGCCCTTGGTGTCGGCGAAGCGCAGGTCCACGTAGCGGACTTCCTTTTCTTCGATCAGTTTCAGTACGTCTTGTGGCGTCATTCTTATCTCCTCAGGGGTAAGAGCTAGGGTTGCAAAAACCGGAAGCGGGCTGCGATACAAAATTCACACCAATCCTTGTGGGGGTCGATTCTTCCGGCCTGGAAGTCGGCGCGGCATCGCTACGCACCGTGTTCGACCCATCGGCGCACTACTGTGGCGCGAATCCTTCCAGGAATCCTCGGATACCGGCGATGCCTTGGGCACCCCGGCGTTTGGCCTCTCCCACATCGGCGGGCAGCAGCCCGCCCAGGGCATAGACCGGCAACGCGACCCGGTCCACCCAATCGGCGAAAACATCCCAACCCAAAGGCTCGGCACCGGGATGGGAAGCCGTGGGCCGCACCGGGGACAGCACGGCGAAATCGACGCCGACGCGCTCGGCGTGGCGCAGTTCAGCGGCGTTGTGGCAGGAGGCGGCGACCCAAAACGGTGCGTCCAAGGGCCGTGCGTCCAGGGCCAGCAACCGCGCCGCCGTCAGGTGGACGCCATCGGCACCGCTGTTCCGGGCCAGTTCCGGGGCGGCGTTCAACAGCAGGCGAATCCCGGAGCGGCGGCACAACGGCACGGTGTAATCGACCAGCGCGGCGAAGTCACGTGCCTCCAAACCCTTGGCCCGCAGTTGGATCATGCTTATGCCCGTGGCAACGAGCCGGTCCAGCCGGGTTTTCAAACCCGCCAAGCCGTCGCCGTCCAGGATGGCGTAATGGTCGGGCAAGCGGGCGGCGGTGATGATGGGCCGGTTGGCGGCGGGGAAATCGAAATGGGGCAGTTCGTCCGGGCGGACCCAGCGGATCGGCTGGCCCTGCAAGCCCTTGGGGGTGCCGGTGAAGCGCTCGACCCGCCAGACCGAGAGCCGGACCCGCCGGTCGGGATAGTCGTGGCGCAGGTCGATGAGGGGCATCGCCGCTTCGGCGTCGATATCGAGTTCCTCGCGCAGTTCGCGGCGGAGGGCTTCGGCGGCGGTTTCGCCCGGTTCCAGCTTGCCGCCGGGGAATTCCCATAAGTCGCCCTGGTGCAGATGGGCCGGGCGCTTGGCGATGAGGATGCGGCCCTCGCGGTCGTGGATCACCCCGGCGGCGACTTCCAGGATGGGCGCGGTTGGAGTCATCGCGGGGGCGGGACGCTGATTGGGCATGGGGTTTGGGGAATCGCGGGGTTCGGGGTCAAAACCATTCGAGGGCGCGGCATTTTAACAAACTGTTTCGCGGCTGGCTTGCCCGTGTGTGCTTTGGGGCGGGGCTATTCCAAGGCCAGGATGAAATCCCATTGTTCGGGGCTGACCGGCAGGATCGACAGCCGGTTGCCCCGCCGTAACAGGGCCAGTCCGTCGAGTTCCGGGCGCTCCTTCAGTTCGGCCAGGGTGAGGGTGCGCTTGAGCTTGCGGACGAAGCGCACATCGACCATCAGCCAAGCCGGTTGCTCGGGGCGGCTTTTGGGATCGTAGTGTTTATGCTCGGGATCGAAGGCGGTGGGATCGGGATAGGCCGCCCTGGCGATTTCGGCCAGCCCGACGATGCCGGGTTGCTCGCAGTTGGAATGGTAGAAGAACACCCGGTCGCCGGGTTGCATCTGGTCGCGCATCATATTGCGGGCTTGGTAATTGCGGACCCCGTCCCAAGGTTCGGTCTGGCCGGGGCGGCGTTCCAGGTCGTCGATGCCGAATTCGCCGGGTTCGGATTTCATCAGCCAATAATTCACGGTGCGTTTGCCTTGTCATTGAAGGAATAGAAAGCCCGTTCGGTCGCCACGCCATCCAGCGGCACATCCCAAGGTTCGGCGGGGAGGTTCGGGTATCGCTGGCATTCATGGGCCAGCCCGACCAGCAGCGGGGCAGGGGCCGCGCCGGGTGCCTTGAGATAGGCGAAAGTGCGGTCGTAGAAACCGCCGCCCATGCCGATGCGATGGCCTTGGCTGTCGAAGGCCACCAGCGGCACCAGGGCCAAGTCGAGTTGGCCGGGATGATCCAGGACGGGCGTGCCGACGGGTTCGGGGATGCCGTATTGGTTCGGCAGCAGCGCGGTGTCCGGGCGGTAAAGACCGAAGGCGAGATGCTTGTGCGGGGCGAAGCGGAGCAAGGGCAGGAACACGTGCTTGCCCCGTTCCCAGAGCAGGGCGATCAAGGGGCCGGTATCGATTTCGCCATCGCTGGGGAGATAGGCCGCGATGGTGCGGGCCGATTCGAGCAGGTGGAGCAAACCGGGTTGCAGGGCGAGGCTTTCGCCATGGCGGAGCGCGGCTTCGGGACTCAAGGCGCGGCGATGGGCGCGGGCTTGGCTGCGGAAGGTTCGGGGGAGGATCATGCGGGAGAATGCTGGGAGCTTGGGATGCGGAGGCTAGCGCCGGTTCCTAACCGCCAGACGAGGGAAGGAATGTATTCCCCGCCTGCGCCGTAACTCACTTTCGCCCTTGAACCAAATGGTTCAGGTGGGACCAAGAAGTACCGAATCAGGCTTTCCGCTCGGGGCGGACTTGCGCACATCGCGAACTCTAATGGACCCGGGGTTTTGGATTAGGCTCAAGAAGTAACCCAGTGGGCTTCGTACGCCGCAGGGAATACGCGGGTCCAATTTAGCGGAGTTGGGCCGGGACCGCAACACCGGTTTATTCGGGGGGGCGGTTGCCGCGGCCCCGGGCCGGGCGCTCGGGATATTCGCCCTGCGCCTCTTGCGGAACGCTGCGGCGGTGGGCTTGCAGCAATTCATGGGCGATGTTCAAAGCCGCCATCACCGCGATGCGTTCGGTGCCGATCACCCGACCGGTATTACGGATTTGGCGCATCTTCTCGTCCAGGTAGCGGGCGGCGAGCAAGAGGTCGTGCTGCTCTTCTTCCGGGCAGGAAATCGGATATTCCTTGCCGAGGATTTGCACTTTGATCAGGGGATTGGGTTCGCTCATGATTTCGGGTTCCAGGGAGGCGGGTTCAGGCGCGGGGGTGGGCGGTTTCGCAGGGCTGCGGGCGGCGTTTAGGATAAAGGAATTGGTTGAGCGTCCACAAGGCGAGTCCGCGGCCATCGGTGGGCTGGAAAACCGGCCAGGCCCACCCATGACCGGGAAGGCGAGGCGTATAATGCCCGGACGGAAGCCCGGCCAGCGCGGGACCGGACGACGCTTTCCGCCCACCGACCCCTTCAACCCAACCCCACCGCTTAATATGGCTAAGATCACCTGGTCCGATATCGAGGATACGCTCCCGGAGGATTCCGAGTGCGGCAGCGCCGCCGAGGCCCATGGGTTGTTGTCCGGCCTCTTGTGCATGGATGGCGGGGCCGACTCCAGCCGTTGGCTGGAATTGACCCTCGGCCCCGACGCCGAACCCCTGGACCCCGTGGCCTCGTCCGTGTGGCAACAATTATTCAAGGAAACCCGGCGGCAGTTGGAGGACTTCGATTTTTCCTTCACGCCGCTGTTGCCGGACGACGACGACGGCACCCTGGAAGAACGCGCCGACGCCCTGGGCGAATGGTGCCGGGGTTTTCTGCTGGGGCTGGGCTATGGCTCCAACGTCTCGGATTGGCCCGGCGAATGTACCGAAATCCTGCGCGATTTCGCCGAAATCACCCAACTCGATCCCGCCAGTTCCGGCGACAGCGAAACCGATGAAACCGCCTACGCCGAACTGGCCGAATATGTCCGCGTCGGCGTGCAGGTCGTCCAGCGCGAACTCAAGGCGCGGCCCTCCCAACCCATCCGCCTCCATTGATTCCCGGAATTCCATGCTTCAACCCAGCGATTTCCAGCACCGCCGCCAGCAATTGATGAAGCGGCTCAAGAAGAACAGCGTGGCCCTCATCGCCAGCGCCCCCCACCACCACCGCAACCGCGACACCGAATATCCGTTCCGCCAGCACAGCGATTTCTTCTACCTGACCGGCTTCAACGAACCGGAAGCGGTGGCGGTGTTCGTGCCGGGCCGCAAGCAGGGCGAGTTCGTGCTGTTCTGCCGCGAGTTCGATCCCGAGAAGGCGATCTGGACCGGCCAGCACGCGGGGCTGGAAGGCGCCCGCGAGCATTTCGGCGCGGACGAGGCTTTTCCCATCGCCGAACTCGCGACGCAACTGCCCGATCTCTTCGCCGACCGCGACCGGCTGTATTTCCACATCGGCCACGAGGCCGGATTCGACGCGCAGGTGATGGCGGCGGTCAATGTGGTGCGGGGCCGCGCCCGGACCGGGGTGCAAGCACCCTATGAATTCGTCGCGCTCGAACAGGTCTTGCACGAACTGCGCTTGTTCAAAACCGCCGCCGAACTGGACCTGATGCGGAAAGCCGCCGCGGCTTCGGTGAAGGCCCATCGGCGAGCGATGCGGGTGGCGCGTCCGGGCCGCCACGAGTACGAGGTCGAGGCGGAATTGCTGCACGAATTCGGCCTACAGGGCTGTCGTTCGCCCGCCTATCCTTGCATCGTCGCGGGCGGCAAGAATGCCTGCGTCTTGCATTACACCGCCAACGACCAAGCCTTGCGCGATGGCGATTTGCTGCTGATCGATGCTGGTGCGGAATATGAAAACTACGCCGCCGATATCACCCGCACCTTCCCGGTGAACGGCAAGTTCGGCCCTAGCCAGCGCCTCGTCTATGAACTGGTGTTGCAAGCCCAGGCCGCCGCCATCGCCGAGGTCCGTCCCGGCCAGCGCTGGATCGAACCCCACGAGGCGGCGGTGAAAACCCTGGTCCAGGGTTTGGTCGATCTGGGCTTGTTGGAAGGCAAGGTGCCCAAGCTCATCAAGGAAGGGACTTATAAGAAGTTCTACATGCACCGCACCGGCCATTGGCTGGGGATGGATGTCCACGATGTCGGAGCGTACAAGATCGGCGGCAAATGGCGCGAACTGCAACCCGGCATGGTGTTGACGGTGGAGCCGGGGCTGTATATCGCGCCCGATTGCACCGAGGTCGATCCGCGTTGGCGCGGGATCGGCGTGCGGATCGAGGACGATGTGCTGGTGACGGAGGACGGCTGCGAAATCCTCACCGCCGCCGTACCCAAGACCGTGGCGGACATCGAAGCCCTGATGGCGGAGGCGGCATGAATTACGACTACGACCTGTTGATCGTCGGCGGCGGGCTGGTCGGCGGCAGTCTGGCCCTGGCCCTCAAGGACGCGCCTTTGCGGGTCGGCGTGGTGGAAGCCCTGACCCCGGAGGAACGGCGGCGCTCCCCGGCGGGTCATCGCGCCCTGGCTTTGTCGCGGGGCACGGCGCAAGTGCTGGACGGGCTGGGCGTGTGGCGGGAGGTCGCGCCCGAGGCCATGGCGATCCGGCATATCCATGTGTCCGACCGGGGCCATTTCGGCAAGACCCGGCTGCACGCCGCCGATCAGGGCGTCGATGCCCTGGGCTATGTGGCCGTGGCCCGCGTGTTGGAGGACGCCATCGAGCGCGGCCTGGAACGGCTACCCATCGACCGGCTGTGTCCGGCCCGCATCATCGGGCTAAAGGCGGGCGCGGAGGGCGTGTGCGTCACCCTCAAGCGCGATGGCGAATGCCTGGGATTGAACGCCAAGCTGGTGGTGGCCGCCGATGGCGGCAATTCCAGCGTGCGGAATCTATTGGGCATCGAACAGGAGGTGCGTGATTACGGCCAGACTGCCATCGTCACCGAAGTCCGCACCGAAAAGGACACCCGTTTCACCGCTTACGAACGCTTCACCGCTTCCGGTCCCCTGGCTTTCCTGCCCTTGGGGCGCAAGCAATGTTCGGTGGTGTGGACCTTGAAGGACGCCGACGCCGAGGAGGTCTTGGCCTTGTCCGAGGCCGAATTCACCGCCCGTTTGCAGGCGGTGTTCGGCTATTGGTTGGGGCGGATCGAACCGGCGGCGGTGCGGCAGGGCTTCCCGCTCAAGCTGGTCCGGGCGGAAAAGATGGTGGACGAACGGGTGATCCTGATTGGCAACGCCATGCACCAAATCCATCCCGTCGCGGGCCAGGGGTTCAACCTGGGGCTTAGGGACGCGGCTTTGCTGGCGGATCGGCTGTGGGCGCAGACGGGGTTCGGCGAGGATATCGGCGAGGCCGGGTTCCTGGCCCGCTATGCCGAAGCGCGCCGCCGCGATCTTGCCAACGTGATCCGCTTCACCGACAGCTTGGTGCGGATTTTCTCCAACGGTTTCCCGCCCCTGGCCCTGGCCCGCAATCTGGCCTTGCTGGCCCTGGACCGGCTGCCTCCAGCCAAGCGCTTGTTGGCCCGCCACGCCATGGGTTACGGGGTGAGGTTGTAGGCCGGAGGCCCAAGCCCCAGGGTTTCAAACCAAGCCGCCGATGCCCTGTTGCCCACAAATCTCCAGCCAATAGGCCTTGTCCCATTTCTCCCAGGCATGGACGCCCATGGGCAGGCGTCCGGCGATTTCGACGAACCGGCGGGGTTCGCATTCCACCGAGAACCGCGCCGCCACCGTGATATTCGGCACCAGGAAGCGTTCGGACACCAGCCCGGCCAGGGAATAGAAGGCATCCTCCACCACGGCGTCATAGCGCCGTTTCAGCCAATCGAGTTCTTCCAGCACCGCCAGGAACGCCGCCACCCGCCGCAAGGACAACCCGCCATTCCCGACCACCACCGGGTAGCCCATGCCGTCGTAGGGGCTGCCCAGCGGCGGGAATTGATAGGTCCAGACATGGGCCCAGGGCGCGCCGATATAGTCGTAGGGCGTCGCGGCCCAGTCGGCGAGCTCGTCCCGGAACACGATGCAATCCTGTTGCAGGATGAGGATATGGCTGTAATGGGCGAAAGCCCGGTAGAACTCCTGGGACAGCAGCAGGTCGCTATAGGCCTGGGGCGAGGCGAAGCAGTGCGCGGGGAAGAAGGCGTATTTCGCCGCCGGGAACTGTTCCAGGTAGAAATCCAGCGCCAGCCCACCCGGTCCCACCAGGAAAGTGTCGTGCCCGCGCAGCACGGCGTGGGAATGCTTGAGGCAGGCCAGTTCGTTGTCACTGAGCCTGGGTTTGTAAATCGGCGTCAGCACGGCGATGTTCACGGCCTTGCCCCGGCAGGTCCGAATTCCGCGGCCAGCAATTCCTGTAGTTTTTGGACTGGCTTGGCATAGCGGCGGGCGATGGCGTGGTTGCGCAGCAGGGCGGGCATCCTGCGCCAATAATCGGCGGGGTCGAGTCCGGCCAGCGCTTGGTTGACCTGCCCGATATCCCGCACCGGGATGACGCCGTCCATGTCGAAGATTTCGGCGATCTTGCCGGTGCCGTAGTAGAGCGGCACGCTGAAGTTGATGAAGCAGTCGATCAGCTTTTCCGTGAAGTAATAATCGGCGTCGGTGTTCTCGATGGCGAGGTTGTACATGCTGGCGTAGACCGGGACTTTCGAGTCGCCCAACCCCTGCACCAGATATTGCCCGAGCCGTTCCCGCTCTTGGATTTGCGGGATGTCTTCCGGGGCCAGCCGTATGCCCTTGCGCGACAGCCAGAGCTTGAAGGGTGGCCCACCGGTTTCCGCCCCGGTCGCGATGGCGCGGCGCAGGGCGTAGCCTTCCAGGCCATCGTCGCAGCCGGTGGAGAGGATGAAGCTCACGCTGAAATCCTTGGCGGCGGGTGGATCGTCGTAGCCGCACCAGCACGAGCCGAATTCCAAGAGCCGCACATTCGGCAAATCGGCCAATTCCCGCTGATAGGTCACGATCAGGTCGAATTGGTGGTGGTGTTCGCGCACCCAGGCGGCGCTGGCCATGCGGCTGGGCGGTTCGGTGAAGATCAACAACACCCGCTTGGCCCCGGCGGCAGGGGTTTCCGTGCGCGGGAAAAAGGCGTGCAATTCGCAGGAAAAGGGCAGGTCCATCGCCAGCCAATCGACGCCGAAGGTCTGGGCCGGGATAGGTGCGCCCTCGCCACCCCGCGCCTGGGCCGAACGCGCCCGCATCAGGCCCAGGTTGGTGGCGGCGGCTGCGAAATCGGGCTTGAGTTCCAGCGCCCTCAGATAGCTGCGCTCGGCTCCGGCGGCGTCCCCGGCCTGGGCCAAGGCCACTCCGTGGTTGAAATGGATGGCGTAGCCGAGTTCCTGTTGCGGGTTGTGTTGCAGCCACAGTTGGTAAAGCGCGGCGACATGGGCGAAATCGTCCTGGGCGCTGAGGCATTCGGCATCGCCGATCAAGGCGACCAGGTCCAGCCGGGCCAGATAATTCAGGTAGCGCCCGCCCCCGGCCAGCATTTCGGCCAGCGCCCTGGCCCAGACGCGGCCGGCCCAGCCTTGGATTTCGCCGGGATAGAGGTCGGGATGGTTCAATACGATCCGTGCCCAGAGTTCCTCGAAATGGGCGCGTTGCACCTGGATCATGCTGCCGGCCAGCTTGGCCCGGTAATAGAACAACACTGCGGGAATCCTGTGGCCGAAATAGCCGAGCTTGCCGCAGTGAATCCAGAACTCCCAATCCTCCATGCCCCAGACCATATTGGCCTTATAGCCCCCGGTCGCGGTCCAGGCCGCTTTGCGGTAGAGGGCGGTGGCGGTGTGCAGGCATTTCTGGGTGCTGAGTACGGTGAAATCGTATTCGGGGGTCTGCTGGACGAAATCGACATCGCCGAAGTGCTGGTAATCGGTATAGGCGATGGCGAGGTCCGGGCGCGATTCCAGCAGATCGACGCATTTGGCCAACATCTCGGGATGGATTTTGTCGTCGGCGTCCAAGGGCAGGATATAGCGGCCCCTGGCCTGGGCGATCCCGGCGTTGCGGGCACGCGATAGCCCGCCGTTGGCTTGCTCGACCAGGAAGATGGGCAGGGACGGGAATTCGGCGATCAAGGCTTGGGCCACGGCCCGGGTGTCGTCCGGGCTGCCGTCGTTGACGATCACGATCTCGCGTTGGGGATAGCTTTGCGCGGCCACGCTCTCGACCGCCTCGCGCAGGTATTGGGCTTGGTTGTAGCAAGGAATCACCACCGAGACCAAGGGCGGCTGGGAGGATGCGGGATTCATCGGGTTGGGTTTATCCATGGCGGAAGTTCAAGGGGCCGGCAGCAAGGCGAGGTTGTTGCGGGCGGGCGCGAAACCGGGGTTGTTCTCCAGCGCCTGCCGGTAGGCCCGGGCCGCGCCCGCTGGATCGTCCAATTGTTGGAGCGCCACCCCGAGGTTGAACTGGACCGCGTAGGCCAAGGGCGAAGCCGCGGAACGGAACCACAGCCAACGCCGGTAATGCGCCACCGCCGCGGCCAAGCCTTCGGTCGCGGTCAGCCGCTCGGCTTCGGCGATCACGGCCAGGACTTCCTGCTTGCCGCCCTGGGAGGGTGGTTCCGCCAGCAGGGCTTCGGCTTGGGCCAGCATGGACGGGTCGTACAGCGCCCGATGGTTCAGTACCAACCGCGCCCTGGATTCGGTCTCGCGCTGTGGCGATCCGGCGACCCTATCGGCCTCCCCGGTTCGGCGGAACAGCAGCGCTTCGGGGAGGTGTCGCCCCCGGTAGCCGTGCCCGGCGCAGGAAAGCCAGAAATCCCAATCCGCGTAGTCCTGGGCCATATCGAGGTTATAACCACCCGCCGTTGCCCACATTTCCCGCCGGTACAGGGCGCAATAGGGATAAGGGTGGGTCAAAGGCGGGTTTCCGGCGCTGGGGCCCCAGGTTTCGATATAGCGGGAGGCGGTGCCGAATTCCTGAATATCGCTATAGGCGATGGCGAAGGGTTCTGCTTGCAATAGCCCGGACAGTTTTTCGAGCGCCCTGGGGTGTAATTTATCGCCGCAATTGACTGGAAGGATATATTTTCCCAGCGCCGCTTGGATGCCCGCATTACGGCTTTCCGACCAGCCCAGTCCCGCCGTCGCGATGACCCGGATGGCCCGGCCTGGAAAATAGGCCAGCACCTCGTCGATACTATGATCGGTATCCTTGGAGCCAGGGTCGCCAACCAGGATGATTTCCCAGTCCGTGCAGGTTTGGCCGACAAGGCTGTCGAGGGTTTCCAATAATTTATCGGTGTATGGGCCGAGGGATACCACGATACTGATCAAGTTTTCCCGGTCTTGCGGTTTGGCTTCCGGGCACAAGTAATTATCACTCACGCCATCGATGGCCGCTGGATCGGGAAACCCGGTATATCCAGGCCGGGGCGTTTGGATGGCATGGATGAATTTTTCGTATCTCAACGCCTTGCCGGGCGCAACCTCGCCGAGCAGCCGGAGGAATATCGCCAGGATTTCCGGGTAAGACCATTCGCTTTGCAGGAATAAAGTCATGATTTCCCGTTTGATTCCAGCGGAAACCGGTGCGCTTTCAAAGCGTTCCCGTTTGCTGAGGCAGGATTCATAGCGGAACAAGCCCATGTTTTGCGCGATCAAGGCTTTGATGAGGGGCTCCCGTTCCTGGGGCGTGCCGGGGAAATAGCCGCTGTACAGGAAACTGGATAATTCCACCGCCCAATGCAGTTTATGGAAAGCCACGAACCAAAATGGCAGGCCACCGTTCCGATACTGCCTGCCGTCCGCTTCGGTGGCCGAGTCTATATTCATCCAGCGCTGGGAATCGTAAAGATAAAAGCCATTATCGGCATAGAAACAAGGGCACCAGGCGCGGGCGAAATATTCAAAGCTCCAGTCCAAGAAGCTCCCGATCATGGGATGGTATCTTTGATAATTGAGGAAGGCGGCGAGCAAGCGCTTCGGGACCACCGAATAGGTCAGCACCGGCATTATTTTGGATTCGAAATGGCCGATGACCCTGTGGGTCCATTCCGGGGCAGCGGGCTCTTGAATCCTTTGGGTGGGATAAAGTTGGCCTTGGCCTATATATTGGTAGAGGGCGGGCATGACACAAATCTCGTGTTCCACGCCCATAATGAGTTTGATCGCAGCGTCTATGAAATCGGGGTCGAGATAATCGTCGTCGGCGCAGGCGAGGATATAATCCCCGGACGCGATATCGATGATGGTTTTATAATTCTCATGCGGCGGTAGATGGTCCGGGTTCTTGACGACTTTCAGCCGGGGCGCGATCCCGAGCAGAATATCCAAGACTTTTTGCTTATGCGGATCGCCGCTGTTGTCCGCGACCAGTACCTCGACCCGCTCGTTGCGCAGCGCCGCCAAGCGGCTGATGATGGGCATCGCCTCCAGGCAGTTCCGGTGCGAAGGGACCAGTACGGACAAGAGCGGTTTGCGGGGTTCTTGGGCTTCGGCCATGGGTTCACTCGCGGGGGATCGCATAGGCCACGGCTCCGGTGCCGCACCAGCCATGCAAGCGCAGATAAAAACGATAATTTCCCAGCCCTTCCATCAGCAGGGCAGGGATGCGCCACAGTCCGTCGCGGCTGTGGTAGACCGTCACCGCAAGTTTAGGCCGGTTTCGGCGGAGGAAGTCCAGGCCGCCCGCCAGCGCGGCCAGTTCGCCACCTTCGAGATGGAGCTTGGCGAAGGTGCAAGGGAGGTCCAGGCCGTCCAGGGCGCGGACGCAGGTCGTGCCCGCAGCGCCCGCCATCAATCGGGAAGCCATGCCATGGCCTTGGGCGAAGGCGCATGCCCCGTCTTCCGCGCCGAGCGCGTATTCCAGCACCCGGACCCGCGCCGCCAACTCGGCGGGCAATCCGGCCACCCATCCACGCAAGCGCCGGGCGTTATCCGGGTCCGGTTCGATGGCCGTGAGGGTTTGGCAAGCGCCGCCGGTCCTGCGTAGGAACTGCTGGCTGGCCGTCCCGTCCCAAGCGCCCGCGTCGAGGCAATGTTCCTGCGGACCCAAGGCGGCGAGCATGGGCGGGATGAAATAGCGGTCGTCAAGTTGGACGGGTGCGCCGTCGAAAGTCCATTCCTGGCGTAAGCAGCGCCAGGCCAGGATTTGCAGATGGGCGGCGCGGGAGGTGTCGTCTTCCCACTGTGCCAAAACCGGCACGATACACGCCCGGTCCATCGCCGACAGCGGTCCCGCGAACCAACCATTGCCCATCGGCAGGCGGTCGGCATAAGCCTCCAACACATCATAGACGGGCCGGATGCGCCGCCAACCGGATGCCGCCAGGACATCATGGAGGGGTCGATAGGGCGCGGTCACGACGCAGACCGCGAGCAGAACGCTGGACTTGTGCCGGGAAGGCACTTGGTCCGGGGTCAGCACCGGAATCCGCCCGCCGAGCAAACCGGAAGGCGGCGGCGCACGGTCCACGGCATAGGCGATGTCGATGCCCAGCGCGGCGAACATATCGGCGGCCAGTTCCCCCAGTTTGCCGGCCCCGTATAGCACCAAGGGCCGGTCTACCGGACAGGGGCCAAGTCCGGGCGGCGGCGCGGGCAGGCGTTCCAGTAGCCCGAGGGCGGCCGACGGCGTGGGCAAGGCGGTCAGGTTCATCGGCTGGCTTCCAGCCGTCCGGCCCAGCGGGCCAAACGGGGGTCTTGGGGGAAACAATCGCGGTAATGGAAAACCGAGCTTTTGGTCCGCTCGTACAGGCAATGGGGACCGGGAGGCAGGGGTTCGGTGGTGGCTCCGTCGGGGAAGCGCCAAGCCTCCCTGCCCTGGCAGGCGCGGAACCAGTCGGCGGGTTCCGCGCCGAACACGGCTTTGAAATCGAAGCCGCGCTTGGGTTCGGCCAGCAGGGTTTGGTAATGGGCATGGAGCCGGTCCGCCGTGCGGCCCACCGCGAAATCCTGGCGGATGGCGCGGGCGGCGTTGGCGGACAGGCGCTGTCTTGCCTCGGGGTTTTCGGCCAAATACTGGATGGCGTCGGCGAAGGCGCGGGGCGAATCCACGATCAGGCCGGTTTCGCCCTGGCGGACCAGATGCCGCTCGGCGGGATTGTCGAGGACCACCGGGACCACGCCCATGGCCATCGCTTCCAAGAGGGCGTTCTCGGTCGTGCCGTAATGCCGGGGGTTGAGTGGATAAGCCAGAATATCGAAGGTCGCCAGTTCCGCCACGACCTGGGTGGAATAGCCGAGTGGATGGAGCCGCCCGGCCAGCCCCCGCGCTTTGGCTGCGGCCATGAGCGCGTCCGCCGGGGTCGGATCGCCCACCATGGCTAGGCGGAAACCGGGCAGGCGCACCGCCGCGAGGTAATCCAACAGGTCCGGGTGCAGTTTGGCGTAGTTCAGCGTGCCGACATAGCCGACCTTGACCGGGGCGGCGGGGTCGCGCCGGGGCGGTGGCGGCAGGTCGTCGAAGCCGCCGGAACTGAACACCGCGCCGATCCGTCGCCGGGCTTCCCCGTCCAACGCGGCGAGGCGGGGATGTTCCCAGGAGCAGGGCGAGGTGAACAGGAAACGGTGGGGTAGGGCCGCGAATTCGGGCGGAATCTCGGGCGGACTCAGCCCCGATACATGGCTCCAGACCACCAGTCGCATGGCGGGCCAAGGATCGCCACCCATCCAGGCCGCGACTTTGGGATGATGCCACCATTCCAGTTGCACGATATCGGCGGCGGCGATCCGCGCGGCCAGCGCGGCGGGGTCGGGACAGACCAGCACTTCGGCCCCATGAGCCTGGGCATGGTCCACGAACTGGGATTTTTCAGGGGCTTCCAGGCAGGCGATGACATGGGTCCAACCCTCCCCGCGCCGGGCCGATTCCGCCGTCAGCCGCGACAGCACCTTGCCCACCCCGCCGCCCAGGTGGGCAGTGATATGGAGGATGCGGCAGGGCGGCATGGCGGCGGACCGGGAAGGGGTTAATGGACGGGTAGGTCGAACGCCTGGGCGTAGCTTTTCCAGGTGGGATCGGTCTCGACGATGTGGAAGTAGTGTTCGAGCGCGTCCCCGCCGTCGTCCGCCGCCATGGCGCGTTGCGCCTGGGCCAGGTAATAGTAGGCGAAGGCGTGGTTGCCATAGCGCTGGATCACGTCCTCGAAACAGCGGGCCGCTACCGCGTAATCGCCCGCCGACATCCGGTGGTTGTAGACGAAGTTCACTTCCAGGTTCATCAAATAGGTCTTGCGCATGATGTGGTCGGGGTCGGTACCGGGTACCCGGATGATGTACTGGTTCAGGTCGATATCGCCGATGCCGAGGTTCTTGTCGATCCAGCCGTTTTCGACGCACAGGTGGTAAAGCTGAGTGCCGCGCAGCGGGGTCGCCAGACTGAAGCTGCCCCAGTCCAGCCCGACCTCCTTGATGAAGCGGACGGTTTCGTCGCGGTGTTCCTCCAGTTCGCCCGGCAGGCCGCTGACGAAGAAGCCCTGCACGAACAAGCCGCGCTTCTTCAGCGTATCGACGATGCCCTTGAGCTTGTCCAGGCGCAGGGGCTTGTGGATGATGTGCTTGAGGACGTGGTCCGAACCCGATTCGATGGCCAGGGGCACGGTGTCCATGCCCGCCCCTTTCATCAGCATGGCCATTTCGTCGTCGATGAAGGCGGCGGTGAGTCCGTTGGGCGTTTCCACCCGCAGCCCGAACGGTGCCAAGCGGCGGAACAATTCCTTGGCCCGGTCCCGTTCCAGCAAGAGCTGGTCGTCATAGAACGTCAGGACGTTCATGCCGTAGCGCTCGACCAACTGGCCGACATGGGCGATCACCGCATCGACGCTGGCATAGCGCATGTTCTTGCCGTGGAAGGAAGGCTCGGCGCAGAAGACGCATTTGAATGGGCAGCCCCTGGAGGTCACGATGAAGAATTGCCGGTTCTCATGGTCGTCCCCGTAGGAGGAGAACGGCGAGAACGCCTCTTTCATCCCGTATTTCCAGTATTCGATCAGGCCGTAATCGATGTCGATCAGTTCGTCCAGGTCGTTCAGATAATCGGCAACCGGCGGCACCCGTTGATCGAGCTTGTGGCGGGTGACCCAGGCGGGATGGCGGGCCAGTTCGGCCCTGGGTTCGGGCGCGTTCACCAAACGCAGCAGGGCCGCTTCCCCCTCGGCGTAGCAGACCGCGTCGATATCGGGCTGCTCGCGGGGGATGGCTTCCCAGGAGGTGGTGGCCGCCGCTCCGCCCAGCAGGATCAAGGTTTCGGGCGACAGTTTCCGGGCCGCGCCCGCGATCTCGGCCACGTAGCGGTAGGAAATATCGAACATCAGCGACAGGCCGACGACATCCGGGGTCCGCTGGGCCAGGGTTTGCGCCAGGGCGCTATGCCATTCGTCCCGGTCGTAGAGGTTCATGTCGAAGATGCGGATGTCCAGCGGGCGGCGGCTGTGCTTCTTGAGGTAGGAGGCGATGGACAGCACGCCGTAGGGCATCGCGGTGAAACTCCGCGTCTTGCTGGATTTCGCCTCGTTGGCATAGACACGGTAGGGCAGGATCACGAACAGCAGGCTGAATTCGCGCTCCTGTCCGGCTTGATGGGGGATGTTCACGGTTTCCGCGGTCATGATGTTCCGGCCTCCGGGTTGCGTCGATCCACAGTGATGGGCTAAGCCTAGGCCACTTTTCCCAACGGGGGGCGGGTGCCCGGATCGATCCGCTCCAGGAGTTGCCAGCGATAGGGATCGATGTTGTCGGGCAGGCAATGGCTCAATTGGCCGCAGGCGGCGCAAGTGGGGTCGTCCTTGCGGCAGCCGCTCAAATGGGCGATGCGGTGGCGGCGCATGGCTTCACCATTCCAGATGGCTTTCAGGGATTCGGTGCGGACATCGCCGATGGAAAGCTTGCGCGCCCAGTCCAGGAAACATAGGCTGACGCTGCCGTCGGTGTTGACGGCCATGGAATAAAAGATATACGGGCAGGTTTCGATATCGTGGATGGTGTTGCCGTAGATGCCTTCGGTGATTTCGATCCCGGTGCGTTCCTCCACGTCGAAGCTGGGCCAGCAGGGCGCGAAGTTTTCGATGAACACCCGGTCGGCGATCTCGCCGAAGATGTCGTAGAAGCGCTGTTTGTCCGTCTCGCCGAGGATATCGCCCGGAATCTTGACGCAGATTTCGCAATCGCCCTTGCGCTGGTAAAGCTGGCGGATGTTATCGACGAAGCGGTCGAAATCCACCCGCGTCTGGGTGAATTCCCAATATTGCGCGCTGGACATGCCATCGACGGAGATGTTGATGCGGTCGATGCCGGCGTCCAGGATCGGTCCCACCCGGTCCGGCGTCAGCAAATAGCCGTTGGTGGTGGTGTCGATGTATTGCACATGGCCGCTGCGCTTGGCGTAGCCGACCATATCGGCGAAGCGGGTATGCAGCAAGGGTTCGCCTTCCTTGTAGAGGCGCAGCACTTTCAACGGCTGGTCGAATTCGCCCAGGTCGTCGATGAGCTTGCGGTAGACCTCGAAGTCCAGCCGCCCTTGCCAGCGTCCGGTCGAGCGGATCAGTTCCCGATCTCCGGTGGGGCAGAATTTGCACTGGAAATTGCAGGTGTTCACGGGGTCCACGAACAGCACGAAGGGCGTGGACAGGGGGATCACTTCTTGCAACGGGGTGCGGTTGTCCAGGTTGATCCTGGGTTTGACCTGGGCCTTCATTCGGAACCTCCTTGGAGCATCAGCCGGGAGCGGCATAGCAAACGGTTTCCCACAGGGTGTGGGTGGAATGGTGCCTGAGGTATATCCGGTATCCCGCATGAAGGTCATAGAGCGACAACGGAATATCCAACAGGTGTCGGGTTTCATGGTAGACACAGATCGCCAGCTTGGGATGCCACTGGCCCATGAGGCTCCGCGCTCCTTGCAGGGCGTCCGGTTCCGCGCCCTCGATGTCCATTTTCACGAAATGCACTTCCCGGCCTGCCAATGCCGAATCGAGCGTCACCCGGCGCACCGGGGCGCTGGTTCCGTCGGCGCGGCAGTTGTTGAAATCGGGTTCGGCGCACCAACCGTCCGCGTCGCCCACCAGCGCATGGTGTAGCTGGACATTCTCCAGGCCGTAATCGCGCACCGTCCGCCGCAACCGGGCCAGATTGTCCGCGTCGGCTTCGAAGGCGTGGATGCCCGGCACTTTCCGTCCCGCCGCGTGCATGAAGGCGTGCCCCCCCACCACGAAATCGCCGTCGAAAGCGCCACAATCCACCCAGGTTTCGCCGTCCGCGAAATCCAGGAGATCGGCCTGGAAATATTGCGGGGCGCTGGCGACCTGATGCAGGAAGGGGCTGCCGACCATCTCGAAATGGATGTCCTGGAACAGCCGCGCCTTGCCAGCCGCCAGCAGAACCCGGCGGGAATGATCGTCCGCGAGCGCTGGCCAGAGCCGTTCCAGGTCCGCCCCGGCCTGCAGCAAATGCCAACCCGGCAAATAGCCGACTTGGCCGTCGCGTTCGGCGAACAGGCAGGGGAGGCCGTGCGCGGCCAGTTCCGCCGCGATCCCGCCGTTAATCATCGCCGCCACCACCACCCGTGGCGTGGGGCGGTGTTCCCAGAGCGCGGCCACGGGCGCGATGGGGATGCCCAATAGTGCCTTGCCCCAGAACTTGGGGTTGTTGTCCACGCAGAACGCGGGCCGGATGCCCAAGGGCAGCCAGTGTGCCAGCACCGATTGGGCGAACCGGCCCGCGCCGTACAGCGCGAGCGGTAAATCCCCGCCCAGGAGTTCGCTCGGGTCCACCGTACCGTCCGCCGCCCAGGGATGCAGGGCTGCGGCGGCGCGGGCCACGGCCAGCAAACCTGCGGGCGTGTCGGCCTTGCAAATCTCGGGAAACAGGCGGGCGCGGTAATCCTGGTTCATGGCGGGCTTTCCTGGCGGCGGAGCCGGGACAACCCTGTCGCCAGATCGATTTCCGGCCACCATCCGGGCAAGATTGCGGTGTTTTCCCAAGGCTCGAACACCTCGCGCTCCCGGTAGGGCCGTGCGCCCCAGGCCACGCGGACGGGATGCGCCGGGTCGGCGGCGTTGAAGGCGTCCACCAGTGCGCGCAGCGATACCGCGCCCTTGGAGGGTAGACGGTAGACCCGCCGCTCGCCCGCTCCGAAGTGCCGTACTTGCTCGCAAGCCAGCGCGAAACCCCGTGCGAGGTCGTCGATATGGACCAGATGGAGGCGTTGATTTCCTTGTGACATGGCCAGTGTATCGGTCGATCCGGCGTAGAACTTTAGTAAATCGATCAACTTTTTCCGGGGGTCGCCCTCGCCATAGCTGTCGTAGAGGTGCAGTTCCAGGAGCTTCATTCCCAGGGCGTCCAGATAGTATTCGGCCAGGGTGGAGAAGGCTTGCTTGGTCGCGGCATAGAGGTTGGCGGGCCGGTAGTCGGCGTTTTCGTAGTGCTGCCAGGCAGTCCCGGCATAGACCATCGCGCCGCAACCGCTGTCCCGCATGGCGTCCAGCAGATAAGCCCCGTATTGGAGGTTCGCCGTCACCAAGGAGCCGACCTCTTCGTAGCGGTGTTCGGCGATATAGAGCGCCGCCAGATGGACCACCACCTCGGGCCGGAACTCCGCCAAGGCGGCGCGGAACCCCAGGCCGTCCGGGCCGACGCTCCAGGTGCGGGTGTTCCTGGGCGGCTCGGCGCTCCTCGAAGCGCAGCCGACCTCGTGTCCCAGGCCGAGCAGGTGGGGCACCAGATGGGAACCGATAAAGCCGGTCGCGCCGGTCACGAAAATCTTCATGGCGGCGTGAATACGAAGGGGCTGACGTAGTCCGCGAAGGGTGGATGCCCTTGGTCGCGCTCCGACAGGATGGGTTTGGCGGTGTGCCAGGGGATACCGGCGGAATCCCAGCGCAGTCCGCTATCGTGCGCCGGGGAATACGGGCGACTGGTCTGGTAGACCACCACGGCGGTTTCATCGAGGACGCAGAAGCCATGGGCCAGACCGCTCGGCAGATAGAGCATATTGCCCAGTTCGGCGGAGAGTTCCAGGGTCAGGCTGCGGCCATAGGTCGGCGAACCCCGGCGGATATCCAGCGCCGCGTCTTGTATCCTGCCCGCCACGCAAAACACCAGTTTGGCATGGTCCATGGGGGGCACCTGGAAATGCAGGCCACGGATGACCCCGGCCTTGGAGACCGAGTAATACTCTTCCGGGTATTCGGTCGCCAGCCCCAAGGCGGCGAAAGCCCCGGCATGGAACACCTTGACGAAGCGCCCGCGTCCATCGCCGATGATCCGTGGCCTGAGTTCGAGGCAGCCGGGCAGGGCGGTCGCCCGCGCCTCGAACAAGCCCGCCGGATCGGAGCGCGTGGCGCTCATGGTCCGGCCCCTTCCGTCCGCTTGAAGAAAGCGGCCAGGGTATCGCAGGCGAAGTCCAGTTGATCCCGGTCGAGGCCGGGATAGACGCCGATCCAAAAAGTGTCGTGCATGATCCGGTCGGTGTTGGCGAGATCGCCGCATATCCGGTAGTCGCGTCCCGCCATATAGGGTTGCCGGGTCAAATTGCCGGCGAACAACAAACGGGTGCCGATGCGGTGGCGGTCGAGGTGGCGCAGCAGTTCCAGGCGTCCGCCTTGGCGCAGGGTGATGGGAAAACCGAACCAGGCCGGGTCGCTGCCCGGTGTGGCTTCGGGCAGGATCAGGAATTCTTCCAGTTCGCGCAGCCGGGTTTTGAGATGGGTGAAGTTATCCTTGCGGGCCTGGATGAACCCGTTCAGCCGGTCCATCTGGGCCAGGGCGCACGCGGCCTGCATATCGCTGATCTTGAGGTTATAGCCCAGGTGGGAATAGGTGTATTTGTGGTCGTAGCCGGGGGGCAGGTCGCCCAGTTGCCAGCAAAAGCGCTTGCCGCAGGTGTTGTCCTGGCCGGGGGCGCAGAAGCAATCCCGGCCCCAGTCGCGGAAGGATTCCAGGATGGGTTTCAGCTTGCCGCTTTGGGTGAATACCGCCCCGCCTTCGCCCATGGTGATGTGATGGGCGGGATAGAAGCTCAAGGTGCCGACCGCGCCGAAAGTCCCGACCGGATGGCCCCGGTAGGTCGAACCCAGGGCGTCGCAGCAATCCTCGATCAACCAGAGGCCGTGCTTTTCGGCCAGCGCGGCGATGGCGTCCAGGTCGAATGGGTTGCCCAGGGTATGGGCCAGCATGATGGCCTTGGTCTTGGGTCCGATGGCGGCTTCGACCTGGGCGGGATGGGCGTTGTAGGTGGGAAGCTCCACATCCACGAATATCGGCACCGCACCCGCTTGCAGGATGGGGTTGACCGTGGTCGGGAAGGCGGCGGCGACGCCGATGACTTCGTCGCCGGGGCGGATGGCGCGTTCGCCCAGTTTGGGCGAGGTCAGGGCCGAGAACGCCAGCAGGTTGGCGGATGAACCGGAATTGACGGTGAGGACGTGTTTCGCGCCCAGGAAACGGCCCAGGCGTTGCTCGAAAGCGGCGTTGAAGCGGCCCGTGGTCAGCCAGCCATCCAGCGCGGCCTCGACCATGGCCTGCATCTCGGGGGCACCGATCACCTTGCCGGACGGCGGTACCGGCGTCCGGCCCGGCACGAACGCCGCCGGGGCTTCGGCGGCGGCGTAGCGGGCGACCAGTTCAAGAATTTGCTGCCTGATCCCAGCTTTGCTCGCGGTCATCGTCTTCCTGCATGTAGGTGTCGATCTGGCGCAGGCTCAGGCTGCGGGGGTCGGCTCCCGACCAGTGGCCCGTGTGCCATTCGGTCACGGCGTCGAGCGCCCGTGCCAGGTGCCAGCGCGGTTGCCAGCCCAGGCGGTCCGCCGCTTTTTCGCAGTCCAGCCGGAGGTGGGTGGCTTCGTGGGGCTGGGGGTGGGCATCGAATTCCCAGCGCAGCCGGTCTGGCCATACGGTCCGCAGCCGTTCCACGATCCAGCGCACCGGCTTGGCATCGGATTTGGCCGGGCCGAAATTCCAGGCTTCGGCGAAGGCCGCGCCGTCCTGGTACAGCCGCTCCGCCAGGGTCAGATAGCCGCCCAGGGGTTCGAGGACGTGTTGCCAAGGCCGGATGGCGGCGGGATTGCGGATTTTGAGGATTTTCCCGGCCTCGATATGGCGCAGGATGTCGGGAATCAGCCGGTCTTCGGCCCAGTCGCCGCCGCCGATGACATTGCCGGCCCTTGCGGTGGCGAGGGCCGCCGGATGTCCGCCCGGCCCGAAATAGGATTGGCGGAAAGCCGCCGTCACCAGTTCGGCGCAGCCTTTGCTGCTGCTATAGGGATCGCGGCCACCCATGGCTTCGTTCTCGCGGTAGCCCCAGGACCATTCCCGGTTCTCGTAGCATTTGTCGCTGGTGACATTGACCAGCGCCCGCACCGAGGCCACGCCGCGCACCGCTTGCAGCAGGTGGACCGTGCCCATGATATTGGTGGAATAGGTCTCGACCGGATGGGCGTAGGCATGGCGGACCAGGGGTTGCGCCGCCATATGGATGACGATCTCGGGCCGGGCCAGGCGCAAGGCGCGTTCCAGGGCGTCGTCGTCGCGGATATCGCCTTCGATGGAATGCATATCGCGGGCGACATTGGCTAGCTCGAACAAGCTAGGCTCGGTCGGCGGCGACAGGGCGTAGCCGACCACTTCCGCCCCCATCCGCTGTAGCCACAGGCAAAGCCAAGCCCCTTTGAAACCGGTGTGCCCGGTCACGAAGACTGTTTTGCCGCGCCAGAAATCGGGAGTCATGACCATACCTTCCACGGGGCTTTGCCCGTTTGCCAGAGTTCTTCCAATAGGATTTTGTCGCGCAAGGTGTCCATCGGCTGCCAGAATCCCACATGGCGGTGGGCTTGCAATTGGCCTTCCCGCGCCAGTTGTTCCAGGGGTTGGCGTTCCCAGGAGGTGTCGTCGCCCTCGATGAAATCGACCGCGCCGGGGGCCAGCACGAAGAAGCCGCCGTTGATCCAGCCGCCATCGCCACGGGGTTTTTCCTCGAAGCCCAGCACATCGCCGCCTTCCAGCCGCAAAGCGCCATAGCGCCCCGGTGGTTGCACCGCCGTCACCGTCGCCAGCCGTCCGTGCTTGCGATGGAAATCCACCAAGCCGCCGATATCCACATCGGCCAAGCCATCGCCATAGGTGAAACAGAAATCCTCCGGTCCCAGGTAGCGGCGGACCCGCTTCAAGCGGCCTCCGGTCTGGGTGTCGGGTCCGGTGTCGATCAGGGTGACGCGCCAGGGTTCGGCGTGGCGGTCGTGGATTTCCATGCGGTTCTCGGCCACATCGAAGGTCACGTCCGACATGTGCAGGAAATAATTGGCGAAGTAGTCCTTGATGAGATAGCCCTTGTAGCCCAGGCAGATGATGAAGTCGTTGATTCCGTGGCTGGAATAAATCTTCATGATGTGCCACAGGATGGGCTTGCCGCCGATGGCGATCATCGGTTTGGGCTGTAGGTGGGATTCCTCGGAAATCCGGGTGCCCAGGCCACCCGCCAGGATCACGGCTTTCATGTCACAACCTCCGGGAGGCTTGCCTAGTCGCCATCCCTAGTGTGCGCCACGTAGGGTGGGCATGTACCCAGGCCCACCTTGCCGTGCCTACTACAAGCTTACGGTGGGCCATGTTCCAGCGGCTGGTCTTGGATTCCCGGCCCGCCCGGCGGCGGCCATGGAGCCAATTATTAATAGCCCTGGCTTAGCATGGAAGCATAGGCCAATTCCAGATTTCGGCAAAAACGCGCGGTATCGAACAAGGGCCAGTGGCCGCGTTCCGTGCGTAGCCGTTCCTTCAGGCCGGCGATGCGGGTGGGGGCATGGGCCAATTCGATAATCAAATCGGCATAGCCGTCGAGCGAGGTGGCGATCAATTCGGGCATGCCGATGGCGTGCAACAGGCTCCCGGCCACCCGTGCCGGGAACGCCCCGCCCATATAGGTCACCACCGGCAAACCGGCCATGAGCGCGTCCGCCGCCGTGCTATGGGCGTTATAAGGCCAAGTGTCGAGAAAGAGGTCGGCGAGGCGGTAGCGGGCCAGATGGTCCTCGACTCTCGGCACCCGTCCGGCGAAGACCAAACGTCCGGGGGCTATGCCCTGGGCTTGGGCGGCGGCTTGCAGGTTGCGGCGGTTGGTGTCACCGCGCGAGGCCAGCCATAGCACGCTGTCCGGCACCTGCGCCAAGACCCGCATCCATACCGCCCACAGCGGCGGCGAGATTTTGTAGTCCTGGCTGAACGAGCAGAACACCCGCCCCGTGTCCGGCAGGCCGCAGTCGGCGCGGGTCGGGGTCGGACCGATTGCGATGGAAGCATCGGTCGGCAGGTAGCAATCCGGCAGATAGGCCACACGCTCGCTGTAGAACGGCTGGTGTTCGGGCGGGATGACCTGGCGGTCGGCCAGGAGGTAATCCATGAAGCCGACGCCCAAGGTGCCCGGATAGCCCAGGAAATTGACCTGCACCGGGGCCGGGCGGTGGGCGAAGATTTCGATGCGCGAATCCGAGGTATAACCGGCCAGATCGACCGCGATATCCACTTCCATGGCCCGCATCTGCTCGGCGATTTGGCGGGCGCCCAGGGCGCGGGCGTCGATGAAATGGTCGAAGGCTTGCACCATGCGTCCGCGTAGACGGCTGCCGTCGTCCGGTCCCAGCGAGATGGCGAAGGTCTCGAACCGGCTTTTGTCGTGATGCTCGAACACCCCGGCCATCAGATGCCCGACCGGATGCTCGCGCAAATCCGGCGACACATAGGCCAGCCGGATGCGGTCGTGGGTATAGCGCTCGCCGCGCCATAAGGGCGGGCCGGGCGGCGGGCAGTAGTAATGGGCGAACAAACGGGCGCAGAGGAATTGGTCGCTGGCGCTATCGGACAAGGCCATGAAAGCCAGGGACTTGCAGACCTTGCGCCCGGCCCGGATGCCCTCGACGATGGCGGCGCGGGCGGACTCGAAGCCGTTCCAGTCGGCGCAATGCATCTTTTCATACAGCAACAGCCCCGGCCCGTAGTCGTAGCCGGGATTGAGTTGCAACAGCCGCTCGAAACGGGCGATGGCTTGTTCCCCTTGCTTGAATTCGGTCAGCAGGATGGCGCTGTTGGCGAGGGCTGGGAGATAGTCGGGATTCAGCGCCAAGGCCCGGTCGAAGCGGGCCAGGGCGTCCTGGTGGCGGAGCAAATCCCGCAGCAGGGCACCGCTGTTGACCAGCGCCTCCACATAATCGGGCTGGATCGCCAAGGCTTGGTCGTAGCTGGCCAGGGCTTCCTGTCGCCGCCCCAGGGTTTGCAGCAACGAACCCTGCGCGAACCAGAGCGGAGCGAAATGCGGAGCCGCCCGCGTGCCCCGCTCGCAATAGGCCAAACCTTCCGCCGGATCGCCCTGGTTCAGGGCGATGACGGCTAGGGAATAGAGGGCGGCACCATTGCTGGGTTCGTCCTCTAGGATTTCCCGGAACAACCGGGCCGCTGTGGCCCAGTCGCCCTGGTTCTGTAACGCTATGGCTTGTACCAGTTTTCCGCTTTGTGTGACCAATTGACCCACCTCCTGGATTGCAATCGGCGCAGCCTATCGGCTTCGGTCCGCGTTTGCCAAGCTATTTGCCTCCCTTGTCGCCGCCGATGGAGAGGAAGCCGGTTTTGGCCGGGTCCAGCGCGTCCGCGACGTTGAGCGGCGTGGCGGTCGATTGCCCCAATCCCGGCACGGCGGAGCGCGGGTTGCCGTTGGCGTCGAAGCGGTCCAACAAGCCGCTGATGCGGGAGACGTTCGCCGCCACGGTGCCGGTCTGGTTGCCGGACGGGGCGTCGAGTCCCGGCAGCGTGCCGCCGGCGGGCTGGGTCTGGGACTCGGCGAAGGCCGCGATGGCCTGGGCCATGCCGCTGACCTGGGTCCGCAAGTCTTGGGCGTCGCCTTGGGTCTGCTGCGATTTGTCGGCCACGAACCAGACATCCGCCGTTTGATGGGTAGTCCCGTCCTGGGTCTGGTAGGTGGAAATCAGGTTGATCCAGTTGCCTTGGTCCTTGATCGAAGTCTGCTCGGCATTCACCCCGATTTGCGTGATACCCAAGGCGGCGAGGGTCCGCAGTTCCCCGGATTGGCTGACGCCGTCCGAGTTGGCATCGACCCAGACCCGGAGGTCTTGGAAGGCCGCGTCCTGGGCGTTGAGCTGGCCGTCGTGGTCTTGGTCCAGGGCCGCCAGGGCCGCGTAGCCGTTGGCCGCCGTGCCGCCGGAAGGCAGCGGGGTGGCATCGCCGAACAACTCGGTACCGTCGCCGATCACGCCATCGTGGTTGCGGTCCAGCGCCAACAGGCCATCTTCCCGGTCGATCCAGCCGGTGGCGGTGTCCTGCCCGCTGCCGAACAGGTCGAAGCGCGTGCCGGCGTCGATTCCCAGCGATTTGACGCCATCCCCGTTGAGGTCCAGCGCCACCGGACTCCCGATCTGCAAATGGCTGATCTGGATGGTGTTGAAGGAACTGATCTGGGTGGTGGTCAGCGCCATGACCTGGGCGGTGTTGAGCGCGGCCACCTCGAAGGTGGTCAGGGCCGCGATCTGGTGGGTGGTCAATACCACGATCTGGCTGGTGGTCAGGGCGGTGAGGTCGCCGGTTTCCATCGCGGCCACTTGTACCGTGGTCAGGTTCACCAACTGCTGGGTGGTCAGGGCCACGACCTGACGGGTGGTCAGGGCCACGATGGCGTTGGTGGTGAGCGCCGCGATACCCGCCGTGGTGAGTGCGGCGATTTGGGTGGTGCCCAGTGCGACCAGATCGGCGGTTTCAAGGGCCGCCACTTGGTCGGTGGTCAAAGCCGCCGCTTGCGCGGTGGTCAGGGACGCCGCCTGGAGAGTGGTCAGGGCGACCGCTTCGGCGGTGGTCAGGGCCGCGATCTGGGCGGTGGTCAAGGCCGCGATCTGGGCGGTCCTGAGGGCGGCGAGATCGGCGGTTTCGAGGGCGGCGACCTGGGTCGTGGTGAGCGCCGTGGTTTGGGCGGTGGAGAGGATCGCGGCTTGGACCGTGGTCAGGGCCACGGCCTGGGCGGTGGTGAGGGCCGCGACTTGTGCGGTGGTGAGCGCCGTCGCCTGGGCGGTGGTGAGCGCTGCGATAGTGGCGGTGGTGAGCGCCGCCACCTGGACGGTGGTGAGCGCCGCGACCTGGAGCGTCCTGAAGGCGACGAGATCGGTGGTTTCCATGGTGGCGACCTGCGAGGTCGTCAAGGCCGCCGTCTGGGCGGTGGAGAGGATCGCGGCCTGGGCGGTGGTCAAGGCCACGGTTTCGGCGGTGGTGAGCGCGGCGACCTGGGCGGTCTTCAAGGCGGCGACCTGGGCGGTCTTCAGGGCGGCGATGGTGGCGGTGGCGAGCGCCGCGACCTGGGCGGTGGTGAGTGCCGCGACCTGGAGGGTCTTGAAGGCGGCGAGGTCGGCGGTCTCCATGGCCGCGACCTGGGCGGTGGTGAGCGCCGCCGTTTGGGCGGTGGTCAGGGCCGCGGCTTGCAGGGTGGTGAGGGCGACGGCCTGGGTGGTGGTCAAGGCCGCGACCTGGGCGGTGGTGAGCGCCGCGATCTGGAGCGTCCTGAAGGCGACGAGATCGGTGGTTTCCATGGCGGCGACCTGCGAGGTCGTCAAGGCCGCCGTCTGGGCGGTGGAGAGGATCGCGGCCTGGGCGGTGGTGAGGGCGACGGCCTGGGCGGTGGTGAGCGCCGCGACCTGGGCGGTGGTGAGCGCCGCCGCCTGGGCGGTCTTCAAGGCGGCGATGGCCGCGGTGGTGAGCGCCGCCGCCTGGGCGGTGCTGAGTGCCGCGACCTGGAGGGTCTTGAAGGCGGCGAGGTCGGCGGTCTCCATGGCCGCGACCTGGGCGGTGGTGAGCGCCGCCGTCTGGGCGGTGGTCAGGGCTGCGGCTTGCAGGGTGGTGAGGGCGACGGCCTGGGTGGTGGTCAAGGCCGCGACCTGGGCGGTGGTGAGCGCCGCGACCTGGAGGGTCTTGAAGGCGGCGAGGTCGGCGGTTTCGAGGGCCACCACTTGGTCGGTGGTCAAGGCCGCCGTCTGGGCGGTGGAGAGGATCGCGGCCTGGGCGGTGGTCAAGGCCACGGTTTCGGCGGTGGTGAGCGCGGCGACCTGGGCGGTCTTCAGGGCGGCGACCTGGGCGGTCTTCAGGGCGGCGATGGTGGCGGTGGCGAGCGCCGCGACCTGGGCGGTGGTGAGTGCCGCGATCTGGAGGGTCTTGAAGGCGGCGAGGTCGGCGGTCTCCATGGCCGCGACCTGGGCGGTGGTGAGCGCCGCCGTCTGGGCGGTGGTCAGGGCCGCAGCTTGCAGGGTGGTGAGGGCCACGGCCTGGGTGGTGGTCAAGGCCGCGACCTGGGCGGTGGTGAGCGCCGCGACCTGGAGGGTCTTGAAGGCGGCGAGGTCGGCGGTTTCGAGGGCCGCCACTTGGTCGGTGGTCAAGGCCGCCGTCTGGGCGGCGGAGAGGATCGCGGCCTGGGCGGTGGTCAAGGCCACGGTTTCGGCGGTGGTGAGCGCGGCGACCTGGGCGGTCTTCAGGGCGGCGACCTGGGCGGTCTTCAGGGCGGCGATGGTGGCGGTGGCGAGCGCCGCGACCTGGGCGGTGGTGAGTGCCGCGATCTGGAGGGTCTTGAAGGCGGCGAGGTCGGCGGTCTCCATGGCCGCGACCTGGGCGGTGGTGAGCGCCGCCGTCTGGGCGGTGGTCAGGGCCGCGGCTTGCAGGGTGGTGAGGGCGACGGCCTGGGTGGTGGTCAAGGCCGCGACCTGGGCGGTGGTGAGCGCCGCGACCTGGAGGGTCTTGAAGGCGGCGAGGTCGGCGGTTTCGAGGGCCGCCACTTGGTCGGTGGTCAAGGCCGCCGTCTGGGCGGTGGAGAGGATCGCGGCCTGGGCGGTGGTCAAGGCCACGGTTTCGGCGGTGGTGAGCGCGGCGACTTGGGCGGTCTTCAAGGCGGAGACCTGGGCGGTCTTCAGGGCGGCGATAGTGGCGGTGGCGAGCGCTGCGACCTGGGCGGTGGTGAGCGCCGCGATCTGGAGGGTCTTGAAGGCGGCGAGGTCGGCGGTCTCCATGGCCGCGACCTGGGCGGTGGTGAGCGCCGCCGTCTGGGCGGTGGTCAGCGCCGCGGCCTGGGCGGTGGTGAGGGCGACGGCCTGGGCGGTGGTCAAGGCCGCGACCTGGGCGGTGGTGAGCGCCGCCGCCTGGGCGGTCTTCAAGGCGGCGATGGCCGCGGTGGTGAGCGCCGCCGCCTGGGCGGTGCTGAGGGCCGCGACCTGGAGGGTCTTGAAGGCGGCGAGGTCGGCGGTCTCCATGGCCGCGACCTGGGCGGTGGTGAGCGCCGCCGTCTGGGCGGTGGTCAGCGCCGCGGCCTGGGTGGTGGTGAGGGCGACGGCCTGGGCGGTGGTCAAGGCCGCGACCTGGGCGGTGGTGAGCGCCGCGACCTGGAGGGTCTTGAAGGCGGCGAGGTCGGCGGTTTCGAGGGCCGCCACTTGGTCGGTGGTCAAGGCCGCCGTCTGGGCGGTGGAGAGGATCGCGGCCTGGGCGGTGGTCAAGGCCACGGCTTCGGCGGTGGTCATCGCGGCGACCTGGGCGGTGGTCAAGGCGGCGACCTGGGCGGTCTTCAGGGCGGCGATGGTGGCGGTGGCGAGCGCCGCGACCTGGGCGGTGGTGAGTGCGGCGACCTGGAGGGTCTTGAAGGCGGCGAGGTCGGCGGTCTCCATGGCCGCGACCTGGGCGGTGGTGAGCGCCGCCGTCTGGGCGGTGGTCAGGGCCGCGGCTTGCAGGGTGGTGAGGGCGACGGCCTGGGTGGTGGTCAAGGCCGCGACCTGGGCGGTGGTGAGCGCCGCGATCTGGAGCGTCCTGAAGGCGACGAGATCGGTGGTTTCCATGGCGGCGACCTGCGAGGTCGTCAAGGCCGCCGTCTGGGCGGTGGAGAGGATCGCGGCCTGGGCGGTGGTCAAGGCCACGGTTTCGGCGGTGGTCATCGCGGCGACCTGGGCGGTGGTCAAGGCGGCGACCTGGGCGGTCTTCAGGGCGGCGATGGTGGCGGTGGCGAGCGCCGCGACCTGGGCGGTGGTGAGTGCCGCGACCTGGAGGGTCTTGAAGGCGGCGAGGTCGGCGGTCTCCATGGCCGCGACCTGGGCGGTGGTGAGCGCCGCCGTCTGGGCGGTGGTCAGGGCCGCGGCTTGCAGGGTGGTGAGGGCGACGGCCTGGGTGGTGGTCAAGGCCGCAACCTGGGCGGTGGTGAGCGCCGCGACCTGGAGGGTCTTGAAGGCGGCGAGGTCGGCGGTTTCGAGGGCCGCCACTTGGTCGGTGGTCAAGGCCGCCGTCTGGGCGGTGGAGAGGATCGCGGCCTGGGCGGTGGTCAAGGCCACGGTTTCGGCGGTGGTGAGCGCGGCGACCTGGGCGGTCTTCAAGGCGGAGACCTGGGCGGTCTTCAGGGCGGCGATGGTGGCGGTGGCAAGCGCCGCGACCTGGGCGGTGGTGAGTGCGGCGACCTGGAGGGTCTTGAAGGCGGCGAGGTCGGCGGTCTCCATGGCCGCGACCTGGGCGGTGGTGAGCGCCGCCGTCTGGGCGGTGGTCAGGGCCGCGGCTTGCAGGGTGGTGAGGGCGACGGCCTGGGTGGTGGTCAAGGCCGCGACCTGGGCGGTGGTGAGCGCCGCGACCTGGAGGGTCTTGAAGGCGGCGAGGTCGGCGGTTTCGAGGGCCACCACTTGGTCGGTGGTCAAGGCCGCCGTCTGGGCGGTGGAGAGGATCGCGGCCTGGGCGGTGGTCAAGGCCACGGTTTCGGCGGTGGTGAGCGCGGCGATTTGGGCGCTCTTCAAGGCGGCGACCTGGGCGGTCTTCAGGGCGGCGATGGTGGCGGTGGTGAGCGCCGCCGCCTGGGCGGTGCTGAGGGCCGCGACCTGGAGGGTCTTGAAGGCGGCGAGGTCGGCGGTCTCCATGGCCGCGACCTGGGCGGTGGTGAGCGCCGCCGTCTGGGCGGTGGTCAGGGCCGCGGCTTGCAGGGTGGTGAGGGCGACGGCCTGGGTGGTGGTCAAGGCCGCGACCTGGGCGGTGGTGAGCGCCGCGACCTGGAGGGTCTTGAAGGCGGCGAGGTCGGCGGTTTCGAGGGCCGCCACTTGGTCGGTGGTCAAGGCCGCCGTCTGGGCGGTGGAGAGGATCGCGGCCTGGGCGGTGGTCAAGGCCACGGTTTCGGCGGTGGTGAGCGCGGCGACTTGGGCGGTCTTCAAGGCGGAGACCTGGGCGGTCTTCAGGGCGGCGATAGTGGCGGTGGCGAGCGCTGCGACCTGGGCGGTGGTGAGCGCCGCGATCTGGAGGGTCTTGAAGGCGGCGAGGTCGGCGGTCTCCATGGCCGCGACCTGGGCGGTGGTGAGCGCCGCCGTCTGGGCGGTGGTCAGCGCCGCGGCCTGGGCGGTGGTGAGGGCGACGGCCTGGGCGGTGGTCAAGGCCGCGACCTGGGCGGTGGTGAGCGCCGCCGCCTGGGCGGTCTTCAAGGCGGCGATGGCCGCGGTGGTGAGCGCCGCCGCCTGGGCGGTGCTGAGGGCCGCGACCTGGAGGGTCTTGAAGGCGGCGAGGTCGGCGGTCTCCATGGCCGCGACCTGGGCGGTGGTGAGCGCCGCCGTCTGGGCGGTGGTCAGCGCCGCGGCCTGGGTGGTGGTGAGGGCGACGGCCTGGGCGGTGGTCAAGGCCGCGACCTGGGCGGTGGTGAGCGCCGCGACCTGGAGGGTCTTGAAGGCGGCGAGGTCGGCGGTTTCGAGGGCCGCCACTTGGTCGGTGGTCAAGGCCGCCGTCTGGGCGGTGGAGAGGATCGCGGCCTGGGCGGTGGTCAAGGCCACGGCTTCGGCGGTGGTCATCGCGGCGACCTGGGCGGTGGTCAAGGCGGCGACCTGGGCGGTCTTCAGGGCGGCGATGGTGGCGGTGGCGAGCGCCGCGACCTGGGCGGTGGTGAGTGCGGCGACCTGGAGGGTCTTGAAGGCGGCGAGGTCGGCGGTCTCCATGGCCGCGACCTGGGCGGTGGTGAGCGCCGCCGTCTGGGCGGTGGTCAGGGCCGCGGCTTGCAGGGTGGTGAGGGCGACGGCCTGGGTGGTGGTCAAGGCCGCGACCTGGGCGGTGGTGAGCGCCGCGATCTGGAGCGTCCTGAAGGCGACGAGATCGGTGGTTTCCATGGCGGCGACCTGCGAGGTCGTCAAGGCCGCCGTCTGGGCGGTGGAGAGGATCGCGGCCTGGGCGGTGGTGAGGGCGACGGCCTGGGTGGTGGTGAGCGCCGCGACCTGGGCGGTGGTGAGCGCCGCCGCCTGGGCGGTCTTCAAGGCGGCGATGGCCGCGGTGGTGAGCGCCGCCGCCTGGGCGGTGGTGAGTGCGGCGACCTGGAGGGTCTTGAAGGCGGCGAGGTCGGCGGTCTCCATGGCCGCGACCTGGGCGGTGGTGAGCGCCGCCGTCTGGGCGGTGGTCAGGGCCGCGGCTTGCAGGGTGGTGAGGGCGACGGCCTGGGTGGTGGTCAAGGCCGCGACCTGGGCGGTGGTGAGCGCCGCGACCTGGAGGGTCTTGAAGGCGGCGAGGTCGGCGGTTTCGAGGGCCGCCACTTGGTCGGTGGTCAAGGCCGCCGTCTGGGCGGTGGAGAGGATCGCGGCCTGGGCGGTGGTCAAGGCCACGGTTTCGGCGGTGGTGAGGGCGGCGATTTGAGCGGTCTTCAAGGCGGAGACCTGGGCGGTCTTCAGGGCGGCGATGGTGGCGGTGGCGAGCGCCGCGACCTGGGCGGTGGTGAGTGCGGCGACCTGGAGGGTCTTGAAGGCGGCGAGGTCGGCGGTCTCCATGGCCGCGACCTGGGCGGTGGTGAGCGCCGCCGTCTGGGCGGTGGTCAGGGCCGCGGCTTGCAGGGTGGTGAGGGCGACGGCCTGGGTGGTGGTCAAGGCCGCGACCTGGGCGGTGGTGAGCGCCGCGACCTGGAGGGTCTTGAAGGCGGCGAGGTCGGCGGTTTCGAGGGCCGCCACTTGGTCGGTGGTCAAGGCCGCCGTCTGGGCGGCGGAGAGGATCGCGGCCTGGGCGGTGGTCAAGGCCACGGTTTCGGCGGTGGTCATCGCGGCGACCTGGGCGGTCTTCAAGGCGGCGACCTGGGAGGTTTTCAGGGCGGCGATGGTGGCGGTGGCGAGCGCCGCGACCTGGGCGGTGGTGAGTGCGGCGACCTGGAGGGTCTTGAAGGCGGCGAGGTCGGCGGTCTCCATGGCCGCGACCTGGGCGGTGGTGAGCGCCGCCGTCTGGGCGGTGGTCAGCGCCGCGGCTTGCAGGGTGGTGAGGGCGACGGCCTGGGTGGTGGTCAAGGCCGCGACCTGGGCGGTATTCATGATGGCGATCTGGGCGGTCTTGAAGACAGCGAGATCGGCGGTTTCCAGCGCCGCCGCCTGGGCGGTGGTCAAGGCCGCGACCTGGGCGGTACCCAGGTTGAGCGCTTGCGCGGTCGTCAGCGCGGCGACCTGGGTGGTGGTCAGACCTTGGTTGATCTGGGTCGTCGAGAGCGCCGCCAAATCCCTGGTCTCGATGATTTGTATCTGGGTGGTGGTGAAAGCCGCGATTTGAGTGGTAGTGAGTGCGGCGAAATCCGCAGTGGAGAGCGATTGGACCTGAACCGTCGTGAGCGCAGCGATCTGGGCGGTGGTCATGCCAATGACTATGGAGCTCATATTCGTATCCTCTTCAAGTTATTTGGAATGTCCACGATGACCCGGCATCGGTATTCATTCATTCATTCAGGTATAAAAATGAAATATCAGGCAGACAACATTTTCAGATTGATACGCTCGCCACCAGATAGTTAAACCTTTAAATACTGTTTTCAGGCCCAGGGTTTGGGTGTCCCATGTGGATCGATGCAGTGGGATGGTTGGTCGCGGGCCAGGGTCTACAGATAGATTTTTCAGTATGTAGCGGTAGGGCTGTGTGAAACTTTAGTATTATTTTTGTGTAATTTTTATTTGATATATGTTTTTTATAGAGACAGTAGTTTGAGTCAGGCGTCTAAGGAGATGACGCTGCAGGATATCGCCCGCTGGATAGCCTGGAAATTTTTTCACGTAAAATATTCAAGGATTTAAATCTGCCTTGTTTTGGTTTGGATGGGCGGAATATGTTTATAAAAACTAACGGTATTTATACTGTAGAGGTTGTGAACACTGTTAAAACTACTAAGCTCATGTGGAAGGCGCGGGCCTGATCGGCAGACGCGCCCGTATCGCAGGGCGCATATCCAGCCATGGAGCCGGATCGGTGGACCCTGTGTCCGCCACCGCGCACGCGGAAGGATTGGGCACTAGACTTCCCTCAAGGCCGGCCTTGTCCCGGCCAATCCATGACACCCACCAGACCCGTCCATTTCCGAACACGCCCATGCCCGCCGCTTTTCCGCATACCGCCGTCCAGTGCCTCACCGCCATCGCCCAGCACCATGGACTCCGGGTCCACCCGGAGCGGCTGATCGACGAATACGCCCTGGGCGCGGAGGAGCCCCGGCCCGCTTTATTGCTCCGCATGGCCCAGGACATCGGGCTCAAGGCCAAGCTGCAAAAACTCACTTGGGAAGGGCTGTTGGCGCAGGACGGGGTATTCCCGCTCATGGCCCGGCTGAACGGCGGCAATATGGTGATCGTGGTCGCGGTCCAGCCCCAGGAGGGCGGGCGGGTGGCTTTGATCGATCCCATGGCGGGCAAGGCCGAGGTCATCTTGGCTCCGGGCGGGCAGTTCCGCGAGCGTTGGAGCGGGGAGGTGGTGTTCCTCAAGCGCCGTCACGCCCTGAACGACCCGGACCAGCCGTTCGGCCTGCGCTGGTTCGTGCCGGAAATCCTGCGCCAGAAGGACGCCTTCCGCGATATCGCCATCGCCGCCTTGGGGATGCATGTGCTGGGGCTGGCGACGCCGATCTTTTTCCAGTTGGTGGTGGATAAGGTCTTGGTCCACAAGAGCGTTTCCACCCTGTGGGTGCTGGCGGTCGGGATCGCCTTGGCGCTGTTGTTCGATTCGGTGTTCGGCTATCTGCGCCAATTGCTGACGCTGGCCGCCACCAACAAGATCGATATGCGGATCACCCGGCGGGCGTTCGGCCATTTGCTGTCCTTGCCCATCGACTATTTCGAGACGGCGGCGGCGGGCGTGGTGGTCCGCCATATGCAGCAATTGGAAATCATCCGCCAATTCCTCACCGGGCAGTTGTTCACCACTACCCTGGACCTGGCTGCGCTGGGGATTTTCATGCCCATCCTGTTCGCCTATTCGGTCAAGCTGGCGATGATCGTGCTGGGGTTCACCGCGGTCATCGTCGCCACCGTGGGCTTGTTGATGCCGACCTTCCGCCGCTTGCTGGATGCGCTGTACCGGGCCGAGGGCAGCCGCCAAGCCTTGTTGGTCGAGACCATCCATGGCATGCGGACGGTCAAGGCGTTGGCCATCGAACCGGCCCAGCGCCGGGCCTGGGACCAGCTCTCCGCGTTGTCGATCGCCTCGCATTTCAAGGTCGGCAAGCTCGCCATCGTCGGCAACGCCCTCACCGATTTCCTGGGGAAGCTGTTGCCGGTCACGGTCATCGTCATCGGCGCCCAGGACGTGTTCGACCAGACCCTCACGGTGGGCGCCCTGATCGCCTTCCAGATGATTTCCGGGCGGGTGGTCGCGCCCTTGGTGCAGATCGTGGCCCTGGTCAACCAATACCAGCAGACCGCCCTGTCGGTGCGGATGTTGGGCGAGGTGATGAACCGGCCCCCGGAAAGCCGTCCCGGCGCGGGCAACCTCAGGCCGCAATTGGTCGGGGAAATCCGCTTCGAGGACGTGACGTTCCGCTACCCGGAATCGAACACCGCCGCCTTGGACCGGGCCGCGTTCGTCATCCCGGCGGGCAAGGTGGTGGGCATCGTGGGCCGCAGCGGTTCGGGCAAAACCACGCTGACCAAGCTGATCCAGGGTTTGTACGCGCCGCAGGAAGGTATCATCCGTTTCGACGGCGTGGATGCCCGCGAGATCGACCTGGCCCACCTACGCCGCCAGATCGGGGTGGTCTTGCAGGAGAATTTCCTGTTCCGCGGCACCATCCGCGACAACATCGCCGTGGCCCGGCCCGACGCCAGTTTCGAGGAGATCGTCGCCGCCAGCCAGGCGGCGGGGGCGGAAGAATTCATCGAGCGCTTCCCGCAGGGTTACGACACCTTATTGGAGGAGAACGCCTCGAACCTGAGCGGCGGCCAGAAACAGCGCCTGTCCATCGCCCGCGCCCTGCTCACCAAGCCGCGCATCCTGATCCTCGACGAGGCCGCCAGCGCCCTCGACCCCGAAAGCGAGGCTATTTTTATCCGCAACCTGTCGCGCATCGCCGTGGGCCGCACCGTCATCATGATTTCCCACCGCCTGTCCACCCTGGTCAACGCCCATGCCATCCTGGTCATGCAGCGGGGCTGCTTGGTCGATAGCGGTCGCCACCAAGAATTGCTGACCCGCTGCCCCACTTATCAACAACTATGGCATCAACAAACCAGCCACCTGTAGGCCCGGAACCGGCCCATCCGGCCACGGCGGTCGATTTCCTGCCCGACGCCGACGAGATCGAACGCGCCCCCTTGCCGCGGGTGGCCCGGCTGACCTTGCACGTCCTGTTCGCCGTCTTGGTGGTCTTCCTGGCCTGGGCCTATTTTTCCGAGATCGAGCGGGTGGTGGTGGCGCATGGGCGCTTGGTCACGCCCTTGCCCAATATCGTGGTCCAGCCCTTGGAAACCGCCATCATCCAGAGCCTGGATGTGCGCCTGGGCCAGGTGGTGCGGAAGGGCGAGCGGCTGGCGACCCTGGACCCGACCTTCGCCAGCGCCGACGAGGCCCAGTTGCGGGTGCGCCTCAACAGCCTGGACACCGAGACCCGCCGCCTCCAAGCCGAGCTGGCCGGTAAGCTGGGTCCGTCGCCCGCCGCCCCGGTCGATGCCGACACCCAGCTGCAAGCCGAACTCCTGGACGAACGGCGGGCTAATTACGCGGCCCAGATCACCCATTTCGACGAAAGCCTCGCCCGCCTGCAAGCCGCCATCGAAACCGACCGCCGCGACCAAAAGGCGCTGGCCGAGCGCATCGAGCCGTTGCGGGAAATGGAAACCATGCAGCAAAGCCTGGTTGAACGCCAACTCGGTCCCAAGACCGGCTTGCTGGAAGCCCGCGAGCGGCGCTTGGAAGTGGAGCGCGATATGCAATTGGCGATCAACCGCGAGCAGGAACTACGCAAGGAACTGGCTTCGACCCAGGCGGAAAAGGCGGCGTTCGAGAAGGGTTGGCGGCAAAAGACCATGGAGGAGCTATTGGCGGTCACGCGGGAGCGCGATTCGATCAAGGAGCAATTGCAGAAGGCGGACAAGCGCCAGAAGTTGGTGACGCTCACATCGCCCTCCGACGCCGTGGTGTTGGAAATCGCCAAGCTCTCGCAAGGCTCGGTGGCGCGGGGGGCGGAAGCCTTGTTCACCCTGGTTCCGCTCGATGCCCAGCTGGAGGCCGAGGTCCAGATCGATTCCCTGGACGTGGGCTATGTCAAACCCGGCGACCTCGCGCATCTCAAGCTCGACGCCTATCCTTTCCAGCGCCATGGCACGCTGGAGGCGAAGGTGCGGACCCTCAGCGAGGACGCTTTCCGCCGCGACGCCAATGCCCAGGCCGACGGCTTGGACGCCTATTACCTGAGCCGCATCGAACTGGGCGACAACCATTTGCGGCGCTTGCCCGCCCATGCCCGCCTGCTGCCCGGCATGACCCTTACGGCGGAAATCGTGGTGGGCAAGCGCTCGGTGATGTCCTATCTGCTGTGGCCTTTGACCCGCGCCCTGGACGAATCGATGCGCGAACCGTGACCGCCGCCAAAACCTTAAACGAAGGGAGAACAACCATGACCAAAGTGGCGTTGATTACCGGCGTGACCGGCCAGGACGGGGCTTATCTCGCCGAATTCCTGCTCGGCAAGGGCTACGAGGTGCATGGGGTGAAACGGCGGGCCTCGCTGTTCAACACCGAGCGCATCGACCACCTCTACCAAGACCCCCATGTCGATCACCGGCGCTTCATCCTGCATTACGGCGACCTGACCGATTCCACCAACTTGATCCGTATCGTCCAGCAGGTCCGGCCCGACGAAATCTACAACCTCGCGGCGCAAAGCCATGTGCAAGTGTCGTTCGAGACCCCGGAATACACGGCGGACGCCGACGGCCTGGGCACGCTGCGGTTGTTGGAAGCCATCCGCATTTTGGGGCTTACCGACAAAACCCGGTTCTACCAAGCTTCGACCTCCGAACTGTTCGGCAAGGTGCTGGAAACCCCGCAACGCGAAACCACGCCGTTCTATCCCCGCTCGCCCTACGCCGTCGCCAAGCTCTACGCCTATTGGATCACGGTCAATTACCGGGAGGCCTATGGGATGTATGCCTGCAACGGCATCTTGTTCAACCACGAAAGTAAATTCCGCGGCGAAACCTTCGTCACCCGCAAGATCACCCGCGGCCTCGCCCGCATCAAGGCCGGGATGCAGGACCGGCTGCATCTCGGCAACCTCGACGCCCGCCGCGATTGGGGCCATGCCCGCGACTACATCGAAATGCAATGGCTGATGCTGCAACAGCCCACGCCCGACGATTACGTCATCGCCACCGGCATCCAGCATACGGTGCGGGAATTCGTCGAGACGGCGGCGGAATTTTTGGATATCCGGCTGGAATGGCGCGGGGAAGGCGTCGGGGAAAAAGGCTACGAGGTCGGCACCGGGCGCTGTCTGGTCGAAATCGACCCGCGCTATTTCCGCCCCGCCGAAGTCGAAACCCTGTTGGGCGACCCGAGCAAGGCGCGGGAAAAACTGGGCTGGACCCCTAGCATTTCCTACCGGCAACTGGTCGAGGAAATGGTGCGCGAGGATATGAAAGCCGCCGAGCGCGACGCCCTCTGCCGCCGCGAAGGCTATGCCATCCCCGACCGCAGCGAAGAATAAGCGAGGCGCGCAGATGGACACCCAGGATCGGAAGATTTTCGTGGCGGGCCACCGGGGCTTGGTGGGATCGGCGGTCGTGCGCTGTTTGCAAAGGCGGGGTTATCGTAACTTGTTGATCCGTAACCGGAACGAGGTGGACCTGACCGATTACCGCGCCGTCGCAACCCTGTTCCGGGCTGAAAAACCCGACGTGGTGATCGACGCCGCCGCCAAGGTCGGCGGCATCCTCGCCAACGATAGCTATCCCGCCGATTTCATCCGCGACAACCTGTTCATCCAGAGCCACCTGATCGAGTGCGCCTACCGGGCCGGGGTGCGCAAGTTCGTGTTCCTGGGTTCGTCCTGCATCTACCCCAAGGCCGCGCCCCAGCCCATGCGCGAGGAATATCTGCTCACCGGCCCCTTGGAACCCACCAACGAGTGGTACGCCGTCGCCAAGATCGCCGGTATAAAAATGTGCCAAGCCTACCGGCGGCAATATGGCTTCGACGCCATCAGCCTGATGCCCACCAACCTCTACGGGCCGGGCGATTATTTCGACCTGGAGAAATCCCACGTCCTGCCGGCCCTGCTGCGGAAATTCCACGAGGCCAAGCAGCGCGGCGATGCCGCCGTCACGGTCTGGGGCAGCGGCACGCCCCGGCGCGAATTCCTCTATGTGGACGATCTGGCCGAGGCCGTGGTGTTCTTGCTGGAGAATTATTCGGAGGAGGGCATCGTCAATGTCGGGACCGGCGAGGATGTGTCGATCCGCGAACTGGCCGATATGATCCGGGCCGAGGTGGGTTTCGCGGGCGAATTGCGTTTCGATGCGACCAAGCCCGATGGTACGCCCAGGAAGCTGCTCGATGTGTCGCGCTTGTCGGCGCTGGGCTGGCGGGCGGGGACTTCCTTGGCCGAAGGTATCGGCAAGACCTACCGTTGGTATTTGCAACACGCGGCGGAATTGCGGATGTGAGGAGAGAACCGGGCGTGTCGTGGGCAAAACAAAAGGGGTTAGCTTTCGCTAACCCCTTGTTTTATCTGGCGTGCCCGGCGGGACTTGAACCCACGACCTTTGGCTTCGGAGGCCAACACTCTATCCAACTGAGCTACGGGCACTGAGGACGCCCATTCTAACGCATTCAGGGCTTGTTTAACAGGCTGCGGATATGGGCCAGGGCTGCGATGCCGTATTCGCGCTGGAGTTGGGGGTCTGGGGGTTTGCGGTTCACCCATTCCAGGTCGTCCTGCGGCAACTCGTCCAGGAAGCGGCTGGGCTGGGTGCTTTGCAATTCGCCCTGGCGCTTGCGGTGGCTGCAATAGCTCAGGGTCAGGGTGCGCTGGGCGCGGGTGATGCCGACATAGGCCAAGCGCCGTTCTTCTTCCACGGTGTCGGCCTCGATGCTGGCTTGGTGCGGCAGGATGTTTTCCTCCAGGCCGACCAGGTAGACATGCGGGAATTCCAAGCCCTTGGCGGCGTGCAAGGTCATCAGGTTGACCCGGTCGCCGGCTTTTTCCTCCTGGCCGCGTTCCAGCACGTCCAGCAGCATGATGCGGGCCACGACTTCGGGCAGGCTTTTCGGTTTGGCGGGGTCTTCGTGGGCGATGCGTTTCAGCCAGTCCAGCAGTTCGCGGACTTGGCCCATCTTGCGCTTGGCGGTGTCGTTATTGTCGAGGCTGTCCTTCAGCCATTGTTCGTAGCCGAGGGCGGCCACGAAGTCATCGATCACCGCGAAGGCGTCGCCTTGCCGGGCTTGTTCGGCCACGGCGGAAATCTGCCCGCAGAAATGCCGCAGCCGCCGCAAACCCGCTTCGGGCAGGCTGTGTTCCAGGCCGAATTCCGCACAGGCCGCGAACAGGCTGATGTGCCGCCGGTTGGCGTAGGCACCGAGCTTTTCCAGGGTGGCGGGGCCGATTTCCCGGCGCGGCACGTTGACGATGCGGAGGAAGGCCGCGTCGTCGTCCGGGTTCACCAGTAGCCGCAGATAGGCCAGGATGTCTTTCACTTCCGTATAGCCGAAGAACGACATGCCGCCGCTGATGAAATAGGGGATGCTGTGTTCGCGCAGCGCCTGCTCGAAAGGCCGTGATTGATGGTTGCCCCGGTAGAGGATGGCATAATCCTGATATTTGCCGCCGTGGCGGAAGCGGTGATGGACCAGGTCGGTGGCGAGGTTGCGGGCTTCCTGGAGGTCGTCCTTGTGGCTCAGCACCCGCAGCGGGTCGCCATAGCCCAAGGCACTCCACAGCCGTTTCTCGAACGGGTGGGGATTGTTGGCGATGAGTTGGTTGGCGACCTTGAGGATGCGCCCGGTCGAGCGGTAGTTCTGTTCCAGCTTGATGACCTTGAGCCGGGGATAATCGCGTTGCAAATGCGCGAGGTTTTCCGGCTGGGCACCGCGCCAGGAATAGATCGACTGGTCGTCGTCGCCCACCACGGTGAAGCGGCCCAGCGCCCCGGCCAGCAGCTTGACCAGTTGATATTGGGTCTGGTTGGTATCCTGGTATTCGTCCACCAGCAGATAGCGGATTTTGTGCCGCCATTGCTCCAATACTTCCGGCTGGTCCTGGAACAACAGCACCGGCAACAGGATCAAATCGTCGAAATCCACCGCGTTATAGGCCCGCAGATGGCGCACATATTCGCCATAGAGCCGGGCCACGCCGGGATGCAGCCCTTCCGGTTCCGCCTGGGCCTGTTCCGGGATGATGAACAGGTTTTTCCAACGGCTGATTTGCCAGGCGTAGCTTTCCGCCTTGTCGATATCCCATTCCGACACCGAATGCTTGATGAGTTCCTTGAGCAGCACCAGGCGGTCGTGTTCGTCGAAGATCGAGATGTTCTGCTTGAAACCCAGCGCCTTGTGTTCGCGCCGCACGATATCGAGGCCCAGGGCGTGGAAGGTCGAGACCGTCAGTCCCCGGATATGGCGCTCGTCCACGATGCGGCCCACGCGGGATTTCATTTCCCGCGCCGCCTTGTTGGTGAAGGTGACGGCGGCGATGTTACGGGCCGGGGTGCCTTGCCGGATGAGATGGGCGATTTTCTCGGTGATGACCTTGGTCTTGCCGCTGCCGGCCCCGGCCAGGACCAGGAGCGGGCAATCCAGCGTGACCACGGCGGCGTGTTGTTGGGGATTAAGTTGGGACATGGGTGGCGGTGGAAAGTGGGAAGCGGCGGATTGTACCCGCCCTGCGGTTCAGAATAGATAGCCCAGCGCGAGATTGGCGGCATTGCGGAGTTCCGGGCTGCCCCAGGCGTCGAACTCGTAGCCCAGCGCCACCGAATAATGATCGAAGAACACCCAGCCCGCTTCCACGGCGAATAGCCCCGCATTGCGCCAACCCGCCCGTTCGTTCAGGGTGAGGGTGAATTCGCCGCGCAAATAGGCGGTATCGGACCAGAGGTAGACCAGGGCGAGATTGCCCAGCAGGTCGGCGATGCGGGCGTCTCCCCGGCCGCGGGGGATCGAGCGCTGGTATTCCAGTTTGGAAACCAGCAGGAAGCCAAACTCTTGGAAGGCGTAGCCCACCGCGCCCAGCCCCACATGCCAAAGCGCGACGTCCTGTCCGGCGTTGAACGGGAGGTTGCCGGTGGGGAAATCGATACGTAGGTCGGCCAGATAATTGGCGCTCCGGGTCGAGGCGAAGATATAGGCCAGCGAGCCATAGAGATCCCCCGGTTCGATATCGTTGCGGTCGCCGGGACCGTTCAGCAGCACCGGAATCCCGCTTTCGAAGCGGAACCTCTGGCCGAGGGGCAGGGCCAGGGTGGGGGTGAGTTCAAGGGTGGTGGGATCGGGTCCGGTGCCGTGTTCGATACGGGTGTCGAGGCTGATTTCGCGCAGGAAGGAGGCGGGGTCGTTGACCTGTTCGGCGACCGATTCGTCGGCTTCGATGGCGAGGCTATCGGTTTTTTTGCGGTCGCCGCTATCGGTTGCCGCCGTGTCGGGGGTGGATTTCAGGCGCTTGCCGCGCAGGCTCCGCGCTTCCGCCGCGTCCCAATCCAGCGCCAGGACCAAGGCCCAGCCGACAAGCCATGGTTTCATCCGGGCGGTGGGCGGGAGTCGCCTTCAATCCCAGCGGGCGTCCCGGACCTGGATACGCCCGCCCTCGACCCGCACCGGGAAAGTGGGAAGGTCTTCGTAGGCCGGGGGCGACAACACCTGGCCGGTCTTGAGCGAAAAGCGGGCGCGGTGGCGCGGGCAGATGATTTCGCAGCCTTCCAGCCGCCCGCTGGCGATTTCCGCGCCGTCGTGGGTGCAGGCGTCCAGGATGGCGTAATACGCGCCTTCGAGCTTGAACACGGCGACCGCGGTGCCATCCACGTCCACCACGATATGTTCGCCTTCGGCTAGGCTGCCCTCGCGGGCTACGTCGGTCCAGTCGGTCATGGTTTTACTCCGTGCTGATGGTCTCGCCCTCGTTCTTGAGCGCCGCCTGCAACGAATGCCAAGCCAAGGTCGCGCATTTCACCCGCGCCGGATAGGCCCGGACGCCCGCCAATACCGCCAGCTTGCCGATTTCCTCCAGATTCACCGCGTCGCCGTCCTGGCCGGTGGTGATGCGGTGGAAGGTCTCGAACAGGTGTTCGGCTTCGGCTTCGGTCTGGCCGCGCACGATTTCGGTCATCAAGGAGGCCGAGGCGGTGGAGATGGCGCAGCCCGAGCCTTGGAAACTCACGTCCTCGATCACGCCCGCATCGACCTTGACGTACAAGGTGATGCGGTCGCCGCACAGCGGGTTAAAACCCTCGATCTTGCGGTTGGCGTCGTCCATTACCCGGAAGTTGCGCGGGTTGCGGTTGTGGTCGAAGACGACTTCTTGGTAAAGGTCACGGATTGAGTCAAGCATGGATTGGGGTTCCTCGGTGTCTAGGGCGTGGCCGGGATGGCTTGGGAATACCCGGATATTTCTGGAGCCGCGTTGTCCTGGCCGCAATGGGCCAGTAGCCACGCGCTCATCTTGGCATAAAGCGGCATTGCGGTGACCAGTACATTGTAATGGTCGCCTCCCGGCACGGAGGTCCAGGTTTTGTCCGGGCTGGCAAAAGCCTCGAATAAGCTCCGTCCCCGACGCAGTGGAATCAAGCGATCCGCATCGCCGTGGGCCATGAAGACCGGCAGTGCGACCCGGTTGGCCCAGGTGTCGGGGCGTACCGAGCGCAAATCCGCGCCACCACGAAGCCGCATCCAATCCGCCAACATGGCCTCGACCGGCGGCAGCAAGGCCGGGGGTAGGGGCGCTAGCTGGTCTTCCACCACGTTTTCCAACCGGTCGAAGCTGGCCACGATGACCAGCGCCCGCCATAAATGGGGCGCGTCGAGCGCTGCCCGTGTTGCGAATGCGCCGCCCATGGACATGCCCCACAGGGCGGCGGGCGCATCCTGTGCTTGGAAGAAGCGGCGGGCGTCTTTGAGTGCGTGGGCCACGATGCCGCGTTCGTCGGGGGCGGTGGCGAAGCGCAAGTATTCGATGGGGCTTTCGCCGTGGGCCGGGAGGTCGGGAATCACGCTCATGAACCCGGCGGCGGCGAAGCGTTCGGCGACTGGCAGCAAATCTTCCTTGCGCCCGTTGCGGCCATGCAGCAAGACCAGGATGCCGCTGGTTTGCCCATAGGGCTTGGGTGAGGTTCCCAGCACGGCCAATTGTTCGCGCAATCGGGTGCCGCGTTGGGCGGGTGTGGTGGCGGGGTCGGGCGCTACGAACAGGCAGGGCGCTTGTCCGTCGTCGCAAGCGCCGTGATGGAGCGAAATACCGTGGGCGGCGGGGTGTTCGAGCCAATCGCGCTGGTAATCTTGGATCGCTTTGCGTTTGGGCTGGGCCAATTCCCCCGCGCCGCGCCAAAGCGCGGCGGCGGAAAAGGCCGCTGCCAACGCTAATGCCGAACCGGCGAGTTTGAAGATTAAACGGGATGGAATCAGCCCCATAGGTTCCAGGCGCATGGCCGGGGTTGGTGTCGTCGTTTTAGCCGAAAATCTCGATCACCTGGCGGAGGCCCGCCATCAGGGTATCGACTTCCTCGAAGGTATTGTAAAGCCCGAACGAGGCCCGCGCCGTGGCCGGTACCTGGAAGAAATCCATCACCGGCATGGCGCAATGGTGCCCGGCGCGGATGGCGATGCCCAAATGGTCGAGCAAGGTGCCGATATCGTGCGGATGGATGCGGCCCAGGGTGAAGGACAGGATCGCGCCCTTGTCACGAGCGGTGCCGATGAGTTTCAGCCCGTCGATCTGGGCGGCACGTTCGGTGGCGTAGGCCAGCAGCCGGTGTTCATGGGCGGCGATGGCCTCGATACCGAGGCTGCGCACATAGTCGATGGCTGTGCCCAGGGCGATGGTATCGACGATATTCGGCGTGCCGGCCTCGAATTTATAGGGCAGGCTGTTGTACTCGGTCTTGTCGAAAGTGACTTGGCGGATCATATCGCCACCGCCTTGATAGGGCGGCATGGCTTTCAGCAGGGCTTCCTTGCCGTACAACACGCCGATGCCGGACGGCCCATACAGCTTGTGCCCGGAAAAGGCGTAGAAATCGCAATCCAGCGCCCGCACATCCACCGTGAGATGGGGAATCGCCTGCGCCCCGTCCAGCAACACGGGCACGCCGCGTTCATGGGCCAGGGCGATGATTTGTTCCACCGGGTTGATGGTGCCGAGCGCGTTCGACATATGGGCCACGGCCACCAGCCGGGTGCGGTCCGACAGTAGCGCCGCGAATTCGTCCAGGATCAACTCGCCGTCGAGATTGATGGGCGCGACTTTCAGCACCGCGCCGGTCTGGCCGCACACCATCTGCCAGGGCACGATGTTGGAATGATGCTCCATGGCGGTGATGAGGATTTCGTCGCCCGCGCCCAGCTTGGATCGGCCATAGCTCTGCGCCACCAGATTGATGGCCTCGGTGGTGCCACGGGTGAAGATGATTTCCCGCCCGCTGGCCGCGTTGATGAACGCCCGCACCTTCTCCCGCGCCCCCTCGAACAAATCCGTCGCCCGCTGGCTCAGGGTATGCACCCCGCGATGCACGTTGGCATAGTCCTCCTCGTACACCTTGCGGATGCAGTCGATGACGGCGCGGGGTTTCTGGGTGGACGCGGCGTTGTCCAGGTAGACCAAGGGCTTGCCGTGGATGCTCTGCGCCAGGATCGGGAAATCGGCGCGGATGTGGGCGAGGTCGTAGCCGGTGTCGGTCGGCATGGTTTTAATACTTTTCTGGATGTGCAGGGCGGTGTTCATAGCCAATCTCCCCGAATATCGGCCTGGGGCAGGGCGGCGAGCAGGGCGTCTTGGACCTGTCGTTTCAGGCCGTCCAGCCGGATTTTCTCCACCATCTCGTTGGCGAAGGCGAAGGTCAGCATATTGCGGGCCGAAGCTGCGTCCACCCCCCGCGATTGCAGGTAAAACACCGACTGCGGGTCGAGTTGGCCCACCGTGACGCCATGGGCGCATTTCACATCGTCGGCCAGGATTTCCAGTTGCGGCTTGGCGTCGATTTCGGCATCCGCCGACAACAGCAGGTTGCGGATGCTCATGTCGGCGTCGGTTTTCTGGGCATCCTGGGCGACCACGACCTTGCCCGCAAATACCCCCCGCGCCCGGTCGGCGGCGATGCCCCGGTAGGTTTCGCGGCTGGTGCCGCGGGGGGCTTGGTGTTGGATCAAGGTGTGGGTGTCGAGGTGGCGGCGGCCCGTGGCGAGGAACAAGCCGTTCAACTCGCACTCCGCGCCCTGGCCCAGGGCGCTATGGATTTCGGTGCGGGCCAGCAGTCCGCCGAACGCCGCGTGGTGCTGATACAGTCGGGCCGAACGCGCCTGTCCCGCGTAGATGCCGCCGAAGTGATAAGCCTTGTCGGTTTCGGCCTGGAGCTTGTAATGGTCGAGGATGGCGTTTTCACCCAGGTCGATTTCAGTGACCGCCGCCGTCAGGGAGGCCGCGCCGTCGAGGCCGACATAGGTTTCGACGATTTGGGCCTGGGCCTGCCGGTCCAGCGCGATGACATGGCGCAGGGTCGCCAGCCCATCGTTGCGGGTCGAAACATGCAGCAATTGCAGCGGCTGTTCCAACACCACGCCCGCCGCTAGCGAGATAAACGCCCCATCCTGGAAATAAGCCGTGTTGAAAGCCACGAAACCATGGGTTTCACGCCCAGCGCTGCGCTGGAAAACCGGCTCGACCCGCTCGGGGCATTCCACCAAAGCCGCTGTCAAGGGCAGTACGGTCACGCCATCCGGCAAGCCTGCCAAGTTCGATAATTCCGCATTGAACCGGCCATCGACGAACACCAGTCCCGCAACTTCCGGCAAACGCCAAGCCGCGATGCGGGCCGGGTCAAGCGAGTCCGCCGCTCCGGTCACATTGGCTTGAAACCGCTTTTTCTCGATAGGCACGATATTGGTGTATTTCCATTCCTCCTCACGCGGCGATGGGAAACCCCCCATCACGAAACGCCCGGCGGCCTGTGTCCGCAAAGTTTGCAGCCAAGGCAAATCCTGGCCCGGTAAATCGCGGGCCGTGGTTTGATAATGTTCGGCGTAATCCATGGCGCGTCCTCAAGCGGCGGCGGGTTGTTCGACCCAGCCATAACCTTTTTCTTCCAATTCCAAGGCCAATTCCGGCCCGCCCGATTTGACGATGCGGCCATGGGCCAAGACATGCACGAAATCCGGTTTAATGTAATCAAGTAGCCGTTGATAATGGGTCACCAAAATGAAAGACCGCTCCGGCGAACGCAACGCATTCACCCCATCGGCGACGATTTTCAGGGCGTCGATATCGAGGCCGGAATCGGTTTCGTCGAGGATGCATAAACTGGGTTCCAAAATCGCCATTTGCAGGATTTCATTGCGTTTCTTCTCGCCGCCGGAAAAGCCTTCGTTGACGCCGCGATACAGGAATTGCTCATCCAGGCCCAGCGCTTTGATTTTGCCTTTCACCAGTTGCAGGAAATCCATGGCATCGACTTCGTTATCGCCCCGATGCCGCCGCACAGCGTTGAGCGCCGCTTTCAGCAAATAGATATTGCTGACGCCGGGGATTTCCACCGGATATTGGAACGCCAGGAATATCCCGGCCCGCGCCCGTTCCTCGGGTTTCATGTCCAGAAGGTTCTGGCCTTTGAAATCCACGCTGCCGCCGGTGACCTCATAGCCGGAACGCCCAGCCAAAACATGCGACAAAGTGCTTTTGCCGGAACCGTTCGGACCCATGATGGCATGGATTTCACCAGGGTTTACCGTGAGGCTGATGCCTTTGAGGATGGGTTTGTCTTCGACTTGGGTTTGGAGGTTTTCGATGGTGAGCATGGTCTCTGAATCTCGGTGATCTGTGTCGTTGGCTTTGAGGGTTATGGTTTGCGGATGTAATTCACTTTGGGTAAACCCTCGAAATCATTGTCCTGGGTCCACAGTATGGCCTGATGTGTCCAAGCCGTGGCTAATATAATGCTATCCGCCATGGGTGTTTTATACCGATATGAAAGTTGGGCTGCATAAACAGCCAAGCTTGAATTCAAATCGATAACTTGGGCTTCCTGCATCAGAGCAACCGCACGTAAGGCGCGGGCTTCGTCGGTTTGAATCAATACCCGCTTGAACACTTCGTATAGGCTGATGGAAGGTACAATCAGGTTCCGGGTATCCTCAATGGCCGGGGCGAAAAATTCTACATTCGGACCTTCGGCGAAATATTCCAACCAACCCGAGGAATCGACGACATTCATAGCCGGTCATTTTCCCGTTCGATGGTGGTGTCTATGCCTTTCAGGAAACCACGGGCCTGTTTTAGGCTGGATTGCGGAATTAATTCGATGCGGTCATCGAGTTGAACCACCTGGATTGTCTGGCCCGGCTTGATATGCAAGGCTTCGCAAATCGCAATGGGTAAAGGCAGTTCCAGGTTTTGCGAGACGGTCACAGTTTGCATTGGCGAACTCCCGGTTAATTAACCTACACTCCCTTCCAAGCTGATCCCCAACAAAGCCTGCGCCTCCACCGCGAATTCCATCGGCAATTCCTTGAAGACCTGCTTGCAGAAGCCATTCACGATCATCGACACCGCATCCTCGGCGGATAATCCCCTTTGCTGGCAGAAAAATAATTGATCCTCGCTGATTTTCGAGGTGCTGGCTTCATGCTCGATCTGGGCCGAAGGCTGTTTCACTTCGATATAAGGGAAGGTATGGGCACCGCAGCGGTCGCCGATCAATAAGGAGTCGCATTGGGTATAATTGCGGGCATTGTCGGCGCTCTTCAAGACCTTGACTAAGCCCCGATAGCTATTCTGGGCACGACCGGCGGAAATCCCCTTGGAGATAATGGTGCTGCTGGTGTTCTTGCCGATATGAATCATCTTGGTGCCGGTATCGGCTTGCTGGCGATGGTTGGTCACGGCGACCGAGTAGAATTCACCCACCGATTCATCGCCGTTCAAGAGGCAACTGGGATATTTCCAGGTAATCGCCGACCCGGTTTCCACCTGGGTCCAGGAAATCTTGGATTGAAAACCCCGGCAATCGCCGCGCTTGGTCACGAAGTTATAAATCCCGCCTCGACCTTCCTCGTCGCCAGGATACCAGTTTTGCACGGTGGAATATTTGATTTGCGCCCGGTCCAAGGCGACCAATTCCACCACGGCGGCGTGGAGTTGGTTTTCGTCGCGCATGGGCGCACTGCATCCTTCGAGATAACTTACATGGCTGTCTTGATCGGCAATAATCAAGGTGCGCTCGAACTGGCCGGTTTTCGAGGCATTGATACGGAAGTAGGTCGATAACTCCATCGGGCAACGCACACCCTTGGGGATATACACGAAGGAACCATCGGTGAATACCGCAGAATTCAGCGCCGCGAAAAAGTTATCGCCGGTCGGCACCACACTGCCGATATATTGCCGCACCAACTCGGGATGTTTCTGCACGGCTTCCGAGATGGAGCAGAAAATCACCCCCGCCGCCGCCAGTTTGTCCTTGAAGGTGGTGGCGACCGAAACGCTATCGAAGACCGCGTCCACCGCCACCCCGGCCAAGCGTTCTTGCTCATAGAGCGGGATACCCAGTTTCTTGTAGGTTTCCAAGAGTTTCGGATCGACTTCGTTCAGGTTTTTCGGTCCTTCTTTGATTTTCGGGGCCGAGTAATAGCTGATGGCCTGATAATCCACCGGCTCGTAATCGACATAGGCCCAGCGCGGTTCCGTCATGGTCAGCCAATGGCGATAGGCTTCCAAACGCCATTCCAGCATCCATTCCGGCTCGTCCTTTTTGGCGGAAATGGCGCGGATCACGTCTTCGCTCAAGCCTGGGGGCAGGGTATCGGCTTCCAAATCGGTGACGAAGCCGGGCATATATTCCTTTTTAATCAGCTTTTCCAGGGTTTCGGCGGTCGCGGCCATGGGGTTACTCCGGTCTCGGGTAAATAGGGATATGATGTGCGGAAATACGGATTTCCTCGGGCGCTTGGGGCCGGGCCATGTCGGCCAGGGTGACCGATTCCAGCGAGGAACGGATCGCCCGGTTGATGACGGCCCAGTTGCCGCGGATATGGCAGGAGGCTTGTTCGCAGACATCGTGTTCCAGGCCGCATTCGGTCAGGGCGATGGGGCCTTCCATCGCGTAGATGATGCGGGCCACGGTGGTGCGCTCGGGCGGCAGGGCGAGTTGGTAGCCGCCTTTGGCGCCGCGGGTGGATTTGAGGACGCCGGTGCGGGTGAGTGCCTTCAATATCTTGCTCACCGTGGGCATGGCGACGCTGGCCGTGCTGGCGAGGTCGGAAGCGGTGTAGGTCCGCTCGGGCTGTTTCGCCATGTGGCCCAATACGATGATGGCGTAATCTGTGAGTTTGCCGATGCGCAGCATGGATAGGCTCCGTTGATTGGGGACCATTCTAGTCCTGTATAAAGCCCAAGTAAAGCGGTCGGTTATTACCGGCGGGCGTGGGCAATCGGCGTATACTTCGTGCTCTGCCCGCTTGCCAGCCAGGATAATTATTCCGATGATGACCGCCCGTTTTCCCACCGGGAGCCTTTGGTTCTGCCTGTTCGCACTCCTGTGTTTCGTCCATCCCGTCCGGGCGGAAGAGCCGCCGGCCGATACGGTGTCCACCCATCTCCAAAGCTTGTTGAAGGAGGGAACGCATCCCAAATCGCGCTGGAGCGCGTTCCCGGATTATCAGGCCCAACTTGACGAGCTTTATCAGCAAACCAGCCTGATGCCGCTCTGGATCAAGGACGGTCGGCCCACCCCGCAAGCGGCGGCGATGATCGACAGCCTGGCCGAGGCCGACGCCAAGGGCTTGAACGCCGCCGATTACGACGCGGCTTCGCTCAGGCAATGGCTGGCCGCGCCGGAACTGGCGAACGCCAATCCCCGCGAGACGGCGCTGTTCGATTTGGCCTTGAGCCTCGCCACCATGCGCTATGTGTCCAACCTATATGTGGGGCGGATCAATCCGCGCCATGTGGATTTCGGCCTCAGCATCGAACCCAAAAAGCTGGACCTGCCCGCGCTACTCAAGAACATCGCCGCCAGCGACAGCCCGAAAACCCTGGTCGATGCGGTCGAACCCAAACTGCCGGTGTATGGCTGGCTGAAAGAGGCTTTGGTGCGCTATCAGGTTTTGGCGAAGGAGGCACCGACGGTGGCGGTGAATTTTCCGGCCAAGTTCGGTCCTGGTGCCAAACATAAGGATGTGCCGGGTTTGCGGCGCTTGCTGCTGGCCTTGGGCGATATCAAGGAGATCAAGCCGGAACTGGCGGATTCGGAAACCTACGATCCCGAGTTGGCGGCGGCGGTGAAGGCATTCCAGAAGCGCCACGGCCTGATGGCGGACGGCGTGATTGGCAAGGGGACTTTAGCGCAATTGAATGTGCCGCTGGCTGAGCGGGTCCGGCAAATCCAATGGGGCTTGGAGCGGTTGCGCTGGTTGCCGGAGGATATTAAAGGCCTATATCTGATCGTGAATATTCCCTCGTTCCAGTTGTATGGTTCCAGGGATGGCGAAGGTTTCGGCCACCACGATATCCAGATGAATGTGATCGTGGGCGAAGCTATCGACGGACGTCATACCCCGGTATTTCATTCGGATATGACCTATGTCACCTTCCGGCCTTATTGGAATGTGCCGTATCAAATCACGGTCAAGGAATACCTGCCCATCGCCCGGCGTAATCCAGGGTATCTGGCTCAGCATAATATGGAGATCGTCGCCAATTTCGGCCCCAATGCCCAGCCTTATGCGGCCAGTTCCGGTAATATCGAGATGCTGGCTTCCGGGGCTTTGAAACTCAGAATGCGACCCGGTCCCAAAAATGCGTTGGGTTTGGTCAAATTCACCTTCCCCAATAACAATAATGTCTACCTGCACAGCACGCCCAGCCAGGGCTTATTCCAACGCTCGCGGCGGGATTTCAGCCATGGCTGTATCCGGGTGGAAGACCCGGTGAAACTGGCGGAATGGGTGCTGGCGGATAACGCGGAATGGTCGCGGGAGCGGATCGAAGCCGCGATGAAGGGCGACAACCCCAAGAATGTCACGCTGGATAAGCCGATCCCGGTGTATATCTTCTATTCCACGGTTTTGGCCGACAGGGAAGGGCGGGTGAGTTTCTTCGGCGATATTTATGGACACGATCGGGTATTGGAAACCTTGCTGGAGAAGGGGTTTCCCTATCCTTCCTGAATCCGCTACTAGAAAATTTCCATATTCCTTGTAGGGTGAGCACGTATTCCGTGCCCGCCTAGATGATCCGCTACGGCTGAGCGTATACCCAAACCGAAAATGTTCTAGCGTAGCCCGGATTCAGTTAAGCCGCATCCGGGCTACTTGCTCTTGATCATCCCCTATCCGAAGCGAATGGGTTTGGTAGGGAATTCAACTGGTTGGCGAGTTGATTGGAAAGATGGCCGAATACCGCGCCGAGAATGAAGGAAATCGAAATCACCAAGAGCGGATTATTCAGGCTGGCACCCAACAGCACTTCCTGGGTCATTTTGTCCGGGGTTTGCAGCAAATAGGCGAAAGTGGAGGAATACCCCAGGACGCCCACCGGGATCACCGCGAATTGCGGCAGCTTGGCGGATAGGCACAAAACAATCACCGCTCCGCCCACGATCAAAGCCGTGGCGATTTCCACGCCGATAGAAACCTTAGGGTCTATCTTCAGCAATAATATTGCGGTCACCCAGGCCATGAACACCCCGAAGATGCCGTTGACGCCGGTATTGATCGCGGCCTCCAAATTGGCACCCAATAGGAAATAGGCGGCCCAGGCGATGGTCGCCGCCCAAATGAAAAACACACCTGCTGCGGGCCCCACGGCGAAATAGGTCGCGATACCCGATAAAACGCCAATACTCAAGGAAAGGGAAGTCAGTTTATCCATGGTTCATATCCCATATCGGTAAAAATAAAAACGAAGTAAGCGCAGTGTCGTAATGGGCGCAATAACCCATTTAGGGAGGCAGAGGATGCTTGCGTCCCACACCGATGTCAACGCGGGCGGGGCGGGGCATATTGTCGCAATATGGGATATGCAATAGTTTTTCGGCCTGGCTGCGAATCCCGCTATGAGGCGCGATCCGTTGGTATTTCGATATGACATATCCAGAACCCGATATGGAATAAAGGCTTGCAGGGAAGGGTCTTCGCGCCGGATTCCATGGCGCGGGTTTGGGTTTGTGCGGAATGGCTCATTCGCTCAGTTAAAACCCGCATCCTGGGCCGCGCAAATAATAGGCGATGGTGTTTACCTTACATCTCGACTTGCGCAGCTACGATGCCTTTGCTATCGAGCATATTGACAATAGCCTGGCCTAAGCGCGATACCTCCGATGCGTGGGAAATACCCTTGGGCCATTGCCTGAGAGGGGGATGGGTCGAATAAAGATGGACCATTTAAGCGGAGCTTGGAGATAGCCAGCGCCCGGCTCGCCTATGCTGCCGCATCCGATGGTGAATTCCACGCCGGATGGACTGATATATTCGATAAGCCAGCCCCAATCTTCCCCTATGGGATAACTGGTAATAAAGCCGTTTCTTGCGAGTGCTTGGGCTAGCCACCAAGCCAGTTCGAATCCATATGCGCCCGGATTGCCTTGGCATTGCTCGGGAAGGACGGGCAGGAACTCAGTCGAACAGAACTCAATGCGCCACATGGTTATATATTGCCCCGTTAATTATGTATCACCGCCCGGTTGCGGATATTCCCACCTTTGAACCGCAATCGATATAAATCCACCCACCACCGTATATACCCCATCGGTAATAACAATAGCCAGAGCGGATCGTAATCCACCTGTTTCCCCTGCGCCCACGGTCCTAGGCCGATATGCAGCGAAAAACGGATGAATTCGATGGTACTGCGCCGAAGCTGCTTGCGAGCGAGCCAAGCCCGGTGCAGGGTGATTTCTTCTTGGAAAAATAGCTGGAATCCACGTGGGCTGGTCATGCGGATGCGGAAGCGGTTGGAGGTCAGCCCATCGGGTTGGTATTCCACTTGTTGCACCGATTCATTCACACAGCGGAAGATATATTCGTGGGCGATCCGGTTCCAGGTGATAGAGTCGCGGCTATTCAATTCCCCTGGAAATAGCGGATAGGGGAATCGCCGCAATATTTCGGTGCGGATGGCGTGCTTTTTATCGCCACCAATCCCTAGCCGGTAATACAGGTCGAGATAGCTGATATCGCAAGGATTGCTTGGGTAGGGTGTGGTCAATACCCGCCGTCCATCCATGCTTTCCACCAAACCTTCCACCCCGGCATAACGCGGGCGTTTTGATTCCGGGATCGATTCCCAGTGGCGCAGGATGCGCTCTAAAGTATCTGGCAACAATCGGTCGTCGGAATCCAACAGTAGGAAAAACCAGCCCCGCGCCGCCGCCACCCCGGCATTCTGCGCGGCGTATTTGCCTTGGTTCGGCTGCTTGAAATACACCAGTTCGAAATCCGCCCGCGCCTGCCAATCCCGGATCAAGGCTTCGGTATTATCTGTGGAGCCATCGTCCACGATGACGGTCTCGAAATCCCGGAAAGTCTGGGCTTCGATACTGGCGAGGGCGCGGGGTAATAGATGGGCGCGGTTATAGGTGGGAATGAAAATGGTGAAGGTATAATTCATGTCAGGCACTTGGGGAATGTAAGCGGGAGGGCCATGGGATTATATCCAATCGCGGCGGCGGAACCAGACCAACATTCCAAGGCCGATAATCAGGCAGACCAGCCAGAACACCGGATAGCTCCAGGACCAGTGGTTTTCCGGGATGGGCATATTCATCCCATAGACCCCGGCGATGAAGGTCAACGGCATGAAGATGGTGCTGATGACCGTGAGTACTTTCATGATTTCGTTCATGCGGTTGGACATGACCGACATATAGGTTTCGGTGAGGGCGGTAGCGATTTCGTGATAGGTTTCGTTGAGATCGATGATCTGCACGCAATGATCGTAAATATCCCGGAAATAGGTCAGCGTAGTTTCCGACAGGCATTCGTGGCGTTCCCGCAGCAATTGGGCGATCATTTCCCGCATCGGCCAGATCGCCCGCCGCAATAATAATAAACCGCGCTTCACCGCATGGGTTTTTTGCAGGGTGAAATGGCGTGGATCGTCCAGCAATTCCTCCTCAGTTTCGTCGATGCGGTCGGAATAGTACTCCAGGAAGGGAAAATAACTATCGACGATGGCGTCGAGCAGGGAATAGCACAGGAAACTGGCCTCGGTGTCACGTATCCTGGAGCCCTGGGCTTCGAGGCGGCGGTAAATCGGCTCGAACACGCCGCCGGGGGTTTCCTGGAAGCTCAGGAGGGTGGTGCGGCCCAGGAATAGGCTGATTTGTTCGTCGTGCAGTTTCCCATTCAGCATATGGACCACGCGGGCCACGATGAACAAGCGGCCCGGCGCTTCGCCATGGCCGGGATAATCCTCCACTTTGGGGCGCTGGGCACTCGAGGTGACATCCTCGATTGCCAGGGGGTGTAATTGGTATTTCTCGGCGAAGGGGCGTAGGTTTTCCACCCGGTGCGTGCCCGAGATATTGATCCAGCGCACCCGCGCCCAGGCGGGCCGGTGGTGGGACAGGAAACCGGGAATATCGGTGATATCTCGGCATTCCATGCGTTCCGGGCAATAATCGACGCAAGTCACGCGCAACCCGGCTTCGGCAGTGGTCTCGATGGCCGCGACCGGCGCGGTGGGGATTTCGGCTTTGGGCGGGCGCAGGGACGGCATCAGCCGCAACATGCGCCCGCTGGGGGAGAAGTGGCTGTGGGCGGGGGACGCTTTATCTTCCGCCGTCCGGGGTCGTTTGGTTTTTTTGTGCTTCATGTCGGAGTCCGCTTCCTGTCGGGCAGGGCATGTTAACCCATGGCGGCGCTGGGCCAAGCCTTTAAAATATCAGTCTTTGCTTATCGGGATTCATCCATGATCGATCCGTTTTTTCCCCGCGGGATGTCGCATTACCTGTGGGGCGGTCTCGCGATTGGCGGTGCCATCGGGCTGCTTTATCTCGCCACCGGCCGGGTGGGCGGGATGAGCACGCTGTTCAGCGCCGCTTGGTCCTATGTTTCGCGCCGATCTTATTTCCAGGGCGAACACCTACGGGATAGCCGGGTTTGGCGCTTGGTCTATGCCGCCGGTTTGATCCTGGGGGCGCTGGCTTATCTGGCCGCTACCGGCGAGCCGTTTTCCACGGGCGTGGCGGCGTGGCGCTTGTTTGTCGGCGGTGGCTTGATCGGCTTCGGGGCGCGGTTGGCCAATGGGTGCACGGCGGGGCATGGCATTTGCGGGCTGGCTGCTTTGCAATGGCCGTCCTTGGTGGCGGTGTTGGTGTTCCTGGGCACGGCCATCGCCGTGGCCCAGGTGTTCCACGGTTTGGGGGTGGTTCCATGAGGGCGGTGTCGTTGGGCGTGGTGTTGGGATGCGGGGCTTTGTTCGGCCTGGGTTTGGCGGTGTCGGGCATGGTCAAGCCGGAGGTGGTGCTGGATTTCCTGTTGTTCCGGGATTTGGGCCTGCTCTTGGTGTTGGGCGGCGCGGTGGCCGTGGCGCTGGCGTTTTATCAGCTCGCGCCGCGCCTGTTGCAAAAACCGCTGTTGGAACCGGAGTTCGGTCGGCATCCTTCCCGGCCCGGTGCCAGGACTTGGATCGGCGCGGCCTTGTTCGGGGCGGGTTGGGGCTTGTGCGGGGTGTGTCCCGGTCCCGCCATCGCGGGTTTGGGGGTGGGTAACATGCCGTTATTGATCGCCCTGGCCGGTATTTTCATCGGTGCCTATGTGCAGGGGCGCTGGTTTTCGGGGGATTGACCGGGACCGGGCCGGGCCGTGGCTGCGCCGGGGCCGGGCCATCCGCGCCGCCAGCAAGGCGCATAAGGCCAAGGCATAAAGCCCCGGCAAGGTGATATCGCGCTTCACCAGCCATAGGTAATGCAACACCGCCACCAGGGCGCAAAGATAGGCCAGCCGGTGCAGCCGCCGCCAAGATCGTCCCCCCAACCGCCGTACCATGCCATCGGTCGAGGTCGCCGCCAGCGGTAGCATCAAGGCGAAGCCTAGGCCGCCCGCCGCAAGGAAGGGCCGCTTGGCGATATCGGCCAGCATCCCGGCCCAATCGAAGAATTGCTCGAACACCAGATAGGCCGCGCCGTGCAGGCAGGCGTAGAAGAACGCGAACAACCCCAGCATCCGCCGCGCGCGGACCAGGCCGTGCCAGCCGGTGAGCCTATGCAGCGGGGTGATGGCGAGGCTGGCGAACAGCAGGTTGAGGGACCAAAGGCCGGTGGTGGCGGTGATGGTGGCGACCGGATCGGCCCCCAGGCCGCCGGTGCGGACGCCTACCGCCAAGCGGAGCGCCGGGATCAGGCCAAGCAGGAACAGGGCGGTGCGGAGCCGGTGCGGGCGTGGGGAAGGCGGGGGCGTCATGGTCGGTTGGGTGGGGGCGCGGGCCGGTGGAGCCATCGGTGCCGACCCGGCGGGTTCGGGCCTCTTGCCATGCGGGAAGAGGCCCAGGGGCGGAACCCCATGAATCCACCGATCCCCGCGTGGGCGGGGAAAGGTTGTTGGGCTTGATGGGTTTGCGCAATCGATGAACCCTGGGTTAGTAGGGAATATCCAAGGTAAGCGTGCTTTGGGGGTTAAGTTTAATCTCGATTTGCCGGTTTTGTCCTGACTGGGCGGTGTTTTTCTGGGTCGCCGCGCCGCCCTCGAAAGAAACGTAGCCGAGTTTCCCAGGCGGGGGCGGGGGCGATAGCTTCAGTGTGGCGGTCACCTTGGCGCGGGTATTGTTGGCGACCGCGACAATCAGCTTGCCTTGGGCCTTCAACGCACTGAGCGTAATGGCATGGGTTTGCCATTGTGGTTGGATGACCGAGGCATGGTCCGGTATCCGGGGATATAGGGTTTTAAGGGCGAAATATACCGGCTTTGGATTGCCCTGGCGGTCTATCATCCCCCAGTCTTTGTTGATGCCCCAGCTATGGTCTCCCAATTCCCAATAAAACAGGGCGTTGGCACCGCCATTGATCAAGGCCAAGGTATTTTGAAAAACCTCCACGGCATAGGGGTCGGAATAGGACGCCTTGACCAGCCCGGCCACCGCCGGATCATTGTTCGCACGGGTGGCGAAATCATCGAACACGGTATTCTTGGTCGAATATTCGGTGACATAGACCGGCTTTGGCGGCTGCATATTATGGGTGGCGGCGATAAAAGGCGACAGGGTTTGCGCGGCGGTACTTTGTTTGCTTTCGTAGATATGGGTCGACCACGTCTGGATGGCGTGCCTGGCCTCGTTGTCCAAGGGGGATAACCATTGTTTGCCCGCCTGTCCCCCGACACCGGGGCCGACAATGCCGATTTGAGTGAAGCCGCGCCGGTCGATTTCCTTCCTCACCAGTTTGACCAGGGTGTTATATTCGTCGGGAGGGATATAGGTGCCCCAATGGCCTTCCGGTTCATTGATGAGTTCGATCAAGGCGGGCCGGATACCGTGGCTGTCGAGATAATTCAAGGTCGAACCCCAGACCCTGGCATAGTCATCCAGATATTGCGGGAGCAATTGGTTGTCCTTGGGCTGCCAAACCTTGGGGGCCGTCCAGATCAGCATCACGGTTTGTATCTGTCGGTTATCGAGGAAATCGAAGGTGGCCTTGGTTTTGGGCAATAGGGTGGGATTCTTGGCGAATTGCCGGGAGATATATCGATCCATTTCTTCCGGGCTGCTATCCACCGGGACGGGATCGTCCGGGGTATTCAAGCCCGGCGAGGCGGAGAGTCTGACATAATCGATAGCGAGATCGGTCAAAGCCTGCTGGCCTTTGGGGGTGAATTCGGTGGTCCAGATTTGGGTGCCGAAACCCAGGAACTCGTGGGAAATCTGCCGGGTATCGATGGCGATGGTTTCCCGGACCTCCGGGACTTGCGGTTTCGGGTCGGCGTAGGCATCGAGGCTCAGGCACAACAAGAGCGCCAGATAGGGTTTGCGGCGGTTCGGCATGGCGGATTCCTCCTTGGGTGGGATGGTTCGGAATCGTGGGCGCGGAATGGGTATCTTTGGGATTGGACCGCGCAGCCCGCCCAAACGGTGGTTCCCGGTAGAACAGCATATTCCCCGATGCAAAAGGGCACCCTGGGGTGCCCTTGGGTTTGGCCGGAACGTTTCCGTTTAGAACAGCGGCTCCCGGTAGAACATCATGATATTGCCGATCAGAAACATCGCCACGATGCCGATGAAACCGGCGATGCTACCTTCGGTGTAGGTCTCGCCTTGCGTCGGGGCGAGGCGCAGTTCCAGCCAGCGCCCGCTCGCCATCAATACGGCCAATAGGCCCATGGTGGTGTGGGTGGACTGGATCAGGAATTCGCTCTTCAACTCGAATTCGGCATGGGCGTGGGTCAGGAGCAGGATGCCGCCGAACGCGCACAGGACCGGGAACATGTAACGCATCCTGGGATCGCCGTGCTGGGTGCGGGCGCGCAGTTCCAACACGCCCAGCACGAAGGCCAACAAGGTGGCGATGCGGTGCTGGAACACCTCGCCATTGCTGAAGGTGCTTTCCCAGAAACCGATGGGGCCGAGCGGCCAGGTCTCGGCGTCGCTGCGGAAGAACAGGAAGATGCTCAGCCCCACGAAGCCGATGGGCCAGTAATTCGCCCATTGGAAAACCGGCCCCCGGATGTAGGACAGCATCGCCATCAGGCCCATGGTGGTGAGGAACAGTCCGGCCACGTTGTGGTTGTAGTCCGACCATTCGGTGGCGGCGACCGAGGGCACTTTGTTGACCACGGCGACCCGGCCCGCTTCTCCGGCCAATAGCGCCTCGTGGCTGGGCGAGTGGATTTTGGGGAGCCGCGGGGTGAACATCTGCGCCACTTCCGAGATTTTGGCGGTGAGTTCGGGATTGCCCGCGATATCCTCCGACGGCGGTTGCGAGGATAGGGTGGCGGCGATGAACAGCACGCCGACCAGCACGAAGGCTTCGGCCTCGATGTAGTACGGCACTTTGCGGTTGACGGTGTCGCTGTCGCCTTGTTCTTTCCAGCGTTGGCCCGCCCGGTGGTTGATGAAGGCGAAGCACAGCGCCACGCCCAGCAGGAAAATCTTGGTCAACACCAAACTGCCATAGCCCGTCCCGAACAAGCCTTGCCAGGACGCCACGAAGGCCAGGGCCAAGGGTAATCCGGTCGCCACCAGCAACACCACCGCCGCCACGCCCAAGCCCCCGAAACGCACGATGGCACTGGGCCACAGGGCTTTGGCTTCGGATTCGTGCCGGCCCAGATGCCACAGCGCCAACAACTGCGCCACCCCGCCGAACCAGATGGCGGCGGCGAACTGGTGCAAGAGGGTCATCAGCATCAGGGGTTCGCGCATCTCGAACCGCCCGACCGCGTGGACCAGCCAAGCCCCGGCGATGACCAGGGGCGCGGTGCAGAGCGCGAGGTAATCCCACAGCCGCCGCTCGGTCGGCCTCAACAGCAATTGCCCGGCTAGATAGGCGATGCCCAGCGCGAGCAGGAAGCGCATCAGTCCCGCCTGGAATTGCACCGTGCCCACGTAGGCATCGACCGGCAACTCCCCCAGCACGCCCCATAGCACCATGCCCTTGATGAGCAGTTTGCTGCCTTGCATGGCGGCGAGGGCGATGGCCCCGAAGCGCAGTACCCAGGCAGCGCGGCGGACGATGGCCGGGCCGGCGGCGGGCTGGGGCGACCAGACCTTGAGGATGACGATGCTCCAGAGGAGGCTACCGACCACCAGCGCGTAGCCGATGAGGATGAGCCCGCCCAGGAAGTCGTCGATGAAATTGGCCAAACCTTGCATGTACATGGAATGGCCCCCTTATTCCGCGACGTGGAAGCGGATGGCGTTTTCCGTGAGATGGCCGTCGGCGGCGAACACCTTGTACTTGATGGCGTAGTCGCCGGGGTCGAGCGCGGGGAGCTTGATATGGAGTTCGCCGGGCTTCTTGCCCTTGGAGATTTCCACCGGGTGGTAGACATCGCCCGCGCTGACCAGGAACACCCGCGACAGTTTCAGTTCCACGTTGGAATTGAAGAACAGGGCCACGGTGGCGGCATGATGCGGCTTGATGGGTTCCTGGGTTAGCGAGGATTCGGTGACCACGGCGTGGGCGTGGGCGGTATGGGCGCTGGATAAACCGAGGAGGGCGGCCAGGGCTAGGGTGGGGAGGGTTTTGTGGTGGTGTGGCATGGGGTGGATATGGGTTGGGTGGAGTATATATGGGAATTGCGCTTTATCTGGATGGTTGGTTATAAGCTGACGGTTGCGCCATGAGAAAATTGACGATATCTGCTACGGTTTCAACTTTATCGTAATAGGGGTTATTTTTGGTGTTATCTAGCGAGCGCCTAGCGCGATAGGCGATATCTCGAATAACGATATCTTCCAGATCGTCTGGATCGATCCTGAGGTCTTTCCAGAGTCTATCAGTGGCACGCAATGGAAAAGGTGTTCTGCGGGAATTCAGGTAAGTTCCGATTTCTTCATAAACAGCCCGGATAACCCAGGTATCTTTTTTCCGGGTGTTGAACGAACGTGCAAAGCTGCAAATAGAATCGGTTGGCCGGGATTGCACCAAGGCGTTAATTCGCCGTCTTTCTTGGTGGGCTTCAATGTAAGCTAGAATGGCTACGGAAGCGGCGATTATGGTTGTGATAGTGGGGTGGATCAGAAAAAACCACAGCACTAAAGAAGCGCATAGAAAAATATAAAAAAGCGTGAATGTGAATATAAGCCATGTGGAAAACCTAGGCTTGGTTTGAGGCGGTGGAGGTAATGGCATGAGACGTGATGGAGTACGCATGGTTTATTTCCTTTGGATAGGTTTACGCTGCCCTCGAATGTGGCCGATACAGCCTCCGCAAAGCCTCCGGCAAAAGTTCCGCCGGATATTCCCCCCTGTGGATGCCACCCAAATGCCACCACCATTTTTCCAAACCCTGTTCGGAATGGTCTTCCAAAAGGTAATCGGCGATTTCGTCGAATTGCACCAGACTATCCACCACATCGGCGTCCAAGTCCAACAGCATGGCGGTTTCGACATCCGATAAGGCCAAGCTCGACAAAGCCTCCCGTGCTTCCCGTAAGGCCGGTCCTTCGCCATTCATCAAGCCGAATTTGACTTCGTTGAAATAAGTGATCAGGTAATCAGTTCGCGGAGTTGCCATGAGGGTTCTCCATACAGGGTTAAATCTTGCTCGGTATAGTGGTAAACCGAGATGCGTAGTCCGGTTGCATCGACGATAGCCAGCCGCTTTTCCATGTGGGAAATCACGACATAACGTTGCCCACCCCGGCGATGGATTTCCGCAGCGCCGTCGCGCAATACACGCTCGAAACGGCTATCCAACTCGGCAGGCGACAGCAAGGAATCGCCGAATAGGTACTTATATCTGAAGTAATGCCATAACCGGCTGTTGATCCGATAACCCGAAACTTCGAGCCGTTCCAGGAAACCCTGGACTTCGGCGATATGCCGATGCGCGTGTAAAGCGTCCAGGGTTTCACGGGAAAGCCGCGCTCCGCGCTTGATTTGAAGTTCGGGCCAAGCCGGTTCGAGCAGCGCTTTCAGGAGTATCGACCCGGCTTCGAGTTTGGTTTCCGCTTCGGTCATCGCTGGGTTATCCCGCGATAAACCGCGTTATCAAGCCCCCGCCTTCTGCTTCAACGCATGGCTAATCAGATTCTTGCCCAAATCCTTGATCGCCCCGCCCACTTCCTGGGTATCGCCGATGACTTGGTCCATGGCCCGGAGTATCCAATCCCGATCTTTTTCAGTCACGACCAAGGGCGGCAGGAACTTGACCACGTTCATCCCATGGCCCGCCACCTGGCTGAGTATCCGGTGATTCTTGAATAGCGGGATGGTGATGGTCTGGCTGAACAGCCCCTTGTTGGCGGCTTCCAGCCCGGCGAAGGCGGCTTTGCGGAGCAGGCCGTCGGGCGAGCCGAATTCCACCGCGATCATCAGCCCCTTGCCGCGCACCTGTTTCAGGAAATCGTATTTCGGGATCATGGCGCGGATGCCGTCCACGATCTCGCCGCCGATCTTGGCGGCGTTCTCCACCAGCTTTTCCTCTTCGATCACCTTGAGCGTGGCGAGGCCCGCCGCCATCGCCATATTGTTCTTGGAGAAGGTCGAGCCATGCACCACGGCGCGGTCCATGCGGTTGAACACCGCGTCCATGATCCGCGCCGTCATCGCCACCGCGCCCACCGGCACGAAACCGCCCGACAGCGCCTTCGCCATCAGGATCATGTCGGGTTCCACGCCCCAATGCTCGACCGCCCAGAATTTCCCGGTGCGGCCCATGCCGGTCTGCACTTCGTCGGCCACGAACAGGGTGCCGTATTTCTGGCAGAGCTTGGCGGCTTCGGGCAGGTAGTTGTCGGAGGGGATGTTCACGCCCTTGCCCTGGATCGGCTCGAAGATGAAGGCCGCCACGTCCTGGTTTTTCAGGGCGTTTTCCAGCGCGGGCAGGTTGTCGAACGGTACCGCCACACAGCCCGGCAGCAAGGGTCCGAAGCCTTCGCGGAACACCTCTTCGCCGTTCAAGGACAAGGCACCGAGGGTCAGGCCGTGGAAACCATGCTCGCAATAGACGATCTTCTCGCGCCGGGTGGTGTAGCGGGCGAATTTGATCGCCGCTTCGTTGGCTTCCGCGCCGGAGTTGCAGAAGAACATCTTGCTCAGCTTGGGCGGGCAGTGTTTCAGCAGGGCTTCGGCCAACAGGCCGCTCAGCAGCGACACGTCCATTTGCACCAGGTCCGGCAATTCGGCGTCCAGCACGTCCCGGAGCGCCTGCACCACTTCCGGGTGGTTGCGGCCTAGGGCAAACACGCCGAAACCGCTCAAAAGGTCCAGGTATTCATTCTCCTGGCTGTCGTAGAGATAGGGACCGCTGGCACGGGTGTAGACCCGGTCGTAGCCGATGGTCTTCAGCACCCGCACCATCTGGGTGTTGAGGTGGGCGTCGTGCAAGTCGAAGTTCTTGCCGGGATGGGTTTGCAGTAAATCCTTGATGTAGCTGGACATGGCCGAAGTCGAGAAGATATTGAAATAATTGGGATTTTACACGATCAATGGGCGCGCGGCTGGCGCAGCGTGCTGAACGCGGGCAAGACCACCAGGGCGCACACCAGGGTCAGTAACAAGCCGATGGCCAGCAACAAACCCATGCTGGCGGTGCCCGCGTGGTGGGTGAAGGCGAGGCTGGAAAAACTGAACACCGTGGTCAGCGAGCCATACAAGACGCCCCGCGCCTCGCTACTGCTCAACAGGTTGTCCTCGCTGGAGCGGAGATAGTGCAGGCGGTGGGCCATGTGGATGCCGCTGTCCACGCCCAGCCCGAACAGCAAAGGGAGGGCGATGATATTGGCGAAATTGAACGGCACGCCCACCAGCACCGTCATGGCGGCGGTGAACAGCGAGGCCAATAGCAAGGGCAGCAACACCAGCAAGGTGTCTTTGAGGTTCCGCAGCACGATCAGGAGGATGACCGTGGTCAGGATGAAGGCGATGGCGAACGCCTGCTGGAAGGCGACGATGACCTCGTTCATCGATTCCAGATAGGTCACGGGTAGGTCGGTGACATCGGGATCGACCTTTTGCGCGTCCAGGATGAATTCACGCAGGTTGTCGAGATCGTTCAAGTCCTTTTTGGGGAAGATTTGCAAGCGGTAGAGTCCGTCGGCGCTGATCCAGCGTTCCACCAAATCCTGGGGTAGGGTGTCCAGGGTGATGGCTTGGGCGTCCAGGCTCTTGCGCAGGCTGGCGATGACCGGCGGCAGCGGGTCGAGGAGACTGCTTTGCAGCCGGTCCAGCAAGGCTTGGCGTTCTGCGGGCGTGGGCGCGGCTTCTAGCTTGGCGCGGAAGGTGTCGAGCGCCCGATCCAAGGGACCGAGTACGCCATCGTCCCCGCTCGTGGCCAGCCGTTCCCGCACGGCGCGTTGGAATTGTTCCACCGCCGCCAGCGTGGCCCCGCCCGGTTTGGGTCCGGTGAAGTTTGCCAACTGTGGCCCCATGACCAGGACGAGGTCGGACAGGATCGCCAACTTCTCTTCCTGATCCTCCGGCACTAGATCGAACAGGCTCATCACCCGGTCCACCGTGGGCAGGCGCTCGAAGCGGGCTTTGCGGGCCAGGGCTGCCTCGGCGTCCGGGGCCAAGGACGCCAGCGTCATCGGCGTGGTGTCCTGCGATTGCAGTAGGTATTTGAAGGTCTTGACCGATTCGGTGTTTTGGTCCCGGAGGTTCAAAGGATTGAAATCCACCTGGACTTGGAATACCAGCCACAACGCCCCGAGTCCCAGGGCAATCGTCACGATCCGTACTTGCTTGGCATAGCGCAAAGGCCAGTTCGAGGAAAAGGCCGGGGTTTTCTTGCGGGCCGGGGCGGTTTCGGGCTTGGGCTTGGGCTTGGGCTTGGGGTGGATGGGCATGACCCGCATCAAGGCCGGCAACACGGTGAAGGTGGTCGCCAGCGCGATGAACATGCTGGTCCCGGCGATGACCCCGAGTTCCGCCACCCCGGAATACTTGGTTGGGATGAAGGCGAACAAGCCCAGCGCCGCGGTGATGGCGCTCAACACCAGGGACGAGCCGGTCGAGGTCAGGGTGCCGTGCAGGGCTTCGCGGTCGGACTGGCCGCGCAGGATCAATTCCCGGTAGCGCAGGCAGAAATGCGAGGAATAGGCGTCGCCCATGCCGATGAACAGTACGGCGAAACCGATGGAGATGAGGTTCAATTGGCCGATGGCGGCGGTGGCGAAACCCAGCGAGAAAATCAGGCCCATGGTCAGGGTCAGCGTGGTGGCGAACATCAGCTTGAACGAGCGGTAGGCGAACCACAGCGTCAGGCTGACCAGCACCAAGGACGCCAAGCCCGCGCCGCCCATGCCGAGGCCGATGGTCTGCATTTCCTCGTGTTCCAGCACCACCTCGCCGGTTTTATGCACCACCACGCTGGCGAGTTCGCCCCGCGTGGTGTTGGCGATGATGTGATCGACGGCGGCGATGGCCTTCTCGGCGGGCTGTATCTCCGAGAAATTCAGGACCGGCGTGGCGATGATGAAGCGCTTGGTGATGCCCAATCCCGAGTTGCGGCTGCTCATCAATTGCTGCCAGGACACCCGGTAGGGTTGGCCCGCCGCCACCGCCGCGCGGATTTTGTCCAATAGCGGCTTGATATCCAGGTCGAGGTCGTGCTGGCCGCCCTCGGTCAGGGCTTGGCCGACGATGCCGAACAAGCCCCGCAAGGTGTTGTCCTCGGCGATACGCCCGATGAAGGGCTGGGCCTGGGCGAGTTGGGCGGCGAGGGTCTCAAGCTCTTGGGGACTCAGGTACAAAAGGCCGTTGCGGGCGAAGAACTCGCCGTCGTCTGGCACGTAGACCGCCGAGAAATCGGCGGTGTCGGCCCGCAACGCGCCGCCGATCCGTGCCACGGCGGACTGGGTGTCCTCCGGCGTCTGGCCCTCAACCAGCAGGAGGATGGTATTCACATCCTGCGGGAAGGCGGTTTCCAAACGGATGCGGTTCCTCTGGAACGGCACGTCGGTGGCGATCATGTCGGCGGTATCGGTGTTGACCGAGAGGTTCCGCGCGGTGTACCACAGGCTCAACCCGCAAGCGGCCACGAAGAACAAAATCACCAGCCAGGGGTGGCTCATGACATGGGTTTCCCAGCCGTGGATCAAGCGGAGCAGGCAACGGGAAGCGATTTTGGTCATTTAAAAATCCGGGTTCTGGGTCGGAAAACAAAAATTCATACCGGAATGGGCCTTGGCGGTGCGGAGCGCCTGCAAGGCGGATTCGAAGGCCCGGCCTAAGGCCACCAGTTGCGGGACTTGGCCGGGATGGGCCAGGGCGTAGGCCAGCAGCCACAACAAACGGACCTCGCCGCGCCGGTTCAGGGCGAAGGTCACGGCCTTGGGCATATCCAGGGCCGAGTGGTCGGCGATGGCGCGCACCGCCAGGAACGGCAGGCCGTGTTCCCGCGCCACCCGCGCCACCGCCACGCTTTCCATGTCCACCGCCACGGCCTGGGTGGCGGCGCGTAGCGCTTGCTTGGCTTCGGCGGTGGCGACCACGTCGGCGCTTTCGGCCAGGAGGTCGGTGTGGATGCCGAGCTTTTTGTCCATGGCCCAGGCGAAGCGCTCGTGCCAAGCGGAATCGGGCGCGAAGGTTTCGCCATCCGCCCCCAGCAGGGTTTGGGGAATCACCAACTGCCCCGGTTGCAGCCCCGCCACCAGCGCTCCGGCGCAGCCCCAGCTCATCAGCCCGGAAACGCCTTGTTGCACCAGGCGGAGGGCGGCGCGGCGGGCGGGGTCGGGACCGGCCCCGGAGGCGATCAAGGGATGGCCGTCGCTGGTTTGCACCAAGCGGCCACAGCCGGGTTTGAGACGGCGGAGGCTCTGGGCCTCGTCGGGTAGGGCGGCCAGGATGCCGATGGGGGTTGGCGGGGGTTTGCGTCGGACGGAAGGGGTTTTCATGGTGCGGGCAGCGCCTCTGGAATCTTCCCGGTTTGGGCTATGCCATGGGCCGAAACATTCCGGGCCGGATTCCCCAACGGATGCTTGGAAACCCGGCCCGGCGCGTTTGGAGGGAACAGGGATCGCGGGGCGGGTCGCGGCCCGCCCCGCGGTGGCTTAGCCCCGCTCGTTGCGATACCGCGCCAAGGCCCACAGTGGGAAGAATTTATCGTAGCCGTGGTATTTCAGATAGAACACCTTGGGGAAACCGGGGGCGTTGAAATAGGGATCGTGCCAGAAGCCATCCTCGCCCTGGGTCCGCAATAAATAATCCACGCCCGCCGCCACTTCGGGCGCGTTGGCCTCGCCCGCCGCCATCAGGGCTAGCAAGGCCAGGGCGGTATGGAACGCCATGCTGTACTCGAAGCGGCCCCGCTTGTCGGCACTGGGATCATGGTAGGTGAAATTATCCTCGCCCCAACTGCCGTCGGGCCGCTGCACGCTTTTGAGCCAAGCGGCGGCGCGGCGCATGGCCGGATCGTCCTTGGGCACGCCCGCCGCCTCGAAACCCACCAGCACCGACCAAGTGCCATAGATGTAGTTGGTGCCCCAGCGCCCGAACCAGGAACCATCGGCCTCCTGCTCTTGGCGCAGGTAGGCGATCCCGGCATCGATCACCGGTTGGAATTCGGCCCGGCGTTGCTTATCGCTCGCCAGGAACATCACGCAGCGTCCGCTCACGTCGGCGGTGGGCGGGTCGAGCAAAGCGCCGTGGTCGGCGAACGGGATGTTGTTCAGATAGTAATAGGTGTTGTCGGCGTCGAACGCGCCCCAACCGCCGTTTTCCGAAGCCATGCCCGCGATCCAGTTGCCGGCCCGGCGCAGGACTTCGGTGTATTCCCCGTCGTTGCCTTGCAGGATGGCCTGGGCCACCACGGCGGAATCGTCCACGTCCGGGTAATAGGTGTTGTCGAATTGGAAGGCCCAACCGCCGCCTTCGACATCGGGTTTGCGGATGCGCCAGTCGCCGGGATGGTCGGTGAGTTGTTTGCTCGCCAGCCAGCGCAGCCCGGCTTGCACCGCGGCTTCGGTGTGGGTATCGCGGTCGTATTGATTGGCCGCTTGCAGCGCGAGGCTGGACAAGCCAGTATCCCAGATCGGCGAAACGCAGGGTTGGCAATAGGCATGGTCTTCCTTGAACACCAACAGCCGGTCGATGGACTCCTTGGCGATGCGGCGGTGTTCATGCTCGGGCGGATAGCCCAGTAAATCCAGGGCTTCGTAGGCGTTGACCATGGCCGGGAAGATCGCGCCCAGGCCATCGACGCCGTTGAGGCGCTCGACGAACCACTCCAAAGCCTTTTGGGTGGCTTTCCGGCGCAGGGCTTTGGGAATCAACGGCTCCATCCTGAAACCCACCCGTTCCAAAGCCAGGATGGCCTTGCCCAGCGGGGTTTTGACATGGGAGAAATAATCGCGCTCCAGTTCCGGGTCCACGGTGAACAATTCGCGCACGCCGATTTTCAAAGGATTGCGGGCCTTCACCTTGTGGCTGCACAGGATGAACAAGGGCACCATCACCGTGCGCGACCAATAGGACACCTTATCCAAATGGAACGGGAACCACTTGGGCAGCAGCATGATTTCCACCGGGATGAACGGCACGGCCCGCCACGGCACCTGCTCGAACATCGCCAGCATGATGCGGGTGAACACATTGGAATGCGCCGCGCCGCCCTGGCTCAGTACCCATTCCCGCGCCTTCTTCATGTGCGGGGCGTCGATGTCGTCGCCCGCCAGCTTCAGCGCGTAATAGACCTTCACCGTGCAGCTCATATCGCCGGGACCGCCGGTAAACAGCGGATAACTGCCATCCGCTTGCTGATGGGCGCGGAGGTAAACGGCGATCTTGGCTTGTAAATCCGCGTCGAGTTCATCCATGAAGTGCATCATCAGGATGTATTCCGACGGAATGGTGCAATCGGCCTCCAACTCGAAGACCCAATAGCCTTCCTCGTGCTGTAGCGCCAAGAGGTGGTCCTTGACGCGGCGGATGGCTTGGTCCAGCGGGGTTTCGTAAGGCTTGAGGAAGGCCGAATCGATAGCGGTGTTGCGGGCTGCCGGTTCTGTAAACATAGCTAAGAGATTCCCTTATTGTGGTTGGCTGCTTAGGATTCTGGAGGCTGCGCCGGGAGCAAGGGCCGGTGGGGCTCCGGCGGCAACCCGGCGGTGGCGAGGGCGAAACTGGCCTTCAGCAGCGGGTTGTAGGCACGGAACAAGCGGCTGGTCAGGATGGTGACCTTGACCGCGCGGCGGGTGATCTTGACTTCGGAGGAGACGGCGAAATCCAAATGGCGGTTGATCTTGCGCAAGGTCAGTACCGCCATCCCCAAGGCCCATAGGCAGAATTCCCGGAGTCCGGTTTCTTGCGGCGGGATGAACAGGGTGTAGCGTAAGGCGTTGTGCAAATGGCCGCGGGCGATGCCGATCAAATCCTGGAAACCGGCGCGGAAGGCCGGGCTGTCATGGCTGGGCTTGAGGCCGCGCAAGTCGTAGCCGTGGGCGTCGAAGATGCTCCGCGGCAACCAGCACACGCCCCGGCCATGGTCGTCCCACAGGTCTTTGAGGATATTGGTCATCTGCAAGCCCTGGCCGAAGGAGACGGCGAGTTGCATCATGGCCGCGCGGTGGGCGGCGAGTTCGGGCGAATAATGGCAGAACAAGCGGGTCAGCATTTCCCCGACCACACCGGCCACGTAATAGCAATAGGCGTCCATTTCCGCCATCGTGGCGAGCCCGTGGCGGAGGTCGCGGTCCTGGAATTCGGCCATGCCCCGCGCCATGATCTCGACGCAACAGGCGAGGGCGTCCTGCTGTTCTTCCGCGAAGCCGTGGGTGATGGCGACGACCCTGGGGATCAGGCCGATCAATTCGCGCTCGGCGGGGAGGGTTTGGTCCGACAGCAGCGGGGCCAGTGCGTCGCGCAGGGATTCGGGCGGCTCCCGGCCCCGTACCACCTGGGCGAATTGTTGGCAGAACCGGCGCTTCTGGATGGAATCCAGCGCGACCTCGTCCTCGATGGTATCGACGATCCGGCACAGTAAATAAGCATTGGAGACCGGCTTGGCCAAGGCCGGGGGCAATTGCGGGATGGTCAGGGCGAAAGTGCGCGAGACGCCTTGCAAAAGATGATCTTGCAGGGCGTCGTCGGACAGGGATGCGGTCCCCTGGGATAGGTCCATGGGGCGGTGAGCGCTCATGCGGGCAACGCGGCTCCGTGTGGTGTTTTTCCAACCGTTTCGGGTCTTGGGCGGTCCCGGCAGCGGGGCCGGGGCTTGGGCTATCGGTCTTTCCGTCAAGCGATGTTGTATTTTAACGAAAAAAAGTTGAGGAAAATACAACTAAACGCTAGCATGTTGTTCAAAGTTTGGGAATAGTTGGAGTTTCCCGGTTTCCACGACGCTGGAGCCAGGGAATTCCAAGGCCCGACCAAGATTTCCGATGGCCGGTCGTGTTTCTATTACGCAACAGGACGCCATCCCCGATAGTTTCAACCGACCTTATCCAATGGAGACGACGCATGGGCGTTCCACTACGGCAACAGTTCACCGTGGCGAAATATCTTCTACAGCAGAAATTCAAGGGGAATCAGCGCTATCCCCTGGTGCTGATGCTCGAACCCCTGTTCCGCTGTAACCTGGCCTGCGCCGGTTGCGGCAAGATCGATTATCCAGACGAGATTCTTAATCGCCGCTTAAGCGTCGAGGAAGCTTTGCAGTCGGTGGACGAATGCGGTGCGCCCATCGTGTCCATCGCGGGTGGCGAACCCTTGCTGCACAAGGAACTACCCCAGATCGTCGAGGGCATCATCGCGCGGGGCAAATATGTCTATCTCTGCACCAACGCCTTGTTGCTCAAGAAGCGCATCGACGATTACCAGCCTTCCCCCTACCTGACCTTCTCCATCCACCTCGACGGCAACCGCGAGCGCCACGATGCCTCCGTCTGCCAGAAGGGCGTGTTCGACCGCGCGGTCGAAGCCATCGAGATGGCGATCAGCCGGGGTTTCCGGGTCACGGTGAATTGCACTTTGTTCCAGGGCGAAGGGGCCGAGGAAATCGCCGGGTTCCTCGATCATTGCAACAAGCTGGGCGTGGAGGGCACCACCATCGCCCCCGGCTTCAGCTATGAACACGCGCCCCAACAGGACATCTTCATCAAGATGCGCGAGAGCAAGCAGTTGTTCCGCGATGTGTTCAAGCTGGGACGGGGCCGCAAATGGAAGCTGAACCATTCCAGCCTGTACCTGGATTTCCTGGCCGGGAACCAAAGCTATAACTGCACGCCCTGGGGCAATCCGACCCGCAACGTGTTCGGCTGGCAAAAGCCCTGCTATCTGCTGGTGGACGAGGGCTACGCCCCCAGCTTCAAGGCGCTGATGGAAGAAACCCCTTGGGATAAATACGGCAACAACAAGAATCCGAAATGCGCCAATTGCATGGCGCATTGCGGCTACGAGGCTAGCGCCGTGGAGGATTCTTTGAAAAATCCGCTGAAAGCCGCCTGGGTATCCTTGTTCGGGCCGCGCACCACGGGGCCGATGGCGGAAGAGCCGGTGCCGGAATACGAGGTTCCCGCCGCGCCCAAGGCCCGCCCGGCCATCCCGATCAAGGCCGTGGACTGATTCCGCCGGATACCACGCAAAACGGCGGCTTCCCCCGTGCGGGAAGCCGCCGTTTTTTTATGGGCTTGGAGTTACAGCCAGCGGGGAATGCGGTCCCGGAACGCGGCGTAGTCCGCGCCGAACAATCCGGCCAGCTTGGCTTCTTCATGGGGGATATGGATGCGGTTGACCACGGCGCAAAAGCCCGGCGCCGCCAGCAGCAAGGGCAGGCCGCCTAAGTAGCAGGCCAAGCCCAGCAGCGCGGTGAATAGCCCCAAGTACATCGGATTGCGGGTCCACAGGTAAGGTCCGGACAGCACCAGGGCGCTGGGTTCCCCATGCGGGATGGGCGTGGTGCGCCGCAGCCGGAAGTGCGCCAGGGCCATCAAGCCCAGCGCGAGGCCGGAAGCCATCAGGATGAAGCCCAACAGCGGCAAATGCGGCCTGGGCAGGGCGGGGAACAACAGGTCCAGCCCGTAGCCGATGGCGAACAGTGCCAGGGCGAACACGGGCGGCGGAATCAGAATGAGTTTGTTCATGGCGGAATGGTATGGGTTCGATAGGGTAGGGAGCGCCATGATAAGCAAAAATCCCCTTGGGCGGCTAAAGTCCGCCCAAGGGCGGCAGGCCGCGCAGGATGGTGGGCGCGGCGCTATAGCGTCGGTGCCGGTGGACCACCGCCAGGTTTCCCCGGTGGCGTCCGCCGTTTGCGATTATCGGGGGCGGAGGGCGTGGCCGGTCCTACGCCGCGCCGCGCCGAGCAGGCCCAGCCCGAGCAAGACCGCGCTGCTGGTCGCGGGTTCGGGCACGGAGGCAGTGGGCGTGTACACGTAGCAGTCACGCCGTCGATAGCTTACTGAGCAGGGCTGTCATTGATTGATATGCTACTTTTTTAGTATATTGTTTCAATTTAATTATAGTCATCTAAGCCTGAACCGATGCCTAGCTTGCTCAGTGAAAAGGAATGGCGTGATCTCTTGGTTGACGTAGACGCGGGAACGGTGATTCCGGTCATTGGCCCAGCCTTGATCACATTGCATGATCCCAATAAGGGCGAACATGAATCCCTCTATTCGATGCTCGCTCCGAAATTAGCTGCGGAACTCGAACTCCCGCAACCCGAACGCTTTACCACTACAGCGCAGGTCGCCGCCACCCACGTCCTCTCTGGCCGCGGATGCAGCCGGGTTTATCGCGAATTACGCGCCCTCTTACGTACCGTCGATTCCAACATCGGTGTATCTTCGCTTGAAGCCATAGCACCCACCCTCCAACTATTGGCACGCATCCGCAGTTTTTCCCTGTTTATAGGCACCACGCCGGACCACCATATGGCGCACGCTTTGGGTGCCCATCGTCCGGGCTTCGATCTATCACGTCATCTCATCGTTTTTCACCCGAACGAATCTCCCGAGGAGCGCGATTTGCCCACGACCCGGCTTCGTGGCCCCGAAGCCTATCTTTACCAGTTGCTCGGCGATCAGGACGCCCATCACTGCCGGGATTTTGCGGTATGGGAAGAAGACCTGATGGAGTTCATCTGTGGGTTGCTCGAACATTCGGACCAACTCAAGAATCTGTTTACCGTGTTGCGGGAGCGCAGTTTGCTTTTCCTTGGCGCTCCGGCGGACGATTGGACTGTGCGTTTCCTGCTGCGGGTGGTGCGCGGCGAGCGGTTGAGCAACCGGAGGCGTGACCAGATCAGCGAATACATCGCCGACGATAGCGCCACCCTGAGCCAATCCACAATGCTTTACTTTGATCAGGCAGTGCAAACTACACGCTTGATCGGCGGCAATCCCGCCGAATTCACCTATGAGCTTTTTTCACGCTGGCAACAGTCCTACGGGGTGGAGACCGACGACCGGCGTTTTCTCGACAGCCTGCCCGCCGAGATGCCCAGTGGCGCGGTTTTTATCTCCTATGCCAACGAAGACTTGCCGACCGCCCTTGATATCGCCCGCGCCCTCCATTCCGAAGGGGTGCCGATCTGGATCGACCGTCGCCATTTGCAGGCGGGCCAGCGCTACGATGAAAAGCTTGAGGCCGCGGTCAAGCTGCGTAGCAGCTTGTTCATCGCCCTGGTTTCCCCAGCCAGCGAATCCAGCCCCACCCGCTATGTGCAGAACGAACGCCGCTGGGCCGCCATGCGCCAAGGCGATCTGAGCGACGAGTTCTACTTGCCGGTGTTGCATGGCTTGCCTTCGCCCGAGGCTGTTCGCGTGGAACCCGAGAACGTGCGTAAGAAACTGTCTGGCAAAAAGGAATTCATGTAGAGTCAAGCCCCCGTTGATTTTCCAAGGTTCCCCGACATGAGCTATCCGAGCGACCTGAGCGACGAAGAATGGTCGTTGATCGAACACCACTTCCGCCCGAAGGACCGGCGTGGCAATGCCAGCAAGCACCCGCGCAAGCGGGTGGTGGACGCCATCCTGTACGTGGTGGAGGGCGGCATCAAATGGCGGATGCTGCCGAAGGACTTCCCGCCCTGGCAGACCGTGTACGACCATTTCAGCCGTTGGAACAAGGCCGGGGTCTGGGAAACGGCCCTGGACGAGATCAACGCGCGGCATCGAAAAAAAAGCATCGGGCCGGTTCCCCGAGCTACGCCATCATCGACTCGCAGAGCGTCAAGACCCAGTACGCCAGCGAGGAGCGGGGGATCGACGGCGGCAAGCGCGTGAAGGGGCACAAGCGGCACATCGTCGTGGACGTCCTGGGCCACCTGCTGCATGTCGAGGTCCACGCCGCCAACCTGAGCGACACCGTACGCGGCTGCGAAGTCATGCGCCGGGCGGCGGAGAAGCATCCCGGCATCGAGGCATTCTCCGGCGACGCGGGCTATCGCGGCACGGCGGTCGAATACGTGGAGGAAAAGCTGGGCTTGGTCCTGCACATCTCGCAAAGGATCGTGGACGGCTTCGCCGTCCTGCCGAAACGCTGGATCGTCGAGCGGACGTTCGCCTGGTTCGGCTCGTTCCGCCGGTTGAGCAAGGATTTCGAAACCCTTACCGCCACCGCCGAGAACGTTATCCGCATCGCCATGCTGAGGACCACCCTTGCAAAATGTGTCTGAGCTTTTGCCAGACAGCTTCTAAACGACACTTCCACGTCCTTAAACCCGACAACCTGGGTGAATTCGCCCGGCGGGTACGCACGCTGCACGATCAGCGGAGACGGGCATGAGCCAAATCAACGACGGTGCCAGCCCCGAGCGTCCGTGGCTGGGCCTTTCCGCCTACACCGAGGCGACCCAAAGCTATTTCTTTGGCCGCGAGCGTGAAATCGACGAGTTGCAGGGCCGTATCCGGAGCCATGCGCTGACCGTCCTGTTCGGCCTTTCCGGGCGCGGTAAGACCTCGTTGCTCGGCGCGGGTTTGCTCCCAAGGTTGCGCGGGGCGGGTGCCCGTCCGGTGCTATTGCGCTTGCGCCAGGATGGCGAGCCTTTTATTGAGCAACTGCGCCAAGCTTGGGACCAAGCCGTAGGCTTCGACCCCAGCGGCGCGAGCTTATGGGAACGCGGCTATCGTCGGGTGGATCGTTCTGCCCTGTTGGCCGCTCCGCCGGTGCTGGTCCTCGACCAGTTCGAGGAAGTGTTCACCCTCGGCCAGACCCGTACCGCCGAACTGGAAGCTCTGTTCCGTGAGATGGCCTGCTTGGTGGAAAACCGCGTGCCTCACGCTTTGCGCGAACGCTTGGCCGAAGATGAAAACTTCGCCGAGCAATTCGATGAGCAACCGAGTCCCGTGCGCCTCGTCATCACCCTGCGCGAGGATTATCTGGCCCAGTTGGAAGGCTGGAAGGGCGTGTTGCCCGCGCTCATGCGGAACCGCATGGCGCTGTTGCCCCTCAACGGCCCGCAGGCGCTGGAAGCGGTGCTGCGTCCCGGTCGCTTGGGTCCGGTGCCGTTGGTGGACGAGGCCACGGCTGCGGGTATCGTGCGCTTTGTGGCCCAGCGCGGCGAAGATACCCCGTTGGAGGAGATCGAGGCGGTGCCGCCTTTGTTGAGCTTGCTGTGTTTCGAGCTTAACGAGGCCCGTCTGGATGCCGGGGCGGAACGAATCACGCCAGATCAGCTTGAGGCGCAGAAGTCCAATATCCTGCAAAACTTCTATTCCCGCTGTTTCGATGGGCTATCCGAGGTGGTGCGGGATGTGGTCGAGAGTCCTTTGGTGGTCAGCGAGAGCGGCCATCGCAACGCCTGCGCCGAGGATGATGTTTTGCTTTCATTGATGGATGAGGGCTTGCCGCGTCCCGAGGCCGAGGCCGCGCTGGCCCGGTTGGTCAATTCGCGCTTGCTGACCCAGGAGCGCATGGCCGGTGCCCGCCGCATCGAACTCACCCATGACCTGTTGACCCCGTTGGTGGTGCGCTCGCGCAACGAGCGCCGCGCCCGGCGGCGGTTGCAAGCCGCCGAGGCCGAGCGGGCCGAGATTGAGACGCGGAATATCCGTCTCCAAAAGGAGCGGCGGCGTTGGCAGTGGGCTGCGGTGGCGATGGGCTTGCTGGCTTTGAGCGCTATTGTGGCGGGTGGTTTGGCTTGGCGGGCCGAGCGGCGTGTTTCCAAGACCTTGAACATTGCCCAAACCACTGTTGACGAAGTGCTGACCACCCTGGAAAGCCCGGAAACGGACGAGATACATGGCTTCTTCCGCATCGGGAACCGCTTGCTGGACAAGTTGGTGCCGCTTGAGCGGGATTTGGAGAAAATCCAGGGCACGGATGATTCGCCAGAGGGTGTGCTGCGCAAGGTGAAGCTAGCGGTGCGCCAAGCAGGGCGTTTGCAGTTTGATGGGCACCAACAGGAAGCCGCGCCGCTCTATCGGTCGGCTTATGACCTTATCGCAGCATTACCTACCAATAGAATTACTCCGGAACTCCGGGATTATCAATTCCAGTGTCTTTATCGGCTAGACGGAATGAATTGGCTGTTTAAGCCAGGGGAATACGACCAGAAACAATGGATAGAAAAAGGAATCGCATTGTTTGAGACCAGCCGGACATATGTGCAAGGGAGCTTTTGGCGTGAGGTATTTGCCCAGCGAATTGCACAATATCTGCGGAGTCAGCAGCAAGCAGAGCAAGCTTTAATATATTTAAATCGTTCATTAGACGATTTACGCGCAGCAGCGGCGGAAAAGCCGAACATTTGGGCGATTGAAAGCGAAAATGTGTTGTGGAGCGAAATCGAATCAACCCAGAAAACTTTAAATCGTTTAGAGGAAGCACGCAAAACCCATGCTGCCAAGGTTACCGCTTTGGTTGAAAAACTCCTGAAGCATCCTCGCTCCAAAACACTTGCTTTGCACCGCCTATTCGATCTATTCGATCAATTAGATGCCGCCTATTGGGCCAAGGATGCAGACGCCTATAATCGATGGTCCTCCGAAATCAATGACATCATCTCCCGATTCACTGGCAGTCAAGCCAATACCTTCGAGGCGGCAGCGGCCCAATTTTTGGTGAAGCAATCCGAGTTTGCCATATATGTGAAGGATGATGCGGAAGCCGCTGCCCCGCTTGCCCGTGATGCTCTCGCGGCCTATGGCAAAATCTATTCGGGCCAAGTCGCAGAATTGCCGAACTTCGATGCATCCAGCGAGGCTATGGCAAATTTAACAGCTGCGATGGCAAAGCTGGAATCGAAGACCCCGGAAGCGGAGCGCGAATCCTTACAGAAGAAACACGTTCAAGAACTACTCGCACTAAGCGTCCCCTTCCTAGAATGTGCCGCCAAACTTGGCGTGCGATCCAACTGCCAAGGCATCATAGAAAACGCGACGGAAAACGCTAAAGACCGTTTGAAGGGAGACCCCGATACTTTGGTTCAAACGCTTCCTCCACGTATACCGCTGCTCCCCACCGCAGCCCAGGCCATGCTTGAACGGGACCAGCGGCAACCTCCTTCGGTGCCGAATACCGACCGGGAATCTACGGAACCGTTATATCGATACTGCTCAACGGAAGTTGCTTATTCAAAGGCTTTGTTGAAATTGGATCGCGCTACCGAAGCACTGCCAGTTTTAACGAAAGCCATCACTTTCTGTGAACCTTGGGCGAACCAATACGACTTCGACCTTTACCTAAGGGATAGCTTTTCTGGTTTGTTGAACAATTTAGCCCAAGCTCAGCGAGCAGTCGGGGATATGATTCAGGCACGGGCAACTCTAGCCCGCTGTACGGAATATGAGTTTTTCCAATGCTATAAACCCTATTCCGAGATGTTGGATAATGGCAGCGGTGGCCCCAAGGACGCCGATAAGGCTGCGGAACTGCGGTCCCGCAAGTTAAATATGAAGCGCCTTACTATTCAGATACGCAAAAAAGGGGGTTCTGAACTGACGGTCCCTTTCGATGTGTATATCAGAGAACTATCTGACAAGCGGCACTATAAAGGCATCGAAGACCAAGCGATCTGGCTAGAGCGCAATCGCGGAATGATTGTCCCGCAGGACGTGAGGGATTCTTTCATCAAGCTGGAAGATATCGCCCGCGAAAATCATGTGTCGTTTCCTGAGCTAGTGGCGTATGCCTTGAGTTCCGCTGAAAAGGATGGGAAAGACAAAAAGAAGCCCGATCAACAGGCACCTACGCAAAAGCAGAAATGATCTCTATCCGCTCGGGCGTGGCGTTCAGCCAGCCCGGCGCTGGGTCAATTCTTCCCGCCAGGCGAACGACAGCGCCGGGACCGCCAGCACCTTGTCGATGAATTCGCGCTGGCGCGGCCCCTTGTTGACGGCCAGCATGGCGTCCCGGATGTTGATCCGGGCCGGGTCTTCCTCGATGCGGACGATGGTGTCGCCCGCCTCGATCTCGCCGCCTTCCAGCACCCTGAGATAGAAGCCCACCCGCCCCGAATGCCGGAACACCGCCACGAAGCGGGGATCGCCCATCTTGATGCCGAGCTTGAAGCAGGGCACCCGCGGCTGGGTGACTTGGACCCGGATGCCGCCGATCTGGAAGATATCGCCGATATGCACGGCTTCGTCCGGCAGTCCCGTGACGGTCAGGTTCTCGCCGAATTGGCCGTAAGGGAAAGGTTCCGCGCGGGCCAGTTCCTGTTCCCAATGGCGGTAGTTTTCCAAACTGTAGGCGTAGACGGCCTTGTCCGGCCCGCCGTGGTTGTCGCGGTCCACCTGCACATCGCCTTCCAAGCCTTCGGGACCGACCCGCACCGGTCCCGCGACCGGTTCTTTGAAAATGCCGGTGGACACCCGGCCCCGTGGGTATTCGACGAGCCGGGCTTGCGCAAGGCTGATGGCGAGCAGTTCCATAGGATGACCTCTCCGGGTGTGATCGATAGTCTGCTGGTTTCCAAGCGAAGCTTGGGAATGAGCGCCGACGGGCGCTCGATGCATAGGATGCCGTTGGGCTTAAAACAAGCTGGCCACACGGGCGACCGGCGCATAGGAGCGGCGGTGGACCGGACTGATGCCCAAATCCCGCAGCGCCGCTTGGTGGGCCGGGGTCGGATAGCCCTTGTGGACGGCGAAACCATAGCCCGGATGGAAGCCGTCCAGGATTTCCATCTCGCGGTCGCGGAACACCTTGGCCAGGATGGAAGCGGCGGAAATCGTGGGTTCGGTGGCGTCGCCGCCGACGATGGCGTGGCAAGGCTGCGGTAGTTCCGGGCAGCGGTCGCCATCGACCCGGATTGCGTCGGGTTCGAGGCCCAGGACGGCATAGGCGCGACGCATCGCCAGGAAAGTGGCTTGCAGGATGTTGATCCGGTCGATCTCGGGGGCTTCGGCCCGGCCTATGGCGTAGGCCAAGGCTTCCGCTTCGATGCGCCGGGCCAGCTCGGCGCGGCGCTTGGGCGTGAGCTTTTTGGAATCGGCGAGGCCGGGGAACGGGGCTGCGCCTTCCGGGAATACCACCACCGCCGCGATGACGGGACCGGCGATGCAACCGCGTCCGACTTCGTCGAGGCCGGCGATGAGCCGGGGTCCGCTGGCGTCCATGGGGTTCCCGTGCCTCAGCGCAGGATGCTGCGCCCGGTTTGTTGGATGAAATCCGCCATGCATTGGATTTCCGGCGTCGCGGCGGACATTTCGATCAGGCTTTGCAGGGCTTCTTCCAGCTTCAGACCGGATTTGTAGATGGCTTTGTAGGCTTTGCGGATTTGGCGGATGGCCTCGGGGCTGAAGCCCCGGCGTTCCAGTCCTACGCTGTTGATGCCGTGCGGTTTGGTGGGGCTGCCGCCGACCATGACATAGGGCGGAATATCGCGGGTGATGACGCTGCCCATGGCCGAGAAACTGTATTGCCCGATCTGGCAGAACTGATGCACCAGCGAGAATCCGCCCAGGATCGCGTAATCATCGACATGGACATGCCCGGCCAGCGAGGCCGCGTTGGCCATGATGACGCCGTTGCCGACCACGCAGTCGTGGGCGACATGGGTGTAGGCCATCAGCAGGTTGTCGTGGCCGATACGGGTCGCGGCCTGGTCCTGGGCCGTGCCGCGGTGGACGGTGGTGAATTCGCGGATGACGTTGCGGTCGCCGATCTCCAGCCGGGTGGTTTCGCCGTGGTATTTCTTGTCCTGCGGGTCTTCGCCGATGGAGGCGAACTGGAAAATCCGGTTGTCGCGCCCGATCACGCAGGGGCCCCGGATCACCACATGGGGACCGATCCGGGTGCCCGCGCCGACGTGGACATCCGCGCCGATCAGGCTGTAGGGACCGACCTCCACGTCTTCCGCCAGCTCGGCGGACGGGTCGATGATAGCCGTGGGATGAATCAAGACTCCCGCTCCGTTGCGGCACACATGATTTCCGCGCTGGCGACGAATTCGCCATCGACCTCGGCGCGGCAGGCAAAAGCCCAGATGTTGCGCTTGTGGCGCAGGTAGGTGGCTTCCAGCATCAGCCGGTCGCCGGGCGTCACCGGGCGCTTGAAGCGGACCTTGTCGAGCCCGACCAGATAATAGATTTTGTTCTTGCCCATGATGCCGGCCATGGAGTTGCCGGCCAGGAGGCCCGTGGCCTGGGCCAGGGCTTCGATGATGAGGACGCCGGGCATAATGGGTTCTTGCGGGAAATGCCCGGCGAAGAAAGGCTCGTTGCAGGTGACGTTCTTATAGCCCAGGAGCCGTTTGCCGGGTTCCACCTCCACCACGCGGTCGATCAGCAGGAAGGGATAGCGGTGGGGCAGGTATTCCTTTATTTGTTGGATATCCAATGCGGTTGCCTATGATGTCAGGAGTGGGCCGTGCGGGGTCGGGGGATATCAGCGCTTGAAGCTTTGTTCGAGCTTCTTTTCGACCTTGCCGGTCACGTCGATGGCGTCGCTGGCGTAGACCACGCCGTCGGTCAGGAGCAGGTCGTAGCTGTCTTCTTTCGCCAGGGATTGGATGGCCTCGAAGATTTCCTTTTGTAGCTGGCTCAGCTTTTCGTTGCGGCTCAGATTGAAGTCGTCGCGGAATTCGTCTTGCAGGCGTTTGGCTTCGCGTTTGCGGCTGATGATTTCCTTGTCCAGGCGTTGTTTTTCCGAGTCGCTCATGACGGCGGCGTCCTTGTTGAGCTTTTCTTCCATCTGCTTGAGTTCCTTTTGCTCGGCCACCAGCTTTTTATCGCGGGGGGCGAACTCGCGTTCCAGGTCTTTCTTGGCTTTTTCCGCCTGGGGGGCTTTTTCCAGCAGTTTCGCCACGTTCACGAATCCGATCTTGAGGTCAGCCGCGGAAACGCCCGCGCTCGCCAACAGGACCAGCAACGCTACACCGATTTTCTTACCCATTCGAATCTCGCTCCAAGGCTAATAGTGAAAACAATCCGGGATGCGCCGACCCGTCGGGGAATGGCCCGGCGCATGAAGGGGAAAATTCTAACAGGCTTTGCCGGTAGCCGCGCCATTCCATGCCGGGGCCGGGGCCGACTGTCGCGCCTTAGAAACCCGAGCCGAACGAAAACTGGAACAACTGCGTCCTATCCCCTGGTTGGGAATTGAGCGGCTCGGCGATGCTGAACGACAGGTTGCCGAAGGGCGACAGCCAACGCGCCGACAACCCGGTCGAGAAGCGCATGAAATTGCCGCTGGACTGGGCGTAACAATTGATATCGTCGGGATTCGGGGTCTTGAACGCGCCGCAGTACACGTTGCCGGCGTCCATGAAGGCGCCGAGCCGGATGCTCTTGTTGTCGTGCATGAATGGCACCGGGAACAGGAGTTCCGCTGTGCCCACCAGTTTGCTGGAACCGCCCAGGGGCAGGTTGCCGCCGAAGCCGGTGGTGGGGTTGGGCGTGGTGCGCGGGCCTAGGGTGTTGGCCATGAAGCCGCGCACCGATTGCGGACCGCCCGCGAAGTAGTTTTCGAAGAACGGCAGGCCGTCGGTGCCGTTGTAACCGTCGCCGTAGGCCGCTTCGGCCTGGACCATGAAGGTGAGGTCTTTGGCGATGGGGAAATAATGCTGGATTTTGTAGCTGGCTTTGTAGAACTGCAAACTGCCCGCCGGGACGGTGCTGAGGATCGACAGGCGCTGCGCCCCGCCGTCGGTGGGGAAGATGGCCCGGTTCAAGGTGTCGTGGACCCAGCCCGCCGCCAGGGTGACGTAATCGAAGGTGTCGCCATTGTCCTGGATGAAGTTGTAGACCTGCTCCGAGGTGTTGGACGAGGTCTTGAGCTTGGTGTGGTTGTAATCCAGGTTGAAGCGCAGGGAGTCGAACTCGCCCAAGGGCACGCCGAGGTTGCCGCCCGCCGTCGCTACGTCGGTGTTGTAGTTGGCGAGGTTCATCTGTTGGGCGTTGGTCTGGCGGTAGGACAGGTCGAAACCGCTGCTGACGCCGTCCAGGTTGGTATAGGGATTGAAATAGCCGATCCGGTAGATGGTGTTGATCTGGCTGTTGTTGAAGGTGAAGTTGATGCGTTTGCCGGTACCGAACACGTTGTCCTGGGTGATGCTGGCGTTGAGGATGATGCCTTGCACCTGGGAATAGCCGACGCCCGCCATGATGTTGCCGGAGGGCTTTTCGGTCACGTTGTAATTCACGTCGATCTGGTCGGTGGTGCCGGGGACGGCGGGGCTTTCCACGTTGGTTTCCTGGAAATAGCCCAGGCGTTCCAAGCGGGTCTTGGAACGCTCGATCTTGGTGCTGGAGGCCCAGGCGGCTTCCATCTGGCGCATTTCCCGGCGTAGCACCTCGTCGCGGGTCTTGGTGTTGCCGCGGAAGTTGATGCGGCGGACGTAGACCTGTTTCCCCGGATCGACGAAGAAGGTGATGGCCACGGTTTTGGTGGCCTCGTCGACTTCGGGCACCATGTTGACGTTGGCGAAGATATAGCCCTCGTCGCCGAGCCGGTCGGAGATGGCTTTGGAGGTTTCGGTGGCGAGCTTGCGGGAGAAGGTGTCGGCCGGGCCGATCTGCACCAGGGGGGTGAGTTCCTGCGGCGGCACGATCAGCTTGCCGGTCAGCTTCACGTCGCTGACCTTGTAGACCTCGCCTTCCTTCACGTTGACCGTGATGTAGATTTCCTTCTTGTCCGGGGTGATGGCGACCTGGGTGGATTCGATCTGGAAATTGATATGGCCGCGGTCGAGGTAATAGGAGCGCAGGCGCTCCAGGTCCGCGCCCAGCTTCTGCTTGGAGTATTGGTCGTTCTTGGTATAGAACGACAGCAGGTTGCCGGTGCTGAGTTCGAAGGCGTCGAGTAATTCCTCGTCGCTGAACACCGAGTTGCCGACGATGTTGATCTGCTTGATCTTGGCGACCTTGCCCTCGGAAATCTTGATGACGACCTCGACCCGGTTGCGCGGCAGTTCCTCTACGGTGGAGGTGATTTTGAGGCCGTATTTGCCACGGCTGTAGTATTGCCGCCGGAGTTCCTGTTCCACCTTGTCGAGGATGGCCCGGTCGAACACCTTGCCTTCCGATAGCCCCACGCCCTTGAGCGCCTTCTTGAGGTCGTCGGTGCCGATGTCCTTGTTGCCTTCCAGCTTGACGCTGGAGATCGAGGCGCGTTCCTCGACCAGGATCAGCAGGGTGTCGCCGTCCTGTTCGAGCTTCACGTCCTTGAAGAAGCCGGTCTTGAACAGCGCCTTGATCGATTCCGCCGCCAAGCGCTGATCGAAGGAATCGCCGACCTTGACCGGCAGGTAGTTGAACACCGTGCCCGGCGCAACCCGTTGCAAGCCTTCGACGCGGATGTCTTCGATGATGAACGAATCCATGCCTTGGGTCGAAACCGTGGTAAGGAGCATCAGCCCCGCCAAGTGGGTTTTGAGGAAGCGCTTCATGAATGGGGGTAGTCAGGGATTGGGGACGGCCTGGGACGGGGGCGGTGGCGGGCGGCTTTCCGGTCTGGCGCCCCGCGGGCGGGCGTCAATTGCGCCGGAGGTCCGCTTGCACCTGCTCGATGCTGATATGCCGGATGTTCTTGCCCTTGGCGTAGTAAATCACGTATTCGCAGATATTGCAGGAGCGGTCGCCGATTCGCTCCAGGGACCGCGCCGACCACATGATGTTCAAGGCCAGGGGGATGGAGCGCGGGTCTTCCATCATATAGGTGATCTGTTGGCGCATGATGCTTTCGTATTCGCAATCCACCTGCCGGTCTTCCTGCACCACGCGCAGGGCTTCGTCCACGTCGATGCGGGCAAAGGCGTCCAGGGCTTCGCGCAACAGGCCGCGCACATGCTGGGCCAGTTGTTGCAGGTCGGTGAATTGATTCTTCTTGGGATAATGGGCGGCGAGATCGATGGCGACGCGGGCCATGCGCTTGGCCTCGTCGCCGATGCGTTCGAGGTCGGTGATGGTCTTGATGACCGCCACCACCAACCTGAGGTCGCGGGCGGCGGGTTGGCGCAGGGCCAGGATATGGGTGCAATCCTCGTCGATGGCGACCTCCATCGAATTGACCCTGTAATCGTCGGCGATGACCCGTTCCGCCAATTCCACATCGCATTCGATCAAGGCGGTGATGGCCGATTCCACCTGCGCTTCCACCAAGCCACCCAAGGTCAAAACCCGGTTGCGGATATCCAACAACTCCTGGTCGTATTGCTTGGAAATATGGTGGTGGAGATTTTCGCTGTCGAATAGGCTGGTCATGATGGGTTCGGCACGATTATTGGCTGGATTTTCGACGAATAAGGCGGTTCGCATTCTATCAACTCGGCATGACGGTTGAAAGTTCGGGGTTTTGGGGGACGGTGCCGGGTTTCAACGGCGGTCCAGGGTGAGATACCCGGTGATTTCCGCCCGGTCATGGTAAAGCTGTTTGAACGCCAGCCGGTAATCGATACCCGCTTTGTCCAGCCGGGCCGCGATGATTTCCCGGCAGCGCCCGACTTCTTCGTAGCGTTTTTTCATGGGTAGTTTCAGGTTGAAGATGGCGTGGCGGCAATGGCCCTGCGCCAACCATTCGGCGATGAGGGCGGCGATGCGGGCGGGTTGTTCCACCATGTCGCAGACCAGCCAATCCACCGGCTTGGGCGGACGGTAGCGGAAACCATCGACCCTGAGATGTTCGACGATGCCGGTGTCGAACAGGGCCGGATCGAGCGGGCCGTTGTCGATGGCGGTGGTGCGGATATGCCGCCGGACCAGTTGCCAGGTCCAGCCGCCGGGGGCCGCGCCCAGGTCGACGGCGGTCATGGCGGGTTTCAGGTCTTGCTCGGGATCGGCCACGAACACCAGGAACGCCTCTTCCAGCTTGAGGGTGGAGCGGCTGGGGGCGGAGCGCGGCGCTTTCAGGCGCGGGATGCCCATGGGCCAGGGCGCGGCGTGGTGGGGATCGGCCACGCCGACATAGGCCGTGGCCGAGTCCAGGAAGAAAACGTGCAGGCGCAGGGTTTTGCTGCCGCCGAGCAGGGCTTCCCGTTCCAGGGCTTTGCGGAACGGTACGGCGAATTTGCGCACGAACACCGAGAGTTCCTTGGCTTCATTGGTGTCGGCGGTTTCCAGCCAGCAATCGGAAAAGCGCTGGGCCAGGCCGCGGACCTGTTCCAGCAGGGGTGTCACCCGGTCCTCGGGCGGAAGCTCGGTCAAGGGGCCGCTGGCGAAGATCAACTGGCGGGCGAAGATCAAATCGGCCCAGCGCAACCGCCGCGCCGCCGCCATCGTCTTGGGGTCGTTGGGCACGAACACCACATAGCCGCTATCGGGCTTGGCCTTGACATAGCCGCTGACGCCCAAGGCCAGGGCGCGGTCGATGATTTCCGCCGCGCATTCTTTCTCGAAGCCACCCCGGCAGTAGAGCAGCAGGCAGTCGGGGGAGGATTTCGGGGCGGGATGGGGGGCGATGGATGGATTCATCGGGCAGAGGGTAGGGGTGGAGTTGGGTGGCGTCAATAGCGGTGCCGGTTTATATCCGCGCTGTTTTGCGGGTTCCCAAGCTCCCTAACCCGCCGGGTTCCGCCCCGTCAACACCGCCTCGACCCGTCGCCAATCGGCTTCGGTGTCTATCCCCGCCTCCGGGGCTTCGTCCACCGGCAACACCCGGATGCGCTCGCCCCGCCACAGTATCCGCAATTGCTCCAAGGCTTCCACCGTTTCCAAACGGGAGGCGGGCCAGTTCACATAGTCCCGCAGGAAACCCGCCGAATAGGCATAGATGCCGATATGCCGGAGCCAGGGGAAATCCTCCGGCAAGCCGGGCGCGGCCTGCCCGAACGACGCCCGGTACCAGGGAATCGGCGCCCGGCTGAAATACAGCGCATAACCCTGGGCGTCCGTCACCACCTTCACCGCATTGGGATCGAACACCTCGGCCACATCACCGATGGGCGCGGCCAGGGTGGCGACCCGCGCTGCCGTCTGCCCGGCCAGGGCCGCCGCCAGCTCGCGGATCAACGCGGGCCGCATCAAAGGCTCGTCGCCTTGCAGGTTGACCACAATGGTGTCGTCCGGCCAGCCCAGGATATCGGCCACCTCGGCGATGCGTTCGGTACCGCTGGCGTGGTCCGGGCGGGTCAGGAGCGCCTGGACCGGCAAATCCGCCACGGCCTCGCGGATGCGCTCGTCGTCGGTGGCGAGGAACACCTCGTCCCCGGCTTCCAGCGCCCGTTCGCACACATGGGCGATCATCGGCTTGCCCGCCACCGGCAACAAGGGCTTACCGGGCAAACGGGTCGAGCCATAGCGGGCCGGGATGACGATCTTGCAGCCGATCATTATTCCGCCGCCACCGGGGCCGGACGCTGGGGCGCGAGGGCGTCGTATTCCTCCAGGCTGATGCGGCGGGCTTCGACTTCCAGCATCACCGGGATATCGTCACGGATCGGATAGGCCAGCCGGTCGGCTTTGCAGATCAATTCCTTCTCTTCCTTTTTGTAGACCAGCGGGCCTTTGCAGACCGGGCAGACCAGGATTTCAAGCAGTTTCTGATTCATCGGGTTTTAGCCTTCAACAGGGTTAATAAATCTTGGCCGAACGCCGTCGGCAAACAGGCTGCGACCGGCACCGACCAATGCCGGGCCTCGGCGTGTGGGCGGCATTTCACCGCGTCCTTCTCGGTCATCAGGAGGTCGGCACCCGCCGCGAACCCCCAATCTTCCGGGCGGTAGGCGTGATGATCGGGGAAGGCACGGGACTCGAAGCTTAATCCGGCGGCGCGTAAGTGGGCGAAAAACCGTTCCGGGTGGCCGATACCCGCCAGCGCGTACAGCGGTTGCCCGGCGAAATCGGCCAGGGGGCGGCGCAGGGTAGCATCCCGGAGGTTCACGGCTTCCGCGCCGACCAAGGCCATGGCATAGCCCGTGGGCGTTTGTTCCGCGCCGGAATACACCACCAGATCGGCCTCGGCCAAGCGCTCGGGCGGTTCCCTCAGCGGTCCCGCCGGGAGGCAATGCCCGTTGCCGAAGCGCCGGGCGTGATCGACCACGGCGATTTCCACATCGCGGACCAGGGCGTAATGCTGCAAGCCATCGTCGGCGATGAGGATATCGCAATCATGCCGCGCCAGCAGCGCCCGGCCCGCTTCCGCCCGTTGGGGGAAGACATAGACCGGACAGCCGGTGCGCTGGGCGATTAAAACCGGCTCGTCGCCCGCCAAGGCCGGATCGGTGGCGGCGTCCACGGCCAAGGGTTGCGTTTGCGCCTTGCCGCCATAACCCCGGCTGACGATGCCGGGCCGGAAGCCTTGTTCTTTCAGGAAACCGGCCAGCCAGATCGTCAAGGGCGTCTTGCCGGTGCCGCCCACGGTGAGGTTGCCGACCACGATCACCGGGACCGGCAGGCGCTCGGAAGGCTTGTGTCCTTCGCGATAGGCCCGGCGGCGCAAGGCCACCGCTTGCCGGAACAGCGCTTCCAAGGGCAACAGCAGCGGATGCGGCCCGGACGCTCCGTACCACTGGGTTTGCAGCCAACGGCCCAGGTCGGCGGCGGGACTCATGGCTTACCGCCCGCGGTCCCGCCAGGTTCGTGCATGGCGTTGAAGGTGACATGGCGGTAGCCCAGTTGGCTGGCGACATCCAGCACGGTCATCACCGCTTGGTGGGTGGCGTCCTTGTCGGCGTCGATGATGATGAGCGGGTCTTTGCGTTCGCCGACCGCGAGGCGCAGGGCTTTCTTCACGGTCTCGGGCTGGTTGTTCACGGTCTGGCGATGTTCGATGACATAGCGGCCCTCGGCATCGACCACCACCTCGATGCCGGGGTCTTCCGAAGGGTCGGTGCCGGTGGCTTCCGGCAGGTGGATTTTGAGTTCGGCTTCCCGGCTGAAGGTGGTGGTCAGCACCAGGAAAATCAGCAGCACGATCAGCACGTCGATCATGGGGATGAGGTTCAACTCCGGGGTTTCCCGTCGCCGTGGCCGGAAATTCATGGGGATGCCTCAGTGGTCGTCTTCGCGGGCGGCGTGGATGGCGTCGATCAAGCGCTGGGTTTCTTCTTCCATGCGCACGGCGTAATCGGTCACCCGGCCCTGGAAAAAACGGTGGAAGATCAAACTGGGGATCGCCACCGCCAGTCCTGCCGCCGTGGCGACCAGGATTTCCGAAATCCCCCCGGCCAAACGGGCCGGATTGCCGATGCCGCCCGCCACCGAGAAGGTGGAAAACACCTTGATCATCCCCAACACGCTGCCCAAGAGGCCCAGATAGGGCGAGACCGAGGCGATGGTGCCGAGGGCGTTGAGATAGCGTTCCAGTTCGTGGACCACCTGCCGCCCGGTCTGCTCGGCGCTTTCCATCATCGCGGCGCGGCCCTGGCCGTGGCTGGCCAGCGCCGCCGCCAGCACCGCGCCCAAGGGCGAACCCATGCGCAGGGCGCGGAGTTGCATGGTGTCGAACTGGTGCTTGCGGTAAAGCCCCCAGACATGGTTCACCAGGTGCGGCGGAACGATCCGCTGGGGGCGTAAGGTCCACAAACGTTCCACGACGATGGCCAGGGCCAGCACGGAACAGGCGATGATGGGCCACATCATCCAGCCGCCCGAAGTGATGATCTCGAACACGGTCCTCTCCCCGTCAAACAAAGCCGCTAATACTAACAGGAGCTTGGGCTACCCGCCCGTGATTCAAGTCACGGGTGGGGAGGCCGTCTTCATCACAGGGCTTCGATATCCAAGCCGGGAATATCCACCCGCATCGTCTTGCCCCGCCATTGCACCACGCCGATATCCCGCCAGGGCGCGGCCATATTCTTGTGGCGTAAATCGTCCTCCCAAGCCATGGGTACCTGGACTTCCTTCAGCTTGATGACGAAATCGGCGTCCTTGAGATCGATGCCCAATTCCATGGCCCAATAAGCCGTGATTTTGCGCAGGAATTTCTCCAGGCGGTCGCGGCCCATATGCGAAGTGACCGCCACATTCGCCCACATCGATTGCACCCGGCCCCAATGCGGCGCCAGCAAGCGGCCTTCCTGGTTGACGAAGGGCAACCAGGTTTCCCGGCCCGATGCATCCCGGTAACTCAGCGCCAGGATATGGTTATAGCCCGCGAAATGGTCGTGCATATATAAGGCGTGCGGGGTAATGCCCAAAAAGGCGTGGGAATAATTGATGATGGAATCGCTCAGATGATCCAATATCGCGAGGGCCGGATCGGCGGGCCGCTGCGCCCAGCGATATAACAGGCCGTAATGGATAGTGCTATTCAATTGCAGCACCAGGACCAAAACCAGGAATTTGGCGATGCGCTGGGCCGTTTGGCGCTCGGTCGCGGCATAACGGGCATACCCACGGGAAAAAGGCCGCTCGTCCTCGAACGGAGGCGCGGTAATCACCGTGCAAGCCCCGTCGCAAACCCAGCGCTCGCGGTTATCGGCGATCTTGCGATAGAGCTGTCCGGCCAAACCGTAACAGCCCGGCAAACCCATGAGCCAAGCCAAGGGCAGGGTATAACCCATGGCCTGGAGGATATTGATATAAGTATCCAATCCGGCGAACAAGCGCCCTTGGCCATCCAGGGCATAAAGGTCGGTCAACAGCTTATCATCGGGAATGGCATCCAAGGCTGTATATTGCCGGGCATGGCTTTGTAAGCCTTTGAAGTCGATAGCCCCGCGCACATCGAAATGTCGCACCACGATCACCGTGCGATTGCACAAGGGGCAATCCTGATCGTAGAACACGGTCAGGATCGGCTGCGCCAAGCGGAGTTTATCGTGTATCTCCCGCCACCAACGGAACGGCACCATCAATAGATAATGCACCAGCATGGCGAAACCGAAGGGATAGATATTCAGCGACAGGATGATCCCGGCATGGAAGGTCGCCCCTGCCAGCATCAAGGGTACCCGGAACCGCCGCTGCCAAAACAGCGGTAGGAACAGGAATTGAAACAAGATGATGGCATAGCCGATAAGCTGCTCGAAACCCTTGAGATTCAGCAGCTGACTCATGTCGATGGCGGACATGTAATAAGGCATGGTGGGCGGCAACCACGCGCCCATGCCATTACGCCAAAATTCCGAGGAGAGCTTATGTAGCCCGGAATCGAAATATAAAAGGCCCAAGGAAATCCCCAACGGCAGATAATAGGCCAAGACCGTGACCTGGGTGGGGGGCTGATAAGGCGAGCCTGGGACGGAATAGCGCAGTTTATGGCGCAGATTATCCAGCGATAAGGCCCGCTCGGATGGCAGGAAGATCAGCAGGAAACTGGTGCTGGTCATCAATTGGTCGAAACCGCCGTCGAAATCCTGCCACATCGGCGTGAAACAGACGAACAAGACCCAGAATAGATAATTGAACACGGCGGCTTTACGGGTATGGTAGCCCAGCACCAAACACCCGGCGACTGCCAGCCAAACCAGCAGGAAGAAATGCAGCATTGGCGAAGCCCGGTCGAGATAGGGCACCGGGTCGAAAATCAAATGACGGAAGTAATAGAGGAACAGGATTTCCTGCAAGATCACCAAGCTGAAGGCGATGCGGAAAACCCCGAGTCCGGTGGCGGGCACGGGTTTTTGCAGCCCTTGGGCGACGAGATTCAAAATGGTTTTGTACATGTCGGGGAGCGGATGTGCGGATTCATGCGCCAACACGGGACCGGAGGGCGGATCGATCCGCCCCCACGGCTGCGCTGGCTGCGGGGAAGTGCCGTGGAACCGGGGCTTCAGGCGTAGGGCCGGTCCCAATCGCCGACGAAGAAGCTTTCGCCCAGGGGACGGCGGCTGCGGGCGGCGTATTCGCGGGCTTTGAGGTCTTCGGGGATTTGGCTTTCGGGCAATTGGTAGCCGACGGTCAACATCGCCATGCAGTCGTAACGTTCGGGGATGGCGAATTCGGCGCGGATTTTGGCGGGATCGTAGCCGCCCATCTGATGCACCATCAGGCCCAGCGCGGTGGCCTCGACCGACAGGCTCATGCTGGCGGCCCCGGTGTCGTACTGGCCCCAGCGGCTGGGACGGCCATCGGTGAACTGGCGGTCGGCGCAGGCCAGCATCAGCAAAGGCGCATGGGCGGCCCAGCCGCGGTTGCCTTCCACCAAACAGTCGAAGGCCCGCCGCCAGCGCTCGGGATCGCCCAGCCGGTCCCAGATCAGATAGCGCCAGGGCTGGTCCCCGAAACAGGAGGGCGACCAACGGGCGGCTTCTAACAAGGCGGCGAGTTTTTCCGGCTCGACCGGACGGGTGGGATCGTAGGCCCGGCCACTCCAGCGGCGGGCCAGGGGATCGGCGATGGGGGTTTGGGTCAGGGCGGGTTTGTCGAACATGGCGCTGTCCTGGAAGAAGCGGCGCGGCCGCGGGCGGGCTGAATTGTACCGCCACTCCAGGGGGGATGGGCGAACCGGCAATCCCGACCGCCGGGGGTAGAACCAACAAAATCCGCCCAAGCCGGAACGACCGGCTTGGGCGGCATGGGCTTCAGAGACCGGGCGACACCCCGGCCAAGCGATCAACGACTTCGAACGACCGACGGTTACGAGGCGGGCGATTCCTTTCGCCACGGCGGGGGAAACCGGATTGTCGGGATTCCATCGGTTCATGTCCTGAACCAGTCTTCATCCCTGCCGCCCCTCCTTGGGCCGCCCGGAATCCTTTTCCTCCGCCGTTATGGTCCCCATCCCTTGGATAACGCCTCTGGGTGGCAAGTTAACCATGCCGGTCCTTGCGGATATATCCGCATCGGTACCTATATCGGATGGGCGGCGGACGGCTCAATGGCTGCGCCGCACCTCGAAACCCACGCAATCGCCCAGCGGCTTTTCCTCGACCACCCGGCATTCGTCCACCCGCGCCAGGGGCGGGCCGGACCGGCACCAGGCCAGGAATTGGGCGATGCGTTCGGGCGGACCCTCGACCAGGAGTTCGACCCCGCCACTGGCGAGGTTACGCGCCCAGCCCGCCAACCCCAATTCCATCGCCTGGGTTTTCGCCGTTCCCCGGAAATACACGCCCTGCACCCGGCCACTTACCCATACATGCACGCGCTGTCGCATCGATCCCGGCCCTGTAATTGGTTTTCAAGTTTCCGATAATGAACGCCCATGGTTTTGGGCCGTGCCTGCTGGGTGTATCGCTACAGGCTGTACGAGATTACACCACAAAACGTTGCATCCGGTAGCCGGGTCAGCGGGTGATCGCCCAACAGCGATGGATCCGCGCATCCCGCTCGAAATCCTTGGGGAGGGTTTTGCGGCTGATGTCCTCGATCCGCAGATCGGCCAGCGCCTCCGTCTCCAGCTTGAACCTGCGGTGGTTGGTGGAGAACAGCAGCTTGCCGCCCGCTGCCAACAGCGCCACGCATTGGCGGATCAAGCCGACATGGTCGCGCTGCACGTCGAGGGTGTCGCGCATCCGCTTGGAACTGGAAAAGGTCGGCGGGTCCAGGAAAATCAGGTCGTAGCGCCAGTTGCCGCGCACCGCCTCGGCCAGCCATTCCAGGCAATCGGCCTGGATCAACTCGTGTCGATGGCCGCGCATCCCATTGAGTTCCAGGTTGCGTCCGGCCCAATCCAGATAGGTGCGCGACAGGTCGACCGTGGTGGTGGCGCTGGCCCCGCCGCGGATGGCGTGGACCGTGGCCGTGCCGGTGTAGGCGAACAGGTTGAGGAAGCTTTTCCCCTGGGCTTCCCGCTGGATCATGAGTCGCACCGGGCGGTGGTCGAGGAACAGCCCGGTATCCAGGTAATCCTCGAAATTCACCCAGAACTTACAGCCGCCTTCCTCCACCACGAAGAACCGGCCCGATTCGGCTTGTTTCTCATATTGGGCCGTGCCTTTTTGGCGGCGGCGGGTTTTGAGGAAGATTTGGGCGGGCGGTAGCTCCAGCACCGCTTGGATCGCGGCCAGGGCTTCGAGGAAGCGGGTTTCGGCCTTGGCGGGATCGATGGTGGCGGGGGCTTCGTATTCCTGGACCTGGGCCCACAGTTGTTGTTCGCCCCTTCCCTGGGGCTCACCCTCCGGGCCGCGCTCCGCACGTCCAAGTCCGCTCCCGGCGGACTTGTCGCCTTGGTAGAGATCGACCGCCACCGCGTATTCCGGCAAATCGGCGTCGTACAGCCGGTAACAGGTGATGCCCTCCTGCTTGGCCCAGCGCCCCAGGTTTTTCAAATTCTTGCGCAGGCGGTTGGCGACCATGGCCGCGCCGCCGCTGTTGGCGTCGATGGCGCGGGCTTGGCGGAACAAGGCGCTGTGCTGGCGTTGGGCCTCGCTCGGGGCACCGCCTTCGCGCGGGGTGAAGAAGCGTTCCGGCGCGATCTCGAAGTTGAACAGCTTGCATTCGATGGCCCCGTTATAGAGGGCGTAGAACCGGCGGGCGCGGATGCCGACTTTGAACGCCAGTTCCGGGTTGCCGGTGAACACGGCGGCCTGCCAGCCCTGGAAATGTTCGCGCAGGGTCGCGCCCAGTCCGGTGTAGAGCGGGACCAAGGTTTCTTCTTCGCCCAGGCGCTCGCCATAGGGCGGATTGGCCACCACCAGTCCGTGGGCCAGGCGCGGGCGGGCTTCGGCCAGGGCTTTGCGCTCGATATGGACCAGGCCGCGCAAACCGGCGCGTTCGACATTGGCGAGGGCGGTGTGTACGGCTTCGCGGTCGATGTCGTAGCCGACGATGGCGGGCAGGTTTTTGAGGCCGGCCTGGGCTTGGGCCTGGGCTTCGTCGCGCAGGGTTTGCCAGAGGCCGGCCCGGTGTCCGCGCCAGCCTAGGAAGCCGAACCAGGACCGGCGCAAACCGGGCGCGACTTTCGCCGCCATCAACGCGGCCTCGATGGGCAGGGTGCCGGAACCGCACATGGGGTCGATGAACTGCCCGCCCGCGGCGGCGATCCGGGGCCAACCGGCGCGGAGCAGGATCGCCGCCGCGAGGTTTTCCTTGAGCGGGGCTTTGCCGCCGTCGAGCCGGTAGCCGCGTTTGTGCAGGCTGTCGCCGGACAGGTCGATGCTGGCGGTGGCGAGGTCGCGTTCGAGGTAGAGGTTGATGCGGATTTCGGGTTCGGCGAGGTCCACCGAGGGCCGGGTGCCCGAGCGGGCGCGGAAATAATCGACGATGGCGTCCTTGACCCGCTGCGCCCCGAACAGGGTGTGGGTAATCTGCGAGCGGTTGGCAGCGAAATCGACGGCGAAGCTGGCTTCGGCGTCCATGTGGTCGGCCCATTCGATGCGGGCGGCCCCGGCGTAGAGGGCGTCGGGGCTGTCCGCCGGGAATTGGGCGATGGGCAGCAAGACCCGGTTGGCGAGGCGGGTCCACAGGCAGACGCGGTAGGCGGTTTCGAGGTCGCCGCCGAAGGCGACACCGGCCTTGGCTTCGGTGACATCGGCGATGCCTAGATCGCGGAGTTCCTGGGCCAGGAGCAGTTCCAGTCCCAGGGGGGCGGTGGCGAAGAAGCGGTGGGTTGGGTTCATGGGGTCGGGTGTGGCGATGGGCTATGGAAAAAAGGGGGGACGCACCATAGCATGTGGGGGGACGGGAGGATAGCGGGAGGAATGTCGCGGTTGGGTGAAGGGTACTGCTGTGGGTGATTCTGGAATGAGCGATGCGCTTGATGAGTGAGACGGATTAGCGTAGTGTCTCAGGCGTTATTCGGAAATGGTTATAGGGTATAAAGTTTTTAAAATCCTCACTTGAGGAACCGTATGAAACCTTTAAAGCTTGCAATTTTATCGATCATCCTGTTGTTATCGCAGCCGGTTTTTGCCGAAGAAGATGATGATGTGAGTTCTCAAGATTACGTAAAAATTTTTTACCTTCCCAGTCGAGGAGCGTTTATTTTTAATGGAGAACCAACGGTTGAAATGAAGGTGGAGACACCTAGTTTTTTCGAAAACGAAGAGATAATAAAACATTATCTTCATGCGAAGCTTATATTAAGTCTCCCCGAAATTCAGCGTTGGGTTGCTGGAAGGGGTGATAATATCGGAATAGGAAACTCCGAAGGATTTCATGATGAGAAAACTGAAATAGCAGTGCGAGTCAAAGGACAAACGATAAGTTTGTCATACTCTGGAAAATCGAGCATCCCGGAGTTTGCGCGATATGACAGGGAATGGCTGGCTTTCTACAGGGAATTATTGGGTGGCATGGTTGGTAAGATTCCGGTCAACCCGATGGAGATCGAAACCATGATGGGCGGGACGGAATAAGCTGCGCCATCCCATGCCAAAAATCATAGAATGAACCGCACATCGACCCGGAACCAAAACATGACGACCCTCACCCCATATACGAAATATATATCCTTCGCGATTATCGCCCTGTTGGGTACGGTCCTATCGGGCTGCGGTACTTTACCCATGGCCCAACCCGAAGGGATCAACCTCACCCGCTCCAGTTTCGGACCCTTGAATCCACAACACTTACCAGCGGGTCTTTCCCTATGCAACGCCAATATAGGGGGAGGTATCGACTCGGTCTTGACATCGGCTTTGGGTTCTATCATCGATCCATTAAGAAACACCAGCGGACGACCGGACGCCAACCTATCGGCGGAAGCCTTAACCCCATACTTCAGTTTCGTGACGACCAGCGCCGGGCCGGCGGTCCGCGTACTTCAATATAACGAGGGATCCATAGATTTCTGGTTCCAAGGTGATGCCGCCCGGGAAGCCTCCAAATCCGAGAGCGCCGCGGCAGATTATTGCCACCGCAGAAAACAACCCAAAATAGCCCGTTATATCGGGTTTTCCTATCAATGCGGACAAACATCGACCTTGCCGGTCCAGGTCGGCTCGTCGCGGGTGCAGGTCGTCGATGAACAAATCATCGTCGCCTATGATTGCGTATCCCCTTAGGATTTGGCTGAAATTAACTTCCCTTTTTTCACGCAAAGGCGCAAAGGCACGAAGGTTTTTTTGCTTGTTTTTTCCTTTGCGTCCCTTGCGCCTTGGCGTGAGGAGGCTTCGATGGCCGACTTTGGAAAACCGGGAAGTTATTCGCGGCCATATCCTTAGTGTGGGGATACACCGTGCCATTCCATAGTCACGCCGGGGTTTTTTCTTCCCAAAAAGCGGGTACCATGGATGCGCCCGGAGGTACCGCGTGCGGGCGGTGTGGCTTTGAGGGAAGCCAAGGATACTCAACGAGAGGCGGCTTCACGGATGAACATGAACCGCCCGCGCTTGCGGAACCGGGGTTCCAAAAACCATCACTGCCTAGGAGAACGAAAATGAAAAAAGTCCTACCGCTCGCTCTGGGTTTATTGGGCGTCCTCGCCATCGACCAAGCCGCCGCCACCGCCGGTTGTCCGGTGCCGTTGGATCGCTCGGAAGCGGGTCTGGCCATGGCCCCGGTGACGCTGAATCTAGGTATGAAAGGCATCAACCCCAGACGGGTCGGTTACGGTAGCTATTTGGTCAACGCCGTGAGCGGTTGCAACGATTGCCATACGAATCCGCCCTACGCCAGCGGCGGCGATCCCTTCCAGGGCCAACCCGAACAGATCAATACCACGGGCTATTTGGCCGGGGGGACCGCCTTCGGTCCCTTCGTGTCGCGGAATCTGACCCCTTGCGGTAAGAATGGCCACCCGGAATGGACCTTCGAGCAATTCAAGGACATCATGCGGAACGGTACGGATATGCACGATCCCACCGGCCCGAAGCTGCAAGTGATGCCCTGGCCGGTCTATAGCAAGATGGCCGATTGCGACCTGCTGGCGATTTATCAATACCTCAAGGCCATACCCCCCATTTGCCCGGCAGAATAAGGGCGACCGGCTGGCCGTGAATTCCGATGGCCGGAGCCAGCAAAAGGCCGGTGCCCGGTGGGCGTCAGCCTTTTTTCATGGCGGGTTTGCAAGATGGTTTAGGATGCGGTGGCATCGGTCTCGGTGGGGATGCGGATGGCTTTCGGCACGGGTGTTCGTATGCGAAACACCGGACCAGCGCCAAGGACGGCTTGTCAGATGGGAACGGTGCGGCCCATCATGTCGCGGTCCACTTAACCGGCTGTTTGTGGGGGATGCGCTACGCTTATCCGCGACTAGCGGATCACGCCCGCCCCTCCACGGCGGTCCGGGTGATCCGCGTAGCTTTATAACGTAGAGCGGCCTAGGCAATGTTCACCATCGATAAAACCAAGCCTGTGCTGGTCACGGGCGCGAGCGGCTATGTGGCCTCCTGGATCGTGAAGCAACTTCTGGATCAAGGATATACCGTCAGGGGAACGGTCAGGAGCCTGGAGGCCAAGGACCGCTATCGACACCTGGAACGCGCCGCCGCCGCCGGGCCTGGTTCGTTCCAGCCGGTGGCCGCCGATCTGTTGGTGAAAGGCGCTTTCGACGCGGCGGCCCAAGGCTGCGAAGTGGTCATCCATACCGCCTCGCCATTCCTGGGCGTCGGGGTGGAAGACCCGCAGCGCCAACTCATCGAACCGGCGCTCGCAGGCACCCTCAACGTCCTCGACGCCGTGCAAAAAGCCGGTTCGGTGAAGAAGGTGGTCCTGACCTCCAGCATCGCGGCCATCTGCGGCGATAACGCCGACCTCCAGCGGATACCGCAGGGTATATTCACCGAGGCGGATTGGAACGAAAGTAGTTCGGCCCGTCACCAGCCCTACCCCTATTCCAAGACGCTCGCCGAACGCGCCGCCTGGACGGTGGCCCAGGGCCAAGACCGCTGGCGCTTGGTGACGATCAATCCTGGGTTTGTCATGGGGCCTTCCCTCAGCCCGAGGGTCGATTCCACCAGCATCGCCACCTTGCGCGATTTCCTGCGCGGCCGGTTCGCCTGGGGCGTGCCCGCGCTGGCGTTCGGCGCGGTCGATGTGCGCGATGTCGCGGCGGCGCATTTGGCCGCGGCGTTCCGCGCCGATGCCGAGGGCAGGCATATCGTGGTGAGCGAGGGTGGTTCGTTGCTCGGGATCGCCCAGGCCATAGAACAGCGGTTTCCGGGACGCTACAAATTGCCGCGACGGACCCTCCCCAAAGCCTTGGCCTATGTGGCCGGTCCCGGCTTCGGCCTGAGTTGGCGTTTCATCGCCAGGAACATCGGCCTGCCGGTGGCGTTCGACAATACCAAAAGCCAAACCCGGCTGGGTCTCCGCTATCTCCCTTTTGCCCAAACTATCCAAGACCATGTCGAACAATTACTCGCCGACGGACTCGTTTAAACCCTTATTCATCGTCAGCACCGGACGCTGCGGTTCGACCCTGTTGTCGAATATGGTCAGGCTGCATCCCGATCTGTTGAGCATTTCGGAATTTTTCACCTCCCTGTCCAGCAACGCCTTTCCCGGCGGGCGGTTGACGGGCGAGGCGGTGTTCCAGCGCCTGAATACCCTGCCGCCCGGCGGGCGGGCCTTGTTGAAGAACGGCCTGACCGTCGATGAATTCCTGTATCCGCCGCAAGGAGGCCGTTACCTACCCGAAAACCTGCCGCCCATCCTCTGCGCCACGCTGCCGCATCTGACCGGGGACCACGACGTGCTCTGGGACGAACTCGCCCCGGCATTGCGGGCGCGGGGCGTGGACACGCTGGCCGGGCATTACCGCTTCGTGTTCGATGGGCTGGCCCGCCGCTTCGGGAAAAAGGCATGGCTGGAGCGCTCCGGGGCGTCCTTGTTGTTCGTGCCCGTCCTGGCCCGGATGTTTCCCGAGGCGCGGTTCATCCATATTTACCGGGATGGCCGGGATACCGCCCTGTCCATGTACCGCCATCACTTTTTCCGCCTGCGGGTGCAAGCCGCGCTGCGCTTGAAGGCGTTCGGGATCGATCCTTTCCACCCGTTCAATGTGCCCGGCACCAGCCCTTGGATGCCCCTGTTCGAGCGGCTGCTGTTCTGGCGCTTCGATGCCGAAAAATACCGGCGGACCGAGATACCGCTCGCGGCGTTCGGGTGGTTCTGGAGCGGCATGATCGGGCGCGGCCTCGGGTATTTGCACGCCTTGCCGCAGGACCGGGTGTTGTCCATGGGTTATGAAACCCTGGTGGCCGACCCGCGCGAGGAATTGACCCGGTTCATCCGGTTCGTGGGGCCGGAATACGAAAACCCGGCTTGGTTGGAGGCGGCGTGCGCCCTGCCGCGCTCCCGGCCGCCCGCTTGGCAAGGGCTGGCCCTGGACGAGCAAGCCCGGCTGGCCGATGCCTGTGCGCCGGGACAACGACTTTTGGGCTACGGCCTTCAACCCCAGCGATCCCAGGTGACAGCAGCATGACCCTCCCACTCCCTCCCGGTCCCAAAGGCCGCGCCATCCGCCATTTCTGGGAGCGGCTACACAATAACGCCGATTTCTTCGCCCGCCTCCAGGCCGAATATGGCGGCATCGTTTATCTCAGCATGCCCTTTCGGAAGCTCTGCGTGATCTTCGACCACGACCTCATCCGGGAAGCCTTGGTCGAAAAACGCGCCTCGTTCGAACAAGGGCCGGGGTATAAGCGGGCCACGTTCCTGGGCGGCCCCACCGTGCTGACCGCGGATGGCGACGAGCATAAGCGGCGGCGCAAGCTGGTCCAGCCGTCTTTCCACAAGCAGGCGCTCCAAGCTTATGCCGAGGCCATGATCGAGGAGACGGGCCGACTGCAACGGGGCTGGCGCGACGGCCAGACCATCGACCTCGCCCAAACCACCACCGCGACCGCCCTGAATATCGCGGCCCGCACCTTCTTCGGCGCGGATTCCGGGATCGATCCCGGCTTGGTCGCGGAAGCGCTCAAAGGTATTTTTTGGGATTTCAAGCTCAGCCAATTGCCGTTCAACCGTTACCTGGCCCGCTTGCCTTTGCCGCAGAACCGGCAGGCCCAAGCCGCCCTCCATGCGCTGGACCGCGAGATCGATGCCATCATCGACCAAGCCTTGGACGGGAGCCAGGAGCGTAGCGACCTGATTTCCCATTTGGTCCGGGCCAAGGACGAAGGCGGCGTGGATCGCTCCTTGAACCGCGCCGAGGTGCGCGACGAGGCCTATATCATTTTGATGGCGGGCCACGAAACCACCGCCAATGCCATGGCCTGGATGTTCTACTGCCTCGACCAGCACCCGGCGGTACGCGAGCGCTTGGAGCGCGAAATCGACGAGGTGCTGGGTGGGCGGCGTCCGAACTTGGCCGATTACGACCGGCTGGTGTATGCGCGCGCGGTATTCGATGAAACGGTGCGCCTATTCCCACCGGTCTACTACGTCGGACGCCAAGCCGTCGAGGACTGCACCCTCGGCGATTACCGGATTCCCAAGGGAACGGCGCTCCAGCCGTGTTTGATGGCCCCCCTCCGCGATGAACGCTTCTTTGCGGAGGCCGGTGGTTTCAAGCCGGAGCGTTGGTTGGAGGGGAACGACCATCCCAGGCTGGCCTTGTCGGCCTTCGGGCTGGGCGTCCATAAATGCGTGGGCGAAGCCTTCGCCAGGATGGAAGCCGTGTTCATGCTGGCGGCCATCGTCCCGCGCTGGCGGCTGAGCGCGGTGTCCAGCCAGCCTCCCGTGGCGGATTCCCTGGTGGTCTATCAATTTCCGCGGAGATTCCAGATGAGCGTGCGGGCGCGGGCGGCGGTCGCGCCCTAGCCGCTCAGGCCGGCGGGCCGGAAGGGGTGTGTTCCGCCAAGGGCACGCTGTCGTAATCGCTCATATCCAGCCAAAACTCCATCCCCATGAAGTTGCGGACGGCGGCGGGCACCAAAAAGGGCAACCACTCCGACCCGTGTACGCAGGCCATGAAGGCATGGCCCAGCCACCGGTGCCGGGCCGGGGGAAAGCCCAGTTGGTCGGCCAAACCGTCGCCGAGCAGATGGCGGGACATGGCATAGACCAGATTGATCTCCCATTGGGCCAAGCGCGGATCATCGATTTTCAGGAAGGCCGGTCCCGCCTCCATCATCGATTGGCACAGCCGCCTGGAGTCCTCGTCGGGATCGAATTCCAGGGAAAAGCCGATATCGAGCAGGCGTTGCGCCTCATACTCCGAGGTGTAGACCATCTCGGGGTGGATACCGAACAAATAGCCGACATAGCGCCAAGTCAATAAGATGCTCTCGACTTCTTGCGCGGTGAAGCGGACCCCCATCCGCTGCATCCCCTTCAGCACGTAGAACGAAAAGAACACGGTATTCATCGCCATATGCGCCTGATTGATCGGCAAGCCATAGACCGCGCAATCCCACTGCCCGGATTGCAGCAACTGCCGCCGGGCGCGGGCATGCATCATCCGCATCAACACCGCCCATTTAAAGCCGTCCGCATCGCGCCGCAAGCCTTGGGGATAGAACGTTTCGACCACGAAACGCGCCGTGCGGGCGAAACGCAATGGGGTCGCATTGAGCAATTCGGCGGTGAACGCCAAGGGTTTGTTGCCGTTGGCCAGATAGGAATGCGGCAAGGCATAGGCCGCGAACGACAGCGCGACCAAGAAGCCGTTGCGGCAAATCTTGGCGCTGGCATGGCGCATGCGGTCCCAGTCCACCCATAACGGCACACGGTCCAGTTCCGCGAACAACGCCCGCAGTTCGTCGGGCGCGTCCTTGACCGCCCCGATACCTTCTTCAAGCGCCAGGTTCAGCATTTTCATGCCGCCGCCGGGCGGGAGCGTATCGAAGCAAAGGGTCAAGGCATCGGCCAGCGGGTCGCCGATATGCAGGCATTCCAGATAGCGGTCAACGGCTTCGCCATGCCGTGCCTTCGCCGCCGCGATGCGCTCGGGAGAGAGTGGAGGGAATGGTGAGGTTCCGGGAGTAAAAGGTTCGACTTTCATCGTTCTTTTTCTGAAGGTTGCGCGATTGGTTGAAGAATATAGAAGCGTTTGGCTAAACACATGTGGGCGGTGGAGAAACGCCCATATGCGCCAAACCCATCCCGCGAACTTGAGATAGAGCGGGTTCCGCCGCCCGACCGGGATTCCACATCCGGTGGGATACGCGGGTGCGCTATTCCGCCCGGCCTCTGTTCACCACGGCTATGGAATGTGGCGCTCCACCACCGGCAATAACCTGGAATCGAGGACCGCGGCGGTTCTATGGCCTATTCCAGCCATATATCCAGGATTGGAGGCGAAAGCGAAGAAGCTTTCCACGGAGCTTTGCCTAACCAGCATGACGATATCCCATTGCTCTTCGCTGGGGCCGATAAGGAATTTTCCCCCGTCCCCAAGCAATAACAGTTCACCGCCACTTGCTTTGAGGAAGGGCATGGCGTGGTCTATGTATTTCTGGAATGCCTCCCTGCCGGATATTTGGGTTTTGGGAGCCAGTTCCGGGCTGTTGGCGTAATCCGCGATTTCTTTGAGGCGGATCAGGTTCAGCATCATCACTGTGCCTGAAATATTCCGCCTAAATAGGGCGGCTCCCGATTCTTGGGTGGGTTCTGTGAAGTATTTTTCCATGGGTTTTTTGTTGGTGCGTTGGGGGGTAGGTATTGAGCAATGCTTTTACCCATCCACAGGCCAAATTAACCATGCTCCTTCCGCCGCGCCCCCAAAACATTATGTATCTCCCCGATCCGGTCCAGCGCCTGGCTCAATTGGGCCAGGTCGGCGACTTCCGCCGTGATCAGCATCATCAAACCAAGGGGAACAGTGGGATTCCGTAATGACGGGCTGCGCTGGCTTGGCGTATGTCCAAGGTGCCAAGGCTGGCATCGAGTCGGCGGGCGACCGCCAGATGGAGCGCGTCCCCGGCACGCAAGGCCAAGACGGGCAGGTCGAGCAACCGGGCGGCTTGGCGGAAATCCGAGGGTTCCACTTCGGCCAATACCAGCGAATCCGAGGCGAAGCGCTGGAAGGCGGCCAGGGCCGCCGCCCGTTCCGCCGGGCCGATGTGCCCCGTTCGTTCCTTGATCGCGCCTACGCTGGCCATTTCCGTGAGCGCCCAGGCCGATATGCCCAGCTCGCCGGGTTGGGTCGATTGCAAGCGGTTCAAAATGGCGGGCGCGGTCGGCTCCCGGAAAAAGAGCGCCCCGAGCGCCGAGGTGTCGAGATAGATCACAGCAGGTTGTTCTCGCGCATCTCCGCCACGGTCGGGCTGGCGTGGCAGGGTCCGGCCTGGACGAAGTCGCGCAAAGCCCCGAGATCGAAAGGGGCGGAGCGGGCCGGTTCCGCGACCAGCCGCGCCACGGGTTGCCCTTGGCGCAGGATCAGCACGGGTTCGCCGGCCTCGGCTTCCGCCAGCAAGGCGGAAAAATCGACGGGGGATTCGGTGATGTTCGCGGTTTTCATGGAGTATTCCTTCCGGTGTCAAAAAGGCAGGTGGGCATTGTGGCGCGGCGGTTCGATGCGTGGGTATCGGTGTGGCCCGCCCCTCACCCATGCTCCTTCCGCCGCGCCCCCAAAACATTATGTATCTCCCCGATCCGGTCCAGCGCCTGGCTCAATTGGGCCAGGTCGGCGACTTCCGCCGTGATCAGCATCACCACATCCCCCTTGTCGGGATCGGTCAGCGTGTTGCTGCGGAGGATGTTGATATGCTCGGCGGATAGCACATGGGCGATATCCTTCAATAAGCCCTTCCGGTCCAGCGCCCGCACTTCCAATTCCACCGGGAAGGTTTCCTGCTCCTCGCCCCAGGCCACTTCGATCAGGCGGCTGTGCTTTTCCTCGCGCAATTGCAACACGTTCACGCAATCCCGCCGGTGGATGGCGATGCCCCGCCCGATGGTGATATAGCCCACGATGGGATCGCCCGGCACCGGGGCGCAGCAGCGGGCCATGTGCGTCAACAGGTTGCGAATCCCCTGGATCGTCACTTCTTCCTTGGCGTGGCCCTGCGGCACCGGCTTCTTCACCACCGGCACCTTGGAACGCGGCGGCTGCCAATCGGCGGGTTTCAGCACGCCCGCCAACTGCGCCGCCGAAATATCGGCCCGGCCCACCGCCAACAACACATCGTTGCCGTGCGGCAGATGGAAATGCCGCGCCAGTTCTTCCAAATCCACCTCCTTCACGCCCATTTTCTGGCGCTCGCGGTCGAGGATAGTTTTACCAGCCTTGAGGTGTTTTTCGTGGTCCTGTTGGCGGAACCACGCCCTGATCTTGCCGCGGGCATGGGCGGTCTTGACATAGCCCAGGTGGCCGTCGAGCCAACCCAGGCTCGGCCCGCCGGCCTTGGTGGTCAGCACCTCGACCTTGTCGCCGGATTTCAAGGCGTGGGTGAGTTGCACCATGCGCCCGTTCACCTTCGCGCCCCGGCAATGGTGGCCGACCTCGGTGTGGATGGCATAGGCGAAATCCACCGGCGTCGCGCCCTTGCGTAGCCGGATTACCTGGCCCTTGGGCGTCAGCACGAAGATTTGGTCCTCGAACAATTCCGCCCGGAAGCTTTCCAGGATGGTCTCGTCCTCCTTGTTTTCCAGGAGGCGGCGCAGGGCGTTGATGCTGCGGTCGAGGGCGGCGTCTTGCCGGCCACCTTCCTTGTAGCGCCAATGCGCGGCCACCCCGTATTCGGCGAAGGCGTGCATCTCCTCGGTGCGGATTTGGATTTCGACCGGCCTGCCTTCCGGTCCCACCACCACGGTGTGCAGGGATTGGTAGCCGTTGTCCTTGGGGTTGGCGATGTAATCGTCGAATTCCCTGGGGATGTGCAGCCAACGGCTATGCACCAAACCCAGCACGGCGTAGCAGGACGGCACGTCCTCAACGATGGCCCTGACCGCGTGCAGGTCGTAGAGCTCGTCCAGCGGCACATCCTTGCGGGTCATTTTGCGGTGGATGCTGTAGATATGTTTGGGGCGGCCGAACACCCGGACCTTGATGCCCTGGGCCTCGAACTCCTCACGCAGATCGGCCATGAAGCGGTGGATGAAACCTTCGCGCTCGGCGCGGTTGGCGGCCAGGGATTTGGCGAGGCGCTTGTATTCCTCGGGTTCCAGGTAACGGAACGACAGGTCTTCCAGTTCCCATTTGAGCTGGCCGACGCCGAGCCGGTTGGCCAGCGGGGCGAAGATATCCAGGGTTTCCAGGGCGATTTTGCGGCGCTGGTGCTCGTCCTGGTCCTGGTCCTTGAGCAGGCGCAGGCGTTGCAGGCGGTAGGCCAGTTTCACCACCACGCCGCGCACGTCGTTGACCACCGCCAGCAACATGCGCCGCAGTAATTCGGCCTGGTCGGGCTGTTTGGGTTCGTCGGGGCGGTATTCGTCGAAGGTGTTGAGCCAGTTCACCTTGCGCACCAGTTCGGCGATGGCCGGGCCGAAACGGTGTTCGATCTCGTGCTCGTCCAGGGTATCGCGCAGGTAGGGGTCGCTGAGCAGGGCGATCTGGAGGGTCGGGGCATCGACCTTGAGGTTGTGCAGGGTGTGGGCGACATCGATGCCGCGGGGGCGGACCAGGGTGTCGTTGTCCCGCGCCTTGACGGCGAGTTCGAGGGCTTCGGCGATCTTGCCGCGCTCTTCGTCCTTGTAGCCCGCCGACAGCCGGGCCAGCAGTTCGTCGTTGGGGCGGGAGGAAATATCGGCGTGGTAATGGGAATGCTTCATGGGAAATCCGTATCGGTCCCGGCGCGGGACCGTTCCGCTGATTCTAGGGGTTCCGCGCCGGGGTTCAACCCCAGGTCACGACCCGGTTGCGGCCGGCTTCTTGGGCGAGGCGGAGGGCGCTGTCGGCCTGGGCGAGCAGTTGGTCGCCGGAAAGCCCATGGCGGGGGTATTCCGCGATCCCGATAGACACGGTGCAGCAAAGGGTCTCGCCCGCGTGGTCGATGGCGAGCGCCTCCACGGCGGTGCGCCAGGATTCGGCCCGCCGGGCGGCGTTCAGCAGGGGCGCGCCAGGCAGCACCGCCACGAAGACCGCATCGTCGTAGCGGCAGGCCAGGTCTGCGCCGCGCATCTGGCTGTGCAGGAGTCCGGCCACGGTTTTGAGGAGCGGGTCGCCCGTCCGTTGGTCGATCTGCATGGCCACGATGCTGAGGGGCTGGTTGTCCCGGCCCACGCGGCTGAGTTCCCGGTGCAGGGTGGCTTCCATATAGCGGCGGTTGAACAGGCCGGTCAGCCCGTCGCGTATGGCGAGCCCGGCCAGTTGCTCCTGTAGTCGCTGGTTTTCCAGCAATTGCATTTCCAGGCGCTCGTTGGCTTCGTGCAGTTGGTCCTCCGCGCGTTTGTGGGCGGTAATATCGAGCAGGAATCCCATCACATAGCGGGCGGCACCTTCGGCGTCGCGCAAGGCACCGACCGACAAATCCCCCCAGAACGGCGTGCCGTCCTGGCGGACATAGGCTTGCTCGACGCGGTATTGGGCGGTTTCGCCGCGCAGCAGGGCGCCGATCCGGCCTTGGTCCAGGGAAGCGGAGGGGCGCAATGCCCGCGCGTCGTCCCAGGTATAGCCGAACAGTTCCAGCCAACGCGGATTGGCGTCCAGGAACCGGCCCGCCGCGTCCAATAACACGATGCCGATCCCGGCCTGGTCGAACACCGCCCGCCACAGGGCCGACCGGGGGTCGGCCGGGGCGTCCTGCGCGTCGGCCAGGGTCAGCAGGGCGTATTCGCGGCCCTCGATCACCGTGCGCTCGGCCTCGACCCGGCACCAGACGTGGGTGCCTTCCGCGCTTTTCAAGGCCACGCGGTCGAGGCGGGCCGGGCCGGTCCGGGCGGTTTCGAGCAGGCGGGCGAGGTCGTCGGGTTCGGAGAAGATCGCCGCCGCCGGGCCGGGCTGGGCGGTGGTTCCGAGTTTTTCCCGTGCCCGGCGGTTGGCGAAGGCGGCGCGGCCACCGTCCAGGGCGACCAGCAGCACGGGGTGGGGGATGGGGTCTATCCAGGGGAAAGCGGCACTGGGTGGCATCCGGGGCAACACTGGGGTAGGGGCGTTGAGGGGGGCGCGAAGGCCGGGCTAGCCAAGTCGGGCCGGGCGCGGGCGCGGCGGATTCGGCTCGGGGCAGTATATCCCGGCGTGGAATTCGGGGCGAGCCGGGCCGGCGGGGAATGGACGGTCCGGGCTACGGAATCCGGTCCGCTCATGGCGGAGGCTAGCCGTCCCGCTTCCCCTGGGCAATGCAGGGATTCCCGTATTGCCGGGGCGGGGGGGCTTTGCTGCAATGCCAAAGCCTGTTTCCAGGCGGAGGGCCGAAGCGATGGCCCATAGCAATCGAAACCACTGCTGGATGATGATGCTTATGGACGGAAAATTCACCATTGGAACCACCATGATCTACGCGCCGCTGCACAATAACCCGCGGCGTGCCCAATATGTCGGCAAAGAGGCCGTCATCGTCCGCCATCCGCATTCCGATACCCACGAAGTCTATATCGTCTTCGCTTCCGGGTTGGTGTTGTTGGTGCCGGAATACGACCTCAGGCCCGTCAGCCAGGAACCCGCCCGCGGCAAGACCACCGCGGCCTACGCGCCCAAGACGCCGACGCTGCGGCAATCTTTATACCGGATGGTGTTGTAGCCCGGATGGAGCGGAGCGGAATTCGGGACTCTCGGTGCCACCGGAGTCCTGGATTCCACTGCGTTCCGGCCTCGTGCCCCAACCGCTTTAAATCGCCAGCTTCGGCGTAGCCCGGATTCCGCTAGCTACGGGTTCCACTATCGCTCCGGTCCGGCTGTATCGGCGCGCGGGGAGACAAGGGGCGGGGTGCCATGGGAGAATCCCGGCCCGCTTGTCAGCCGCCGTCCCGCCATGAGCGATCCACTCCGCAGCGAATTCACCCTGCCTCCCCATGCCAATCCCACCGAACTGGTTGATACCTTGGAGCAAGCCTTCGGCTTCCTGTCCCAGGGCCGCCGCCGTGTGAAGCGGGTGTATTACGATAGCTTCGACGGGCGCTTGCGGCGGGCCGGGTTTGGCTGCGCCATCGAGCCGGATGGGGACGCGCTCGCCGTATGGGTGGCCGGACCCGGCGGCGTGTGGCACGAGCCGGTCGCCGTCGCCACCCCGCCGCGCTTCGCCCAAGACCTGCCACCGGCCCCTTGGCGTGGGCCGGTGGCGGCGCTGCTGGATTGCCGGGCCTTGCTGCCCCGGCCCGGAATCACCCTGCTGCGCGAGATTTTCGTGTGGGAGGACGCGGCGGGCGCCGCGCTGATGCGGGCGGAGTTGGATATTCCGGAGCTGGAAGCGCCGCCGCTCCCGGCCCGGTTGCGCTTGGTCGCGGTCCGATGCGGACCCAAGCGGTTCCGCCATACCGTAGAGGCCGTGCGCGGACGCTTCGGTTTGGAATCCGCCCCGGCCGGCGGGCGGGCGGAGGCGTTGGAGTTATCCGGCGCGGCCCGATTCCGGCTCGATCCGGCGGAGCGGGCCGATGCGGCGGCCCGGCGCATCCTGTGGACCCAGTGGGAAGCGATCCGGCGCAACGAGGCCGGTGTCCTGGACTCGGTCGACACCGAATTCCTGCACGATTTCAGGGTCGCGGTGCGGCGGACCCGTGCGGCCCTGGGCCAGATCAAAGCCGTATTTCCGGCAAAGACTACCCGGCGCTATGCCCAGGCTTTCGCCGAACTCGGGCGCGTCACCGGCGAAGCCCGCGATTTGGATGTGTACCTGCTGGATTTCGAGCGGCACCGGGAGGAATTGCCGGAAGCCTTGCGCGACGGACTCGAACCGTTGCGGGCCTTGTTGCTCGAACGCGCCGCCATCGCCCACGCCCGGCTGAACGAACATCTAACATCCCCCGGCTACCGCGGCATGGTGCGGAGTTGGGAGCGCTTCCTACGCCGCGGACCGCCCACCCATCCCACCGCGCCGCAAGCCGCCCTGCCGATCCGGGGGCTGGCCGACCGCCGCATCTGGAAGCTCTATCGGCGGGTGGTCGCGGCAGGCTTGGCGATAGAACCCGCGAGTCCCGCCGACCGGCTCCATGAATTGCGCAAGACTGCCAAGAAGTTGCGCTATCTGCTGGAATTCTTCCGCGAACTCTATCCGCCGGAGCGGATCGACCCGCTCATCGGGGCGCTCAAAGGCTTGCAGGAACATCTGGGTGCCTACCAGGACGCCCAGGCCCAGATCGGGCGGTTACGGGAATTCGCCGAGGCCTTGCGGGCGACGGATGCGCCGACCGGGACGTTGTTGGCCCTGGGCGCCTTGCTGGACCGGCGTTATAGCCATGAGCGGCGGTTGCGGGAGGCGTTTCCGGCCTGTTTCGCCCGGTTCGTGGCGGCGGGGCGGCGGAAACGATTCCGGCGCTTGTTCAAGCCCGCGGCCAGGCCGCCCTAGGACGGACGCGCCGGGTCCGTCTACGCCTTGCCGTCGGGGCGGGCCGGTCCCGGCAAAACCTGCGGATTGGCGATGCCATGCGGCACATGCCCGGTCGCCACATGCCCCGAGGCCGAGGCGCAATGCTTCTGCTGGTCGTCGAAGAAAATATCCGCCCCGAACGCCCGTAAGAAGGGTCCCTTGTCCATCCCGCCCAGGAACAAAGCCTCGTCGATGCGGATATTCCACGCCCTGAGCGTCCTGACCACCCGTTCGTGGGCGGGCGCGCCGCGAGCCGTGACCAAGGCGGTGCGGATCGGGGCCAGATCGGGCGGGAACAGGCTTTGGATATGGTGCAGGCTGGCGAGGAAGGCTTTGAAGGGACCGCCGGACAGCGGCGTCTTGGCCTTCTCGACCTCGTTCTCGGTGAACGCGCCGAGGCCATCGGCTTGGTAGATGCGCTCGGCCTCGTCCGAGAACAGCACGGCGTCGCCATCGAAGGCGATGCGGAGTTGGGAGTCGGCGTTATGGGCCGGGTTGGAATCGAGGATGGTGGCGGCGGCGTGGCCCCTGTCCAGGGCCAGGGCCACGTCCTCGGCGTTGGCCGACAGGAACAGGTCGGCCCCGAACGCGCCGATATAACCGAACGGCGACTGGCCGCTGGTGAAGGCGGCGCGGGCGATATCCAGCCCATGGCGGCGGATCGAATTGAACACCCGCAGCCCGGTGTCGGCGCTGTTGCGGGAGAGCAGGATGACCTCGACCAGGGGTTCCGGCAGCGCCGGGTTCAGGGCCAAAAGTTTTCGCACCAGGGTGAACGCCACGCCGGGTTCCAGGGTCTCATCCTCGTGTTCGATTTGGTAGCGGCAGAAGGCGTCCTTGCCCTCGGCCTCGAAGATTCGATGCGACTCGTCCAGGTCGAACAAGGCGCGGGACGAGATGGCGACCACGAGTTTTTTATCCTGTTTCATCGCGTTCCGGTCCGGGTGGGGTGGTGGCGGGGCAGCCGTGGCTCCGCCCGCGGCAAAGGAACGGACGTGACGGGTTGCCTGTGTACATTTGCGGCACACTCCCGCAAAATTCGCTCCCTTGCAAGCGGACTACCCTGCCCATCTTGACCGGTTACATAAAGAGAAAACGACAAAGGCAACCCAACATGAAAGATTTCATCGCTAAATTCACACGCGGCAAATTTTCGATCTTATTCCTGATCCTTTTCGTGGCCCTGCTCTACACGGTGTTGAACAACGGGGTGATGCCCCTGGTGATGAGTATTGTGAAATCGGATGCCTTTTTCGAGAAGGAGGCCGAAGAGGAGCAATTGGGCAAGATCGAGAACAAGACCCCGCGCATCGGCTATGCCTTGAGCCATTGCAAGGACGCGGTGAAATACGAGGGCGATCTGTCGGACGCCGCCCAGTTCCTCGACGAGAAATCCGAAGCCTGGGCCTTGGGCAACCGCCATTACATCATCCGTTCCACCGTCAGGATCGTCGATCAGGAAAAAGGCCAGGTGGATCGGCTGTTCGCCTGCAAGGTCCGCATGATCGCCGACAACGAGGCCGATCCCAATAGCTGGTCCATCCTGGGCGTGGATTTCAACGAACCTTCCAATTAGGCGGAGATCGTGCGGGGCGGTGTTTCCGGCCCTGCATCCAACCCTGGGGCGGGCCGGCCCGCCCCAGGGTTTTTTGCTGCCCCGGTTCCCCTTCAGCCCGGTGGCCAAGCCATGGCCCGGCCCCCCAGCACATGCAGGTGCAGGTGGTAGACCTCCTGCCCGCCATCACCCCGGCAATTAATCACGGTGCGATAGCCGTTCGCCAAGCCTTCCAATTCCGCCACTTTCTGCACCGCCCCGAGCAGGGCCGCGGCCAGGGCCGGATCGTCGGTCGGCAGGTCGTCCAGGGTGGCGCAATGCCGCTTGGGGATGACCAACACGTGTACCGGGGCGCGGGGCCGGATATCCCGGAACGCCAGCGCGTGTTCGTTCTCGTAGACCACGGCGGGCTTGATCTCGCCGGACACCATCTTGCAAAACAGGCAGTCGGTCATGGTGGATTCCCCTTTGGGTTTAGGAATGGGTTGTCCCGGATTCTGCGGCGCTGCGTCCGGGCCACGCCACGGTGAGCGGGGGGTCAGAACTCCCGGCGGCCCTTGAAGGCATGGGCCAGGGTGGTGCCGTCCACGTATTCGAGTTCGCCGCCGAAGGGCATTCCATAGGCGATCCGGCTGGTGCGGATGCCATCGCGCCGGGCCATGGCGTGGATGTAATGGGCGGTGGCCTCGCCTTCCACCGTGGTGTTGGTAGCGAGGATGGCTTCTTTGACCTCGCCCGATTGGAAGCGCCGTTCCAGGAGGTCGAGCCGCAGTTCGTCCGGGCCGATGCCATCGAGCGGCGACAAGCGCCCGTGCAGCACGAAGAACACGCCCTGGAAGCCGGTCGCGGCCTGGTCGATGGCGTGGACCTCGGCGGGGGTTTCCACCACGCACAGCAGGGAGCGGTCGCGCTGGGGATTGGCACAGACGGGGCAGAGGGTGCCTTCGGTCAGGGTGCGGCACTCGGCGCAATGGCCGATGCGGTCGAGGGCGTCCAGCAACGCCTCGGCCAATTGGCGGGCGCCGGGGCGGTTGCGCTGCAACAGGTGGAAGGCCATGCGCTGGGCCGATTTCGGTCCCACCCCTGGCAGGCAGCGCAGGGCTTGCATCAATTGGCCGAGGGCTCCGGTCGAGGACATGGCGCGGGGCGGGAGCTTAGAACGGCAGCTTGAAGCCGGCCGGCAATTCCATACCGCCGGTCAAGCCCGCCAGTTTTTCCTGCTTGAGGGCGGCGACCTTGTTGACGGCGTCGTTGACGGCGGCGGCGACCAAATCCTCCAGCATATCGCGGTCTTCCTTCACCAGGCTGTCGTCGATTTCCACCTTGAGCACCTGGCGCTTGCCGGTCATGGCGATCTTGACCAGCCCGCCGCCGGATTCGCCCCGGACCTGGAGTTCGGCCAATTCCTCCTGGGCCTTCTTCAGGTTTTCCTGCATTTGCTGCGCTTGCTGCATCAGATGGGCGAGGGGATTCTTCATGGCGGTGGCTCCGGGGCGGGTTCAATCCAAGGGTTTGACGGAACCGGGCACGATGCGGGCATCGAACCGTTCCTTCAAGGCGATAACGTTTTCGTCTTGTTCTATTTCGATCTCCGCCGCCCGTTGGCGTTCTTCCTTTTGCCGCTGGTTTTGCAAGGCGGGGGTTTCTCCCGCGGGTTCGCCGAGCTTAATGGTGAGCTTGAGCGGGCGGCGGAAATAGTCTTGCAGGGCTTTTTCCAGGTTAGCCTCGGTATGGGCGGCGCGGAGCAGGGCTTGCTTGGGATGCAGGAGCAGGACGCAAGAGGTTTCGTCCAGGTGTTCCAGCACGCAGTTGTTGGCCAGTTCGCGGGCCAGGGCGGCGACGCCGGTGGCGCGGATCAGTTCGCGCCAATTGACCTGCGCGGGAGCGCCACCGTCCGGGTTGGGTGCCGGCGCTGGCGTGGTTTGGGCCGGTGGTGTTGGTGCCTGGGTAGAAGCCGGGGTCGGTGGCGGTTCGGGCCGGGCCTGGGGCGGATGGATCAGCCGGGGCGGTTCCGGGCGCGGCGCGGATTTGGCGTGCTGCCCGTCGTGATGCGCCGGGGCGGTTCCGGGCTGGGACGGGTAGGTCGTGGCTTCCGCCGGACGGAAGGCCAGCATCCGCAGCAAGACCATCTCGAAGCCGCCTCGGGGATCGGGCGCGAGGGGCAGGTCGCGTTGGCCGACCAGGCCGATCTGGTAAAACAATTGCAAATCCTCGGCGCTCAGGCGCTGGGCCAGGGCCAAGATACGGTCGGCGTCCTCGTCGCGGCGGACCGCATCGGGCACCCATTGGGCCAGGGCGGCGTGATGCAGGGCGATCAGCAATTGTTGCAGCACATCGCCGTAATTCGGGGCGTGTTCTGATAGGGCTTCGATCAGGGTCAACAGCGCCGCCGCATCGCTCCGGGCCAGGGCGTCCAGCAGATCGAACACGGGCCGCCGCGACACCGTGCCCAGCATGGCGCTGACTTCGGCCTCGCCCAGGCGTCCGCCGCCGTGGACGATGGCTTGGTCCAACAGGCTCAGCCCGTCGCGCATCGAGCCATCGGCGGCGCGGGCCAGGGCTTTCAGGGCATTCGCCTCGAATTGGATTTCCTCCTGGCGCAGGATGGATTCCATCTGGGTGCCGATTTGGCTCGGGGTCAGGCGCTTGAGATTGAACTGCAAACAGCGCGATAGCACTGTGACCGGGATTTTCTGGGGGTCGGTGGTCGCCAGCAGGAATTTGATATGGGGCGGCGGTTCTTCCAGGGTCTTCAGCAGGGCGTTGAAGCTATGCCCCGAGAGCATGTGGACTTCATCGATCAGGTAGACTTTGTAGCGGCCTTGGCTGGGCGCGTACAGCACATTGTCGAGCAGGTCGCGGGTGTCTTCGACCTTGGTGCGGGAGGCGGCGTCCACCTCGATCAGATCGACGAAGCGGCCTTCGTCCACTTCCCGGCAAACCAGGCACTGGCCGCAAGGGTCGGAGCCGTTGGGGGATTCGCAATTGATGGCCTTGGCGAGGATGCGGGCCAAGGTGGTCTTGCCCACGCCGCGGGTGCCGGTGAAGAGATAGGCGTGGTGCAGGCGGGCGGTTTCGAGCGCGTGGGTCAACGCCCTGACGACATGCTCCTGGCCGACGATTTCGCTGAAATTACGGGGTCGCCACTTGCGGGCTAAAGCCTGATAGGCCATCGGGGCTCGCTGCCGGTTATCGACCGTGTAGGCATGGGGGATGGGAGGGTGGCAGTCGTATCAGCCACACCCCGGCACACGAATCCGGTGCTACCGTTGCTCCCTTCCGGGCCTGGCGGGGTTCGCAGCGTATCGTTGCGAGGGGACCGACACGACTTGCCATTGAACTCTGGCGTTGGCTCCGGGCCGTGGGGACCGGGGCCGTCGATGAGGACGCGCATTATGATGGATGGCTTGGGCCGATTCAAGCCTTGACTTTTCAATAAGGCGGCTGGCGTCCAAAACAACCGCCGGGCCGGATCAGGTTTTGTGCGCTGCGGGTTGGCTGCGGCGGGTCGCCCAGGCCAAGCCCGCGAGGCCCAGCGCCATGAGCGCGGGTAGGGTGGGTTCGGGAATCAAGGTGGCATCGGTGGAGGCCGGGGACGCGAACCTGGACGGCGGCGCTTCGGGAAGCGCGATGGACGGGAGTATTTCGATACCGGCCACGGCCTTGCCCTTGGCATTGACGAACAGCAGCGGGCTGGCCGAGCCGCCTTTGACGAAATAGCCCTTGTTCTGCGCGTCGAGGGCGTCGGAGAACAGGACGCCGGTATAGGTGTGGCCGGCCAACAGGGTGGTTACGGTGTTTTGGAACAGGACGGCTTTGAATCGCTGGGCGAAGGCCGTGTTCGTCAAATCCTTTTGCAGCAGGGCGTTATCCAGGCTCGCGGGGGGTGAATATGTCCCCTCGAAAATCGCGAAGCTGACATCGGCGGTGCTGGACGGACCCCGTTTCATGTCGAACAAGCCGCCGCCTACGGTGACGTTCTGGGACACTGAAAAGGTCCAGTGCTGGGTATGGTTGATATCGGTTTGCGTCTGCGCTCCGGTATGGCCGGTGCTGACGAACAACACGGGCAAGGCCTGTGCGGGAGTCCCCAGCGTGGAAGCGGCCAGTACGATCAGGCCGACGCCTAGGTGGTGGATGGGTTTCATAGCGATCACCCTCGGGGGTTGAATGATTAAGGAATGTATACTGCTACCTTTATTTTAATACGCTTGGGTGAGGCCGGGTGGGGTGGAAAGTGGTCGAACCGGCCATTCGGAGCCAATTGACCTCAAGGGCCGATCCGGTAGTAGCGGCAATATTTGCCGCGCACCGTTTTGTAGCCGTCGACCCCCGGCGGCAGGCTTTCGGTGCTGCTGAGGAACAAATAGCCCCCAGGAGTCAGCGCTCCCGCCAGCCGGGTCAAAATATCGCGCTTGATGTCGTCCGGGAAATAAATCAACACGTTGCGGCAGAAAATCAGGTCGAATTTGCCCAAGGGCGCATAGGAGGCTAGCAGGTTGTAGGGCTGGAACCCGACCCTGGCGGTGATATCCGGCCTGGGCCGCCATTTTTCGCCCACGGCCACGAAATAACGCTCCCGCAGTTTCGGGTCCAGTCCCCGCGACAAGGCCAGGTCGCCATAGTCGGCGCGGTTGGCCTCGGCCAAGGCCAACTCGGAAATATCGGTGCCTAATATCCGCACCGGCCTCGCTCCCAGGGCGGGCCTGCCGCGCAAGAATTCTTCCACGCATAGGCTGATCGAATAAGGCTCCTGCCCGGTGGAGCAAGCCGCCGACCAAATCCGCACCGTCCCGCCAAACGCCGCCATCCATGCGGGCAGCAGCACGTCCCGCAGTTCGTTGAAATGCGGGGTTTCCCGGAACCAGAAGGTCTCGTTGGTGGTCATGGCGTCGATGACGCGGGCCTTGAGCGCCGGGGCCACCGTCCCCGCGCCCAGGGCCGCGATGAAATCGCCAAGGCCGGCATAGCGGCTGCCGCGCAATACCCCGGACAAGCGGTTCTTGACCAGGTATTGCTTATGCTCCCCGAGCAGGATGCCGGACGAATCCAGCAGGAAGCGGCGGAAGACCGCGAATTCCTCCGGGGTCAAATCACGGTCGGGCGGCGGCGGGGTGTCCATGGGCTGGAGGGCGGACCGGCATGGGAAGAAGGCGTTCATCAGGACTGGGTCGGCGGGCCGTAGAGTTCCAGGTGCTCCCGTAATTGCTGCTGGACCAAACGGGCCAGGTCGTCCGGGACATATTTGGCGAGGAAGCGGTTCGCGCCGACCTTCTCCACCATGGCTTGGTTGAACACGCCGCTGAGCGAGGTGTGCAGCAGTACATAGACTTCTTTCATGCCGTGGGTTTTACGCATGGTCGCGGTCAAGGTATAGCCGTCCATGCGCGGCATCTCGACATCGGAAATGATCAGCGCCAGGAACCGGGGCAAGTCCTTGCCTTCGGCCTGCCAGGCCTCCAGGATTTCATAGGCTTCCTGTCCGTCCTTGGCCAGGGTGTAGGGCACGGACAATTGTTCCAGCACCTTCTTGATCTGGTTGCGGGCCACGGAGGAGTCGTCCACCACCAGGACGTGCTGGGAGAAGGTGTCGATGGCGGGATCGATGATCCCCGCGGACACCTCGTCGCTGCCGCCGATCACTTCCTTCATCACTTTTTCCACGTCGATGACCTCGATCAACTCGCGGTCCACCTGGGTGACGGCGGTCAGGTAGCTATTGCGGCCCGCCCCGCGCGGTGGCGGTTGGATTTGCTCCCAGCCCATGTTGATGATGCGGTCTACCGCGCTGACCAGGAAGCCCTGGGTCGAGCGGTTGTACTCGGTGACGATGACATAGCCCTGGCAGTTCTGGGAAAAGCAGCCCGCGCCTATCGCCATCGACAGGTCCAGCACCGGGATGGTCTTGCCGCGCAGATGGGCGACGCCACGGATGGCCGGGTGGGATTTGGGGATTTGGGTCAGGTTCGGGCATTGGATGACTTCCTGCACCTTGAACACGTTGATGCCGAAACGCTGCTCGCCGCCGAGCTTGAACAGCAGCAGTTCCAGCCGGTTATGGCCGGCCAGTTTGGTTCTTTGGTCCACGCCATCGAGTATGCTGGGCATCGATGCTTCTCCGAGGGGGTTGCGGGGCGTTGGGCGCGGTGCCGGTCCCGTGCCGGAAGCCGCGAGGTTAGCGATGGGCGAATAGCGATCAACTATGAGTGTAGCGGCTGCCGGCCGGGCTGCTTGAGGGGGTCCGGCATCGTTCCTGCATCGTGGGGGGAGATTTCGGAGTCACGCCATGTCTAGTTTCACCCGTATGATCGCCGTCCTCCCGCTCGGCCTCGCGCTGGCCGTGGCCCGCGCCGAACCGGGCTACCAATCCCATACCGCCATCGTTGAGTCTATCCATCAACGGGTCGAGTCGGAATTCCGACAGCGTGGCCAGGATTACCAAGCCGAGGTGTTGCCGCTCGACCCCCGGCTGCGCCTGCCGGAATGCGGCCAGCCCTTGGAAACCTTCCTCCCGCAGGGCCGGCGCGAGGCGGGGGCGTGGTCGGTCGGGGTGCGTTGCCGGGGCGAACGGCCTTGGACGATCTATGGCCGGGTCAATGTCCGGGGCAGCGTCGAGGTGGTGGTGTTGCGCAGCGCGGTGCGGCCGGGCGGCTTGATCGGCCCCGCCGATATCGCCATGATGAAAAAGGATTTGGCCGGACTCGGCGGCGATTATCTGACCGATCCCGCCCAGGCTGTCGGCCAGGTGGCGCGGCGCGGTTTGGCGGGCGGGACGCTGCTGAGCGCCGAGCAATTGACGGTCCCCAAGCTGGTCCAGCGCGGCGAGCGGGTGGTCATCCGCGCCGAGAGCGGGGGTTATCAAATCAATTCGGGCGGCGAAGCCCTGGCCGATGGGCAGAAGGGCCAGCGCGTCCGGGTCCGCAACGAACAATCCGGGCGGGTGGTGCAGGGCACCGTGGCCGGGCCGGGCTTGGTGCTGGTGCAATAGGCGGGCGGATAACCCGACAATTCCACCTGGGATTTCTACCGTAAAGTTTATGGCCGCGCCGCCGTTAATCTTGTCAGCAGCCCTCCCAAGAGGAATCAACCCCATGGACCTTAAATTGCCAAGCATCGCGGGCGGTATTCCCACGCCTTCGGCCAAGAAGACCCAGTCCGCCGACGCGGGCGCGGCCCCGGCGGCCCCCGTCGCCGCCAAGCCATCCGAAGGGGAAACCTCCGCCCAGCCCAACCTGCGTGTCGCCGAACTGACCCAGGGTTTGCTCGCCGAACCCGCCGTGGATCGGGACCGGGTGGAACAGGTGTCCAGCCAAATCCAGTCCGGCACCCACCGGATCGATGCCCAACGGGCGGCGGATAACATGATCCGCATGGAACTGTCCTTCCGGTAAGCCGCCATGTCCACGACGCCCCAAACCCTGTGCGAACTGTTCCGCGCCACCTTGGACGGCCTCCGCGAGATGCACGGCCTGTTGCAACAGGAATCGGTGGCCCTGGGCGGACGCGATGCCGCCGCCCTGGAGCGCATCGCCCTGACCAAACAGGAACTGGTGCCGATTCTCGACCGCTTGGCGGCGGAGCAAAGACGCTTTTTCGCCGCAGGGCCGGAGCAAGCCGGCGGTATCGAAGCCTATCTCGCCAGCGCCAAGCCCGAAGCCGGGATGGCCGGGGCGCTCAGGGCCGATTGGCGTGAAATCCTGCGTCTCCTCGCCGTCTGCAAGCATCAGAACGAGGAAAATGGCGCGTATATTGGCCTACTGCGCCGCCATGTCGAAAACGCCCTCGATATCCTGCATGGTCCCGTCCAAGCCGAAGCCACCTATGGCCGCGATGGCGTCAAGCGCCGGGGTGGGGTGCATTCCCGGCGGTTCTACGCTGTATAAGCCCTTCGCGCATCCGGTGCTTGCGGGGCTTGCTTTTCAAGACGACTGGTCGTATATTTCAACCCCATGACCCGGACATCCACCAAACACTTCACCCGCGAAAAACTCCTGGACCAGGGCGTGGCCTTGATCATGGAGCGCGGCTATCACGGCACCGGCCTACAGGAGCTTTTGGCCGGGGTCGGCGTGCCCAAGGGTTCGTTCTACAACTATTTTGCCAGCAAGGAAGAATTCTGCGCCGAGGCCATCGGCCATTACATCGAACCGTTCATCCAGTTGTTGGAAGGCTATCTGGCCCGGCCCGGACTCGACGCGCTCGCGGCCTTGAAGGGCTATTTCCGGGAGTTGATCGAGGAACTGGAGCGGCGCGGCTACCAGGGGGGCTGTTTGCTCGGCAACCTCATCGGTGAGATCGGCGATACCAACCCGGTTTGCCGCGCGGCCCTGCGCGGCGCGGTCCACCGCTACCGGGACACGCTGGAACGGGGCTTGGCGCGGGCGCAGCGCGAAGGTACGGTCCGCGCCGACCTGGACGCCGGGGTGATGGCCGATCTGCTGGCCGACGCTTGGCAGGGTGCCTTGTTACGGATGAAGGTGGAGCAATCGACCCGGCCCCTCGAAGCTTGCATCGGCGGTTTGCTGGACGGTTATTTCAAGGCGTCATGAATCGGACGTAAGCGTGTGGAACGGATTGCGCCACGGGCACGGGCGCATTATTTTTTGGCCGGATATAAAACGACTGGTCTACTCGGAAAAGGCCGGTCGGACAGGCTTCAGTGGAAGATCAAGCGACGAGGGAACGCCATAACCACCGGGCCGCGCCATGGCGACGGCACCGGCGCTATAAACCAAGTGAGGGCTACGCGAATGTCAAAACCAACCATGCTCCCCCGTGCCGTCCGCGCCGTGTTGTGCGGATTGGCTCTGTCCGGTCTCGGCATCCTTTCCGCCGGGGCAGATGAAACCTGCCTCTCGCCCTATATGCCCAAGATCAAGGGCCAGGAAGATTTCGTCTACGTCTGGACCCTGGGTGTTGAGGGGCTGGGCGACGAACAGGACAAACTGGTTACGGTCGCTGTGAACCCGAAGTCTCCCGATTACGGCAAGGTGGTCGGCAGCGTGTCGGTGGGCGGGCGCAACGAGGCCCACCATTCCGACTTCACCGACGACCGCCAATTCCTGTGGACGGGCGGGCTCGATACCAACAAGATTTTCATCTTCGATGTGCATAGCGACCCCGGCAAACCCAAGCTGGTCAAGACCTTGACCGACTTCGTGGCCAAGAGCGGCGGCGTGGTCGGGCCGCATTCGTTCTACGCCTTGCCGGGGCGGATACTCATCACTGGGCTGTCCAACAACAAGGACCACGGTGGGCGCACCGCGATGGTGGAATACACCAACGCGGGCGATTATGTCGCCACCCATTGGATGCCCACCGACGACAACCTCGGCGGCGCGGTCAAGACCGGCAAATACGCCGATGGTTATGGTTACGATGTCCGCGCCCTGCCGCGCAAGAACGCCCTGGTTTCGACCTCGTTCACCGGCTGGAACAACTACATGATGGATTTCGGCAAGATGCTCCAGGACCCCGAAGCCATGAAGCATTTCGGCAATACCGTGGTGGTGTGGGATTTGATCAGCCGCCAGCCCAAAAAGGTGTTCGACGTGCCGGGCGCGCCCTTGGAAGTCCGTTGCGCCTGGGACGATACCCACGACTATTGCTTCACCACCACCGCCCTGACCTCGAAAATCTGGCTGGTCGCCCCGGACGATAAGGGCGAATGGCAGGCGACCGAAGTGGCCGATATCGGCGATCCGAGCAAGGTGCCGCTGCCGGTGGATATTTCGATTTCCAGCGACGACAAACTGCTGTGGGTCGATACCTTCATGGACGGCAAGGCCCGCGCCTTCGATATTTCCGATCCCAAGCATCCCAAACAGGTTTACGAGAAGGTCATCGGGGCGCAGCTCAACATGGCCTCGTCGAGTTGGGACGGCAAACGGGTGTATTTCACCTCCTCGCTGCTCGCCAACTGGGATAAGAAGGGCAAGGACGATGAGCAATTCCTCAAGGGTTATGCCTGGGACGGCAAGGAATTGAAGGAGCAATTCGCGGTCGATTTCACCAAAGAGAAACTGGGCCGCGCCCATCAGATGCGGTTCGGGGCGTATTCGCTGTACAAGAGCGTGGCGGAGGCGCAACCCGCTCCCACCGTGGCCGAAGCCGCCAAGCGCTGAGGTCCACAACCCGATCCGGCCCTTGCCTCCGGGCGGGGGCCGATAAGCCAAACAACCTTTTTCCAACCCCGAGGAATGCCATGCAAGAGTATAAGAACCGGCAGGTGATCGTCCGCTTCAACCCGTATGCCTGTTCCCATGCCGGGGAATGCGTGCGCGGCCTGCCCCAGGTGTTCGATCCCTCGAAAGAACCGTGGATCGATGTGGATGCCGCGACGCCCGAGGCCATCGCCGAAGTGGTCGAATGCTGTCCTTCGGGGGCTTTGAGCTATGAATATATCGTCGCGGCGGAGTGAAACTGCAACACAAAAAGGAGTGGTTGATATGCCCAAGTATCTGATCGAACGGGAAATCCCCGGTGCCGGAAAATTGACGGCGGAGGAATTGCGGGGTATCTCGCAGCAGTCGTGCAGCGTGCTGAACCGGCTGGGGCCGGGTATCCAGTGGATACAGAGCTATGTGACCGGGGATAAAGTGTATTGCGTATATATCGCGCCGAACGAGGCATTGATCCGGCAGCACGCGGAGGAGGGGGGATTTCCGGCCAACCGGATTTCGGAGGTTACGGCGGTGATCGATCCGGCCACGGCGGGATAGTTTCATAAAATCGTAGGGTGGGTTACGCGGGTGCGCTAACCCACCCTAAGTAATACCCTTTATTTAATCCGCATGCCCGGCTGCGCCCCTTCATCCGGGAACAGCACGAACGGCCCGCCGCGCTCGTCGCTGGCGGCCAAGACCATCCCTTCCGATAGGCCGAATTTCATCTTGCGCGGGGCCAGGTTGGCGACCATCACCGTCAGCTTGCCTTCCAACTGCGCCGGGTCGTAGGCCGCTTTGATGCCGGCGAACACGGTGCGCGGCTGTTCCTCGCCGATGTCCAGGGTCAGCTTCAACAACTTCTCGGCCTTCTCGACATGCTCGGCCTTGGCGATTCGGGCGATACGCAGGTCGATCTTGGCGAAATCCTCAATCGAAATGGTGTCGGCGATGGGCTGGATCACGTGTTGCTGGTGCTGGGCGTGGCGTTGTTCGGAATGCGGGGCCGGTTCGGTGGTGGCTTGCAGGCTGGGTTTGTTGGCTTCCACGAGCGCCTCGATTTGTTTGGGGTCGATGCGGGTGATTAAGTGTTCGTAAGTTTGGAGTGGTCGCTTAGGAGAAATTCCATTAAACACATCATCCCACATGAGTGGTGTCGAAAGGTTTAGAAAAGTTTCTACTTTTTTTGCAATATTGGGTAAAACGGGTTTTAAGTATAGGGTTAGTATTCGAAACGCTTCGAGAATAATGCTGCAAACTTTGAGTAGCTCCTCTGATTGCTCCGCATTTTTAGCCAGTTCCCACGGCTTGTTGGCATCAACGTATGCATTGATGGAATCGGCTAGCTCCATGATGAGTCGAATGGCTTTACCATATTCCCGATTTTCATAGAAAGATGCTATTTTATCTGATTCGTTTTCTACAGTCTGCAATATGGGGTCGCTATATCGGTCAGTGATTTTTACTGCACCATGAAATCGCTTGGTTATAAAGTTAGCTGCCCTACTGGCAATATTCACATATTTCCCGACCAAATCCGAATTCACCCGTGCCGCGAAATCTTCCAGATTCAGGTCAATATCCTCCATGCTCCCATTCAGCTTGCAGGCGTAATAGTACCTGAGCCATTCCGGGTTCAAGCCTTGCTCAAGATAGCTGGAAGCTGTGATGAAAGTACCGCGGGATTTCGACATCTTCTCGCCATTCACGGTCAGGAAGCCATGGGCGAAAATCTTGGTCGGCGTGCGGAAATCCGAATATTCCAGCATGGCCGGCCAGAATAAAGCATGGAAATATAAGATATCCTTGCCGATAAAATGGTAAAGCTCGGCGCTGGAATCTTTGCTCCAATAATCTGCGAAGTTCAGCCCCAGCCGGTCGCATAGGTTCTGGAAACTGCCCATATAGCCAATTGGCGCGTCCAGCCAAACATAGAAGAACTTGCCCGGCGCGTCGGGAATCTCGAAACCGAAATAAGGCGCGTCGCGGGAAATATCCCAGTCGTTCAGTCCGGCCTCGAACCATTCCGCCATCTTATTGGCGGCCTCGTCCTGCAAGTGCCCGGCGCGGGTCCAGTTTTGCAGGAATTCCCCACACTTCCCCAACTTGAAGAAATAATGCACCGATTCCTTCCGCACCGGCGCGGCCCCGGACACGGCGGAATAGGGATTCAGCAAATCGGTGGGAGCATAGGTCGCGCCGCAGACTTCGCAGGAATCGCCATATTGGTCTTTGGCATGGCAGCGCGGACATTCGCCCTTGATGAAACGATCCGGCAGGAACATCTCTTTCACCGGGTCGTAATACTGCTCGATGGCGCGGGATTCGATCAGGCCGTTGCGTTTCAACGTTGCATAGATCGTTTCGGCGAAACGCCGGGTTTCCTCGGAATGGGTCGAGTAATAGTTGTCGAATTCGACCAGGAAGCCGTCGAAATCCCGCTTATGCTGGCCGTGGACGCGGTCGATGAGTGCCTCCGGGCTGATGCCTTCCTTCTCCGCCCGCAGCATGATCGGCGTGCCGTGGGTGTCGTCGGCGCAGATGTAGGATATTCGGTGGCCCTCGCTCGCGGGATAACGCATCTTCTGGAAGCGCACCCAGATGTCGGTTTGGATGTATTCCACCAAATGCCCCAAATGGATGGGACCATTGGCATAGGGCAGGGCGCTGGTGACGAGGATTTGGCGTGGCTGGTTCATCGGCTTCATCAAGGTTCGCTGCATGAAAATGGCGGCGATTATCCCATAATCGCGGACGCGGTTCCGGCTTGGCTAGGGGCGGCCTCTGCGTGTATAAGCTTCCCCAATTCACTTGGAAGGAGAACCCCCATGCTCGACGTATTGTTGTCGGGAAAACTATCCCGCGATCCCCTGGTCCGCGTCGGACCTTCCGGCAGGCCGTTCACCACCGCGCAAATCAGGGTGCCGGTCGAAGGCGATGAAACCCTCTGGGTGTCCACCATCGCCTTCGGCGAGGTCGGCGAACGCCTGGGCCGCCTCAAGGCCGGCGACGCGGTCAGCCTTGCGGGTTCGGCCAAGCTGTCGTCCTGGGAAAAAGACGGTGAACTCCGCCACGGCCTCAGCGTGACCGCCTCCGGCCTCCTGTCGATCCACGAAACCCGCGAAACCCGCAAGCGGCGCGAACCCAAGGAAGCCCCTGGCCGGGCCGCGCCCGCCGAGCCGCCGCCGGGCCGCGAACCCGGCGTGGCGGTCGAGTTCGACGACGATATTCCGTTTTGACGGGTTGGATCATGGGAATGAAACTGAAACCCGCCGCGCTATTGGTGGGCTTGTTGCCGCTCGCCGCCTGTGTCACCGCGCCCAGCCAATACACCCGCGATGTCGGGGTGAATCCGGCCACCTGCCGGGTTTTCCCGATTACCCAACATATGTGGCGCGACGCCTATCCGGGCTTGTTGCAGGCCCAGGTCGATCCCGATTGGATGTATCCGGCCTATGTCGGCTTGGGCACTACGACCTGGCTGGTCGCGACGCCCTTCCTGCCGGTGGTCGATCTGTTGGTGGCCCCGTTGTGGATGGGGCAGGGCTGCACCTGGGACAACACCTGGCAAGACCTCCAGAAAATCCCCGGCTGAACCGGGCGGGAAGAACGGTGTCGGTTTTCCTACAAGCCGTGCCCCATTATGGGGAAAATCCGCTCTAGGGTTTGTACCATAGGTCGCCCGATCGGGGATTAAATCAAGGTGGATCAAGATGTTGCGCCTTACGGGCGGGATTCGGGCCAACCGGACCCGGCGCTTGGCCCGGAAACTGCTGCTATGTTTGTCGATGACATCCCGTAATTCCGACGAACCCTCCCCGGCGCTCTCCCGTTAGCGCGGAACTCGCCCGAACCGTGCCTGTCATGCCTCGCCGGGCCGATCCGGCGAAGCTCCCAGCCCTGCGAAGCCAAGCGGCGCGGTCGAGCGCGTGGACTTCGTAAGGGTTCCCTGACCGCAATCAACGCCGCCCATTGGGCCATTCCGGGCCTTGAGCCTGGGGAATCATCCCGAGATGGGGGCTGGAGTTCTACCGTGGACGCTTTACTGTTAATCCTGTTCGCATTGTTGCACGTCGCCGATGGCATCGTGACTTATTTTGGCCTGAGTTGGTTCGGATTGGAGGAAGTGAACCCGGTACTCAATTATTGCGCTGGTTATTTCGGCCTGGCCTGTTCCATCACCGCGCTGAAACTGGTGGCCTTGGGCTTCATTGCCTTCGTGTTCGCCGGGAGGCGCAGGATCAAGAGCCGCTGGATGACCGCCACCCTGGCTTCCGCCGTGACCTTTTACGGTTGGGTGGTCACCAACAACGTGATGCTGGTGATCGACGCCTGAGTCCGAAGCCGTCTACCGTCCCCGCCCTTTCCGCTGCGGGGACGCCCTGTTTCCCCCGCCACGCCCATTCCCGCCCCCTTGGATTCCCCCCCGGCGCAAGCCGCCGCCCCAATTGTGTAGAATGGCGCTTGGTTATTTGCATTGCCCGGAGAGTCCCATGTCCTTCACCCAAGCCGATGTCGAAAGCAGTCTGAAAACCTGGATCGATCCCCACCTCGGGAAAGACCTGGTCGGCGCCAGGATGGCGAAAAAAATCGAGGTGGAGGGCGACAAGGTCCGCATCCGGCTGGCTTTGGGCTATCCCGCCGCTAGTTTCCACGAAGCGCTCCAGGCCGCATTGGTGGCCAAGGTCCAGGCCGATACCGGGGCGGTGGCGGTCGAGGTCGAGGTCGCCACCGAGATCGTGTCCCATGCCGTGCAGAAGAATTTGAAACCCATGCCCGGCGTCAAGAACATCATCGCCGTGGCCTCGGGCAAGGGTGGCGTCGGCAAATCGACCACCACCGCGAATTTGGCGCTGGCCCTTGCCGCCGAAGGGGCGCGGGTCGGTATCCTCGACGCCGATATTTACGGGCCGAGCCAGCCCTTGATGCTGGGCCTGTCGGGGATGCCGGAGGTGGAAGAGGGGAAACGCATGATTCCCAAGATGGCCTATGGGGTGCAGTCGATTTCCATCGGCTATCTGGTCGGCGAGGACCAGCCCATGATCTGGCGCGGCCCGATGGTGACGGGTGCCTTGCAGCAAATGCTGAAGGACACCAAGTGGGACGACCTGGATTATCTCTTGATCGACCTGCCGCCCGGCACCGGCGATATCCAATTGACCCTGGCCCAGCAGATTCCGGTGTCGGGCGCGGTCATCGTCACCACGCCGCAGGATATCGCCTTGCTGGACGCCCAGCGCGGCCTCAGGATGTTCGAGCAGGTCGGGGTGCCGGTGCTGGGCTTGGTGGAGAATATGAGCATCCATATCTGCTCCCACTGCGGCCATGCCGAACCCATCTTCGGCGAGGGCGGCGGGGCCAGGATGGCGGAGAAATACGGCACCGAACTCCTGGGCGCCTTGCCCTTGGATATGGCGATCCGGCTCGCCGCCGACAGCGGCCAGCCCACCGTGGTGGCCGACCCCGAAGGCCAGCCCGCCCAAATCTACAAGGCCATCGCCCGCAAGCTGGCGGCGCGGTTGGCGCTCAAGGCCAAGGATTACAGCGCTCGTTTCCCCACCATCCAGGTGGTGAACGACTGATGGGCATCAAATCCGACCGCTGGATCCGCCGTATGGCGGAAGAACACGGCATGATCGCACCGTTCGAGCCGGGGCAAGTGCGGAAAATCGACGGCAAGCGGGTGATTTCCTACGGCACTTCGAGCTATGGCTACGATGTGCGCTGCTCACACGAATTCAAGATTTTCACCAATATCAATTCGGTGATCGTCGATCCCAAGGATTTCGACGAAAACAGCTTCGTCGATGTCCAGCAGGACGTGTGCATCATTCCGCCCAATTCCTTCGCCTTGGCGCGGACGGTGGAATATTTCAGGATACCGCGGGATGTGCTGGTGGTCTGCCTCGGCAAATCGACCTATGCCCGCTGTGGGATCATCGTCAACGTCACGCCCCTGGAGCCAGAATGGGACGGGCATGTGACTCTGGAATTCTCCAACACCACGCCGCTGCCCGCCAAAATCTACGCCCACGAAGGCGTGGCCCAGATGCTATTCCTCGGGGCCGACGAAGTCTGCGAAACCTCGTACAAGGACCGTGGCGGCAAATATCAAGGTCAGACCGGCGTGACCCTGCCCAAAGCCTGAACCGCTGGAGTCCCGATCCTTTCCATCCACCTTTTTCCTACGCGATCATCCCATGCAGCAAATCACCGCCCCCGCCCTCCGCGACCGCCTGAACGACGCCAATCAACCGGCCCCGCTCCTGCTCGATGTGCGCGAACCCCACGAATACGCCTTTTGCCATATCGAAGGTAGCCTCAACCTCCCGATGAACACCGTCCCCGCCCGCATCGGCGAACTCGACCCCGACCGCGAAACCGTGGTGATTTGCCACCACGGGATGCGTAGCGCCAGCATCGCGGGTTTCCTGGGCAGCCGCGATTTCCAGAAGGTGTTTAATCTGTCCGGCGGCGTGGAAGCCTGGGCCGTGTTGGTCGATCCGGCCATGCCGAGGTATTGAGAATGCTGGCGGTGATCCAGCGGGTGGCGCGGGCCGAGGTCAGGGTCGCTGGGGAGAGCGTCGGCAGGATCGGGCCGGGCCTGTTGGCCCTGGTCGCGGTGGAGCGCGGCGACACCGAGGCCCAGGCCGAGCGTCTGGCCGGGCGGCTGCTGGGTTACCGCATGTTCGCCGACGCTGGGGACAAGATGAACCTCAGCGTCATGGAAACCGGCGGCGGGGTGCTGCTGGTGTCGCAATTCACCCTGGCCGCCGATACCCGCAAGGGAATGCGCCCCAGTTTCACGCCCGCCGCCGACCCCGAAACCGGCCGCCGTTTGTTCGATGATTTGGTGGCGCGGGTGCGGGCTAAGCATGGGTCGGTCGAAACCGGGCGGTTCGGGGCCAATATGCAAGTGGAATTGGTCAACGACGGGCCGGTGACATTCAGTTTGCGGGTGGCACCGCCGGAAGCGGAACCGTAGCCGGGGCGTTGCCGCCCGCGCATTCCCCCAGATAGACCGCGTGGAATTGGTTGCCCATGTCGGTTTTTTCCTGCTCGCCGAAATTCACGTCCAGCGCTCCGTCGATCCGGGTCGCGCTGAAATCCAACTCGCCATGGCCTTTGAGGCCCAAGTCCCCGGCGCAAGCCACGTCGAACGAGAGATGCCCCGCCGAATACTTCCGATCCCCGAAATCGCAACCCGAGACGCCAGGTCCGCCGCTGCCGGTGAGCAGGCGTTCCGGGTGGTCGGCGTCGTCCTGGCTCAGACATTGGGTCAGCTCGAAGGGCTGCGGTTGCCAATCGGGCGTGGCGGCGACGCGGGATTCCAGGGTGATTTTCCAGAGGCCCGGGCGGATGTCTTCGGCCTGGGCGCACAAACTCAGGGTGGACAGGAAAAACAGGATCGGGGTTTTCATCGGGCGGGTTCTCCTCGGGTCCGGTAACGGGGGCGGGGGATTGGGGTTTCGGCGTGGGCGTGTGGATTTCCGCCATGCGCCGGGATATGCCTCGGGCTTACAATCATTCCAGCATCCACGCCGCAGGAGAACCGCCATGTCCGCCGTCCTCGCCGAAAAGCTTTATTCCCCCGAAGAATATCTCGCCCTCGAACGCACCGCCGAATACAAAAGTGAGTACGCCGCTGGGTATATCTACGCCATGACCGGCGTGAGCCGGGCGCATAGCCTGATTAACTCGAATATCAGCCGGAGCTTGGGCAACCAGTTGGTGGACCGCCCCTGCGAAGTCCATATCGCCGATATGCGGGTCAAACCGGCCCAGGCCCGCAGCTACCGTTATCCCGATATCGCTGTGGTGTGCGGCCCGGCTCAATTCGAGGACGGCCAAGGCGACACCCTGCTGAATCCCACCGTGATCGTCGAAATCCTGTCGCCGTCCACCGAAAGCAACGACCGCGGTCGCAAGTTCGCCGAATACCAGCGCATCGAATCGCTACGGGAATATTTGCTGGTCGCCCAGGAGGAGCCGCGCATCGAGCGCTATGCCCGGCGCGACGAAGGCTGGTTGCTGACGGTGGCGGAAGGCTTGGAGGCCCAGGTGGCCCTGGATGCCATCGGCTGCGTGCTGGATTTGGGCGAGGTCTACCGCCGGGTGTTGGAAGAACCACCGGCGGCATAGCCCGGATTCCCTGATAACTGGAGTGTGAGTTTCAGCTTGCGCGGGGCGGTCTATGCAAACTGAAGTTTGCACTCCTGGAAACGGTCAGAACGGAGCCAGCCGGATACCCTTCCGCGCCCGCGTCGCCGCCACGTAATAGACATTGATCTCCTCCCGGAGCTTGGCCGGATTGAACTCCTCCGCCATGTCCATCAATTTCTCCAATTCCTTGCGGGTGGCGAAACCGTCCTCGCCCATCGCCACCCAATCGTATTCCTGGCCCTTGGCCTTGTGGGTGGTGGCGAACAGCGCCGCCGCCTGGGGCTTGTCCACCAGCCGGGCCTTGATATCGCGGTCGAACTCGTACAGCTTGGTGCCATAGCGCCCCACCAGATCGATCAGGGTGGCGAGCGCCGCGTTCTGGGTGTCCTTGGCGAAGCGCCGCACATCCTCGAAGCTGGCGAACTTGCGGATCAAGGGGTCTTCGATCTTCTGGCGCTTGCCCAGCTTCAGGTTGAGCAAGGACACCACCCGGCTGTTCATGAAGTTGTAGCCGCCGTAGCCGCCCTCGAAATACATCGATTTCGCGCCTTTTTCCAAGCGTTCCAGCGCCGCCTCGAACAGCGCCAGGTTGCTGCGGCAAATCACCGCCACCGACCGTTTGCGCGCCAGGTCGGGACGCGGCTTGAAGTGGGTTTCGGCGGCGGTGCCGCGCATGTGCAGGCGGTGGGGTTCGCCCAGGATGCGGTAGGCGGCGTTGATCTGTTCGGCCAGATGTTGGGCCAGTTTGTCGCCGAAGCGGAAGGTCTGGCTTAGCGGATAGCTCTGACCGTCGATCCGTTCCAGGGAATTCACCGCGTGGCGGAAGGCGTAGATTTGCTGGAAGCCATCGCCGACGAACACCCGCTGGGCGTGGTCCTGGCGCTGGATGATGCTGAGCATCACGCCGGAAGTGTCCTGGGCCTCGTCCACCAGGATGATATCGAAGGGCAGCTTGACCTTGGCGAACTGGAACAGCTTCAAATAGAAATCGTGCAGGGCCGGAATCCGCCGCTGCCGCATATCGGACAGGAGGTTCCGCACCACGGCCAGGAGTTCGCTCCCGCACATCGCCAGCAAGACCCGCACCGGGGCGGTGGGCGCGGTGGCCTCGCGGTAGGCGTCGAGCAGGCCGTCGTCGAGTTTCACCCAGGCGGCATTGAGGTAATAGTTGGTCAAGTCCTTGATGAGCCAGGCGTAGATCAGGGCGTCCTCGCCTTGGCGCTCGGCGGGCGGCACGTATTGTTCCAGCAAGCGCCATTCGTTGAGTTCGCTTTCCAGTTGGTAGCTATAGCCTTGGACGTACTGGTAGGCGAGGCCGTGGAGGGTCTTGACCGTCATATGGGAAAGCCCGCGCCCGTGGGCCTTGGACCGGACTTCGTCGGCGACGGCGCGGTTATAGGCCAGATAGAGGATGCGGGCATGGGGCCGTTCGGCGGCGAATTCGAGGAGGGTGGTGGTCTTGCCGCTGCCGGCCACGGCGTTGACCTTGAGGATGGGGGCGTCCGCCGCGATCACGGCGGCTTGTTCTTCGGTCAGCGGCAAGGTTTGGGGACTCCGAGGGTGGAAAAGGGCGATGATAGCGGCGTAGGTTGGATGGAGCGCGATGGTTTGGAGTCCAAAGCTCGCTTTGGATGCCAGGATTATATGGCTTCGATCAACACCCGCATCCCCACCGGTACCCGCCCGAACAAGTCCACGATATCGGCGCTTTTCATTCGCACGCAGCCATGGGAAGCCGGGCTGCCGCTGACGCCCTGGTCGGGACTGCCGTGGATGTAGATATAACGCCAAGTGGTGTCCACCGCGCCATAACGGTTGAAGCCGGGTTCGAGTCCGCCCAGCCACAGGATGCGGGTCAGGATCCAATCGCGGCCCGGAAACCGGGTTTCCAGTTCGTCGCCGTAGATTTCGCCGGTGGGGCGGCGGGCCTTGAACACCGCGCCCAGCGGTTGCCCCGCGCCGATCTTGGCGCGGATGCGGTGCCAGCCGCGTGGGGTGCATTCGCTGCCCCGCAGTTCGCCAGGGCCGTTCTTGGCGGTGGAGACGGGCCAGGTGTGGACCACGCGGCCCGCCTCGATCCAGTCCATTGCCTGGCGGGGGAGGCTGACGCGGAGGTAAACCTGGGGTGCTTCAGTCATGTTCGAACCACGCGATGGATTCCACATGCGCCGTCTGCGGGAACATGTCCATCACCCCGGCTTGGACCAGCCGATAACCATGCTGATGGACCAGAATCCCGGCGTCGCGGGCCAGGGTCGAGGGATTGCAGGACACATAGACGATGCGCGAGGCTTGCCAATGCGGCGCGTAGGCCAAAACCTCCTCGGCCCCGCCGCGTGAAGGATCGAGCAACACCTTGTCGTAGCGTTGTTTGATCCAGGGTTCGGCGTCGAGGTTTTGGCCGAGGTCGGCGATGTGGAATTCGGCGTTGGTGATGGCGTTGTGGGCGGCGTTGTGGCGGGCGCGTTCGACCAAGCTCCAGCCACCTTCGACCCCGACCACGCGCCCGGCCTTCCGCGCCAGCGCCAAGGTGAAATTGCCCAGGCCGCAGAACAGGTCCAGCACGCTGTCGTCCGGCTGCGGGTCCAGGGCCGCGAGGGCGCGGTTCACCATTTGGCGGTTGATCTCGCCGTTGACCTGGGTGAATTCGGTGGGCATGAACTGGAATTCGAGGTTCCAATCCGGCAGGGCGTAGCGGAGCGGGGCGGGCTGTTCGGGATAGAGCGGGGCCATGGAATCGGGGCCGTGGCGTTGCAGCCAGATATCGAAGCCGCTGCGCTGGCCGAAGGCTTTCAGGTGTTCCAAATCCTCCGCCGTCGGGTCTTCCAGCACCCGGAACACCAGGGCGGCGCGGTCGTCGCCCATGGAAATTTCAATCTGCGGCAGGCGGGCCTTGAGCGTGAGTTTGCCGATGACTTCCGACATGTCGTGCAGCCGTTCGCCGATGGCCGGGGGCAGGATCGGGCAGGCGTCGATATTGGCGATGTAATTGCCGCCGCGCTCGCGGAAACCCACCAACACCCGGCCCTTGGCGGGTACATTCTTCACGCTGAGCCGGGCCTTGCGTCGGTAGCCCCACAAGGGACCGCGCAAGGGTTCCCATAAGGGCACTTCGTCCAGCTTGCCGATGCGGCGCAGTTGCTCGACCAGGAGCTTTTCCTTTTCCTCGATCTGGGATTCTTCCGCCAGGTGTTGCAGGCTGCATCCGCCGCACAGATGGTAATGCGGGCAGCCGGGTTCGACCCGGTTGGGCGCGGCCACCTGCACGGTTTCGACCTTGCCCTCGGCGTAGTCGCGGTGGATTTCGGTGTAGGAAAACTCCACGTCCTCGCCGGGCAGAGCGCCCGCGATGAACACGGCTTTGCCCTCGATGCGGGCGACGCCGCGGCCATCGTGGGTGTAGGCGTCGATGTGGGCGGGGAAATGGCCTTTGGGTACGGGTTTGGGTCTGCGTCCTCTATATCCCATGGTTTGGCTTACTCCGGAAACACGCCCGTGGACAAATACCGATCCCCCCGGTCGCAGACAATCACCACGATCACCGCATTCTCGACTTCCCGCGCCAATTGCAAAGCCGCATAAATCGCCCCGCCCGAAGACACCCCGGCGAAAATGCCTTCCCGCGCCGCCAGTTGGCGGGTGGTGTCCTCGGCGTTCGCTTGGTCCACGTCCATGATGCGGTCGATCTTGCCGAAATCGCAGATTTTGGGGAGGTATTCCTGGGGCCAGCGGCGGATGCCGGGAATCTTGGAATCGCCCTCGGGCTGCACGCCGACGATCTGGATGGCGGGGTTCATCTCCTTCAGGAATTGCGAAGTGCCCATGATCGTGCCGGTGGTGCCCATCGAACTCACGAAATGGGTGACACGGCCTTGGGTGTCGCGCCAGATTTCTGGGCCGGTGCCGGTGTAATGGGCCAGCGGATTATCGGGGTTGGCGAACTGGTCGAGGATTTTGCCTTCGCCCTTGGCTTCCATGGCGCGGGCGAGGTCGATGGCGGCTTCCATGCTGCCCTTGGCCGGGGTGAGGATGATTTCGGCCCCGTAGGCTTTCATCGAGGCGCGGCGTTCGGCGCTCATGTTGTCGGGCATGATGAGGGTCATCTTATAGCCCTTGATCGCCGCCGCCATGGCGAGGGCGATGCCGGTGTTGCCGCTGGTGGCTTCGATCAAACGGTCGCCGGGTTTGATGTCGCCGCGGTCTTCGGCCCGCTGGATCATGCTCAGGGCCGGGCGGTCCTTGACCGAACCTGCCGGATTGTTGCCTTCCAGCTTGGCGAGGATCGTATTGGAGGTGTCGCCCGGCAGGCGTTGCAAACGGACCAGGGGCGTGTGGCCGACGAAGGCTTCGATGGTCGGGAAATCGGGGAGGGCTTGTGGGTTCATGGCCGGAGAATTCCTGAGCGTTTTGCTCAACCAAAGGGGTAAAATGACGCGAATCTTACCATTTCATCTTTCGTGCCATGCAAAAAGTCGAACTGCTGTCCCCGGCGGGCACCCTCAAGCATATGCGCTATGCCTACGCCTACGGCGCGGACGCCGTCTACGCCGGGTTGCCGCGCTATAGCCTCCGGGTCCGCAACAACGATTTCCTGGAAAAAAACCTGGGGTTGGGCATCGCCGAGGCCCATCAACAAGGCAAGGCTTTTTATCTCGCCACCAACGTCCTGCCGCACAATAGCAAGGTCAAAACCTTTGTCCGAGACCTGACACCGATTGTCGCAATGGGTCCAGACGCCCTCATCATGGCCGACCCCGGCCTCATCATGCTGGCGCGGGAGGCGTGGCCGGACATGCCGGTCCATCTGTCGGTGCAGGCCAACACGGTGAATTACGCGGCGGTGAAGTTCTGGCAGTCGGTGGGTGTCAGCCGCATCATCCTGTCGCGGGAATTGTCGCTGGACGAAATCGCCGACATCCGCCAGCACTGCCCGGAGATGGAACTGGAAGTCTTCGTCCACGGGGCTTTGTGCATCGCCTATTCCGGGCGCTGTTTGCTGTCCGGTTATTTCAATCATCGCGATCCCAACCAGGGCACCTGTACCAATTCCTGCCGCTGGAAATACGACCTCAGCCCGGCCCAGCAAAACCCCGAGGGCGATTACGTGCCCGGCTCCTTGCGCCTATCGCTGGCCGACCTTAACAGCGGCTTGGCCGATTGCGGCGAACAGGAACGCCATCCGCTGGCCGACGAGGTGTATTTCCTGGAGGAGGAAAACCGGCCCGGCGAATTGATGCCGGTGATGGAGGATGAACACGGCACCTATATCCTCAATTCCAAGGATTTGCGGGCGGTCGAGCATGTCCACCGGCTGGCGGCGATAGGCGTCGATAGCCTCAAGATCGAAGGCCGCACCAAATCGCATTACTATGTGGCCCGCACCGCCCAGGTCTACCGCCGGGCCATCGACGACGCCTTGGCCGGGCGTCCGTTCGATCCCAGTTTGCTTGGCGTGTTGGAGAATCTGGCCCAGCGCGGTTATACCGATGGCTTCTACCAGCGCCACCCTACCCAGGATCACCAGAACTATCTGCGCGGCTATTCCGAAAGCCACCAACAGCGCTTCGTCGGCGAAATCACTGGCTACGACGCTGAATCCGGCAAGGCCGATGTGCTGGTGAAAAACAAATTCGCGGTCGGCGACCGGCTGGAATTGATCCTGCCGGAAGGCAACCGCGACGTGGTGTTGGAAGCGATGGAGGATAAAAACGGCGCACCCTTGGCCGAAGCGCCGGGCGGTGGCTGGGAAGTCAGGATTCCCCTTTCGGCGCGGGATGCGCGGCATGGGTTGATTGCGCGGTATTTATAATCCGGAATAGGGGAAAACTATGGAAAACGGGATTGCCGAAACGCGGGATGGGTTTTTGCACAAGGTTGGGCAATTGTTCATGGACATCGAGGTTTGGAGCCGTGCCGCCCAGATCGATCCGGTGAGAAGCGGGATTGCCATCACGGAAGAGGCTTGCGGTACCTATCCAGCCGAAAAAATCGTTTTGCGGACTCCGCAAGGCGGGGTTATCGCCGAAATCGTGCCGGTTGGTGCCTGGGTTTTGGGGGCTGAGGGCAGGGTGGATATTAAGGGTGCCTATGACAGCGCGAGCATCGTTTATCTGGGGCAGGGGGGTCCGAAAGCCGTTATAACCAAAAGTGATGGTCAGCACGAAAGCACAAGGACGGTATATTTCTACAAGGGCATAGACGAGGCCGGTTGGTATTGGATCGATGGCAGATTGAGCAAGGGATATAGATTCGATCAGGAACTGTTTTTCGATCTATTGTCCGAGGTTGCCGATTATGAGCGGCAGTGAGGCGCTGGACCGGATTTGGCAATCTTACCAAGTGGATTTGGATTGCTTGAAAATAGCCAAGCGCTCCATCGATCAAAGCCATATCGCCTTCTTGAAAAATACCAACTTCCTGGGTTCGACGGCCCAGGAAGCAAGGGCTTTGATCGACGCAAGCCGCGCCAACGCCGACAATTATGTCATCCTGTCGATGTGGGCGGTTTTCGAGCGGAAACTTTTCGATTATCTGCGCCGCGAGAGCGGGGCGGCGTTTTCCGCGAGACCCTCCCCGGTCAATGCCAGGATGCGCACCAAGATCGAGGATGATATCGAATTCTGGCGGATCGACGAGGTACTCGATATTTTCAAAACGGTGGTGAGTTCCGATTTGATTGGGCAGGCCAAGCAGGTCAAGAAATACCGGGATTGGATCGCCCACCGCAACCCCCGGAAACCCCCGCCTGCCAACGTCGTTCCCGTCATCGCGTATAGGCTGCTGTCCGAAATCCTGAACGAGTTGGATCGGTAGTGGCTTTGGATGGGATAGCCCAGGCGGATGGGGATTGATTCGAGGGCTGAAGCCGCGGCGGCGGATAGGCCACGGCTTCGGCGGGAAGCGGGGGTTGTCGGCCTACAAAGTCCTCGAAGCGGCGGGCTGTTGCCGCAGGGACTCTGCCCGCTCGAAATCGGTCTGGCAGGCGATGCAGCGCTCGGCGGTGGGGTTGGCTGCCAACCGGGCCGGCGGGATGGGCTGGTCGCAATCGATGCAGGCGCCGTATTCGCCCCGGCCTATCCGCAGCAAGGCGGCTTCGACCTGCCGGAGTTCATGCACATGGCGGTCGATGTTGGCGAGTTCCAAATCCACCACCAGCGAAGCCACCGAAGCTTCTTCTTCGTCGTGGACTTCCCCGGCCACGTCGGTGAAATGCTCGCTGTCGCTGCGCAAGACTTCTTCCTGCACGCCTTGCCGCAATTGGTCGAAACGCGCTTGTAGCTGGCGGCGGAAGTGTTCGATCAGGGTTTCGTTCAGTTCTACGCTCATACGGGATTCCTCGTTTCCTCGCTTATGGTTCATGTCGTGGGGTTTGGATCGCGGGATCGCGGCCCGATTTCAATCCGTTGCACCCGCGGGGTGATGCCGCACAGCAGGTCATAGGGGATGGTGGCGGCGTGGCGGGCGACTTCCTCCACCGGCAGGTCTTCGCCCCAGAGGATCACTTCGTCCTCGACCTGGGCCGCCGGGCAATCGGTCAGGTCCAGGGTAATCATGTCCATCGACACCCGGCCGATCAGCGGCACCCGTTGGCCCCGTACCAGGACCGGCGTGCCCGGCTGGGCATGGCGCGGATAGCCATCGCCATAGCCCACGGCGGCGACCCCGAGCCGGGTCGGGTGCGGGCAGATCCAATCGCCGCCATAACCCACGGCGTCGCCCGCCCGGAGTTGTTTGATGGCGATCAACCGGGTGCGGAAGGTCATGACGGGTTCGAGCCCGTCGTCCGGGCCGGTACGGTAGGGGAAGGGCGAAACCCCGTACAGCATGATGCCGGGCCGCACCCATTCCACCCGTGTGCCCGTCCAGGCCATCAGCCCCGCCGAATTGCCGATGCCGCGTTCGGGCCGCAAGCCGTCCAACGCTTGCCCGAACACGGCGAGTTGCCGTTCGGTCAGGGGGTCTTGCAACATGTCGGCGTTGGCGAGGTGGGTCATGACCGGGATGGGTTTCGACACTGCGGGGCAGGCGTGGAGCCGCGCCATGCAAGCGTCGAATTCTTCCGGCAACAGCCCCAGCCGGTGCATCCCGCTATCGAGCTTGGCCCAGACCGCCAGCGGCGCGGGCAATGGGGTTTGTTCCAGTAGATCGATTTGGCGCGGCGCGTGGATGATGGGTTCCAGGCCGTGCTGGGCGTGTGCCACCAATTCCCGTGCGTTGGCGAAGCCTTGCAGCACGGCGATGCGCTGCGCGATACCGGCTTGCCGCAGCGCCAGGCCTTCGTCCAACCGGGCCACGGCGAAGGCGTCGGCGTCGGGCAGGCTGCGGGCGATGCGGACCAGCCCATGCCCATAGGCATCGGCCTTGATGACCGCCATGACCTTGGCGGCGGGTGCGAAACCGCGCACCCGCGCCAGATTGCGGGCCACCGCCGCGAGGTTCAAGGTGGCGTGGGCGGAGCCGCTCACGGTCAGAATTCCCCCCCGCCGTTGGGCGGATAGCCCCCGCCGCCGCCGGATGGGTTCCCACCGATATACACGGTCGGGGCGTGGTTCTCGAAGCGGGTGTATTGGCCGAGGAAGGTCAGCTTCACGGTGCCGATGGGACCGTTGCGCTGCTTGGCGATGATGATTTCGGCGGAGCCTTTGTCCGGGGAGTCGTTGTTATACACTTCGTCCCTATATATGAACAGGATGATATCCGCATCCTGTTCAATTGCGCCCGATTCGCGTAAATCTGACATGACGGGCCGCTTGTTGGGCCGCTGCTCCAGGCTGCGGTTGAGCTGCGACAACGCGATCACCGGCACATTGAGTTCCTTCGCCATGCCTTTCAGCGAGCGGGAAATATCGGAAATCTCGTTGACCCGGCTTTCGCTGCCTGGCGATTGCATGAGTTGCAGGTAGTCGAGGATCACCACGCCCAGTTGGCCGCCGTTCTCGCGGGCGAGGCGGCGGCAGCGGGCGCGGACCTCGGTCGGGGTCATGGCCGGGGTGTCGTCGATGAACAACTTGGCATCGGCCAGGATGTTGATGGCGGAACCCAGCCGCGGCCAATCGTCCTGTTCCATCTTGCCGGTGCGGACCTTGCTCTGGTCGATGCGGGCCAGCGAGGACAGCATGCGCAGCACCAATTGCTCGGCGGGCATTTCCATGCTGAACACCGCCACCGGCAGTTTTTCCTTGAGCGCCACGTGTTCGGCGATGTTCATGCAGAAGCTGGTCTTACCCATCGATGGCCTGCCCGCCACGATGACGAGGTCGGACGGCTGGAACCCGGAGGTCTTGTCATCGAGGTCGGTATAGCCGCTGGGTACCCCGGTCATATGGCCTTGGCTGTGGAACAGCACTTCCACCCGGTTCACGGCGGCGGTGACCAGGGGCCGGATCGGCTTGAAGCCGGTGCCTTGCCGCCGGTATTGGTCGGCGATGCGGAACACCGTGCGCTCCGCCGTCTCGATCAATTCCGGGGTGGTGCGGCCCTGCGGGAAATAGGCGAGGTCGGCCAGTTCCGCGCCCGAGGCGATCAATTGCCGGAGGATGGATTTTTCCCGGACGATCTCGGCATAGGCCGAGATATTGGCGGCGCTGGGGGTTTCCTTGGCCAGCGAGGCCAGATAGCTCAAGCCGCCGCTTTCGTCCAGCCAGCCCAGGCTTTCCAGGGTTTCCGCCAAGGTGATGACATCGGTCGGGCCTTGCTTTTCCGCCAGCATCTTCATGGCCCGGAAAATCAGCTTATGGTCGTGGCGGTAGAAATCGTCCTCGACCAGCATATCGGCCACCTTGTCCCAGGCCAGCCGGTCCAGCAGCAGGGAGCCGAGGACGCCTTGCTCGGCGTTGACGGAAAAGGGCGGGAGTTTCAGGGCTTCGACTTGCTCGTCCCTGGAGGCATTCGGATTGCGTCGGATACGTTCTGCCATGGTCAGGGTTCAGGCTTGGCGCAGGGTTTCGATGAGGCGGGTGGTGGAATAGCCATCGATGAAGCTTAACAGTTTGACCTCGCCGCCGTGGGCCAAGACCAGTTCGTGGCCGGCGATGGCGCTGATATCGGCGTAGTCGCCGCCCTTGACCAGCACGTCGGGCAGGATGTGGCCGATGGCGGCGCGGGGGGTGTCGTCCTCGAAGGGCACGACCCAATCGACCGCCGCCAGCGCGGCCAGCATTTCCATCCGGTGGGCCAGGGGATGGATGGGGCGTTCCGGGCCTTTGAGGCGGCGCACCGAGGCATCGCTGTTGACCAATACCACCAAACGGTCGCCCAGGGCGCGGGCTTCCCGTAGATAACGGATATGGCCGGGATGGAGGATATCGAAACAGCCGTTGGTGGCGACGATCTTCTCGCCCTGGCGGCGGGCGGCGTCGAGGACCGGCAAGAGATCGGCCAGGGCGATGGCTCCGCGCCGCTGGGCGGGACCGCCCGGCAGGGCTTGGGCCAATTCCTCCAGGCCGACGCTGGCGGTGCCGAGCTTGCCCACCACCAGGCCCGCCGCGAGGTTGGCCAGCGGGGTGGCTGCGGCCAGGGTCATCCCGGCGGCGAGGCCCGCCGCCAGCACGGCGATCACGGTATCGCCCGCGCCGGTCACGTCGTAGACCTCCTTGGCGTGGGCGGACAGGTGCAGGTCGGGGGCGTCGCGCTGGACTAGGGTCATGCCCTGTTCGCCGCGGGTAATCAAGAGCGCGTCGAGGTCGAGCCGCTCGGCCATATGCCGGGCTTTCGCGGCCAGTTCGGCGTCGTCGTGGCAGGGACCGGCCACGGCCTCGAATTCGGCGCGGTTGGGGGTGATGAGGGTCGCGCCCCGGTATTTGTCGAAATCGCCGCCCTTGGGATCGATCAGGATGGGCTTCCCGGCGGCGCGGGCGGCTGCGATCAAGGGGCGGATGTGGTGCAGGGTGCCTTTGCCGTAGTCGGACAGCACCACGGCCTGGACTTCCGGCAGGCGGGCGGCGAAGCGTGCCGCCAAGGCCGCCGGATCGATGCCGTGGAAACCTTGCTCGAAGTCCAGCCGGATCAATTGCTGGTGGCGGCTGAGGACGCGCAGTTTGGTGATGGTGGGCAGGCCCGCCACCCGTTCGATCCGGCAGTCGATCCCGGCTTGTTCCAATAAGCCGGTCAGGCGGGCACCCGCCTCGTCCGCGCCGCAATAGCCCAGGACTTCGGCCCCCGCGCCCAGGGCGGCGATGTTGAGGGCCACGTTGCCCGCGCCGCCGATCCGCTCCTCGATCCCTTCCACCCGCACCACCGGCACCGGGGCTTCCGGCGAAATGCGCGAGGTGGCCCCGTGCCAATAGCGGTCCAGCATCAGGTCGCCGGCCACCAGCACACGGGAGGAACGGAAGTCGGGGAGTCGCATGGTCGGAGCCCTGCCGAAAAAGGGGCGATAGCATAGCACACCCATCAAGGCGGGAGCCTTGGGCGGGGTTGGCGCGGGGTGTAAGCGTGGATACGTGGGCGCGGGGCGGTCATTCATGATTTTCGCCGGATACAGGGGCGGGTGAAGATAAACTATGCCCAAAATCCCACCTTGGAAGGTGTTTTAATGACAAACCCACCCACTCTTTACCAACCCCCCCGGACCTTGCTCGCAGCCAACCGGGAGTTGCGCTTCGACCAGCCCTTGGCCTACGACGACCCGCGCTATGTGGATACCGCCAAGGCGCGGGGCAATTTCAACCATACCAAGATCATCCGCGCCTTGATGGGAGGCAATCCCAACGGCGGTAATTACTTCCTTTATAGCGGTCCCATCGGCTGCGGCAAAAGCACCGAACTCAGGCGGCTGGCGGTCGAATTGCATGAGCCGGGCCAGTTTTACGTGGTCATGCTAGACACGCTGGAGCGGTTGGATACCCATAATCTGGGTTACCCAGATGTCCTGCTGGCCTTGGCGGCGGAGTTGTTGGCCCGAATCGAGGATGAGGGCGTCGTGATCGATCTGGTGTTTTTGCGGAATCTGACCGGCTGGTTCAGCGAAAAGATCGAGAAGAATGAACGTACTCGCGAATTAGCCGCTGAAATCAAGTCTGGTGCCGAAGTCCAGGCCAGTATTCCTTTCCTGAGCAAGTTGTTTTCCGGCCTGACCAGTTCTTTCAAGGTCAATTCGACCTACAAGGAAGAACTCCGTACCGTGGTCAAGAACAGTTATGCGGATTTCTCCAAGGCGTTCAATGATTTGCTGGTCGCGGCGCGGGGCGCTTTGGGGCGGCGCGGGCTGGGCGACCGCCTCTTATTCCTGGTCGATGGCACCGACCGTCTATCGAGGGAGGACAGCAAAGCCTTCTTCATCGACAACATCCACCAGTTGCAGCAAATCCAGGCCGATTTCATCTATTGCGCCCCGATTGCGCTGGTGTTCAACCACCGGACCTTTCTGCTCAACATCTACACTGACCTGTTCCATCTGCCCATGATCAAGCTGAGCGAGAAGGTGGACTTGGACGAGGCCCGGCCCGACCCGGAAGGCTATGCCGCCATGCGCGAGATGGTGTTGAAGCGGGCCGCGCCGGAATTGTTCGACGTACCCGCCACGCTGGATTATTTCATCCGCTATTCCGGCGGTAATCCGCGCCATTTGCTGCGTCTTTTGAATTACGCCTACATCGAGGCGGAAGGCGAGTTGTTCGACCGTGCCGCCGCCGAGCGGGCCGTCAAGCGCTACGCCACCGATTACCGTTATCAACTCGCCGCCGAGGACTTCGCCTTGCTGCGGCGGGTGGATGGCTTGGAAGATGATTCGCGGTTGTCAGAGGACGACCGGGAGCGGGTCGGCAAATTGCTGTATTACGGGGCATTGTTGGAATACAACAGCTTTTGGCGGCGTTCGCATCCAGTGGTGCGGACCTTGCCCGCCTATGCCGCGCCATGAATGCCGCCGACCTGTTCGGACCTGTGACGCCACCGCCGGAACACGCGGGGGAATGGACCCGGCTCAAGCGGCTGCTGGAAGGTGCCGCTGGGCGTTTCGCCCTGGTGCTGGCTGGCTATAACCGGCCCGTTTATCGCGACCAGTTGATCGAGAGGTTACGGCAGGATGCGGGGGAAGCGGCCCATGAGCGGCTGGACGCCAATGGTTTCGCCGATTTCGCGGCGTTCGAGCGCTGGTTGGAGCACCATGGCCAAGCGCCGGGGGCGCTGCATTTGGTGGGCTTGGATTTGTGGCTGGGGCAGGGGAAGGACGATTCCCGGTTGTATGGCTTCAATGTGCATCGTGATTGGATTGCCCGGTTGTGTCGGCGGCCTTTGGTGTTGTGGCTGTTGGAACATCAAATCCGGGAGTTCGCCCAAGCCGCGCCGGATGCTTGGGAATGGCGGTCGGGGGTGGTGGATTTTTCCTGGCCGGTCGAGTTGGAAAGTATGGCTTGGCCCGAGCCGCTGGATTTGGGGAGCGCCACGCGGGATGAGCGATTGCAGCGGATTGGGGAAATCCGGGATTTCTTGGCGTACAAGGGCGAAGAGCTTTCCGGCTCTGAGCGCGGGATTTTGGGGAATAACTTAGGCTATTTGTATCGAAGTCTTGGGGAGTGGATTCAAGCTTTAAATGTCTTTGGCTATGCGGCGAATGCTTTTCAAAATGCGGATGACCAGAAAGGCGTTTTTAAAGCATTAGCGGAAAGTGCTGAAATACTTGGATTATTTGGTGATTTAGATGAAGCGCTAGGTCAACTGAATTTAGTATTTGAGGGTTTTCGAGAATGGGGAGATGCACGTGAGATGGCGATAACGCAGGGACGGATTGCTGACATCCTGAAGGCACGGGGGCAGTTGGACGAGGCGCTGCGTATTCTTCGTGAGGAGGAGTTGCCGGTCTACGAGCGGCTGGGCGACGTGCGTGAGAAGGCGGTGGTACAGGGGCGAATAGCCGATATTCTTCAGGAAAAAGGACAATTAAACGAGGCGTTAAGCATTCGTCAGCAAGAACAGCTTCCAGTTTATGAGCGGTTAGGTGATGTTCGTTCAAAAGCAATGGTACAAGGTAAAATTGCCGATATTTTGCTAATGCGAGGTGAAATGGAAAGAGCGTTACATATATACCATGATGACTTAATTCCAACTTTCGCTATTGTAGGTGATATTCGTTCACAGGCAGTAACTCAAGGAAGAGTCGCGGATATTTTGCAAGCGCGGGGACAGTTGGATGAGGCGTTGCGTATCCGCGAGGAAGAAGAGCTTCCAATTTACAAGCTCCTGGGCGATGTAAGTTCGACGGCGGTGACTTTATTCAAAATCGCCGGTATTGAGTTGGAACAGAAGCAGTTTAGTCAAGCCTTTGAGCATTTGGGGAAAGCATATGAAATCTTCACGAGGCTCCAAGTTCCCGACGGCTTGGCTACTGTCGGCGAACACTACGGCCAATTACTCCGCCAACGCGGCGACCCGGAAAAAGGCATCGCCATCCTAAAAACCGCCCTCGAAGCCGCCGAGGCGCTAGGCCAAACCGCAAGGGCCGAACGCCTCCGCAACCTGCTATCCCAACCCGGAACCCCCCTCAGTGCAGCTTGATCCTAGGCCGCAAGCGCCGCCGGAAGAAGTTCGCCACCATCAGCAGGCCCACCCGCAGCGTCCCGAACAGCGCCCACTGGTGCATCTTGTACAAGGACAGATAGACCAAGCGGGCGATCAAGCCTTCGATCATCACCGTGCCCATCAGATTGCCCATCAGGTTCCCCACCGTGCTGTATTTGCCCAGGGAAACCAGCGAGCCGTAATCGTGATAGTGGTAATCGGCCTGGGATTGGCCGCGCAGGGCGCGGCGCAGGTTTTTCAGCACCAGGCTCGCCATCTGGTGGGCCGATTGGGCGCGGGGCGGCACGGTGGCGGTATCGCTCTTGGCGGGCCAGGGGCAGGAGGCGCAATCGCCGATGGCGTACACGGCATCGTCCACCGTGGTCTGGAGCGTAGGCCGCACCTTGATCTGGTTGATGCGGTTGGTTTCCAGGCCGTCCAGCCCTTGCAGGAAATCCGGTGCCTTGATGCCCGCCGCCCACACCTTGAGCGCTGCCGGGATGAACCGGCCCGAATGGGTGGCGACGCCCGCTTCCGTCACTTCCACCACTTTTTCGCCCAATAGCACTTCCACGCCCAGGCTTTCGAGCTGGTGCAAGGTGGCCCGCGACAGGCGTTCGGGCAGTCCTGGGAGCAGGCTGGGCGAGGCTTCGATCAGATGGATTTTGATGTCGGAGGGATGGACGTTGTCGAGTCCGTAGGCGTTGAGCAAGCGGGTGGCCTGGTGCAATTGGGCCGATAGCTCGATCCCCGTAGCCCCGCCGCCGACGATGGCGATGTCCAGTTCGCCCTCGCCCCGGCTGCCGCCGGTGGCGTGGGCGTGGAGATAGGCTTCCATCAGCCGGATTTGGAATTGCTCGGCCTGCTCGGTGGTGTCGAGGAACAGGCAATGCCGGGCCACGCCGGGGATGCCGAAATCGTTGCAGACGCTGCCCACGGCGATGACCAGGAAATCGTAGGGGTAGGTCCGGGCCGGCATGATTTCCCGGCCCTCGGCGTTGTGCATGGGGGCGAGGTGGATTTCCTTGCGGGTGCGGTCCAGGCCGTCCATGCGGCCCAGCACGAAGCGGAAATGCTTGGCGTTGGCCTGGGCCAGGTAGTCGAGTTCGTCGTCGTGGGAATCGAGGGTGCCGGCCGCGACTTCGTGCAGCAGGGGTTTCCAGATATGGGTGCGAGTGGCGTCGATCAGGGTGATTTCGGCCTGGCCCCGGCGGCCCAGGTCGCCGCCGAGCCGGGTGGCCAGTTCCAGGCCACCCGCGCCGCCGCCGACGACCGCGATTTTGGGGAGTTTGTTTTGGGTCATGCGCTGTTCCTCTTCAGAAGGGAGTTTTGGGGATGTCGGACGAGGCAAGTTTAGTGTTGTTCCTGCGGCATAGGATACCGCCAGGACCGCGCCCCGCCGCGTTCAATCCTCCCGTGAGAACAAGCGCACCGCCGATCCGTCCATTACCAAGCGCACCCGGTCGCCCGGCCCGAACCCGTACATCCCCGGCAGCCGCGCCGTCCAGACCTGGGTTTCCGGGCCGGGTTGGAAATACAGCAAGGTTTCATGGCCCAGATATTCGGTTCCCATCACCACCGCCGCGAATCCCATATCTTCCGGCTCGGCCAAGCGCATGGCTTCCGGGCGTATCCCGGCCAGCACCGCCGCCCCATCCGGGTGCGTGCCCATGTCCACGCCCACCGCCACCACCCCGCCCGCCACCCGCAACCGTGCCCGGCCCGATCCCTCCGCTTCCAGCACCGCCGCGAACAGGTTCATGGGCGGACTGCCGATGAAGCCCGCCACGAAGGGATTTCCGGGCCGCTCGTACAAGGTCTTGGGATCGGCGACTTGTTGTATCCGGCCTTGGTGCAGGACGGCGATGCGGCGACCCAAGGTCATGGCCTCGACTTGGTCGTGGGTGACATAGAGCATGGTCGCGCCCATCCGCCGCTGTAGTTCGCCGATTTCGGTGCGCACTTGGCCGCGCAGTTGGGCGTCGAGGTTCGACAAAGGCTCGTCCAGCAGGAACACCGAAGGCTCCCGCACCAAGGCCCGTCCCATCGCCACCCGCTGCCGCTGTCCGCCGGAAAGTTGCTTGGGCAGGCGCTCCAGCACTTCCCCCAGGTCCAGCAATTCCACCGCCCAGGCCACCCGGCGGCGGATATCCTCCCGGCCCAGCTTGCGCATCTTGAGCGGGAATTCCAGGTTGCCGCGCACCGTCATGGTGGGATAGAGCGCGTAATCCTGGAACACCATGGCGATGTTGCGCTCCTGCGGGGAAAGGGTGTTGGCGATGCGCCCGCCGATTCTGAGCGTGCCGGAACTGAGGTCTTCCAACCCGGCCAGGAGGCGCAACAAGGTGGATTTGCCGCAGCCGGAAGGACCGACCAGCACCATCAATTCGCCATCCGGGATATCCAGGGTGAAATCGCGGAGGGCGTGGTAGCCGTTGGGGTAGGTTTTTTCGAGGTGTTCAAAAGAGACGGAGGCCATGGGAATCTATGCCACCGCCGGTAGAATTTGGTAAGGGGTATTGTTGAGTTCCCAGCCACGGATATCCCGGTAGAGTTTGGTCAGCGCGAGTTCGGCGGTATGGAAAGCCAGCCGTAGATTCCGGGCGATGTCGTCTTTGCCATAGCTTGATTTAAGCGTGCCAAATACCTCTTCGTGCAAACCCAATCGTAGGATTTCCACCAAATCATGGCCTTGGCATATCAACCAAGGATCGGCGGCGGGCAGTGCCTCCAGTAAGGCGCATAATTGCTCCGCATCCTTCAAACCCGCCGCTTGAAAAGTGGCATCCAACAACTCTGTCCGTTTAACAACCCAGGTTTTGCGGTCGATAAATCGGCTCGGTGTGATTTTTTTGCTGAAGTCCAATCCCCAGTTTTGCCGTTTATCTAGCCAGCGTAATCGCCCAAAAGCCAGTCCGTTTTCCACTAGCCTTGCCCTAATTGATACCCCGGATTTTTGCTCGAAGCGCTGGATTTTCGCAGGATCGGCTAATTCCGCTAGAACCCGCTCCAAGGCGGGCGAGCAAAACAGCATACATTCCAAATCCCGCCCATCCGTGACCAATAAATTGCAAGAGGGGCAGCGCCAGCTTTCGAGGCTATCGCAGTCGTCGTCGATAATGCCCAAAGCGCCGGAAAATCGACGGGCATCGAGTTTTTCGATGGCTCCGAGCAGGTTGTTCTTGCCTTCGGCCAGTACGATTTGACATTCCTCGTCGCTGATGCGTGTCTTCCAGAATTTGGAATCGTCCGGCCCCTCGACCAAGAGGAAGCTGCCTTTATGGACCTGCCGCGTCATTAGGATTTCCGTCTCGATTTCCCCTGCGGTTTTAGACGGAAACATCAACCGCCTCCGCGTCTAAAGAAACCATCAAGTCGCTGCGGTCGCCGACGATATAGGGGGAATGGGTGGCTAATAGCACGTCGATTTTCGCGATTTTCACGATTTCCAGAAGGTCGGGGAGGAATCGTTTTTGCCAAGCGAGATGGAGGGAAAGTTCGGGTTCGTCGATGAGTACCAAGGTATTTTTTTGGGCTTTAAATAGAAGATCGTAATGCAACACCATTTCATGCTGCTCGCCAGAGGATAAGTGTTCTATATTGAATTCCAACCCGCTTGGTGCTTCGACAACAAATCCAATTTCCCTTTTGATTTTTATCTGCTTATGAACAAATTTGGCGTTTAATATATTTAAGAGCCCAATTATCCTATTGGCTATATCTTCAAGGGCTTTGAACTTGGCTTCCGTATCCTTCACATAAAGCGTCATCACTCGTCTTTCGGTATCTTCAATCTCGTTTAGCGTGGAAAGGTCGAAAGATGATGTTTCGCTATCATCTAATAAATTGATCCTCCTAAATTCTTCCCGTTTATTATCTATTACATTCATACTGGCTTTTAATTCTGCAACGTCCAAAAGATCGCCTGAAAAACGCAGTACTCGTCGTGGAAAGGTATGATCCAGAATTTGGGATTGCTGCCCATAACTCGCAAGAGCATCGCGGATACGAAGTTGCAAATCCTCAGAACAATCGACCACGGTCGAAAGCATATACCCCTTGGGTGGTGGTGGAGAGGTGTCGGAAACAATCAGGGTGACCGGGCCGGCGTTCTGGAAAACGTTATGGGCACCATATTGCCCTTTTCCTCCGGTTACGGCATTGGCTTTGGTGGAAAAATCGTCAAACGCGAGACGGGACAATCGTTGGGTATCTATTAAATTAGCGTTAAACATGCTGCGAAAATTACGCAGCCATGCCGGTTCTCGTTTTATCGTGCCAAATAACAATTCATCTTCGGCTATTACTTTCCTATCCTTGGATGTGAGAAAAAATCGGAATTTCCACGCCTTATTTGTTTTGAGATCAGTGCTGGATTTATTGGTGATAGTTATTGCCCTGCCATCTTCCATAAGAATATAAAGCTCAGAAAATGGAATTTCTGCCAATACGCTTTTTTCTTCATTACCCGCCAAGCCTCCCCATGGCCGATTAAATAGCGAGTTCACCATCCGCAATAAAACCGTCTTCCCCACCCCGTTCGGTCCGTGCAGGATAGTCACCCGCTCTTCCAGATTCAGGTCGATGCAATGGTTATACAAGCCGAATAAGCCATCGACCTTGATTTGCCGGATACGCAAAAGCTCTGTTTCGCTCATGTCAATACCTCTTGCGATGCCAAATTTTCACTGCCCCGCGAAGCGCTCGATCCCCAACAAGGGCAACACCTTCTTTACCCCCGCATCCGCCGCGAATAACTTTTGTATCGCGTGGTCGGCCAGGGTATCGGCCAGGGCCACCAGGATCATGGCCTGATTCAAACACAGATAGTGATAGGCCACCGCCCCGCTCTGGGGATCGACCGCGTCGTAAAAGCCGAAATCGCCATAGATGGGATACAGCGCGGCCAGTTTCCGCAGGTTCGCCGTCGCCGTCTCGGGTTCGGCCAACAGCGCCAAGGCGGCGGCGTGCGGCGTCACCACGCCGGAGGGATAGCCCGCGATGCCCAGCGGTTTCACGCCGTATTCCTGGTAGCGCCCATTCCCCGGATTGGAACTCGGCGACATGCCCCACACCGGAAAGCCTAGGTCTTCCGTGGCATATTGGCGGTGGATGGCGGTGTGGATGTCGCCGTTGCGGCCCAGGCTGGCGGGGGCGTATAGGCTTTCGTCCAGCACCAAGCGCGGCATTAGCGCCTCGAACAGGCTGCCGCCCCAGGACGGCACGTAGTCCTGGCCGCGCCAATGGTAATGCCCGCCGGTCCAGCGGAAGCCATTCACGTCGTATTCGACGCGGCCCAGGGGCGGACGGGTTTGCCATTGGATGTCCGGCGGGAAGGTGCGGGACATGGCGAACCAATGGGCTTCCGGCACCGCGCCCTGGGCGATGGCGATGAGGCTGCCAAGGCGCGATTCGGCATAGAACACGCCATAGTGGTAATCCGAGCGGGTTTTGAGCGGGACGTGGTAGCCGTGCGACATCAACCGGTATTTTTCGTCGTAGAAAAAACCGTAATCGCCTTGCGCGATCAGCCGGGAGCAGCGCTCCGCCAGTTCCGGGAACGCCTGCCGCGCCACCATCAAGCCCGCCGTCAGCCAGGACGAATCGACGAAGGAAATGAAATCGCTGGTGCGTTCCAGGGTGGTGGTGTTGTAGTAATTGAAGAAGAAGCCGCGATGGCTTTCCATGCGTTCGAGCGAAGCCAGGGTGGCTTTGAGCCGGGTCAGGGCTTGTTCCCGGTCGATGAGCTTGAGTTCGTTGGCCGAGGCCACGGCCAGGAAATGGAAGCCGATATTGGTGACACTGGTGTAATCGCCGATGCGGGTGGTTTCCGGGGCGATGCCGCCGTTCTCGAATTCGACCCGGTCCAGCGGCAGGCCGTGGGCCAGGTCGGTGAAGGCGTCGAGGCCGCGCCAGGTGTCGGCGGCGAGTTTCAAGAGGAAGGTCCGGGGGTCGGTGTCGGGCGCGGGCGGTGCGGCCCGCAAGCTACGGGGCCAGCCCGCCAGCCGGGCCTTGAGCAAGGGACGTGCGGCCATTTCGCCTCCCACCGATTGTTCCCAAGCTTGTTTTTGCGGAGCCAATTCCGCGCCGGGGGGGATTTCGGGATTCGCCGGGGCCGTCCCGTCCGCGCCCACGGGTCCGGCCAGCGCGGCCCATAATCCCAGTATCAATCCGACCCACACTGTTGTTTTCACCGCGCCTTCGCCTCGTATAACTGCATCGCCCGCCCGATATGCGGGTCGGGCAAGCATAGAGGATGCGGGCCGGGCGCTCAATTCGTCACGCTGGAGCCCCAAGCTTGCTTTGCTGCCCAAAGCCAGCTTGGGGCTCCGGGGCTTGCCCCGTACAATCGGCGGCCACTTCACCGCAGGGCCGTCGCATCATGGGTATCGCCAACCGTTTCCGCCGCCATCGCTCCGCGCCGGGCTTCGCCGCGCTGCTGGCCTGCCTCACGCTGGCGGGCTGCGGCGAGGATGCCGGGCCGGTGCGGCTGCAATTCTGGGCCATGGGCGGCGAGGGCGAGGCCGTGCGGCAACTGCTGCCGGAATTCGAGCGGTTGAATCCGGGGCTGCGGGTCGAGGTCCAGCCCATCCCGTGGAGCGCGGCCCATGAAAAGCTCCTGACCGCCTACGCGGGCGAGGCCATGCCGGATGTGTTCCAGCTCGGGAATACCTGGGTGCCGGAATTCGTGGCGCTGCGGGCCATCGACGCCTTGGACGCCGGGCGGGTGCCGGAAGCCATCCGGGCGCGGGCGGATTATTTCGCGGGGCTGCTCGCCACCCATGAAATCGGCGGGCGGCTCTACGCCCTGCCTTGGTATGTGGATACGCGGCTGCTGTTTTATCGCAAGGATATTTTGGCCCGGGCGGGTTATGCCGAACCGCCGCGCACTTGGCGGGAATGGTCGGCGGCGATGGCCCGCATCAAAGCCTTGCCCGGCGGCGAACATTACGCCTTGTTGCTGCCCATGAACGAATGGCAAATCCCGGCCATTCTCGGCTTGCAAGCGGGGGCGGGTTTGCTGCGCGACGGCGGGCGTTATGGCGATTTCCAGAATCCCAAGTTCCGGCGGGCTTTCGATTTTTATCTGGACCTGTTCCGGCGCGGCGATGCGCCCGCCGTGGCCGAGGCCCAGATCGCCAATCTTTATCAGGAATTCGCACGGGGTTATTTCGCGATGTACATCACCGGGCCATGGAATATCGGCGAATTCCGGCGGCGCTTGCCGGAAGCGATGCAAGACCAATGGGCTACCGCGCCGCTGCCCGCGCCGGATGATATTTATCCCGGCCTGTCGCTGGCGGGCGGGGCGAGTCTGGCCCTGGCGCACGGCTCGACCCACAAGGCGGAAGCCGCCCGCTTGATCGAATTCCTCTCCACCCCGGAACGGCAGGTGGCGTTCTACCGACTGACCGGCGATTTGCCGACCCGGCGTTCGGCCTGGGATGCGCCGGAATTGGCCGGTTCCGATAAGGCCCAGGCATTCAAGGCGCAATTGGAGCGGGTCGCCGCCACGCCCAAGCTACCGGAATGGGAGCGCATCGCCAGCAAGCTGGCGCATTACGCCGAAAAGGCGGTGCGCGGCGAACTAAGCCCGGACGCGGCTTTGGCCGGTTTGGATGCCGAGGTGGACCGGATTTTGGAAAAGCGCCGCTGGTTGCTGGACCGGGAGCGTCCGGCCCGATGAAGCGGTTCCGCATTCCGCCCGCCGTCTGGTTTGTCGGCCCGGCTTTGGCGCTCATCGCCGTGTTCTTTTTCCTGCCGGTGATTGCGGCGCTACTGCTGAGCTTCACCGATTTCGATATTTACGCGCTGGGCGATTTAAGCACGCTGCGCTTCGTGGGGCTGGACAATTACCGGCGCTTACTGGCCGATCCCTTGTTCCTCACGGCGTTGCGGAATACCGGCTATTTCGTGGCGGTGGGTGGGCCGTTGTCGGTGGCGGTGTCGCTGGGGATGGCTTTGTTGCTGAACCATGGGCGGGTGCGCGGGAAGGGCGTGTTCCGGGCCTTGCTGTTCCTGCCGGTGGTGACGACCTTGGTGGCGGTTGCGGTGGTGTGGCGTTATCTCTATCACCCGCGCTATGGCTTTTTGAATTATGTGCTGGGTTGGCTCGGTATCGCGCCCATCGATTGGCTGGGCGACCCGGCCTATGCCATGCCCGCGATTATCTTGATGGCGGTGTGGAAGAATTTCGGCTTCAACATGATCGTGTTCATCGCGGGTTTGCAGAGTATCCCGCGCCGTTTATACGAGGCGGCGATGCTGGACGGGGCCGGGCCGTGGCGGCAATTCCTGCATATTACTGTGCCGATGCTGGCCCCGACTTTCTTGTTCGTGACCGTCATCACCTTGATCGGCTATTGCCAGTTGTTCGCCGAGCCTTATGTGATGACCCAGGGCGGTCCCGCCGATAGCACGCTGAGCGTGGCTTTGTTGATGTTCCAGGAGGGTTTCCGCTGGTGGAATCTCGGCTATGCGGCGGCGGTGGCGTTCGTGTTGTTCTTGATTATCCTGCTGGGGACGTTGGGACAGGTTTGGCTGCGGCGGGGTAGGGATTGAACGGACGGTTGTTCATCCGCCGTTCCGAAGAAACACGGCGGTGTAGTATTCCAGGTTTCCCCGGAATTCGTTGCGGAGTATCGCGGTGGGTGCCGAGATGCGCTGTAAATCGGCGAAATCGAAGTTTTTGGGCAGTTTGAACAATACCTCGGGGGATACCGCCAAGGCTTGACGTAGCAGGGTTGCTCCGTCCGGCGAGAAATCCTTGAGGCGGAATTGTTCAAGCTTGCCGTAGGCGGGGCCACCCCAAGGTGGATCGAGGTAAATCGCCGTGTCTGCCGCCGGTTCGAGTTTCTCGGTGCAATCGCCTTCCAGGAAATGGATTCGGTCTTCGACGCCGAAGCGTTGGGCATTGCGCCGGGCCATGTCGAGGCGGCTGGCTTGAAGCTCTATCGCGTCAACCTGTTTGCCCCTGCGGGCGAAGGCGATGGCCGCTCCGCCTATTCCGCAGAAGGCATCGACCACCCGTGGGGATCGAATCCGTTCCGCCAGTTCCAGGGCCAAGGCTTGCAGGTCCAGCGAATACAGTCCTTCGAGGTCCATTTCCATTTGGCGCTCCATAGGCGAAAGCTTATCCCAGTATTTTTGATAGCCTTCGCCGAAGGGGCATGGGGGGGTTGTGGGTGGATTCATGATGGGATTGGTCATGGTGGCTAATAGTTGAATTAACCGGGCAGGGTGGGCGGTATTTCGGAATGACCGCAGGTTTGGGGGGCGGTGGGCATGAGTGCATACCCACCCTACCGAGCTTATAGTGTTAATCCCAACCCTTCCACCCCCCCTCCCACTCGGCGACAATACCCACCCCACACGAACCACTCCCGGCCTACCGCCATGCCCATCCGCTTCCTCCCCCCCCAACTCGTCAACCAAATCGCCGCCGGCGAAGTCGTCGAACGCCCCGCCTCGGCCATCAAGGAACTGGTCGAAAACGCCCTCGATGCCGACGCCCACCGGGTCGAAATCGAAGTGGAACAGGGCGGGCTCCGGCTCATGCGGGTCCGCGACGATGGCACCGGCATCCCCAAGGAAGAACTCCCGCTCGCCCTCTCGCGCCACGCCACCAGCAAAATCGCCAGCCTCGACGACCTGGAACGGGTGTCCAGCTTCGGCTTTCGCGGCGAAGCCCTGCCTAGCATCAGCTCGGTGTCGCGCCTGGCCCTGATTTCCCGCACCCAGGGCGAGCGCTGCGCCTTCCGTGTCACCACCGATGGCGGCGAGGCCGATTTCGATGTGCAGCCCGCCTCCCATCCCGAAGGCAGCACGGTCGAAATCCGCGACCTGTTCTACAACACCCCGGCCCGCCGCAAATTTCTGCGCAGTGAGAAGACCGAATTCCAGCACATCGAAACCCTGGTCAAGCGGCTGGCCCTGGCCCGCTTCGGGGTGGGCTTTTCCCTGAGCCATAACCAGCGCAATGTGTTCGATCTGCGCCCGGCCACCACCCAGGCTGATACCGAACTGCGCTTGGCCTTGCTGTTGGGCGGGGAATTCCTGGCCCAGGCCTTGGCGGTGGAGTTCGAGGCGGCGGGAATGCGGCTCACGGGTTGGGTGGGTTTGCCGACCTTTTCCCGCAGCCAGGCCGATATGCAATATTTCTATGTCAATGGCCGCTCGGTGCGCGACAAGCTGGCGGGCTACGCCATCAAGCAGGCATATCAGGATGTGCTGTACCACGGGCGGCAGCCGGTTTATGTGCTGTATCTCACGCTCGATCCGGCCCTGGTCGATGTCAACGCCCATCCGGCCAAGCTGGAAGTGCGGTTCCGCGAACCCGGCATGGTGCATGATTTCCTGTTCCGGGGTTTGCACCGGGCTTTGGGCGAGGCCAAGCCGGGCGCGGGCGTGGGAGCCGCTGCCGGATTCGAGGTGGCGGAACCCGTGGCCGCGCAGGGCGGATCGTCCCGCGCCACATCCGGTTCCGGCCTGTACGCGCCGCGCCCATCCACCCGCGCCGCCGCCCGCCAAGCCTCCCTGCCGCTGAACGTGGCCGAAACCCTCCAAGGCTATGCCGGGTTATACGGCAAACCGGCCAATGCTTCCGCCGCCGCTGAAACCCCGGAGTCCGAATCTGCCGCCATGCCGCCCTTGGGCTATGCCGTGGCCCATGTGCATGGCGCGTTCATCCTGGCCGAAAACCGCGAGGGCTTGGTCCTGGTCGATGCCCATGCCGCCCACGAGCGCATCACCTACGAAAAGCTCAAGCGCCAGCACGAGGCCGGGCCGGTGCCCAGCCAGCCTTTGTTATTGCCGCTGCGGTTGAAAGTGACCGGGGCCGAGGCCGAGTTGGCGGTCGAGGCCCAGGACGCCCTGGCCGCGCTCGGCATCGAACTCGACCGCGCCGGTCCCGAAACCCTGGTCATCCGCGCCTTGCCCGTGCTGTTGGGCGAAACCGACGGCGAAACGCTGGTGCGCGATGTGCTGGCCGACCTCAACCAGCACGGCCACAGCGCCCGTGTCGAGGCAAGCTTGAACGCGGTGCTGGCGACGCTGGCTTGCCATGGTTCGGTGCGGGCCAATCGCAAGCTGACCATTCCCGAGATGAACGCCCTGCTGCGGGAAATGGAAACCACCGAGCGCAGCGGCCAGTGCAACCACGGTCGGCCCACCTGGGTGGTGTTGAGCCTCAAGGAGTTGAACGGCTGGTTCGCCAGGGGCCGTTGAGCGTGGAACGCTTGCCGCCCGCCCTGGCCTTGATGGGGCCGACCGCTTCCGGCAAGACCCGGCTCGCCATCGCCTTGGCACAAGCGCTGGATGGCGAAGTCATCAGCGTGGATTCGGCCCTGGTCTACCGGGGCATGGACATCGGCACCGCCAAGCCCGACCTCGCAGAGCGGGCCGGCGTGCCCCATCATCTGATCGATATCCTCGACCCCAAGGAGGCGTATTCGACAGGCCGGTTCCGCGAGGACGCCCTGGCCTTGATGCGCGATATCACCGGGCGCGGCAAGCTGCCCATCCTGGCGGGTGGGACCCTGCTGTATTTCAACGCGCTGTTCCATGGGATTTCCGAACTTCCCTCCGCCGACCCCGATATCCGCCGCCAACTCGACGCGGAAGCCGCTGTCCGGGGCTGGCCCGAACTACACGCCGAACTGGCGCGGGTCGATCCCGTAGCTGCCGCCCGCATCCATCCCCACGATCCCCAGCGCATCCACCGGGCTTTGGAGGTTTATCGCATTACCGGCGTACCGCTCACCGAACTTTGCGCCGCCACCTTGGCCCCGCCGCCGCCGTTCGATTTGATTAAGCTGGTGGTGGCACCCGCCGACCGGCCCGCTTTGCATCAGCGTATCCGGCTACGTTTCCAGGCTATGCTGGAACGCGGCTTGGTCGAGGAAGTCCGCGCCCTGTACGAGCGTGGGGATTTGCAGCCCGGTTTGCCCTCGATCCGGGCGGTGGGCTATCGGCAGGTTTGGGCTTATCTGGCCGGGGAATATGATTGGGAGACGATGGTCGAGCGCGGCGTCATCACGACCCGGCAGTTCGCCAAGCGGCAGTTCACTTGGTTGCGGCGGGAGCAGGATGCGGCTCGGTATTGCAGCGAGGATGACAGGCTGGTGGAGCGGGTGTTGGCCGATGTGGCTGGGCGGTTGGAAGTGATCCGTTAAACCTTGGATAAGACAGGGCGGGCGGGGCTGTATGGCAAGCTACGCGAAGTATTTTCGCTGATAGGATTTGGCCGGAATTAACTTCTGCTTTTCGCTGATTCCCAGGCCCTGCTTGGGAATGCCGGTTCGGAAGTTCCGCTCCCAGCGTGGTAGTACGCTAAGGCGGGTCGGCGACAGCGTAACCCGCCTTTTAAAAAGTGAGGAATTTATGAATCAAGTGGAATTATTAGAGCAACATATTGCGGAATTGGATGATGCTTCATTTGCAAAGCTACGCGATTGGTTTATGGAATTTGACCAAGCCCGTTGGGACAAGAAACTGGAGGCTGATTCCAATGCTGGGAAATTGGACTTCCTTATCAATGCGGCACTCGCTGAACACGAAGCTGGACTAACGGGAGACCTTTGAAACACAAAACCGCTTCCAGCTTCTGGGCTTGCTATGAACGACTTCCTGTAGAGATTCGCAGCCTCGCCAAGAAGAACTTTCAGCTGCTAAAAGCCGATCACTCCCATCCTTCTTTGCAATTCAAGAAAGTGGGCAAAGTCTGGTCGGCTCGTGTTGGCTCCAATTACCGTGCGGTAGCCGCGCAGATTGAAGGGGGATTTCTTTGGGTTTGGATAGGCACTCACGCGGAATATGACAAACTGCTTGCCTAAAAAGGCGCTGCACCGGACGCTTGGGAATCCGTAACTACAGAACATTCTACCGACCATCGGCCCCCCCATGCACACCCAAATCCTCGCCTGCCTGGACCAAATCGAACACGAACACGGGGTCCGTATCCTCTACGCCGCCGAATCCGGCAGCCGGGCCTGGGGCTTCGCCTCGCCCGACAGCGATTACGATGTCCGTTTCGTCTATCTCCGCCCGCTGGAGGATTATTTGTCCATCGCCGCCCAGCGCGATGTGATCGAAGTGCCGATAGATCGCCTGTTGGACGTGAACGGCTGGGATATCCGCAAGGCGCTGGCCCTGTTCCGCAAGAGCAACGCGCCTTTGTACGAATGGCTGCAATCGCCCATCGTCTACCGCCGGGATGCGCGGTGCTGCGAGGCGTGGACGGCTTTGATGCCGGATTATTTTTCCCGGCGGGCCGGTTGCCATCATTATTTGTCCATGGCCCGCAACGCCTACGAACACCAACTCCAAGGCACCCGCGTCCGGCTCAAGCATTATTTCTATGCCTTGCGGCCCTTGCTGGCGGCGGCTTGGATTGTGGAGCGCGGCGGCGTGCCGCCGATGGAATTCGCATCCTTGCGCGATCAGGTCGCGGACGCCGCCGTACAAACAGCCATCGACGCCTTGCTGGACCTCAAGCGGAACGCCGACGAGCGGGCGGAAACGGCTCCGGTGCCGGTTTTGCAGGATTTTATCGCCCGCCGCTTGGCCGCGTATCCACAAGACAGCGCGGCGCTGGCTCCGCATAGCGGGGCGGAAGAACCCTTGAACCGGCTATTCAGGAGCCTGCTATTGCCATGAATTACCAACGCCTGCGGGGCAACCGGGATTGCCTATTGTTGGAGGCCGTGAGCGGCAGCCGGGCCTATGGGTTGGCCACGCCCGAATCCGACACCGACCTCAGGGGGGTGTTCATCCTGCCACGGCGGGAGTTCTACGGGTTCGGCTACACCGAACAAGTGAGCAATCCGAGCCAGGACGAAACCTATTACGAACTGAAACGCTACGCCGAACTGCTCTGCCGCAACAATCCCAACCTGTTGGAATTACTCGCCACTCCACCCGATTGCCTGCGCTACCGGCATCCCTTGATGGAACGGTTCACGCCGGAATTATTCCTGAGCAAGCTGTGCGAACAGAGCTTCGCCGGCTACGCGCAGTCGCAAATCCGCAAGGCGCGTGGACTGAACAAGAAGATCGTCCGTCCCGTCGAGCCTGGGCGTAAAAGCCTGCTCGACTTCTGCCATATGGCCGAGGGTCAGGGCAGCGTGCCCCTGGTCGAGTGGTTGGAGCGCCGGAGCTGGCGGCAAGAGGATTGCGGACTCGCGGCCATTCCCCATTTCCGCGACGGTTACGCGCTATTCCACGGGGATGGCCCGGAACAGCGCTTCCGGGGCATCGTCTCGGGGGCGGAAGCGCAGGAAGTCAGCCTCAGCAGCATTCCCAAGGACCGGGTTCCGACGGGTTTGTTGCATGTCAACAAGGATGGCTATTCGGCCTATTGCCGCGAGTATCGGGAATACTGGGATTGGGTGGCGAAGCGCAACGAGGCCCGCTATCGGGGTACCTTGGAACACGGCAAGCACTACGACGCCAAGAACATGATGCACACCTTCCGCCTGCTGCACATGGCCTTGGAAATCGCCACCGAGGGCCGGGTCAATGTGCGCCGCCCCGACCGGGAATTCTTGTTGGCCATCCGCCGGGGGGAATTCGACTACGACGATCTGGTCCGCCGCGCCGACGATAAGCTGGCGGAAATCCACGCCGCCTATGCCGCTTGCCCCCTGCCCGCACAACCCGATGCGGCGGCGGTGGAAGCGGTTTTGGTCGAGGTGCGGGAGGCCGTTTATGCCGCCAGCCCCGGCCCGTGATGACCGAGGACGGACTTTTCACCGAAGGCAACCGCCTGATGGCGGCGGGCGAGGCCGAAGCCGCCGAGCGCTGTTTCCGGCTAGCCCTCGCGCTCCGGCCCGATTTCCCGGAAGCGCTGACCAACCTGGGCTTGCTGCGCGAACAGGCCGGGGCGCTGGACGAGGCCGAAGCCTGCCACCGCCGCGCCATCGCCCTGCGCCCCGACCAAGCCCGCCTGCACCTCAACCTGGGCGTCCTGCTGATGAACGTCCGCCGCTATGCCGAGGCCGAAACCCGTTTCCGCCACGCCTTGGCCCTCGCGCCGGATTCGGCAGCGGCTTGGTCCAACCTGGGGGTCTTGATGATCCGCACCCAGCGCGAGGACGCGGCGGAACGTTGTCTCCGTAACGCTATCGGCCTGGACCCGGCCTATGCCAAGGCCCGTTTCAATCTGGCCTATGGGCTGCTGCGGCAAGGCCGCTACGAAGAGGGCTGGGAATGCCTGGAAGCCCGCGAATGGTATGGAATCCTGGACCGGCATTTCACCTGCCCGCGCTGGCAAGGCGAGGACTTGGCCGGGAAGTCGCTGCTGATCGGCCTCGAAGCCGGCCACGGCGACATGATCCAGTTCTGCCGCTACGGGCCGCTGCTGAAACGGATGGGTGCGGCGCGGATCACCGTGCTATGCCATCCCGGCTTGAAAACCTTGTTTGATACCTTGTCCGGTATCGATGAAGCCATCTCGGTCGCGGAGGACGTGCCCGCCTCGGGCTGGGATTACTGGACGCCGCCCTTGAGCCTGCCTTATCACTGCCGGACCCGGCTTGATAGCATCCCGACGCCAATTCCCTATCTGTCCGCCGATCCCGAGCGGATGGCCTATTGGTCGCCGCGCTTGCCGCCAGGGAAACGGGTCGGTTGGGTCTGGAAGGGCAATCCCCGGTTCGAGAACGACGCGGATCGGTCCTTGCCGTCGTTGGACTTGCTCGTCCCGCTGGGCCGGGTGCCCGGCATCCGGTTCGTGAGCCTGCAAAAAGGCGCGGGCGAAGACGAGGCGCGGAATCCGCCTGCCGGAGTCAAGCTGTTGGCCTTGGGCCATGAACTGACCGATTTCGCCGATACCGCCGCTGTCGTCGCGGGGCTGGATTTGATAATCAGCGTGGATACGGCGGTCGCCCACTTGGCCGGGGCGCTGGGCAAGCCGTGCTGGGTGTTGCTGCCCGACCATATGACCGATTGGCGCTGGCTGAAGGATCGGGCGGACTCGCCTTGGTATCCCGGCACGATGCGGCTGTTCCGCCAGTCCCCAGAGGGCGGCTGGGGTCCGGTGGTGGTGGCGGTGGCCCAAGCCTTGGCCGCGTGGTCGGTAGGTGCGATTACCTAAAGCGTCGGCATCGTCCGAGTCGAGGCGCTGAAGGAACTGACCGGCGGGCGCGGGCCGGATGCCTGCATCGACAAATTCCCCATGGGTTCGCTGATGAACCGCTCGTTTACCCTCAAGACCGGGCAACCCCATGTCCAGCGCTACCTGCATCCCTTCGCTGGTTCATACCCAACCCTACAGGCGTGGTTCGGGGGCGGCTTATGTCGTCGGCCACGCCCTGACGGTGGACGGCGGAAGGGCGGTCGTATAAGGTGCGGCTTCACCACTTGGGAGTACTCCATGACCACACTCGACATCAACGGCAAGGCGACCCGCGTCGACGCCGCGGCGGACACGCCCTTGTTATGGGTATTACGGGACGAGCTACAGCTCACCGGCACCAAATATGGCTGCGGCCAGGGCTTGTGCGGCGCTTGCACCGTCCATCTGGCGGGCCAGCCGGTGCGCGCCTGCATGACCCCGCTGGCGGCCGCCGTCGGTAAGCAGATCGTCACCATCGAAGGCGTTGGACCGGGCCGCGCCGCTAAGGCGGTGCTGGAAGCCTGGAAGCGCCTGGATGTCGTGCAATGTGGCTATTGCCAGCCCGGCCAGATCATGAGCGCGGTGGCCCTGCTCGAAAAGAACCCCAAGCCCTCCGATGCCGATATCGACGCCGCCTTGGGCGGCAATCTCTGCCGCTGCGGCACCTATGTCCGCATCCGCGCCGCCCTCCACGCGGCGGCCCAGGCCTTGGCTTGACGGAGCTACCCCCATGAACCAGACGATCCGCATTGAAAACGCAAGCCGCCGCCGCTTTCTGCAACAGGCCGCTGGGCTGACGTTGGCTATCTATGTGCCGGACAGCCCCGGCGCGGCTAGGAAGTCCCCGGCTCCCGGTCCCGCGCCAGCCTTTGAACCGAACGCGTTCCTGAGGATAGGCAGCGACAACACCGTCACCGTCATCGCCAAGCATCTGGAGATGGGGCAGGGGAGTTATACCGGCCTTGCCACCCTGGTTGCCGAGGAACTGGATGCCGCGTGGTCGCAGGTGCGGGTCGAAGGCGCACCGGCCGATGCCAAGCGCTTCAACAATCTCGCCTGGGGCAAGGCCCAAGGCACTGGCGGCAGTTCGGCCATCGCCAATTCCTATGAGCAAATGCGTCAAGCCGGTGCTTCGGCCCGCGCCATGCTGGTGGCGGCGGCGGCCCGGCAGTGGCGGGTTCCGGCGCGGGAGATCGAAGTCGGCGAGGGCGTCGTGGCGCACCCGCCCACGCGGCGCAAAGCCAGCTTCGGCGAATTGGCGGGGATCGCCGCCACCCTGCCGGTCCCCGCCGATGTCACGCTGAAAGACCCCAAGGATTTCAAGCTGGTCGGCAAGCACGCGCCGCGCAAGGATACCGGGGACAAGATCAACGGCCAGGCGCGGTTCACCCAGGATGTGCATCTGCCGGGGATGTTGACCGCGGTCGTCGCCCGCCCGCCGCGGTTCGGTGCCCTGGTCAAATCCTTCGACGCGACCCAGGCCAAGGCGGTGCGGGGCGTGGTGGAGGTGGTCCGGGTTCCTAGCGGCGTGGCCGTTCTGGCCCAGGACACCTGGAGCGCGAAACAAGGCCGCGATGCGCTGGTGGTCGAATGGGACGAATCCGCCGCGTTCAAGCTCGGCAGCGACGAGATTTTCGCCCGCTACCACGAGCTCGTGAAAACGCCCGGTGCCGTCGCCCGCAAGGAAGGCGATCCCGATGCCGCTTTCGCCGCGGCGAAGCGCGTACTCAAGGCGGCCTACGATTTCCCCTATCTGGCCCATGCCGCCATGGAACCGATGAATTGCGTGGTGCGGCTGACCAAGGACGCTTGCGAAATCTGGAACGGCGAGCAGATGCAAACCGCCGATCAGAACAAGGTCGCCGAACGCCTGGGCCTCAAGCCCGAGCAGGTGGCGATCCACATGCTGTACGCCGGGGGCAGTTTTGGCCGCCGGGCCAGCAAGGACGCGGACTATGTCATCGAAGCCGTCGCCATCGCCCAGGCCATCGGGGGCCGCGCCCCGGTCAAGCTGGTGCGGCTGCGCGAGGACGATATGAAGGCCGGTTATTACCGCCCGGCCTTCCACCATGCGCTGGAAGCCGCCCTCGACGCCCAGGGCCGGCTGGTCGGTTGGCGGCACCGCTTGGTCGGCCAATCGATCCTGGCCGGTTCCCCCTTCGCCGAATATATCGAGGATGGTGTCGATCCCACCTCGGTCGAAGGTGCCGCCAATTTGCCTTACGCGGTCCCCCACCTGCGGGTCGAACTCCACACGCCCACGGATATCGGCGTGCCGGTGCTGTGGTGGCGCTCGGTCGGCTCGACCCACACCGCCTATTCCACCGAGACCTTCATCGACGAGATCGCGGTCGCGGCCGGCCAAGACCCGCTGGCCTTCCGCCTCGGGCTGCTGGCACAGCAACCGCGCCATATCGCCGTGCTGAAACTCGCCGCCGAACAGGCCGGTTGGGGCAAACCGCTGGACCCCGCCACCAACGGCGGGCGGCGGGGCCGGGGCGTGGCGGTACACGAATCGTTCAGCACGGTGGTGGCCCAGGTCGCGGAAGTGACGGTCCAGCCCGATGGCGATATCAAGGTTGACCGGGTTGTCTGCGCGGTCGATTGCGGCATCGTCGTCAATCCCGACAACGTGCGCGCCCAGGTCGAAGGCTCGGTGGGCTTCGCGCTGTCGGCGTTCCTGCGCGGCGCGATCACGTTCAAGGCCGGGGTCGTCGAGCAATCCAATTTCCATGATTACGTGCCAATCCGCATCGACGAAATGCCACGGGTCGAAGTGCATATCCTGCCCTCGGCGGAGAAGCCGACCGGCATCGGCGAACCCGGCGTGCCGCCCTTGGCCCCGGCGGTCGCCAACGCCATCGCCGCCGCCACCGGCCAGCGGGTCCGGCGCTTGCCGCTGGATACCGAGGTGCTGAAAGCCTGATGGACAGCGTCGATCTGCAAGTGCTGGCGGCGGCCCGGCGTTGGGCCGCCGAGGGCAGGCGCTTCGCCTGGGTCACGGTGGCCCGGACCTGGGGTTCGGCTCCGCGCCCGCCCGGTTCCTGGCTGGCGTTGCGCGACGATGGCCGGGTGGAGGGATCGGTTTCCGGCGGCTGCGTCGAGGACGACCTGATCGCCCGGATGCGCGGCAACCGTCTCGGCGGCGGCCAGCCCTTTATCTTGGCCTACGGCGTGACCCAGGAAGAAGCGGTGCGCTACGGCCTGCCTTGCGGCGGTACATTGGAACTCGTGGTCGAGCCGTCGCCCGACCCAGCGCAATTGGAGGATTTGGCGGCCCGGTTGGGTCAGCACCAACTGACCCAGCGGCAAGTGGATATCGCCAGCGGCACCGTGACCATCGCCGCCGCCGAGCGCGGCGACGCGCTGTCCTGGGATGGCGGGCGCTTGATTACCGTGCATGGTCCGCGGTGGCGCTTGCTCATCATCGGGGCCGGCCAGGTGTCCCGTTACCTCGCGCATATGGCGCTGGCGCTGGATTACGAGATCATCGTTTGCGATCCGCGCAAGGAGTACGGTCCCGGTTGGGATGTGCCCGGTACGCGGCTAGTCACCACCCTGCCCGACGACACGCTGTTCGCCCTGGAACCCGATGCGCGGCTGGCGGTCGTGGCGCTGACCCACGATCCCAAACTCGACGACATGGTGCTGATGGAAGCCCTCAAATTACCGGCGTTCTATATCGGGGCTATCGGCTCGCGCTTGAACAACGCCAAACGGCGCGACCGGTTGGCGCGGTATTTCGACCTTTCCGAACAAGAGCTGGCCCGCCTGCGTGGGCCGGTGGGGCTCGCCATCGGCAGCCGCACGCCGCCCGAGATCGCGCTGGCGATCCTCGCCGAGATGACGGCGGTCAAGAACGGGGTGGCCGTGCCGCTGCGGGACGCGGTTGCGGAACCGTGAGGCGGGCGGACGCCATGGAACCCATCGTCGGATTGTTGCTCGCCGCCGGTGACGGTCGCCGCTTCGGTGGCGACAAACTGCTGCATCCGCTACCCGGCGGGGAAGCCATCGTCGCCGCGAGTGCGCGGCGCTTGGCGGCGGCGGTGGATCGCGCCATCGTCCTGGTCCGTCCCGGCCAACCGGCGTTGCACGGGGCGCTCGCCCCGCTCGGGGTCGAAATCGTCGAGGTGGAGGACGCCGGGAACGGCATGGGCGCGACGCTGGCGGCCGGTATCCGCGCAACGCCCCAGGCCGGGGGCTGGTTGGTGGCCCTTGGCGACATGCCCTACCTCCGGGAGGAGACCTTGGGCCGCGTCGCTGCCGCGCTGCGTGCCGGGGCTGCCATCGCCGCGCCTTATCACGGGGGTCGGCGCGGCCATCCGGTGGGTTTCGCCCAACGGTGGTTCGATGCGCTGGCCGCGCTCTCGGGCGACGAGGGGGCCAGGGACCTGCTCCGAATCCAGGGCGAAGCCATCGTCCGCCTCGATATGGACGATCCTGGCTGCTTGTTCGATGTGGATGTGCCGGGCGATCTGGAAAAGCTGGCGGATTTTGACGGTCTGGCTTCCTAGGAGCCTGTCGGACTTCCAAGCGCGAAGCGCTTGTACACGAATATTTGGGCGACTCATCGAATTCGAATGATCGAAAATTCATGTAGAAGCGCCAAAATTGACCACAAAATGGTCAATTCGGTCTTTTTATCGGAAAGTCCGACAGGCTCCTAGGCCCGATGGCCCGAAGCGCTTGGACGATGGCCGGATTGTTCTTGTAGAACTCGATCAGGATGTTCGTATCGCAGAGAATCACCGGGACCGCTCCGGCCACGCCTTCCGCCGCAGTGCCGCCGCGTCAATATCCCGGCCTTGCCACAAACCCGCCAGGGCGAAGAAATCGCTTTCCCCGGCCTCTGGTTCGGCCTGTAGGGCTTCGGCGAACCTCAATACTTCCGCCGCCTTCGATTCCGGCAGATTCCGCGTGATTTCATAGACCCTTTCCGCTACGGATGACATAGCTATTCCCCATGGGGTGGGATGGATACGAGGGTTTCCCCCGGCCTCGGGAAACGGGAATGGAGATAGCACCCTTTCGGGCTGGCCTTTCAGATGGGGAGCCGTGCCAACATGGGTGAAAGGGGGTCCATGGTTCGCCCGGCCAAAGGTTAGGCGCGGCTGTTGGTTATGATACACCAGTGACGCCAAAGGTTGGCTAGGGTGTCCCTGGTGCTTATCGGATCGATTCCCCTATCCAGGGCGGCGGATCGGCACCACGTCCGCCCCCTGCCTCAGCCCGTCCAGATAATCCGCCCACGCCTGCATCATCTTCCGGCGCTCCGCCAGGTGTTCCGCCCGGTGGTAGGAAGCCCGCACCTTGTTCCGCTCGGCATGGGCAAGCTGTCTTTCGATTTTTCCTTCCCTTCGAAGCGGTACTTGAGCCGCCAGTATTTCCCGCCCTTGGGCGAAACCTCCAGATACAAGCCCCCAGCGTCCGCCAGCTTGTAGGGCTTGTCGGTGGGCTTCCCGGCTGGCGTGATTCCGGGCTTGGCATTCCTTATCGCGGTGTCGGTCAACGGCATGGGTTCCCCCTCGCAAGGCGTGGTTCCAGGTGAAGCATAGGGAAGCGCCGGGCACATGCCCCCAGGTCGCCCGCCGCAAGCCGCATGGTGCGCGGGGTGGGGGCATGGATTTGTGTTTTGGGTAGGGGCTTGGGGGCATCTGCCCCAGAGCAAGGGGCACATGCCCCCGGATATGCCCCCGGAATGGCCCGGCTGTCGCCGGATTCTATCGGTTTTCTTCGAGCAACAAAAAACCCGCAGGCTAGAAAACATGCGGGTTTTTCGGTTTTTATCGGGCTTCTTCGGCCCTGTGATTGGCGGAGAGAGAGGGATTCGAACCCTCGATACGCTATTAACGTATACACACTTTCCAGGCGTGCTCCTTAAACCGCTCGGACATCTCTCCAAGAGCCGCGCATTATAGGGGAAATTCACGCGGCTGTCAGCACTTTAGCCCCGCTTTTTGCGCATGGCCGGTGTCGGGGACTCAGGTGCTTTCGTCCAACAGGTTCCATTCCATCTGTTCGAGCAACCGGTCCTTCTCGTCCTGGCATTCCGCCGCGCCCTTGCCCGCCTTCTTCAAGCATTGCTGATAGTCTTTACGCAGGGCGTTCTCCTTGGCGTAGTAATCGTCCTTGTTGGTGTTCTTCGCGGGGGTTGCGCAGCCGGATACCAAGGCCAGCGCGGCGATCAAGCCAACGATCTTCTTCATGTTTTATTCTCCTGGTCGATCCCGGCCTCGGGCCGGGGGTGGGTTTCCCGAAAAAGCCTGTGTATCTTCCGTCCCCGGTGTTCGAACCTGCGGGCAAAATGACCGGCGATTATCGTCCCTGAACGTTAAGGAATCGTGACGTTCGGGTTCCGGCCTCAATGCCCGTCCTGTTCCCCGGCCAGGAACAACCAATTTTCCACCACCGTATCGGGATTCAAGGACAGGCTGCCGATGCCTTCCCGCAACAACCACAATGCCAAATCGGGATGGTCCGACGGTCCTTGCCCGCAGATGCCGATATATTTGCCGCGCCGGCGGCAGGCTTGGATGGCCATCCGCAGCAGGGCTTTCACCGCTGGGTTGCGCTCGTCGAAGCCGCCCGCCACCAGCCCGGAATCGCGGTCGATGCCCAGGGTCAACTGGGTCAGGTCGTTGGAACCGATGGAGAAGCCGTCGAAGATGTCCAGGAACTCGTCGGCCAGCAGCGGGTTGGAGGGAATCTCGCACATCATGATCCATTGGAGGCCATCGACGCCGCGCGGCAAACCGAAACGCTCCAACAATTCCGCCACGCCCCGTGCCTCGTCCAGGGTACGCACGAAGGGGATCATCACCTGCACGTTGGCGAGGCCCATTTCTTCCCGCACTTTCTTCAGCGCCCGGCATTCCAGTTCGAAGCAATCCCGGAAGGCATCGGCCACATAGCGTGAGGCACCGCGGAAGCCGATCATCGGGTTTTCCTCCTTGGGTTCATAGCGCCCGCCGCCCAGCAGGTTGGCGTATTCGTTGGTCTTGAAGTCGGAGGTGCGGACGATCACCGGTTTGGGCGCGAAGGCGGCGGCGAGGGTGGCGATGCCTTCCGCCAGTTTGTCCACATAGAAGCCGATGGGATCGGCGTAGCCCGCGATGCGCTCCTGGATGGCGGCTTGCAGTTCCGGGGTTTGTTGGTCGAATTCGAGCAGGGCTTTGGGATGGATGCCGATGGTGCGGGCGATGACGAACTCGATCCGCGCCAGCCCCACGCCATCGTTGGGCAGGGCGGCGAAGGCGAAGGCCCGTTCCGGGCTGCCCACGTTCATCATCAACTTGACCGGCAGGTCGGGCATCCGGTCCAGGTCGATGCGGTCCACCGTGTAAAGTAGCTTCCCGGCGTAGACATAGCCGGTGTCGCCCTCGGCGCAGGAGACCGTGACCTCGGTGTCCGCCGGGATGGCGCGGGTGGCGTCGCCGCAGCCGACCACCGCCGGGATACCGAGTTCGCGGGCGATGATCGCGGCATGACACGTCCTACCCCCCCGATTGGTCACGATGGCGCTGGCTTTTTTCATGATCGGTTCCCAATCGGGGTCGGTCATGTCCGTCACCAGCACATCGCCGGGCCGGACCTCGTCCATTTGCGCCACGCTCTGGATCACTCTGGCCGCGCCCGCGCCGATCTTGTGGCCGACGCTGCGGCCCTGGGCCAGCACCTCGCCCTGGCCTTGCAGCCGGTAGCGCTCGATCTCGTGGCGGACGCGGCTTTGCACGGTTTCGGGCCGGGCCTGGACGATGTACAAACCGCCGTCCAGCCCATCCTTGGCCCATTCGATATCCATGGGGCGGCCATAATGCCGTTCGATGACGACCGCCAGCCGGGCCAGTTGCTCGGCCTCGGCGTCGGTGAGGGAGAAGCGCCGCCTTGCTTCCATGGCCGTGTCGAGGGTGGCGACGGCCCGTTCCGGGTCGTACACCATCTTCACGCCCTTCTTGCCCAGGGTTTTGCGGATCACCGCCGTCTTGCCCGCCGCCAGCGCGGGCTTGTAGACATAGAACTCGTCGGGATCGACCGCGCCCTGCACCACCAATTCCCCGAGGCCATAGGCCGAGGTGATGAACACCGCGTCGCGGAAGCCGGATTCGGTGTCGAGGGTGAACATGACGCCGCTGGCCGCGAGGTCGCTGCGCACCATGCGCTGCACTCCGGCGGACAACAGCACTTTGCGATGCTCGAAGCCCTGGTGTTCGCGGTAGGCGATGGCCCGGTCGTTGAATAGCGAGGCGAATACCCGCTTCACCGCCCGCAACACGGCGTCGAGCCCTTCGACGTTGAGATAGGTTTCTTGTTGGCCGGCGAAAGAGGCGTCGGGCAGGTCTTCCGCCGTGGCGGAGGAGCGCACCGCGACCGAGAACCCTGGGCCGGAACGGGCGGCGAGTTCGGTGTAGGCGGTGGCGATGGCCTGTTCCAGGCCGGGCGGGAAGGGCGCGGCTTCGATCCAGTGCCGGATCGTCGCGCCGGTGCGGGCGAGAGCGGCGACATCGGCGATATCGAGGCGGGCTAGTTCGGCCCAGATGCGTTCGCCGAGGCCGTCCTGGGCCAGGAAATCGCGGTAGGCTTCCGCCGTGGTGGCGAAGCCGCCGGGCACCGCGACCCCGGCGGCGGCGAGCTGGCCGATCATTTCGCCCAGGGAGGCGTTCTTGCCGCCGACCAGGGGCACGTCGTGGATGCCGAGTTCTTGGAACCCGCGGAGATAGGTGTTCATGGCTGGGCACTCCTGTGATGATGGAGAGTGGGGACGGCGCGGACCCCGGCTCTCCAACCGCCCCGCAATGCATGCGCCGTGGCTGGATGGGCTGAACACCCCAAGTTTATACGGGAAAGGAACGGGCGGCTTGAGACCTCAAGCCTTCAAACCCGTCCCGCGCCGCAGCAACACCAAGGCCCACAGCAGCAGCGCTAATATGGCCGCGGTCACGATCAGGAATCCCGTCCCGATATCCACGTCGCTCACTCCCAAGAACCCGTAGCGGAACACGCTGACCATGTACAGGATGGGATTCCCCAGCGAAACCGTCCGCCAAATCCCCGGCAGCAGGTCCACCGAATAGAACACCCCGCCCAGGTAGACCAAGGGCGTCAGCACGAAATTGGGCACGATGGAGATATCGTCGAAGCTGTTGGCGTAGATGGCGTTGACGAAGCCGGCCAGCGAGAACAAGGCCGCGGTCAGCAGGAACATTCCCGCCACGATTTCGGGGTGCAGCATCGGTACCGGGCTGAAAAACATCCCGATGCCGCCGACCACGCTCCCCACCGCGACGCCCCGCGCCACCCCGCCGCCGACATAACCCGCCAGGATCACCCAACGCGACAGGGGCGCGACCAGCATTTCCTCGATATTGCGTTGGAACTTGGTGGAATAGAACGAGGCCACCACGTTGCCATAGGCGTTGGTGACCACCGACATCAGGACCACGCCGGGCATGATGTAGTCCATATAGGAAATCCCCTGCATCGGCCCGACCCGCGAGCCGATCAAGGTGCCGAAAATCAGGAAATACAGCGAAGTGGTGATGGCGGCCGGGAGGATGGTTTGCGGCCAGATGCGCACAAAGCGGTAAATTTCCCGGAACAGGAGGGTTTGCAGGGCGATGAGTTGCAGCATGGTGGATTAGCGGGCGGGGGGATTGCGTTGGGTTTCGACCAGATCGACGAACAACTGCTCCAGCCGGTTGGCGGCGTTGCGCAGGGCGACGACTTCGATGCCCAGGGCCGAGAGGTTGCGGAACAGGCCATGGATGCCGAGTTCGGTGGGGACGGCGGCGTTCAGGGTGCGCTCGTCGCTGAGTTCCAGCCGGTAGCCGTCGATTTCGGGCACGACTTCCAGGGGCTGGGCCAGTTCCAGGATGTAATGGTTGATGTGGAGCCGGGCTAGGAGGTCGTCCATGCGGCTGTGTTCGACGATCCGCCCATGGTTGATGATGGCGATGTGGCGGCAGAGGTTTTCCGCCTCTTCCAGATAATGCGTGGTCAGGATGATGGTGGTGCCTTCCTTGTTGATCTTGCGCAGAAATTCCCACATCGAGCGGCGGATTTCCAGGTCCACCCCGGCGGTGGGTTCGTCCAGGATCAGGAGCTTGGGGGTATGCACCAGGGCGCGGGCGATCATCAAGCGCCGTTTCATGCCGCCCGAGAGGTTGCGCGAGACGGTGTCGCGCTTGTCCCACAGCGACAACTGGCGCAGGCATTCCTCGGCCCGGCGGGTGGCCTCCTGGCGGCGGATACCGTAATAGCCGGCCTGGTTGACCACGATGCTCATGACCTTCTCGAACTGGTTGAAGTTGACCTCCTGCGGCACCAGCCCGATGCAACGCTTGGCAGCTTCCTTGTCGCGGTCGAGGTCGTGGCCGAAGATCGAGACCTGGCCCGAGGTTTTGTTCACCAGGGAACTGAGGATGCCGATGGTGGTGGATTTGCCCGCGCCGTTGGGTCCGAGCAGGGCGAAGAAGTCGCCCGCCTCGACCTCCAGGTCGATGCCCTTCAAGGCTTCGAGTCCGTTCTGGTAGGTCTTGCGCAGGGCGCGGATGGAAATGGCGGTCATCGTGGTTGTTGTCGTCCTGTTTTTTTAGGGAAAATGGCGGAACCCCCGCGCCCGGAACCTGGGTTCCCGTGGCCGCAACCCATGCGCTGCCGTCATCGAGACCGACCCGCTGGAGTCCAGAGCCTGCTGTGGACGCCTGCTCGGGGTTCCAGCCGGGCCGCTCCGGCGGCCTTGTATCGAGGCGGCGCGTCCTTGCGGGCGAGCGATTTTAGCAAATCCCGCTTTCCGTTCGGTCCTTTCCCCCCCGGTATCCGCCATGAGCTTTTCCCCCGAGAACCCGCCCGCCCAAGTCGCCGCCGTGGACCTGGGTTCCAATAGTTTCCATATGATCGTCGCCGAGGTCCGCGCCAATGAGTTGGTGATGGTGGACCGTTTGCGGGAAATGGTGCGTTTAGGCGCGGGACTCACGCCCCAGCGCAGCCTGACCCCCGAGGTCCAGCAACGGGCCTTGGCCTGTGTCGAGCGCTTCGGCCAGCGCTTGCGGGCGATGCCCTCCGGTTGTGTGCGGGCCGTCGGCACCAACACCTTGCGCGAGGCCCGCAACGCCGGGGCGTTCCTGGCCGCGGCGGAACGGGCCTTGGGCCACCCCATCGAGATCATTTCCGGCATCGAGGAAGCGCGTTTGATCTACCAGGGCGTGGCGCAAAGCCTCGCGCCCGACGGCAAGCGCCGCTTGGTGATGGATATAGGCGGCGGCAGCACCGAATACATCATCGGCATCGACAAAACCCCGCTGCAAAAGGAAAGCCTCAGGATGGGCTGTGTTTCCATGAGCCTCGAACATTTCCCCGATGGCAAGGTCACGGCCAAGCGCTTCAAGAAGGCGGTGATCGCGGCCCAGCGCGAATTGGAGCCGTTCGAGCATCTGTTCCGCAAGGGCGCTTGGGACGAGGCGGTGGGGGCTTCGGGCACGCTGCGGGCGGTGCATAAGCTCCTGGTCGGGCGGGCTTGGAGCAAGGGCGGGATCGGAATGGGCGAACTCAACACCTTGGTGGACGCCATGCTCGCCGCCGGCAAGGTGGACAAGGCGCAATTCGCCGATGTGGACCCCGACCGCTATCTGAGCCTGCCGGGCGGCTTGGCGATCCTGCATGCGACCTTCAAGAGCCTGGACATCGCCCATATGCGGGTGTCGGACGGGGCTTTGCGCGAGGGTTTGTTGTACGACCTGCTGGGCCGTATCCACCACGACGATATCCGGGGCCGGACGGTGCTGGCCCTGGCCAAGCGCTACCATATCGATCTGGACCACGCGGGCCGGGTCCAAAAAACCTTGGGCCGGTTCCTGGAACAACTGCCGTTCGCGGGGGCCATCGACCGCGAGACCGCCGCGCAATGGCTGGAATGGGCCGCGACCCTGTACGAAATCGGCTTGGACATCGCCCATAGCGGTTATCACAAGCACGGTGCCTATGTCCTGGAAAACGCCGATTTGCCGGGGTTTTCGCGGCAGGATCAGATGTTGCTGGCGACCCTGGTGCGGCTGCACCGGCGCAAATTCCAGCCCAAGCTCATCAAGGATTTGAATCCGCCCTGGAACGAGGCGGCGCAACCCCTGGCCTTGCTGCTCCGGCTCGCCATCGTCCTCCACCGCAGCCGCCACGCCACCGAGTTGCCGGATATCCGCATCGCTCTGGGCGCTGCCCGGATCGATCTCAGGTTTCCGCCGGGCTGGCTGGACGAACATCCCCTGACCGTGGCCGACCTGGAACAGGAAGCGGCGTATCTCGGGGCGGCGGAGATCGAGTTGACGTTTTTGTGAGGGCGGTTCTGGCGTTGGAGTATTTCTACATGCATGGCTTGCTTGCAGGCGCGTCTTCCGTGCCCACCGGGATAGCCCGGAAGCGGTGGGCTACGGTCGAGCGTACACCTACACCGAAAATGCGCTAGAACTTCACGAAGTTGGAACCCACGGCATGGGCCGCTTGCCTTGCGGATGGCTGGGCTGTGGAACGGGTGTGGCCGGATTCGCCGCCGATGGCGGTGGCTGACGGAGTCCTGGGGGGGCGCTGGAATTCGCCGATTTTGAAGGTGTTCATTAGCCGCTGTAATTGCTCGGCCTGTTGGTTCATTTCCTCGGAGGTCGCGGCCAATTCCTCGGAGGCGGCGGCGTTCTGCTGGGTGACTTGGTTGAGTTGTATCATGGCGTTGTTGATCTGGTTCGCGCCCACCGATTGCTCCGTCGAGGAGGCGCTGATTTCCTGCACCAGTTCGGAAGTCTTGGCGATATTGGGCACGATTTCCTCCAAGAGTTTGCCCGCCTGCTCCGCCAGGGCCACGCTGCTACCGGCCAGTTCGCTGATTTCCCCCGCCGCCACCTGGCTGCGCTCGGCCAGCTTCCTGACTTCCGCCGCCACCACCGCGAAGCCTTTGCCGTGGTCGCCGGCGCGGGCCGCCTCGATGGCGGCGTTGAGGGCGAGCAGGTTGGTCTGGTAGGCGATGTCGTCGATGATGCCGATCTTGCCGGCGATCTTTTTCATCGCCGCCACCGTCGCGGTCACGGCCTGTCCGCCTTCCACGGCTTGTTGGGCGACCTTGGTGGCCATGTTGTCGGTCACCTTGGCGTTGTCGGTGTTCTGCTCGATGGTGGCGCTCATCTCCTCCACCGAGGAGGTGGTTTCCTCGACGCTGGCCGCTTGCTCGGTGGACGCCTGGGATAGGTTTTGCGCGGTGCTGTTGACCTGGGTGGCGGCCTCGCCGAGGATTTGGGTGGCGGTATGCACATCGCCGATGGTCTGGACCAACATGCCGGACATGCGCTTCATCGCCGCGATCACGCTATCGTTGTCCCCCGCCCGAAGTTTGATATCCATGGACAAATCGCCGGTCGCGATCTTGTTGGCGATCTCGACCGCCAAGGCGGGTTCGCCGCCCAGTTGCCCGAGCAGTTGCCGGCTGATGAGCCAGCTTGTCCCGCTGATGATGGCTATGATCGCCAGGGCCACGCTGAGGGACAGGTAGGTCGCGCTGCTTTGTATATTGGTGGCGTTTTCTATGCTCTTCCTGGCCAGCTCGGAGTTATAGTCGAGTTCGACCTGGAAGCCTGCCAGGAGCTTTTGCACCGACGGCATTAAAAGCTCGCGCACCGCCATTTCGGCCTCCTTGGTGCGGTTTTGCTTGGAAAGCTCGAAAACCTTCAAGCGCTGGATATCGTATTCCGCCAGCAGCGCCTTGGCGTTGTCGAACATCCGCTGTTCTTTTTCGTCCGACATGCAACTGGAGCCGCCGCAAGCATCGGTGACATAGTGTTTTAAGCCCTCTTCCAGTTTCGCCCGCGACTCCTCGATCATCCGTTCGATGGTCCGCATCCCCGCCTCGTCGGTCACGATGACATGGAATAGGGAGTTTTCGCGCAGGTCGGCTAGGTTTTTCCTTATATCCATGAAGCTTTGGTAGGTGGGCACGGTATTGGCGGCAGCGTAGCTGGCCGCTGTGAAAACCCGCCCGATTTGGATATAGCCAACGCCGGCCAAGATGGCCAGGCCCGCGATAGCCGCCAGGGACAGTAACAGTAGCCGTTGCGAAACCGTCATATGGGATACCTCTTGATTGAAGGCTTCCAGGTGGGGAAGCCGTTTTTCATGCGCGATAACGAGGAAAAAAGGGCTGCTAAGTTCGGCAGACTGTGCCGGCGCGGCCTGTCCGTGAAATATAGTGCCTTTTCGGCGAAGAGGGGCCGGGCGGGCGGTCCCGCCCCGCGTTAGAATATCCGCCGTTCCACCACCCGCCCCGCCCATGCAGCAAGACCACCTCCGCGTCACCGATCTCACCATGGCCTATGGCGATTTCGTGGTGATGCGCGGCATCGATTTCACGGTGCGGCGGGGCGAAATCTTCATCATCATGGGCGGCAGCGGCTGCGGCAAAAGCACTTTGCTGCGCCATCTCATCGGCCTGCAACCCCCGACCGAAGGCAGCGTCGAGTTCGACGGCCACGACCTGTGGCGGGCCGGTCCCGCCCAGCGCGACCGTCTGCTGCGGCGCATGGGCATCCTCTACCAGAGCGGGGCGCTGTGGAGTTCCATGACCCTGGCCGAGAATGTCGCCCTGCCCCTGGCCGGGCATACCGATTTGTCGCCCCAGGATATCGCCGAACTGGTGTCTTTGAAGCTGGCCCTGGTGGGGTTGGCCGGGTTCGAGGCGTTCTATCCCGCCGAACTCAGCGGCGGCATGAAGAAACGCGCCGCCCTGGCCCGCGCCATGGCCCTGGACCCGGAAATCCTGTTCTTCGACGAGCCTTCCGCCGGGCTGGACCCTTTGAGCGCGAAGCGGCTCGACGATTTGATCCTGCATCTCCGCGACAGCCTGGGCAGTACCGTGGTCATCGTCACCCACGAACTCGCCAGCATCCTCGGCGTGGGCACCGATGCCATCTTCCTCGACGCCGAAACCAAGACCATCCTGGCCCAGGGCCATCCCCGCGACCTCCTGGCCCATTGCCCGCATCCCGCCGTGCGGGATTTCCTCACCCGCGGCGAATCGCTATCCTGCCCGGCATGAATAAAACTCAATTGATCGGCTTGTTCGTGCTGGGGGCCGCGATCCTGGCCATCGCCCTGGTGCTGATCTTCGGGCGCGGCAATTTCTTTTCCCACAGCCAGAAATACGTGGCCTATTTCCAAGGCTCGGTGAACGGTCTCAATGTCGGGGCGTGGGTGAAGCTCAAGGGCGTGCCCATAGGCCGCGTCACCGATATCCGGGTGCAATACGATACCCAGAACAACCGGGTGCTGACCCCGGTGGTCGCCGAGATCGACCTGGGCAAGGTCTCGGATATCCGCGGCAACCATTGGCCCGGCCACGCGCCCGGCCTGGCCGAGTTGGTCGAGCGGGGCTTGCGGGCCCGGTTGTCCCTGCAAAGCCTGGTGACGGCACAGTTGTATGTGGATGTGGATTTCTACCCGGACCGGCCCGCCCGTTTGCTGGGGATCGACGACCTGGGCCTCCCCGAGATTCCGACCATCGCGTCCGATAAGGATGAAATCGAGGACACCGTGCGCGGCACCCTGGCCCAGGTGAAGGAACTGCCTTTGAAGGAGGTTTTCGCCGCCACCTTGGCGGCGGTGCGGCGTATCGAGCATTTATTGTCCCTGCCGGAAACCCAGGCCAGCATCGCCAACCTCAATCGGACCCTGGTGGAACTCCAGCGGACCATCGGCCATTTCGACGGCAAGATCGATGGCGTTGCCGCCAACCTCAACGGCACGCTCAAGGACGGCCAAGCCCTGGCCCGCAATCTCAATCAGCGGGTGCTGCCCTTGTCCACCGCCACCGAGCGGACGCTGGAGACCTTGGCCCAAACCCTGGTGCGGGCGCAGGGGACGCTGGCGACGGTGGAGGATTTGACGGGCCGCGATTCGGCGGCGGAGAACGCCCTGCGCGAAGTGGCGGCGGCGGCGCGGTCGCTCCGGGTGTTGGCCGATAGCCTGGAGCGTAACCCGGAACTGTTGCTCTACGGCAGGAAGGCCGGGAAATAGGTGGGGTGCGGGCTGCGCCGGGAGCTTGCGCCCCCGGCATGGGCGGGAATCAGAGCGTCTTCAGGTATTCGATCAAGGCCATGGCCCCGGCTTTGTCCTGCGACCAATCCAGCCGGTAGGTCTTGTTGCCGTCCACGATATCCTTGTCGTGGCCCTGGTTGGACAGCGCCGGGAACGCCCCGGTATCGAAACGATAGCCCTCGCCGGGCTGTTCGGCATCCCACGCGAAGCCGCCGAGTTTCTGGTCGTAATCGAGGCGGCTTTTCACGAACGCCTTGGGCCGTGCCGACGGCACCAGCAGATGGTAGAGCGTCGGCACCGAACCATTGTGCAGGTACGGGGCTTGCGCCCAGACCCCGCCCAAGGGCAAGGCGTTGTAGCCCTCCTGGGTCTTGGGGTCGAGCATCGCCAGATATTGCTTATCCTCCAGCGACACGCCGTCGAACTTGGCGCAGGGCTTGACCTGGGTGCCCTCCGGCGGCAGGACCACTTCCTTGCTGGTCGGGCACAGAGTGGTGAAACTGGTGCGGGCGCTGGCGGCGATGGCCTCGCTCACCACCCTGGCCCGGCCCAGGTCGGTGCCCAGGGCGTAGACCTTGCCATTATGCGGCTTGTGGCACTCGGCGCAGTTGTCTTGGAACAGCGCCTTGCCCTTTTGCGCCAGCGCCAGATCCACCGCGAACGGATATACCGGGGCTGGCAAACCCGCCAGCAAATCCTCGGCGAAAGCACCCACCCGCACATCGGTGTCGGCCCCGAGTCCGATAGTGAGTTCGGCGGCCAGGTTGCGGTAGATGGGGATGGGGATGTTGCCGTTCCATTGTCCGCCGCCGTCCACCAACTGGCTATGGTCGGCGTTCCAGTGCGCCCGGCGTTTGCCCTGTTCCCACACCACCATGAAATCGGTCAGGCCGGGGCTGGGCGGCAATTCCAGGTCGGGGTTCACCGGCTGGCCCTGGGCCTTGCGGACGGCGTAGGCGAACGAAGTGCTGATGCCGGTGGCATCGGCCATGCCGCCGAAGCCTTGCACCATCGGTCCCTCGAAACCCCGGTAGTTTTTCGCCAACAGGTCTTGGTAGGCGGCCAGTTCCAGCCCGGCGATGGTCATGAACTTGCCGACGATGGCCGGGGCGTCGCGCTTGAACAGCTCGATTTGTTTTTGCTCATAGGCCGCGTCGAACCGGCGGCCCGCGAAGCTGTAGTTTTTATAGAAATAATGGGGATCGGCGGCGTGGACCCGGTCCAGTGCGGCGACGAAGGCGGCGGTGGCGCGGCGGACCTTGTCTTCCGGGCCGGTGGCTCCGGCGGTGACTTTGTCCAGGGTCTTGACGACCCGTACCCGGTATTGCGCCAGATTGAATTGGGTATTCACGCCGCCGTCGAGATAGCGGTAATTGCCGTCTTCCAGACGCACCCGGCCAATATGGCAGCCGCCGCAGGTGAACGAGGCGTAGTCCACCGCGCCCTGGGCGTCTTCGCGGGCCAAGCCGGTCCAGCCGACGCCCAGCGCGATGGGGTAGCCCGGATTGCGTCCGTCGCGGAACAGGCCCATCGCTTCCAGGAAGTTGTCCTTGCCGCCCCATTGCTCGGGCGCGAGTTCCGGGAGCAGTTTGAGGACGAGGAAGGGCACGCCGCTGTTCAGCCCGAAGGGGAAATCGGCGAACCAGCGGTAGGCGACTTGCTGGCTGGCGAGATAGGCGTCCGCCGCCTTCAGGCGGGCGTCTTGTTGCTGCCGCCACTCGTCGTGGCAGGCGGGGGCAGCGGCGGGGTTGGGGAAGGTGGATACGGGATAACCGGCTTGGGCGGTGGCACCCACCCAAAAGGCCAGGGCGGCGGTGAAGGTGGCGGATTTGTTGTTATGCATGGGGTTTCCTCTTCCGGGAGTGCGGGGTTGGGAATGGCGCTGCGATTCCGCCGGATGCTTCCGCCCGCGGCGGGCGGATGGCCGAGTGCTTGGGAAGGGTGGGCGTGGCGGCTCTAGGATGGGATGCCACGCTTTTTGGCCATTCGGTATCGGCGTCCGGGTGACGCGGGTCTTAGGCTAGCGCCATTTTCCGGTCATGGCTATAGCAAGCTGATACTATTTTGCTGGTAGATTGACAGCTATGACGGGGCGAAGCCGGGCGCTAGTGGAGCAGGCGTATCGCGGAACGGCAGGGTCCGCCCTGGAATGATGCGTTTGTGGAGGGCGTGGCGGAGTGGCTGGGATATGGTGGGAAGGTCCGGGGCGCTGTCTGGTATCGCGCCCCCGGTCGTTATGGCGTCAGTTTGTGCCGACCGGCGTATCGTCCCGCCCGCCCCATTCGATCCAGGAACCGTCGTACACCGCCGCATCACCGTTCCCCAGGCAGTAAAGCCCCAAGGCCAGTACCGAGGCCGTGACGCCCGTGCCGCAGGTCGCGACTACCGGCCTCAGCGGGTCTATCCCGGCATCGCGGAATTCCCGTTCCAGTTCGTCCGAAGGTTTGAGGCAACCCGTGGCCGCGTCGATCAGGCGCTTGAAGAACAGGTTGCGGCTGCCGGGGATGTGGCCGGAGCGCAAGCCCGCCCTGGGTTCCGGCTCGGTGCCGGCGAAGCGTCCGGGGGAGCGGGCGTCGAGGATTTGCGCGGTGGGGTCGCCGAGCAAGCCGCGCATTTCCTCCAGGCCGCGCACCCAACCGGGATGGAAACTCGCGGTGAATTCCCGTGGTGGGGCCGTCACCAGCCCGGCAGCCAGGGGCAAGCCCAATGCCCGCCAGCGGGTCAAGCCGCCATCCAGTACCCGGACCCGGTCATGCCCGAACACCCGGAAGGTCCACCACACCCGCGCCGAGGCCATGAAACTGTTGTGGTCGTAGGCCACGACCAGGGTGTCCGGGCCGATCCCCAACGTCCCGGCCGCCTGGGCGAAGCAGTCCGGCGTGGGCAGCATATGGGGCAGGGACGAGGCGTGGTCGGCGATGGCGTCGATATCGAAAAAGCCCGCGCCGGGCAGGTGGGCGGCGAGATATTCCCGATGGGCGTCGCGGCCTTGGTTGGGCAGGAAGAAGCTGGCGTCCAGCACCACCAGGTCGGGATCGTCGAGGTGGGCGGCGAGCCATTCGGCATCGAGCAAGGGGGTTGCCGTCGCGTGCATTTTGGATTCTCCGGGATGGGGTTGGGGGCGGAATCCGGTGGGTCGCAACCCATCCTAGGTCAGCAATTCCACCATGATCCGCTCGTAGACCGCCGACAGGGTTTCGATATCGGCCACCGGCACATGTTCGTTGATCTTGTGGATGCTACCGTTCAGCGGGCCGAGTTCCACCACCTGCGCTCCCGTAGGCGCCACGAAGCGGCCATCCGAAGTGCCGCCGCCGGTGTCGGGTCGCGCCCGGTATCCCACCACGCTTTCCAGCGCCGTTTGCACGGCTTCGACCAGTTCGGTGCGGGTGGTCAGGAACGGTTCCCCCGACAGCCGCCACGCCAGTTGGTAGCGGAGTCCATGGCGGTTCAAAATGGCCTCGGTCCTGGCTTTGAGATCGGCTTCGGTCGAGGCGGTCGAAAAGCGGAAGTTGAACAGGAGTTCCAGCCGTCCGGGGATGACGTTATCGGCTCCGGTGCCCGAGTGGAGATTGGAAATCTGGAAACTGGTGGGCGGGAAGAGTTCGTTGCCGGTATCCCAGACCTCGGCGCAGAGTTCGGCCAGGGCGGGCGCGGCGCGGTGGATGGGGTTGTCGGCCTTGTCGGGATAGGCCACATGGCCCTGGATGCCGAACACGGTCAGGTTGCCGCACAAGGAGCCGCGCCGCCCGACCCGGATGGTATCGCCCAGCCGGTCGAAGCTGGACGGTTCGCCGATGAGGCACCAATCGATCTGCTCGCCCCGCGCCGTGAAAGCTTCCATCACCTTGACCACGCCATCGTTGGCCGCGCCTTCCTCGTCGCTGGTCATCAACAAAGCCACCGAACCCCGGTGTTCCGGGTGGTGCGCGGCGAAACGGGCCAGGGCGGTGGTCATCGCCGCCACGCCGCTTTTCATATCGGCGGCCCCGCGCCCGTATAGCATCCCGTCGCGGAACACCGGCTCGAACGGCGGCGATTGCCAATCGCCCAAAGGACCGGGCGGCACCACATCGGTATGCCCCAGGAACACCAGCAAGGGCCGGGCCGTGCCCCGGCGCAGCCAAAGGTTGCGGGTTTGGCCGAAGTCGAGTTGCTCGCGGAGGAAGCCGTGGGGTTCGAGTCGGGCGGCGAGGAGGTCCATGCAGCCGGCGTCTTCGGGCGTGACGGAGGGCAGGCGGATCAATTCGGCGGTGAGGGCTACGGTGTCGGTCATAGGTTTTCGAGGTAGTGGGCGGGAGAGAAGCCGATCAAAAGCGTGTCGCCATGGCTGAGGACCGGGCGTTTGATGAGGGCGGGATGGACCAGCATCAGGCGCAGGGCTTTGGCGGCGTCGAGATCGGCGCGGTCGGTTTCGGAGAGGCCGCGCCAAGTGGTGCCGCGCCGGTTGAGCAGGGTTTCCCAGCCCAGGGAGTCGGCCCAGCTTTGCAGCAAGGCCGGGTCCAGGCCGTCGCCGCGGAAATCGTGGAAGCGGTGGGCCAGACCCTGGCCGTCCAGCCAGGCGCGGGCCTTGCGGCAGGTATCGCAATTGCGGAGTCCGTATAGGGTCGTCATGGGGTTTCAGAGATCGAGGTTGTCGAGACAGGAGATGCGCGGTTCCTTGCGGCCCGTGGACTCGGTGACGTACAGGGGTTCCTTGCGCACGGCCTGGGCGATGGTTTCGCGGATTTCATGTTCGTCGTAGACCGGCCCGGCCTCGAATCCGACCAGGGGCAGGCCCGCCGCGTGGCAGATGGTTTTCAGCGGATCGGAACCGGCGGGCTGGCCCGCCGGGCCGCGTTCCCGCAAGCGCACGGCGCAGGCGATGGCGAGGTCGGCCGGGTCGCACAGCACGAAAGCGAAGCGTCCATCCCGGATATCCTCGAATTCCCGCGGTCCGTCCTGGCGCGGCGGCGTGCCGCGCGGCGACACCACATCGCCCACCCGGATGGGGCCGAACACTTCGTAATCCCCGCCCACCGCCTGTTTCAGGCTGGCATGGAACAGCCGCTCTTCGGCGGAAAACAAGAAATCGCGCCTTTGGTAGCCGGTCCGCTGGGGTTTGCCGCCGCCGGACAGGGCGCGGACGGCGAAAAATACGGAAACGGCCAGGACGATCCCGCCAATAATCAACCAATTCATGGAAATACGCTGGGAGTGGGGTAGGCAGGGGAAACGGGGATTATACCCAAAGGGCCGGGTTGCTTTGGGCACGGAACCCGGCCCCGATGTGGGTCAATCGTCGTCCACGATGAAAATCTTGTCGCTGCGCGGGGCGTATTTGTCCACGCTGCCTTCCTCGCCCAATTTGATCATCAGGCGTACCTCGTTCTTGGAGTCCGCCGAGTTCAGCGCGTCCTCGTAGGTGATCTTGCCGGTCTTGTACAGGTCGTAGAGGCACTGGTCGAAGGTCTGCATCCCATGCTGGCGGGATTGTTTCATCAGTTCCTTGAGCTTGTGGATTTCGCCCTTGCGGATATGGTCGGAGGCGAGCGGGGTGTTGATGAGGATTTCGATGGCGGGATAACGGCCCTTGCCATCGGCGCGGCGGATGAGCTGTTGGGCGATGACGGCCTTGAGGTTCATCGACAAGTCCATATACAACTGCGAATACATGTCTTCCGGGAAGAAATGCAGAATTCGGTCGAGGGCTTGGTTGGCGTTGTTGGCGTGCAGGGTGGACAGGCACAAATGGCCGGTTTCGGCGAAGGCGATGGCGTGCTGCATGGTTTCGCGGGTGCGGATTTCGCCGATCAGGATCACGTCGGGGGCTTGCCTGAGGGTGTTCTTGAGCGCGACTTCGTAGGATTCGGTATCCAAGCCCACCTCGCGCTGGGTCACGATGCAACCGGCATGGGGATGGACGAATTCCAGGGGGTCTTCGATGGTGATGATATGGCCGGTGGAATTCTCGTTGCGGTATTTGATGAGGGCGGCGAGCGAGGTGGATTTGCCGGTGCCGGTCGCGCCCACGAACAGGATCAGGCCGCGCTTGGTCATCGCCAGTTCGTTGAGGACCGGCGGCAGGTGCAAATCCTCCACCGTGGGGATATGGGTTTCGATCCGGCGCAGCACCATCCCGGCGGCGTCGCGCTGCATGAAGGCGCTGACCCGGAACCGGCCCAATCCTTCCGCCGAGATCGCGAAATTGCATTCCTTGGTGTTCTCGAACTCGTCGCGCTGGCGTTGGTTCATCACGCTCAGCACCAGTTGGTAGGCTTGGTCCTTGGACAGCTTGGCGTTCGAGATCGGTTGTAGCTGGCCGTCGATCTTGAGGCAGGGTTCCTTGTTGGTGGTGATGAAGAGGTCCGACGCTTTCTTGTGCGTCATCAGCATCAGCAGGGTATCGAAATCCATGGCCATGGCGGAACCTCCGGGCGGGGATTAGAAATTGGCTTTGTTGACGGCTTTGGTGCGGGCGATCTGGCGCGAGATGAGGCCTTTTTCCACCAGTTCCAGCAGGTGTTGATCCAGGGTTTGCATCCCGTCCTTGCGGCTGGTTTGGATGGTGGAATACATCTGGGCCACTTTGTCCTCGCGGATCAGGTTGCGGATGGCGGGGGTGCCGACCATGATTTCCCAGGCGGCGGTACGGCCACCGCCGTTCTTTTTGAGGAGCGCCTGGGTGATGACGGCTTGCAGCGATTCCGACAGCATGGAACGGACGATGCCTTTCTCGGCGGCGGGGAACACGTCGATGATACGGTCGATGGTTTTGGCGGCGGAACTGGTGTGCAGGGTGCCGAAGACCAAGTGGCCGGTTTCGGCGGCGGTCAGGGCCAGACGGATGGTTTCGAGGTCGCGCATTTCGCCGACCAGGATCACGTCGGGGTCTTCGCGCAGGGCCGAGCGCAAGGCTTCGTTGAAGCCCAGGGTATCGCGGTGGACCTCGCGTTGGTTGATAAGGCATTTCTTGCTGGGATGCACGAATTCGATGGGGTCTTCGACGGTCAGGATGTGGGAATAGTCGTTGGAATTGATGTAGTCGATCATGGCGGCCAGGGTGGTGGACTTGCCCGAGCCGGTGGGGCCGGTCACGACGATCAGGCCGCGCGGATGGCGGGTCACGTCCTGGAAGAATTTGGGGCAGCCCAGTTCTTCCAGGGTCAGGATTTTCGAGGGGATGGTACGGAACACGGCGGCGGCACCGCGCTCCTGGTTGAAGGCGTTGACGCGGAAGCGGGCCACGCCGGGCAACTCGAAAGAGAAGTCGGTTTCCAGGAATTCTTCATAATCACGGCGCTGTTTGTCGTTCATGATGTCGTAGACCAGCGCGTGGACTTCCTTGTGATCCAAGGCCGGGACGTTGATGCGGCGGATATCGCCGTCCACGCGGATCATGGGGGGCAATCCCGCCGACAGGTGAAGGTCGGAGGCATTGTTCTTGACGGAGAAGGCGAGCAGTTCGGCGATATCCATGGGGAGTCCGGGGCGGGTTATGGTTGTGAAACAGCGGGTTAGCGGATAACCTTGGGCATCGTTCAATTATAGACAAACCCAAGCTTGGGCATGACCAGTTCGCTAGCACAGAGATTGGAAGCCTTGAAGGCACGCATCCGCCGGGCCGAACGCGCCGCCGGCCGGGAAGAAGGTTCGGTGCGCTTGATCGCCGTCAGCAAGACCCAGCCGCCGGAGGCTTTGGTCGCCGCCTATGGGCTGGGCCAGCGCGAGTTCGGCGAAAATTATCTGCAAGAGGCCGAAGCCAAGCAGGACCGGCTGGCCCATTTCGATATTGGCTGGCATTTCATCGGCCCCCTGCAATCCAACAAAACCCGGCCCATCGCCGCCCGCTTCGCCTGGGTGCATGGCGTGGACCGGATCAAGATCGCCCAGCGCCTCAGCGAGCAGCGCCCCGCGGGAATGCCGCCCTTGAACATCTGCCTCCAGGTCAACGTCAGCGGCGAGGCCAGTAAATCCGGTGTTTCCCCCGAAGAACTACCCGAGTTGGCGGCGGCGGTCGCGGCCTTGCCCCGCTTGCGGCTGCGCGGCTTGATGGCGATTCCGGCCCCGACCGACGCCGTGGAAGCCCAGCGGGCGGCGTTCCGGGCGGTGCGGCGGGCGTTCGAGGGCTTGTCCCGGTATGGCCTGGATACCTTGTCGATGGGCATGTCGGAGGACTTGGAAGCCGCCGTGTTGGAAGGGGCCACCTTGGTCCGTATCGGCACGGCTTTGTTCGGTGCGCGTCCTCCCAAGGCTTAGGTTTCACCGGGACGTACCCGCCTGCGCTAGAATAGCGGGCGATCAGTACCAGAGAAGAACGCAATGAAGCAACAAATCTTAGGCTTTATCGGTGCCGGGAACATGGCGGGCAGCCTGATCGGCGGCTTGGTTTCGGATGGCTTCGCGCCCGGCAATATCTGGGTTTCGGATGTGGACGCGGCGAAGCTCAAGGATTTGGAAAGCCGTTTCGGCGTGCATACCAGCCAGGATAACCAAGTGGTGGCCGGACAGGCCCAGGTCGTCGTGCTGGCGGTGAAGCCGCAAACCCTGCAAACGGTCGCCACCGGATTGGCCGCGACGGTGCAGCAGCGGCAGCCCTTGGTGGTGAGCATCGCGGCGGGCGTCAGCGAAGCCGCGCTCGAACGCTGGTTGGGCGGCAAGGTGGCATTGGTGCGCTGTATGCCCAATACCCCGGCCCTGGTCAAAACCGGAGCCACCGCCCTGCACGGCAATGACCGCATCACCGAAGAGCAAAAAAGCCAGGCCGAAGCCATCATGCGCTCGGTGGGCTTGGCGGTGTGGGTGGAGCGGGAAGACTTGCTGGATGCCGTCACCGCCTTGTCGGGTAGCGGCCCGGCTTATTTTTTCCTGATGATGGAGGCCATGGAGTCCGCCGCCATCGCACTGGGGCTGGACCAGGCCACCGCCCGCTTGTTGACCCAGCAGACCGGCCTGGGAGCCGCCCGTATCGCCATCGAATCGGAAGAACCGCCCGCCGAACTCCGTCAGCGGGTAACCTCCCCCGGCGGGACCACGGAGCGGGCCATCCAGGCGTTCGAGGCCGGTGGTTTGCAGGGTTTGGTCGAGCAGGCCATGCGGGCGGCCAGCGCGCGGGCCGCCGAGCTATCGCGGCAATTGGGGGGTTAGGCCATGTCTTCGCAGTATTGGGTCGCGCCCGCTGTTTTCCTGATCGACACCCTGTTCAGCCTGTATGTCTTCGCGGTCATGTTACGGTTCCTGTTTCAGTGGGTCGATGCGGATTTCTATAACCCGGTCTCGCAATTCCTCATCAAGATCACCCATCCGCCTTTGCGGTTGCTCAGGCGTTTCATCCCCTCGCTGGGGCGGATCGATACCGCTTCGCTGGTGCTGATGCTGGGTTTGCAGATGCTGGCCGGGTATTTGACCTTCCTATTGCAAGGGGCTGGAACGACGGTGCCGGCCTTGTTGGTGTGGTCCATCGCGCAATTATTAGATCAACTCTTCAACCTGTATTTTTTCGCCATCATCATCAGATCGGTTTTGAGTTGGCTGGGCACCCGGACTTACAATGCCGCGACCACCTTGTTATACAGCCTGACCGAGCCGACTTTGCGGGCGGCCCGGCGTTTGCTGCCGCCGATGGGGGGGATCGATCTCTCCCCGCTGATTCCCCTGATTGGGATACAGTTGGCGAAAATGCTCATCATGCCGCCACTCCATCATGCGATGATGGCGCTAAGCTGAGATGGGCGGCGGATTCACTTGGCAGGGTGGTGATTTGATCCTGGACCTCCACGTCCAGCCCCGCGCCGCGAAGAGCGAGATCGCCGGTTTCTTCGGTGAGCGTTTGAAAATCCGCATCGCGGCCCCCCCGGTGGATGGCAAGGCCAATCAGCGGGTCATCGATTTCCTCGCCGAGACCTTCGCGGTTCCCAAACGCGATGTGGTGTTGCTGGCGGGGGAAAGCAGCCGGGATAAGCGCGTCAGGATCGCATCGCCCAAACGCCTGCCCGGATTAATCCCCAAACCGGATCAAATGGACTGAGCTTGGTTTTGGTCTACAATTTTTGGGACTTGCCCTGGGTTGCAACTGTTCGCTGGGTGATAGGATCGAGAGCCGGATGATGAGTACCACCATTCATTTTAAAGATAAGCTGCGAGGGTACGGCCAATGGCGCGAGCAACTGGGCCGCGCGATTGAGCAATATCGAACTTGGCTGGACCGCTATCAGCTTAATAGCGATGGTGTCAACGAGGCCATTTCAAGCATGTTGGAAGGGCTGCGCAGCGACCGCATCGTGCTGGCGTTCGCGGCGGAATTTTCGCGGGGCAAAACAGAACTCATCAACGCTTTGTTTTTTTCCGATACCGGGGTGCGCCTGCTGCCGTCCTCCCCTGGGCGGACCACCATGTGTCCGACCGAGATTTTCTACGACACCCAGGCCGGTAGCTATATCCGCTTGCTGGCCATCGAGAGCCGCCTGAGCGATATTCCACTGAGCGAGTACAAGCAGCATCCTAGGAGTTGGATGCAGATCGACCTGGATTGCGATTCGCCGGTGCAGATGCAGGAAGCCTTCCAGGAATTGGCCGCGACCAAGCATGTCAGCGTCGCCGAGGCCAAGCGCCTGGGGCTTTATTCCGAAGATGTCCATATTCCCCATGGCGACGAACCCGACACTGTGGAAGTGCCGTGCTGGCGCCACGCCCTCATCAGCTTCCCCCATCATCTGCTCAAGGAAGGCTTGACCATCCTCGATACCCCCGGCCTCAACGCCTTGGGAGCCGAGCCCGAACTCACCCTGCAAATGCTGCCCAAGGCCCAGGCCGTCATCTTCGTATTGGCGGCGGATACCGGCGTCACCAAGAGCGACCTCGACATGTGGCGCAACCATGTGCGCGGTTCCCGGCAGGGCAATAAACGCGGCGGTCTCGCGGTGGTGCTGAATAAGATCGACTCCATGTGGGGCGATTTGCAGGGCGAGGAAACCATCGAGAAATCGATCCGTTCGCAGACCGAATCGGTCTCGAAAATCTTGGATGTGGAGAGCCGGGCGATCTTCCCGATGTCGGCCAAACAGGCGTTGTTGGCCAAGGTCAAGGGCGATGCCAACCTCTTGGAGAAGAGCCGCCTGAAGAACTTCGAGGATTATCTGGCGGACAGCGTGGTCAAGGAGCGCCAGAGCTTGTTGCTGGCTTCGGTCGCGCAGGGCGTGGGGCACTTGGTCGAGGAGTCCACCGGCAGCCTCGATGCCCAAATCCTCGATGCCGAGCGCCAGATCAACGACCTCCGCCAGATCGATGTGAACAACAAGACCAAGATGACCCAGTTGATGACGGAAACCCGCGATCAACAAAGCGGCTATTTGGTCGGCGTGGATCAATTCCAGGCCAGCCGCCGGGTGTTCGCGGTGCAGGCCAAGCTCCTGGTCGATTCCCTGGCTCCCGAGAAGGTCGAGGAAATCATCAAGCGTACCCGCAAGCAAATGGCCGGGAGCCTGACCACGGTCGGCATGAAAACAGCCATGAAACTGGTCCTGGACGAACTGCGGGTGGTGCTGTTGAACGCGGTATCGGTGTGCGAGGAAACCCGCAAGCTGGTGAAGGGCATCTATGCCAAGTTCCAGGAGGAACACGGGGTGGCGGAACTCAAGCCGCCCTTGTTGTCGCTCAAGCAATATCAGGCCGAGTTGGAGCAGGTGTTCGACGAGGGCGAAGCCTTCCGCGGCAGTGCTTCCTCGACCCTGATGGAGCAAAGCACGGTGGTGGTGAAGCTCTACACCACCACCATCGCCAGGGCGCGGGAATTGTTCGAGCAAGCCCACAAGGACGCCATCGGTTGGACCACCATGGCCTTGGTACCTTTGGTGCATCAGATCAAGGATCATAAACGCCTGATCGAAAGCCGCCTGGAAGTCCTACGCAAGGTCAATGAAACCGGGGCGTCGCTGGATGGCGAAATCGCCTCCCTGGCGAAAGCGCTGGCGCAACTACGCCAGCAACACGCCGAATTGGCGGCGATCCGCCGCGTCCTCCAATTGGAGCCCCCGGCGGCGGAGAATTCCGCCAACGCGGAGGATTACCGACCGCCCAAGGCTGCGGCGAAGTGAGGTTCGCCGTTTCAACGCCGGACGAAAACCAAATCCCATACCCCATGTCCCAAACGTTCCCCCCGTGCCTCGAATTTGGTCGGGGGCCGGTGGGCCGGGCGCGGCGTGAAACCGCCGTCGGCCTGGGTATTCTCCAATCCGGTGCAGTCCCTTAATACCTCCAGCATCTGCCGGGCATAATCTTCCCAGTCCGTCGCGGCATGGAATATCCCGCCACTTTTCAACTTGTCGGCTACCAACCGGGCGAACTCCGGGTTGAGAATACGGCGCTTGTGGTGGCGGGCCTTGGGCCAGGGGTCGGGGAAGAACAGGTTGATCCCGCTCAAGCCGCCATCGGGGATGCGGTTCGCCAGGAATTCGACGGCATCCCCGCGATAGACGCGGACATTGGATAGGCCCGCCTCTCTCAGCCGCAATAATAAATGGCCGATACCGGGCCGATGCACCTCGATACCCAGGAAATGGGTGTCCGGCGCGTCGGTTGCCATCCGCGCCAAGCTTTCCCCATTACCAAAACCGATTTCGACGATGGTTGGTGCTTCCCGGCCGAAAACGGCGCGGGCATCGAAGGCTTGATCGGTTTCCAGCCCGAATATGGGCCATAGGTCTTCCAAGGCTTTGTGTTGGGATTCGGTGATCCTGCCTTGCCGCAGGGTATAACTGCGTATCCGGCGTCGAGCAATGGGTTGGTGGTTGTCGTTGGGTGGGGCCGGGGTATCTGTAGACATGTTTATAATGGGTATGCTCAGGGTTGGACGATTGAATGAAAGCCAGGTTGGATATGCGGATGGTGGAGGGCCATCTTGGTGTTTCTGAGTGGGTATACAGGTCGGACTAGAGCATTTTCACGTTATTTGTAGGTCGGGGTTTTGGGTTGTACGATAGCCGGACGGTAGGGTTTTGCCATTTCGATTGTGGTGAATATCATCTATCCTGGTTATGCGCTGGGTTGGCTATCGATGGGCATGGGTGGGAACGCCTTGTTGGATTCGAATTATAACAGCGAAACCCAAGCCATCGTCTCGCGCGCAACCGGGCCGAAAAGTATTGCCTATGAGGTCGGTAACGACGGGATGGATGGTTTCAAGGGATCACGCTGGGTTGGGCTTGGTGTCGTTGCAGAACGGTCCTTGGATCGTGGAATTCCTTTGGAGGCATATTGCCGCCATATGGGCCATGCGCCAGCCTACGGGGCGGCGGGGAATCTGGTGGCGCTTGGGTTTAGGGTTTCCCTATGGCGGGCCGTGTCAAAGCACGCTTGTAGATTCAAAGCCACAGGTGGGCAGGATTATAAGGCATGGGTTCGCGCCCTCTGAAAATTGCGGGATAATGCCTTGCAGGGCTTGGGGTATAAGATTTATGAATGATAAAGCTGTGGTATCGACAGTATTTACAGGGTCGGTAGTATCGACCAACCCGGCCTTGGTAAGGGAATTGATCGAGGTTTATAGGGCGAGCTATGTCAAAAGGCTACGTACCCGTTTCCAGGAAATGCTGAGCGAAGCTTATGCTATTTATGTCACCGCTTTGGATGAAGGGTTTGAGCCGCCGTTGAAGGCCCATCTCGCCGATGTGCTGCAAGATATGATTGTACGAGCGCCTGGGCTTGCGGAGGCTTTCGAGAGCGAGCTGATGAAGCCTTTCCAATCCTGCTTGGGTGGGCTTGAGGGCGGGGGAGTGCCCGGGCCAACCGATCCGGGGAACGAGGTTTATGAACCGGGAGATGAAACCCAGATCTGCGAGTTTGTATCGAGAACCGTGCGGACATTTGATACCCAGCATGGCAGCATTATCCTGGCGATCACCAGGATTTATATGAAACAAATGGGTGGGGGTATTGAAGGTTCCAGGCCACCTTGGGGGCCGACCTATTTGTTTACTGCTTTCGCCGAGGTGCTCAAGCTCATAGAAATACCTATCCATGGACAGGTGAAGCTCACGCTATACAAGGCGTTTGCCCAGGAGGTTTTGCGGCATGTGGGGAATATTTATCTGGCTTTCCGCGACGCTTTGCCCGCTGATATTCCATCGCCTAGCCGGAGCGTGATCCAGGCTACCTTTTCCGGGACGACAGCCGGGGCTTCCTCGCTGGGAAACAAATCACCGGAGATTGTCGAACCCTCCGCCACCCCGGGTTTCCCAGTGAAACGGCGGCTGATTTTTCCAGGGGTGATCTTGGCGGGGTTTATCGTGGCAGCCGGGGGAATCTGGTGGTCCGCCACCGATATTGCCGTGCCGGGACGCCCATCCGGGGCGCGACGGGAGGACAAGTCATCGCCGAGTGTCGGAACGGATTCTTCCGCGCCGACCTATCCGTCCGGGCGCGGTTCCGCCGGGGCCGGGCGTATCCAGCCCGGGATACAAGAACTGAAACAGTCTGTTTCGCCAACCCCGGCGGTATTGGAGACACCGATTGCCCTCCCGCCTTCCGAACCGCCCATCGCAGAGGCGGCACCGGAGTCTACCCCATCTCTCCCTGCCGTGACGCAGCCCATGTCCCAGGCGATTGGGCCCGAGACAGCGCCGGAGCCGCCGCCACTGGACGAGCGCGGCAAACGCGAAGTGTTACGCGGGATCAAACTCAAGAGCTTCAAATGGAAGGTCGATCCCAGGGAAAGCGGAATCCTGTCCGATCTACGGATCGAGAACACCGGGCAATTCAAGGTGGGCGACATCGAAGTGGTGTGCGCGCAATACTCCCGGCGCAATGCCTTCCTCGAAGCCGCCAAGAAAATCTTGGCCGAACCCATCGAACCGGGGCAGGGCCGCGATTATCCCGCCACCTTGATCGGCTATGCCAGCCAGAACACCCATCGGATCGCTTGCGTGATCGCCGATGCGATGGTCCTGTCGAACCCATGACCATGCCCTGGAATGGCGTGTTCGATACCACCGAAACGCCTGATAAAAACGCTCTCGCGGCATCCCGGCGGGCGCTTTAAAAACATACTAAAATGCTTGGTAAAGAATTGCAAAAAGCGACTGCGGGATTTAAAGTTCTCGCATTCACAGGGGCGCTAGCCAGTTTCTCAAAGCCGACCGCGTTGAAATGTCGCCTGACGTTGCGCCTATCGGCACTTTTAAGTTTGATCGAGCGAGGAGAGAATGACTGAACAACAATGGGACCGCGAGAGCGTGCGGGCCATCATCGCGGGTTTGCAGGACAAGCCGGGCGCTTTGTTGCCGATCCTGCATGGTATCCAGGATGCCTTGGGTTACGTCCCGCCGGATAGCGTCCCGTTGATCGCGGAGGGCTTGAATCTCTCCCGCGCCGAGGTCCACGGTGTCGTCAGTTTCTACCATTATTTCCGGCAAACCCCGCCGGGAAAACATACCATTCACTTGTGCCGTGCCGAATCCTGCAAATCCATGGGGGCCGATGCCCTGGAAACCCATGTGAAAACCCGCCTCGGCATCGATTATCACGAAACCACATCCGATCAGGCTTTCAGCCTGGAGCCAGTTTATTGCCTGGGGAATTGCGCCTGCTCGCCATCGATCATGGTCGATCATGATGTGCATGGCCGTATCACCCCCGAGCGCTTCGACGAAATCATCGCCAATCCGGGGGTGGGCGCATGACCACGACTGTTTATATCCCGCGTGATTCCAGCGCCCTGTCCTTGGGAGCCGAACGGGTGGCGAGCGCCCTCCAGGCCGAGGCCGCCCAGCGCAATATCGCTATCAATGTGGTCCGCAATGGCTCGCGGGGCATGTATTGGCTGGAACCTTTGATCGAGGTGGCGACTCCCGATGGCAGGATAGCCTATGGGCCGGTCAACGTAGGCGATGTCGCTGGCTTGTTCGAGGCTGGCTTCCTGCAAGGCCATCCGCATCCGTTGTGCCAAGGGCCAACCGATGCAATCCCCTACCTCAAGAAGCAGGAACGGCTGACCTTCGCCCGTGTCGGCATCACCGATCCGGTCAGCCTCGACGATTATCTGGCCCATGAGGGCTATCGCGGACTGCGGCGAGCCTTGGACCTGGCACCCGCCGCCATCGTCGATGAAGTCACCCAATCGGGCCTCCGGGGCCGGGGCGGCGCGGCCTTTCCGACCGGCATCAAATGGCGCACCGTGCTGAATACGCCCGCCGAGCAAAAATACATCGTCTGTAATGCCGACGAGGGCGATTCCGGCACCTTCTCCGACCGCATGATCATGGAAGGCGATCCCTTCGTTTTGATCGAGGGTATGACCATCGCCGGGCTGGCGGTGGGTGCGACCCAAGGCTATATCTATCTGCGCGTCGAATATCCCCATGCCCACCGCGCCTTGAATGAAGCTATCCAAGCGGCTTACCAAGCGGGTTATCTGGGGCGGGATATTTTGGGCAGCGGCAAGGCCTTCGATCTCGAAGTGCGCGTGGGAGCCGGTGCCTATGTCTGTGGCGAGGAAACCTCCCTGCTGGAAAGTCTGGAAGGCAAGCGCGGGTTGGTGCGTTTCAAGCCGCCGTTGCCGGCCATCAAGGGCTTGTTCGGCCAGCCGACCATCATTAATAACGTGATTTCCCTGGCCTCGATCCCCATCATCCTGGACAAGGGCGGCGATTATTACCGCGATTTCGGCATGGGCCGTTCGCGGGGTACCTTGCCGATCCAACTGGCCGGTAATCTCAAACATCCGGGGCTGGTGGAAAAAGCCTTTGGCGTCACCTTGCGCGAAATCCTCTATGACTACGGCGGGGGTTCCGCCACGGGCCGTCCGATCCGTGCCGTGCAGGTCGGCGGGCCCTTGGGGGCTTATCTGCCGGAATCGCAATTCGATACCCCGCTGGATTACGAAGCCTTCGCCGCGCTTTGGGCCGTGCTGGGCCATGGCGGCGTGGTCGCTTTCGACGATAGCGTCGATATGTCGAAGATGGCACGTTATGGCATGGAATTCTGCGCGGTCGAATCTTGTGGCAAATGCACGCCTTGCCGTATTGGCTCCACCCGCGGTGTCGAAGTCATCGATAAAGTGACCCATGGCGTCGAACGGGATAAAAACCTGAAGCTCCTGCGCGACCTCTGCGATACCATGCTGAATGGTTCCCTGTGCGCTTTGGGTGGTATGACGCCTTATCCAGTGTTGAGCGCGTTGAATCATTTCCCGGAAGATTTCGGGGCATCGGCGACGGAGAAAGCGGCCTAGCCCGACGATCCCGGTCCCCGGCGGGACCGACCGCTTTCCCACGCGGCTCGTGGGAAGAGTCAATCAGCAAGTAGGTTGGATGTGCCCGCGCCCAGGCGTTGCGGGGTCCATCCCATCTCAGGATTTCGAGGAGTCAATCCCATGGCAATGCGCGATTACGATTACGGCACACCGGCCAGCGGTTCCACCAAGCAGGTCACATTGGAAATCGACGGCTTCACCGCCACCGTGCCCGAAGGCACTTCGGTCATGCGGGCCGCGGCCAGCATCGGCATCCAAATTCCCAAACTCTGCGCCACCGATAGCCTGGAACCGTTCGGTTCCTGCCGCCTGTGCCTGGTGCAGATCGAGGGCGGACGTGGCCTACCCGCGTCCTGCACCACGCCGGTGGCCGAAGGCATGAAAGTTTCTACCCAGAACGACCGGCTTGCCAATGTGCGGCGCGGGGTGATGGAGCTTTATATCTCCGATCATCCGCTGGACTGCCTGACCTGCGCCGCCAACGGCAATTGCGAATTGCAGGACATGGCCGGGGCCGTGGGTCTGCGCGAAGTGCGCTACGGCTACGAAGGCGAAAACCACCTCAAATCCGAGAAGGACGCCAGCAATCCCTATTTCAGCTTCGATCCTTCCAAGTGCATCGTTTGTTCGCGCTGCGTCAGGGCTTGCGAAGAAGTGCAGGGCACTTTCGCCCTGACCTTGGATGGTCGCGGCTTTGAGTCCAAGGTGTCGCCGAGCCAGAACCAAGCCTTCATGCAGTCCGAATGCGTCTCCTGTGGCGCTTGCGTGCAAGCCTGTCCGACCGCGACCTTGATGGAAAAAACGGTCATCGACCGGGGCCAGCCCGAACATAGCGTCGTGACCACCTGCGCCTATTGTGGTGTGGGCTGTTCCTTCAAGGCCGAGATGAAGGGCAGCGAAGTGGTGCGTATGGTGCCGAACAAGGACGGCCATGCCAACCACGGCCATTCCTGCGTGAAGGGCCGGTTCGCTTTCGGCTACGCGACCCACAAGGACCGCATCAAATCGCCGATGATCCGTAAGAGCATCAACGATCCTTGGCAAGAGGTTTCCTGGGAAGAAGCCATCAATTATGCGGCTTCCGAATTCAAGCGCATCCAAGGGCAATATGGCCGCCAGTCGGTCGGTGGTTTGACCTCCAGTCGTTGCACCAACGAAGAAGCCTATTTGGTCCAAAAGCTGATCCGCGCCGCTTTCGGCAATAACAATGTCGATACCTGCGCCCGTGTTTGCCATTCGCCGACCGGCTATGGCCTCAAGCAGACTTTGGGCGAATCGGCGGGTACCCAGACTTTCGATTCGGTGATGCAATCCGATGTGATCCTGGTGATTGGGGCCAATCCCACCGATGGCCATCCGGTGTTCGGTTCGATGATGAAGCGGCGTATCCGCCAAGGGGCCAAGCTGATCGTGGCCGATCCGCGCGATATCGATCTGGTGAAGTCAGCCCACGTCAAGGCCGATTACCATCTGAAACTCCGGCCCGGCACCAACGTGGCTTTGGTGAATGCCCTGGCCCATGTGATCGTGGCCGAAGGCTTGGCCAACGACGAGTTCGCCTTGGCGCGCTGCGAAGTGGCTTCCTACGAGAAATGGAAAGCGTTCGTCGGCGAGGAGCGCAATTCCCCGGAGGCCAGCGAATCCACCACCGGCGTGCCAGCGGAACTGGTCCGGCAGGCGGCGCGTCTCTACGCCACCGGCGGCAACGCGGCTATTTATTATGGTCTGGGTGTGACCGAACACAGCCAAGGTTCGACCACTGTGATTGGCATCGCCAATCTAGCGATGGCGACCGGCAATATCGGTCGCGAAGGCGTGGGTGTGAATCCCTTGCGCGGCCAGAACAATGTGCAGGGCTCCTGCGATATGGGTTCTTTCCCGCACGAATTTCCCGGCTACCGCCATGTGTCCGATTCTGAGACCCGCGCCGTGTTGGAACAAGCCTGGGGTGTGAGTCTGGAATCCGAACCGGGACTGAGGATTCCCAACATGTTCGGCGCGGCCTTGGACGGCAGCTTCAAGGGACTGTATTGCGAAGGCGAGGACATCGCCCAGTCCGATCCCGACACCCAGCATGTCCACGCGGCTTTGCGGGCGATGGAATGCGTGGTGGTGCAGGATTTGTTCCTAAACGAAACCGCCAAGTTCGCCCATGTATTCCTGCCCGGTGCTTCCTTCCTGGAAAAAAGCGGCACCTTCACCAATGCCGAACGGCGGATTTCCCCGGTGCGCCGGGTAATGCCACCTTTGGCGGGCTATGAGGATTGGGAAGTGACCCAGCTGCTGGCGAACGCCCTGGGCTATCCCATGAACTACAAGCATGCCTCCGAGATCATGGACGAGATCGCCCGCTTGGTGCCGACCTTCACCGGGGTCAGTTTCGCCAAGCTGGACGAACTCGGCAGCGTTCAATGGCCTTGCAACGAAAAGGCGCCGAACGGCACGCCGACCATGCACATCGACGAGTTCGTGCGTGGCAAGGGCCGGTTCCTGCTGACCGAATACGTGCCGACCCAGGAACGTACCAGCAGCCGTTATCCCTTGATCCTGACCACGGGTCGTATCCTGTCCCAATACAACGTCGGTGCCCAGACTCGCCGCACCATGAATTCGATGTGGCATTCGGAAGACCGCTTGGAAATCCATGCCCACGACGCCGAACAACGCGGGGTAAAGGATGGCGATTGGGTTGGCATCAAAAGCCGTGCGGGCGAAACCGTGCTGCGGGCCTTGATTACCGAGCGGGTACAGCCGGGCGTGGTCTATACCACCTTCCACTTCCCCGAATCCGGGGCCAACGTCATCACCACGGACAATTCCGATTGGGCCACCAACTGCCCGGAATACAAAGTGACCGCAGTGCAGGTGACCAAGGTGGCCGGGCCGTCCGAGTGGCAGCGCCAGTACCAGGAGTTCACCGAAGAGCAGCTATCGCTGTTGGATCAGCGCGTGGCCGCTTCCGCCTGAGGTATCCGCTGTGGACCCCGCCGCCGACTTGGGTTGGCCCAGTTATAGGCTGAGTCCGGTCGAGCAGTGGCGCGGTGGCGATCATGCTAGCCTGGAAGACTGCATCGCCGAGGAAGCCCCTATCGCCCTGATGTACAATGGCCAGCCGCATGTGGTCATGCTGGCGACGCCGTTGGACCTGGAAGATTTCGCCTTGGGCTTCAGCCTTACGGAAGGCATTCTCGCTGCGCCCGGCGAAATGCATGCCATCCGCGTCTATCAGCGCTCGGAGGGCATCGAGGTCAGGATGCGTATCGAACCTTCCCGCTGCGATACCTTGCCCGATAAGGGCCGCAATATGACGGGTCGCACCGGCTGCGGACTCTGCGGTGCCCAAACCCTCCAGCAAGCCATGCGCAGGCCCGCCCCGGTTGGTCCGGGCGTCTTGGTCGACGCGGTGGAACTGGCCCGCTGCCTGGCCGAATTGCGAGGACACCAGCGGCTCAACCGCATCACCGGGGCGGTCCACGCCGCGGCTTTCGCGGTGCCGGGGAAAGGCGTCGTCCTGGTACGAGAGGACATTGGCCGCCATAACGCCCTAGACAAACTCATCGGCGCCTTGGCACGAAAGGGCACCGATTTCAACGCGGGGTTCGCGCTGGTGACCAGCCGGGCCAGCTACGAGATGGTCCAGAAATGCGCCTCGGTCGGCATCGCTTGCATGGCTGCGATTTCGGCCCCTACCGGCCTGGCCGTGCGCTTGGCGCTGGACACCGGCTTCACGCTGATTGGCTTCGCCCGCGACGACGACCATGTGGTTTATGCCAATCCGCATCGATTGATCCACAACTCCCATGATTCTTGAGCGATGGAAATAGAAAACCTGGTCAAAATGGCCAACGATATCGGCAATTTCTTCAGTTCCGAACCCGACCACGAGACGGCGGTCGCGGGGGTCTACGAGCATCTCCGCAAATTCTGGGATCCCCGTATGCGTAGGGCGGTGATCCAGCACCTGGGGCGGGGCGGCGAAGGTCTGGACCCACTGGCCCGCGAGGCCATCGCCAAGCTGTCCGCCGAAGCCTGATTTCCGTCCTTCCAGGACGGAACATCACGCCTACCCCCTGTTCCAGAAGAAGCCGCCGACTGGGTTCCGGTCGGCGGCTTTGCTACGTCTTGGGGAGGCGCGGATCGTTCCCGTTCACCACGCCGTCCATGCCCATGGTGGTTTTGGGGGTATGGGGTGGATTCTGGGAGGTATCCACGAACCCGGCGTGGGGGACAACCCGGATTATGACCGAAGACGTAATAACCTGTGGCGCAATCCTGGCTCACCAAGGCGTAGACGTATTCGCCGAGGCCGGGGCAATCTGTGGATATTTACCAGTTCATTCCGCGAGAAGTGGTATTGGCGACCAGCGCCACGGTCTCATCGGCATTATAGGCGTCGCGTAGCAAGCGGGGGTTGTCTAATATTGGCTTGATTTATTGATGAGGCGGCATAAGGTATTGCCACGCTTGGGATTGGTTTTATCGTAGGCGATTTTACCGGCGTGGATCAGGATTATCCCCAGCTTGACGCCGTGGATGGCATATGGGTCTCGCGGGCGGCCAGGTCGATCATGGCCGTGCTGCCGCCGACCACCCGTTCCGCCCTGCCGGGGCGGCGCACGGTTCTCCTCGGGGGCGGACTGGATTGGCCGGTCTCGTCGATGCGGTGGAGGTCGTCGCCCGGCTTGGTCGGGTCCGCCGCCGGGCATCGCTGAGGAGTCAGTCCCATGGCGGCGTTGCCTTTGGCGGCGGGCCAAACGGGGTGCCGGATTCCAGGCCATGGCCCGCTATCGGGAGCGGCGTCCGTGCCGGTTTGCGGGAGTGGGTTTCGCCTTGGCCGTGTCGTTTCGGACGGGTTCTTATCTGGCGATCCCGCTACGGCCTTGGCCTCCATAGTCCGATGGTTTGATGCCACCACCTTTTGGCGGTTTTGCCCTTGGCGGAAGGGAACTGTCGGCGTTAAAGAGGATAAGGTGCGAGCGGCAAACGAAGTGGGCTATTTCGCAAAAACGGTACTCTTTGCGAAACTGTTTCGATGCGCTGTGCCGGATTCGGGGCCGGTGGGTGCCACGTTGAAGTGTCGTTTTATTTCCATCGGGGAGGTATGGCTTTCGGTCTTTATCTCAAACGGCGTGATTATTGTTTTTTTTACAAAAACCTATGAATCGGTAGACATAGGCCGGGGTGGTGCTGGGTAGTGGGTCAAAATTGGGCGGGTTTGTCGGTTTTAATTGCCGAGCTTCTTGCTTTTAGTGTATATATTGCACCGTGAATAAATTCGAGACCGCGTTTGTCGCTCCGCTCCCAAACGCATCGCAATTAGTTAAGCCACGATTAATCGCTACCAATATAGGGGATACACCCGATGTCCAACAAAAACGGCAATCAAGAAGATCGGCAATCTTCTTACGGCACCAAGCTGGCTTTGACGGCCGGCTCTTTATCATCCTTGTACTTGCTCCCCATGGCCGTTGCCCAGGCTGGGATAGTTTCCTGTACCGGTACCGCTGCTGCGGGATGTGGCAGTTCCGCGGGGTTGACCCTGAGCCTGGCCGACATCGGCGGTTCGGCCAAAGGCTGGGACGTGGACGGTGATAGCGTCCTTGATTTCCAGTTGTTCCCTGGGGATGGCGGTAAAATTTTCATGAAAAGCGCGACCAATGGTCGTGGCATCGCCGTAAAAATGGCCACAGGGCATTCGACTACGAAGCCCCTCGGTACCGGCAAATGGAGAACCCTTGCCCGGATGGTCAACGTGGGTTCGGCCAACAAAAGCGCCAATCTTTTAGGGACCAGAGCTGGTTATGCTTTTAAAGGGGATGGCGATATGAAGGCCGGTGCCCAGGCCTACCGCACAATGTGGTGGAAGCGGCCTGTGGGTAAAGGCGGTGGGACGGTTGCCGGGCAGTACCTGCAACAGTTCGTTGATAATGGCGACAACTATATCAATTTCGCTTTCTTGCATGACGGTAGCGATGCGTATGGATGGGCCCAGATCAACATGAATTCGACCAACCATTCCTTCACAATCGTGCAGTGGGCATATAACGTGCCGGCCCCCGACGTTAGGGTTCCCGAACCTTCCACCGCCGCCTTGGCTTTGATCGGCATGGGCGCGGGAGGTATCCGGGCTTGGCGGGCGCGCAAGAAGTCCACCATGGACAGCAAGGCGCTTGCGACCTGATTCGTTCAAGCTTCCATGAAAAGGGACGGCCCTTACCCGTCGTCCCTCCGCATTCCAGCACTATACTAAGCGCTAGCGCCCGCCCCGAAACGCCTTGGTCCAAGGCCGACCCATCCCATGCCACTTCCCCTTTTGTCGCGGCCTCCGCATAGGAGACCCGGATCGAAACCCGGCGGGGAGGGCCGAATCCCGCGCAATCGATGTATTGCCCATCGACCCATGGTCCAGCCCCGGCCATCCCACTGAAACGACCACACGAAGGATTTCCCATGGCACCTAAAGTACTGTTGATCGGCTGGGACGCGGCGGATTGGAAAGTGATTTCTCCGCTCATGGACGCGGGCAAGATGCCCAACCTGGAGAAGTTCGTGTCCCAGGGGGTCATGGGCAATCTTTCGACCCTATATCCGGTGTTGTCCCCGATGCTGTGGACTTCCATCGCGACCGGCAAGCGCGCTTATAAACACGGCATCCATGGCTTCGCCGAGCCCGATCCCAAATCGGGTTCGGTCCGCCCGGTCACCAATTTGGGCCGCAAGTGCAAGGCACTGTGGAATATCCTGCACCAGCAGGGCTTGAAGTCCAATGTGGTCGGATGGTGGCCTTCCCATCCCGCCGAACCCATCGATGGCGTGATGGTTTCCAATCATTATCAGCAGGTCGTGGGCGGCTTGGACCAACCTTGGCCGATGCGCCCTGGCACCGTGCATCCTCCCCATTTGGCCGATCCTTTGGCGGAATTCCGGGTCCATACGGGTGAGTTAGACCCCGAAATCTTGCTGTCCTTTGTGCCGAGAGCCGCCGAAATAGATCAAGGGAAGGACAGGCGGCTGTCTATCCTCGGCACCATCATCGCCGAGAACGCCAGCATCCACGCTGCGGCCACCGCCCTGATGCAACTCGAACCCTGGGATTTCATGGGGGTGTACTACGATGGCATCGACCATTTCTGCCACGGCTTCATGAAATACCACCCGCCGCGGCTGGATTGGGTGCCCGAAGAGGATTTCGAACTCTACCGCGAGGTGGTCAACGCGGGGTACCAGTTCCATGATTTGATGCTGGGCACTTTGCTGCATCTGGCGGGCGAGGACACCACCGTCATCATCGTGTCCGATCATGGATTCCATCCCGACCACCTCCGGCCCAAAGAACTCCCCAACGAACCCGCCGGGCCCGCCGAGGAACACCGCGACTTCGGCATCATCGCCATGAAGGGGCCGGGCCTGAAGCGGGACCAATTGATCTACGGGGCCAGCCTGCTGGACGTGACCCCCACCATCCTCAGCCTCTATGGCCTGCCCTTGGGCCGGGACATGGACGGTAAGCCCTTGTTGAACGCCTTCGCGGCGGTGCCCGAGGTGGAATATATCGAAAGCTGGGACAGCCTGCCCGGCGATGCCGGTATGCATCCGCCCGGTATGCAAACCGACCCGGTGGACGAGACCGAAGCCTTGAAACAACTGGTGAAGCTTGGCTATATCGAAAAGCTCGACGAGGACCGCGAGACCGCGCTGGCCAATACCATCAAGGAACTCCGCTATAACCTGGCGCGGGATTTGTTCGATGCCAAGCAATTGGTGGAAGCGGCCCGGTCCTTCGAGGAACTGTGGAACGAATTCCCCGACGAGAGCCGTTTCGGGGTCAAACTGCTGGAATGCCATCTGGGGTTGAGCCGGCCCAAGGAAGCCAGGGTCGCTTACGAGCGCTTGTTCCGGGAAAAACAGCGCTATGCCGCCGTGGCCCTGGAGGAGTTACAAAAGCTGTCCCAGGAATGGAAGGACAAGAATTTCACCGACCTGACCGAGGACCAGCAAACCCGGATCGGCGACCTACGCCGCAAGGCGAGTTTCAACAACGCGGTCTTTCCGTTCCTGCTGGCCTTGGTCTATATGGCCGAGCAGGAATACGACCTGGCCTTGGTGGAGTTCACCAAGGCCGAACACGTCCAATTGCACAACCGGCCCAGCCTTTACCTGGGCCGGGCCAAGGCCTATATGGCGCTGGGACGTTGGCGCGAAGCCGAGGCCTGCCTGAACGAGGTGCTGGCCATCGATCCGGTCAATCCCGCGCCCCGGCTGGGTTTGGCGCGTTGCCACCTGCATAGCCGCCGGCCCCGCAAGGCCTTGGAGGAAGCCTTGGCCTCCATCGGCATGGTGTTCCACAATCCGCTGGCCCATTATGTGTGCGGTCGCGCCCTGGTCTGGCTTGGGCGCAAGGACGAGGCCATCACCGCCCTGCAAACCGCCCTGGCCCAAAATCCGGTCTATCCCGCCGCGCACAGCTTGCTGGCCGATATCTACCGCAGCCGCGAACAATTCGACAAGGCCGCCGAACACCGGGCGCTGGCCAAGGCCGCCGAGGCGCGGATCGCCGCCTATCTGGCCGGTGAGCCACTGCCCGATGACGTGGATTTGAAACTGGACCTCGATATGCACCGGGCCGCCTCGGTGGCGGATTTGTCGGTCCTGGAGGCCCTGCCGCCCTTGGGCCGGGATATCGTGGTGGTCTCCGGGTTGCCGCGCTCGGGCACGTCGATGGCGATGCAGATGCTGGCGGCGGGCGGTGTGTCCATCCTCACCGATGGCGAGCGGGTCGCCGACGAGAGCAATCCGCGGGGCTATTACGAATTGGAGCGGGTCAAGCAACTGGTCCTGAATCCCGATAACACCTGGCTGGACGACGCCCAGGGCAAGGCGGTCAAGATCATCGCCCCGCTCCTGGACCAACTGCCGATGGGCCATGTTTACCGCATCGTGTTCATGGAGCGCCCGCTCAAGGAAATCGTCGCCTCCCAGGCCGCGATGCTGAAAAGCCTGGGCCAGGACGGCGCGCGCCTTTCCGAGCGGCAATTGGCGGCGGCCTATCTCAAGCAGGTGGACAATGTGCGTGCCGTGCTGGCCGCCCATCCCGACCGGGTCAGCGTGCTGTCGATAGGCTATCACGAGGCTTTGCACGATTCGCTGGCCGTGGCCACCCAGATCAACCGTTTCCTGGGCGGTGGCCTGGACGAAGCCGCCATGGCGGCGGCGGTCGATGCCAGCCTCTACCGGCAACGGGCCGATAGCGCCGCCGCCTAACCCACCCGGGCCGGGGTTTGGGATGCCGGCCGGGATTTCCATCCATTGCGCGAACCGCCCGGCGAGGAATCGATCATGGCCAAGATTCAGGTGTTTTTCGGTGGCAGCCTCCAATCGGAATTCCCCTTGGAGTCGCAGGAGGAGTATGCCGTGGGGCGCGCCCCTGATTGCGATATCGTGATCGACAATCTGGCGGTGTCGCGGCGGCATTGTTTGTTCAAGAGCCTCCATGGGCAATGGATGATCGAGGACAACCAATCGGCCAACGGCACCTTCTTGAACGGCCAGCGGACCTACACCCAGGCGCTCAAACACCAGGACCGCATCGTCATCGGCAAGCATACCCTGCTGTTCGACGACTACGGCAGCGGCCACACCCATCAGAGCGTCGCCGCCAATGTCGACAAGCCCGCCGAGCCTCAGGACGAAGGCGACGCCACCTGCTTCGTGCGGCGCGACATGGTGGCCCAGTACGTACAACGCAGCGAAAAGGGCAATATGGTCCTGGTGCTGGAAGGCGTGCGCCGCAAGGTGGTGCCCTTGGACAAGGAATTGACCGTGGTGGGCCGGGGCAGCCGCTGCGATTTGCGTATCGATGGTTGGTTCGTCAAGGGCGAACAACTTTCCATCGTCAAACAGCAATATGGCTACAGGGTGGTCCACGAGGGTGGCTGGCGTCCCTTGCGCGTCAACGGCAACAAGGTCCGCGAGGCCATCCTGCAGGCCGGGGATGTGCTGACCATCGCCGGCCACCGGATTTCTTTCGGCAGCCTGTGAGCGCCGGGGTTCAGCGCAGCCGGGCCGCGCCTTCGCCGCGCGGGTCGCTGGCGGCTTCCACCCGGTCGGCCCTCCGGTCCCACAACACCGCCTGCATATCGCCATAACGGCGGTCCACGGCCTTCAAACTGTGGCCGAGTTGCCGCAAGCCGTTTTGTTCCGCCTCGGTCAAGCCCCCGCTTTCATATTCGACCACATCCGGCAGGTATTGGTGATGGAACCTCGGCACTGCGACCCAGGAAGCGGGTCCGTGGCCCTGGGCGAAATCCAGCGCCGCCAGCAGCACCATCGATACGATGCGGCTACCGCCCGGAGTGCCGAGCAAGCCCAGGCGGTCGCCGTCGTCGAGGAAGGTCGGGGTCATGCTGGACAACATGCGCTTGCCGGGGGCTATCGCGTTGGCCTCGCCGCCCACCAATCCATAGATGTTGGGCGAGCCCGGCTTGATCGAGAAATCGTCCATCTCGTCGTTCAGCAACACCCCCGTGCCCGGTGCCACGAAGCCGGAGCCGAAGCCATAATTGATGCTCAGGGTCGCGGCCACGGCGTTGCCTTCCCGGTCCAGGATCGAGTAATGGGTGGTATTGTCGCCGACCGGCTGGGGCCGGGCGGTATCGCTCAGCGCCGCGCTGGGCAAGGCCCGGTCGGGGCGGATCGTCGAACTCAGGCCGGCCGCATAATTGGGGCTTAACAGGCGCAGGATCGGCATGGCGACGGCATCGGGGTCGCCCAGGTAGGTTTCCCGGTCGTGATAGGCCCGGCGCATGGCTTCCACGATCAGGTGTTTGCGGGTAATCGCGGGCGCGTGGTTCAGGTCGTAGGCCGACAGCATATTCAGCATTTCCACCAGGCCGACGCCGCCCGCCGAGGGCGGTGCCGCCGTGGTGATGCGGATGCCCTGGTAATCGCCATGGACGGGGGGCCGTTCCACCACCCGGTAGCCGGCGAGGTCGTCCAGGGTCCAGATGCCGCCCGCCGCCCGCACGCCTTCGACCAAGGCTGCGGCGGTCGTCCCGCCATAGAAACCCGCCTTGCCCTGCCGGGCCAACTTCCGCAAACTGTCGGCCAAATCCCGCTGTACCAAAGTGTCCCCGGAGCGCGGGACCGCGCCGCCGGGCAGGAAGATCGCCGCCGCCGCCGGATGGCGGCGCAGGGCTTCGGCGCGGGGTCCGAGCAGGCGGAGATGCCGTTCCCCCAGGGCGAAACCCGCCTCGGCATGGCGGATGGCCGGTGCCAGCGAAGTGGCGAGCGGCAAGTGCCCATAATGCTCGGCCAGATGGACCAAGGCGGCGGGCATACCGGGAATCGCCGCCGCCAAAGCCCCGTCGATGGACAAGCCGGGGATGGGTTGGCCCGCCTTGTCCAGGTACATATCCCGCGCCGCGGCCAAGGGTGCCCGTTCCCGTCCATCGAGCAGGATTTCCTTGCCATCCGCGCCCCGGCGCAACAACCAAAGCCCCCCGCCACCCAGCCCGGAACCCGCCGGTTCCACCACCGCCAGGGTCGCGCCGACCGCGACGGCGGCATCGAAGGCGTTGCCGCCCTGGCCGAGTATGTCCAAGCCCGCCTGGGTGGCGAGTGGATGGGCGCTGGCGATGGCCGCTTGGGATGGCCGCGCCGCGGCGTGGACTTGAGGGAGACAAACCAATAGGCAAAGGACCAGGCCGATGGGACGATGCCACCGGCGGAGGGTGCGCGGGCCGGGAACAGGATGGATTCGGATGTTCATAAGGTGGAGGTTTTTCCAAGGGTTGGATGCCGGCCAACAATAGCACGCTTGCGGGGTGGACCCGCCATGGCGCGAGGCGTTGGCGCTCGTGTATGATGGAAGGGTTTCGCTCTTATCGTAGAAAACGATGCGTCGGCTTGGATTAAGGTATGTCGCCGCCGCTTAAAACCGAAACCCATCGAGATTACCAGTTTCAAATCATGCGGGATTTCCCCATCATTGCTCCGGCCTCGAAACCGCCCACGCGCCCGATTAGTTTCGTCGTCGTCAAGTTTTCTGACGAGTTCGAGCATAATTTCGCCCTTTCGCCCTGCGCTGTGGACCCGCTTAACCAAACCGTGGTCATCGATAATACGGCCAACCTGTTTTATGCCAACCTCTCCGCGGCAATCAACGCGGGTATCGCTGCCGCCGAGCATGAGTTAATCGCCATCGCCCACGAGGACGTATACTTGCAGCCAGGTTGGCAGGCGCGGTTCGAGCAATCCCTGGAGTCCTTGGAAACCGCCGATCCAAACTGGGGGATTGTCGGCGTCGCGGGCAATCTGGCATCGGGCCGGTTTGTGGGGCATTGGAGCGATCCTAAAACCTATCGCAATACTTTCACCCAAGGCCGGTTATTCGCCCAGGCGGAGTTCATCGACGAGCATTTCATGCTGGTCCGCAAATCCCAAGGGTCGAGGGCGGATGATCTATTGCCGGGGATACATGGGGTCTGTGTAAGCCTGGTATTTACGGCCAGGGAGCGGGGCCATGCCTGCTATGTGATCGATGCCCCCACCATACACAAATACCGGGACGACCAAGGCAAACCCATCCAAACCGCTCATGATTCCACCAAAGTACGGGACCGCGCCAATTTCGCCTACAAAGCCGATAAAAACTGCTGCGACGAATATATCAATTATCGCTGGCAGCAGTATGCGCCATTCCGCACGATCAATACCCTCTATATGGGTTGGCAGGATCCTGGCAAGTTGCTCGGGCAATATCCGCAAGCATTGCTCGCGGATATTGACGCCCCGATTATCCTGCTCGCCAAGGGTGGTGGGGGCTCCCGCTTATTATCGATCTTGGCGGAAGATCATGGTATCTATATGGGCAAGCAGGTCAATGCCTCCGGCGATTGCCTGGATATGGTGATGGCGGTATATGAAACCTTGATGGGCAAATATCGATGTCCATCGGCTTGGCAGCAAGCCTTGGCCGTGCCTAAACTGCGCTTGGCTGCCGCCAGGATGCTGGAGCAAGCCAGCAGCGGGCAGAGGCGCTTATGGGGCTTCAAACTGCCTGAAAACCTGTTTATCCTGCCCGAGTTGCGGGCCGCTTTTCCCAAGGCCCGCTATATCCAATTATTGCGGGAGCCTATGGATACCTGCCTCCGGCGTACCCATATGACGGCGCGTCTGGATAACCAGATTGGAAGGATCACCCTGCCGTTGGCGTATCGGGCGGCTAATCGATCAACGTTCCTGATCCAATTCGATCACCCCGCGATCCATATGGCTTATACTACCTTACATCAATTAAGCTTGGGCATGGAGTTTGTGCGGGAGTTGGGAGATCAGGGCCGGGCTAAATATTTTAGCTTTAGATTCGAGGACGTACTAAGCCAGCCCACCAAAGTCTTACAGGATTTTGAGATGTGGCTACAAGTACCCCGGAAATCGAGGAAAACTTTGGAAGCCATAGATATAAACCGTGCCATCGGTGCGAAAGAGGAATTTCCGCAAAATATTGCGGTTAGGGTAGGGCAGATATTGCAATCTATCCGGGTAGATTTGGGTTACAGGTAAAAATTCCTCCCTGGATTTGTTGGAATGTGCAGAAACCAAATTATCAAAATTGTTAATCGGCGGCTAAAATATTAGAAATGGTGTTGTTATATGGCTAATGACAAAAACTCATCCGGCAGCGCAAGAAAGGAACTTTACATGATGCGTGAGTTCAGGCTGGATGTAGCTTGGTACAAAGAAAGACACCCCGAAGCTGTCCTTGCAATCCAAAGTGGGCGGTTCCAAAACTATCAGGAACACTTCGATCAGATGGCCCAGGATAAGCTTTGCAGCCCATCACCATATTTTTGTGCCCGTTATTACGCCCAGCAATCAAAATACTTGCAGCGTCAACCCGCTTGGGGAATTATTGAGGATTATTTCCGATATGGCGCGGCTAAATGCCTTTCTCCCCACTGGTTGTTCGATGAAAAATATTTCCTTGATAAGGTTTTAGAAGTGCGCCAAGTGGTTGAGACCGGTAACTTGGTTTCCGGCTATCAATACTATATCCGCAAGGTCGGGAACGATGCTTTTTTGCATGGTCCATCCCCGTTTTTCAATAAAAACTTTTATCTCCAGCAATTGGGCCGCAAGCCAGTGCGCGACTCATTTTTTGATTTTATAACTTATGGTAATGCCGTGGGGGTGGCTTGTACGCCTTTGTTTGATCTGGAATGGTATGCTTCACGTTATGCCGATATAAAAGAAGCAATTGGTCCGTCGTCTGAGTTTGAATCATATTTTCAGCATTATATGGAGCGTGGGATGAAGGATGGGAAAATTCCATTCCCCGACTTTGATGTTGAGTTTTATGCGAGAAATAATAGGGATGTAAATGATATAAGTGATACCGGAAAACAAGGTGCTGCAAATGCGCTAATCCATTTTATATACCACGGGATTAGTGAAGGTCGGAATCCTAATCGATTTTTCGACACTAAATATTATTTAGAACATAATCCACAGGTCATAGATGAAATAAAAAGATATGGCTATCTGGGCGCGTTCGAACATTTTTTAGCGATAGGCATCAAGGAGAATTTGAAAGCTTGCGCCCCATTAATAAATATGTCGGTGTCGGAAGAAGCTGCGAAATCTCTTTATGAAAAGCGTTGTCAAATTCAAGCTGCGTCAGTCAAAGCGGGGTGTAGCATCATTATTCCAGAGTTCGAAGAACCTAGGATTTCTATAATTATACCTGTTATAGATCATTTTGATTTTACGATTAGCTTGTTAAAGCAGTTGGAGCTTTTTATAAAATCCAGCCAAGAAGCCTTGGCCGAAGTGATTGTTGTTGATAATGGTTCTTCTGATTTGACTGTTGAAATTAAAAAGTATGTCTCGGGTATAAAGCTAATCAGGTTCGACCAGCCGTTGGGCTATCCAGCGGCTTGTAACTCCGGTGTCCATGCCGCTAAAGGTAAAATCCTTGTATTTTTGAATAATGATATTGAAATCCTTCCGGGATCGCTTGAAAGAGTCTTAGAGATTTTCGACGTGGCACAAGGCGTTGGCGCGGTTGGAGGGAAAATTATTAAATTGAATTGTGAAATTCAAGAGGCTGGAGGCATTATTTGGAGTGATGGGTCGGCGTGGGGTTATGGGCGTGGTGATCATCCCTTATCTCTCCGTTTTAAATTCCAACGCGATGTAGATTATTGCTCTGGTTGTTTTTTGGCCGTGGAAAGCGATTTATTTAGAAGCTTAAATGGATTTGATGAGCAGTTTACGCCTGGATATTATGAGGAAACGGATTTGTGTGCCAGGATATGGGAGGCAGGCAGGCGAGTTGTATACGATCCAGGAATAAATGTTTTCCATTATGAATATGCTAGTTATAGTAAAGGGCGTCCAAGCACAATATCTACGGCGTTGATGGCAAGAAACAGGGTTAAGCTTGTCAAGAAAAATCATAAGTTCTTGTCAAAACAGCATAGACCTTCTGTGGCCAATGCCGAGATTGCTTCAGACCGTTCGCAGAACAAGATGCCCAAGGTCTTGTTGATCGAAGATTTTATGCCGCGTAAAGAGCTTGGTTCTGGCTTGTGTCGAAGCGAGGATATTGTCCGGGAGTTCGTCGAGCATGGGTGGTGGGTCAAAGTTTGGGTTTATAAAAAGCTGCCGGGAATTGAACCTATAGATCTACCATTTTGCGAAATTATTTACTCTGAAGATGATAGCTTAAAGGGTTTCGCGCCTTTCATTTTGAAGTCGCCTAGAAACATTGATTTGATATGGCTATGCCGTACTCATAATTTATCTGGATACGCCGATGCTATTTCTAAATGGCGTATAGAAAATCCAAATGGTAAAGTAATTCTGGATACCGAAGCACTGGCTTCGGTAAGACGCTGGTTAACGAAAGAATTAGCCAATGGGGGAACTCCTGACCTATCTTGCCTTGAAGAATCGATTCCTGTCTCCCAGTTGGAAAAAGAGTTGAAAGGACACACAGCTATGATAGATAACTTCGTGGCTGTCAATCAACTCGACCAAAAGTTAATCAATCGAATAGCATCTGCACCCATCCATTTATTGGGACATAAAATCGCTATTAGGCCTATGGCGACAAAGTTCGAGCAACGTGATGGTTTGTTGTTTTGTGGCGCTGTACATAACGAAGAGTCGCCCAACTACGATTCATTGATTTGGTTTGCTAATAAAGTATTTCCGCTCATAAAAAAGAGTTTTCCTGAGATAAATGTAAAAATAATTGGCTATTGGAATCCAAAGATTGACGTTCCCAATTTATTGAGAGGGGAAGGTTTTGATTTTATCGGGCCTGTCAAAAATTTATCGCCATATTTTGAACAGGCAAAGTTGTTTATCGCACCGACTCGTGTGGCTGCTGGTATACCTCATAAGGTGCATGAGGCAATGGGCTTGGGATTGCCAGCGGTAGTAACACCCATTTTAGCAGCCCAACTTGCGGAATCTGATTCTGAAAATCATACAACTTGTTTTGTGGCTAAGGATTTTTCTCCGGGTGCGTTCGCGGATACGGTAGTTTCTGCTTACACTAATCAAGAGCTTTGGGAAAAGGTAAGGGCGTCGGCACTACAGGGTTTGTCTATTCGCTGTTCGCCCAGTAGGTTTAGGGGAGATTTTGAAAAAATATTAAAGGCTATAATGGGGAGTGCCAATGAGTAAAGAATCAGAGTCCGTTGTGAGTATTCCAAACTTGGTGGTGACAACGGTTGAAGGTATTTTATGGGTGGATGGTTGGATGACCCGTGAATTGCGGATTATATGTAAAGCTATTCATCATGTGGGCGGCTTGGAGTTCGCTCTATGGAATCCGGATTCATCAATTAAGTATGCTGGTAATAATATTACGCTTATATGTAATAAAAGGAAGTGGATTGCTGGAAACTTGGCAATGGGGGAGAAGATTGATTTGTATGCGAAATTAGATGTATCTGAGGGGGGTATAGTGGATATAACTATAGTTAGCGATGGCTTTATGGAATCAGATGCTATGGATTCTCGCAGGCGAGGCATTGTTATTGTTTCAATGTTGGCTCATCTTGCTTCTTCTATCGAGGCGCAAAAATAGTTCAAGTGTTTTAGGGCCAGCCCTTTCAAACTGAAATGATCAATAGTATTATCCAGGGCGGAAATATCTATACGACGAGTCGAGACCAATGCTAGAGCTATTCCGCCAGAAAATGCCCCTGTCGTGCCTGCTGTATGGCCTGCTTGAACGCTGCTTTTCGGCGGAGAGGCTGGACCGGATTTTCCTGGACAACGCGAAAGAACAATACACCCGCGAAATCCTATTCTCGACCGTGTGCGACCTCATGCTGAGCGTGGTCCTGAAAATCCATCCCTCGATCAACGCGGCTTATCAAAAACACCCGGAACCCCTGGGCGTCACCGTATCCGCGCTGTACGAGAAACTCAAGGGCGTGGAATTATCCGTATCCCAGGCCTTGTTGCGCGATACCTCGGAAGATCTGTCGGCTATCCTCGATGCCTTGGGTTTTATTCCCGAACCCTGGTTGCCGGGATACCCGGTCCGCGTCCACCGGGAGGTCGGCGGCGGCGCATTGCCGGGCAAGTCGCTGGTGGTGTTCGACCCGGAGCGCCGCCTGATGCGGGACGTGTTCCCCTGCGAGGACGGCCACGCCCAGGAACGCCGCCTGCTCGGCGCCGTGGCCCGCGCCATCCGGGCCGGGGAACTGTGGATCGCCGACCGCAACTTCTGCACGGAGGGCTTTCTCAACCAGCTCCGCCACCACGGGGCCTATGCCTTGATACGCCTGCACCGGAACCTGCCCCTCACCGAACAAGCCCTGTTTTCCCCGTCGAGGAAAGCCAAGGGCGGCGGATACTGGAAAAGCCGGTGACGGTGGCCGGGCGGGGGTATCGCCTGGTGCGCGTCGAACTCGAAAAACCCACCCGCGATGGCGACCTATTCATCGATATGATCACCGATCTGCCCGCCGACATTCCCGCCACCACCATCGCCGACCTTTACCGCCGAAGGTGGACCCTGGAAACCGCGTTCCAACACGTCGAAAGACATTTCAATTCCGAGATCGAAACCCTGGCCTATCCCAAGGCCGCCCTGTTCGGATTCGCCCTGGCCCTGGTGGCCTATAACATTTCCTCGGTGATGATCTCGGCGCTGGATTGCGTCCACCCAAAGCCGGTATCCAAGGATGTTTCCGGGTATTACATTTCCCACGAGATCGCCGCCACCTTCCTCGCCCTCGTCCAGCTGGGCGAGGCCTTGGATTGGGTATCCGTCGCCGCCCGCACCCCGTCCGGGTTCGCCGCCTGGCTGCGCGAAACCGCCCGCAACGTCAATCTCCGCGCTCTGAGGAAGCATTCGAGGGGCCCCAAACAGCCAAAATCCAAGCCGCCTTACGACCCAAAACAGCCCCATGTCTCGACTTACCAACTACTTAAGGATAAGTCGGGGGCACTTTGAAAGGGCTGGTTTTTAGGTATATTAAAATCGATTGCAATTGGGAGGTTGATGAGATAGATGGGGAGGAAGTGTGAATGTTAAGTTAATCATGGATCACCTGGGTGAAAACGGATTTTATAAAAAAATAGCTGAACTCAGAAATATATTAATAATCGCTGACACTGAAATAGTAAATTATTTAAGGGAAAAACTAGGTGTGCAGCCATATATATTGCTCTATGATTTGGCGGTTGTTGATGGTGAATTTTGTGGTTTAAGTTCAGCCAGCACAGCCTTTCATGTTTCGGCTGTAATAGTGGCGTCTATATATAACGAGAAGTATTTTTTTGATTTGACTGCAGAGGGTTTAAAAGAAATAAATTTAGTGGTACCTATTCTTAAGCTTTTTTCGGATGTTTTTGTAAACTTTTTGTCTGGTAGGGATTTATTGGATGCAAATCCAATTATGCTAAAAAAACCTATATTATCTTATGCCATAATTACAGCCCCGCGTGCGGGGTCAACGTATTTCTGTAATCTTTTGCAATCGACTGGAATCCTAGGTTATCCCGGAGAACATGTCCGTCAAGCTTCGGCGACATTGGCACTGAAATGCAAGTTTGATTATATGGAGGCTCTGCGTAAGCTTATGGGGAGCGGGATGACTGAGAATGGAGTTTTTGGAACAAAGTTCATAGCTCATTTTTTATGTGATTTTCAAAAGGCTGGATTTGGTTTTCAGGATATATTTAGCGAGATTTTTCAAAAATTTATATACCTAAATCGGAGCGACAGAGTTGCCCAGGCTGTTTCGGCATGCATCGCTCAAAAAACAAGTGTTTGGCATATTTATGACGAAGCGAAGAAAAAGGAATACTCTAAAAAATTGGAAGAGACTGTTTTTAGCGATAATTTTTTGGATGATGTGTATAGGCTATATGATGACATTAATGGTCAATATGAATATTTAGATAGCCTTGTAAATGCTCATAACGTAGTGCCTTTGATTGTTGATTATGAGTGCCTAACGGAAAATCCAAAAAAAGCTTTGAAAGAAGTTCTGGATTTTTTGGGTGTCGAGGATAAATTTAATGCTTTGGATAAGCTTAAAACCAACACAAAGGTGTTGCGATCCGAGTTGTCAGAACAAATCTGTGAAAGATTCAGGAAGAAATATATAATGAAGCCCCAGCATTTTTTTGCTGACCAAAGAGGAACTGCCACTTCAGCCTTGGTGGGCGATTCCATCGAAAAAGGGTCGCATTATACGAGTGAGGCTGAGACTGTGGCCACAGTTATTTATTCTGGGCAGGCTTATGAACTTGATTACTCGGTAAAGTCCTCTTGGCAGGAAAAAGATATAGAAATTGTCGACTATAATTTTGTTGCGGCTTTGGATGAATTGTCTGATAAAAAGTTATGGGTTAGAGGTGGCGAAGCTACTTTATTGAAGAATGGGTATTTTTCCTGCATTGGTCAGGAATATACCTGTGGCAGGTTTGTTGATAAGCCATATCCATCGTTGTTGGAAAAATACCTAGATATTAACGGATTAAATTTAGGGGTTTGTGGTAGCGGTGTGGAATTCTTTGCTGAACCGGGTAATCGGTGGATACTGGATATTTGTAATAAAGGTAGATTTGTTATTGTTTTAGTGATGTCGGGACTTTCCGCTGGGACAAGTCGATTGGGCAATGACTATGGGGTTTTTGCTCATGAATCGCAAGACCTCTATGCCGAATTGTATCGTAAAAATAAAGCCGCATTTTATGATTCATATGTCAATATGGTTGAAAAATATATTGACGGATATATAAATATATCAAGGTATTTAAAGGTTCCAAAAATATTGCTATGGTTTTCCGGGAAAAGCTGTCGGAGTATGTCGGGATCGGTGCTTGAAGGGGCGGCTGGATTCCCAGAATTGATTCATCAGGATATTGTGGAGCGAATCAAACCTTTTTATGATTACTATGTGGAATACGGCACCAAACCTGGATTGCCACAACGCTTGACGAATAAAACCACTGGATTGCCATGCGCTAATCGCGATGGGTTGAAATATAATACTAAATACCCATCACCGGAAATGCATCAAGCGGTTTCCGAGCTATTATTGCCATATTGTAAGCGGATGATGTCGACTGAAAGTCATGATGGGGGAATTCAAAGAGACTTTTCAGTATATAAAAAGTTGGACTAATATTATTCAGGCCATCATCTGCTTGATTAAGTCTAATGTTTTCCCCATCATTTTTTGCACATCATAGCGATCAATGGCGGTTGCCCTGGCTTGTTCCCGGATTGCTGGGAAACGGTTGAAATGATCGAGACATTCATCTACTTTGTCCGCGATGGCTTCCGGCGAGAAAAAATCCACCAGCCAACCGTTTTTCCCATCTTCCACAACCTCACGTACCGGCGCGGTATCGGACGCGATCACCAGGCAACCGGAGGCCAGTGCTTCGATCAAAGACCACGACAGGATATAAGGGTAGCTCAGATAGATATGCACCCTCGATGCTCGCAGTAATTTGGCATAGGCGGCAAGCTCGAGGAAGCCTATGAAATGGATGCGGTCAAGGTCCAGGTTCAGGGTTTCTAAAAAATACTCCTTATAGGTTTTACCGTCGGGTCGCTTTTGGCTATAGAAAGTGGCGTCGTTCCCACCCACTACAATATGACAGCGGGGTCGGCGGTGCTGGATGATGGCAGCCGCTTGCATGAATTGCGGAAACCCCCGGTAGGGTTCCATGCCCGAGGTGGCATAGGTTACGATTTCTTGTGTACCCGATAAATCCAGGCCCAGGCGCGGGATAATCAATTTGGCCTCGGGTTCGGGGTGGTAGAAATTCGTGCATACGCCGTCATGGATGACGGAAAACTTGGGGTGGAATGGTTGGGGAAATTGTTCGAACTGCCATTGGGTGGGAGTGAGCGCATGGTCGCAGTTCGTCAGGCTCACGAGTTTCGGCGAGTTTTTGATCCTGACTTCGTGCAGATTATCCAGCGATAGGCGGGTTGCCGGATCGAAATCCAAGTCGCTGCCATGGGCATGGGTATACCACTCGAAATAACCCAGCATAGGAACATCGGGGTAAATATCCTTGATGAATAATTCCCCACCCCACACATGGGCGTAGATAATATCCGGGATGAACCCTTCTTGTTTTAATCGCTGTGCCGCCTTCGCCACGCCTTGCCCATGGGCGATCCAATCATGGTATTCACGCAGATAATGGTGGCTGTGGTACTCCCGGTCGGCAACCGGCTGGTATAGGAGCTTGCGCACATTGGGGATATGGTTATCCTGGCGCTGGGTGATGAAAACCACCTCGACCTGGGGCTGCCGGGAAAGATAGGTGGTGAGATAGAGGAATTGTCCGGGAAAATTGCGATGGATGAATAGGATACGCATGGCGGACGATTCCTTCGGTGCCTAGGGCTTGGCAAGGGAAGGGGATAACCCCATGGTTGGGGTTATCCGGGGCATGGCTCAATAGTTTTTGAGTCCCAGGACATCCTGCATGTCGTAGAGCCCGGCCGGGGTTTCCGCCAGCCAGAGCGCGGCGCGCATGGCTCCTTTGGCGAAGGTCGCGCGGCTGGAGGCGTTGTGGGTGATTTCCACGCGCTCGCCTTCGTCGGCGAACATGACCGTATGTTCGCCCACGATATCGCCGGCCCGGATCACCGAGAAGCCGATGCTTTTCGGGTCGCGTTCGCCGGTGTGGCCTTCGCGGCCATAGACGGCACATTGCTTGAGATCGCGGCCCAGGGCGGCGGCGACCACTTCGCCCATGCGCAGCGCGGTGCCGGAGGGCGCATCCACCTTGTGGCGATGGTGGGCTTCGATGATTTCGATATCGGTGTTATCGCCGATGATCTTGGCGGCGATTTCCAGCAGTTTGAGACAGAGGTTCACACCGACGCTCATATTGGGGGCCAGCATGATCGGGAGGGTTTGCGCGGCTTGTTCGATCGCGGCTTTCTGTTCGGGGCCGAAGCCGGTGGTGCCGATGACAAGGCGCTTGCCATGGGCTTGGCAGAGGGCGAGGGCGGCGAGGCTGGATTCGGGCCGGGTGAAGTCGATCAGGACGTCGATACCGTCGATGGCCGCGGCCAGGTCGTCGGTGACGGGAATGCCGAGTTTGGCTTGTCCGGCCAATTCGCCCGCGTCGGTGCCGATGGCCGGGCTACCGGGTCTTTCGATGGCGGCGGCCAGGGTCAGGCCGGGGGTGGTGGCGCAGGCACGGATCAAGGCGTGTCCCATGCGGCCGGCCGCGCCGATGATGCCAACTCGGATCATTGTGATGTCTCTCGAACGGAAGTGATGGGTAAGGGCGCGGAACCGCGCCCGTCGGGAACCGGGTTTTATAGCCCGAGTTTGTCGAAGAATTGCTTGACCCCGTCCAGCCAGCCATGGGCCTGGGGGCTGTGGTGGCTACCGCCACCGCTGAGGGATTCGTCCAGCTTCTTGATGAGTTCCAACTGGTCCTTGTTGAGGTGGACCGGGGTTTCGACCCGGACCCGGCACATCAGATCGCCGGGGGGACCGCCGCGCACCGGCTTGACACCCTTGGCGCGGAGCCGGAACAAGCGCCCGGTCTGGGTTTCCGGCGGAATCTTGAGGACGACCTTGCCGTCCAGGGTCGGCACTTCCAATTCGCCGCCCAGGCAGGCGGTGGGGAAGCTGATGGGGACTTCGCAGTAGAGGTTGGCCCCGTCGCGGGTGAAGATGGGATGTTCCTTGACGGCGATTTGCACATACAAATCGCCCGGCGGTCCACCGGCTTCTCCAGCCTCGCCTTCGCCGCCCAAGCGGATGCGGTCGCCGGTATCGACACCTGCCGGGATTTTGACCGATAGGGTTTTGGTTTCCTGGACCTTGCCCTGGCCGTTGCAGGAACGGCAGGGGTCTTTGATGATCTGGCCGGTGCCGCGGCAGGTGGGGCAGGTTTGCTGCACCGCGAAGAAACCTTGCTGCATCCGCACCACACCGTGGCCTTGGCAGGTGGAACAGGTGGTGGGCGAGGTGCCTTTCTTGGCCCCGGTGCCGCCGCAGGCTTCGCAGTTGACGAAGGTGGGGACGCGGATTTTGACCTCGGTGCCGGCGACGGCTTCCTCCAGGCTGATTTCCAGGTTATAGCGCAGGTCGGAACCGCGTTGCGCCCGGCTGCCGCCGCGCCGCCGTCCGGTGCCGCCACCAAAGATATCCCCGAACACATCGCCGAAAATATCGCTGAAGCTTTCCCCGGCGAAACCATGTCCGCCCGCCGCGCCCATCGAAGGATCGACCCCGGCATGGCCGAATTGGTCGTAGGCGGAGCGCTTCTTGGGGTCGGACAGGATGTCGTAGGCTTCCTTGATCTTCTTGAATTGCTCTTCCGCCTGCGGATTGTTCTGGTTGCGATCCGGGTGGAACTTCATCGCCAAGCGGCGAAAGCTTTGCTTGATATCGGCATCGCTGGCGTTGCGCGGCACGCCCAGCAGTTCGTAGTAATCTTCTTTCGCCATGATTGTTCGTTTCGATCCCCATCCGGCCCCATCCGCCGGGTGGTCGGGCCACCGATGGAATCGGGCCGGTGGCAATTAGGAAAGCCCGCGTGGCGGCCAGGGCCATGCGGGCGGTGGAGGAGCGGCTTACTTCCGGTCTTCCTTGACTTCCTCGAACTCGGCGTCCACCACATCCTCGTGGTCGCCCTTGCCGCCGCCGGTGGCTTCGGATTGGGCACCGCCCGCCGCCGAGGCCGCGCCTGCGGCTTCGCCTTGCTGGGCGTACAAACGTTCGGCGAGTTTACCGGAAACCTCGGTCAGATGTTCGGTTTTCCGTTCGATGGCCTCCTTGTCATCGCCCTTCATGGCGTCCTTGAGTTCCGTGATCGCGGCTTCGATCTTGCTCTTTTCGTCCGCCTGGACCTTGTCGCCGAGTTCGTGCAGGGTCTTGTTGGCGGCGTGGATCATGGCGTCGGCGTGGTTGCGTGTCGTCACCAGTTCATGCAGCTTCTTATCTTCCTCGGCGTGCATTTCGGCGTCCTGCACCATCCGTTTGATTTCTTCCTCGCTGAGGCCGGACGAGGCGGTGATACGGATCGATTGCTGCTTGCCGGTGGCCTTGTCCTTGGCGGACACATGCAGGATGCCGTTGGCGTCGATGTCGAAGGTCACTTCGATCTGCGGGATGCCACGGGAAGCGGGCGGGATATCGCTCAGGTCGAAGCGGCCCAGCGATTTGTTGTCCCGAGCCATTTCGCGTTCGCCTTGCAGGACGTGGATGGTCACGGCGGTCTGCCCGTCCTCGGCGGTCGAGAATACTTGATTCTGCTTGGTCGGGATGGTGGTGTTCTTTTCGATCAACTTGGTCATCACGCCGCCCAGGGTTTCGATGCCCAGGGACAGCGGGGTCACGTCCAGCAACAGCACGTCCTTGACTTGGCCACCCAACACGCCGCCTTGGATCGCCGCGCCCAGGGCCACGGCTTCGTCCGGGTTCACGTCCTTGCGCGGTTCCTTGCCGAAGATTTCGCGCACGAAATCCATGACCTTGGGCATGCGGGTCTGGCCACCAACCAGGATCACCTCGTTGATTTCGCTGGGCTTGAGGCCGGCGTCCTTCAGCGCGGTTTCGCACGGACCCTTGGTGCGGAGGATCAGGTCTTCGACCAAGGCTTCCAGCTTGGCGCGGGTCAGCTTCAGGTTGAGATGCTTGGGACCGGACGCATCGGCGGTGACATAGGGCAGGTTGATTTCGGTCTGCTGGCTGGAGGATAGCTCGATCTTGGCCTTTTCCGCCGCTTCCTTCAGGCGTTGCAGCGCCAAGGGATCGTGGTGCAGGTCGATGCCGTTCTCTTTTTTGAACTCGTCGCAGATGTAGTCGATGATGCGGAGGTCGAAATCTTCGCCGCCCAGATGGGTGTCGCCATTGGTGGACAGTACCTCGAACTGATGCTCGCCATCGACCTCGGCGATTTCGATGATGGAAATATCGAAGGTGCCGCCGCCCAGGTCGTACACGGCGACCTTGATATCGCCGTGCTTGCGGTCGAGACCGAAGGCCATCGCGGCGGCGGTCGGTTCGTTGATGATGCGCTTGACTTCGAGACCGGCGATCCGGCCCGCGTCCTTGGTGGCTTGGCGCTGGGAATCGTTGAAATAGGCCGGCACGGTGATGACGGCTTCCTTGACTTCCTCGCCCAGGAAGGCTTCCGCGTCTTTCTTCATCTTCATCAAGACGCGGGCGGAGATTTCCGGCGGGGCCATCTTGCGGCCATTGACCTCGATCCAGGCATCGCCGTTATCGGCCTCGGCGATCTTGTAGGGCACCAGGTGGATGTCCTTCTGCACCACGCCATCTTTGAAGCGGCGGCCGATCAGGCGCTTGACCGCGTACAAGGTGTTCTTGGGGTTGGTGATGGCTTGGCGCTTGGCGGATTGGCCCACCAGCACTTCGTTGTCGGGGGTGAAGGCCACGATGGACGGGGTGGTGCGCGCACCCTCGGCGTTTTCGATCACCCGCGGCTTGCCCCCTTCCAGCACGGCCACGCAGGAATTGGTGGTGCCCAGGTCGATACCGATGATTTTTGCCATTTTAATAATTCTCCAAACTTGTCTATATCAGGGTTGAATGCCAGCTTGTGGACCGATATGGGGGTGGGGCCAAGGATTTCAAGCTTGTTCGTCGATGCGCGGGGCGGCTTGCGGTTGGGCTTGGGCGATCACCACCATGGCCGGGCGCAGCAGGCGTTCGTTGAGCAGATAGCCTTTCTGGAAGACCTTGATCACGGTGTTGGGCGCGGCGGTGTCGGAGGGCTGCATCGCCATGGCTTGATGCAGTTCCGGGTTGAATTTCTCGCCTTCGGGGTCGATGGGGCGGACGTTGGCCTTTTCCAGCGCGGCGAGCAACTGCTTCAAGGTGAGTTCCATGCCTTCGCGCAGTTTGCCGATCTCGGGGTTGTCGCCGGTGGCGGCTTGCAGGCCGAGTTCCAGGCTATCGACCACGGTCAGGAGTTCGCGGGCGAATTTCTCGATGGCGAATTTGCGGGCGTCTTGCACGTCCTTCTCGGCGCGACGGCGGAGATTGTCCATTTCCGCCTGGGCGCGGACGAATTTTTCCCAGTTTTCTTCCGCTTTGCGGGTGGCTTCGGCCAAGGCCCCGGTCGGCGCGGCGGCCGGGCGTTCGGTTTCCGGGGTTGGCTCAAGGGTCTCGGCGGCTCCTGCGGCGTGGTCTTCGGTGATCTGCGCGGATTCCGGCAAAACGTCGTCTTGGCTCATTGTCGCTCCTGTGTTCGGCAAAGATGGGTCGTCCGCGCCGGGTGGGGTCCGGGTGCGGTTTTTGAAGATTCGGGAAAAAATCCTCACGCTAAGATGGGGACAGGGATTTGTGATTCAAGGCGGCACCCACCAATTTCGCGGTCAAATCGACCAGGGGGATGACCCGTTCGTATCCCATGCGGGTGGGGCCGATGACACCGAGGACGCCAACGGCGTGGTCGTTGATGGAATAGGAGGCGGTGACGAGGCTGCATTGGTCGAGTGCCCGGTGGCCGGATTCCTCGCCGATGAAGATTTTGACGCCGGGGCTTTCGATACAGCGGTCGAGGAGACCCACCATGTCTTCCTTCTGGTGGAAGGTCTCGAACAGGCCGCGCAGGCGTTCGGTGCTGGCGAGTTCGGAAAAATCCATCAGGTTGATTTCGCCGGTCAGCACGAAGGGTTTGCGGCGGTGGTCGTTGGGTTGCAGGGCCAGCCCGGCGATGGCGGCGGCGGCGCGGATTTCCTGGCCGAGTTGATGGCGGGTTTCCATCATGTCCTGGAACAGGGTTTCCCGGACCAAGGCCAAATCCTTGCCCGCGTACAGGCTGTTCAGGTAATTGGCGGCGGTTTGCAGGTCGGCGGGGGAGAATTGCCGGGGCGCGTGGATGATCTGGTTATGGACTTCCTGCTCGTTGGTGACCAGGATGACCAGGATGCGCTGTTCGGACAGCGGCAGGAATTCGATGTGGCGGAAAGTCACCGATTCCCGCCGCGGTAGGGTGACGACCCCGGCCATATGGGAAACCTCGGACAATAGGCGGGAGGCGGTTTCCAACAAATCATCCGGGGTGTCCTGGTGGTTGTCGAGGTTATGGGTGATTTGGCGTACCAGGTCTTGTTGCAGCGGCTTCACCGTCAGCAGGGTGTCGATGAAGAAGCGGTAGCCGGTCACGGTGGGCATCCGGCCCGCCGAAGTGTGTGGGGCGGTGATGAGGCCAAGCTCTTCCAAGTCCGCCATCACATTGCGGATCGTCGCCGGGCTGAGGTTCAGGCCCGCCTCGCGGGCCAGGGCGCGGGAGCCGACCGGCTCGCCGTCGTTGATATAGCGTTCCACCAGCACCTTGAGCAGGTGTTGGGCGCGCTCGCTCAGCTGGGGGGGATTCGACACGGGCGTCCTCGGTGGGGGAGGGTTTAGCACTCTAAGCTATCGAGTGCCAGAAATTAGCAACCCCCAGATAGTGTGTCAAGAAGCCCATACTATCACTAGCCGCCGCCCGGCGGAGGGTTCGTCCGGCTAGCGCTTTTCATCGGAACCCACTACTATCGGCTTGGGCGAACCCCACCCGCCATCCCCGAGCCACCCACCTTCCATGTCAGCACATTTCCCAACCGTCGCCTTGATCGGCAAGCCCGATGCCGAACGTATCGCCGAAACCTTGTCGGAGCTGCATCGGTACTTGGTCCAGCGAGGCCTCAGAACCTTGGTGGAAAGAGACTGTGCGGAGTTCGTGGCGGGGCTGGTGGCCGAGACCGGCAGTTTCGCCGAAATCGGCGAGCAATGCGACCTCGCCATCGTGATCGGCGGCGACGGCACTTTGCTGACGGCGGCGCGCTATCTGGCCCAGTTCGATATTCCCTTGATCGGGGTGAACCTGGGGCGGCTGGGCTTCCTGGTCGATATTTCCCCTTCCGAGGTGGTGGCGCGGCTGGGCGAAATCCTGGATGGCCGCTATAGCGCCGAGGAGCGGTTCATCCTTAGGGCCAAGGTCTATCGGCAGGGCCAAGTCGTTTATCAACAAACCGCCATCAACGAAGTGGTGGTGCATAGCTGGAACCGGGCCAGCATGATCGAGATCGAGACCTATATCGACGGCGTGTTCCTGAATTCCCAGCGTTCCGACGGCATGATCGTCTCGACCCCCACCGGCTCCACCGCCTACGCGCTGTCGGCGGGCGGGCCGATCCTCTCGCCCACCCTGAAAGCCATCGTCCTGGCCCCGATCAATCCCCACGCCCTCAGCAACCGCCCCATCGTGGTGGCCGACGAGAGCATCATCGAAATCGCTTTCCGTCCCAGCAAGCAGTTCAAGGCCCAGGTCGTGTGCGACAACGTGTCGATCCCGAACATCGAGATCAGCGACCGCATCGAAATCAGGAAGGAAGCCAAGCCGTTCAGGATACTGCATCCCCTGAACTACGACTTCTTCGGGATTCTCCGGGCCAAGCTGAACTGGAGTTCGGGTTACCGCTAGCCATGCTGGTCCATCTCAGCATCCGCGATCTGGCCGTGGTCGAAGCCTTGGAATTGGAGTTCGACGGCGGCCTTACCGTCTTGACCGGGGAAACCGGGGCCGGCAAATCGATCTTGCTGACCGCGCTGGGTTTGGCGCTGGGGGACCGGGCCGATTCCGGTTTCATCCGTCCGGGCGCGAACCGCGCAGAAATCAATCTGGGCTTCGATGTGGCCGACAGCCCGGCGGCGCGGCAATGGCTGGAGGACCACGACCTCGGCCACCATGGCGATTGCTTGGTGCGCCGTATCGTCAATGCGGACGGGCGCTCCAAGGCTTATATCAACAACCGGCCCGTCACTTTGCAAGCTTTGCAAGAATTGGGGGCCGGGCTGGTTGAAATCCATGGTCAGCATGCCCATGTCCAATTGCTTAAGCCCCAAGAACAGCGCCGCTTGTTGGACGCGGCCGCGGACAACGGCGAATTGCTGACCAAGATCGAAGGGCTTTATAAGCGCTGGCGGGTTCTGCGCGATGAACTGGCGCAAAGCGAAAACGCGGCCAGGGACCGGGTGGCCCGCGAAGAATTGCTGCGCTATCAAATCGACGAATTGGAACAGCACGATATCGCCGATTTGGACTATAAAGCTTTGATCGAGGAACACACGTTACAGGCCAATATGGGCAAAATCCTGTCCACGGGGCAAGCCCAACTCGAAGCTTTGTACGAGGATGAAACCCGCTCGGTGAATTCCCAACTGGCCCAGGCCGTCCACGCGCTGGCCGATCTTGGTCAATTGGCCCCGGAATTGCTTGAGCCCCTGGTCATGCTCAAGGAGGCGCAAGTCCAGGTGAAGGAAGCCGCGCTGCAATTGCGCCGCCAACTCGACCGTTTGGAAGCCGATCCGGCCCGCTTCGATTGGTTGGAAAACCGGCTGGGTGATTTGCACCGACTGGCTCGTAAGCACCGGGTGCGGCCCGAGGCATTGCCCGAGCATCTGGACGCGCTGGCGGAGGAATTGGCCCAAATCACCCAGGGTTCCGAAATGGCGGAAGCCGCCAAGCTGGAATTCGAGCAAATCGCCATCGAGTACGCTGGTTTGGCTGCGATCCTGTCCGAGCGCCGCCATGCTGCCGCGTTGGAATTGCAGGACAAGATTTCGGCGGCGATCCGCGAGTTGGGGATGCCGCAAGGCCGGCTGCTGATGGAAGTGCGGCCCATGGCTGGCAAAGAACCGGCCCCGCATGGTTGGGATCAAGTGGAGTTTTTGGTCAGCGCCAATCCGGGCCTGCCGCCGCGGCCTTTGGCGCGGGTGGCTTCGGGGGGGGAATTGTCGCGGATCAGTTTGGCGATCCAGGTCGCCGCGACCGATTCCAAGACCGTGCCCAGTCTGATTTTCGACGAGGTGGATACCGGCATCGGCGGCGGTATCGCCGAGATTGTCGGGCAGAAATTACGGATGCTGGGCCAGCAGGGGCGGCAGGTGTTTTGCGTGACCCACTTACCGCAGGTCGCGGTCCAGGGCCATCATCATTTGCTGGTGGAAAAATCCAGCGGTGGCGGCGTAACCCAATCTACCGTGCGTCAGCTCGACGGCCAAGAGCGGACCCGCGAAATCGCCCGGATGCTGGGCGGCGTCCGCCTGACCCGGCAGACCCTGGCCCATGCCGAGGAAATGTTGGGTCTCCAGGGTTCCGGCGAAGGGTAAACCTGGGTTTTGTCGATTGGAAAGCGCTTATCGTCCGGTTTGCCTAGACAAGAAAACCGGGTTTTTCCGCTGGCGGGTCCGGGAATTTCCTATATTCTTTGGATATTGGCCCGGCCAACCGATATGCGGGCTTCGAAGGATAGGGATAGGATTCGGGGCGTCCGGGTTTCGTATCAAGGAATTCAAAGGCTTGTTAGGAAATTGGCACAGGCTTTGGTGCAAGCCCCGCGCCGCTGAACCAATGGTTGAAAATGCGGTCGAATTCGAACTTGATTACTTGGTCGCTGGCCGATCCGACCCGTTCACGAACCTTATCGGCAGGTGTGTGTTGAACGATATCCTGATAGCATTACTAAACTATTTCAACGAAAGTCGGACCCGTTCCGACGAGGAAGTAAGATCGTGAACGACATGTTGAAAAACATCATTTTGTGGATCGTCATCGCCGTAGTGCTGATGTCGGTGTTCAACAACTTCGGCTCCCGCAAATCGGTGGATTCCTCCATGTCCTACTCGCAGTTCATCTCGGCTGTGAAGGAAGGCCAGGTCAAGCAAGTCAACATCGAAGGGTCGTTCATCAGGGGCGCTTTGGCGACGGGCGAGAAATTCTCCACCTACAGTCCACCAGAGGATCCCCACCTCGTCGACGACCTCTTGGAAAACCATGTGGAGATCAAGGCCCAACCGCCCGAATCCCAATCCTTGCTGATGCAGATTTTCATCTCTTGGTTCCCGATGTTGCTGTTGATCGGCGTATGGATTTTCTTCATGCGGCAGATGCAGGGCGGCGCGGGGGGGCGGGGCGCGATGTCTTTTGGTAAGAGCCGTGCCCGCTTGATCGAAGAGGATCAGGTCAAGGTGACTTTCGCCGATGTCGCGGGCGTCGAGGAAGCCAAGGAAGATGTACAGGAAATGGTGGATTTCCTCAAGGATCCCAGCAAGTTCCAGAAACTCGGTGGCAAAATCCCCCGAGGCGCTTTGATGGTGGGACCGCCGGGCACCGGCAAAACCTTGCTTGCCCGTGCCATTGCCGGCGAGGCCAAGGTGCCGTTCTTCTCGATCTCGGGTTCCGATTTCGTGGAAATGTTCGTGGGTGTGGGCGCATCCAGGGTCCGCGACATGTTCGAGCAAGCCAAGAAGAACGCGCCTTGTATTATCTTCATCGATGAAATCGACGCGGTAGGCCGTCATCGTGGCGCGGGTCTTGGCGGTGGCCATGACGAACGTGAGCAAACCCTCAACCAATTGCTGGTCGAGATGGACGGTTTCGAGGGCAGCGAAGGTATCATTGTGATCGCCGCAACCAACCGCCCGGACGTGTTGGATCCGGCCTTGTTGCGACCGGGCCGTTTCGATAGGCAGGTGGTGGTGGGTTTGCCCGATGTGCGTGGCCGCGAACATATCCTCAAGGTCCATATGAAACGAGTGCCGATGTCGGGCAATGTCGAGGTCGAATATCTTGCTCGTGGTACGCCTGGCTTTTCCGGGGCCGATTTGGCGAGTTTGGTGAACGAAGCTGCTTTGTTCGCCGCCCGTAAGAATAAGCGCCATGTCGATATGGAGGATTTCGAGAAGGCCAAGGATAAAATCCTCATGGGCGTGGAGCGCAAATCCATGGTCATGACCGACGAGGAAAAGCAATTGACGGCTTATCACGAGGCTGGACATGCGATTGTCGGGCGTTTGGTGCCGGAACATGATCCGGTTTATAAAGTGAGTATCATGCCTAGGGGCCGGGCACTCGGCATCACCATGTTCTTGCCGGAACGCGATCAATACAGCGCCAGCAAGCAGAAACTCGAAAGCCAAATTTCCAGCCTGTTTGGTGGCCGTATCGCCGAGGAAATCGTTTTTGGCAAAGAAAAAGTCACTACCGGGGCGCAAAACGATATCGAGCGGGCGACCAATATTTCCCGCAATATGGTAACCCGCTGGGGTTTGTCGGAACGCTTGGGTCCATTGGCTTATAGCGAAGAGGAAGGCGAGGTATTTCTGGGGCGTTCCGTCACCAAGCACAAAATGGTGTCGGAGGAAACCGCGCATCTTATCGACGAGGAAATCCGCTCGGTGATCGACCGCAATTACGAACGTTCCGAGCGTATCCTGCGGGAAAACCTCGAAAAACTGCATGTGATGGCCGATGCCTTGATTAAATATGAAACCATAGATCGGTTTCAGATCGACGATATCATGGAAGGCAAACTACCCCGTCCACCGCAAAGCTGGGAAGAATCGCCGCCTAGCGATGGTAGCGCTTTGGGTTCCAAAGACGCTAAAACCCAAGGGCCGGGTGGAATTGGCAAAGCCGCTGAACAGCACTGACTGATTTCCTCAGGCAATAGAAAGCCCCCGCGTCTCCAAGGGCGCGGGTTTGATGCGTGTGGGATTTGCCAAGGGAAGCGAAGGGGAATGGATTTCTTGCATAGGCTGGTGAGAGGAAACTAATGAAAAAAACCTATTTTGGCACGGACGGGATTAGGGGTAAGGTAGGCGAATACCCCATCACACCGGATTTCGTGCTTAAGCTGGGATGGGCTGCCGGGCGGGTGTTCGCCAGGGGGGGGCAGCATCAAACCGTCCTGATCGGGAAGGATACCCGGATATCGGGCTATATGTTCGAATCGGCTCTGGAGGCGGGTTTATCGGCAGCAGGTGTGAATACCCAATTATTGGGGCCGATGCCCACCCCGGCGGTCGCCTATCTGACCCGGACTTTCCGGGCGCAGGCGGGTATTGTCATTAGTGCCTCCCATAACCCTTATTACGATAACGGGATCAAATTTTTCGGTCCCGATGGCATGAAACTTCCCGACGAGATCGAATTGCAGATCGAGGCGGAAATCTCACAACCCATGACGACCGTGGATTCCGGTTGTATCGGCAAGGCGTCGCGAATGACCGACGCTGCCGGTCGTTATATAGAGTTTTGTAAAAGCACTATTCCCGCCCGGTTGGATTTCACCGGTACCAAGATTGTGGTCGATTGTGCCCATGGCTCGACTTACCATATCGCGCCCCATGTTTTTACGGAAATCGGTGCGAGCGTGGTTGCTATTGGTGCCCAGCCCAATGGTTTGAATATCAACGACCGTATCGGTGCCACCCAACCTGCCCGGTTGAGCCAAGCCGTGGTGACGGAAAGGGCCGATTTCGGCATCGCCCTTGATGGCGATGGCGACCGTTTGATTATGGTCGATCATACCGGGGAAGTGTTGGACGGCGATGAAATCCTGTACATTATCGCCATGGCGCGGTTGGGACAAGGATTATTGCATGGCCCAGTGGTGGGTACACAAATGAGTAATTTGGGTCTTGAACAAGCCTTGGAAAAAATGGGTGTCAATTTCAAGCGGGCGGCGGTGGGCGATCGTTATGTAATGGAAATGATGCTCCGCCATGAAAGTAATTTGGGCGGGGAAAGCTCGGGCCATATCATTTGCCGAGATCGGATTACCACCGGCGATGGTATTATTTCCGCCCTGCAAGTCATGGAAGCCATGCATAGTACTAAGAAAACTTTGCTTGATCTCAAGCAGGGCATGACAAAATATCCGCAATGTTTGGTCAATGTGAGGATCAGCCAAAAGGTCGATCTAGATGCCATCGAACCGGTACAGCGGGTCAAGGCGGAGATTGAGCAGGCCATGCGGGGTTGTGGACGGGTGCTTTTGCGCCCCTCGGGCACTGAACCTTTGGTTCGAATCATGGTCGAGGGCGAGGATATTGAAAAAGTCCGGGGCTTTGCGGATTATTTGGCCAATACCCTATCTGAAATCTTGGGGGCTTGACTTCTAATGAAATAAAGACGGAGAGGAATGATGAGAATTCTCCACACCATGCTTAGGGTAGGGGATTTGGAGAGATCGATCAACTTCTATACCGAAGTGTTGGGGATGCGTCTACTGCGTCGGCATGAATATCCCGACGGTAGATTTACCTTGGCCTTTGTGGGTTATAACGAGGAATCCACGCAAACCGTGATAGAGTTAACCCATAACTGGGATACCAAAAGTTACGATTTGGGCACCGGATTCGGCCACATTGCCATTGAGGTCGAGGATGTATACTCGGCTGTGGAGCAAATCAGATCCAGTGGGGGCAAGGTGGTGCGCGAGCCCGGCCCGATGAAGCATGGTTCGACTGTTATCGCTTTCGTGGAGGATCCCGATGGCTATAAGATCGAGTTGCTCAACCAGAAGGGGTGATAATTGCCATGGTGAGTGGCTCCGTCGCTTGGGAATGGAAGTCTGAATCCAAATATAAACCTGTGCAACGCTGAACAGGGTGTTCCTGTTTTATCCAGCTTCGCACCGATACCATAGGTTGTTAACCTATAACAATAAGGAGAAATAGGATGTCAAAAGGGCAAAATCTGCAAGATCCGTTTTTGAATGCTTTGAGAAAAGAACACGTCCCAGTGTCGATTTATCTGGTGAACGGCATCAAATTGCAAGGCAAAGTGGACTCGTTCGACCAATATGTCATTATCTTGAAGAATACCGTAAGCCAAATGGTTTACAAACACGCGATTTCGACCATCGTTCCGGCCCGCCAAATCCGCTTGCCCCATGGACAGGAAGGCTTCGAGGAAGAAGCCTGACCCTTGACCAATCACCTCACAGGCTAGCCATCGCTTATGATTCAGATCGTGGAGAAACGGGTTTTTGTTCGAGCGTCCTAAGCTAGGTGAACGCGCGGTGCTGGTCCATGCTGTCGGCGGCGAGGATACGGAATCGTTGGCCGAATTACGCGAACTGGCCATCTCCGCTGGGGCCGAACCGGTTGCCGTGGTCACCGGGAATCGGCGTGTACCCGATCCCCGCAGTTATATCGGCAAGGGTAAACTCGAGGAATTGTCCCAGACCGTCAAAGACCACCAAGCGGAATTGGTCTTGTTCAACCACCCGTTGACACCCAGCCAGGAACGCAACTTGGAGAAGGAACTCTCTGTCCGCGTCGTGGATCGCACCGGCTTGATCCTGGATATATTCGCCCAGCGGGCTCAATCCTTCGAAGGTAAATTGCAAGTCGAACTTGCCCAACTCCGGCATATTTCCACCCGCTTGGTACGCGGGTGGACCCATCTGGAGCGTCAGAAAGGCGGGATCGGTTTGCGCGGCCCTGGCGAAACCCAGTTGGAGACCGACAAGCGCTTGATCGGCAAGCGGATCAGCCAAATCCAAAAACGCTTGGACAAGGTCGAGAAGCAACGCGGCCAAGGCCGGGTGGCGCGGAAGCGGGCGGAAATACCGACTATAGGCTTGGTGGGTTATACCAACGCCGGCAAGTCTACCCTCTTCAACGCCCTGACCGGAGCTGCGGTGTTCGCTGCGGATCAGTTATTCGCCACGCTCGATCCGACCTTCCGGCGGCTTTCCCTGACGCCAGCACTGACGGTGGTCCTCGCCGACACGGTGGGATTCATCCGCCATCTGCCCCATGAATTGGTCGCGGCTTTTAAGTCCACGCTTAAGGAGACCATCGAGGCCGATTTGCTGCTGCATGTGATTGATGCCAGCGACGAAAACCTCGAAGCCACCATGGCCGAGGTGGAAACTGTCTTGGGCGAGATCGAGGCCGATGAAGTTTGCCAAATCCGGGTCTTCAATAAGATCGACCGCCTGGATGGGGCGATCCCCCGCCTAGAGCGGAATGAACAGGGTCTTCCCACGGGCGTCTGGATTTCCGCCCAGACCGGCGCGGGATTGCCCTTGTTAATCGAGGCCATGGGCGAATACTTTAGCGAATCGATGGTGCGCCGGAGTATCCACATCGCTCCCGGCGAGGCCGCGTTGCGGGCGCGTTTGTACGATATGGCGCGGGTGCTGAGCGAACGCTTCGACGACGAGGGTGGATGTACCTTGGAAGTCGAGCTTTCCAAGATGGATTTGGGTCGTTTGCGCTTGCCATCCGGGGTGGAGACGCTGGCCGGACCGGGAGATTCATCCGGGGTTTGAAGAAGCGTGGTTATTTATCGAATAACTAGCAGCATGGATTCATCCAGGGAATCCATGCCCATGGCGGTGGCGAAACGGCTGATCCCGGTGGTTTAAATTGTAGTTTTTCTGGTACGGGAGTTGTGCGATGTCCTGGAATGAACCGGGCGGTAATAAAAAAGATCCTTGGAGCGGGCGCGACCAACAAGAAACGCCGCCGGATTTGGACGAGGTCATGCGGGGTTTGCAGGACAAGATCGGCAGGATTTTTGGCGGCGGGGCTCCGGGTGCGGGTGGCGGGGATAGCGCTCCCTTGCGGATGGTGGGGATTATCGCCGCCATCGGTTTGGGGGTATGGACCCTGTTCGGGGGTATTTATTCGGTGGACGAGGGTAGCCGCGCCGTGGTGACCCGTTTTGGCCGCTATGTGGATACCACTTTGCCGGGTTTGCATTGGCATATCCCGGCACCCATCGAAAAGGTCGATGTGGTGAATATGGAGCAGCAACGCTTCCTGGAAATTGGTTATCGCTCCGGCGGGCGTCAGCAAAGCTTGGCCTCGGTGCCCAAAGAAGCCCTGATGTTGACCGAGGATGAAAACATCATCGACATCCGGTTGGCCGTGCAATACCAGATCAAGGATGCCCAAGCCTATCTATTCAATGTCTCCGACCCCGACGCTACCCTCAAGCAGGTGATCGAGAGCGCCCAACGTGCCGTGATTGGTAAGAACACCATGGATTTTGTCCTGACCGAAGGCCGGGGTCGGGTCGCGGACGATATCAAGACCGAAATCCAACAGACCTTGGATCAATATCAAACCGGCATCCGGGTCACCAATGTCAGCCTGGTCGATGCCCAACCGCCGGAGGAAGTCCAAAGCGCCTTCGAGGACGCCATCAAGGCCCGTGAGGACGAACAACGCTTGAAGAACGAGGCCGAAGCCTACGCCAACGAAGTGGTGCCCAAGGCCCGCGGCGCGGCGGCGCGGTTGCTGGAAGAGTCCGAGGCTTATAAACAGCGGTCGATTGCCAGGGCGGAAGGCGAATCGGCCCGTTTCAGGCAACTCTTGGCCGAATACGAAAAAGCGCCCGAAGTGACCCGTGAGCGCATGTACCTGGATGCGATGCAGGAAATTTTCGAGCAGACCGGGACAGTGCTGGTGGATATGAAAGGCTCTAATAATATTATGTATCTGCCGCTGGATAAATTGCAGCGGCCACCCGCTTCTACCACCGTCGCCAGGGAAGCCGAAAGCCCACCGGCCACGGTCCAAACTTCCCCGGACAGCGGATTCAGGGGGTTGCGTGCAACGACTTCGCGGGGCCGCGAAGGCAGGGGACAATAATCATGGCTAATAAGAACGTCCTGTTATTGGGGGCCGGGGTATTCGCGTTGCTGGCCGTGTCCTTATCGGCCTTCACGGTGTCCGAAACCGAAAAAGCCATCCTATTGGAATTCAAGAAAATCGTCCGCACCGATTTCGAGCCGGGCTTCCAGGTGAAATTGCCCTGGCAACAGGTCAAGAAATTCGATGATAGGATTCTCACCTTGGAATCCAAGCCCGAGCGTTTCCTGACTTCGGAAAAGAAAAATGTCATCGTGGATTGGTTCGTCAAATGGCGGATCAACGATGTGGCGAAATTCTATACCTCGGTGGCCGGGGATAAGGCCCAGGCCAATATCCGCCTTGACCAGATCACCAAGGACGCTTTGCGCAGCGAATTCAGCAAAAGAACCATCCGCGAATTGGTATCCTCCGAGCGCGACCAATTGCGTGATGTGTTGACCAAGCTGGTGAATCCGGCGGTGGAGGGGCTGGGGATCGAGGTGGTGGATATCCGGGTGATGGGCGTGGATTTGCCGGAAGAGGTGAGTTCTTCGGTCTATCGCCGCATGGTGGCCGAGCGCGATCGGGTGGCGCGGGAGTTCCGTTCCAGGGGGGCCGAGGCCGCCGAGCGCATCCGCGCCGAGGCTGATAGGGAGCGCGAGGTCTTGTTGGCCAGCGCCTACAAGGACGCCGAAACCCGCCGCGGCGAAGGTGATGCCAAGGCTTCCGAAATCTATGCCGAGGCCTATGGCAAAAACCGGGAATTCTTCCAGTTCAATCGCAGCTTGATGGCCTATCGGCAGGCGTTCAAGAACGATAACGATATGATCGTGTTGGAGCCGGACTCCGAGTTCTTCCAGTACTTCAAGAAGCTCAAATAAATCGATGTTGAAGCAAGATCGCTGGTTATTACCGGAAGGTATCGAGGAGGTTTTTCCGGAGGAATCGGAGCGCATCGAATACCTCAGGCGCAAGGTGTTGGACTTGTTCGCTAGCTGGGGTTATCGGATGGTGATTCCGCCCATTATCGAATTCCTGGATTCGTTGTTGGTCGGGACGGGGTATGACCTCGATCTCCAGACCTTCAAGTTGATCGATCAGATCAGCGGTCGGATGATGGGTATCCGCGCCGATATGACCCCGCAAGTGGCCCGTATCGATGCCCGTACCGCGCGCGGCGACCGACCGGCGCGACTGTGTTATCTCGGTACGGTATTGCACACCCAATCGGATCACCTGGAAAAAACCCGTGCCCCCATGCAGGTGGGCGCGGAATTATATGGCCATGCCGGCAATGCCAGCGATATCGAGATTATCCGCCTGGTGCTGGAAATGCTGGCGGTGATGGGAATCGCCGAGGTGCATCTGGACCTCGGGCATGTCGGCATTTATCGCGGGCTGGCCCAGCAGGCCGGCTTGGATGCCGGGCAGGAGGCCGAATTGTTCGCCATTTTGCAGCGCAAGGACCGTACCGAGTTGGTGGAATTCCTGGAAACCGCAGGGGTGGCGGGAGTGATGGCGGAGCGCTTGCTGGCGTTGTTGGACCTGAACGGTCCCTATGCCATCCTCGCCGACGCAAGGCGGCGTTTGGGCGAGGCTGGGGAATTCGTGGCTTCCGCCCTGGCCGACCTCGACGCGATTGCCGCCTGTCTGGGCCGGTTGTTCCCGGCGCTGCCGGTCAATTTCGACTTGGCGGAGTTGCGCGGCTACCACTACCAAACCGGGGTGGTGTTCGCGGCTTTCGTGCCGGGTTATGGCCGGGAAATCGCCCGCGGTGGACGTTACGACGAGATTGGCAAGGTGTTTGGCCGTGCCCGCCCGGCGACCGGGTTCAGCGCCGATTTACGGGTGTTGGCCCGTTTGGCTGGGACGGATGGGAGAGGCGCGGCGGCGTCGGCCATTTTCGCTCCCGTCGCCGACGACCCCGACCTGCACGAGATCATCCGCGACCTGCGGGCGGCGGGCAAGACCGTGGTGCAGGAATTGCCAGGACAGACCGAAAACGCCCAGGCGATGGGTTGCCAGTCTGAACTCCGCAAGTTGGGTTCGGAATGGAAAATAGTGGGATTGGACCCCCGATAACGCGCAGCCGCGCCTTTGAGAATCATTGGACAAAAGAATGGGAAAAAACGTCGTAGTCATCGGAACCCAATGGGGCGATGAGGGCAAGGGGAAACTGGTCGATTTGCTGACCGAACAGGCCGATGGGGTCGTGCGTTTCCAGGGGGGGCACAATGCCGGCCATACCCTGGTGATCGATGGGAAAAAGACCGTGTTGCACCTGATTCCCTCGGGCATCCTCCGGGAGAACGTCAAATGTTTTATTGGCAATGGCGTCGTGTTGTCGCCGCAGGCCTTGATGGAGGAAATCCGCTTCCTGGAAGGGGCGGGCGTGCCGGTGCGGGAGCGCCTGAGCATCAGCGAGGCTTGCGCCCTGATCCTACCGATCCACGCCGCGCTGGACCTGGCCCGTGAAAAAGCCCGCGGTGCCAAAGCCATCGGTACCACCGGGCGCGGCATCGGTCCCGCCTACGAGGATAAGGCGGCGCGGCGGGGATTGCGGGCCGGGGATTTCTTCTCGCCCGAGAGCTTCGCCGAGCGGCTCAAGGAATTGCTGGATTTCCACAACTTCGTGCTGGCCCAGTATTACGGCCAGGAGAAGCTGGATTATCAGCGGATGTTGGATGAATTGCTGGCCCTGGGCGAGGAGATCAAGCCCATGCTGGGCGATGTGGCGGGCACCTTGCACCGCTATGGGAAAGAGGGCCGCAACGTCTTGTTCGAGGGAGCGCAAGGGGCGATGCTGGATATCGACCATGGCACCTATCCCTACGTGACATCCTCCAGCACGACCGCCGGAGGTGCCGCCGCCGGTAGCGGGGTGGGCCTGTTGGAGTTCGATTATGTGCTGGGTATCACCAAGGCCTATTCCACCCGCGTGGGCAACGGCCCGTTCCCGACCGAGTTGTTCGACGAACGCGGCAAGCATCTTTCGTCCAGGGGCGCCGAATTCGGGGCCACCACGGGGCGGGCGCGGCGCTGTGGCTGGTTCGACGCCGTGCTGATGAACCGTTCGGCCAAACTGAACAGCTTGACCGGCCTGTGCCTGACCAAGCTGGACGTGCTGGATGGTTTGGAGAAGATCGGGATTTGCACCGCGTACCGCTACAAGGGCGCGGAAATCAAGACCGTGCCCATCGGGGCCGAGAACTACGCCGAATGCGAGCCGGTGATCGAGGAAATGCCGGGTTGGGTGGAATCCACCGCCGGTATCACCGATTACGCGACCTTGCCCGCCAATGCCAAGGCCTATATCGGTCGCATCCAGGAACTGCTGGCTGTGCCGGTGGATATTCTTTCCACGGGGCCGGATAGGAATGAAACTATTATCCTGAGGAACCCGTTCGCTTGAGGCGATAATAGAATATGGCCGTCCCCGCAAGGGGGCGGTCGAACCATTTTGCGACGGAAATAAAAAGCCGGATCGGGGGATTTAATAAGGCGGGGAGGTGGTGCCGAGGAGAGGACTTGAACCTCCACGAGTCGCCTCACATGAACCTGAATCATGCGTGTCTACCAATTTCACCACCTCGGCACGAGTGGGCTGTGGTTTGAAGTATCAGCCCGTGTGGAGCCGGTATTATGCGATCATGGCGGAAGCGTGTCAACCCTTCGCTTTTAAAAAGCGTGCCCGCCGCCGACAATCCTTTTCCGAACCACGATGCGCTAAGGTAGGCGGGGAATTTCTGTCACAATCAGCAAAATAATCATCAAGGAACACCGACTCCAAAAATGGCAAAACACAGCAACCTAAAGGATCCGTTCGCCGAGCGCGAGGCCGAAAAATACGCGCGTCCCATCCCCAGCCGGGAACTCATCTTGGAAATTATGCAAGAACGCGGGGTGCCGCAGAAGTTGGAGGAAATCGCCACCCATTTGGGACTGACCGAGGCTGAGGACATCGAATCTCTGCGGCGGCGTTTGAACGCCATGGAGCGCGACGGCCAACTCTTGAAGAACCGCCGCGACCGCTATTGCGCGGTGGACCGCGCCGATTTGATCGCGGGCCGGGTCATCGGCCATGCCGATGGTTTCGGCTTCCTGCGCCCGGACGAAGGTGGCGAAGACCTTTATCTCTCTTCCAAGGAAATGCGCGCCCTGATGCACGACGACCGGGCCTTGGTCAGCGTGCGCGGGGTGGACCGGCGTGGGCGCAGGGAAGGCGGCTTGATCCAGGTGTTGGAGCGCAACACCCAAAGACTGGTCGGGCGGTTGTTCCAGGAACGCGGTATCTCCTACGTGGTGCCGGATAACAAGCATATCGCCCACGATATCCTGATTCCCGAAGAGCATCTGTGCGCCGCCCAGCCGGGGCAGTTCGTCCTGGTCGAACTCATCGAGCAGCCCACCCGCCAGCGCGATCCCATCGGCAAGATCACCCAGGTCATCGGCGATCATATGGCCCCCGGCATGGAAATCGAAGTCGCGATCCGCAGCTTCGACCTGCCCGCCGAATGGCCCGACGCGGTCCTCGCCCAAACCGCCGGGATGGACGAGAACGTGCCCGAAGCGGCCAAGGCGGGCCGCGAGGATGTGCGCCATCTGCCCCTCGTCACCATCGACGGCGAGGACGCCCGCGATTTCGACGACGCGGTGTATTGCGAGCGCACGCCCAAGGGCTGGAAGCTCTACGTCGCCATCGCCGATGTGTCCGCCTATGTGCTGCCCGGTACGGCCTTGGACGAGGAGGCCCGGAAGCGCGGCACTTCGGTCTATTTTCCGGACCGGGTGATTCCGATGTTGCCGGAAATCCTGTCCAACGGTCTTTGTTCGCTCAAGCCCGAGGTCGAGCGGCTGTGTATGGTGTGCGAGATGTACATCACCGCCGAGGGCGGCATTTTGCGCGCGCGTTTCTTCTCCGGCCTGATGCGCTCCAAGGCGCGGCTGACCTACACGGAAGTCGCCAAGCTGCTGGTCGAGGGCGACAAGGGGTTGCGCCGCCAATACCGCGACCTGCTGCCGCATCTGGAAGAACTCCATGCCTTGTACCGGGTATTGCGCCGCGCCCGCGAGGAACGGGGCGCGATGGATTTCGACACCCAGGAATCGCGCATCGTATTCGGCGAGGGCAAGAAGATCGAGAAGATCGTGCCGGTGGTCCGTAACGACGCCCACCGCTTGATCGAGGAATGCATGTTGGCTGCCAACACCGCCACCGCCCGCTATCTCGCCCGCCAGAAAATCCCCCATGTGGTGCGCGTCCACGAAGGCCCGAACGCGGAGAAGCTGACCGACTTGCGGGCGTTCCTGGGGCGTTTGGGCCTGAACCTGGGCGGCGGCGACACGCCCGAGCCCAAGGATTATTTCGTGCTATCGGATCAAATCGCCGGGCGCCCGGACGAGCATTTGATCCAGACCATCTTGCTGCGCTCCATGTCCCAAGCCGTCTATAGCCCCGAGAAGAAAGGCCATTTCGGTCTGGCGCTGGATGCCTACACCCATTTCACCTCGCCGATCCGGCGCTACCCGGACCTCTTGGTCCACCGCGCTATCCGCCATACCCTGGAAGGCAAGCAGAAGGGCGAATTTCCCTACACGCCCAACGATATGGTGGTGCTGGGCGAACATTGCTCTTTCACCGAGCGCCGCGCCGACGACGCCACCCGCGACGTGGTGGCCTGGCTCAAATGCGAATATATGCAGGACAAGCTGGGCGAGCAGTTCGAAGGCGTGATTTCGACGGTGACGGGTTTCGGCTTCTTCGTGGAATTGAAGGATGTCTTCATCGAGGGGCTGGTGCATATCTCCACCCTCGACAAGGATTATTTCCATTACGATCCTGTCGGCTACCGCTTGCAGGGCGAGCGCACCGGCAAAATCTACCGGCTCGGCGATAGCGTCGAAGTAGTGGTGGCGCGGGTGGACCTGGACGAGCGCAAGATCGACCTCGAACTGGTCAAGGCCGAAGCCAAACCGGCCCCGGCGGGCCGTTCCCGCAAACGGAGGCGCAAATGAAGGCGCGGCGCAAAGTGGCGGGGTTGCACGCGGCGGAATCGGCCCTGGAACACAGCCCCGACAAGATCGTCAACGTCTGGTTGGACGAGCGCCGCAGTGATGCCCGTATCGCCGCCCTGGTGCGGCAACTCGACGCCCTGGGCATCGTGGCCCAGACCGCCGGTAAAAGCCGTCTCGATGCCCTGGCCGAAGGCAAGCATCACCAAGGCGTGGTGATGGAATTGCTGATGCCGGGCGAATTGGGCGAGTATGAATTGCGCGAGGTTTTGGAAAATCCCGGACCTTTGCCCTTGTTCCTGGTGCTGGACCAAGTCCAGGACCCCCACAACCTGGGCGCTTGCCTGCGCACCGCCGATGCGGCGGGCGTGCGCGGCGTGGTGCTGACCAAGGATCAAGCGGTAGGCATCACGCCGACGGTGGCGAAGGTGGCTTCCGGCGCGGCGGAAACCGTGCCGATCTACCGGGTGACCAACCTGGTGCGGGCCTTGGGCTGGATGAAGGACAGCGGGATTTGGGTGGCGGGCGCGGCGGGCGAGGCGCAGCGTTCGGTCTACCAAACCGACTTGAACCTGCCCCTCGCCTTGGTGGTGGGCGCGGAAGGCAAGGGCTTGCGACGGCTGACCCGCGAGCGCTGCGATTTCCTGGTCAAAATCCCCATGGCCGGGCAGGTGGAAAGCCTGAACCTCTCGGTCGCCACCGGCATCCTGTTGTTCGAGGCGGTGCGGCAGCGGCTGGGGCGCATTCCGGCCTAATGCGGTATTTCGTCGGGGCTGGCCTCGATATGGAAACTGGGCGCGGTGGGGGTGAAGCCCTGCTTGACCAGATAGATATTACTGAGGAACAGCGGCAGCAAGATCAAGGCGGCCAATCCCAGGAATTTGGCCGTTTGCCTGAGCAGGTAGCCGGGATGCAGGTGGACCCAGCTCCAGATGAAGGCTTCCAAATACATACGCCCTCCCACGGTCATCTCGATAAATCCAGGTTGGAAGATGGTGTGGCGGTCCGCCAGCCGGGATACCGCCGTCGCTGGAAATAGAGAGCGCGGCGGGGGGAAAGTTCAAGCTGCGGATTCCTAAAAATCCTGGATATCTGCGCACAGTTCTCCAGCGGATGCCGCACATCAAGCATGGCGGGCACCCAACCATCCCGGTGCCGAATTTGTTGCCCCGCGCCCCCTGTCATAAAATGCCCGACTTTTCCAGCCCGATCCCACAGCCATGACCGCGATCCCGATCCCGCATCCCACCGAAAGCAAAGACAGCGTCCGCGCCCTGTACTGGCAAGAGGGCTTGTTGCGCGTACTCGACCAGCGCCAACTCCCCGGCACACTCCATTATGACGACTGCGCCACGGTCGGCGCGGTGGCCGAGGCCATCGCCACCATGCGCGTGCGCGGCGCTCCCGCCATCGGCATCGCGGCGGCGTATGGCGTGGTGCTGGCGGCGATAGCGCGTTATGCCGCCGCACCCGCCACCTGGAAAACCGCCATCGAAACCGATCTCGACACCTTGGCCCGGTCCCGGCCCACAGCGGTGAATTTGTTTTGGGCCTTGGAGCGGATGCGCGGTTTGATCCAGGGGTTGGCGGGCGACCCCGTCCCGGCCTTGCTGGAAGCCGCCCGCGCCATCCATACCGACGATGTGGCCGCGAACCGCCGCATGGGCGAACTCGGGGCCGATCTGCTGGCGGGCGCGACCGGGGTTTTGACCCATTGCAATACCGGCTCGCTCGCCACTGGCGGCTATGGCACCGCCCTGGGCGTGATCCGCAGCGCCCACCGCCGTGGCTTGGGCAAGGTTTTCGCCAGTGAAACCCGGCCCTGGCTGCAAGGCTCCCGCCTCACGGTGTGGGAATTGGAACAGGATGGTATCCCGGCCCGGCTCGTCGCCGATTCGGCGGCGGCGTATCTGATGAAATCCGGCCAAGTGCAATGGGTCATCGTCGGGGCCGACCGCATCGCCGCCAATGGCGACACCGCCAACAAGATCGGCACCTATGCCCTGGCGGTCACCGCCCGCCATCATGGTGTCAAATTCATGGTCGCGGCCCCGGTCTCGACCATCGATTGGCGCACCGAATCCGGGGCCGGCATCGAAATCGAGGAACGCGACCCGCGCGAATTGCTGAATCCCTATTTCCTGCGCGAAGACAGCATCATTTCGGCCTGGAACCCGGTGTTCGACGTGACCCCGGCCAGCCTCATCGACGCCATCGTCACCGAGCATGGCGTGGTGCTGAATCCCGGTCCCGCGTCCATGCGGGCTTTGCGCGACGCCATCGACGGCGGCGCGGCTTGGATTCCGGCCCGATGAATACCTTGGTGGCCATCGCCCTGGGCGGTTCGGTTGGTGCCTTGGCGCGGTTCTGGACCGCCAACGCCATCTATGGCTGGCTGGGCCGGGATTTTCCGGTGGGCACTTTGTTCGTCAACGTGTCCGGCTCCTTCCTGATGGGCTTCCTCACGGAACTGATGCTGCAACGCTTTTCCGCCGTGGTGGAATACCGGGCGGCGGTGTTGATCGGGTTCCTCGGGGCTTACACGACCTTTTCCACTTTCGCCATCGAGTCTTTTTATCTCATCGAGCAAGGCGGTTATTGGAAAGCCGCCGCCAATATGCTCCTCAGCGTGGTGTTGTGCGTGGCGGCGGTTTGGGTGGGCCTGATCGTGGGGCGCAGATTGTTCGCGGGCGGGGTCTATTTGGGGCTGGGCCAGGATTGGGCCTATGGGCGCTGGTTGCTGATCTTGACCTTGGGCGGCTTGGCCGGGTTGTGCGCCGAATCGGTGTTCCGCCGCTGGGGCTGGGCGGTTCCGGTCCAGGCCATCGCCTTGGTTGTTATTTTGGGCTTGACCGCCACGGGTTCGGCCTTGGCCGTACTGCCGGGGTTGGCGTCCGCCGGGGCCGGTTGGAGCGGGCTGGTGGGCGGGTTCGCCGCCAGCGCCCTGGGTAGCGCGGTGGCGGTGGGATTAGGGCTTTATATCGGGAGGCAGTTATGAATACCCGTCCGATCACTTGGGTGCGCGTCTATGTGCGCGAGGGCCAGCATGTGCTGGATAAGCTGGTGAAATTCCTGCGCGAGGAACAAGGCGTGGCCGGTTTGACCGTGTCGCGCGGCGTCATCGGCGTCGGCGGCGATGGCCGGTTGCACGCCTCGTCCCTGCTGGATTTGTCGCTGGACTTGCCCCTGGTCGTCGAGTTCTACGACGAGCCGGAACGGGCCGGGCGCGCTATCGAAGCCCTGCTCAAGCGTTTCGATCTGGCCCATGTCATCAGCCTGCCCGCCCTGGCCCACGCCAAATCTGGATAAATCCCCCGGAGTACAAATTTCGGTTTGTACCTTGAAGCTTGGGTTCCAGGACGCTTGCTTCTGGCCGAATCCTGGAAATCCCACCCGCCACCGGGCCGGGGAATCCCTTTCAAATCACTCCAACACACAGGACGAACCATGTTAGACCCACGCCTTTTCCGCACCCAATTGGAAGAAGTCGAAGCCCAGTTGGCGCGGCGTTCCTTCAAGCTGGACACCGCCGCCTTCCACGAACTGGAAACCCGCCGCAAGGACATCCAGAGCGCGACCCAGGCTTTGCAGAACGAGCGCAACACCCGCTCCAAACGGGTCGGCCAGGCCAAGGCCCGTGGCGAGGATATCCAGCCCATCCTGGCCGAGATGCAGCATCTCGGCGACGACCTCAAGCGCATGGAGGGCGAACTGGACCAAATCCAGGCCCGCCTGGAGGAACTGGTGCTGGGCGTACCGAATATCGTCGATGCCGATGTGCCGGACGGTGGTGGCGACGCCGATAACGTGGAAATCCACCGTTGGGGCCGGCCACCGGAATTCTCTTTCCCGGTCAAGGACCACATCGACCTGGGCGCGGGCTTGGCCGGGATGGATTTCGAGGCGGCGGTGAAGCTGACCGGCTCGCGCTTCGTCACCCTGCAAGGCCCGCTGGCGCGGATGCAACGCGCCCTGACCCAACTCATGCTCGACATCCACACCGCCGAGCATGGCTACACCGAAACCTACGTGCCGTTCATGGTCAACGCCGACAGCCTGCGCGGCACTGGCCAGTTGCCCAAGTTCGAGGCCGATTTGTTCAAGGTGGTCCACGATCCCGATTTCTACCTGATCCCGACGGCGGAAGTGCCGGTGACGAACCTGGTGCGCGACGAGATCGTCGAGGCCGACCGGATGCCGCTCAAGTTCGTCTGCCACACGCCCTGTTTCCGCAGCGAAGCTGGTTCCTACGGCAAGGACGTGCGCGGCATGATCCGCCAGCACCAATTCGAGAAGGTGGAATTGGTGCAGATCGTCCGTCCCGAGGATTCGGCCCAAGCCCACGAGGCACTGACCTCGCACGCCGAGGCCATTCTGAAGCGCCTGCAACTGCCATTCCGCCGGGTGGTGTTGTGCGCGGGCGATACCGGCTTTTCCTCGGCCAAGACCTACGATCTGGAAGTGTGGTTGCCGGGGCAGAACGCCTACCGCGAGATTTCCTCGTGCAGCAATTTCCGCGATTTCCAGGCCCGGCGGCTGCGGGCGCGGTGGCGCAATCCCGACACCGGCAAGCCGGAGTTGGTCCACACCCTCAACGGTTCCGGCCTCGCGGTCGGGCGCACCTTGATCGCGGTCATGGAGAACTACCAGGACCAACAAGGCCGCATCCGGGTGCCGGAAGCCTTGTTGCCCTATATGGGCGGGATCGAAATCATCGGTTGATCCGGGAGAAAAGAAAGAAGCTTGCGGATGTCCGGGTTCCCCACCTCCGTGCATAGGGTTGGTCCTTGATTCTGAAAGGGATTTGGCGATGGCTCGCCAAGTTGAAAACAAGGATTGTTTTATCCCTGTTATAACGATCCGCTACTAAGGGTTGGCTGACTTAGAATTATCGGCTACCATCCCCTTCGCGACGTTCACTAGCAGCAACCAAAACGGAGGTGACGGATGCAAAAGCAACGACTGATTGCTCACTCCATTCTGTCGGTTTACTTGGCATCTTTCTGTACGTTTGGTCATGCCAAAACGGCAAGTCCAAAGGCCGAAGCGGAGTCCCATCATACGGGCATCGCTTCTTATTACAGTAATCGGTTCCATGGACGGAGGACCGCCAGCGGCGAACGGTTCAGCCAGAACGAGTTCACCGCCATGCACCGATCATTGCCATTCGGTACCCGCTTGCGGGTCACCAATCTTTCCAATAACCGCAGCGTCGAAGTCCGGGTCAACGACCGGGGGCATCCCCGCAAGGGCCGCGTGCTGGACCTTTCCAAACGGGCCGCCCTCGAACTGGGTTTTTTGAGGTCGGGCTTGGCCCAGGTCAGGTACGAAGTCATCGGTTACGATGACGAGGATGGCTGAGGCCGGGGGTAGATAGTGGTTTCGGCTGCATCGTAAGGAGTCGCATACGGCGCAGCCGAAGCTATTTGGCCTGGGTTCACCGCTCCCCGTGCCGGGGATTTTTTATGGCCCTATTGTTGACCGAAATACTGGGTTAATCGCATAATCGCGCACCTCCCACACCAACCCCAGGAAGTGCGCCATGAGCGAAGCAGCGATCAAATTCACCGACAGCGCGGCCGTGAAAGTCAGCGAACTCATCGCCGAGGAAGGCAACGACGCCTTGAAACTCAGGGTCTATGTCACCGGCGGCGGGTGTTCCGGTTTCCAATATGGCTTCACCTTCGACGACAGCGTGGCCGAGGACGACACCCTGGTCGAGAAGAACGGCGTCACCGTGCTGGTCGATGCCATGAGCATCCAGTATTTGAGCGGGGCCGAGATCGACTATACCGAAGGGCTGTCAGGTTCCCAGTTCGTCATCCGCAATCCCAACGCCAGCACCACTTGCGGTTGCGGTTCGTCGTTTTCCGTCTGATTTCTCCCAACCGGAGTCCAAAGCTGGCTTTGGACTCCAGGGCTTGCTCATTCCCCCTGCCGGGCCGCGACGATTTAGCGGCGTCCCGGTCCCGCCTGTTATAAAATCCCCGCCTTTTCCCACCAAGGTATTGATATGTCTGTCGATGAAGCATTGGCGGTCATCCGCAGGGGCGCTGTGGATGTCATCCGCGAGGAGGATTTGGCGAAACGCCTGGCCGAAGGGCGGCCTTTGCGGGTCAAGGCCGGGTTCGATCCCACCGCGCCGGATTTGCACCTCGGGCACACGGTCCTCCTCAACAAGCTGCGGCAGTTCCAGGAACTCGGGCACGAGGCGGTGTTCCTGATCGGAGATTTCACCGGCATGATCGGCGACCCCACCGGCAAGAACGCCACCCGCAAGCCCCTGACCCGCGAGCAGGTCGTCGAGAACGCCAAGAGCTACGAAGCGCAGATTTTCAAAATCCTGCACCCGGAACGGACCCGGGTGGTGTTCAACAGCGAGTGGCTGAACGCCATGAGCCCCGCCGATTTGATCCAACTCGCGGCCAAGCACACCGTGGCCCGTATGCTGGAACGCGACGATTTCAACAACCGCTACAAGAGCGGCCAGCCCATCGCCATCCATGAATTCCTCTATCCCTTGATCCAGGGTTACGACTCGGTGGCGCTCAAGGCCGACGTGGAACTGGGCGGCACCGACCAGAAGTTCAACCTGCTGGTGGGGCGGCAGTTGCAGGAGGTCTACGGCCAGCCGCCGCAGGTCGTCCTCACCATGCCGATCTTGGAAGGCTTGGACGGGGTGCAGAAGATGTCGAAGTCGCTGGGCAATTATGTCGGCGTCAACGAGCCGCCCGCCGAGATGTTCGGCAAGCTGATGTCGGTGTCGGACGACTTGATGTGGCGCTATATGGAGCTTTTGAGCTTCAAGCCGATGACCGAAATTGAAGGCTGGAAACGGGCTTGCGCGGAAGGCGCGAATCCCCGCGATTACAAGGTGCGGTTCGGCCAGGAGATCGTGGAGCGCTTCCATGGACCCGCCGCCGCCGTGGCCGCGCTGGAAGCCTTCGAGGCGCGGTTTAAGCAGGGTTTGCTGCCGGAGGATTTGGATGAGCGCGAACTCCCGGCGGGGGAGGGCGGTTATCCTTTGGCCAGCCTGCTCAAGGATTTAGGGCTGACGGCCAGCACTTCGGAATCCAACCGCATGATCCAGCAGGGCGGCGTCAAGATCGACGGCGAGAAGGTGGCCGAGCAGAAGCTGGCGCTCAAGGGCGGCAATACCTATATCTTGCAGGTCGGCAAGCGCAAGTTCGCCAAGGTGCGTTTGACCTGAGTTTTTATTTTTCCCGCCTCTATCGGATTGGGCGGTCTTGCCCAATCCGCTGCGAATCCTGCGGTTGGCATGGCCCTTGGGCCGACCTAGCGGCTTAGTTCTCCCCGGTGGCCTTCATGGCCCTATAATCCGGTTCTATCCCAAGCCCGCCATCCAGGAAACATCCCATGCATATCGAAGCCGAATTGGACGATATTCATGCCGAGCGCCTGTGTGCCCCCGATCCCATCCTTGCCGAGCTTTGGCAGGTTAAGCGCGATATTAACCGGGAAGCGGGATATGACATCGACAAGTTAGCGCGGATGGCGCATGAGGCGGCGGAGCTTGCGCGTCGGCGGTGGCGAGAATCCGAGGCTGGTTGATAGCCTCGTCGAGTTTTTCTAGGGCACTTATCCGGTGATTGATATGAACATGGTCAGGCTAGTGGAAATCGAAAACCGCATCCGGCAATTCCCCATCGCCGAGCAATTATGGTTGGTTGAACGGGTTGCCCAGCATATCCGGGAACAGCTTGCGGCTGAATCCTCAATTGAGGATCAATTGGCGGCGATGGCGGCTGACCCGAATATTCAAAGAGAGTTGCGGGCTATTGAGAAGGAGTTTGACGTGGCTATGTCAGATGGTTTTGAGCTTCAATAATGGCGATACAGCGCGGGGATATTTATTTTGTCGATTTAAATCCAACCCAAGGGCGGGAGCAAGCGGGAAAGCGGCCCGTCCTCGTCATATCTATCGATGCCATTAACCGCCTTCCCTTGGTCGTCACCGTTATCGTTGGGACCAAGGGTGAAAATATGCCCATCGACCACCCAACGAATGTGCGGGTTTCCACAGCGGAAAGCGGGTTGCCGATGGAAACCGTGTTCTTGGGTTTTCAAGTTCGATCTTTGGATTCGGCACGGTTTGTCAAGCCCTTGGCTGGCCGGTTGATAGGGGACGCAATGGCAAAAGTCGAGCAGGCTGTGAGGTATTGTTTGGGGTTATAAATCATGCCGTGTATTTCGAGGGCACAGGTTTCATGCTTCCGAATTGAGTTGAGCTAATCAGGGCTACACGGGCTAGAACTTCGAGAAAATTAAAAGGTTATTTCAATAACATGAATTTAAAACTAGGTGGCAGCAATGAATATAGTCAAAATTGTCCTCCCTTTTTTTATATCTGCATTATTTACTCTGCCTTGCTATTCAAGCGCGGATTGCGAGCTTACCATCGATAAATTTCCAAGGATTGAAGGGATTGCTCTTGGAATTAGTAAAAAAGATTTTGAATCAAAGATAGCATCAGCAGCCAAAAAGTTTTCAGAAACGACAAGACTTGATGATTATGAGTATTACACTTCTGCTTTTATGAAAGGTAAGCTTATAAGCTTCAAATTGCAGTACAATGATAAACATTTTTTAAAAAATGCGGAAGAAGCCGTTCAGAAGCTTGTCAACAATTATGGATTTCCGCGTGAGGGATGGAAGTCCAAGTATGCGCAAGGAGAAGACTTGGAATTGAAATGCAAAGATTTTTCTGCTTGGGTTTCGGTAAGTCACGACGGGCACAGTGGTGAGTTGTTACCACCGGTCTTCATATTTGAAGATAGTAAATTATATCCTATTTGGTCTAAGGAGAATTTGGAAAGGCAGATGGCAGAAATACGAAAAAAATATAAGCCGGATTTTAAGGTAACAAGATTTTACGAAATTGCAGATGGTTTTTATAGAATTGTTGTTTCCACTAGTAAAGCGCAAAACGTGAAATGCATTATCTATGATAATGCGGGCGAGCCAGCAGCGGTGCAAACCTATACGGTTACACCGCCAGCCGATGAGGTTCAAATTTATGCTGGAAGGACATCTATAAAAAATGCTAGTTGTTCCCCTCAGTAATAACTGTGTTATTTGATTTCCGAAAGTTTGCAAATCAGTTTTTTCTAATGACCCCCGACTTCAAACCCCAAGAAAAGCTCATCCCCCGCTGCCTCCGCAAAGACCAACACCGCCTCCGCCGCACCCTCGACCGCCTACGCGGCGAAGCCAAGTCCGGCAAGGACATCGCGGGGCCGTTGGAGGAACTCCAAACCCGCCTCGCCGAATCGGTCGCGGCGCGGGAAGCGCGGGCCAAAAGCGTCCCCAAGCTGGAATATCCGCCCGACCTGCCGGTATCCGACAAGCGCCAGGACATCCTCGAAGCCATCCTCAACCATCAAGTCGTCATCGTCTGCGGCGAAACGGGTTCGGGCAAAACCACCCAGCTTCCGAAAATTTGCCTGGAAGCGGGCCGGGGCGTGAGCGGTTTCATCGGCCACACCCAGCCGCGCCGCATCGCCGCCCGCAGCGTCGCCCACCGCATCGCCGAGGAATTGCGCCAACCCTTGGGGCAGGCGGTGGGTTTCAAGGTGCGGTTCCAGGACCACACCAAACCGGAAAGCCTCGTCAAACTGATGACCGACGGCATCCTATTGGCCGAAACCCAGCACGACCGCTTCCTCGACCAATACGACACCCTCATCGTGGACGAGGCCCACGAACGCAGCCTCAACATCGATTTCCTGCTGGGCTATCTGCGCTGGCTGTTGCCCAAGCGCCCGGATTTCAAGCTCATCATCACCTCGGCCACCATCGACCCGGAACGCTTCGCCCGCCATTTCGGCCAGGGCGGCCAGGACGCGCCCATCATCAATGTGTCCGGGCGCACCTACCCGGTCGAAATCCGCTACCGCCCGGTCGAGGACGTGGAGGAAGGCGAGGACGAAACCGACAAGGCCGAGCAACAAGCCATCCTCAGCGCCGTGGACGAACTCTGGCGCGACCAAGCGGCGGGCGACATCCTGATTTTCCTGTCGGGCGAGCGCGAAATCCGCGAAACCGCCGAATCCCTCCGCAAGCACCATCCGCAGCACTGCGAAATCCTGCCGCTGTACTCCCGTTTGTCCCAAGCCGAACAGGAGCGCGTGTTCAAGCCCACCGGCACCCGCCGCATCGTGCTATCCACCAACGTGGCCGAAACTTCGCTCACCGTCCCCGGCATCCGCTCGGTGATCGACACCGGCTATGCCCGCATCAGCCGCTATAGCCACCGCAGCAAACTGCAACGTCTGCCCATCGAAAAAGTCTCCCGCGCCTCGGCCAACCAGCGTTCCGGGCGCTGCGGTCGCGTCGGTCCCGGCATCGCGATCCGGCTGTATTCCGAGCAGGATTACCTCAACCGGCCCGAATTCACCGACCCGGAAATCCTCCGCACCAACCTCGCGGCGGTCATCCTGCAAATGCACGCGCTGAAGCTGGGCGAAATCTCGGCCTTCCCGTTCGTGGAACCGCCCGACGAACGCCTGATCCGCGACGGCCTCAAGACCTTGCAGGAAATCAACGCCCTCGACGAAAAGAAGGGCTTAACCGACATAGGCCGCAAACTCGCCAAGCTGCCGGTGGACCCGCGTTTGGGCCGGATGCTGCTGGCCGGGGCGGACAGCGGTTGCCTGCACGAAATCGCCATCATCGTCGCCGCGCTCAGCATCCCCGACCCGCGGGAACGCCCCGCCGACCAAGCCCTTTACGCCGACCAGAAGCATTGGCGCTTCCGCCATGAGCATTCGGATTTCCTGTCGTTCTTCAACCTGTGGAAGGCGTTCGAGGAACAGAAGAAGCACCTGAGCCGGGCCAAGCTCCGCGCTTGGTGCAAGGATGGCTTCCTGTCCTATATCCGCATGGTCGAATGGCACGACATCCACAGCCAAATCATGGACGTGGTGAAGGGCGAACTGGATTTGAAGCTGAATCTGGCACCGGGCGAATACGGTGAAATCCACCGGGCTTTGCTATCGGGGCTGCTGTCGAATGTCGGTTTGAAACAGGAGCAGAACGAATACGTCGGGGCGCGTGGCCTGAAACATTTCATCCATCCCGGTTCTTTCCAATTCAAGGCCAAGCCGAAATGGATCGTCTGCGCCGAGCAGGTCGAAACCACCAAGGTCTACGCCCGCACCGTCGCCAAGATCGAGCCGGACTGGATCGAAATGGTCGGGGCGCACATGGTCAATTACCAGCACTACGACCCGCATTGGGAGCGCAAAGCTGCCCGCGTCGCCGTGCATGAGCGGACCAGCCTGTTCGGCCTGGTGATCCAGGCCGGGCGCAAGATTCCCTTCGAGCGGGTGAACCCCCAGGAAGCGCGGGAAATCTTCATCCGCCACGCCCTGGTGCAGATGGATTACGATAGCAAAGCGCCGTTCTACCTCAACAATATGAAGCTCCTGGAAGAAGCCGAATATCTCCAGCAAAAGGGGCGGCGGGTCGATTTGCTGGTGGACGAGGCGTGGCTGTACCGCTTCTTCGACGAGCGCATCCCGCAGGATGTGGTGAACGGCGTCACCTTCGAGCGTTGGCGCAAAACCGCCGAGCGGCAGAACCCCAAGCTCCTCTGCCTGAGCCGCGAGGAAATCACCCGCAAGGAAGACGCCTCGCTCGACGCCGTGAATTTCCCGGACACGCTGCAAGTCGGGCCGGTCAAGCTGGCCTTGCAATACCGCTTCGAGCCGGGCCACGCGGAGGACGGCGTGACCTGCATCGTGCCGCTGCATCTTTTAAACCGGCTCGACCCCGAGCCGTTCCGCTGGCTGGTGCCCGGCCTGTTGCGGGAAAAGGTGGTCGCGCTGATCAAGGCTTTGCCCAAGACTTGGCGCATCCATTTCGTGCCGGTGCCGGACCATGCCGAGCGGGTGTTGCCGATGCTGGATTTCGGGCGGGGCCGCTTGTTCGAGCAACTGGGTGCGGCGCTCAAGAAAACCGGCGGGACCAGCGTGCCCGTCACCGCCTTCTCCGAGGACGGCCTGCCCGCCCATCTGCGGATGACCCTGGCCGTGGTGGACGAATACAACGCCGTGGTGGACCGTTCCCGCGACCTGGACGAATTGAAACGCCGCCATTCCGCCGACGCCGGGCAGACCTTCCAGGCGCTGGCCCGGCAGGCTTATCTGCATACCAAATTGAAGGAATGGAACTTCGGCGATTTGCCGCGGGAGTTCGAGGGCCAGCACGACGGGCAGATGATCCACGGTTTCGCGGCGGTGGTGGACGAGGGCGAAACCATCGGCGTGCGGGTGTTCGATACCCCCGAGGAAGCCGAACGCCAGCACGGTTTGGGACTGGCCAGGCTGTTCCGCCTGACCCTGGCGAAAGAGCTGAAATACCTCAAGAAAAACCTGTTGGTGAACGCCCAGGCCGAGCTGTTGTATAAGCAACTGCCCGCCCATCCGTTCCTCTATCCCGAACTGAAGCCGGGGCGGGAATTGCGGGAGGATTTGCTGGACCGGATCATGGGGGCGCTGTTTTTGGAGGATCAGCCGGATATTCGTAGCGCCGCGCAATTCGCGGCGCGGCTGCAAGCGCACCGGGCCGAGTTGGTGCTGAAGGCCGAGGAGATGGCGAAAACCGCCCAAACCCTGTTGCAAACCTACGGCGAGGCCCAGGCCAAGCTGAAAGCCATGCGCCCCGCGCCCGCCAAGGACGATATGCAGGCGCAACTGGCCTTGCTGGTCCACGCCGGGTTTTGGGTGACGACGCCGTACACGCGCATCCGGGAAATGCCGCGCTATCTCAAGGCGCTGTGGTTCCGGGCGGAGAAATGCGTGCAAGACCCGTTGCGCGACCTCAAGCAGTTCAAGGAGTTGGAGCCGTTCCTGAAGCGGTATTGGGAGGCGGTGAAAGCGCCCGCCAGCAAGCTGGACCCTGGGCGGGATGCGTTCCGCTGGCATTTGGAGGAGTTCCGGGTGTCCTTGTTCGCGCAGACCTTGAAGACGGCTTATCCGGTTTCGGGGAAGCGGTTGGAGGAGGCTTGGAAGGGGGTAAATGAGGGGAAAGGGCGGTGAGGTTACGGCGTGATAGATTTTATGCTGGAGTTCAGGGTATATGTTTTGATGGCTGACATTATTTGATGCGTGGGTTCGCTTAAAGCCAATGTTTTGGAAAATAGATAGCCTATGCGCTGAGCTAGGTTATCGCTATTTTTGAATTTCTTAAGGGGGATTCTAAGTTGAGTAGCTATTTGCCGGTCTTGATAGCTGATATTGCTTCGGTGGTATCAATAGTTGGGTTTGTGGTGACTTGTTTTTTTATTTGTCGAGGCTAGAAAAATAAGAAATTCATTTATGAGAAAAGCAAGAATGCCAGAGATTTTTAATGATTTAGACAAAATCGCGACAGATTTGTTTTCTAGCTTAAAAGAATACGAAAAAGAAGACCGCTTGGTTCCTGCCAAAATTCAAAGAGCTGTCGCGCTATTGGAGAGTAATTTATCTAAAATACATGACTCGCAAAAAAGTAGAATTCAGGTTTTTATTAATGCAGCTAATGATATGATGGCAAAAGGGCTTGATAAAGATGGCTCTTGGGATTTGTACGCTAAACTAAGTGGGGTTGTTTCTGGTCTCCACCAGATGGCTAAAGATACAAAGTGGGAGGAATAATTTATGGACCTTTCTAGCGAAAAAGAGCGTTTAATTACGCAGCTTATACGAGAAACAACTAGCGGAAATATTTCTTGGTCTGTGCAGGAGGTTCCGTACTCTTTAGGTCAGGCTACGGAAAACTATGTCCCTCTGTATATAGAGGCGGATTACAAGAATGTAAAGGTCGGTGTGTATGAGATTAGATATAAGTATTATATGGATGAAAGTGAATTTCATTGGATGGAGAGTCTTGGTATTTGTATTGTTCAAGGGCATGGTTTAGTTGTTTGGAAGGTGGAGGAATATTCGCCAGCTTTAAAAGAGCTATTTAATATAGCAAGCTATCAAGCGTCTGGCATAAAAAATATCCTGGGTATATAAAGCGCCAAGATGGGTAGAGCCGGGTAGGGTGGGCATGTACTCATGCCCACCCTCTTCGTGCATCGCGGTGGGCACGGAATACGTGCCCACCCTACTTGGTGCAAGCGCGACAGCCAAAACCCATCGCCGTGGGGGAATCACCGCCCGCCGGATTCCGCTACATCCCACCCCCGGCGCAACCCGAGACGCTGCGGGCACGAATCCCATACAATCCGAAGATAACCATGAAACACACCATCCAAATCGATTGCCCCACGGAATTGCTGTTAGGGCTGCACCTAAACGCCGAAGGTTTCGCCGAATATATCAAGCACCAAACCGCCATCGGCTTGTTCAAAGAAGGAAAATTATCGTCGGGCACGGCGGCAACTTGGCTGAATATCGGGCGCGTTGAATTCCTACGCCTAGCCTTCGACGCAGGGGCGGTTTTGCTGGAGGATTCGGAAGACGATCTGGCCAGGGAAACCGCGTTGCTATGATCGTTTTCTCCAATACCACGCCTTTGATCGCGCTCAATGGTATCGGGCAACTCGATCTATTGCCGCGCTTATTCACCGAGATTCATTTGGTGGGCGAAGTCATAGAGGAATGCGCAGTGGGTGGAATCATAAGGGTTCCCGATCTTCGCGCCTTGCCATGGGTGAAAGTAGTCGAATCCACGCCCGTCCAATATCCCACGGTTTTGCTCGAACTGGATAAGGGTGAAAAACACACGCTCGACATGGCCCGCAAGTTGAACGCCGATTGGGTCATCATCGACGAGAAAATAGGGCGTAATATGGCCGAATACCTCGGCTTGAAAGTGACTGGCACCTTGGGCGTTTTGCTCAAGGCCAAGCAGCAGAATTGGATTCCCTCTTTCCGGGACGCCGCCGCAGCCATGGTGCGGCAAGGGATTCGGTATAACCACGGCTTGGTGGACAAATTAGCACGTCAGGTTGGGGAATAAGCCAGCGCGATGTTAGGAGCGATAGCCGAAGCCCATCGCCGCAGGGGAATCCTTGCCCATCAGCGACTGCGCCAACATAAGCGCCCGGCGGTCTGGGCGGTGGGCGGGGAAGGTGGATTGCGCCGGAGGGGTAGGGTGGTCATGGCTGTCCTCCATTGAGGGCTCCTATGATGATGGAACCTCCAAAATCAGCTGTTTATGCAACAACGTCGTCAAAATTGGGAAAATATTAAGGCCCGGATTCGGGCACAATAGGACCGCTGAATCACCATCCACCCACCGGAGTCCCGCCATGACCGATAATGTCGAAAACCTGGTTCTCGAACACCTACGCCGCTTGCGTAACGGAATCCAAGGAACGCGGATGGAAATGCAGTCCGAATTCCGGGAACCCAAGCGGGGGTGGAAATCCTAGTACCGCCCATGGTCACCATAAGCCCCCAAGCCGCCATCGCCATCCGCTCCCTGCTGCCGCAAGACCGCAATCGGATCGAATACCAAACCCATTTGCTCGCCCGTTTCCCGGACGACGAATATATCCTCCGCCATGTGCAGCGGCTGACCGGAGAAAAATCCACCTACCTGCTCCGCGCTACCCCGGAACTCAGGATATTATTCAGGTACGAACAAGGAGAAACCGAGGTTTTAGATGTGGTCGCCCATCGGCGTCTGGAAAAGATGTTCTATTCGGTGTATTAGCCCATGCAAAGCTTCGAGGAATTCGCTTTCGATCCCTGGCAATGCCGCAAGGAACTGGCCGGTTTGGCGACCCAGTTCAACGCGCCGGAAACCTTCGTCCATGGCCCGGATATACTCGACTGGTTCCGGCGGCATAAACACCTCTCGGCCTTCATCGGAGCCTATTTCCCCTATCTGGCCCAGGCCGACCGTTTGGCGTTCGACTACGACTTGCTTGGAGTTTCCACCTGCGATATCGCCATCGGCGATTCCGTGGCCGGCGAATTCTGCTTCGTGGCTTTGGGCGACGGCGGCGGGGAGGATTGGGCGGAACAATTCGACCGGGGTTGTGGCCGGATGATCGATTGGTTTTGGCGGCTGGCCGAAACCCGCGGCAGCAACCAATCCCTGCGGCGGTTCGGCCCGCATTATTCGGGTTTTCAAGGGCTCTTCATAGCCGGGCTGGAAACTCGGCTCGACCCGGACCAAATCAAGCGCTTGCACTGGCGGCGCGAGCATCTCCTGGCCGACGACAAGCCCCTGCATTGCGTCACCTACGACGAGCTATACCAGCACCTCGCCGCCAAATTGCGGCTGTACGAAGCGGCCTATCACGCCGATCAAAAACATCTTTCCACCCGAGCCTCCCTGCTATGAACAAATCCGCGCGTTTCCTGCTCGGCCTGTGGCTGGCTTCCGCCCCGCTGCACGCCGAAACCCTCTATGTCACCCTGGAAAAAGACAACGCCCTGGCCGTGGTCGCGCCGGAAGGCAAACTGCTGAAGACGGTGAAGATCGGCAAGCGCCCCCGCGGCATCGCCCTCTCCCCGGACGGCAAGCAGCTTTATGTCGCGGTCAGCGACGAGGACGCCATCAAGGTGGTCGATACCGTGACGCTCAAGGTGATCGGCAAACTGCCCTCGGGCAAAGACCCGGAAACCTTCGCCCTCGATCCGGACGGCAAGGCGCTCTATGTCTCCAACGAGGACGACAACCAAGTCACGGTGGTCGATATCTCCAGCAAGAAGGTGGTGAAAACCATTCCGGTCGGGGTGGAACCGGAAGGCGTTTGCGCCAGCCCGGCCGGTACCTGGGTGGCCGCGACCAGCGAGACCACCAATATGGCGCATTGGATCGACCGCAAAACCCTGGCGGTTGCCGACAACACCCTGGTCGATCCGCGCCCCCGCGCCTGCGCCTTCACCGACGATGGCCGGCAGCTTTGGGTGAGTTCGGAAATCGCGGGCACGGTGTCGGTGATCGAGGTGGCGACCCGCCAGCCGGTGGGCAAGATCAGTTTCAAAATCCCCGGCGTGACCCAGGAGAAAATCCAGCCGGTGGGCATTAAGATCGACCCCGAGCGGCGCTATGCCTACGTGGCCCTGGGGCCGTCCAACCGGGTGGCGGTGATCGACGCCCAGAAGCTCGAAGTCGTCGATCATTTCCTGGTCGGGCAGCGGGTGTGGAATTTGGCGTTCTCGCCCGACCATCAGCGGCTCTACACCACCAACGGGGCCAGCAACGATGTCTCCATCATCGACCTCGTGCAGCGCAAGGTGCTGAAGTCGGTGGCGGTGGGGCAATATCCCTGGGGGGTGGCGGTCAAGCCTTGAGGCTTTCAGGGCACCAGGATGGTATTCCCCGGCGGTTTCCGCTCCTCCAAGCCGGGATAATCCAAGGTGAAATGCAAACCCCGGCTTTCCTTGCGCAACAAGGCCGAGCGGATAATCAATTCAGCCACGATCACGAGGTTGCGCAACTCCAATAAATCGCTGGTCACGCGGAAATTGCCGTAATACTCGGCGATTTCCTGCTTCAATAACTCGACCCGGCGCAAAGCCCGTTGCAGGCGCTTATCGGTGCGGACGATACCGACATAGTCCCACATGAACCGGCGGATTTCGTCCCAGTTATGGGAAACCACCACTTCCTCGTCGGAGTCGGTTACTTGCGATTCATCCCATTCCGGCAATTCCGGCGGGTTGGGTTGATCCTGTAAACCCTGCAGGATATCCTCCGCCGCCTGCTTGGCGAACACCAAACATTCCAAGAGGGAATTGCTCGCCATCCGGTTCGCGCCATGGAGTCCTGTGCAAGCCACCTCGCCCACGGCGTACAGCCCCGGAATATCGGTGCGGGCCCCATGATCGGTGAGGACGCCGCCGCAGGTATAGTGCGCCGCCGGCACCACCGGGATCGGCTGGCGGGTGATATCGATGCCCAGTTCCAGGCAACGGGCATAAATGGTGGGGAAATGGCTTTTGATGAACTCGGCGGGCTGGTGGGAAACATCCAAGAATACGCAATCGACCCCCAAGCGCTTCATCTCGTGGTCGATGGCGCGGGCCACCACATCGCGCGGGGCCAATTCGCCGCGGGGATCGAACCGCGGCATGAAGGGCGAACCGTCGGCCAATAGCAAGCGTCCGCCTTCGCCCCGTACCGCCTCCGAAATCAGGAAGGAACGGGCATGGGGATGGAATAGACAGGTCGGGTGGAACTGGATGAATTCCATATTGGCCACCCGCGCCCCGGCCCGCCAGGCGATGGCGATGCCATCACCGGTCGCGATATCGGGATTGCTGGTGTAGAGGTAGACCTTGCTGGCCCCGCCTGAAGCCAGCACCACATGGCGGGCGCGGAAGGTCTTGACCTTTTGCGCCTGGCTGTCCAGCACATAGGCCCCCAACACCCGCGGCTCGCGTCCGCCCAGCTTCTTGGCGGTGATGAGATCGATGACATTGTGATACTCGAACACCGCGATGCCGGGGTGGGCGCGGGTATGTTGTTCGAGCGAGGTTTCCACCGCGAGGCCGGTGGCGTCGGCGGCGTGGACCACCCGGCGGTGGGTGTGGCCGCCTTCGCGGGTCAGATGGAGATGGTGCCCGCCATTTTCCGACTCGACCTCGGTGAACGGTACACCGCGTTCGACCAGCCAGTCGATGCATTCCTTGCCATGCGAAACCACCAAGCGCACGGTTTCGGGGTCGCACAGCCCGGCACCGGCGACCAAGGTATCCTGGATATGGGATTCGATGGAGTCGCCCTCGTCCAGCACCGCCGAGATGCCGCCCTGGGCGTAGAGGGTGTTGGATTCGGTCAGGGCGGTCTTGGACAGCACGGCGACCCGCGCATGATCGGCCAGCCGCAAAGCCAAACTGAGGCCGGCAGCACCGCTGCCTATGACCAGAACGTCGTATGCGAGTGATGACATCGTTGAAACCGGATTTAAGGAATCCCGTCATCCTACTGTAAAACTCCCCGCCCTTAAACAGCGGTCCAAGCGCCTGCCGGAAATGCCATGGGCCGGGTGCGCTCTGTTTCAACAAGCCCCGTGCCGGATTCGGGCGGTGGGTGGTTACAATGTGGGCGGTTCGGCCCAGGAGGGATCGGCGGAGATGGCGAATCGCCCCAGCGGGCCCAGCGCCCACCGATATGGGCGGGAACACCGATTGAACGGTGCCGGGTAAACGACGATAATGCTTTTTGGCAACACTGGGCCGGATTCGGAAGGTTTTATCGCCATCCCAGGAATTACAGCATCCACGCCCAGACGACAATCCCCGACCATCAGTCCACGGTCGCCCGCGCTCGAACCCTGGCGACCCGCCGTCGAGGGCGGACGCCCCCTTACGTAAGGATTCCCCGGAATGGGAGAACAACTCGACGAGGAATTGGTCCGGCAGGTACAGCAGGGCAACAAAAAAGCGTTCGATATCCTCGTCCGCAAGTATCAATACAAGATCGCCCAGTTGATCAACCGATACATCAAAGACCCTCACGAAGCCTTGGACGTTGCCCAAGAATCCTTTATCAAAGCCTATCGGGCCTTGCCAGGTTTCCGCGGCGAGAGCGCGTTTTATACCTGGCTTTACCGGATCGCGATCAATACCGCCAAAAACCATTTGGCGATGCGGGCGCGGCGTCCTTCCGACGACGAGATCGATATAGACGAGGCGGAACAATTCGAATCCGCGGTTCGTCTAAAAGACAACGAGACTCCCGAGGGTCTCGTGCTGAGCGAAGAACTGGCAGAAGTAATCCAATTGGCTTTAGACGAACTTCCAGAAGAATTACGCACGGCGATCAGTTTGCGCGAGTTCGATGGCTTGAGCTATGACGAAATCGCGCAAGTCATGAATTGTCCGGTAGGTACCGTGAGGTCCAGGATTTTCCGGGCCCGCGAGGCCATCGACAAGAAACTTGAACATTTACTTGGTTAGGGGCACGTCCATGATCGAAGACAGCCTAAAGCAGAAGCTGAGCCTCATGCTCGACGATGAGTTGGGGCGCGATGAATCCTTGAAATTACTGGCCGGGATCGAGTCCGATCCCGCCTTGCGGGCGCAATGGCACCGCTACAACCTAGTCGGTATGGCGCTGCGCTCCCAATCCAGTTTGGTGCCCGATAGCGGCTTCGTGGACCGCATCAGCGCCGCGCTGGCCGACGAACCCACCATCCTGGCCCCACAAGCCGCCAAATCCGCCACCCGGCGCGATATGGGCTATCGGGATAAGGCCGTCACCCTGGCCTTGGCCGCATCCCTAGCCGCCGTGGCGGTGATGGTGGGGCAATCCCTGCATGATTATTCCCCGATGAACGGCCCGAACGTCATCGGCCAGGCCGGCGACACCCAAGCCTCGGTCGATCCGGAGTTCCGCGACTATCTGGTCGCCCATTATGAAACCGCCTATCTGTCCGGTGCCCAGGGCATGTTGCCCTCGGTGCGGTTGGTCAGTTCCGGCTCCCCGCGCTAACCGCTGGTGGCCGCGCTCATGTCGTTCCCGCCATCCCGGCTCCGCAAGGGCTTGGCCACAGGCTTGGGTGCCTTATGCCTATTGGCGGCGCTGGGCCTCGTTGCCGAGCCGGTGGCCCCACCACAGCCGCCGGCCTTGGGCTGGCTCACCGATATGCGCCATGCCGTGGGCCAGCTCAACTACAAGGGCACCGTCGCCTACCTCAAGGATAAGCAGGTCGAAAGCTTCCAATTGTTCCACGCCGTCAATGGCGGCAAGGAGCAGGAACGTTTGGTCTCGATGAACAGCCCCTTGCGGGAAGTGGTGCGCGATGCCCAGAAAGTGGCCTGCTACTACCCCGAAACCAAAACGGTCTTCATCGAGAATAAACCTTCCACCCGTTCGGTGTTGCTGGATATCCCGGACGACCTGACCCAGTTGTCCCGCGATTACCGGGTCGAATTGAAAGGACAGGAATACGTGGCCCGCCGCTTGTCGCAAGTGGTCGATATCGCGCCGCTCGACGCTTACCGCTATGCCCGGCGCATTTGGATCGACACCGACTCCAAGCTGCCGCTCAAGTTCGAGATTCTGGGCGAAGACGGACAAGCGATCGAACAAATGGTGTTCACCTCGCTGGACCTCGAACCCAGCTTCGCCAGCGGCGACCTCAGCCCCTCGATGCCCACCGACCAATTCACCCGGCAAACCAGCCAGCGCGAAGCCCTGCCGCTGGATTCCTTACACTGGGAATTGCACGATGTGCCGGATGGCTTCCAAATCGTGTCGTACAGCCACTTGCAGCGCCCGCCGAACGACCGCAAGGTCGAGCATATCCTTCTGAGCGACGGTTTTTCCTCGGTCTCGATCTATATCGAGGACCAGAAAAGCGGCCCGCCCAAGGAGCATCCCAAGAAAATCGGCACCATCAACGCCGAGTCCGTCAAGATCGGCGATTACCTCGCGACCGTGATGGGCGAGGTGCCCGCCAAAACCGTGGAGGCCATCGCCCACGGCCTGCGCCACCGGGATACGGAACAGCCATGATCGAAGAAGAGGCCCTGGTCATCCGCGTCGAAGCCGATCAAGTCTGGGTGGGGAAACCCCGGCAATCGGCCTGCGCTGCTTGCAAAACCCCCTGCGCCACCGCCGGTGTCGCCGATTACCTGGAACAAGGCAAGCCCGATCTGGCCCGCCTCGCGGTGTCTTCCCCCATCGAGGTGCGGGTGGGCGACCGCGTGGTCCTGGGGATCGAAGAAGGGGCCATCGTCAAAGGCTCGTTCGCGATCTACCTGCTACCACTGCTGGGACTGCTGGCCGGTGCCCTCCTGGGCCAAACGCTGGGCGACGCTTTTGCCACCCCCGCCGATCCGGCGGCCGCCTCGGGCGGTTTGGCCGGTCTGGCCGCGACCCTCGCCTTCCTGAAATTTTCACGGCTGTCCTCGCGCAATACACCGCGCCCCGTGGTATTGCGGAAACTCGGCTGATCGCGCTGTCCCCATCCCATTCCTTACCCTATGGTTCCCTGATAACTTGGGAGTTAGTCATGCTTAAATCCAAGTGGGCCGCGGCGCTCCTATGCTTTTCCTTGCTGGCGACCGTGCCGCCGTCCGCCACCGCCCAATTACCCGATTTCACCGTGCTGGTCGAAAAGAACAGCTCGGCCGTGGTCAACATCAGCACCACCCAGAAAATGGCCGCGGTCGAACGCCCGGAACTGCCGGAAGGCATGGAACCGCCGCCCGAGGGCACGCCTTTCGACGATTTCCTGCGCCGCTATTTCGGCGAGGGTGGTCCCGAAGGCGGCGAACCCAGCGAATCCAAATCCCTGGGTTCCGGCTTCGTGATTTCGCCGGACGGCTACATCATCACCAACCACCATGTGGTGAAGGATGCCGACGAGATCGTGGTACGCCTGCAAGACCGCCGCGAATTGGTCGCCAAGCTGGTCGGCTCCGACAAGCGTAGCGATATCGCCCTGCTCAAGGTCGATGCCCAGGATTTGCCGACGGTGAAGATGGGTTCCGCCGATAAGCTCAAGGTCGGCGAATGGGTGCTGGCCATCGGCTCGCCGTTCGGTTTCGACCATTCGGTGACCGCCGGCATCGTCAGCGCCAAGGGCCGCAGCCTCCCAAGCGATAACTACGTGCCTTTCATCCAGACCGATGTGGCGATCAATCCCGGCAATTCCGGCGGTCCCTTGTTCAACCTCGACGGCGAAGTGATCGGGGTCAATTCGCAGATTTATAGCCGTACCGGCGGTTTCATGGGGCTATCGTTCGCCATCCCCACCGAAGTCGCGATGCGGGTGGTCGATCAACTGAAATCCCAAGGCCATGTTTCACGCGGCTGGCTAGGCGTGCAAATCCAGGATGTGACCCGCGAACTGGCCGAATCCTTCGGCATGAAGAAACCGGAAGGCGCCCTGGTCTCCAAAATCCTGCCCAAGAGTCCGGCGGAACAGGCCGGTCTCCAGATCGGCGATATCATCACTGCCTTCAATGGCCAGGAAATCAACGCCTCCGCCGAACTGCCGCCCTTGGTCGGCATGACCAAGATCGGCGACACCGCCACGGTCAAGGTGCTGCGCCAGGGTTCGCCCAAGGATATTCAGCTCAAGATCGGCTCCCTGCCGGAAGAAGAACCGGCGATAGCCAGCGGCAAGGAAGAACCGACAGGCGGCGAAACCCTCAAGCGCCTGGGACTCAACGCCATCAACCTCACCCCGGAAATGCGCGAACAACTGGAAGTGCCGAAGAACGGCGTGCTGGTGCAGGGTGTCACGCCCGGCCCGGCCTACGACGCGGGACTCCGGCGCGGCGACGTGATCCTCCGGGTCCAAGACCAAACCGTGAAAGACTTGAATCATTTCAAAGACCTGGTGAAGAACCTGCCCAAGGGCAAATCCGTGGCGATGCTGGTGCAAAGGCGCGGCAGTTCCTTGTTCCTGGCCCTGAAACTCAAGGACTGAGCCCGTGGCCGAACAAAAACACATCCGTAATTTCTCCATCATCGCCCATATCGACCATGGCAAATCGACGCTGGCGGATCGTTTCATCCAGATTTGCGGGGGCTTGAGCGAGCGGGAAATGTCCGCCCAAGTCCTCGACTCGATGGACATCGAGCGCGAACGCGGCATCACCATCAAGGCGCAGAGCGTGACCTTGAATTACCAGGCGCGGGATGGCGAAACCTATCAGCTCAACCTGATCGACACGCCCGGCCACGTCGATTTCTCCTACGAGGTGTCGCGCTCGCTGGCGGCTTGCGAAGGGGCTTTGCTGGTGGTCGATGCCGCCCAGGGCGTCGAGGCGCAAAGCGTTGCTAACTGCTATACCGCCATCGAGCAAGGGCTGGAAGTCCTGCCGGTGTTGAACAAGATCGACCTGCCCTCGGCGGACCCGGACAAGGTTTGCACCGAAATCGAGGAAATCATAGGTGTGCCCGCCGACGAGGCGCTGAGGATCAGCGCCAAGACCGGCCTCGGCATCGACGACTTGTTGGAACAACTGGTCGCCAAAGTCCCCGCCCCGACCGGCGACCCGGATGCTCCGGTCCAAGCCCTGATCATCGATTCCTGGTTCGATAATTATTTGGGTGTGGTGTCCTTGGTGCGGGTGGTGAATGGCTCCATCAAGCGGAAACAAAAGATAGTGATTATGTCCACCGGAAAGAGCCATCAGGTGGAAAAGCTGGGTGTGTTCACCCCCAAGCCCTTGGACATGGAACAACTGGGTTGCGGGCAGGTGGGCTATGTCATCGCCGGGATCAAGGACATCTTCGGTGCCCCGGTCGGCGACACCATCACCGTCAGCGACCACCCGTGCGAAACGCCCTTGCCGGGCTTCCAGAAGGTCCAGCCCAGGGTGTTCGCCGGGCTGTATCCGGTCGAATCCGACGATTACGAGGATTTGCGCGAGGCGCTGAACAAGCTCAACCTCAACGACGCCGCCCTGCAATACGAGCCCGAGACCTCGCAGGCGCTGGGCTTCGGCTTCCGCTGCGGCTTCCTCGGCATGTTGCACATGGAAATCATCCAGGAGCGGCTGGAACGCGAATACGACCTCGACCTCATCACCACGGCCCCCACCGTGGTCTACGAAGTCCTGAAGTCCGACGACTCCACGATCCAGATCGACAACCCCTCGAAACTGCCCTCGCCCAACGAAATCGAGGAAGTGCGCGAGCCCATCATCGAAGCCCATATCCTGGTGCCGCAGGATTATCTCGGCAACGTCATCACTCTATGCATCGAAAAGCGCGGCGTGCAGAAGAACATGCAATACATGGGCGGGCAGGTGGCGATCAATTTCGAATTGCCCCTGAGCGAAGTAGTGTTGGATTTCTTCGACCGGCTCAAATCGGTCAGCCGCGGTTTCGCCTCGTTCGACTACGAATTCAAGCGCTTCCAGGCCGCGCCCCTGGTCAAGCTGGACATCCTCATCAACGACGAGCGGGTGGACGCCCTGTCCCTGATCGTCCACCGCGATATCAGCCAAAGCCGGGGCCGCGATTTGGTGGAACGCATGAAGGATTTGATCCCGCGGCAGATGTTCGAGGTCGCCATCCAAGCCGCCATCGGCTCCAAGATCATCGCCCGCTCCACGGTCAAGGCCATGCGTAAGAACGTGTTGGCCAAATGCTACGGCGGCGACATCAGCCGTAAACGCAAACTGCTGGAAAAACAAAAAGCGGGCAAGAAACGCATGAAACAAGTGGGCAAGATCGACATCCCGCAGGAAGCCTTCCTCGCGGTCCTGCGCGTCAACAAAGATTCCTGATGGGCGGCGGCATGGACTTCGATTTTTCTTTTTTCCTGGTGCTGGCGACCTTGGTGACCGGCGTGGTGTGGGGTGGCTATGTGCTGATGCTGCGGGTTCAAGGCGTGGAACCGCCGCCCCCGGATAAAGAACCCATCCTGGTGGAATACGCCCGTTCGTTCTTTCCCATCGTCCTCATCGTCTTGTTGCTGCGCTCGTTCCTGGTGGAGCCGTTCCGCATCCCCTCCGGTTCGATGATGCCGACCCTGTTGGTCGGGGATTTCATCCTGGTCAACAAATTCACCTATGGCATCCGCCTGCCGGTCATCAACACCAAGATCGTGGAGATGGGCCAACCGGCGCGGGGCGATATCGTGGTGTTCCGCTATCCCAAAGACCCGACCATGGATTACATCAAGCGCATCGTTGGCCTCCCCGGCGACCGCATCGGCTATGTCCATAAACAGGTGTATGTGAACGGCGAGCCGGTTAAGCAGACCGCGCTGGGAATCTACGAAGGCAGCCAACCGGGTAGCCAATGGGGCGGCGAAACCCTGCTCAGCGAGGATTTGGGCAGCGTCACCCACGATATCCTGGCGCGGGTTGGCGAACCCGCCGCGAAGGAAGGCGAATGGACCGTACCGGAAGGCCAATACTTCGTCATGGGCGACAACCGCGACAATAGCAACGACAGCCGGTTCTGGGGCACGGTGCCGGAAGCCAACCTAGTCGGCAAAGCCTTCTTCATCTGGATGAGCTGGGACGGCGGCATCGCCTTCAACCGGATCGGCACCTCGCTAAAATAATCCAGGGGCTTCCCAAACGGGCGTCGCTCTCGTAACCACCATAATTAGGGGCATGGTCCATGAATCAAACTCCCGTTCGCCAAGGTGGCATGACCTTCCTCGGCTTCGCGTTGCTGATGTGCTTGGTCGGCTTTTTCGCGATGCTGATTATCAAGATCGGCCCGATTTACCTGGACCACTACAAAGTGGTCGCTTCCCTGGAATCCTTGAAAAGCGATGCCAACTTGGCGACGCGATCCAAGCAGGAAGTCCTCCTTAGCCTAGCGAAACACTGGGATATCGACATGATCAACAGTGTCACCAAGGATAATGTTTATATCACCAAGGACGGTTCCGGTATAACGATACAAATCGCTTATGATGTCACCCAGCCCATCATGGGCAATATCGATATCGTCGCCCATTTCGACGATTCTATTGAGGTAGCCGCACGTTGATCCAAGAGCCGGAAAAACTCACCAGGAAACTGGGCCTGCACTTCAGGAATCCGCTGCTGGTGAAGCGCGCCCTCACCCATCGCAGCGCCGAATCGGATAACAACGAACGGCTGGAATTCCTCGGGGATGCGGTGTTGGGTTTTGTGATCGCCGAACGCCTGTACGGCAAATTCCGCGACGCCGACGAGGGCGTCCTCAGCCGCTTGCGGGCCATGCTGGTCAACCAGACCTCGCTCGCCAACCTCGCCCGCAGGCTGAACCTCGGCGACTATCTCATCCTGGGTTCGGGGGAACTCAAGAGCGGCGGCTACCGGCGCGATTCCATCCTGTCCGACGCCCTGGAAGCCTTGATCGGCGCCCTGCTGGTGGACCAGGGCATGGACGCCTGCCGCCATTGGATCCTCAACCAATTCGCCGAGCAGATCGAGGCCCTGTCGGTGCAGGATTGGAAGAAAGACCCCAAGACCCGGCTCCAGGAAGCCATGCAGGCCCGTGGCCTGGAATTGCCGGTCTATATCCTCAAATCGGTGGTCGGCCAACCGCACGACCAAACCTTCGTGGTGGAATGCCGCATCGCGCTGACCGCCGAGACCTGCGAGGGTACCGGCTCCTCGCGTAAGAAAGCCGAGCAGCAAGCCGCCGAGAAAATGCTGGCCAAACTGGTCCAGGACTTCGGATTCAAATCATGAAAGCAGGTTATGTCGCCCTGGTGGGCCGCCCCAACGTGGGCAAATCGACCCTACTCAACCATCTGATCGGCCAGAAAATCAGCATCACCTCGCGCCGCCCGCAGACCACCCGCCACCGCATCCACGGCATCAAAACCACGGAGGCGGGGCAGGCGGTATTCGTCGATACCCCCGGCATCCACGCCAGCCAGAAGCGGGCCATGAACCGCTATCTCAACCGCACGGCGGGCACGGCGTTGCTGGACGTGGACGTGATCGTGTGGATCGTGGACCGGCCCGTGTGGCTGGCCGAGGACGACCTGGTGCTGGAACGCATCCAGACCTCCGCCGCCCCGGTGATCCTGGTCATCAACAAGGTGGACCGGCTGGAGGATAAAGCCGCCCTGCTGCCCTTCCTGGAAAGCGCCCAGCAGCGCCATCCCTTCGCCGCCCTGATCCCGGCCTCGGCCCTGCGCGGCCACAATCTGGACGCGCTGGAACACAAGATCATGGAACTCCTGCCCGAGGGCGAACCGATCTTCGACCAAGACCAACTCACCGACCGCAGCCTCAGGTTCCTGGCGGCGGAAATCATCCGCGAGAAGCTGATCAGGTCGCTGGGCCAGGAAGTACCCCACGCCCTCAGCGTGGAGATTGAGCAATACCAGACCGAGGGCAAACTGACCCGCATCGCCGCCTTGATCTGGGTGGAGCGGGAAGGCCAGAAAGCCATCGTCATCGGCCAGCAGGGCGAAGTGCTGAAAAAGGTCGGCGAACGCGCCCGCCAGGATTTGGAGCGCCTGACCGAGGGCAAGGTGTTCCTGCAACTCTGGGTCAAGGTCAAGGAAAACTGGTCGGACGACGAACGCGCCCTACGCAGCCTGGGTTATGCCGAATGAACCCGGCCAGGACGCGGTCATCCTCCGCCGCCGCGACTACCGCGAAACCAGCCTGCTGCTGGATATTTTCTCGGAGCCACAAGGCCGCTTGAGCCTGCTCGCCAAGGGCGCGAAACGCGGGCGCAATCTAACTGCCGTCCTCCTGCAATGCTTCGCCCCCTTGCGGCTGGCCTGGGCGGGCCGGGGCGAACTCCCGGTGCTGACGGCGGCGGAACCCTGCGGCGCGGCTATCGCCCTGCACGGCACCGCGCTCTACTGCGGCTTCTACCTGAACGAACTGCTCTCGTACCTGCTCCCGCCCCTTGACCCCTACCCGGAAGTGTTCCGGCTGTACCTGGACACGCTGGGGCGGCTCGCCCAGGCCGAAGATTGCCCAGAACCCGCCCTGCGCGGCTTCGAGGTCGGTTTGCTGGAATACCTGGGCTATGGGCTGTGCCTGGACCGGGAGGCCGGTTCCGGCCAACCCATCGATCCCGCCCAAACCTACGCCTACCACATCGAATCCGGCCCGGTGGCCTGTCCGCCTGGGCAGCCCGGGGCCATCCACGGTTCTACCCTGCTGGACCTGGGCCGCGACCGCCTGGAAACCCCGGCGGCGCTCAAGGAAGCCAAACACCTGATGCGGCGGGTCGTCCAGCATTATCTCGATGGCCGCGGCCTCAAAAGCCGCGACTTGTTCCAACCATCCACAGGGAAAGCAACCCACGCATGAACGCCATAGCCCCCATCCTCCTGGGCGTCAACATCGATCATATCGCCACGCTGCGCCAGGCCCGCCACACCCGCTACCCGGAAGTCGTCCAAGCCGCCCTCATCGCCGAGCAGGCCGGGGCCGACGGCATCACCGCCCATCTGCGCGAAGATCGCCGCCACATCCAGGACCGCGATATCGAACTTTTGGCGGCGCTGCTGCACAGCCGCTTGAACCTGGAAATGGCCGTGACCGACGAGATGATCGCCATCGCCCGCAAAACGAGGCCCGCCGCCTGCTGCCTGGTGCCCGAGAAACGCGCCGAATTGACCACCGAAGGCGGCCTGGATGTCGCCGCCGACATCGCCCGCATGAAGGACGCTTGCGCCGCCCTGGCCGAAGCGGACATCGAAGTCTCCCTGTTCATCGACGCCGACCCGCGCCAGATCGAAGCGGCGGCGCGGGCGGGCGCGCCCGTGATCGAACTCCATACCGGCCATTACGCCGATGCCGCCGGCCCCGGCGCGAGGCGGCGCGAACTCGAACGCTTGCAAGCGGCGGCCCGGTTGGGCGGGGAACTCGGCCTGACCGTCAACGCCGGCCACGGCCTGCATTACCACAATGTCGCCGATATCTGCCGCATCTCCAATATCCACGAACTCAACATCGGCCATGCCATCGTGGCGCGGGCGGTCATGACCGGACTGGACCCCGCCGTGCGCGACATGAAGCGGACCCTGGAAGCGGCCCGGGCCTTAATTGACCGATGAAGGCTATTCTGCGATATTTGCCGGTCGAAATTGGCGGCGGCCCCATGGAACCACCCTGGGCGCGGCACGCGGCCATCCGCGACGGCTCACGGGGAAGTCCGAATGTACGAACAATATCGAGGCAAGCGAGTGGTGGCTAACCGGTCTGGCCAGCGCGGCCTGGTCCGGCAAGCCCTGCCGGTGCCGCAAAGACGCGCCAGCGGGATTTTCGCGGCGCTGGCGGCGGGCGTCCTGCTGGCCGCGGTGCTGGTGCTGTTCCTCCAGGTCCAAGGCTTCGTCAACCATCTCGAAGCCCAATGGGCGGCGGACACCGGCGGCGACACCCGGCTCCGCGCCCTTAACCAGCACATGGAAGCTCTGCAAACCAAGTTCAACGCCCTCCTGGCCGACTCGGTCGAAGTCCGGCTCAAGGCGCTGGAAAAAAGCGTCGAATCCGGCAAGGTGGCGCTGGAAGACCTCCGCGCCTTCGAATCGCTCAAGAACGACCTGCAAACCCTCGAAGCCTACACCGAACGGGCCGGCACCACGCTGGGGCTGGATTCGGCCCGCCAAGAGCATGGGCGCTACCAACCCATGGCGGCGGGCCAAGCCGCCGCCCTCCACAAAACCGACCTCAAGGGCGAACTGGCCGAACTCAAGACCTTGTTCTATGGCTGCCTCGCGGCGCTGGCCGTGGCCTTGCTGGCGCTGGCCCGCTATTGGGCCAACCAGCGCCGGGCCATCCGGCAATTGGAACTCCTGGCGACCCTGCCGATGCTGGCTGGCCCGCCGCCATCCGACCGTTCCCGCTGACCGGTGAGGAAAATGGCGTGGCGGTTGAGGACGAAGGACGGACGCGCCCGCTACGCCAAGCGCAAATCCACCGTCGAGCCGGTGCTCGGGATCATCAAGCACGTCATGGGCTTCCGCCAATTCTCGCTCCGGGGCCTGGCCGCCGTCACCGGCGAGTGGACGCTCGTCACCCTGGCCTTCAACCTGAAGCGGATGAACGTGCTGCGCTTCGCCTGAAGGGGGGCGAACCGCGCCCCGATGGCGCGGAAAGCGCCGGTCGCGCGACTCATCAGCGCCACAGGGCCTCCTCCATCGGCGAAAGGAGCCGGAAACCGGACCACAAGCCGCCCGACAACCCTTCAGGTCAATTCGCCAGTACTCAAGTCCGACAGACTCCTTAGGGCTTGGTCGTGAACGAGGTCTTGGGTTTCCACAACACCGTGGGCGAAACCCCGGTTTCCAGAGGTTGGGTTTCCAACCGGACATTGTCGAAGTCCACCTCGATGCCTGGGGCGTTCTGGGTTCCAGGGACGTTCAGATTGACCAGCCTGATGGTCAGCGGATGTTGGTCGTCCATCAATGCCCCCCATTCCTCGACAGAAGTCACGGCCACCTCCATCGATATCCGCTTGAATTTGCCTTCCAGCGGGATGCCGATGTTGACGCGTTGGGTGATGATGGTAGCGCCCGCCAGGAGTTGCACGGCATAGCCGGGAAAGCCGTCGAGGTCGAAGTACTCGAGGTTCGCGAAGTCCGTGTTGCCGAAGGGGAAGGCAAGCCCGCTACCGATATTGCCGACATCCACGCTCAGCAAATAGCGGGTATCGGGCTGGAGGGTGACGCCCGCCAGGGTCTGTTGCAAGCCCAGCGGATGGTTGGCGACGTTCGGGTCGGGGCCAGGGCCGGGAACTTGGGTGTGATCGCCCCAGAGCAGCGCCACATGATGCCCGTCCGGTGCCTGCGCCGGGTCGAAGACGGTGTCGAAAACGCCGGGGTTGTTCGGGTTTAACAGCCCTGGTGTGAAGTTGCCGTTCAGGCCGATGCCGTCTGGGTTGTAGACCTCCCAGCCGGGGATTTGGAAGTTGTTCAACGACCCCACGAACATGCCGCCGGGCAGTTGGGTGGCGTTGCCGCCCGGCAGGCTCGCGGAAACTTCCGGCGGTAGTTCCTCGAACGAGGGATTTTGGACGGGCAAGACCTCGGCCAGTGCCACGTTATGGGCGGTTCCTGCAACGGCCAGGGCCAGGGCCAGGGTCAGGGCGGTGAGGGGGCGGTTCGGATGGATGTTCATGGCTTTTTTCCTTTATGAGGGCGCGTTGTGGGCGGGATGGTGTATCGCTGGGGAATGGCATCGGCGTCCGGGTTTCCCCCGCCGGGAATCATGCCTTCATAGGGAAACAAGGTCTGTTATGTATTTGCGGATCGATCAGCTAATTTGTCACTCGGATCAGGTGAATTCCGCACTCAAATAGCGATTGATCCTCCGAGCCCAGGTTCATGACCACCGCTCACGCCATCCGATTTGGAAAATCCCACCAAGCTGTCCGGCCATACGAGGCTAGGCCCATCCTGATGTTCGGAAGCGGGTGGGCTTGGCCTTGAAGGCGTAGACTCCGATTTGGCAACCTTAGTCCGTACCGCCATTATTTTGGCCGTTCTTGCCGGGTTTCTATATGCCACAGGAAAATGGAGCAATCCTTTGTATCTGCCCGTAAGGACATGGTGGTTTCTGATGCTGTCGGGGTTGGCGACGGGAGCCTCGTGGGTATGCTACTTCCGGGCGTTGAAAATCGGCGATGCTTACAAAGTGGCCCCGGTCGATACAATCAGTCTTGTGCTAGTAGTGCTATTCGCCGTGGTTTTTCTCAACGAACGCCCATCGCTGCGGGAATGGTCCGGGATTTTCCTGGTGGGCTTGGGCGTCCTTGTGCTAGCCATCAAACGGTAGCCCCGAAGCTTGGCTACCCCATCGAGAATAATCCATGAATCCCATCAAAAAACCCATCGAACTCCTTACCCATTTCATCCACCACTACTTTATTTGGATGATTATCTCGTCTTATTTTGTCGCCGCGCTACTGCCGGGATTTGGCGTTTGGATGCGGGAAGTTGAATTGGGTAGCGTTGTTTTGCTACAGAACAAAATCGATGTTTCTTTGCCACCCGTGATGTTGTCGTTATTGCTGTTCAATGCGGGCCTAGGCGTGAAACATCGGGAACTCGCCCAATTGGCGTACAAGCCGCAGTTGTTGTTGGCGGGGTTGGCGGGTAATTTGATTACGCCGCTGAGCTTCATCATGGGGGTGAACTTGGTCATGGCGCGTTGGCATAACCCGGAAGAGGTCCAGCACATTCTGGTGGGTCTCGCGTTGGTCGCCGCCATGCCGATTGCCGGTGCTTCCACGGCTTGGGCGCAAAACGCCGACGGTAATCTCGCTTTGAGTTTAGGCTTGGTGCTGTCCACCACCTTGCTGAGTCCCTTGCTCACCCCGCTGGTCCTCCATGCGGTCGGCTTCGTCACTACGGGCGATTATTCCGAGGATTTACACGAGGTTGCCGCCGATGGCGTGGTGTCGTTCCTTGGCGTTTGGGTCGTCCTGCCCTCGTTGTTGGGTGTGCTGATGCAACGGGTTATGGGCGAGCGGCGACTTGCCAGCGCCAAATCCGCTATCAGACTGGTCAACTATATTGTTCTGCTGTTGCTCAATTATTCCAACGCCTCGTTGAGCCTGCCCAAGGCATTATCCCAGCCTGATTTTGATTTCCTGGCTATTTTGCTGGTGATCGTGGTGGCGTTGTGCCTGTCGGCATTCGCCACGGGCTATCTGGTCGCACGAATCTTTCACGCTAGCCGGACGAACACGGTTGCGCTGATGTTTGGTTTGGGCATGAACAACAACGGCACAGGATTGGTGTTGGTTTCCATCGCGCTAGCCGACCACCCGGAGGTGATGTTGCCGATTATCTTTTATAACCTCGTCCAGCACCTTATAGCCTCGCTGGTTGATTTTACAATGGTTCAGCGGGGTGTATGGCTGTATAAATCGGCGTAGATAGTCGGGGGGCCGGTATTCCGGGCTTGCCGTGGTAATGTTCGGAAGGGGGTATATATGCCCGCCCGGTTGGTAGAATGGGGCGGGCTTGAATGGAAAAGGCCGGGAGGGGAACCTTCCCGGCCTTTTTGCGTGGTGGACGATGGGTGAGGCATGGGAGATATTATGTACCACGGCGACGAACCGCTGGCGCGGCTGGTCGAAACCAAGGAAAACGTGAAGGATGCGGCGCGGAAAGCCCTGCGCGTTCCCCGGACTTATGGCAAGGTGCTTTTTTTGACCAAGGATAAGAACCGTCTGCGGGTCATCAAGGATGATGGCGGATTGGGAATCGCGTTGAACTGGGATGATTTGACGCCTATCCGGGAGTGGCGGAGGGAAACCAAGCCGGTGGTTTAATGAGTCCTTTTCAGGCGGGTCTTGCGGGTGGCGGAAGTATTTCGCCAACCTTCTCGGTTGGGTGCTTCCTGTCCCTGACCAGCATCGTCCGCGCCTCCGGGTCTACGTCATCCCACGGGATGCCGCAGCCTCGCCCACCCTCATGCAGGAATAGACCATGGCTGGGACATGCTCGGGTTTGTGCTGGGACTTTGACCCGATTATAGTTCCGAATCAGGCCGAATCCTTCCCGATGCGGACCAGTCACGCCATATAAATCCTTGATATGACAAATATTTCAGCGAATCCGCTCTCGGTTGCGCCCATGCTGGATTGGACCGACCGCCATTGCCGTTATTTCCTGCGGCTGATTTCCCGCCACGCCCTCTTGTACACCGAGATGGTCACCACCGGCGCGATCCTGCATGGCGACCAAGACCGGCTGTTGGGCTTCGATCCGCAGGAAAAACCGCTGGCCGTGCAATTCGGCGGCTGCGACCCGGATGAACTCGCCGCCTGCGCCCGCATCGCCGAAGCGCGGGGCTACGACGAAATCAACCTGAACCTGGGCTGCCCCAGCGACCGGGTGCAGCGGGGCCGGTTCGGGGCTTGCCTGATGGCCGAGCCGGAATTGGTGGCGGACTGTGTCGCCGCCATGCGGGCGGCGGTGGCGATCCCGGTCACGGTCAAGACCCGCATCGGCATCGACGAGCGCGATTCCTACGGGGAACTGGCCCATTTCGTCGCCACGGTCGCCGCCGCCGGTTGCCAAACCTTCGTCATCCACGCCCGCAAAGCCTGGCTGAAGGGCTTGTCGCCCAAGGAAAACCGCGAAATCCCGCCCTTGCGCTACGACGTGGCGGAACGGGTCAAAGCCGATTTCCCGGACCTCGCGGTCATCCTGAACGGCGGCCTCCTCGACCTCGACCAAGCCGAACCGCACCTCGCCCGCTTCGACGGCGTGATGATCGGTCGGGCGGCCTACCACAACCCCTATATCCTGGCCGGGGCCGACGCCCGGTTCTATGGCGACGACCATCCCATCCCGTCCCGCCACGCGATCCTGGAAGCCTTCCTGCCTTATGTCGAGGTGGAACTGGCCGGTGGCACCCGCTTGCACAGTATCGCCCGCCATCTCCTGGGGTTGTTCCATGGCCTGCCGGGTGGGCGGATTTGGCGGCGCCAATTGGGCGAGCGCGGCAATCGACCCGGCGCGGGAATCGAGGTGCTGCTGGACGCGGCCCGGCATTGCTTACCCCGCGATGAATCCCGGACAGCCGACTAACACCCCATCCAAATTCCGCACCGGAACCCACCGCGCCCGCCGCCCTTTCCACCCGAGTGATTGCCCCCGCATGTTTGAACAAGCCTTCAAGAATATGACGACGTTCTCCGCAAAGAGGCCGGTTGCACCACCGAACTGTTTCCAGCGCGCCCATGCGCCTGCCGGAAAAAAGTGAAGGTGGAATGGGCGGACGGTAAGGCGCGAACCCTCCGCCACACGCTGCAAACGACCTTCTGGCACACAGACGAAGCTTTGTTCGGCAAATTGCCCGAGTTCTTCAAGAACGAACCCGATCCTTTCAAGGATCATGGTATTGTAGAAATAGCTCGCGCCATATCCGATTTGGGGGCGTGGTGTATTAAAACTTACACTTCGACTCTGCCTGGTCTATCCCCAAGCTATCCAACTCGTTCCTGGGATGTAAATAGCCTTCGATAGGGGCCACCGCCACCAGCGAACGCTCCGCCGCCAATAACACCGGCTGGCGCAATTGACGATCCCAGCTTCGGAACGACAAGGGCACGCCCTTGAACCCGGCCAGGGCGAATTGCTCGCCCAGCATGAACGCCTTCACCGGCTCGAATTCCACCGATTTGGCGCGGGTCGCCGCCTCGCCGATGGCGCGGACCGCCAGCCAAGCGCCGTAGTCGGCTTCCGCCATCCAGCGCCCGGCCTGCGCCCGGAAGCGGTTTTGCAATTGCAACGCGCCCCAGGCTTCGTGAGTGTGGTGCCAAGCGGTCGGCACCAAGCCTTGCGTGCCCGCTACGGGCCGGGGCTGCCAAGTGCGGTAGGGCAGATAATCGCCGAACAGCCCGGATTCGTCCGCCACGATCAAAACCTCGTAATCCACGCCCTGGGTGAACACCGGCACTTCCGATTCTGGGCTGCGGCGTTCGTCGAAGCTGTGTTCCCAGGGCTTTTCCGCCACGATCTTGGCTCCGAATTTCTTGGCCGAGCTACGGACCGCCGCAGCGTAGAGCCTGTCGCCCTCGTTCGGGCCTATCGCCAAAAACCATTTCTGCCAGCGCTTTTTAGCAAGATATTGCGCCAGGGCATCGGCCCGCATGGCCCGGCTGGGCAGGAGATGCAGCAGGTTGGCCCGGCAGGATTCGGCCCGCAGGGCGTCGTCGCGGCTGGCGGTGTCATAGAGCAGGGCGTTTTGGGCCTCGGGCAGGGCCGCGAGTTCCAGCAGCAATGGGGCGGGCAGGTCCAGCAGGAAATGGCGGTGGCCCTCGGCGGCCAGGGCTTTGAAGGCCGCGACCACATCGCCCTCGGGCGGCAGGATCGTTTCTTTCAGGACGAAATTTTGCCGGGTGAAGCGCCCGGTGGTGTTGTCATCCTGGATGCCGAGCCGCGCCCCTTGCAAGCCGCTATCGATGATGACCGGATCGAAGAACGGCACGGTCGGCGGGTTGGCGTCCTGCCGGGTGAGATAGGCCAGGGTCAGGGTATCGGCCTTGACCGCCGGGGCCGCCGCCGGTGGAGTTTCCGGGCGCGGGGCCGGTTTTGAGGGCTTGTGGGCGGCATGGACCGGGAGCGCCGCGGCCAACAACAGGGAAAGCAGGATGGACGATTTCGGGGTCATGGGATGCAATGCCTAGCGGGGCGGATTTCCGCCGGGGGATGGGGGGGCGGCCTAGCGCAAATCGCGGTGGCGCACCAGTAAATGATGGTCGGAGGAGGCGAACCGCGCCGCCAGGGCTTCCACCAGATAGACCGAGCGGTGCTGTCCGCCGGTGCAGCCGATGGCGACGGTCAGGTAGCTGCGGTTTTCCGCCTTGAAGCGCGGAATCCAGCGTTCCAGGAAATGCGCCACATCTTCCAGGTATTGCCGCACATCGTCGATGCGTTCCAGGAACTCCACCACTTCGGCATCTTTGCCGGTCTTGGCCCTGAGCGCCGGTTCCCAATGCGGATTGGGCAGGCAGCGCAGGTCGAACACGAAATCGGCGTCCAGCGGCATCCCGTTCTTGTAGCCGAACGACAGGAAATACAGCGACATCAGGTTTTCCCGCTGGGCCACCACCCGTTGCCGGACCAATTCGCGCAGTTGGTGGACATTGGTGTAGGTGGTGTCGATCAACAGATGGGCGCGGCTGGCGACCGGCTCCAGCAGTTGGCGTTCCAGTTCGATGGCCTCGCTCAGGGGATGGTTGGCGCTGGTGAGCGGATGCTTGCGGCGGGTTTCGCTGAAGCGTTTGAGCAGGGTGTGGGATTCGGCTTGCAGGAACAGGATGCGGCATTCGATGCCGAATTGGTCGGCCAATTCCAGGGTGGAGGGGAATTGGGCGAGGCTGGCGGTTTGGTTGCGGGCGTCGATGCCGATGGCGGCTTTGTGCAGGGGCGGATGGCTGCCGATCAAGGCCCGCCGCACGAAGGACTCGAACAGCACCACCGGCAGGTTGTCGATGCAGTAATAGCCGCAATCTTCCAGGGTTTCCAGCGCGATGCTCTTGCCCGAGCCGGACAGTCCGCTGACGATGACCAGGTTCATGGCGGGGGGGTCGCTAGGTTGGGGGGGTTCCCGCCCCGGCGGGGGCCGGGGCGGCGGTCGCGGGCTAGCTTATCAATGATTCTGGGTTTTGTCCTTGTGCTTGAGGACTTGGCGGTCGAGCTTGTCGATCAGGTTGTCGATGGCGGCGTAGAGGTTTTCCTGGGTGTCCTCGGCGAACAGTTTGTTGCCGTTGACCTGCACCGTGGCCTCGGCCTTCTGGGCCAGCTTTTCCACTTCCAGGATGACATGGATGTCGATGACTTGGTCGAAGTGGCGCTCCAGTTTGGCGAACTTCTCGGTCACATAGTTTTTGATGGAGTCGGTGACTTCGATGTGGTGGCCGGTGATTTGGATTTGCATAGTGGGTCTCGGTTGATGGAATCGGCCTCCCGCGGATTCGGTGCGGGAGGGTGGGTGGCGCGTCGGTCCGCGCCGGGCTGGGCGGGGTTCCGTGTGGTGACTTAGAACACCCGTTTGCGTTCGTTGGACGGCGGAATCGCCATGGCTTCCCGGTATTTGGCGATGGTGCGGCGGGCGACGTTGATGCCGCGCTCCTTCAGCTGTTTGGAAATCACATCGTCGCTCAGGGGTTTGGCCGGGTCTTCCCGATCGACGATCTCCCGCAGGAACGCCTTGATCGCCGTGGCCGAGCATTCGCCGCCGGCGTTGGTCGAGACGTGGCTGGAGAAGAAATATTTGAACTCGAACACCCCGTTGGGCGTGTGGATGTATTTCTGGGTGGTGACCCTGGAAATGGTCGATTCGTGCATCCCGACCTCCTCGGCGATGTCGCGCAGGACCAGGGGTTTCATGGCGGTTTCGCCGTAGTCGAGGAAATCCTTCTGGCGCTCGACGATGGAGCGGGCCACTTTCAGCAGGGTTTCGTTGCGGCTTTGCAGGCTTTTGATGAACCAGCGGGCTTCCTGCAAATGGTTCTTCATGGTCACGTTGTCCGAGCTGGAGTCGGCCCGTTTGATCATGTTGGAGTAGAACGGATTGATCCTGAGCTTGGGCGCGATATCCGGGTTGAGGGTCACGATCCATTGTTCGCCCTGCCGGAACACGAACACATCGGGGATGATGTACTGCGATTCCCCGGTGTTGATGAGCCTGCCGGGCTTGGGTTCCAGGCTGCGGATCAAGGCCACGATGTGGTTCAAGTCCTCGTCGCCGATATCCAGGTTGCGCTTGAGCCGGTTCAGGTCTTTCTTCGCCAGGATATCGAGGTGGTGGGTGACGAGGCTGAGGGCTTGTTTGCGCCAGGGGGTGTCCTCGGGCAATTGCAGGAGCTGGATGCGCAGGCAATCGGCCAGGTCGGTGGCGGCGACGCCGGGCGGGTCGAAGCTCTGTATCCGGTGCAGGACCGCCTTCACCTCGTCGAGTTCGAGGCCGGGCATCTGGCCGGCCAGCCCTTGATGGATATCGGCGACGGGGGTGGTCAGGTAGCCCTCGTCGTTGATGCTGTCGATGATGGCGGTGGCGATGGCGTAATCGGTCTCGCTGAAATTGGTCAGCTCCATCTGCCAGACCAGGAGGTCTTGCAGGGTCTGGGCCGGCGCCCGTTGCAGCAGGAAGTCGTCGTTGTCGGAATCGCCGGAGGAGGCGGGCGTGAAGCTTTGCAGGTTGTCGTAGACCTCGTCCCAGGAGGAATCGACCGCCAGTTCCTGCGGGATATCCGCCGGGGCGTCCATATTGCCGAGTTCGCGGTATTCGGGTTCGGGTTCGGAGGATTTGGGCTCGCTGAGGTCGTGGACGACTTCCGGGGGGGAGAAGCCCTCGTCCTCGGCCATTTCCAGCATCATGTTGGAATCCAAGGCTTGCTGGATTTCTTGTTGTAGGTCCAGGCTCGACAGCTGTAGCAGCTTGATGGCTTGCTGCAACTGCGGGGTCATGGTGAGTTGTTGGCCGAGGCGGAGTTGGAGGGTCTGCTTCATCTCGCTGAAAATCCGTGCCGTTATGATATATCTAGCAATGGACGTACCATTTCTTTGTTGGCCCCATTCTAACTTTAGTATAGCCGCCGCGAAAGCCGCGTTTCACAGCGAGAAGTTTTCGCCGAGGTAATGCTGGCGCACTTCCGGGTGGGCGACGATGGCCTCGGCGGTGCCCTCGGCGATGACCTTGCCGCCGGCCAGGACATAGGCCCGGTTGCAAATCCCCAGGGTTTCGCGGACGTTATGTTCGGTGATGAGGATGCCGATGCCGCGCAGCCTGAGGTGGTCGATGATCTTCTGGATATCGATGATCGAGATGGGATCGACCCCGGCGAAGGGTTCGTCCAGCAGCATGAACCGCGGCTCGCAGGCCAGGGCGCGGGCGATTTCCACCCGTCGCCGTTCGCCGCCCGAGAGGCCCATGGCGGGCTGTTCGCGCAGATGGCCGATGTTGAATTCGTCCAATAGCTCCTCGATGATCTGTTCGCGCTGCTTGCGCCCGACGCCTTGGCGCAGTTCCAGTACCGACCGGAGGTTGTCGGCCACGCTGAGCTTGCGGAAGATCGAGGGTTCCTGCGGCAAATAGCCGATGCCGAGCTTGGCCCGCGAGTGCATGGGCAAATGGGTGATGTCGCGCCCGTCCATCTGGATATTGCCGCTGTCCGGGCTGATGAGGCCGACGATCATGTAGAAGCTGGTGGTCTTGCCCGCGCCGTTGGGGCCGAGCAGGCCGACAATTTCCCCGGTCTGCATGTTCAGGGAAACGCCATCGACGACGTTGCGGCGGTTGTAGCGCTTGGCGAGCTGGGTGGCGGTGAGGGTGGTCATGGGGCGGGGCTGGCGCTGTCTTCTGCTTCTTTCTTGGGCTGGATGGTGACATGCACGCGCTTGCTGCCGGTGCTGGCGTTGCCGGCTTTGTAGAGCGAGTTGCGGGTGTCGTATTCGATGCGGTCGCTGCGGACCACATGTTCGCTGATGTTGATGTCCTCGCCTTCCCAGGTCACGGCCTTGTCGTAGAGGATGAGGATGCCGGTTTCGGGGAAATAATCGGCCCGCTGGCCGGTGCCGTGCATGTCCTGGTCGCCGCCTTCCGGCCTTTGCTTGAGCCGGGCCGGCCTTCCCAGGATGATGATCTTGTCGGTCTTGTTGTCCTTCTGGTAGACGGTCATCTTGTCGCCGTAGACCTCAAGGCTACCCTGGGTGGCTTTGACATTGCCGACGTAGATGGTTTCGCCTTTCTTTTCGTCGTAAGTGGCGGTGTCGGACTCGATGTACATGGGCTGTTTGGAGTCGCTGTCCAGGGCCGGGACGGGCTGGGCCGCGGCCAGGAGACCCAGTAGCGCCAGCCCGGACAGCTTGGGATTCCCGCCTTGTTTGATCTTGTTCATCGTCGTACCTTGCTGCTTGGGATTGCCGTCCGCTGTGGAGAAGGGAGATTGGGGAGGCGGGCCGCACATGGGTTCATCCGCCGAACCTGCCACGTTTGCCGTTCGAATCCGGCGTTTCCTTGGGGATCGATACCCGCCGGACTTGGGACAGGATATTGAACCTGAGGTCGTCCCCGAACCACACCTTGCCCCCGACCCCGGTCAAGGTGTCGCCCTCGCTCAAGACCCGGACGAAGGTGTCGGTTTCGGCATAATTATTGTCCGGTTGGACCCTGGCGTCGGTGGTTTCGATGCGGATGGGCCGGTTGCCCTTGTCGTCGCCGCCTTCCCGTTCCACCAGCACCGCGCCTTGCAGGTAGATGGTTTCGCCCTCGCCGGGCAGGAGCGCCGCGTCGGCGTGGATGACCCAGGGCTGGCCCTTGCTGGAATACAGGGTCATGACGGGGTGGCCGAGTTCGGTGTGGTTGTCGTTCTCGTAATGGGTCAGGGTCTCGGCCAGCAGGAGTTCCTTGGGATGGCCGGTCGCGTCCATCACGGTGCGACGGATGTTCTTGGAATAGTAATCGATCTTGCCGACCGCGGGCTTGGACGGGTTGAACTCCTTGGGTGCCAGGTATTCCGCGCCCCACCAGGTGAGCAGGGCCAATGATCCGAGCAGGAGATAGCTCGCGAGGGTTTTGAAACTGGGCATCGGTTCAGGAATAGCGGTCCAATATGCCCCGCAGCGTGCCTTGGGCCTCCATGATGAGATCGCAGACTTCGCGGGCGGCGCCCAGCCCGCCAGGATTGCGGGTAATCCAATGGACATGCTCGCGGAGGCCGGGGTGGGCATCGGCCACCGCCACCGCCAAGCCCACCCGCCGCAGCAAGGGCAGGTCGATCCAATCGTCGCCGACATGGGCCACTTGTCCGGGTTCCAGCTTGAGTTCCTCTAGGAGCCGCCCGAACACCGCCAGCTTGTCCTCGCAACCCTGGTGGACATGGGCGATATCGAGGCTGGCCATGCGCCGGGCCACGATGGGGGAGGAACGCCCGGAAATCACGGCGGTCTCGACCCCGCTCCGGCGCAGGAGCTTGAGTCCCAGGCCATCGCGGGCGTGGAAGGTCTTGTATTCCCGCCCTTCGCTGTCGAAGAACAAGCGGCCATCGGTCAACACCCCATCCACATCGAAAATCGCCAAGCGGATGTTCGCGGCCCGTTGCAACGCCGCCTGTCTCGCTGTCTCCGGCATCAAAGCACCCCGGCCCTGAGTAAATCGTGCATATTGAGGGCGCCGATCAAGCGTCCCGCCGCGTCCACCACCAGCAAGGCGTTGATGCGCTTGCCTTCCATGATCCTGACCGTCTCCGCCGCCAAGCGGTCCGCCGTCACGCGGGTGCAAGTCCGGGTCATCGCCGCCGCCACCGGGACGGCATGGATATCGCCCGCCTTTTCCAGCAGCCGCCGCAGATCGCCGTCGGTGAAAATGCCCAGCACCCGTTGTCCGGCATCGACGATGGCGGTCATCCCGAGGTTTTTGGCGGTCATTTCCAGCACCGCGTCCAGCACCAGGGCGTGTTCCGGCACCCAGGGGATTTCCGCGCCCGTGTGCATGATGTCGCGCACCCGCACCAACAGCCGCCGCCCCAGGCTGCCGCCCGGATGGGAGAAGGCGAAATCCTCCTCGGTGAAACCGCGGGCTTCAAGCAGGGCCACCGCCAGGGCGTCGCCCATGGCGAGGGCGGCGGTGGTGCTGGAAGTCGGGGCCAAGCCCAAAGGACAGGCTTCCTCGGCCACGCCGGTATGGAGATGGGCGTCGGCCTGCCGGGCCAGGGTGGAAGCGGGCTGGCCGGTCATGGCGATCAAGGGCACGCCCAGGCGCTTGAGCAAGGGCAGGATGGTGAGGATTTCCACGGATTCGCCGGAATGCGACAAGGCCAGTACCACATCCTCGCGGGTGATCATCCCGAGGTCGCCATGGCTGGCCTCGCCCGGATGCACGAAAAAAGCCGGGGTGCCGGTGCTGGCCAGGGTGGCGGCGATCTTGCCCGCGATATGCCCGGATTTGCCCATGCCGGTGACGACCACCCGGCCCCGGCAGGCCAGCATGGTTTGGCAGGCGGCGACGAAACCCGCGTCGATGCGACTGGCCAGGGCCGCGACCGCCCCGGCTTCGGTGGCGATGACCTTGCGTCCCGTGCGGCAGAGGGTTTCGGCGTCGGTGGGTGGCGGGGCGCGGCGGTGTTCCGGGGGCGGGCTCATCGGGACGGGCGGACGATCAAAAGCGCGGATTATGCCATGAACGGGCGGGCGGGGGCTTGGGTTTCCGTGCCGGGCCTGGGAGCGGCTTTACGAGCCGAACCAGCGGTAGTCGCAGGCGCGGCAATGGTATTTGTAGATGACGCGGAAGGAGGAGGGTTCTTCTTCGTACTCGACGGAGGATTCATTGCCGCAACGCGGGCATTCCAGCGAGCCGGGGTCGCCGCCGAGATAGCGGGATTTGAGGAAATAAAGCCCCCCGACCATGGCCCCGGCGACACCGACCAGGATCAATAGCCATTTGGTGCTGACCTTGAAGCCAGTGACCTTGCTCTTGAAAGCTTCCATCCGCTCCTGGGATTCCAGGCTGCGGAGCGCCTCGGCGGCTTGTTCGGCGGTGGCGCGCAGGTTGGCACCGGGAATATCGCGGATATCGCCGGGTGTCACCACGAACATGATGTCCTCGTGGATGGTGACTGCGGGGCCTTGCGGGGTGGAGCCGACACCGATCTCGTCGTAGCCGTATTCTTGCAGGAATTCCTGGAGACGTTTTTTCGCGCCCTCGGCCCGCTCGCTGGGCGATAGTCCCATGAAGGGACTGCGGAACACCATGACGGTGATGCCGTTTAGCACCAGGGGGATGGATGGGTTGTCGGGGGTCACGGTGGGCGTGGGGGAGGTTGCGGCGGCGGCGGGGAAGGGCGGCGGCGCCCAGACCAGGGTCAGCGCCAGTAAGCCTTGCCATGCCCATTTGTTCATCGATGTTTCCTCGGGGTCGGGTGGGTTTGCCCCGGCGTGGGATGCGGGCCGGGGAGGGCGTTATTCTCGGGAGGGGGCTGATTCCTGTCAAAGGGGACCGGGGCCGGTATTCTGGACGTGCGGTAGGGCCGTGGTCCGGCTGGAACACGGTGGAATCCGGGAGGCCGGGGACATGGATTGATAAACCCGTATTTCGCCGCGCCGCAGGTGGGCGACACTGGCCCTCACCGGCCCGGCACTGGGTTATGATGCTGCCCGAATCCACCCCCAGAGCGGAGCCGCAGCTTGATTATCAACAACGTCAAAGGCATCAGTAAGTCCACCCGCGCCAGCCTCGCGGAGCATGGCATCTTCTCGGTCGAGGAACTCGCCACCGCCCACGTCGAGCAATTGCTCAAAATCCCCGGACTCAGCAAAACCAAGGCCACGCGCATGATCCGCGCCGCCAAGTACATGATCGGCAATATGGAAGACAATCCCGAATCCTCCGGCCTCCGCCACGACCGTAGGGCTATCGGGGAAGAAGGGGCCGGGGAGGGCGAAATGGTGGACCTGACCGATGGCCGCTGGTATATCAACCAGGAATTGAGCCTGATGGAATTCAACCGCCGCGTGCTGGAACAAGCCAAAGACGACCGCGTGCCCCTGTTGGAACGGCTCAATTTCTTGTGTATCTCCTGCTCCAACCTGGACGAATTCTTCGAGGTCCGCACGGCGGGCCTGATCCAACGGGCCGAACTCGGCGCGGTCCGCACCGGACCCGACCACCTCACGCCGCAGGAAGCCCTCGCCGCCATCAGCGCCGGCGCCCACGAACTGGTGGCCGAACAATACCGGGTGTTGAACCAAGTCATCCTGCCCCTGCTGGCCGAGCAAAACATCCGCTTCATCCGCCGCGGCGGCTGGAACGAGTCGCAACAGGCCTGGCTCAAGCAATATTTCGAGGAGGAATTGCTGCCGATCCTCAGCCCCATCGGCCTGGACCCGGCCCATCCTTTCCCGCGCATCCTCAACAAGAGCCTGAATTTCATCATCCCGCTATCGGGCAAGGACGCCTTCGGCCGCGATATCGAGCTGGCGATCCTGCAAGCGCCGCGCTCCCTGCCGCGCATCATCCAATTGCCGCCGGGCGAAACCGACAGCGGTCCCCACGACTTCGTGTTCCTATCGTCCATCATCCACAACTTCGTGGACGAACTCCTCAACGGGATGAAGGTGCGCGGCTGCTATCAATTCCGCGTCACCCGCAACAGCGAGATGTATCTGGACGAGGAGGAAATCGACGATTTGCTGCGGGCCTTGGAAGGCGAATTGAGCAGCCGCAACTATGGCGACGAGGTGCGTATCGAAGTGGCCGACAACTGCCCGGACGGCCTGATCGATTACCTGCTGACCCAGTTCGGCCTGAGCGCCGACCGGCTATACAAGGTCGATGGCTTGGTCAACCTCAGCCGGGTGCGCGATGTCTACGATTTGATCGACCGGCCCGATCTCAAATATCTGGCGTTCACCGCCGGTTGTCCGCCGCAGTTGGTCGCCGGGCACGATTTGTTCGAGGCCATCCGCAAGCAGGACATCCTGTTGCAGCATCCTTATGAATCGTTCGCGCCCATTATCGAATTGCTGCGGCAGGCCGCCGACGATCCGCAGGTGGTTGCCATCCGCCAGACCCTCTACCGCACCGGTCCCAATTCGCCCTTCGTCGAAGCCTTGATGAAGGCGGCGCGGGCGGGCAAGGAAGTCACCGTGGTGGTGGAACTCCGGGCGCGGTTCGACGAGAAGGCCAATATCTCGCTCGCCACCCGCTTGCAGGAGGCCGGGGCGCAGGTGGTGTACGGCATCGTCGGCTACAAGACCCACGGCAAGCTGATTTCCATCCTGCGCCGGGAGGGGAAACGGCTGCGCTATTACACCCATTTGTCCACCGGCAACTACCATCCCCGCACTGCGCGGACCTATACCGATTATTGCCTGCTGACGGCGGACCAGGCCTTGGGCGAGGACGTGCGCAAGGTGTTCGTGCAACTCACCAGCCTCGGCAAGATGGGCAAGCTCAACAAGTTGCTGCAATCGCCCTTCACCCTGCACCAATCGTTGTTGAAGAAAATCCAGCGCGAGGCCGAACACGCCCAGGCCGGAAGACCGGCCCGGATCGTGGTCAAGGTCAACGCCGTGGCCGAGCCGCAATTGATCCAGGCCTTGTACCGGGCCTCGATGGCCGGGGTGGAGATCAAGCTGATCGTGCGCGGGATTTGCTGTTTGCGGCCTGGGGTTGCGGGCGTGTCGGACAAGATCGAGGTCCGTTCCCTGATCGGGCGCTTCCTGGAACACAGCCGCATCTATAGCTTCGAGAACGGCGGTGCCCCCGAGTTATACGCCGCCAGCGCCGATTTCCTGCCGCGCAATATGTTCCGCCGGGTGGAGGCGTGTTTCCCCATCGAGAACAAGAAGCTGGCCGACCGCATCCGCGACGATCTGGAGCTTTATCTCAGGGACGATTCCCAGGCTTGGCGCTTGGGACCGGAGGGGACGTACCAGCGGGTGGAGCCGGTCGAAGATTCGCCGGGGGTGGAGGCGCAAACGGTGTTGTTGGAGCGGTTCAAGAAAATACTGTAGGGCGGCGGTTCGCGCCTGTTGTATTGAACAGAATCGGACCTTGTGTGTGGCCCGATTTGCATAGAGGAATGTGAAATGCAGCAAGAAAAGTCAGTTGAAGAGGAAATCGAAGGTCTCGACCGGGATGAAGATTCCGGCTGGGGCGATTATCCGATTGATACGGTATGGATTCGAACCGAAACCCGCACGATCCACGATGTTTTGCGGAGAATAGAAAAGGGTTCTTTCGTCATGAATCCTGATTTTCAGCGGGATTTCATTTGGTCGGAAGATAAACAGAGCAAATTGATCGAATCCGTGTTGATGCGGATTCCTTTGCCTGTGTTCTATCTGGCCGAGGACGAGGAAGGCCGGATGATTGTGGTGGATGGCTTGCAAAGGCTCTCCACGTTTAATCGGTTTGTTAAAAACGAATTAAAGTTAAGGCTAAAAAAACAAGCTGAATTAAATAAGAAGAAATTTGAAAACCTATCTCCAAAAATGCAAAATCGGATTGAGGATTGTAATTTAATTCTTTATGTGATCGATGCCAAGGTGCCGGAAAGAGCGCGTTTGGATATATTCGAGCGGGTTAATGGTGGGGTGCCATTAACCCGTCAGCAAATGAGGAATTGTATTTACATGGGGGCGGCAACGACTTTTTTGAGAGAAGAGGCGGAAACCGATTTGTTCGTACAAGCTACCGGTAAGAGCCTGACCCCATCGACAATGCGGGACCGCGAGTTTGTGAATCGCTTTTGCGCGTTTCGATTGCTGGGTTTGGAAAGCTATCGGGGAGATATGGATGAGTTTTTAGGAGAGGCATTGAAAAAAATGAATGGCTTGGAAAAATCGGAGCTAAATAAGCTTTCTGCGGATTTTCGCAATGGCCTTTCCAATAACTTGAAGGTTTTTGATCGACATGCGTTTAGGAGATGCGAGCAAGATCAACACTCCCGTAAAGTAATCAATGCTTCCCTTTGGGATGTGATGTCTATTGGATTGTCAAAATATAATGAAAGTATGGTAGAAGCCCATGCGGAGGAGTTAAGAAACGTATTTTTTGCGCGAATGAAAGATGGGGATTTTATCGCATCTATTAATTATGCGACTAGCGATGTTAAGCAAGTGAAATTCCGCTTTTATGCGGCAAAAAAAATGTTCGAGGAGGTATTCGGTGCTTACCCAGATTGATCTCCAACATTTCAAATGCTTCGAGCGGCTCAGCCTGCCATTGACCGAGTTGACCGTGCTGTCCGGGGCCAATTCCTCGGGCAAATCTTCGGTGTTGCAAGCGCTGGTGCTACTACACCAAACCATGCGCGAACACGAATGGTCCACCCGACTGATGCTGAACGGTTCGGCCATCCAACTCGGCACGGTCTTGGATGTGGTTGACCAAATCCATGGGCGGCGCAGCCTGGAAATCGGCTTGAGCGACGACGAGCGGGATTACCGCTGGACCTTTGTCGGGGAACGCTCCGAAATGTCGATGGCGGTGGAGCGCGTGATGAAGGGGCACGAGACGTTTGACCAGCCAAAGTGGCTGCGCCATTTGCTTCCCCTTAAAATGGAAGGGTGGTGTTCGCTACCAGGACGTTTGTACAGGCTGAGCTATCTCACCGCCGAGCGGGTGGGGCCGCGCCAAGTCTATGCCCTCGAAGACCCTCAAAGCGCGACCGTGGTAGGTCCGACCGGCGAACGGACGGCTAGTGTGCTGCACTGGGGGCGGGACGAGCCGGTGTTACCTGAACTTGTCCTGGCCGGAAGACCCAATACCCGCCTACATCAAGTTGAGGCCAGGATGTGGACATTCTTTCCAAATTGTTCCCTAAGTTTGCAGCCGGTGCCGCAGGCCAACGCGGTGACGCTCGGGTTGCGGACTTCCGACGATACCGATTTCCATCGCCCGGTTCACGTCGGTTTTGGGCTTACCCAAGTGCTGCCCATCGTGGTTGCCGCGCTCTCGGCGGGTAAAGGCGATCTTCTGTTGATTGAAAACCCCGAGGTCCATTTGCATCCCGCTGGGCAAGGGCGGATGGGGCAGTTCTTGGCGGACGTGGCACGGGCCGGTGTGCAGGTGATTATCGAAACCCACAGCGACCACATCTTGAATGGCATCCGCCGGGCAGTGAAAACCGGGAGACTCGCCCCGGAACAGACGGCACTATATTTTTTCAGGCCGCGCACTTCCGAGATGGCGCAGGTAGATAACCCAATCCTAGACGCTTCGGGTAATATCGATGTTTGGCCCGAGGGTTTCTTCGACCAGTTCGACAAGGATATGAATTACTTCGCCGGGTGGGGGGAATAAATGGACCTGATGGTCAATGACCTCTCGCTCCATGGACAATACTCTGATAATTCGGTGTTTAGGGAAGCTATCCGGCGTGTAATGGTAATCCGGGAAATAGCCCGGCGTTCTGGCCGGGAGTTGTATTGCCACCGGAATTTACTTCAGAATATGGCGATGCCGGGAATATTATTGTTTCAAGCGGTCCAAGCGCTCACCGTCAGCGAGCGACGTTCTTTGATGCCATGGCTGACCCAGTATGGACCGTTTTGGGAGGATTCCCGTAGCCACGGGCCGGATGATTGGTTCGAGTCTAAAAATGAAATCGTGACGGATACCGCGATAGGAGAGGCCGCTTGGTGCTGCCTGAATGGTATCGGGCGGGAGTTGGTGAGTTTCTCTCCTTCCGACTGGCAGTTTTCGCCAATATCGGTTTCTTGGATAACAGGGGAGGCAAACACAACCATCGAGCTTGGGAATTTTTGGGAGCCATCTACTGTAGAGGCGGCTCTTAAAAATGTTCAGACACGATTGGTTTCATGGCCCGAATTAGGAAAATCCGTCAAGCTTCGCTGCCCTGATCTCGACTTTTCAGAAGATGCATTCGCGCCATTGATAGGCCATCCTTTCAATCCCAACGCGGCTGAGCGGTTATCTTTTATCCTCGATACTTTGAACCGTCTCAAATCTTGTTTCGATGAGCAGGGGCAACGTACTCAAGAAGGACATGAAATCTATCAGAATTTTTTTACAGGTGAAGCGCTGTTTTCGGATGCTTCAGATTCCGAGAAAAATGATTCTGAATACCGGCGGAAAATGACATTTAAGCATCCTGGGAACCCTGGCGAGAATTTATTTTGCCCCTGGCATGGCAAAGTCCAGACGCCGCAGTTACGTGTGCATTTCTCTTGGCCAATACGGGCCGAAGAACCGCTCTACATCGTCTATATCGGTCCCAAGCTCACGAAGCGTTAGCCATAGCTTACCATCCGATAGCCTATCGGATATTTACCAAATATCCCACGAAGTCAAAATCAATATATTTTGATTAAATTCAATAGCTTATTGGTCAGAATAAGGAAGGGCAGTTTTCTTGGTGGGATTGCTGTAGTGTATAGCATAGTGCATAACATTCAATGCGCTGTGGGCGCTGGCAGGTCATACAAAGCATCAAGCTCCGCATCTTCACCGCCAGTTCTCCACGCCGCGATCTGCTCCGTCCATTCTCCCTCGCAACGCTCGCACCGGCACCGATCTTCGTAATATTCGACCTCCTCTTCCGTGAGGGGTTGGCGGCACTCGCGGCAAATCATGATGGGTTTCATGGTTGAACCTGCCTGGCAATCCACGCCTCCACCTCGGCCCGGCTCAGCCGCGCCCCCAACGATCCGATTTTTTTGACCGGCCGCGGAAACCCGCAGTCCAGGTAAGGCCGCACATCGGCGGGTACGTCCTCCACCTGTTTTTCACCAGTCTCGATCTTGGCGGCGTATTCGCGGGCCGACAGCATCCGGTAGATTGTCGCCCGGCTGCAATCGATCATCTCGGCGGCGGTGGCGATCTTGATTAAAAGCGGTTGGGTGGCCATCAAGTCGCCTCCTGGAAGTCCATTGCGGCCAGCGGTTGGGCGATGGGCGCAAGGTCCGCCTCATCCACGTTGAACAAACCCAGCCGCCCTGTAAGCGGCAGGAACGGCAGGGGGTGCGGATCGGCCAGCTTGATAGGACCGCCCTGATAGTTGAGGTTGCCAAATCCCTTGACGTGCGCGTAGCGCAACTCGCCCAGATGGCCCTTGATGGAATCCTTCCGCCATGTCGGTATGCGGGACCACGGGTTGAGCCGGGTATCGAGCAGGATGGCGTTCCGCTCGCGCAATACGTCATCGAGGGCGCTCAGCGTCCAGCCCGCGCCGTAGCCTGCGGTGTAGAGGGTCTTTTCGATCATGGCTGAACCTCCAATTCGGGTATTTCGGCTTCAAACTTCGCGCAGGCCGGGGACCGCGCTTTGATGTCGCTCCCCTTGCCGTGCGTCCAACGCTCTTTCATCAGGCCGCATTTCCGGTACCACCGGATATGGCCTTCGACCAGGGCGTAATGCTGGCACTGGCGGCAGGTTGCGCCCTGGGGGCCGGTTCCGGGCCGGGCCGCGTAGCCGCCGGTATAGCCCCGGCCCGGCGGCGCTGGCGTGTGGATCGGCGTGGGTGTGGGGCTGAATAGGTCGGGATAATCCATTTTTAAGCTCTCTTATCGGTTGAAGGAAGCCACGTCCCTGTGGCGGAAAGCTCAATGATCCTGAACAGTCAACGCGGGCGGACCCTCCGCGAAACGCCATGAGTCGGCTTCTTCCTGCGCGTCAACGTAGATTTCGGCGATGAATTCAAGCCGGTCCTTCTTGGGCATCCCGACGAAGAAGGGGGCCAGCAGGCGCTTGATTTCCTCGACACGCATGGAGGCCGTGCGGCGGGGGCCGGGTTTGGGGAAGGGGATGATTTGCGCGGCCATGTCAGAAGCCCTCCAACGCGGTTTGCTTGGGGTCTTTGCCGATCAGGGAAATATCGGGCAGCGGTTGGCGGAGCTGGCGGCAGATGACGCCGATCCGGTCCAAGGTCAGCTTCTTGGAAAAAGCGCAGTTGCAGCTTTCCAGCCGGTCCAGGTAACGACCGAGTTGGGTTTCAAGGCGGGTTTGGTCTTGGATGGAAACCGGCTGGCCGTAGAAGCCTTGGCGGCGGATCGCGGGCAGGACTTCGCCAAATACCCACTTGCGGAAGGGCTTGGCCTTCTCGACCTGGGAGGAACCGAGGAACTGGTAAAGCCCCGGTTCGGTGCAGCACCAAGCGGTTTGGACCCGGCTAAGGCTGTCGATGACCTCGAATTTCTCTAGGTCATCGACATCGATCAGTTTTTGTGCATCGGATGGATTGGAATAATCGACGGCCTTGCAGACATCGGCCAGGACGAACCATTCCATGCCCTGGGCATCGGACAGGACGCGGACATTGAACAGGCTTTGGAAGGAAAATACGGACGGGACGGGCGCGGACGCGCCTTGGGCATGATTAGCCATGACGGACTCCTAGACTTTGGTTTAGGACCGTCGCGTCTCTTTGCAGGGAGATGGGCGACGGAACGGTACGTGGGCTGCAAATCCGTGGTCTAGGATCACGGCAAGCCTTTCGGCTTCCCACGCACCGCCCGTCAGCACTCGATAGGCGTGACTTGGGCGTAAAAAATGCCCAAGACGCGAAATAAGGGGGCTGTGCGCCTAGATCCAGCGGGTTTGCAGGCCCGACCGCCAGCAATGTGACGGCGCGGAAAGCATAGGCCCGGATGGAAGGCAGCGTCAAGCCCGTGGCCTGTTCGATGCGCTTAAGCTCGATCTCGCTGGGTTCCCTGCCTTTGTAGGGCGGCATCGGCGCGTTGCGGAGCGCGGCGAGGGTTTCCTGGGGAAACAGTTGGTCTATCGGGCTACCCATGTCAGAAGCCCTCCAACGCGGTTTGTTTAGGGTCTTTGCCGATCAGGGACAGGTCGGGGATGGGCTGGCGGAGTTGGCGGCACACATCGCGCACTTGATCCAGCAGGATGCGCTGGGAAAAAGCGCAGTGGCAGGATTGCAGGGCAGCGAGGGTCTTGAGCAGGACTTGGCGGAGCTGGATGGCGTCCTTGGCCGCGATGTCCTGCCCGCCGCAGAAATGCCAGACGAAGGCGGCGATGGCGACCTTCGCGGCCTGGGCCTTGGGCTGGCCGGATTCCATCACGATGAGCAAAAAGCCCATGGGATGGTAGACCGTGGTGTCGTAGTTTTTGCCGTCAGTCGAAGTCAAGTTGACTTCGACTGAGAAGGCTTCGAGGTAGGGATTGCGCTCCAGAATCTTGTTGATGCTTTCGCGCGGGAAGGAATATTCAAGCCATTCCCCAATGGCGATTTTGGTGGCATGGGGAATGCCGTTGACGTGAACGGCCTGGGAAAGCGAGACATCGCCCCAGGAAAAGGGCGCAATTTGGGCGTGATTAGCCATGACGGACTCCAAGTAAGAAGGTTTGGACCGTCGCGTTCTCTTTCCACGGAGAATGGGCGACGGACGGTGCGTGGGGTGGAAAACCGGCTACTTGGAAACCGGCCACGCCGAAGCGTGCCCACGCACCGCCCGTCAACACTCGAAGGACGCAACTCGGGCATAAAAAAAGCCCGAGGCGCTGAATGGGGGGCTGTGCGCCAAGTAAATCCGGGTTTCCACACCCGACCGCCAGCAATGTGACGGCGCGGAAAGCATAGGCCCGGATGGAAGGCAGCGTCAAGCCCGTGGCCTGTTCGATGCGCTTAAGCTCGATCTCGCTGGGTTCCCTGCCTTTGTAGGGCGGCATCGGCGCGTTGCGGAGCGCGGCGAGGGTTTCCTGGGGAAACAGTTGGTCTATCGGGCTACCCATGTCAGAAGCCCTCCAACGTGGTTTGGCCGTTTTCCAACAGATTCAGGTCCGGCATCGGCCATCCCATCATGTTGCTGCGGTAACGCAACTCGGCGATTTTCTGGGTACGGTCGAAGGGGTGCTTGGTGTTGGGAAGCAACTCGCACAACTCGGTGATGCGACGGACGTTCTTGTCCATGTCTTTGAAGTCGAGCTTGCCGTAGAAACCATATTTATGAATGGCGGGCAGGACTTCCTCGCAGACCCATTCCGCAAACTCCTCGGCGATAGGCTTGTTGCTCCTAAAAATCAGGCGATAACAGCCCGCCAAAGAAATAAGCAAGGTATCTTGCACGCCTCCAGGGGTCGGGAGATTTACGACCCCTTTCCAGCGATCAGGAAGGTTTCCAATTGTTTTGGAACCTCCAGACCAAACGATATCGAGGGCTTCGCAAACATCTTTCGCGCAAAACCACGGTTCCCCATCGGGGCCAATGGCGGTGCGAACATCGAAGGCATGAAAGCGGAATGGATTGGCAAGAACGGAAAGTGCGGACGCGCCCTGAATAGGCGCAACTTGGGCGTGACTAGACATAACGGACTCCTATGCAGATGGTTGGAGCCGTCGCGTTCTCTTTCCACGGAGAATGGGCGACGGACGGTGCATGGGGTGGAAAACCGGGGCATAGGTTCCCGGCCACGCCGAAACGTGCCCACGCACCGCCCGTCAACACTCGAAGGACGCAACTCGGGCATAAAAAAAGCCCGAGGCGCTGAATGGGGGGCTGTGCGCCTATGCAATCCGGGTTTCCACACCCGACCGCCAGCAATGTGACGGCACGGAAAGCATAGGCCCGGATGGAAGGCAGCGTCAAGCCCGTGGCCCGCTCGATGCCGGACGACGCGCCGCCGCCGCCCGCGAACAGGTCCACCATCAGCTCCATGGACAGGTTCAATCGGAGTTGTTTTCTCATCGTTGTTGTTCTCCCGTTGTCGAAATCTCCCGCCCCGTCTGGTCGTCGACCATCCGCACCAGGCGCGGGCCGTAGCGCCGCCGCAGATCGGCAGCAAGGTCCGCCGTGGTGTCGCCGGGGGCACCCACCCTGTAGCCGCCGCCGGAAACCGGCGGATTGCCGTAGCGGTCGGACAGCTCGAAAAACACGCTCACGGTCATAGCGGCCTAACTCTCGAATACCCAACATTTCACGGTTTTCGGCTTCGGGGCTTCCCCTTCGGCCAGCTTCTTGTTGTAGCCGTGATGAATCACGGAATGGACGGACTGGATGCCCACGAACTTGTGTTGCCGGGAGGTTTTCAGTACGCGCATGAGGTCGGCGCGGGGCGTGGCCCGGCCCTTGCGGGTGTTCACCACTTCCTCGTAATGCACGAGGTTGATGGCGATCAGGGCATCGTCGGCGCTGTGGTTGAGGACCGGGAGATTGGCGCTGTCCTCGATGAAGTCGAAGGTGTCCCAGAATTCCTGGACCGTGGGATGGTCCAGGCTGATGGCCAACTGGCGCTCGGCGGCGAGTTCCAGTAGGAAGCCGTAGCACTCCAGGCGCTGTTCGTCGGTGATGGGGATGACATGGGCCAGGGCGTCCACCAGCGCCCGCATCTGGGCGTGGTTGCGGACGATGCGCGATTTCTTGATGCGCTCGTCCTTGCGGAGCGATTCGCTGTGGTCCTCGTAGCGCTCGGTGTAGGTCTGGAGGATGGCCTTGGCGGCGCACACCGCCCGCACCAGGAAGCCGGACACCGACCGGAGCGGGATTTGTTCCAGGCGTTCGGCGGCGATGCGGGTCGCGTCGGTGTGGCCGGCGGCGTCGAACACCACATGGATCAGGCGTTCGAGGATGGCCTGGCTGCCCGCGACTTCGAGGTTCTGCGAGATGCACAGGGCCGAGCGGAACGGCGGCTCGTAGGTCTCGTTGCCGCCGGTCGCGACGCCGCGGGTGCGGAACGGGTTGCCGTTGTAGAGCTTCTTGAACGACTCGACGTCCAGCCCCTTGCGCGGCCTGCCGGAATCCTTATCCTGGCTGCGGTCGCCCTCCAGGAGGACCGTGGGCAGGTTGGAGACTTGGTTGAAGGAGCGGCTGACGCCGGGCGCGGAGGAATCGGTGGCGTCGAAGCCCTCGTAATCGTCGCGGCCGCATAGCTTCCAGAGGAAGAACAGCAGGGTGGATTTGCCGGACCCGGCCTCGCCGACCAGTTCCAGGAAGGGGTAGCTCTTGTTGCGGGCGCGGATTTGCTCGGCGAACAGGGCGCCGAGCCACCACGCCAGCGCGACGAAGCCCTTGGTCCCGTAGGCGGTCCAGAGGGTGGAGACCCAATCGGTGCGGAACTGGTCCGGGTCGGTGTTGAGGTCGAGGCGCACCGACTGCGACAGGCTCTTGACCGCGAGCCGGGGCAGGTCGAAGAAGTCCTCCTCGTTCAGCGGGTAGTGCTTGCCGTCCTTGAAGGCGTGGTCGGTGAAGACGTAGGCGTCGTGCTTGGGGCTGTAGCCCACGAAGTCGATGGTCTGGACCTCCTTGATGTTGTAGATCCACTCGTCCGCCAGCCGTTGCAGGTGGTGGGGCTTGCCCTTCCAGACCGAGCCGGGCGCGACGTGGGTCAGGCGGGCGGCGAAGTCCGAATTGCTGTTGAGTTGCTTGGGGGTGAAGGTGTTCTTGCGCGGCGCGGCCCCGTGGGGGAACTCGAAGCGGAAGTAGTACCAGCTTTCGTCGGTGACTTCGTTGCATTGGTAGTAGAGCGGGCGGGGCAGGCACTTCGCCAACTCGGTGAGGGTCGAGGCGGAAATCAAGGCCTCTTCCCGTGCCTTGGCGGGATCGGTCCCGGTTTCCTTCTTGCCGACCTCCTTCTCCTCCTTGTTGAATTTCTCCTGGTCCAGCTTGAACCAGAACAGGCGGCTGCCGAAGTCGAGGGGGAACTCCTGCTGCTGGTGTTTGGCGTGGATCAACAGCGCCTTCTCGCGGGCGCTTTGGGCGGTCGCCAGCGAACCCTGGTACAGGTATTCCTCGCGGTGCGGTTCGGCCAGCCGGGCGCGTTGATAGAGGTCGTTCCAGGTCCGGGCCTCCGCGCCCCGGCCCGGCGGTACCGCCGCTTGGCAGGTCCAGCCCTCGGCGCGGGCGCGTTTGATCCATTCGCGCAGGTGGTAGGTTTGGCCCGCACCCAGTGCCCAGACCAGTCCGGGGCGGCCCTGGCCCATGCAGCGGGCGTCCAGCGCCGTCAGCGCGTGGGCGGGATAGTTGTCGGGCTTGACCAGGGCCACGGCGGGCACGCCGGCCAGGGCCAGCGACAGGGCGTCGCGGATTTCGGTGACGATCCAAACCTGGGCGGCGGCGGCGAGGTCGGCGTCCGGTAGGCTCCACCAATGGCCCGCCACTTCGCCCTTGAGGCTCTGGGAAAGGCGGTAGGGTCCGGTTTGGCCGCGCATCGTCACCGGGTCGGCCAGGACTTCGACGGTGACGCCTTCGGCCAGGGTGAATACCAGCGACACCGTGCCCCGGTCGGCTTTGGGTTCCCACCAAGTGCCGCGAATGGCGGGCACGCGCCGCGGGTCGAGTCCCCAGGCATAGGCCAGGAACCGCTCGGCGGCATCGTCCGGGAACCGGGAGGTCCAGTCGGTGAATAGGTCGGGATAGAGGTGCTGGGATAGGGCATCGAAGCCGCATTTGTCGGTGCGACCACAGTAGACGTGCAGCCAGCGCGGCCCGGCGGCGTGCAGGGTTTTCTTGCCGCAGCGCGGGCAGACGCCGAACAGCATCCGGTCGGGGTCGCCGAAGCGGTAGTCCTCGATCAACCGGGCCTGGATGCGGTTTTCCAGGGCGTCGGTGTCGGGGGCCGCGTACCGGGTGGGCGCGGTCCCGACCTCGACGAAGTATTCCCCGCCGCCGCTGGATGGGTCCGGGAAGTTCATGCGGCCCGCACCCTGGGGCGGAACAGCGGCATGGGCCGTTCGCCCACGCACAGCAGCACGGACGGTGCCCCGGATTCGATCAGCGTCCGGGCCAGCAGGAACAGGCGGTCCCTGGGTTCGGGCAGGCCATCGGACCACATCAAGCAGCCACGGCCCGAGACCGGCCAATGGAACCGCTCGATCTCCGCGCCGAACGGCAGCATCACTTTCTGGCCGGGGAACCAGGTGCGGGATGTGGCCCGCGCCTGGGCGCCGGAGCCGGTCAGCACCATGACCTCGGCGCGGAACAAGGCCCGGTCGAGTTGCCGCGCATAGGGCGGCAGGATGCGGCGATTGCGAAGGCTATTGTCCACGGTGCCCCCTTGCCCGCTGGATGGCGTCCCAGAGGATTTCCGACTGGACTTTCAAACAGGCGGCTTCCGCCGGCGTGAAGGATTCGCCCGCCGCCAGCCGGTTGAAGGCTATGCTGACCGCCACCAGCGGAATCTCGATGGCGGCGAACACTTCCCGCAACGGCACCGGCGGAATGGTGCTTTTCGGACCACGGTAGTCCAGCCGCTGTGGAAATAGGTCGGAAAGCTCCAGACCCAGGGCGGCGACGATGGCGTCCGCCGAACACTGGTGGCTGAAGCAGTAGAGGATCACGCCGCCGTTGTCGCCCTCGTCCACGGAAAGGCTGGCATTGCGGTCGCCCCGGCGGTGGGCCGCTGTGGGGCAGGAGGCCATGTAGCCCCGGCCATTGGCGCGGGGTTTGACCCGCTCCAGGCGGGCCAGGACGGTTTCCAAGGGGGTACTCATACTGCGGCCTGCTCGGGGGTTCCGTTGTTCAAGCGGCCTGGGCGACGGCGGGACCGTCGCCGGTTGCGGGGAATTCCTCGGCGCGGAGGTCGAGGTCGGCGGCGACCACGATCACCCCGGCCAGCAGGGAGCGGAGGGCGACGCGGAATCCTTCCTTGTCGCTTTCCCGCATCGCCATGCCGATGCGGTCCTGTAGGTCGGTCTGCATGACCGCCAGCCGCCCATAGCCATCGTGGAGGCTGGCGACCTTGGGCGCGGGGCGGCTCGCAATCTGGGATAGGGCGGTTTGGGCCGCATCGGGCAGCGCGCCCCAGCCGTACAGGTCCATGGCGCTCTCGGCACAGGCCACGCCGACGCCCACCAAGTGGCGGTAGGCGGTGGGACCGGGCCGGGGGTTCTTCACTGCGGTCCAGAAGATATCCAGGCGCTCTTGGATCACCGCCCAGGCTTCGGCGGGGGTGCGGAGGGGTTCGTCGACGTTGAGGGCGGTATCGACGGCGATGTCTTGCAGGATCAAGGGGATCAGGCTTTCGGGGGGCATGGTGGTTTCCTTGGGGCAAAGGGGGATCGAACGGCACCGGGAGGCCCGGTGCCGGGTTGTCGTTTGCGGGGTCCGTTAGGTCCGCGCCGGGGGGCGGGTTGTTTGGCTTAGGAAGGCGGCGGGGGCTGGACCGGCTCGAACAGCCAGCATTTCACCGTCTTGGGCAGCCGCTCGTTGAGTGGAGCGGATTCGTTGTGCCGGGCATGGAGAACCGAATGCACCGACTTGATTTCGATGAACTTGGGGGATGCGCTCAGCCCGAGCGAGCGGCGGTATTCGACCATGGGCGCGACCTTGATCCGGTGTTCGGCGGCGACCTGGGCGAAGTGGGGTAGGCTGATGGCGATCAAGGCCGGGTTGGCCGAGTGGTTGAGCAGTTCGGGGCCGAGGAAGTCGTAGGTTTCCCAGAACTCGGCGACCAGGGGCGGCACCGGCTCGGGGACCAATTCCCTGCCGATGTCCGCGAGGGCCGGGACGGGGATGTTGGTCAACAGACAGCATTGCTCAAGCTGGGCGTGGAGGGTCCGGCGGATGGCGGGGTTCATTTCCCGCTTGAGTTCCTGCATCAGCTTGCGGGATTCGCCATGCAGGGTGAGCAGGTGCGGGATGGCCAGGGGCTTGGTTTTGCTCTTGGTCTGGGTCTGGTAGCCGCCGGTCTTGCGGATGGCCGGGAGGACTTCGGCAGTGACCCAGCGCCGGATGGGCAGGGCGTTCGCCGCATGGCTGCCCAGGATCAGGCACCACAGGCCGGGTTCCCGGACCCAGTTTTCAAGCTGGGTCTTCCGCTGCTTGCCCGTCGCATCGGGGTATGTGACGTCGCGTTTTACGACGTCACATGGCTCGACGTGTTGGGCAACGGCATCGCGGGGGTTGGCATATCCCAGCATCGCGCAGAGGTCGCCGGCATGGAAGACCGGCTCGCCGTCGTCATCGCGCTCCACCCGCAGGGTGAAGCCCTGGAATTCAAAAGGCAGTAGTTCTTGCTGTTGCATATCCGGTTCCTCTTTAAAAAACCCGGCGCGGCGGGCCGCCGGGGACTCATGGAGCGAACTGGACATCCTTGTCATTCACGCATGGGCCGCATCGGCCCGCGCCTTGGCCCTCCCGGCTTGCGGGGCTTGTCCGGCTTGGCTTATGCTCAGTATTCCTATCGTCGTCATCCCTGAAAGGCAGTCCATGGCCACCATCACTTTCGACACCTTGAAGTTCGTGGAAACCCTCAAAGCGCACGGGCTCCCCGAAGAACAGGCCAAAGGTATCGCCGAGGCGTTCCGGGACGCCACCGGCGAGGCAGAGCTCGCGACCAAACGCGACCTCAAGGAAGCCCGCTTGGAGATCGACACCAAGTTCGAGAGGGCTTTCGGCGAACTGACCCTTATCAAGTGGATGTTGGGCATCTTGCTGGGCGGTGTCGTCGCCTTGGTGCTCAAGGCGTTCTTCCCTTCCTGACGGTCCATCGTCAATCCCCCCGCGATAAGGTCGGTCGCCCGCTGTGGGTCCATACCCATGTGTTCGGCGGGGTTGAAATCGACCGGCCCGCTCGGGAGCAAAATGTGGGCTTTGGGTTTGTAAAGACGTGACATAGAGGTTCACCCGATGATCACAGAGGTTGTCGCCTTGGATGCCCTGGAATATTTACGAGTTTGAGGAGCTACACCCGCATGTCGAGCAAAGCCGCTTTCGCTTATATGTACGGACAAATGCAGGGAATGCTGGACTTAATGACAGCATTGCTGGCAACTCATCCAGACTCCAAAAGCGCTTACGAAGCCTACGAGAAATTCCGCGGGGCAAGCGTTCAAAGAGCCATCGACGGAGAGCGTCCAGACGAGTTTTTACAGGGCATGGCCTGGGTTCAGGCAGAGCTTGCAAAAGTGCAAAAAATTGATCGTTCGCCAGGTGCGCCTCGGCGATCCCAGTAGCTATCAGGGCGGTCCTGTCGCGGAATGGCGTGGACATATCAGCGTCTCCTTATGTGAATATTTACGTATTGCGATTTGGTTTTTTTTGGCAAATTAAACTTCCCGCCCGTTTGAGCGGGCCGCATCGGCCCGCGCCTTGGCCCTGATCTGTTCCAACAGGACGAGGTGGGCCACCAAGCTTTCCATCGCCGACCGCTCGATGCGGTCGAGTTCCTTGGCGTCGATCTTGTCGTCGCCCATGGCCCGCTCGATGTCCGCGGCCAATTCCCCATCCTCCCGTAGCTTCGCCAACATCTGGCGGTAGATGCCGTCGCCGTCCGCCGTGCCTTCGGGGAGCGGCACCGGCACGTAGCCGTGTCGCCAGCACAGGGCTTGCAGGGGCAGGTCGGCGTTCGGCATCCGGGCTTCGGCCAGGAAGTCGAGCAGCAGGCTGAATTCCTGGAGGCTGGTGTGGTGGGTGTCGATGGCGGGCCTCAGCTTGTTGCGGAGGACGTGGGCGCTCTTGCCCATGCGTTGGGCCAGGGCTTCGAGGCCGCCCGGATAGTCGCAGGCGGTGACGTAGAGGGCGTCCAGGGGGTTCATGTGGGTGTAGGCGCAGGTCATGGACAGTCCCCTGGGGTTTTTGCCGTGGTGGGCCGGGACGGGGCGGCGTTCAATTCATCCAGCCGCCGCCTGAGCCGGGCCATGATCCGTTTGGCCTCGCCGCCGTGGGGTTCACGGTCGGTACGGTCGCCCCAGCGCTGGACCGTGAGGCACACCGTCCGATAGTTGAAATCCTCGGCCTTGGCGAAGGCATACAGGCTGAAGTCCCCGCGCTGTGCCAATAAAGGTTTGAGGGCTTGTATGGGCTGCATGGGTTGGGTAGGCTCAGTGTTCGCTAGGCCCGCCGGTCGCCGCCGGGTTGGGAGAACTCCTTTCATATGCGAGGTGACCCATGAAGGAATCGATCCTTAGCTACATCGAAGAATGGGACAACGTGGCCTTCGGCGAACTCGGGCTGGCCGTGCCCGGATTTTCCGGGGACCAAACCATGTTCCATCCCGATTTCCCCAACCTCGTGCTGTGGCGGAGAGTTTCCGGGGAGGGCATCGCGGCCCTCCTGGAACTGCTGAAGGCCGGGAAAATCCACCTATGCGCCGTCGAGCCGCTGGTTGGCTGCGCCGATGGCGATCCCGGACCCCTGCATCAGCTGCCGACGACGGATAAATTCGGCCCTGGACCCTACCGGGAGATGACTTGGGTACCGGTGGTGTTTTCCACTCAGCCAGCCGACCCAGCGCCAGTAAGGAATAAGCGGCCAAAACAGCGCCGGAACTAGTTCGGTGTCGTCCCTGCGCCGGTGGAAATCGGTCGCCCTGTACTTCAGGGCCAGCCACATAGTCGGGCGGGCGGTCAGCCAGTAAAGGGGTAGGAACAGGTACATCCTCAGGTGGTCGAGGCGGCTCTTGGGGGGTCTCGATTTCAGCATGGCGGTTTCCTCGTGCGGGGCTGCATGGGTTGGGTAGGCTCAGTGTTCATATGGGTGAGAATGTTGGACGGAAATAACGTCAATGTCAACGGAAATTACGTCAGGCCAGCGCATAGCTGAGTGGCGGAAAACAAAAAAGCTTTCACAACAAAAGCTTGCGGATTTAATTGGTGTCAGCCGAAGCTATCTCGGCGACGTTGAAGCGGGGCGTTGTGATGCTTCAGCCAAGATTCTTACGTCAATGGCAAAGCATACAGACGTAAATCCCGGCTGGCTTCTAACCGGAGAGGGAGTGATGGAACGAGAGCCACCCATTTCTGAACCCGTGTCCGAAGACCCTTTGGCCCAGCAGAAGGCGCAGGTCAAGGCGCTGGTGGATAGGTTGGACGACCCACGCAAGTTATCCGCTGTTCAGGACAGCATTGAAGAAAGCGAACGAATGAAGCGGGTAGAGAAGGAACTGGCTGAACTGCGGGGGAGGACGGGATGAGGGACAATCGCGGAAAAATGCCAAATCCATCACAAAACTGGAAGGTAAATATTCACGATTGACAGGGCATCGGTTCGAGAGTACAAGGCCGCGTGAATACGTGCAAATGCTTCTTTATAAAAACGACCAAACAGGGTAGACAATGTCGAATGGAGCTTTCGCAAAGCGGGCTGATGCTTTCAATTCCTATTTATGGACCTGTGCTAAGCAGCATGAACAGGATTCGATGCTGTTCAATGGCGGTTTGATAGGACGGAATTTCCTACTGGACGAAGGCGTACCACAAAAGCGGGTAGAAAGTTACGATGCGCTTGCTACAGCCTCCTTTAAAGAATGGCAAGCTCATCATGATGCATATTTGGCGAGGAAAGTATATCCACTTCCACCGGATGAAGAACGTCCCAAGGTTTTGGATTTGAACGAGGAGGATTTGTGCCCGGAAACTTTCCGCATACCTGCACGATCCCCCTACTTACGCAGCAACCCCAAGCTGCACCTATTGCGTTTGGTGGAAATGGGTTTTCTTCGCACCATACTTAAACTACCTATTTCGCAATTACTGGACGAGGCTCGGGCCGCTTTGGGTCAACCTCAAAGCTCACCCTCTTATCAACGCTTTGATCGGACACTAGGTCTTTGGCAAAAAAGCTTGGCATTGCGTCCAGTGTATGCCACTTATTGGGAAGATATGTCCGATTTATTTAGCGCAGATTCAACCCTGGATCAATCTGACTGGGCTGATCAAATGCGTGATCGATTGGGACTGGCTCACCTTGATCCTGGCGAACGTGGTGGACCTATCGACGTATTGATCTTCCGCTACGCCATTGAGGAGTTGCCGCCTATCCGACAGTGGCATAATTGTGCACCCTTGATGCCGCCTACTGTGTTGGACGGGGCTTTTTCTACTGCCTTTTGCCCAGCCCCGGCGAGCCGCGAAACGGGACACGTCGTACACTTGGAAGGCGATGATGCGCTGCTACGGCGAGAGGTAATGCATCCTGCTATGGACTATCACGCAAAGCACCTATGGCGTATAGGTCAAGTGCGAAAACCAGTCCGTTTAGAAGACCTACCCAGTGCCCGCGCTATACACTTGGCGGGTATCCGCAGCAAATGCAAATGCCCTGATTACGCCGAAACTACCGATGGAGATTTGCTAGCATGAATTTCAATCCCGCCGCCAGCTTCGCTGGTCGGCGTGTGCCGCTCTGGCTGCAACAGTTCTCTCAAGAACCAGATGCTGCCCTGCACGATTTATTGATGGGCCGCGCCGCCCTAGGCCATTTAGGTGCTGCCGAGCCAAGCGAAGTGTTGCTGGACTGGCTACATCTATTGAACGCTGACTTCAGTGCCGCCTTAGACACCGCCATGGCGGGTTGGATAACCACCCATTGGGGCGACAGCCTGCCGGAAGGCAGCGCGGGCCATGCCGCTCTAACCGCCGAAGCTTGGATACGCGCCTGCGATGTTATCGCCCTCGACTCTCGCTTGGCCCAAGCCGCCGCTGCCCTACGCCATCATTTCCTAGAACAGCCACGTTTCTTAGAAAGCTTGAGCGAGGGTCGTGCCCGCGATCCACAAGGCCGGGCTTGGCAAGCGCTAGCACGGCATCAAACCGACCGCAGCCTACTGCCGCAGTGGTGGCAGCTATGCCGTCTGCCACCCGATCAACCTTGGAGGCGTGGTGCTTGCGGCATTGACGGGCTTTTGTTTCTGCCAGCAAAAAATCCACAACAATCCGGCGGCTTTCCCTATGAGGCGGCGGAAGGCTTGGCTTGCCTGGGCGCGGCATTGTGGCAGCGCCATCAAGAGGGTTGGTTGAAAGCCGAGACGGCACGGGAGGAATGGTTAAACATCGCCCAAGTGGCTGAACTAGCAGCACCTTTTCCCCAACGCTGGGAGGACTTCTGGCGCACGGCGCAAGCCGAGCCGCGCTGCCAAGCCTGGGCGCAGTGGATTCGAAGCCTGCATTCCAACCTGGGCCAGGTCAAGGCACGCACGGTTTCGCACCGTGCCGATCCTGCATGGCCTCGGCGTGCTACAGACTTGGTGAACCGCATCAAAAATGGCGATGCCAGCGCAATCAGCGAAGCTGAAAAATTGCTGGATGAGGAACGACGCTATGCCGAAGTGAGTGGCGATACTGGCCCATATACGCTCAGTGCAGTGAGATTTTCATCCAATGCCCGTCGCCAGGGCTGGTTTTTGCAAGCATTGGCTTGGCTCGAACCCGCCCGGGAATTAGCGCCATGGAATGAGTATGTTTGGAACAATGTTGTCACTTGTCTGCGTAAATTGGACCGCCCGGATGTCTTGAAAGTGGCTATGGAGGCAGTAAAACGCTTCCCGGACAGCGAGGTCGCCAGCACCGGCTTGGCCGAAGTGCTCAAGGCCCAGCGCAGGCTGGAGGAGGCCGAGGCGCAGTACCGGCGGACCCTGGACCGCTTCCCGGACAGCGAGTTCGCCAGCAACGGCTTGGCCGAAGTGCTCAAGGCCCAGCGCAGGCTGGAGGAGGCCGAGGCGCAGTACCGGCGGACCCTGGACCGCTTCCCGGACAGCGAGTTCGCCAGCAACGGCTTGGCCGAAGTGCTCAAGGCCCAGCGCAGGCTGGAGGAGGCCGAGGCGCAGTACCGGCGGACCCTGGACCGCTTCCCGGACAGCGAGGTCGCCAGCACCGGCTTGGCCGAAGTGCTCAAGGCCCAGCGCAGGCTGGAGGAGGCCGAGGCGCAGTACCGGCGGACCCTGGACCGCTTCCCGGACAGCGAGGTCGCCAGCAACGGCTTGGCCGAAGTGCTCAAGGCCCAGCGCAGGCTGGAGGAGGCCGAGGCGCAGTACCGGCGGACCCTGGACCGCTTCCCGGACAGCGAGTTCGCCAGCAACGGCTTGGCCGAAGTGCTCAAGGCCCAGCGCAGGCTGGAGGAGGCCGAGGCGCAGTACCGGCGGACCCTGGACCGCTTCCCGGACAGCGAGTTCGCCAGCAACGGCTTGGCCGAAGTGCTCAAGGCCCAGCGCAGGCTGGAGGAGGCCGAGGCGCAGTACCGGCGGACCCTGGACCGCTTCCCGGACAGCGAGGTCGCCAGCAACGGCTTGGCCGAAGTGCTCAAGGCCCAGCGCAGGCTGGAGGAGGCCGAGGCGCAGTACCGGCGGACCCTGGACCGCTTCCCGGACAGCGAGTTCGCCAGCAACGGCTTGGCCGAAGTGCTCAAGGCCCAGCGCAGGCTGGAGGAGGCCGAGGCGCAGTACCGGCGGACCCTGGACCGCTTCCCGGACAGCGAGTTCGCCAGCAACGGCTTGGCCGAAGTGCTCAAGGCCCAGCGCAGGCTGGAGGAGGCCGAGGCGCAGTACCGGCGGACCCTGGACCGCTTCCCGGACAGCGAGGTCGCCAGCAACGGCTTGGCCGAAGTGCTCAAGGCCCAGCGCAGGCTGGAGGAGGCCGAGGCGCAGTACCGGCGCTTCCCGGACAGCGAGTTCGCCAGCAACGGCTTGGCCGAAGTGCTCAAGGCCCAGCGCAGGCTGGAGGAGGCCGAGGCGCAGTACCGGCGGACCCTGGACCGCTTCCCGGACAGCGAGGTCGCCAGCACCGGCTTGGCCGAAGTGCTCAAGGCCCAGCGCAGGCTGGAGGAGGCCGAGGCGCAGTACCGGCGGACCCTGGACCGCTTCCCGGACAGCGAGTTCGCCAGCAACGGCTTGGCCGAAGTGCTCAAGGCCCAGCGCAGGCTGGAGGAGGCCGAGGCGCAGTACCGGCGGACCCTGGACCGCTTCCCGGACAGCGAGGTCGCCAGCACCGGCTTGGCCGAAGTGCTCAAGGCCCAGCGCAGGCTGGAGGAGGCCGAGGCGCAGTACCGGCGGACCCTGGACCGCTTCCCGGACAACGAGATAGCGAATGTTGGTCTAGCCGTAATATTAGAAATCTGCCATAAACATAAAGAAGCCAAGGAATATTATTCTCGGGCCTTGATTCTTGTTCCAGATAATAAGATCACCCGCGATAACTTAAAGCAGCTAGAAAAGCTTATCTCTCGATTGGAACAAAAAACCCAGCAATGCCGCCAAGCTTTGCTGGAATCTCCTGAAAATATCGATGCTATGTGCGCTTTAGCGAAAATATTATATCAACAACGTAAGTTCGACGAAGCACTGGATTTGGTAGAGCATGTTTTGTTGATCGCCCCCGACCATGAAATTGCTCTAGCATTGCAGGAAAAGTTGCCAAGCCGACCTGGAGTTGAGGAGCAGGTTTTACAGATTGTCCCTGACTACGAGGATGCTTTGGCATCGCGGGAGGAACTGCCAGATCAATCCGAATCCGAAGCCGAGGAGCAAGCCATTCCAGCTATTATTGAAGCGGAGGCGTTCTCACTTCCTGTTTCCGACCCCATAGGAAGCGAGGCAACCAATGCTTTAGCGCCACCTTCACTCGTTACACCCTCACTGTGTGAGAATGAAATCCAAATTCTCACCGCCGATGCTTATCTCATCCGGTGTTGGCGTCGCGTCACTGGTCAAAATGCCAGTTATATCTTGCCTGGCTATGTACGGGAGCGGGCGGAAAAGTTATTGAAGCGCCTTTTGGTATTTGAAACGGATGCACTGGCGGTCAGCGAGGCAGGGTTACTGGAAATCGGCGCGGGTGATATAGGCATGGCTTTGGAATTACTCCGCCAAGCTGCCAAGCGTTTTCCTGGCAGTAGCCGGGTTCGCTACGCCTTGGCTCGTGCCGAACGGGTTGTCGGCGGTTTGGCGTCTGTGCCTGATTGGAAGCGCTTGGCGCGGCTAGACGCGCGTTTACACCCCCTAGCGTTATTGGGAGAGGGACGCGCCCGCTTAACCGATGAGGTGAAAGATGATGCCACTGCCGACATCTTGGGTGCTTTAGGACATTGTTTACAACCGTATTTACACCCCATTAATGGCGCATCCGTTGTTGCAGGAGATGTGGAATCGGCGCGTAAATCTTTTGAGGCACCTTCGGAGAATAATTTTATGGGCTGGTGGGCAAGGGAAGTACATGCACACCTCTTTGGCGCACGGTTAGCCATTGATGCCGACCATTTGCCATCATGGGACCAGCTTATCGTCAATGCCCGCCTAGATATGCTGGACGGCTTAGAAGAAGACTATCTAGGTCGTTATGCTGCTGCCTAATTCGTAGTCAGTCGGTGCGGTTAACACAGCGTAATCGCACCGGATCATGCCTCCGATTACGCTTCGCTCATCGGAGTTGCGCTGGCTGATAACATAGAGGTCAAGCCCCTGGTCCCGCATCGGGGAATACACCATGAAAAAACCCGTCGTCCTATCCAGGAATAGCAATCACGGCTGGACCACCCAGAGCGCCAGCGCCGACGCCGACGCCACCACCTACCGCAACAAAACCGAAGCCTTGCAAGCGGCGCGGAAGATCGCCGGACAGGGCACCCCCGTGATCGTCCGGGGCGCGAACGGCCAAATCCAGCAAGTGCTGGGCGTGGGCGAGCGCGACAAAACCCCCATCAAACCAGCCCCGGTCAAACACAAGCGCAGCAACCGCGACGTCAATATCGCCATCGCCAAGGTATTAGGGAACCTCTGAATCCCCATGCCCTCCGAATATGACCTGAACGTCTTCATCAACTGCCCCTTCGACCCCGATTACGCGCCACTCTTCGACGCCATCCTGTTCGCGATCTACCAGCCCGTAGGTGCGATTAGTGCAGCATAATCGCACGGATTTCATGCTCTCTCCCTTGCAGGCTTATTCAAGCGCCGCTGCCTCGCCACCGGTTGCTTTCGATGGTGTCCACAGGTACGAGGGTTGCCGCTAAATAACGCGGCGCGTATCGGAACTACACGATCTCCATTTTCGGCTAGACTCCCCGGCTTTTGCCCTTGAGTCCACACCATGCGCCCAATCCGCTGCCTGCCCCTGCTCCTTGCCGCCGTCCTCTCCGCCTGTGGCGGGGGACACCACACCCAGCGTCCTATTCCCACCCCGGCCACCCCGCAACCGCCCGCCCAGGCCACGCCCGGCAAGGCCGGACTGCCACCGACCGAGACCGTGCGCGAGGGCGGCCTGCTGCGGCTCAACTATGAGGGATTCACCGTCTGGCTGGACTGCAAGGAACGGGCGGCGGTGAAGTTCCGCTACAACGCCCAGCGCGATACCGGGCACGAACCCCGCGCCGAAGACTTCAAGCTCGATCCCAGCGTGCCGAAGGAATGCCAACAAACCAGCGCCGCCGCTTACGGCCAGGGCTACGACCGGGGCCACCAAGTCCCCGCGAACCACCTGGACGCCTCCCCGGTCTCGATCAAGCAATCCAACTACATGACCAACATCCTCCCGCAAGCCTCCAACATGAACCGTGGCGCGTGGCTGCTGACCGAGGAAATCGTCGAATGCTACCGGGATATCGACGAATTGCTGGTCCTGGGCGGGGTGATCTGGGGGAACAACGCCGCGAACGACCTGTTCGTCAAAAGCCATGGCGTGCGGACGCCGGACGCCTTCTGGAAGGTGGTGGTGCGCGGCAACGGCAACGCCATCGCCTGGATCGTGCCGAACACGAAAGACGCGACGAAGGCCAAGCTCGACGGCTACCTCGTGACCGTGGCGGATATCGAAAAGCGTACGGGGGAGAAACTGCCCGTCACCGGCGACGCCAGGACCACGAAGCCGAAAGGGTCATGGGTCGTACCGGTGGGATGCGACAAGGGATAGGCCGTGGCCCGTGCGATGGGCGCGGCGTAATCGGGTGGCAAACGGAAGGGTTTCGGGTGTACAAGCGGGTTTTCCACAGCGGACACCACGGGAGGACGCCATGGGTTTGATCACACTGGTTTTGGTGGGGCTGGTCGCGGGCTGGCTGGCCGGTCGGCTAATGCGGGGCGGCGGCTACGGCGTGGCGGGCGATATCGCGGTGGGCGTGCTGGGCGCGTTCGTCGGGGGCTTCCTGTTCCGCGTGCTGGGCCTGCACGCCAGCGGCTTGGTGGGACGCATCATCGTCGCCACCTGCGGGGCGGTGGCGCTGATCTACGTGCTGCGGCTACTCCGGCGCTGACGGAAGGGCCACCCCAGCCGGACGGCGTGAAGCGCCCGGCGCGGATCGCCCTGGTCGGCGGCATCGACCCGAACCGCCCGATCCTGGGGACGCCAAGCCAGGAATCCCCTCCCTCCGGAAGAAGGTAACGCACTTTCCGGCCTCCCAATCCCATCCCTTCCCACCGCGCCCGCCCGGCTCGCCGGAACCGCCTCGATCCTGTCCAACCCTTCGTATGCGTGTTGCAAATACCGTTATAAATAGCGGAATGAGCGTATACGCACACGGGCGCACGATACGCACACGCGAAGGCCGAAAAATTGAGGAAGGGGGGTCAATAAGGGTGACGTTAGTAAGGCGAAGGTTAAGAATCCCCTGGAAGCTACGGCTGGCAAGGGCTGGGGCGATTCCGGGGGCGGGTCATATTTGGGCGGGATGATGGTCATGTGGTTACACTTTCGGAGTGTAACTTTTCCTCTCGGAGCCACGGAATTAAGTCCAATCGGATCAATGGCTTAGGAAAACGTCACCGGCCATCCCACCCGATGTCACCGGGCGCGGGACATGCGGTTTCGCCCTTGCGGATCAATGGCTTGGGATGGATTTCGAGGGGCCGGTTTTTTACGTCACCCTTTTCGATAGGGCTTCCTCAGTTTTCGCCCGAGGGTTGCGCGGGCCGATGGCACCGCGCTGGCGGGTAAAAAGCTGGGAAAGCCACGGCGGGCGCGGGTTGGGGGGGATTCTGGGGCTTGGCGGGCATGGCGATGGATGGCGGATTATAGCAGTCCGTGGCAGCGGCCCGCGCCACGGAAGCCGTATGGCGCGCGGCTTGTGGCGGGAAGCACATGGCGGCGCACCCATATAGAGCATAAACGCCGCAGGCTCGGGGGGAGGTGCGCTGTAGGGGTGGAAAAGCCACGCCCGCCCGCCGTTGCCACCGGGGCGCGGCCCGGCGTCGGGCGGAAGGAACGGGGACGGGATCAGGCCGTGAAGAGTTCCGCCTGCTGGACGACGCGGGCGCGGTCGGCGGGTGGGAGGGACAAGAGCAGGGCGGCGGCGATGGCGGCGGGCGTGGCCGGTTCGACGGGGTGCTTGAAGGCGAGGGTGGAGACGAAGCGCGACCCGCAGTGCTTGCAGGTGCAATAGAGGTCGTCGACCCCGTGGGTCAGCGGGACGCGGTGGGTGATGACGGCGGGCTTGCCGCAATTATGGCACTTGACGCGCATGGTTCTCCTCCCTCTTTGATGCTGGGATTGTATCCGATGGTGGACTACGCCGCCGCTTGCAACCAATCTGGTTCCCGCCATAGCGCCGGGCTGTGGATCGGCAGATGCTCGTTCAACGCCTCGAAGGCCAGCCACAGCGCGGGCACCTCCAGGCGGAAGTACACCTCGGCGGTCTTCATCAGGTCGCCGAAGCCGGTGTAGTTGTCCGGGATCACCCCGGCGATGCCGGGATACATCCGGTGCATCGCCAACACCTGCCGGATGTTCATGTTCCATATCTTGTCGTAATCGTCGGCGGTCTTGATATCGCCGATGGGGAAGACCTTGATCGGGTCGCGGGCGTTGGTGTTGGGGATGTTGAGGTAGAGGTTGGAAAAGTTGCCGTCGCCGATGCTGGCCTTGATCTGGGCCTCGACATCCTTGGCGGTGTCCTTGCTGAAGCTGTTGATGGTGGCGAACACATAGCCCATGGCCGCGCCGTTGCGGTAGAACTTGCGGCGGAACAGGGTGGCGTCCTCCGACAGCAGTACCGATTGGACGCCCCCGAGATACTTGGGCACGCCGTACACGTCCTGGAGGATATCGCAGCCCTTGATGTGGACGACCTCGCCGGGTTTGAATTCGATGGGGCGTCCCCAGCTATAGCCATATTGGTAGACGCTCGGTACCTGGAAGAACACCTCCGGGTCCACGCCCCGGCGCATGGTGATCGCCGGGAGGCGCTTAAGGGCCAGCAGCCCGCCCAGCCGGTTGTAGATTTTCTGGAAGTAGGCGTTTTCCAGCACGGCGTAATCCCAGGCCGCCGCCCGCATATCCCGGCGGCTGATATAGGGATTGTCCTGGAAATGGGTCCAGACCATATTCGATTTGAATTCGAGGATGGAATTATGGTGCGGGTTGGCCTTGCTGATCCTGGCGAGGCCGGTCAAGGACACCGGCGGGGCATAATATGGCCCCGCAATATCCTGGAACACGCCGATATAGTCCATCATCTGGTCGCGTAGGACGGGCACCGGGTCGCCAAAGGTAAAGACGTGGCCATCGCCCTGGGCGGGCCGGTCGCTTTGCAGCGCGGCGGATAGGCTGTTCCAGCCGTTGCGGCTGCTATCGAACAGGCCGGTTAGGGAGTCAAGTAGGTTCATGAGGCCACTCCACTTCCGGTTTCCCCCTCAAACCCACCCGCAACGCCGCCCCCTTCATCGGCGCGATGGCCAGCGCCAACGCCAACAGCCACGCTTGGTTCACCGTCCACAGGTTGATCGGCGGAATTTTCATCGTGCCCCCCGTTGCGGGAATTTCCCGCATTGTCCATTGACGTGCATCCCCTTCGGCAGCCGACAATTCTGGCAAATGTCCATCCGGGCCAACGCCACGGCGTCGGGCCGTTCCCGCGCCGATGGAACCGCCGCGCCGGGCCGATCCTTGGGCTGGTATAGGCCCGCCCAGCCTGTTTTCCCACCTTGCTTATCGCGCATAAAAAACCTCCCAGCTTAATCTTGAATCGGCCTTAACGGTGCTTAATGGTGCTTAACGATGCTTAACGAACCGCAAGCTCGCGCCTCTTCCTGAGTCAACCCACGAAATCCCCCTAATTCCATGGGTTGACAAATCAATTCAACCTCGAAACCGTCGCCTCGTTCGCCCCGCTGGCGTCCAGCTTCTCGAACTGCAAGGCGTGCAATACCGACCAGGCCGCGTCGGCATGTTGGCCGTCCTTCCGGGGCGCTTGATAGGTGCTTTGCCCGCCGCCCCCGGTCATCGTCTTGCGGATCGACAGGAACGCCTGCAACAACTCCCGGTCCCCGGCGTCGAACTCCAACCGCCCGGACTCCATCGTCATCACGCCCTTCATCACCAATTCCGTCTTCACCTGCGGCGAATAGGCGAACGGCGTCATCATCGGATAGAACGCCTTGACCAACTCGCTCACGCCCCAGCCCATCCCGGTGGCGTCGATCCCCAGGAACACCACGTTGAACCTCAGGGTCGCGTCCTTGATCCGGTTGGCCTGGAAGTCCAGGCTCTGCTTCACCCAACGGTCCCGCTTCAACACCCGCCATTTGTCGATAGGCCGCAGCGGCACCTCGCAATAGGCCAGGCTGGCCGAATCCCCGGTCGAGGCCGGGTCGTAGCCCAGCGACAGCGGATGGTTGCCCAAGGGCCGCGGCTTATCGGCCCGGTAATGCTTCCAACTGGCCGGATCGACCGTACACCTGAGCAGCAAATCCAGCGGGAACGCGCTCTGGGCATCGTCGATGAATTTGCACATGAACAGGTTGTCGAAATCGTCCCGGCTGTACTCGGTGCGCAGCTCCTCGATATCGAATAGGTCGCAACCCTGCCGCTCGGCATCCTCCACCGTGACGATATGCCGCCAAATCTTGTCCGGCCCCAGCACTCCCTTGTTGAGCGCCTCCCAGGAAATGTCGAACACCTGCTGATAACGCGGTGCCCGGCCCCGGTTGAAGTCCTCGCCGCTCCACTTGGCGTAGGCTTCGTGGCTCATGGCCGAGGGCGTCGAGAACAGCGTGCGCCGCCATTTCTTGTGGGCGGCCATGCCCGAGGCCACCTTCCACATCTTCTTGAAATCCCTGATCCAGAACACCTCGTCCAGGTACAGGTGCCCGTGGTAGCTCTGCGCCGTGCTGGCGTTGGTCGAGACGAACCGCAATTCCGCCCAGGGCTTGTCGCCCTTGTTGAGGAGGATCGGGCTGCCGGTCAACTCCAAGCCCAGGCACAGCTTGGCGAACATCACGATATAGGCCCGGAACACGTCCGCCTGATCGCGGCTGGCCGATAGGAAAATCTGGTTGTCGCCGGTGCGGATGGCGTCTTCCAGCGCCTCCCATGCGAAGTAATAGGTCGCCCCGATCTGCCGCGACTTCAGGATGAAGCGGTTGCGCTGATGCTTGTTGGCGTACCAGGTCGCGAGGTATTCCCATACTCCGCCCGGTGCCTGCTTGGGTTCCCGCCCCCCCGACACGATCTCGAAGATCGAGGGTTCCCGATCATCGCCGCCCGGCTTCACGCCCCGGAAGATCAAGTCGCGGGCGCGGTCCAGCATTTCCGGCGTGATCGCCGAAATATCGTTTTTCATCTTCTTCCCCTTGCTGTTGCGTTGGTGTTTATCGCCATCGCCCTCCTGCGGCGTGCCCTGGCGGTCCAGCTTGCGGGCCTGGGCCAGCTTGACCGATAGGTCGCCCAACTGGCCGATGAGCATCCCGAGTTCGGCCCGGTCCCCGTCGCCCTTGTCCGGCTTGTCCAGCAGGAAGCAGACGCGCCGGGCGATTTGCTCCTCGACCGTGGTGGCGGGGATTTCCCCGTCCCACTTCCCCTCCTCGCGCCACCGGAACAGGGTCCGCTCGGGTATCCGGGTTTCCGCCTGGATTTCCGGCAAGGTGAACCCCCGCCGGAACAGCATCTTGGCGTCGAATCTATCTTGCTCGGAATATTTGCGTTTCAAAGCCATGCGCGGGTATTTTGGCCGCGCTATGGCGAGAGTAATAAGGCGGGAATGGTGGAGGGTTGTTGTAACTCAAGAAATCACAATAAACCACAATATGTTGGCTTGGAATCCAAGGGGATTGCTGGGGAAAATCCGCGGCAACCGCAGAGGATTCCAGCACATGCCCTTCAACCTTCGCACCGATTGGAAAACCATAGGCCGCACCGGCAAGACCGTCGATAACCGGGAAATCACCGAGGAGATGGTCAAGGATGCTGTCGAGCTATACGACGCCAGCAAATACAAGGCGTTCGTGTGGCCGGAACATGCCCGCTGGTACAAGATGGGCGGGGTCGAGGCGGTGCGGCTGGTGAAGAACGACGAGGGCGGACTGGATATCCAGGCGATCCTATCCCCGAACGATTACTGGCTTTATGCCAATTCGGTAGACCAGAAAACCTGTACGTCGATGGAGTTGGATAAGCTCGATAGGTTTGGTGGGCGCTGGTATCTCACCGGCCTGGGCGCGACCGATTCCCCCGCCAGTTTCGGCACCACCGAAATCAGGTTCAGCAAAAGCACCGAAACCGCCTTACGCGGTAATCCCATCGAATTCGTGCTGGACGCGAAACCGGAACGGCAAAACCTATTCAGCAAGATTTTTGGCAAGAAACCCACCGTCGAGGAACCCGAAGTGGACGAGAAAGAATTCATCAAGCAATTCACGGCGTTGACGACCCAGGTCAACACCATGAGCACCGATCTGGCGTCCTTGAAGGCGGCGGCGGAAAAGGCCGTGGCCGAACCCGGCGTCATAGCCGAAGGTGTGGACCTGAAGGCCATCGAGGACAAGATCGCCGCCTTCGGGGTCCAGATCGAAAAGTTCACCACGCAGACCGGCGAGTTCGGCACCCAGCTCGCCGCCCTGGACGGCCTCGGCGAGAAGTTCGCCGCGCTGGACACCGACCTGAAGAAGCTCCGCGAGGAGTTCGACAAGGCGGTTTCGACGCCCGGCGCGGGCGGCACGAAACCCAAGGAAAACACGGGCGAGCAAAAAACCTACAACGCCGCCAAGGCGTTCGCGTAGTTCCCGCTCCTACCATCGACACGGCAAAACATCATGGCATCAAAACACATCCTCTCCACCCTGGGCCGTCAGCGGGCCAATGAATTCGTTGCCGAATTGGCGAAATACCATGGCGTGGCGGACGCGACCCAGGAATTCAGCATCGATCCCTCGCGGATACAGGAATTGCAGCCGTTGAAGGAGCAGGAAGGCCAAACCTTCCTGGACATGCTGACGGTTATACCGAAGCCGCAGATGAAGGGCGATGTGATCTTCATCGGCAAGGCGGGATTGACCGCCAGCCGCACCAATACCCTCGATGGCGACGAGCGCACTCCGAAGGGCGCACACGGCAAGACCAAGAACACCTTCGATATGGGGCCGGTCGAGAACGATGTGGCGATCACCTACGACGAAATCGACTCCTGGGCCATGTTCCCCAATATGTTCGAACTGTGGGGGATGAAAGTCCGCGAGTGCATCGCCGATGACCGGCTGCGCGTGGGGTGGTATGGGCAACGGTCGGATACCGCCACCGATAGGGCCACCAACCCTAACGGCGAGGATGTATTGCCCGGTTGGCTGTATCAGATCAAGGGCTACAACAACGGCAGCCAATATATCGATGGCTCCGGCGGCGATGTGGTATTGGGTTCCACGGGCGACGTGGGGGTTCCGACTTTGGATTTCCTGGTCAGTATCACCAAGGCCAAGGTGGATATTGTCTACCGCCGTTCCCCGGATTTGGTCGCGTTGATTTCCGAAAATCTGGCGAACCACGAAGAGCAGATGTACTACCGGATCAATGGCCGGAAGCCGGAACAAAAGCTCACGATCATGCAAAACGGCGAGTTGAATCGCAGTTATGGTGGTTTGCCTTGCTATGTCCCGCCGTTTTTCCCGGATGGCACGGTGCTGGTCACATCGCTCGACAACCTGCATCTGTATTTCCAGGCCAGCAGCCTACGGCGCTATGTCCGCGATTACTCTCCGCGCAACCAGTACGAAGACTTCAACTCGCGCAACGAGTGCTATGCGGTCGGCGACTACCGGAAAACCGCTTTGGTGGATGGCATCACCATCGACGAAGCCATCGCAGATGTCGCGCCCTAAGCCCATCCGGCCTAGGCCCAGGTTTTAACCCAATCCATCCGATAAGGAGCCGCCACCATGACCCGACACCAAGCCCGCAACCTCACCACCTCTATCCGTAAGGCCATCGGTGCCCTCGCCGTCAGCACCGCCGCCTATAGCGATGTGGTCGACCTCGGCGAAAAGTTCAGCTTCACCAAGCTGGTCGCCATCAAGCGGGGTACGGCCAGCACCTCCGAAACCCTCATCATCGAAGTCAGCCACGACAACAGCGCCTGGGTCACGGCCCCGAATTTGGCGATGACCGGCTTGGTCTCCTCACCGTCGAGCGGGGACAGCATGGTGGTGGCGGGCATCCCGTCCGCCCGTTATGCGCGGGTCAAGTTCACCAATGGCAGCGGCGCGGCCCAGACCGCCCTGGTGCTGGAATTGGTCGCCCTGGAAGGCTGAGGCCCGGCCCATGAGTACCCTGGACAAGATCAAGGCAAAACGGCAAGCGGCGCGTGAAAGCGCCGCCCAGTCCAGCCCGCCACCCGATACCGCGGCTCGCCCACCCCTCAATCCGCTGGATTTGCTCAGGGCGAAGCGCGGCGCAGTGGACCCGGCTGGGGCCGATCTTACCCAGGATGAGCCGACTATTCCCGAGGCCGCGCCCCCGCGCCCCGCCGCGCCCCCGCCCGGCACCTTGCAGCAATACCAGGACGCCATCGACGCGGCCCAGGCCGCATGGCAGGTCCACCCCGCCCTGAGCGAGGGCCGCACCGAAGCCAAGCGCAAGCTGCTGCTCCAGATCATGCCGTTCGTCGAGGCCTACATCGCCGATGGCGCGGCCTATCCGAACTCGGTGGCGGTCGAGGCCATGATCCTGCTGCTCGACACCGGCGATATCGAGCGGGGCTTGAGCCTCGGTTTGATCCTGGCGGCGCAGGACTGCCACATCATGCCCAAACGGTTCCAGGGGAAGAACCTGCGCCATCAGGTGGTGCGCCTGACCCTGGATTGGGCCATCGCCCAATTGAAGGCCGCCCAGCCCGCCGCGCCCTACCTGGACCAATTGCTCCAGGCCATGGATACCGAACCGGGCCGCTGGGAATTGAACCCGATCCTCCGTGGCGAGGCCTATGCCCTGGCCGCGAAACACGCCGCCCAGGCGCAGGACTGGCCCGCCGGGGTGGATTGGTGCCTCAAGGCTCAGGCGGCCAATCCCAAGGGCGCGGGCGTCAAGACCCTGCTGAACCAGTGCTTGGCCGCCGCGAACAACGAAGGCGCACCGGCCCAAGAGACCGCCCAGCCATAGGGCAGGGCACCGATTCCAACGCGGAGTAGATCAGCCGGTTAGATCGTCGGGTTCATGCCCCGAAGGCCGCGGGTTCGAGTCCCGCCTCCGCCACCAATTTTTGAAGGTTCCCCCCGTGCCGGGGCGGGACGAGCGGCACCGGAGCGGTTTTCCCCTGGCTTCCGGTGGGCGCGGTTCCGCACCGGCCCCTATTCCGAGCGAGCCATGAGCAACCCGACCCCGATCCTGGATACCGTGCTGGAGAACAACGGCTTTTGGCCGGATGTCGCCGTACGGACCCTGGTCGAGAGCTATCGCGTCCCCAGCGATGGGCGCGACGGGCTGCCGGTGGACACGCTCATCCAAGCCATGATCGAGACCAACAAGGCCGCCGCCCCGGCGCGGGACGCCGCCGTGGCCCAGGGCTGCGCCAGCTTGGCCGATTATGCCGATGCCCATCCCGAGGGCATGATCGCGGGACATCATCAAGCGCGGCACGCCTACCTCAGCGCGGTCTACAACCTCGCCAAGGCCCGGACCATCAAGCCCTTGCAGGTCTTGGCCCGCCGCCCGATCCCGGAGACCGAAACCAACGCCTCGGAGGATACCGAGCGCCATTTCCTCGACCGCCACCAGACCGCGCTGGCGAACCTGCTGGACTTGATGGTGCCGGGCAGCGCCCACCAGGCGGACTTCGGCGTGCATGTCGCGGCCCTGGGCGCGGGACCGTTCCGCCGCGCCGGGCCGATTCTTTGAACCCACCCTCGCCGCGACCATGTCACCCGAGATCATACAAGCCGTAAACCCCACCTTATGGGCGCAATTCGGGCCGTTGGGGCTGGTTTGCCTCGCGCTGTTCCTCTTCCTCTGGAAGATATTGGCCGACCACCGCGCCGCGCTGTCCGCGATGGAGAACCGCCACTTGTTGGAACGGCAGGAAATGCGCAAGGCCGAGGACCGCCGCACCGAGCAGATGCTGGCGGTCCAGCGCGAGACCAACGCGGCCTTGAACGCGCTGACCGTGGAAATCGGCCACGCGAACGAGCGCTGGCGGCGTTACGACCTGGAGCCGGAGCCGGAACGCTATCCGCGGGCGGCGGGGGCGCGGCCATGAAGATCGACTGGAACCCCGGCGATTCCTTGTCGGTGCTGGCCGCGCTGCGAGAAGCCCGGCTCGCCGCCAGGGTCGCCAACACCATGGCGAAAAAATACCAGGGTGAAATCCTGGATTTCGTCGAGCAGGGCAAGGCGTTCACCGACCGTGGCAAACACCGGAAGTACCTCCGCTGGCGGACCCTCGACGGTCCCAGCGCCCTGGTCTACACCAAAGCCAAGCACCTCTATTGGATGGAAGAGGGCACACTGCCCCATGCCATCGCGCCACGGGCGGGCGGCAAGCGCCGCGCCCGGAAGGTTTTGCGGTTCCGCGCAGGCGGCGGGCACGTCTTCCACCGCGCCGTCGCCCATCCCGGCACCCGCAAGATTCCTTTCTTCTTCGCTGATTCCGCCGCCCGTGGCGACCGGATGCGGGCCGCTGGCCGGGGCGTCCTCGCGGCCAAGCTGGGGCTGCTATGACGTTCCTCTCGACGCTCCCCAACCTCCGCGCCCGGCTCGAAACCGATCCGGCCCTCGCCGCGTGGTTCGCCGAACACTATCCGGGGCTGCCGGTGCGCCACCTGATCGGCCTGCGCCCGGACCCGGACACCGAGACCGCCGTGCCCGCCGATTACTTCCCCTACCTCGCCCTGTCGCGGTTGACCCAGAAGAAGGAAGCCCGCCCCAGCCGCAGGCGCGAATGGAAGGTATCCATCCTGTTCGGCCTAAACGATGACCGGCAGGAGGACGGGATTTATCTCGGGGTCCAGGGCATCGACGAGTTGACCGAGTTGATCCTTGACGCCCTGGAACCCCAGCCCATCGGCACCGACCCGCCGGTGGTGTGGAGCGGCGAGGCCGACACCCGCAACGACGCGGGCACCAACCATCCCTATTACGAAGGGGAGATCGTCATCCCCGTGACCTTGCAGGTAAAACCATGAAACCCCCCAAAACACCCCTCCCGGAAGAAGGAATCGCGCTGCCCGTGCCCATGGGTTCGCTTCCCCCCAGGGCACCGCCCACCCCACCCGAGACCCCCGTCCCGGCGGCACCGCCCGTGGAAATTCCCGGCACGCTGGAAACCCGCGATATTCCCGCCCTGGCCGATCCACGCCCCGCGCCGGAGGGCGTGAACGCGCTGGTGGTGACCGGCGTCCGGGTCCGGGCGCACCGGTCCCATGAACACAACGGCGTCCGGCATCCCGCCGGGGCCGAATTCGTGATGTGTCCCGAGGCGGCGGAACTCAGCGCCGCACGGGGCGATATCGAAATTCTGAGCTTCAACGAAGAGGTACAAGCGCCATGAGCGGAACGGGACTTTGGTACAAGGGCAATCTCCAGATCGCCATCATCGGGGCGGGCTACGCCGGGGACATGACCACCCTGGCGTTCGCGGACGCGCTGAACGGCACCAAGCTGACCATCAAGCCGGACGGCGACAAGAAAGTCCGCCCCTCGACCCAGATCGAGGACTTCGGCGAGGCCAAGGAGGTGCGCTACCTGAAGAAGCCGACCGAGGTCGAGTTCGGCTTCGACGCGGTGACCGGGGATTTGCTGGCGGCGGCGCTGCTGGGCACCTATAGCGCCTACAGCCAGGGATCGTCCACCGCGCAAACGGCGACCCGGACCCTGGTGCTGGACAAGTGGGTTTCATTGGGCGCGTTGAACGTCGCCAATGTCGCCATCACCGGCAAGACCCTGGGCACGGATTTCGTCGTGAATGCACGGCTGGGCCTGGTCAAGGCGCTGAATTCCGGCACGGCGGGTTCCAAGTCCATCACCTTCGACGTGGGCGCGGTGGCGGGCGACAAGATCGTCGCGGGCACCGAGTCGGTGATCGACTACGCCTTGTTGATGGAGGTCGAGAACAGTTCCGATGGCCTGCCGGGCCTCCTGGAGATTCCCAAGGTGTCGGTGATTCCGGGGCAGGTGTTCCAGTTCCTCGGGGCCAAGGACTTCCAGGACGTGAACTTCAAGGGCGACGTCATCAAGCTGCCGGACCGGGACTTGTTCACCTTCAAGCCGAACCTGGTCTTCTCGTAATCCCGCGCCGCCGGGGCGGGTATGGCGCCCGTTCCGGCCCAGCTATTCCAAACCAAGGGGAATCCCATGCTCACCGCCCAGCAACTCGCGGACGCCTGCCACTGCCGTTTATCCGTCGCCCAACGCTGGCTTGGGCCTACCGTCCAGGCCATGGAGCGCTACGGCATCGACACGCCCCAGCGCCAAGCCGCCTTCCTGGCCCAGATCGCCCACGAATCGGGCCGGTTCCAGTATGTCCGGGAAATCTGGGGGCCGACCCCGGCGCAACGGCGCTACGAGGGCCGGGCAGACCTGGGGAACACGGTGCCCGGCGACGGGCGGCGCTTCCTGGGGCGCGGCCTGATCCAGATCACGGGCCGGAACAATTACCGCGCCGCCGGGCTGGCCCTGGAAATCGACCTGATCCGCGCCCCCGAGCGCCTGGAGGAACCGGAATTCGCGGCCTTGTCGGCGGCGTGGTTCTGGCGTTCCAAGGGGCTGAACGAACTCGCCGACCTGGGCGACTTCGACAAGATCACTCGCCGCATCAATGGCGGCACCAATGGCATCGAGGACCGGCGGGCGCTATGGGCTTCGGCCCGGGCGGCGCTTGAACAGCGATGCCAACAGGGACAAGGCCCCGAAGGGGATTAGGCATAGCAGCGGCACCACCGCCGCCATGCCGATCACCTTCATCAACCAGTCCGCGGGATCGAACCCATACACCGCCGCCGCCACGACATAGGCCACGATGGCCACGATCATCCCGTACCCGAAATTCCGTTGCCCCATGTTTGCCACCGCTCCCAATGTGAACACCCATGGCGAATGATAGCCTAGAACTCTCGCTCAAAATCCAAGCCGCCGTCGAAGGACTGGGGGAAGTCGCCAAGCTGGCGGGCGAGATCGAGCAGTTGGGCGGCGATGCCACCGAGGTCCGCGACAAAGCCGGGGCGCTGGCCGAGCAGATGGCCGCGCTCGGCAAGCAGCAAACGCTGATCGACCAGTTCAACCAGCTATCCGGCGCGGCCAACACCGCCGAGAAGGCGCTGGAAGAATCCACCCGCCGTGCCGGCGAGCTTTCCCAGAAGTTCAAGGATTCCGCGATCACTGTCTCCGGCCTTCAGGGGGCGCTGGACAAGGCCCGCCAAGCCTTGGTCGATGCCACTTCCCCGGAGGAGGTGAAGCGTCTCAACGCCGAGATCAAATCGCTTTCCAAGGAACTGAAGAACGCGGAAAAGGGTTCCAGCGTCCTGGGATCGCAATTAAAGAACACGGAAGAAGCCACCGATAAGTGGAGCGAAAAGCTCCAGATGACCCGGGAGGAATTGGAGAAGCTCGACGGCGAAATGCGGGCGGTCGGGGTGGACACCTCGAATTTGGACAAGGCCCAGGCCGACCTCGCCGCCGCTTTCAAGCAAGCCGATTCCGCGGCGGAAAGATTGGTTTCCAGTTGTGCCGACCTCAAGCAAGAAGCGGAGCGCCTGACCCAAGTCGATTTGGCCAGTGGCGTCCTGGACGTGAAGCCGCACCGGCAGATCGAAGCCGAGATACAGAAGGTCCGGGATGCCTTCGACACCCTCAGGAACTCGGGCACCCTCAGCAATTCCGAACTGGCCCAGGCCGCGCTCAAGACCCAGCAGCGCATCGACGAGTTGAAGTCCTCGACCAATGGCTGGGCCGAAGCGCTGGGCAAGGCCCATGGCGAATTCCTCAAGGTCGGTGGCGCGGGAACGGCCCTCTACGCCGTGTCCAAGCAGGCCATCGAGTTCGAGTCCGCCCTGGCCGACATCGCCAAGACCACCGGCATGGGCGCCGAACAGGTGGCCGCACTCGGCGACCGCCTCAAGGCCATGGCCACCCAACTGCCCATCAACGCGGACGGCCTCGCCAAGATCGCGGCGGCGGGCGGGCAACTCGGCGTCGCGAACAAGGATATCGAGCAATTCGTGACGCTGGCGGCCAAGATCGCCAGCGCCTTCGATATCCCGGTCGAGCAGGCATCGGAGGCCGTGGCGGCGCTGACCAACAACTTCGGCCTGAGCATCCAACAGGTTGCCTCGCTGGGCGACACCATCAACGTCCTCGGCAACAAGACCGCCGCGACCGAAAAGGACATCGTGGCCGCCCTGGCCAATATCGGCGGCACCGCCAAGCAGTTCGGACTGACGGCGGAACAGGCGGCGGGGTTGGCCGATGCCATGCTGGCGCTCAAGATGCCGACCGAGGTGGCCAGCACGGCCATCAACGCCATGCTTTCCAAGCTCCAGACCGCACGGGTGGGCAGCAAGGACTTCCAGGAAGCTTTGGGCGACCTGGGGCTATCGGCGGACGCGCTCGCATCCCAAATCCAAGCGAACCCCCAACAGGCGCTGTCCGGTTTCCTCCACACCCTGGAAAAGCTGGACGCGCAATCGCGGGCGGAGATTCTCACCCGGATGTTCGGCGAGGAACACCAGGACGAAATCGGCCGCTTGGTCGGGGCGCTCAAGCTCTTCGACGACGCCATGGGCATCGCCGCCGACAAGACCGGCGCGGCGGGGGCGATGCAGAAGGAGTTCGAGACGCGGCTGGCGACCACCGAGAACCAGTTGAAGTTGATGAACAACGCCATCGAGGGCGCGGCCATCAACCTGGGCAGCGTGTTCCTGCCCGCCATCCGCGCCGTGGCCGAGGGCATCAAGACGGCGGCACAGGCCATCGCGGATTTCGAGGACGCCTTCCCCCATATTTCCGGCCTCGCGGCCAGCTTGGCCACCGCCGCCGCCTCGGTGGGGGCATTGCGCCTTGCGCTGTTGGCCCTGGGCGTGGTCGGGGCCAAAGCCTTCGACTGGGCCAAGGCCATCGGCCCCAACCTGACCAAGGACATCGGCGAGGCCGCCACCCAGGTGTCCAAGGTGCAGGTGGCTTTCGCCGGGCTGAGCGCCTTCATCGTCGGCTGGGACATCGGCACCGCCCTTCGTGAGAAATTCGAGATATTCCGGGTGGCCGGGGTGGCGGCGGTGGAGGCCGTCGCCAAGTCCTACGAATACCTGCGCTATTCCTATGAAGCCTACCAAGCGCTGGTGAGCAAGGACACCTTGGTGGCGGTCGAGGAGCGCCATCAGCAGCGTCTCGTGGAGATGGATGCCATCTTCAAGCAGATGTACGCCGATGCCAAGGACGGGGCGGACAAGGCCGCGCAAGGTGCCCAGAACGCCGCCGATAAAACCCAATCCCTCGGCCAGGCCGGGCAAAAGGCCGGGAACGATATCGCGGCGGGCCAGCAGCAGGCGCAGAAGGCCACCGGCGAATTCGCCAAGTCGATGGAAGAAGCCGCTAAGGCCACCGAGGGCGGCGCGAAGAAGTTCGGCGAACTGGTCGTCCAGTACGACCTCCTGAAGCCCGACAACGCCGACAAGCTGGTCCTCGCCATGGGACGGTTGGGCGAAGGCTCCGAGGGCGCGGCCAAGATCGTCCGCGACGAACTGCTCGCCCAGATGGAGAAGCTGGGCGGGCCGGAACTGCAAGCCGAAATCGCGGCGCTCAAGGCCAAGCTGGGCGATACCGGCATCGCCAGCGCCCAACTGGCCGAAGCGATCAAAACCGGCGCCCAGGCCCAGTTCAAGGCGCTGGGCCTGGATGGCCAGCAGGCGCTCACCGGCGTCAGCGCCAAGGTGCGCGATGGTGTCGCGGCCTTGGACAACCTCAAATCCACCTTGGACGCGGCGGGCGTGATCGGCACCCGCGCCGGCGGCGTCATCAAATCGGCGTTCACCAACGTGGTCCAATCGGCCCAGACCACCGCCGAACTCGGGGCGATCAGCGACAAGATCGTCGAACTCGGCCAGAGGGGCGAACTGACCTCCGACCAGATGACGAAGGCGTTCGCCCTGGTCGCCGAAGCCCAGAAAAAGATCGGTGTCGGCGCGGACGAGGTGAGGGCGGCCCAGGACAAGGCCAGCCGTAGCGCCAACGAACTGGCGGCGGCGGTGAGCGGACTCACGGCCAAGCGCGAACTCCTCGACAAGGAACACGAACAGGGTTTGTTGAGCGCGGACGGATTGGCGGCTGCGGAAAAGGGGTTGACCGTATCCCAGGAACTGATGGCCCGCGCCGCCAAGGACGCCGCCGAAGCGCTGCGCCTGCAAAGGGCGGTGGCGGATGAGACCGGGCCGAGCCTCTCCGAACTGGCGGCCAGGATCACCGAAGCCGAAAAGCGCCACGCCGCCAACGCCCTCGCCGCCGACCGCAACGCCCAGGCCCAGAAAGACCAAGCCGACGCCTCCAAGGCGGTCGCGAACGCGGCGGACCAAGAAGGCCAAGCCCTGCAACGGGTCTGGCTGCCGCTCGACAACAACATCGAAAAGATGAAGGCGTTGAGCCAGGCCACCGCCGATGTCTACGCGGCCATGCTGGAAGCCACCACCGGCCATGTCGATGGCGGATGGCTGGCCTACGCGGCGACGGTGGACGAGACCAACAAGGCCATCCAACGCCTGGAGCAAAGCAAGACCTACGTGGACGACCTGACGGCCGGCGTCAACGAGGCCGTCCGGTCCGGCCATAACCTCGCCTGGGCCGCGATGCAGACCACGGTGGGCTTCGGCGAACTCAACGCCCAGCACCTGGAAGGGCTGCAAGCGGGCATCGACGCCGCCAAGGCCAAACTGGAAAGCTTGAGGGACGCCGCAAAAAGCACGGTCAATTCGGTTTTGGACGAGTTGGACCAATTCAACGGCAACTTGGTCGCGGTCGAGAACCGCAGCTACGAGACCCGCAAGGCGTCCATCGAGGAACTGCTGCGGCAGGCCCAGCAGGCGGGCGACGCCCAGGCGGCGAACGACTACCGGGACGCCCTTGGCGCCCTGGAAAAACTGCACCAGGCCAAGCTGGCGAAGCTGGACGGCAAGCGGGCCGGGGGCGGCGACGTGAAGGCCTACAAGACCTATCTGGTCGGGGAAGAGGGCATCGAGCTATTCGTCGCCGACGACAAATCCAGCATCAAATACGTGGGGCAGAACGGCCCGCAATTGTTCTCCCCCAGCGCGGACGGCTACATCATCCCGCACGGCGACCTCGCCGGGCACATCACCGATACCAATGGCGTCGATCCACGCATTATGTCCGACCTGTCCTATGGCGGGATGGCCTATCTGACGCGGGATATGGGTATCGCCCGCCAAGGCGGCAGCCCCGAGGAAGTCGCCGACCCCGGCCAGTTCCTCAAGGATTTAATCGCCGGGAAGCTGGACCCCCAATACGACGTGATGATCGCCCAGGCCGACCAGATCGTCCGGCTGCGGGGTTCGCTGTCCGAGGCCTGGCGCAAGGCCCATCCCGCCGAGGCCGCGCAATGGGACGCGAGGATGGACCAGTCCAATCAGGCGCATGAGAACCAGGCGACGAACAGCTACGGGTATTACTCGCAAAACCCGGACTGGCAGAAAAGCCACGGCGTCACCCCCACCGCCAGTTATTCCCATGGCTCGAATTCCACCCCCGGCGGTTCCGGCTCCGGCTCCGGCTCCGGTTCGGGTTCGGGGGCGGACTATTCCGGCCTGTCCAGCGCGGCCTCCACCACCAAGTCCCGCGTCCAGACCGAACTGGCGCAATTCACCGCCGGCGGCGGCTATACGCCTGCGGCCACGTCCGCGCCGTCCAGTGGCGGCGCGTCCGGCGGCACCCTCACCCTGGTCCTCATGCTGCCGAACGGCACGACCTCCACCGCCCAGGGCACCCCGTCCAGCTTGTCGAACCTCACCACCCTGATGCAACAACTCTCATCCTACGGGTACGGCGCATGACCCTCAACGACGGCGCGACCGAAATCCTCCTGCCGGACGCCCTGGTCTGGACCGACGAACTGGCCTGGACGGCGGTCGCGGCCCAGGACGCCCGCGCCCTGGGCGGCGCGGTGGTGCGGCAGACCTCCGTGAAGATCGCGGGCCGTCCCATCACCCTGGCCCCGCCGGACGGCTTCTGGGGGGCGATGCTCCGCGCCGACCTGCTGGCCCTGCGGGCCTGGACCGACGATCCCGCCAAGCGCATGACCCTGACCTTCGCCGATGGCGACGCCTACGCCGTGCGCTGGCTCTATCCCGATCCCATCAAGGCCAATCCCCTGACCGGCTTCAGCGCCCGCGCCGCCGACGAGGTTTGGCTGCCCACCCTCAAATTCATCACCGTCGAAACCTGATATGGCCATCACCGAAGCCGATTTGAAGCTGTTCCATTCCCAGGAGGATTCCGATTTCGACTCGGGCGGCGGGATGCAGACCGCCGCCGAGATCGTCGACGGGGCGCTCCACAACCTGTTCGACGCCCGCGCCCAACTCGACGAGGTGGGCGGGCGGGTCAAAATCCGCAAGTTATTCGCCGGGGTCGATACCGATACCCAGGACCGCCTCCAGCGCGGCCATCTGGCCCTGACCGAAATCCCGGCGGATGACAGGGTGTTCGCCACCCTGTTCTCGACCCGCGATTATTTCGACCGACACGCGGCCCACGCCGCCTACATCGAGGCGTATTACGTCCCGGCGGGCAAATGGAATGGCTATGTCTACGGCACCCAGGTCAAAGGGGCCCGCGCCGTGGAAATCTGGCAGCGCGAGACCGCGGCCCTGCCCGAGGTGGGGACGACCTATGTGCTGATCCAGGACGAGGGCGGCGCGGCCCAGATCGAGCAGTATGTGCTATGCACCAATGTCGCCAAACGGATCGGCACCTTCACCGATACGCTGGGGGACTACACCAAGGCCATCGTCACGATGACGATTTCCGAACGGCTGAACCACAGCTTCACCGGCCCGGACGTGTCCAGGGTCGATCCATCGGCGGACGGCACCAAGGCCATCCTGCGGCAGACCACGGCGGCGGGCGCGGCCCAGTATTACGGCACCAAGTCCTTGGTGGCCGCCGCCGACCAAAACGCCCAGGTCGTCGTGGTCGATACCCCGTTCGTCCAGTTGGTGCCGGCCTCGACTATGCCGGTGCCGCATCTCGACCTGAACCCGAACGCGGTCGATACCACCCTGGTCCCGGCGGACAACGGCGTGGTCAGCGTGGCCCTCTACGCCAACTTCGGCGCGGGCATCACCCTGTCGCTGGGTTCGCCCCTCCAGATCGGCAGCCTGTCGATCCAGGCGGGCACGACCACGCTGACCGATGGCAAGGGCACGCTCTACAGCGGCACCACGGCGGTCGGCACCGTGAACTACCCGGAGGGCAAGATCACCGGCTCCATCGCCTGCCCGCCTTATCCGGGGCTGAAAACCGCCCGCTTCAAACCCGCCGCCCCCCTGACCACCCCGCAGCAAAGCCATGCGATCAAGGTCGCGGCGAACACCCAATTCCTGGTCTATACTGGCATCCTGCCGACCCCGCCGCTGCCCGGCACCGCCCGCATCGCCTACCGGGCGCAGGGGCGGTGGTACGAACTGGCCGACCCCGGCGACGGCGTGTTGGTGGGCGTGGATAGCTCCTACGGCGTGGCGCAGATCCGCTTCGCCACCCGCTCGTTCACCCTCAGCCTGACCGTCCTGCCCGATGTCGATACCTGGATCGTCGTCACCTACGGCGACGCCTCGCATACGCATAGCCTGGCGGGGACCACGCTCCCCAAGGCCAGCGTCATCCTCGATACCGTCCACGACCTCGCGCCCGGCGCGGTGGCGCTGTCCTGGGCGGGGGGCGGTGCCACCGCCCAGGACGATGGCCACGGCGGCCTGGTCGGCGGCGCGACCGGCGCGGTCCAATACGGGGCGAACCGGATCATCCTCCAGTTCGGTTCATTGCCGCCGTCCGATATGGAGATCACGGCCACCATCACGCCGCATATCAATGCCCACGAAACCCTGACCGCCCAGGTCGACAGCGGGGGCAACATCGCCCTGGCCCTGGCCCATGGCAACATCATCCCCGGCTCGATCTATCTGTACCTCACCGTCCGCCCGGATTGGGAAGCTCCGCTGGGTTATGGTTTGGACGAAACCGCCCGGCTGGGCTTCTACGACAACGGCAATGGGATATTTCCAGACCTGGACAGCGCCATCAACTATGTCGGCGGCACCCTCGGCCTGACCAATCCCCTATCGGCCCGGCCCTGGTGGAAACCCCACTGGGTATTGCGGGACGATGGCCGGTTCGTGATGGTGGAGGGCAGTGTCGAGGATATCACCGCCCGGATTCCAGACGGTGCCCGGATCGATGTCTATTACACCTATGGCGCGCCGGGATCGCCCGCCGTCGAAACCTTCACGGTATCGGAACTCTCCCTGGACTTGACCCCGAGTACGATGGAAGCCATCGTGCCCGGCTCCTTGCGCCTGGTCCTGGGGGATAAAACCTATGTCGACCTGGCCGGGTCCATTTCGATCTACAACCCGAACACGGGCGAACTCACGGGGGCGGGTAGCCTCGACTATGGCAGTGGCCGCGCCACCTTGACCGACTGGTCCAGCGGAGCCAACGCGCCCTCCCTGTCGGGCTTGGCCACCCGCATCGGCCCGGTGGTGGTGGACGAGATCGCCTTCCGCGCCCCTGGCGCCCCGGTCCAGGTCGGCAGCGTGACCCTGACCGCCACCGATACGGCGGGCAACACCGTTACCGCCACCTCGGACAATACCGGCCTCATCGCCGCTTCCGGCGTGGCGGGGCGGTTCAACTACAAGGCGGGGGTGGGGCAGGTGCGGTTCGGCGATATGGTGGTGGCGGCCGGGAACGAGGACCAGCCCTGGTATAGCCCCGCCCTGGTGGTGGGCGGGCAAATCTGGAAACCCCGCTGGGTGCTGGCCGACTCCATCCGCTACAACTGCGTCACCACCAGCTACCTGCCCGTCGATTCGACCCGGCTCGGGCTGGATGTGGCCCGGCTGCCCTCGACCGGGCAGGTGCCGTTCGTCGAGGCGGGCAATCTCGCACTCGTCCACCATACCGGCACCGTCACGGTCCCGTCGCCCACAGCGGGCGCGACGGTGGACCTGGGCCGCGCCGACCTGGAACGCCTCTGGGTCCGGGACGCCAACGGCCAGCGGGTGCCGGGCGACCGCTACACGGCGGACCTCGACGCCGGCACCTTGACCTGGGCCGCGCCCCTACCGTTGGCGGGCTACACCCCGCCGCTGACGGTCCACCACCGCATCATGCATAAGACCTACGTCTCCGATGTCACCATCGACGGGGCCATCGTGTTGCAATTGCCGCTGCCCCACGATTTCCCGGCGGGTTCGCTGTTTTCCACCGTGCTGGAAACCGGCGACCTACAAGGCCATGTCGAACGGATTTTTTCGCAATCGATCTGGGAAGGGGTGTGGAGCGATGTGGTCGTGGGCGGTTCGCCGGATGCCCAATACAACCAGGTCGATGCCCCCATCCTGGTGAGCAACCACAGCACCAAGGACCGCTACGCCCTGGTGTTCCAAACCGCCAGCACCTTCCAGGTCGTCAGCAAGGCCCGTGGCATCCTGGCCCGCGATATCGCCCTCGGTGCCGATTACACCCTGTTCAACCATGTGACGAACAAGCCCGAATGGACGGTCTACTCGGCGGGTTGGGGCGTGGGCTGGCAACCGGGGAACGTCCTGCGCTTCGATGTGGTCGGCGCGGCGTTCCCGGTGGAAATCGCCCTCACGATCCAGGCGGGCACCCATACCGTGGACCTCGACCACTTCACCCTCGAATTCATGGGGGACATCTGATGACGCTGCCAATCCATGTATTCCACTCCGGGATGCCCAACATCCCGCAACTCCCGGCCAACGGCGGGGCGGGGGCGCTGAACGCCCTGATCCACGCCTGCGGCGTGACCGGCTTCGGCGAGAAGACCCTGGACGACCTGTCCCACGTCGATGGCGTGGCGACGGCCAGTTGCTCAGCGGGCCTGCAACTGGCGGACGGCATCAACGGGATGCCGCACCGCATCGAGATATCCGGCAGCACCAACGGCTGGAACGGGCAATACGAACTTTCGGCCCCGCCGGGCTCCACCACCTGCACCTTCAACGTCGATCCCGGCCTGCCCGCCACCTGTACCGGCCCGGTCACGCTCAAGCGGGCTCCGGCGGGGATGACCCGGCTGTCCTTGGTCGACGACCAGGCCGTCTACCAGTTCCGCGATACCAATCTCATGCCCGGCTACCTGCTGCTGGACGACTCCCAGGCCCAATACGCCGCCGCCCGGCTGGCCGAGAGCGCCGTCGATCCGTTGGAATTCGGCACCATGATCGGGCTGTGTCCCACCACCCTCCAGGTCGGCGGACCCGGCCTGATCTGGCGCAAGACCAACAGCAGTGGCGACGACGACCGCCCGTTCGTCCTGGTGTTCTGGGCGGGCGGGCTGTACCTGTTTATCGCGTGGTATTCCAGCTATCCGACCCAGCACGACCCGTTCTATGCGGGCGCGTGCCTCACCCGGCGGGCGGCGGACGCCTTTCCCGGTATCATCACCGGCAGTACCGTTAACACCGTGCTATGGCCCGGCTACAACCACGGGTTCCACTTTAAATCCGGGGCCAGCCAAGTAGGGCAATACCTGCAACGCGGCTACGCCCAGGTCGGCAGCGCGATGCCGTTCCAAAAGACCGGCATGGCCTTCGAAAGCATGCTCGGCGGCGGCACCTACCCGGACCCGAACCCGGTGGACAACGCCAACGACGCCTGGGGGCCGATCGCCATTTCGGAAGGGACCACCAACACCGGGACGCCGGTGCGCGGCTTCATGCCGGGGCTGTGGGACTTGGTGAACTGCCAGAACCGCAGCCACCTGGACATCCTCCAGAACATGCCCCACCTGCCGGGGCGGCGCATCCTGTTGGTGGGGTGCGGCTATGGGTCGCAGGCCTATCCGGTGGGCTTGGATATCGACGGGCCATGGGGGCCGTGATGGCGCTGATCGACGGATCGAGTTGGGGCGGGATCGCCATCAACCGGGCGGGCGCGGCCCCGCAGGGCGCGGCGGTGGCGCGGGCCTCCGGGCGGTGGACCGCGCTGGACTTCGACTACGGCGGGCCGGGCCATATCGCCGACACCCTGGCCGTCATCGACCCGGACGGCACGCCCGAGCGGCCCATCGCCCGGCGGGTGTCGCTGCTGGACCGGCGCTCGCTGCGGGTGGTGCGCAGCGCCATCGCCGATCCCGCGACCGGAGCCTACGCCTTCCCGGACCTCCGCACCGATATCCCTTTCCTGCTGCTGGCCGACGACCGCGCCGCCGTCTACAACGCGGTGGTGTCGGATTGGGTCTACGCGGAGGTGTGATGGCCCGGCAAATCTTCGTCGACAACTTCCTGACCACGCTGCTGCACGATGTCCAGGACGGCGATACGCATTTTTCGGTGGCGGACGCCTCCCAGGTTCCGGCGTTCGAGAGCGGCGACTATCTCTATGTCCGCATCGGCTCGAACGCCCGCAATGTGGATATCCAACTGCTCGGCCGGACCGGCAATACCTTCGCCTGTGAATCCATCCCCGGCGACTGGAACGCGGGCAGCGCGGTCGCGGCCATGCCCTGCCGCCGGATGATGGAGGACATCCTCCAACTCATCGCCGCGGCCGCCGCGCCCCATGTCCATGTCCACACCCAGGCCACGCCCGCCACCCCCTGGACCGTGGCCCACAACCTGGGCTATTGGCCGTCCGTGACCGTGTTCGACGAGGGCGGCGCGGCAATCGAGGCGGAAGTGGTCAACGCCTCCACCGACCTGCTTTATATCCACTTCTCCACCCCTTTCGCGGGCACGGCCCGCTGCGAGTAGAACATGGCAAGATCAGTCGCCTGCGATCTGGATTTCGGATCGGCCTCCCGCCTCCGCAACCTCCCGGCCCCGGCCAACACCGACGAACCGGCCCGCCTGGCCGACCTCAACGCCGCCATCGAGGGCTTGAAGAACAAGGAATCGGTGTTCGTGGCCGCCCAGGGCAACGTCAATCTGTCCAGCCCCGGCGCGACGATTGACGGCCAGACCCCGGCCTCGGGCAGCCGGGCGCTGGGTTCGGTGCTGCTGCGGTTCCAGACCACCGCCAGCGAGAACGGCCTCTACCTCTGGAACGGCGCGTCCAGCGCCATGACCCGCGCCTCCGACGCCAACAGCGCCGCCGAATTGACCAACGCGGTCGTGGCCGTGCAGAACGGGACGGACGCCGGGAAGGCCTTCCGCCAGACCACCACCCTCGCGACACTGGGCACCGATGCCGTCACCTGGACCGCCTTCGGCACCGGGGCATCCGCCGCTACCACATCCTCGTCCGGCACCGTCCAACTCGCCACCCAGACCGAGGTCAACACCGGCACCGACGCCAACAAGGCGGTGACACCCGCCACCCTGGCCGGGTCGGCCTGGGCCAAGCGGAAGTTCACCGCGACGTTCGGGGACGGCAGCAACACCCAGTACGATTTCACCCACAACTACGGGACGCGGGACGTGCAGGTCGCGGTCTACCGCAACGGCAGCCCCTACGATGTCTGGGACTGCGAAGTGCAAATGCCGGACGTGAACACGGTGCGCTTGAAGTTCGCCGTCGCGCCGACCTCGAACCAGCTCAACGCGGTCATCATCGGATGAAGGTCCAGGGGCAGCTTTTAAGCCTGCCGGTCCTGGCGGTGGCGGACGGGGCCACTACGCCCAACCCCGGCGCCGGCCAGTGCTGGGCCTGGAGTTCCACGCTGGCCGCGCCGGTTTATTGGGACGGGGCGGAGTGGAACGCGGTTCCCGCGGGCGCTGGCGGATCGGGGGGCGGTTTGAACGTCGTCGGTGGGACCGGAACAGCGGCATTCCACCCCGATTGGTCTGGTGGCGCAGGTGGCGTGTTCGCCGATATTCCCGGAGCCACCTTATCTTTACCACAGGCGGCTATTGGAGGCTCGTTCGGCTATGAAGCGCAGGCGCTTTTATGGTTTAGCCCTAGTTCGGCCAACCAAAAATGCCTGTTCAAGCTCAATATATCCCTTCCTTACTCCATAAGCGCGAACCTCAAGGGCATCGAGTTTATTGTCCCGACCAGCACTACCGCAAATACGATAGTGCGTGGGGCTCTTTGGATGAGTTCGTTGGCGTCGAATACCCAATCAGTTGGTGAATATCGGCTACTCACCTGTAATGCCCTCATAGGGGGGTCCGTGCCTAATGAAACCTACGATACTCCGTTGATCATCACCCTACAGGCCGCTCTCTCGGGCACCGGCACCGTGCTTGCCAAGGGTGGCGCGTTGAAGGCTACCCGGCTGCTGTGAGCGGGTGTCCCACATGATCGGCCTCGCCCCTCTCAACTCGGTCCCGTTCAACACCCTGCACACCCCGGCCATCAAGCGCGGCTTGGTGGCCGGGGCGTCCTGCGCCTGGGGGCGCGGCCTGCCTGCCGTCCGCGCCGCCCGCGCCGGGGCACCCCTGGGTACCCACGCCCTCCACGCCGTCGATCTGGCCCTCGATCCGGGCCGGGGGCGGGTCGGCACCACCGGGCTGATAATAGGCCGGGCCGATGCCATGGCGCGGGGCATCCTCCACGGTGTCGGCCCGGGCGTGCGATGCCAAGCGTCCCCGCGCATCGTCCTGGACATCACCCAACGCCTCCGGCAAATGACGGCGTTCGTGTACGCCACCAAAACGCGCGCCCTGCGGGGATGGGGCGCGGCCTGGCGGCGCGGCGTCCGGGTGGAGGCTTTGGCCCGCATCGTCCGCACGGACGGGCTGCCCATCGATATCGGCGTTGCCCTCCGCCTCGATCCGGGCCACGCACTGGCCGACGCCCTCGACTTTTGGTTCGGGCGGGGCCATCGGCCGGTCTACGTCGCCCCGGTGCCCGCCGCCCCCGGCGTGCCCGCGCGCCCACCCTGGCGGGGCGGTTGGCACCTGGTCTTCGACCGCGCCGACCGCGCCGATGGGCATACCCATCTGGTTTTCCGCCGCCGCAAACCGGCGCTGCGCCTGCCGACCTTGGAGTTCTACGCCGTGGCCAATACCGCCTACGTCAAGCGCGTGTCGGACGACGCGCCGATCCAGTGCCAGTCCCTCGCCATCGGCGGCGACCGGGATTCCTGGTCGCTGCGGTTCTCGGGGCAATCGTTCCCGTCCGAGCGGGACAAACTCGCGCAAGCGGGCGGGCCGGTCGAGATCGAAATCGGCCTGAACGGCGTGGTGTTCCGCGCCCTGGTCAAATCGGTGCGGCCCGCCCGCCAGTTCGGCCAGGACTCGCTCGGCTTCGAGGCCGTCTCGACCTCCGCCGTCCTGGCCGCGCCCTACGCCCCGCTCGCCACCCGCACCAACGCCGGAGCCGCCTACGCCCAGGCCCTCGCCGCCGGGGAACTGGACGGCACCGGCTGGGCCTTGGATTGGCAAATGGTGGACTGGTTGATCCCGCCGGGGGCGTACAGCCTCGCCCAGGCCGCGCCCATCGACGCCATCAAGCGTCTGGTCGAAGCCGGCGGCGGCTTCCTGCAAACCGACCGCTCGGCCATGATCCTGCGCGCCCTGCCGCGCTACGCCGTCCTGCCCTGGCACTGGGACACCGCCCCGCCGGATATCATCCTGCCGCCCGATGTCATCGAATCGCTGGGTTCGGACTGGACCGAAAAGCCCGGCTACAATGCGGTCTACGTGTCCGGCCAGAACCACGGCGTGTTGGCTTGGGTGAAGCGCGACGGCACGGACGGGGCCAACCTCGCGCCGATGGTGGTCGATCCGCTCATCACCCAGGTCGGGGCCAATCGGGCGCGGGGCGAAGCGATCCTGGCCGACACCGGCAACCAGGAAAGCTATAACGCCGCCCTGGCCGTGTTCCCGGAGATCGGCATCCTCGCGCCGGGGCAGCTGGTCCAGGTCGCGGACTCGCCCGCCTGGAAGGGGCTGGTGACGGCCTTCTCGGTGGCCGCGCAATGGCAGGGCGACGGCGGGCTAATCATCCACCAGACCGTGACCCTGGAGCGCCACTATGTCGGCTAACCCGTTCGTCCAGTTGAAAACCCTGCTGGCGCCGCAAGCGCCGCTGTGGGTGGGGAAGGTGTTGTTCCACAACGCCGATGGGACCAGCACGGTGGAGCTGCCGGGCGGGGCGGTGTTGCGGGTGCGGGGACAGGGCGTGGGGGTTGGGGCGAACGCTTTTATCCAAGCCGGGGAGGTCAGGGGGGAAGCCCCGGCGTTGGATTCGGTGACGGTGGTGGTGTTTTAGCCGGGCGGGCCGGTATTCCCGGCCCGTCGCAATGTTCGGAAGGGGTGGGCATGGGTATGTGCCCATCCTGGGCTCGCCTCCGATTACGCTGCGCTAATCGGAGCTACATGGGCTATGTGGGCTTAGATGAATTTCAACCTAGGGCCAGCCGGAAACCAATAAGATCGCTGTGATCGCCGGGAAGGTTTTTACCCCGGCAGGCAGAACGCGCATGGCCGCCATCATCAATCCAAGAGCCACCGCGCAGTGTACGATGGGTTCCTTGAGGGGGACCAAAAGGATCAATTATCTCGCCATTGGGATAATTGCTATACCAATCCGCGCACCATTCCCAAATGTTGCCGTGCATTTCATAAAGTCCCCATATATTTGGGGGTAAAGACTTTACTGGTACGGTTTTATCTCGAAACATTCCTTCTCCTCCACCCGCATAGGGGAATTTCCCGTTATAGTTAACTTCTTCTGGAGTAATATTATTACCGAACGTAAATGATGTGCTTGTTCCAGCGCGGCAGGCATATTCCCATTCTGATTCGGTTGGCAAGCGTGCCACTAAATTTGGTACGATCTGGTTCAGTTTAGAAATAAAAGTTTTAACTTCTTCCCAGCTAACTCTTTCTACGGGTTTAGTAAAATCATTTCTAAAGCGACTATTGTTGCTGCCAACCACTGCCTGCCATAGGTTTTGAGTGCAACTTGTATCCGCTAGCCAATATCCCCGTGAAAGGATGACAACATGCTGGGTTTCGTTATCAAACCGCTCCGGCTCATCCTCCGGCGACCCCATCAAAAACCGCCCCGGTGGAATCCACCGGAAGCACTGCCGCGCCTCGCCCAGCGCCAGCACCATCCCCAGGCCGTATTCGTCCTCAAACCATTCGTCCGCCCAAGGGGCCGGGAAGGGATCGGGGAACAGCGGGGAGGGTGGGGCCATGGTCGGGTCTCCTGCGTGGGTTGGGGTTTGACAAAAATTCCAGGGGGTCGCTATGCTTCCGGGCAGGTGCTCGTAACACCTTTATCGTAAGCGGATCGCCGCGCCCGTCAGTCTGCGGTATTTTTACGCCCGAAATCCGGGCTGAACTCCGGTTTCTATGCCGGGAGTGCGGCTAATACAACACGGGTACGCCCGAAATACGCCCGCCGCCTTACGACGGTTACGAGCTCCCGACGCCCTACATTCGTAGTGCGCCAATTCCCTCGTAAGGAATCGTAAGACCATGAACGATCAAAATCTCGTGCCGGTTTTCACCGGCGAACTCAACGGACAGCCCGTCCAACTCGTCAATGCCCGTGATCTTTATGGCTTCCTGGAAGTCGCCCGCGACTTTTCCACCTGGATCAAGAAGCGTCTGAAGGATGGCGGCTTTATCCAGGATCAGGACTACCTGCTCACCCAAACGGGGGAGCAGCTTCCCAGCGGAACGAAGCATCGCATCGACTATCACCTCACCCTCGAAACCGCCAAGCATATCGGCATGATGGAGCGGAACGACAAGGGCCATGAAGTGCGCTGTTATTTCATCGAATGCGAGCGCAAGGCCCACGCCGCCGCAGCCCTGCCACCCCCGCCCGAACCCGCCGCCCGGATCAGCGAGCGGATTTTCACCGACTTCGACTACGGCATCGAGGCGGTGGCGGCGGTCAACCAGTTCATCCAAGCCTGCCTCGACGCCGCCCGCAGCGGCCAACCCCTGCCCAAGCTCGGCGAACTCCGCGACAAGATCGCCGATGGCCTGTGCGTCTACGCCCTGCACGAGCGCCGCTATCTGGTCTCGTTCGGCGGGCCGGTCCGGGTGACGCCCCTGCCCGAGTCCGCCACCGTCCTCGACCCGCACAACCCCAAGGACATGAGTGCCGCCGTGGGCCAACTGGTGCCGGTGGGCATGATTCCCGAGATTGTGAATTTGTGCGTGCGGCGGCTGGCGGGGAAAGGGGATTGAGCCGGGGCAGGGGTTTGCACCCCATTATGGTACGAAAGTGAAGTTTGGCGCGGCGGGCGCTCCGCGCCCGCCGCCCTCCCTCCGTCCCTCCGGGAGGGCGGAAAATCCCCTTGCCCTCCGGGCAACCCGCCCGGCGTCCCGCCGGACCGGCCTAGCCGGGCTTGATGGACCTCAGGCACGGGCGGAAGCCCAGGGAGTCGAAGGCGCGGCCGGGGTCGAAGGCGTAGCGGTAGGCGGAGCGCAGCCACCTGGCGTTGCCGAGCCAGGAGCCGCCGCGCACGGCGCGCGCCCGCTCTGCCTCCTGCGGGCCGATAGTATCCACCACGGGTTCGGTGCCATAATCGCGCGGCCCGTCCGCGCACCATTCCCAGACATTCCCCAGCATGTCGTACAGGCCCCATGGATTCGCCCGCTTCCGCCTCACCGGATGCGTCCCAGATGGAGAGTCGGGATATTGCTTTCCCGGCCAGCCCGTCGAGCCGTAACCGTTGGCGAGGTCGAATCCCACCCCGCTATTCCCCCCGTACCACGCGATCGGGTCCAGCGCCGGGGCATTGTTCTCGCCCAATATCTCGATAGGCCCGCTGTAAAGCGCCGTCTCCGTTCCGGCCCGGCAGGCATATTCCCATTCCGCCTCCGTCGGCAGGTCCGCTCGCACGCCCGGCAGCAGTCCTTCCAGCTTGCGCAGGAACGCTTGCGCGTCGTGCCAGGTCACTTGTTCCACCGGGCGCTCGGGGTCTTGGAAACGGCTGGGGTTGTTGCCCATCACCGCCTCCCATAGCGCTTGCGGGCAGGCCGTGTCCGCCAGCCAGAAACCCCGCGTTAGCGTCACCGCGTGGCGCGGGCTTTCGTTTTCCCTTCGCTCTGGTTCATCCTCGGGCGATCCCATCAGGAAAGTGCCCGGCGCGATCCACCGGAAGCGCTGGATGATTTCTTTGAACGTGGCAAGTGGTTCGTTAACCGGCGTATTAACATTCGCATACTCCACGGAGTCGACTTTTAGGTCGGCATAAAGGCCATATTCGTCCCTGCCTAACGCCGAGAAACAGCCCCAAGTTCCCTTGCTCCGGCCACTTTCACCCGCTTTCGTCCCCGGTGGACGCCAATACAGGCGCAAGATTTCCGGTGCTGTTTCGACTTCCACCCATAACCCTTGCCGATCCCGGCCCATTTTTCTCGCCCAATCCGGTTTGGTCACCAGATCGAACTCCCATTCCTCCCGGTCGGTGCGTAGCCGGAAACGGTCGGGCAATTCAACGAGCGGAATCGGCCCGGCCAGGGGAACGGGACGTTCGGGCGCGTCGGGTTCCCCCGGATCGGAAACCAGCAAAAGGGACACGCCGGTTTCCAAGGTGGCTATTAAAGAGCCTTGCGCATTTACCCCGCTGGGTTTGGCAATCAGGGCCGGACCCCGCTGCCACAAGGCCCAGGCTTCCGGTTTTCCCGCGCCACCCAATGCCCAGGAAACCCGCAAAGGCTGTAATCCCGGCGGAGGCTGGATTTCGCCGCGTAGCAGCCGCTCCCGGTGGGCCAGCACCCAACCGGCTTCCAGCCCAGGAGTCCGCGCCCAAAACTCGGCGGGCTGTTCCCGCTCGCCCACGCGGGCGATCCAGCTACGCGCCGAACCGCCCAGTCCGCCCGAATCCACGCCGCAAGTCTTCGCCAAGCGCTCCACGAACCGCCGCGCTGGTTCCGCTTCATCCGGTTCCAATGCTGCCCGCTCCAACAACAGCGCCAAAACCCGCGCCTCCTCCAAGGCGATAGCCGGGGATAAATGGACATGATGCTCCCGGATCAGCCGCGCCATGCCCGACCGGAGCGGCTCCGGTTCGGCCCGGAAGCGCTCCCGGTGGCGGGCCGCCGTGCCCGGCTCGTAGTAGAACGCCGCCAGGGTGGCGTGCGCGTCGGGATGGTTCCACGCCTCCGCCTCAGCGCCCACATCGGCCTGTCCCGCCGGGAGCAGCCAGCGGGCACAGCGCAACAAGGCCGGTTCCACCCGGATGGCGGGCGACAACAGGCCTAGCAAGCGCTCCACGGCGTCGGCATCGCCACCCCCGACCAACGGCGGCAACCGGCCCAGACGGCGCGGCGGGCGGGCGTTGCGATCCCAGCCAGCGGGCCGGAACAGCCGGGCCAGCTCGGCATCCCAGCGGTGCGGCGGGCAGGGCATCAGCGCCACCGGACGGCAGCCCGCCGCCTTCAACCGCAGCCCGAAGCGCAACCAACGGCGGCGGCGCTGCCCGGTGGCGTCGTAGCCGCCCAGGTCGCTCAACACCAGCACCGGCGTACCGGGCGGCGGCAAGCGGTAATCGCGCTCCCGTTCCCAGCCCTGCGCCCCGTCCAGCCAGCACGGCCCCAGCGGGTCGCCTTCCGGGAAAGCCGCCACCCCCAATCCCGCCCGTCCGCGCAGTACCGGCAGCCGCGCCTTTAACTCGTTGAAATCGCCCCAGAAGGGCCGCAACGGCTCGGCGAAGTCGATGAGCAACTGGCAATCCCGCGCCCAGCCCGCCCAGCGCTGGCGCGGCAAGCGCCGCAGCCAACGCCCTTGGGACACCGCGTCCACCAGCTTGGGCAGGTCCGGGCGGTGCGATTCCAAGACCTCCCCCAGCGCCAGTTTGAGGAACGGCCACAGCCTCGGCCAGGGCATCAAGGGCGGCGGGCGCGGCGGACGGGCACCCTTGGGCGCGGAGATTTCGGGATCGTCTTCGGCGAAAGGTTCGGCCTCCTCGTACCAGGACGGCACTTCGTGGACGGCTTCCTCCGCCGTCAGGCGGCGACGGCTGAGGGGGCGGAGGAATTGGGCTTGGGGTGTCCGGGCGGGAGGTGGCGTGATGGTTGTCTCGACTTTGACTACGAAATCGTCGAGGGTGAGATTCATAGTCGCCAAGACAGGCTTCGGTTCGATAACGACGCGAGGTTCATAACCCACCGCCGCCGCCAGCGCGTCCAAGGCTTCCGGGTCTTGGCCGTGCAGGCAACGCAGCAAATCCGCCCGGCCAATCTGGGGCCGCATGTCAAAGCCCCTGGCCGGGGGATTTCCTCAGCACGAAACGCCGCAGGATGTCGAGCAATCCGAGTTGTCCGGCCTCATCCCCCGGCTTCATCGCGCACACCGCCCGCAGCAGGTCCAGATATTCGGCCTGACCGGGCGGCGGCCAGCCCTGGTCGAGGGCCGTTTGCCGGTCTTCGATCAAGAGCCGGGCGGCGGCTTCCCGGACGGCTTTGGTACTGCGCTGGTTCTCGTCCCGATGGTCCTCCGGGAAATGCGCCGCGCCCCGCCCGCACAGGAAACCGGCCACGTCCTCCGGCAGGGACAAGGGCAACACCAAGCAGCGGCGCAGGAAGGCGGCGGGCAGTTCCCGTTCCTCGTTGGTGGTGATGACCACCAAGGGCGGCGGCACCAAGGACGCCCGGCGCACCGACCCGCCCAGGTAGGGCACGCTGAAATCGCCGTTGCCCAGGGTTTCCAGCAGGCTGTTGGGCAGGTCGGAATCGGCCTTGTCGATCTCGTCGATCAATACCACGCTGCCCTTTGCCGGGGTCCAATCCTTGGGTTGCTCGGGAATCGGCTCGGCGGGGTTGTGGCATTGCTGCCACTGCGCCAAGGCCGACTCGAAATCCAGCGCCCACCACAACGGGCCGGGGCCGAGGAAGCGTGCAGGCTGCAAGCGGGACAGCCGCTCGCTGCCGTCCGCGCCCGCGAGGATTTGCGCCTCGCCCAGCCGCGCCACCGCATCGAACCGCCATTGCAAGTCCTGGCATTCGGTGCGGGCGTTGACCACCACCGCCAGGAACAAGCGCCCGGTCGCCACCGCCGCCGCCCGCGCCAACTGGCTCTTGCCCATGCCCGGTTCGCCCCGGACCAGCAAGGGGCGGCCCGCCGCTTCCGCTGCCTGCAAGGCGTGGATGGCGTCCGGCTCGAACTGGTGGACGGATTCGGGCCAGGAGCCGAGTTTGGGGAGGTCGAGTTTCTCGGGGTAGGAGTGCAGGGTCATTCGTATTTCCTCAGCAAGCGGAGATATTCGCGGATGGCGACCAGCAAGTCGTCCTCCGGCACGATCAGAACCGGATCGCCCACGCCCGTGGCGTATACGAAAATACCGAAATGGGCCAGGGTGTCGCCCAACTTCTCGGCCCAGACGGGATTGGCGGAAATGGCCGCATAGCGGTCGTGCGGTATGGTGATGTGGTAGCGCTCCCCGTCCTTGGCCCTACGCACCAGGGTCTTCGACAATTGCCGCTGCCAGTTCAGATCGGTGGGCGGCTCGCACTTCTGGACCTTGAGCCAGATCAAGCGCAGGGTTTCCACCAGCGCGTCCTGGTGGGTCAGTCCCCGCTCCAGTTCGTCGTGGTCCAGGTGGTTGGGCGCGAATACCCCGATGCCGTCTTCCTTCAGCGCCAACTGCGGACAGTTCCCATTGACCCGCCCTTGGGCCACTTCCGCCCAGAGCGGCAGCTTTTCCGGGATATCCACTTTGCGCTGTCCGCTCCCGAGGTGTTGGGTTCCGATCTGCGCCCAGGCGTCGGGCACCGCCAGGACCAGCAGCCTTTCCAGGGCTTCCTTGGCATCATCGCGGGCGGGTTTCAGAAGATGCGGCTGTCCTTCCTTCACAGCTTGCAGGCCATCGCGGACGGCATCGTGCAGGGTGTCGATTTTCTCCTCGATGGGAAACGGCCCCGCCCCGCAGGGAACCAGCCAAGCCTCTGGATCAAGGCGAGGTTCCGCTTGCGCGTTTATCAAAGCCTTGCGGACTTCTTGCAAGGCGGGTTTGCCGAGTAGTTTCTTGATGGCTTCCCTGATTTCCGACCGGATGGCGTCGCATACCGTGCCTGGATTGGGCGCTGGCCCAGGTCCGTGGTTGATCTGGTCGCCGCTTTTATATCTCGGAACTTTAAAGTTGTACCAGGATTTAGGGGCGTTCTTATCTCCCCAACGGGCATCCGCTGACCACGCGCCGTTAGGTTCTTCCTTTTTGCGGGTATAAACCGTAAGCGTAGCGGAATAAGGATCAAATTTTATCAGGTTATATTGCAGGGGGATGCCAGGAACTTGATCCTTGGCGGGTGCCCCGAAAGTACCTGCACCGATAATATGGATTCCTCGGGCGTCATCATACTTGTAAAAATTTTCCTGGGCTTTGTGGATATGCCCATGCATACATACCTGAAAACCATTGGTGGTTAATTGTTGCAGGAAAGCGTCTTCCATGGCTTCGGGGCCGGTGACGGGATGATGCCATACGGCGATTTTTAGCCAGCCAGCGTAATTACCATCATGTAGGCGGTTAATCGCTTGCGCCAAAGCTTGAGGGTTAATGCCCGATCTTTGCTTGTAATGATGGTCTATTTCCCATGCGGAATTGAACCCAACGAATAACAACCGGTGTTCGGGCTGTTCAATCCAAGCAAATTGCTCCTCATATTGCAATGGATAGTCCAAGGCAAGGAGCTTTTTATAAAAGTGGTCATTGAAAACAGAAAAGCGTTTTTGATACTTGGGTTCGCTCCGCTTGAGGGAGCCTGCTTCACCGGCTGGTAAATATTCCTTGAGCAAGGGGTCTGGAGTTTTGCTTTTTGGTATAAATGCATAAGATTTTTCCGACAACTTCCAATTCAAGTCATGATTTCCCGGTACGATTACCAATTGATCGTGCGTGAGTCCAAACCGCTTCATGAGTCCATCGACCAAGTCGAAAGCGGCGGCATACTCCGCTTTCTCGGCATAATCGCCTATATCCCCTGAAATGACTAAATAGTCCAACCTGGGCACGTTCAGCTCGTTGAGCAAGTCGGTTTCAAGTTGGGTTCGGTAAACCCCGGCGGATTTAATGTCCTTTAAGTGCAAATCGGACAGGTGCAGCCAAACAATGCTCTGATCGGAAGCGGATGTGTTCATGGCGGTGAATGTGGATTGATGTTGTTGGAGTTCTTGGCCGAATTCTATGGAGATTGCCCTCGTCAGCGCCACATGAAATTCACCATCCATGCCCGGCAATGCGGCTACCCGGCCTGTCCAGTTGGGATTATGTATCGATTTCTTGGCGAAGATTGGGAACGGGCCTGAATCCTGCGCTCAAACCCCGATTTGGCGGGGGATGGCGGTTTGTGGCTGCGGCCCGCCCAAGGGGCCGGGAAGGGATCGGGGAACAGGGCTTGTAGGTTAGCGCAGCGTAATCGGGGCGGGGCTGGCGCGTTGCGCCACCCTGCACAGGTTCAGGCAAACTCGTCGCCTTCCCTGGGGGGGATCGCCGCCCTGCCGGGTCAGGATGGCCCGGAATGCCGCCAAATCGGCCCGCTCCTTCCGTTCCGCGAAAAACGCCGCCGTGTCGCCGCCAGTTTTTCGGCGATGGCGGTGGCGACGAATTGGTTCAGGCTGACGCCATCTTCCCTGGCGAGTTTTTCGGCGGCCGCCTTGACCGAGGTGGGCAACCGGAGTGGGTAGGTGTTGACGTTGCTCATGGGGTTAGCCTTCTCAAGGCATCGGAGGGTTTAAGCGCTTCGATGCCGAATTCGCCGGGTGTCCGGCCATAATCGCGCTGGTTGAAGGTCACGATGGCGTCCGCCCGGCCATTGACCGCCGCTTCCAGGACCATTTCATCCGCCGGGTCGCGCAAACGTGGACGCCATAAGAAATAGGTTCCCACGGGTTCGACCAGCACCGCGACGCCGTCCAGGAATTGCCGGACTTCCGCCTCGCCCGGCCGGCGGCGAGGGCGTGTTCCTTCCACAGGCAGGTCGCCTCGTGCTCGATGACGAGGGGCACGTTGGCGACCAGGGTAACGCGGCCTTCCAGCGCCGCCAATAGCAAACCATGGTAGCCGGGAGGCGGGGAATAGCGGGGAGGAGGGGGCCATGGTCGGGTCGGAGCGAACACCTTCGTCCAGGCCGGGGAGGTCAGGGGCGAGGCCCCGGCGTTGGATTCGGTGACGGTGACGGTGGTGATGTTTTAACTTCCTCCTCAAGCCGGGCACACCACTTTTCCAGCGCCGCCCGCTTCTCGGGCAAATAGTCGTAGCGGTCGTAATGCCGGGTCGAAACATCGTTCTGGATATGGTTCTGTACCATGTCCCGGTAGAGCTTCGGGATACCCACCTCTCCCATGCGGGTTTTCACTGTGCGCCGGATATCCTTGGGTACCCATGGCTCCATCCCGGATGCCCGGCAGAATTCCTGCACTCCTTGGGGTAGAGTGCTTGCGCTCCAAGGTTTCTTGCCCTCTGGGCTGTTCCGCGCCGGAAATATATATTCCACGCAGGGATAAACCTGCCGAATTTCCTCCAGCACCGACAAAGCCAGCGGCGTCAAAGGGATGCCGTGATCATGCTTGTTTTTCGCCCGTGCCGCCGGTAGCCACCATACGCGGGCATCCAGGTCGAATTCCGACCAATGGGCGCGGGTGACTTCACCAGGGCGCTGCCCGCCGGTCGCCAGCAACAACCTTACAGCCAAACGTTGTGGCAGGTGTAATGTAGTGGCGTTCCAGACGATGCGGATTTCTTCCCAGGACAACACGCGCTCGCCCACCGATTCCGCCGCCGCATTGCGGGGTACCGCGTCAACCGGGTTGATGTTGAGGCCAAACAGCACCGTCGCACCGACGCTGCGTGGATCATTGTCGTGTTGGATGCCGAAGGTGAACAGGCTATGCAGGTAGGACCGCAACCGGTTCGCGCCAACCTCGGCATCCCGGCTGATAAGGCGGTAAAGGACTTGCTTGATATGCTCCGCGGCGACATCGCAAGCTGGGCAATCGCCAATCAGTGGGAGGGCGTCTTTATCCAAGGCCCGCTTGATCTCTCCCACCGAGCGGGTACCTTTGGATTCAAGATGGGCAATATAAGCTTCTTGCATCTGCCGGACGGTGCCTAGCCGCCGAGCGGCCTGGGCCTTGCTTTGGGCCTCCTCTTGGGGATCAATACCTTGATTGACCAAGGCGTAAGCCGCCCTGGCCTTTTTCCGAGCTTCGGCCAGGGAGGTATCGGGATAGATGCCTAAGCGGAGGAAACGGCGCTTGCCTTGGTGGGTGTACTGATAGAAGAATGTTTTAGTGCCCTGGGCTGTAACCTGGATACCGAACCCCGGATCGCTTCCACCTTCATGCTTTCGGTAATTCTGTCCTGTGACCACCAGAGCTTTGATGCTCCGATCCGAAAATGCGCCCATACCGCCCCCGTACCGTAGTGCCTGCTATAGTGCATGATACTATGAGATTAACAGAGCTAGCTGTAGCGGGCAGGACAAGTTGAGACGATATAAGTCACTGATTTTTTAGGAATTGCGAGATGCCCCGGACAGAATGAAATCAATTGGGACTTTAGCTAGTCCGATAGCCTATCGGTTACGCTTTGCGCCCAGAGCACAAGCCCCGGCCCCGGCGGGCCGACCCATCCCCAGCACGATTATTACCGGAACTGCCATGACCCCCGATGTTTTCATCTACGACACCACCCTCCGCGATGGCTCCCAGCGCGAAGGCATCTCCTACTCGGTCGAGGACAAGCTGAAGCTGGCCCAGCAACTCGACGCCTTTGGCGTGCATTACATCGAAGGCGGCTGGCCGGGTTCCAATCCCAAGGACGCGGCGTTTTTCGAGCGGGTCAAGTCGCTGGGGCTCAAGCACGCCAAGATCGCCGCCTTCGGTTCCACCCTCCGCAAGAACACCGAGCCGCAGGACGACACCAACCTGCAAACCCTGCTCGCCGCCGGAACCCCGGTCATCACCTTGTTCGGCAAAAGCTGGGATTTGCAAGTGACCGATGTGTTGGTCACGACGCTGGAAGAAAACCTCGCCATGATCCAGAAGAGCGTGGCCTTCATGAAGGCCCATGGCCGCGAGGTGGTCTACGATGCCGAGCATTTCTTCGATGGCTATCGGGCCAATCCCGGCTATGCGTTGGCCACCTTGCGGGCGGCGGCGGAGGCGGGGGCCGATGTGCTGGTGCTGTGCGACACCAATGGCGGCACCCTGCCCTGGGAGATTGAAGACGCCATCCGCGCCGTGCGGGCCGAGCTTTCCACGCCCATCGGCATCCACACCCACGAGGACAGCGGCTGCGCGGTCGCCAACGCCCTGGCGGCGGTGCGGGCGGGGGCGGTGCATGTCCAGGGCACCATCAACGGCTATGGCGAACGGGTCGGCAACGCCAACCTGTGTTCCATCATCCCCGATCTGCAATTGCGCATGGGCAAGTCGGTCCTGCCGCCCGCGAATCTGGCCCGCTTGACCGAGTTGTCGCGCTACGTGGCCGAGGTCGCCAACCTGCCGCCGGAAAAGCATCTGCCCTATGTGGGCAGCAGCGCCTTCGCCCATAAGGGCGGGGTCCACGCCGCCGCCATGCTGCGCAATCCCGCCTCGTATCAAATCATCGATCCGGCCTTGGTCGGCAACCAGCGCCGCACGGTGATTTCGGAATTGTCCGGGCGCGGCAACTTGTTGGAGCGCTCGCAGAAGCTGGGCCTCGATTGCAGCGGCGAGCAGGCCGGCGAAATGCTGAACCAGATCAAGGAACTGGAGGCGCAGGGCTTTTCCTTCGAGAGCGCGGAAGGTTCGGTCGATGTGATGATGCACCGTTTGCAGCCGACGTATGAGCCGCCGTTCGAGTTGATCGATTTCGTGGTGATGGTCGAGCATCGCCAGGGCCGGGGGATTCTGACCGACGCCATGGTCAAGGTGCGGGTGGGCGAACAGGTCATCCATACCGCCGCCGAGGGCATGGGTCCGGTCAGCGCCCTCGATACCGCGCTGCGGAAAGCGTTGCGCGAGGTCTACCCGGATTTGGACCCGGTGCGGCTGGACGACTACAAGGTCCGCATCCTCGACAGCGAGACCGGCACCGATGCCGTGGTGCGGGTTTTGATCGACACCAAGGACGGGGCGCGGCGCTGGAGTACGGTGGGGGCCAGCCCCAATATCATCGAAGCCAGTTGGCGGGCCATGTCCGACAGCTTGGAATATGCCTTGCTCAATCTGAACAAGAACTAGCGGGAGGTCGCTATGAACCGGCGCGGGATGCGGGCTTGGCCCGGCGTTTTGGTGTGGTGTTTATGGCTGCTGTGGTGCCTGTGGCATCCCGCCGGGGCGGTGACGACCCTGGCCGTCGGTCCCGGCGTCGAATCCTTGCCGGTGGTGGCGGTCAATACCGGCAACGGGGAATTATTGGCGGTTTGGTACGACACCACCCCGTCCAGCGCCATCGAGAGCGGGGCGTATGACCAGGTGGTGGGCCGCCGCATCGATGCTTCGGGCCAGCCGGTGGGCACGGTGTTCCTGATTTCCGACCGGGTGTTGAGCGCCCCGACCTTGGGTGGCAGCCGTCCCGCCGTGGCCTATAACAGCAAGCGCGGCGAATTCCTGGTGGTGTACGACCGCGCTTACGACGGTAGCGCCGAACCCGGCCTCTACGCCCAGCGCGTCAGCGCCGAGGGCTTGCTGTTGGGCGATGAAATCACCCTTTCATCCGGCAGCGGACAGGGCAGTGTCCGCGTCGCCTACGATCCGGTGGCGGATGATTATCTAATGGTCTGGACCAGCGACCAGGGCATCATTGGGCAATTCTTCGATGGCGCGGGTGCGGCCTTGGGACAATCGGCGGTGTTCGCCCCGTCCGGGGCCAAGAATCCAGCCTTGGCTTTCAGCCCGTCCTCGCGGCGCTTCTTGCTGGCCTACGAAGCCGCCAGCGGCAGCGTGTCGGATATCCTCGGCTTCATGATCGCCGCCGATGGCAGTTCCGGCACCCAGATCGCCCTCGCCACCGCCGCCGGGGCGCAGACCACGCCCGGTGTGGCTTTCAACAGCCAGACCAACCAATTCCTGGTGACCTGGACCGATGCCCGCGACAGTACGCTGCCCGCCGCCGCCTACGGTCAATTGCTCGGCGATAGCGGCGGTTTGAAGGGCGGCAATGTCAAACTCGCCCCCGCCGCCTTGGCTCCGCGCCCGGTGTATTCTCCCGTGACCGGCAATTACCTCGTGGCCTGGGGCGTCAATAATTCCGCCTCCGCCAAGGTCGGGTTCATCCGGGGGCGCTTGTTCAAGGCGGGCTTGGCCGCCGTGGGCGCGGGCTTTTTCATTTCCGCCGACACCACCACCAGCCGGCCCGCGCTGATTGTCCGTCCCGCCGCGGGCGATGCCTACGCGGTCTGGGCCGGGACCAGTTCCGGCAAATCCGCCATCTTCGGGACGCTGGTGCCGCTGGCCCCGGCCAGCGCCAAGCTCAGCTTGGGCATGACGGCCCAGCCCCTCCGCGCCGAGGTCGGCGAGACCGTGACCTATACCCTGCGCGTCACCAACAAAGGCAGCGCCAGCGCCAAGACCGCCACCTTGAAAGACAAACTGCCCGCCAGCCTGACCTTGGTTTCCGCCACCAGCGACGCCGGTTCCTGCGCGGTCGAGTCCAATACCGCCCAATGCGAACTGGGCGAAATCAAGGCCGGGGCGGTGGTCAATGTCACTGTGACGGCGACCGCGGCCGGATTGGGCAAGCCCGTCAACACCGCCACCCTGAGCTGGGATAACGGCGGCTCGACCCTGGCCAAGGTGTCGGCCCAAACCGCGGTCAAGATCAGCTATCCCGGCACGCTGGTCCTGTTGTCCCCCAATGGCGGCGAAACCCTGGCGGCGGGTTCGGCATACACCCTCCAATGGCAGGTCCAGGGGGCGCGGAACGGGGATACGCTCAAGTTTTCCCTGTTCTATTCGCAGGACGGGGCCATCACCTGGACCCGGATCGCCAAGGATGTGGAAGGCGATTCCTATCCCTGGACGGTCCCGGCCACCCTCGGCAACCAGCACGTCCGGTTGAGGGTGGTCGGCTATTTCAATGGCAAGCCCTTGGGCCACGACCTGTCCGATGGCCGTCCCATGATCGAGGTGCTGAAGCTGACCGCGCCCAATGGCGGCGAGCAATGGGGTGCGGGCCAGGTCCAAACCATCGCCTGGACCACCCAGGCCACCCACAGGCCGGTGGCCAAGGTTTCGCTGTTCTATTCCCGCAACGGCCAGGATAACTGGAAGAAGATCGCCGATGTCTACGATAACACCGGCAGTTTCGCTTGGACCGTGCCGACCCTGTCCAAACCCAGCGACCGGGCCAAGGTCCGGGTGGTCCTCAAGGATGCCCAAGGCGTCGAGCTGGGCGCGGATAAGAGCGATGGGGCTTTCGGCCTCGATTGAGGCCGGGAGGGTTCTTTGGTTTGGACGGTCCCAGAACCGTCCGCCAACACGATCCCGACCGCCCACGTTATACTGACCCACCCCTTATCAAGGTGATAAATAATGCAAAATGCCGCCATGGAAAACCTGTTTTCCCAGATCATCCAGGAACTGGGCGAGGACGTGACCCGCGAGGGTCTGGTCGATACGCCCAAACGCGCCGCCGCCGCGTTCCGCTACCTCAACAGCGGCTATCACATGGACCTCGACAAGGTATTGAACAACGCGATCTTCGAGGCCGACACCGAGGACATGGTGATCGTCAAAGACATCGAGCTTTATTCCCTGTGCGAACATCATCTCTTGCCCTTCATCGGCAAATGCCACGTCGCCTACTTGCCCAGGGGCAAGGTGGTGGGGCTGTCCAAGATCGCCCGCATCGTCGAGATGTACGCCCGCCGCCTGCAAATCCAGGAGCGTCTCACCAAGCAGATCGCCACCGCCCTGCAAACCGCCGTCGATCCCAAGGGCGTGGCGGTGGTGATCGAGGCCAAGCATCTGTGCATGATGATGCGCGGCGTCGAGAAGCAGAATTCGGTGATGACCACTTCCTCCATGCTGGGGCTGTTCCGCAAGGAAATCAGCACCCGTTCCGAATTCCTCAACCTCATCAGCCGCTGACGCCGGGGCCACGCCAATGACGGCTAGCGACAACATCCAGGGCCGCCGGTGCGCCGTGCTGCTCGTCAACCTGGGGACGCCGGCCGCGCCGACCCCCGCCGCCGTAAGGAAATATCTGGCCGAGTTCCTGATGGACCCCCGCGTGGTGGAAATCCCCAGGCCGGTTTGGTGGCTGATCTTGCACGGGATCATCCTGCGGGTCAGGCCGCGCAAATCGGCCCATGCCTATGCGTCGATCTGGACCCCGGAAGGCTCGCCGCTGCTGGTGTATAGCCGCAAGTTGACCGACGCGGTGCGGCGGGAATTGGCCGAACGGCTGGGCGCGGAGGTGGTGGTCGAACTCGCCATGCGCTACGGCCAGCCGTCCATCGCCGGGCAGTTGGAGGCGCTCCGCGCCCAGGGCTGCGAGCGTTTCCTGGTCTTGCCCTTGTATCCGCAATACGCCGCGTCCACCACGGCCACCGCGTTCGACGCCGTGGCCGACACCTTCAAGCGCTGGCGGGCGGTGCCGGAACTACGCTTCGTGCGCGATTACCACGACCATCCGCGCTATATCGCGGCGGTGGCGGACAGCATCGAACGCCATTGGCGGGAACACGGGCGCAGCGGTTTCCTGCTGTTTTCCTTCCATGGCTTGCCGGAGCGCAGCCGCGAACTGGGCGATCCTTATGACCAGCATTGCCAGACCACCACGCGCTTGATCGTGGAGCGCCTGGGCTTGCAGGAGGGCGCTTGGCAACTGGTGTTCCAATCGCGCTTCGGGCCTGCGAAGTGGTTGCAGCCCTATTGCGTGGAAGTGCTGAAGGAACTGCCATCGCGGGGCGTGAAGGCGGTGGATGTGGTCTGTCCCGGCTTCGCGGTGGATTGCCTCGAAACCCTGGAGGAAATCGCCATCACCAACAAAGAGGTGTTCATGCAGGCGGGCGGGGAAAGTTATCGGATGATCCCGGCCCTGAACGATGGGCCGGAACATGCCAAATTGCTGGCCGATATCGCGATGGCCGCGCTGTAACCCGGTAGGGCGGGCGGGTGCGATCCGTCCCGCCATCCCCAAGCCCACCGCCCGCGCCATGTAGAATATCCGTCATCTCCCCAGCCCGCCCCGGACGGATTACCCCACCGCGATGCCCACCCCCACACGCCCTCCAGGCCGGGGTCGTCCCAGACGCCCCGTGCGACCCGCCCGCCGCCGCCCGTCGGGTGGCTTCCGCCGCCTCCTCATCCTGGCCGCGCCCTTCCTCATCGCCGGTTTCATGGCCTATATCGCCTATCTCGACTACACGGTGCGCGAGCAATTCGAGGGCAAGCGCTGGGCCTTGCCGGCGCGGGTCTACGCCGACCCCGCCGAGTTGTACGCGGGGGCGCATTGGGATGCGGCGCAATTGCTCTGGCTGCTGGATGAGCTGAAATACCGCGAAGATGCCGGACTGTCCTCGCAAGGCGCGTATTACCGTGTCCGCGACGGCATCGTCCTCAAAACCCGCGAATTCAGGTTTTGGGACAAGGCCGAGCCTGCGCGGGAAGTCCGGGTACGCTTCGCCGGGGGCGGGGTGGCGGAATTGATGGACATGGAGCGCGGCCAGTCCTTGCCCTTGCTGCGGATGGAGCCGATCCAGATCGGCAGTTTCTATCCGGCCCTCAAGGAGGACCGGGTACTCATCAAGCTCAGGCAAGCCCCCGATTTGTTGCTGAAAGCCCTGTTCTCGACCGAGGACCGCGAGTTCTACCAACATCATGGCGTGTCGGCGCGGGGCATTCTCAGGGCCATCGTCGCCGATATCCGGGCGGGTGCCCTCGTCCAGGGCGGCAGCACCCTGACCCAGCAGTTGGTGAAGAATTTCTTCCTCACCTCCGAACGCACTTGGTGGCGCAAGCTCAACGAAATCTTCATGGCCTTGATCCTGGAGGCCCGCTATTCCAAGGAGGAAATCCTCGAAGCCTATCTCAACGAAATCTACCTGGGCCAGGACGGGGCCCGCGCCATCCATGGCTTCGGGCTGGCCAGCCGCTATTACTTCAGCCGCTCGCTGGACGAATTGGAGTTGCACCATGTGGCTTTGCTGGTGGCACTGGTGCGCGGCCCTTCGGTCTACGATCCTTTCAAATCCCCCGACAAGACCCACAAGCGCCGCGATCTGGTGTTGGACGAGATGGTGGAGCAGGGTTATATCAACGCCAAGCAGGCCGCGACCGCCCAGGCACGGCCCTTGGACGTGATCCAGAATCCACACCAGGCCATCAGCCGCTATCCGGCGTTCCTGGATTTGGTACGCCGCCAATTGCAGCGGGAATACCGGCCCGAAGACCTGACCTCGGAGGGCTTGCGCATCTTCACTACCCTGGATGTGAACGTGCAGCGCCATCTGGAGCAAGCCACCACCGCCATCCTCAAGAAGCTGGACATCCAGACCCGTTCCACCCAATTGGAAACCGCCGCCATCGTCACCCGCCGCGCCAATGGCGAAATCGCGGCCCTGATGGGGGGGCGCGATCCGGGGGCGGCGGGTTTCAACCGGGCCTTGGACGCCGAGCGCCAGATCGGTTCCTTGTACAAGCCGGTGGTGTATCTGACCGCCCTGGCCAGCCCCCGCAAATACACCCTGACCACGCCCTTGCAGGACAGCGCCGTCCGGGTCAAAAGCCCCGGCAGCCCGGTCTGGCTGCCCAAGAACTACGATAACCGCGAGCATGGCGCGGTGCCCTTGTACCGGGCCTTGGCGCATTCCTACAACCTCGCTACCATCCGGCTGGGGATGAGCCTCGGGGTCGGCAACACGGTGAAGACCCTGCGTAAATTAGGGGTGGACAAGCCGGTCGATCAGGTACCGGCCTTGTTGCTGGGCACCCTGGCGCTGACGCCGTTCGAGGTGGCGGGGATGTACCAGACCCTGGCCAGCGAGGGGTTCATCACCCCGCTGCGGGCCATCCAGGCGGTGGTGGCCCAGGATGGCAAGACCCTGCGCCGCTACGGCTTGAGCGTGAAGCAATCGCTGGACGCCACTTCGGTCTATCTGGTCGATATTGCCTTGCGGTCGGTGTTGCGCGAGGGCACGGGCCGGCCGGCCTATGCCTACCTGCCGTCCACCCTGGACGCGGCGGGCAAGACCGGCACCACCAACGAACTGCGCGATAGCTGGTTCGCCGGGTTCACGGGGGATTATCTGGGCGTGGTGTGGGTGGGACGGGACGATAACCAACCGGCCCAATTGACCGGGGCGCAAGGGGCTTTGAAGGTTTGGGCCGCGACCCTTGGGGCCGTCAGCCACGAACCCCTGGCCTTGGACCCGCCGGATAATCTGGAATGGGCCTGGATTGACCGGGAAACCGGGGGGCGTACCGACGAAGGTTGCCCTGGGGCTGCGCGTTTCCCCTTCGTGGCCGGTTCGGTACCGGGGCGGTCGTCCGCCTGCGGTGGCGGGGTGCCGGAGGCGGCGGGCGGGGAAGCGGGAATCAAGGATTTGTTTTAGGGGGCGCTCCCGGACCGCCCACGGGCGATGGCTATACCCGCCTGCCCTGTTGCCCCGCGAGGGAAAGGTTGGCGTTGTGACCGTCCAGTTTGTCCAGCAACGCGGTGGCTTCGGCTTTTTGGCGGTCGTTGCCGTGGGTGGCGACTTCCAGGAGGATTTCCCTGGCCGAATCCTCGTCCTCCATGTCGGCGTAGGCTTTGGCCAAATCCAGCTTGGTCTCGAATTGATCCATGTCGGTCAATCCGGCGAACAAATCTTCTTCCTGTGCCTGGAGTTCGGGTTCGAGGTCGGTCGGGGCGGGGGCTTGGAATGCTTCGATCTCGTCGATGGCGGGCGCGGGTTCCAACAGGTCCAGGTCGAAATCGAAGCGGCCCAGCGGGGTGCGCTCCGCCGCCGGACCGGCCTCGGAGGTTGCCGCCGGTTCCTGGCCGATCTGGCCGGTGAGTTCGCGTAGGATGTCGTCGATGGTTTTGTCGGCGGGACCGTTGTCCGCCAGCAGGGATTCTTCCGGTTCGGAGGCGGGTTCCAGATCGAGGCTAAAGGGGATCAGGTTCTCCAGTTCCTCCATCGACCCGGTGTCCCGCCGCGGGGTGGCCTCGGGTTCGGCGTCCGCCGCCTTCAGGAAATCGAGGTCGAATTCCAGGGCGTCGAACAGGGCTTGTTCCGGCTCTTTGGCGGCGGGCGCGGGGGTTTTCGCTTCGGCGGCGCGGGCGGGGGTTGGCGTCGCCGCGGTGTCGTCGGTGTCCAGCCCGTCCAGGGAGAGGAAGCCAAGTTCGGCGTCGTCCCCGGCCTCCGGCCCGTCTTCCATGAATTCGATTTCGAAGCGCTTCAGATCGTCGATCAACTCGTCGGACAGGTCCAGGGAGCCAAGCGGGCTGGACGCGGGGACCGAGGATTTGGCGGGGTCGGCCCCTCCTATGCTGCGGGAAGGAGTTGGGGGGGCGGCTTTGAACAGGTCGCTGTTGGCCAGGAGTTCGCGGCCCATTTCCTCGACCTTGCTCCAGAAATTCTCTTGCTGGTGTTTGCGCTGGCCCTTGAGTTCGCGGGCATAGTTCTCGAAGGCCGCGCGGTTTTCGGTGGCGTAGTAGATTTCCAGCAGCTTGAGCTTGCACTCGTCGCGGTCGGGATGCTGCTGTATGGCGTGGCGGATCAGTTCCTCGGCCTGCTTGTAGCGGCCATAGGCGAGGTAGACATCGGCTTCCGACACCGGATCGACCTCGTCGGTCTCGCTGCCTAGCGCGTCGAAATCGCTGGGGGTGAATTCGCTGAGGAACGAACTCTTGGTGGTGATGACCGGTTCCGGGGTTTCTTCCAGCGCCTTGAGGGTGGGGAGCGGGGTGTGTTGTGGATTGCCTTCGCGTTCGGCGGCAAGCAGGATGCTCTCGGTGGCCGCGATCTTGGCGTTGCGCCAGCGGATGAGCAGCATGGCACCGAAGCCGACCAGGCCCAGGGCGGCACCCCCGTAAAGGTAGGGGCTGAAGTCGAACGGGGTTTCCGCCACGTGGACCGGAGCCGGGGGCGTGGCCGGTTTGGCGGGCGCGGTGGGTTTGGCGACCGGGGGTACACTGGGCTTGGGCGGCGGTTGCACCGCTGCCGGTGGCGGTGTGGGCGCGGTGGCGGTGGGCTCGGGTTTGGCGGTCGACGGCGGATTCGCGGTGGTGGCGGGTTCGGGTTTGGAGACTGGCGCTGGCTGGACCGGGGTTTCCGCGCCGGTGGCCTTGGGCGGCGGCGTGGCCGGTGCGCCGCGCTGGGCCTGTAGGCTGGCGATTTGCTCATCCTTGAAGGTCAGCAGGCGTTGGATATCGCCGAGTTGCTGCCGGAGCTGGGCCAGTTGCGATCTTAGGTCTTCGGTTTCCTGCTTGGCGGATTCGGCGACTTCCAGCGCCTGTTCGCTCTTGGCCCGGCTGGCGGGGGTGTCGCCGCCGGGAAGCCCGCCCGGGTTCCTGGGCCGGGCCTCGGGTGGCGGGGTGAGCTTGAGCTGGGGACCGCCGGTGTCGTAGGCCGATGTTCCGCTACCCTGGGCTTGCTGGCGGGCGAATTCGGAGCGGGCTTGGCCGGGTGCGAGCCGGGCGATGAAATCGCGGTTGGGCAGGCGCAGCACCGCGCCGGCCTTGAGCCCGTTCATACGGTAGCCGGAGAAGGCTTGCGGATTGGCTCGGAACAGGGCCAGCATCATTTGTTCCTGGGAGACGCCGGGGTCTTGGTTCAGGGCGCGGGCGATGCTCCATAGGGTTTCGTCGCGGCGCACCGGGCCATAGGCTTGGTCGGTGAGCTGGTCTGCGCTGGGCGGGGGCGGCGGGGCGGCGGCGGGGCGGGGCGCGGGTCGGGCGGGCCGGGGCGCGGATTCGCCAGCGCGGCGGATTTCGGCGACCCGTTCGTAGGTGCGGGGACCGGGGCGTTGCATGGCCGGGGAGTCTATTTCGGCCGCGACCCGTTCTTGCAGGCTGGAGGGCGGGTCCAGCAGTACGGTGAACTCGCGCAGCAAACGCCCTTGCGGCCAGTTGACCTCGACCAGGAAATCCATGAAGGGTTCGGTGATGGCCTCGCGGGAGCTGACTTGGATGATGTAATTGCCGTTGGCGGTTTGGGTGGGCGTGAAGCGCAGCTTGGTGAGGAAATATTGGCGGTCCAACCCCGCCTTGGCGAAAGCTTCGGGCGAGGCGAGGCTGACCTTGACATCGGCAAGCGTATCATTGCCGGACAGTACCAACGGGATTTCTGCGACCAGCGCTTGGTCCAGAGCGGAGTGCAAATGGATATCGCCAATACCTAGCGCGTTGACCCCCATCGGACTTAACAGACCTATCAACGCCACGGTTCTCGAGATTTTATGCACTGTTTGGCTCCTTATTTCCAATCGCTGGCAGCGCCCGCCCTAGGCCCGATTCGGGCCCACAGCCCTGAAAAGATTAGACTAGATGTAAGTTTTTGCCAAAATTTCGGCAATTTGGACGCTATTGAGCGCGGCCCCTTTGCGGACATTATCCGCCACTACCCAGAGGTTCAAACCCCTGGGGTGGGAGATATCCTCGCGCACCCGGCCCACGTAGACGGGGTCTTTCCCGGCGGCTTCGGTGACCGCCGTCGGGTATCCTCCCGGTTTGCGTTCGTCCAAAACTGTGACGCCTTCCGCACTTCGCAAAAGTTCCAGCGCCCGCTCGGCGGTGATTTTTTCGCGGGTCTCGATATGCACTGCTTCCGAGTGGCCGTAGAACACCGGCACCCGCACTGCGGTGGGATTCACCTGGATGCGGTCGTCACCCATGATCTTGCGGGTTTCCCAGACCATTTTCATTTCTTCCTTGGTGTAGCCGTTGGCTAGGAACACGTCGATCTGCGGCAGCACGTTGAAGGCGATTTGCTTGGGGTAGACCTCGGGGCTGATCGGCTTGCCGTTGAGCAGGGCCGCCGTCTGCGCCGCCAGTTCCTCGATGGCTTCCTTGCCGGTGCCCGACACCGCTTGATAGGTGCAGACGTTGATGCGCTCGATGCCCACCGCGTCGTGGATGGGTTTCAGGGCCACCAGCATTTGGATGGTCGAGCAATTGGGGTTGGCGATGATGCCGCGGGTTTTGTACTGGGCGATGGCTGCCGGGTTGACTTCCGGCACCACCAGGGGGATGTCGTCGTCGTAGCGGAATTGCGAGGTGTTGTCGATCACCACGCAGCCCGCCGCCGCCGCCTTGGGTGCGTAGAGTTCCGAGACCGACGCGCCCGCCGAGAACAGCCCGATATCGGCCAGCGAGAAATCGAAACCGGCCACGTCCCGCACGGTCAGGGTTTGGCCTTTGAATTCCACCTGCTTGCCCGCCGAGCGCTCGCTGGCGAGGGCGTAGACCTCGCCCACGGGGAAATCGCGTTCTTCCAGGATGGAGAACAGGGCTTCGCCGACCGCGCCGGTCGCGCCCAGGACGGCGACATTGTAGGTTTTGCTCATGGGAGCCTCCTGAAAAGGGTCGATCAGCGGGACGCCCGCAGGGCCGCGACGATGGCATCGCCCATTTCGGCGGTGCCGACCTTGCGGGTGCCTTCCGAGTGGATATCGGCGGTGCGGTAGCCTGCGTCCAGGGCGGCGGTGACGGCTTGTTCGATGCGGTCGGCGGAAGCGGCGTCGTCGAAGCTATAGCGCAGCATCATCGCCAGGGACAGCACGGTGGCGATGGGGTTGGCGACACCCTTGCCGGAAATATCGGGCGCGGAACCGTGGATCGGTTCGTACATGCCTTTGCCGTTCTTGTCCAGCGAGGCCGAGGGCAACATGCCGATGGAGCCGGTCAGCATCGCGGCGCAGTCGGACAGGATGTCGCCGAACATGTTGTCAGTCACCATCACGTCGAATTGCTTGGGGGCGCGGACCAACTGCATGGCGGCGTTATCCACGTACATGTGGGACAGGGCCACGTCGGGGTATTCCTGGCCGACTTCGATCATAATTTCGCGCCACAGCTCGGTGCATTCCAGCACATTGGCCTTATCCACCGAACACAGGCGCTTATTGCGCTTCTGGGCGGTTTGGAAACCGATGTGGGCGATGCGGCGGATTTCCGATTCGCTGTAGATCAAGGTGTTGAAACCTTCGCGCTCGCCCTTGTCATTGACGCGGCGACCGCGCGGCTGGCCGAAATAAATGCCGCCGGTCAGTTCGCGGATGATGACGATATCAAGGCCCGAGACCACTTCCGGGCGCAGGGTGGACGCCGCTTCCAATTGCGGATACAAGAGGGCCGGGCGCAGGTTGGCGAACAGTTCCAGTTCGGCGCGGAGACCCAACAAGCCGCGTTCCGGGCGCAGCGCATAATTCAGCGGTTCCCATTTCGGGCCGCCGACCGCGCCCAGCAGCACCGAATCGGCGGCGCGGGCCAGGGCCAGGGTGGCCTCGGGGAAGGGCGTGCCGTGGACATCGTAGGCCGCGCCGCCGATCAAGGCCGCTTCGGTTTCGAGGGCGAGGCCGAAATCCTGGTTCAGGCAGTCGATGACTTTGAGGGCTTCGGCGACGATTTCGGGTCCAATGCCGTCGCCCGGCAATACTGCGATTTTTTGGGTCATGGGTGCTGTGGGTAATGGTGATTTTCTTCGGGTGGGCGTTGCCGCCCATGGGGGCGGCGGTGGCGGGCTGGGGGGAACCCCGTCCGCCGCTGGGGCTTCAGGCCGCGTCCGGGAACAGCCAGGGCGCTTCGGCCCGGCGTTGGGCTTCATAGGCCCGGATCAGGTCGGCGCGTTGCAGGGTCAGGCCGATATCGTCCAAGCCTTTCAGCAAACGGTGCTTGCGGGAAGGGTCGATCTCGAAATGGAATTTTTCGCCGTACTTATCGGTAATAGTCTGGCTCTCCAAATCGACCGTGAGGTTATCGCCGGGTGTCAGTTCCGCGAATAAACGGTCCACCGCCGCCGTGGCCAGCACGATGGGCAGCAGGCCGTTCTTGAAGCAGTTGTTGTAGAAGATATCGGCGAAGCTGGGCGCGATGATGACCCGGAAACCGTAGTTGTCCAAGGCCCAGGGCGCGTGTTCGCGGGAGGAACCGCAGCCGAAGTTCTCGCGGGTGAGGAGGATTTGCGCCCCGTAATAGCAGGGCTGGTTCAGCACGAAATCCGGGTTCAAGGGGCGGTGGGTGCAATCCATCTCGGGTTCGCCCCGGTCCAGATAGCGCCATTCGTCGAACAGGAACGGGCCGAAGCCGGTGCGGCGGATCGATTTCAGGAATTGCTTGGGGATGATCGCGTCGGTGTCGATATTGGCGCGGTCCAGGGGCACGACCCTGGAACTGATGCGGTGGAAGGCTTTCATCGGTTTCCTCGTGATGGGGCTTTACAGGGCGTCCGCCGGGAGCGTGCGGACATCCACGAAATGGCCGAACACCGCGGCGGCGGCGGCCATGGCCGGGCTGACCAGATGGGTGCGGCCCCCGTAGCCTTGACGGCCCTCGAAATTGCGGTTGGAGGTGGAGGCGCAGCGTTCGCCCGGTTCCAGCCGGTCGGCGTTCATGGCGAGGCACATGGAGCAACCGGGGTCGCGCCATTCAAAACCGGCCTCGATGAAAATCTGGTCCAAGCCTTCTGCTTCGGCCTGCCGTTTGACCGGACCCGAGCCCGGCACCGCCAGCGCCAATTTCACGTTCGCGGCCCGCTGGCGGCCCTTGACCACGGCGGCGGCGGCGCGGAAATCCTCGATGCGGCCATTGGTGCAGGAGCCGATGAAGACTTTATCCACCGGGATTTGGGTTAGCGGCGTGCCGGGCTGCAAATCCATATAGGCCAGGGCGCGTTTCATGCTCTCGCGCTTGACCGCGTCGGTTTCGGCTTCGGGATTGGGCACGCAGGCATCGACCGGCAGCACCATTTCCGGGGAGGTGCCCCAGGTCACTTGCGGCTGGATGGCGGCGGCGTCGATTTCGATCACGGCGTCGAACACCGCGTCGGCATCGCTGTGTAATTCGCCCCAAGCAGCCACGGCTTGTTCCCACAGTTCGCCGCTCGGGGCGTAGGGACGGCCTTGCAGATAGGCGAAGGTGGTGGCATCCGCCGCCACCAGACCGGCGCGGGCACCAGCCTCGATGGCCATATTGCACACGGTCATGCGGCCTTCCATCGACAGCGCCCGGATCGCCGAACCGGCGAATTCGATGCTGTAGCCGGTGCCGCCCGCCGTGCCGATCCGGCCAATGATGGCGAGGACGATATCCTTGGCGGTGACGCCGGGGCCGACTTCGCCCTCGACCGTGACCAGCATGTTCTTGGCCTTGGATTGCACCAAACACTGGGTCGCCAGCACATGCTCCACTTCGGAAGTGCCGATGCCGAAGGCCAGCGCCCCGAACGCGCCATGGGTCGCGGTGTGGGAATCGCCGCAGACGATGGTCATGCCGGGCAGGGTCGCGCCCTGTTCCGGCCCCATCACATGCACCACGCCCTGGCGCGGGTCGGCCATGTCGAATTCGGTGATGCCGAACTCGGCGCAATTGTTGTCCAGGGTTTCCACTTGCAGGCGGGAGACCGGATCGGCGATGCCCTGGGCGCGGCCCGCCGTGGGCACGTTGTGGTCGGCGGTCGCGAGGTTGGCCGCCGTCCGCCAGGGCTTGCGTCCCGCGAGCCGCATGCCCTCGAAAGCCTGGGCCGAGGTGACTTCGTGGATCAATTGGCGGTCGATGTAGATCAGGGCGGAACCGTCCGCTTCGGAACAGACCAAGTGGCTGTCCCATAACTTGTCGAAAAGGGTTTTGCCGGCCATGGGCGCTGGATGCTCGAGGTTAGGGGTTGGGAAGGATGCGCGGCGCGATTTCTTGGCGAATCTTGGAGCCGTGCGGTGGCAGGCCGGGGGTCGGTCCCGGCCTGGGGAACGGTCCTTATTCCAGGGCGAGAAACAGCCGTGCGGTGATGGTGTCCACGCTGCCGACGCCGTCCATGCTGGCGAACTTCAGCCCGCCCGCCGTGGCCTGGGCGCGGTAGTAATCGACCAGGGGCTGGGTCTGGGTGTGGTAGATGTCCAGGCGTTTGCGGACGGTGTCTTCTTTGTCGTCGTCGCGCTGGATCAAGGGTTCGCCGGTGATATCGTCGAGTCCCTCGGCCTGGGGCGGATGGAATGTCACATGGTAGATGCGGCCCGAGCCGGGGTGGACCCGGCGGCCGGTGATGCGGCCGACGATTTCCTCGTCGTCCACCACGATCTCCACCACGCGGTCGATGCCGACGCCCAGGGCTTCGAGACCCTCGGCTTGGGCGATGGTACGGGGAAAACCATCCAGCAGGAAGCCGTTGGCGCAGTCGGGCTGGACGATGCGTTCTTTGATGATTCCCAGGATGATGTCGTCGGATACCAATTGCCCGGCGTCCATGACCTGCTTCGCGGCCAGGCCCAGGGGCGTTCCTTCGCGTACCGCGGCGCGTAGCATATCGCCGGTGGAGATTTGGGGGATGTGGTATTTCTCGGTGATGGCCTTGGCCTGTGTGCCTTTTCCTGAACCGGGGCTGCCCAGAAGGATCACGCGCATTTCATGGTCTCCGCTGTGGATTAAATACCCAATTCTTTCATAAAACGACCAAGCCTGTCACACGGAGATGGATTCCTGGGATACGTCCGGGGATTTCGGTGCCGGGAGGGTGTCGGCCTGGGTCCATGCGCCCGCCGTGTCGCGCCGTTCCACCCGGATCGCGCCTTCGGGCAGCGGGCTGGCGTAGCCGTTGCGGCCCCAGCGCTTGACCTCGTACATGGCGAGGTCCGCCGCCCTCAGCAAATCCTCCAACCCCTGGCCGTGGGAGAGGGCGATGCCGATGCTGATGCCTATGGTGACGCCGATGCCCTGGTCCAGCGCGATGGGCTGTACCACCCGGTCCACGATCTCGTGGGCGACCCGCCGGGCTTGGTCCAACGAGGCGCAATCCAGCAGCGCGATCAGGAATTCGTCGCCGCCCAGCCGGCCCACGATATCGCCCGAGCGCACGCAGGACTTGAAGCGCTGGGCGGTTTCCAGTAACACGCGGTCGCCGGCGGCGTGGCCGTGGGTGTCGTTGACCGCCTTGAAATGGTCCAGGTCCAGCAGTAGCACGGCCTGGGGTTGGTGGGAGGAGGCGTCCAGCCGCCGCCGCAATTCGCGCTCGGCGGCGTGGCGGCGCAACAAGCCGGTGAGGAGGTCGTGATCGGCCTCGTGTTGGGTGCGGAGTTCCAGGGCACGGCGCTCGGTGATGTCGTACACCACGCCCTCGTAACGGGTTTCGCCTTGGCCGTCGGTCTGGCGCGACAGCAGGCAATGTACCCAGGCCGGTCCCGCGTCGTGGTGCCTGAGCTTGAGGTCCATGGCGGTGGAATGGCTCCCGGCCTGATGGAAAAGGTGGTGGAATTGCTCCGGGTCGGCGAAGGCCAGGGCCGGGAAATCCTGCCCGACCAGGGATTCCGGCGACAGCCCCGGCAGGCCCAGCACCCGTCCGAGGGTGGGGTTGGCCATGCACAGGTGGCCTTGCCCGTCCAGTAGGAAGATACCGGCGCTGGTGTTCTCGAACACCTCGCGTAGCCGCCGTTCCACCACCTGGACTTCTTTCCGCAGTAGCCGCTCGGCGGCGAATTTCTCCTCCAGGGTCGCCAACAGGCCATTGATATCGTTCACCAGTTGGCCGAGTTCGTCGTCGCGGTGGTGGGGCAAGGGTTTCAGGCGCTCCTGTTCCCCGGCCCGGATGGCGTGCAAGGCACCGGATACCCCCGACAGCGGCAAGGACAGCGAAGACCGCACCAAGCCCAGCACCAGCAAGGCGGTCAGCCCGATCAGCACGGAGGAAGTCAGCGCCCCGACCTGGGCGGCGTGGCGGGCTTCCCGCAGGTTGACGCGGGCTTCCGGGAACACCAGCAGCCGCCCCACCACTTCGCGCTCGCCGAAGGGCGAATGCAGGTCGCGCACCAAGACGGGACCGGGGGGAACCCTGGCATGGCCGGTCTCGCGCAGCCGGTGGAGGTCGAGGCCGCGGTCGTTGAGCAACCGGGCCTCGTGGACGATATCGTTGCGCAGCAGGCCGTCCAGCACATCCGCGCCGATGGCGGAGTTGCCGGAATAGGCGGCGACGGCGGCGGTGGTTTCCACCGTGTCCAGCAATTGGTTGAGCCGGGTTTCGGTTTTTTCGCTGGCCCATTGGAATTCGGCCATGAACAGCGCCACCGAGGTTAGCAAGGCCAATAACAGGGCGGTCCAAAACACCGCGCGCGCCAGCTTGAGATGCAAATGTTGTTGTCGCGTCGAGGTATTCATTAAGGCAGTATCAACAGCACCCTGATCGTGTTATCTGTGTGGATTTTATCAATGTATCCGATGGCGTCCTCGTTTTCCCGCACCATCTGCAACATCGCCGCGTCGTCCGGCAGTTTGGGCGGGGGCGAGCCTTGCCCGGAAAACACGATCCTGGCCCAATAGGCGTCGATCTGGGCCAGGGGGCGGCCGGTGAGCTTCTGATAGAACTCGCCCCGGAGCGGGGAGGATTGGTCGAAGGGCAGGGCGAACCTATGGTTGGGGAAGGTGCGGGTCCGGCCCAGGAAGACATCCTGGACCTCCTCCGTGGCCAGGGGGGCGAGTTCGTTCTTGCGGTTGGCGATGACCGCCAGCTCGGCGGAAGCCGTCGGCGCCAGGGCCAGGGCGAGCAGGGCGGCGAGTGGGGCCTTCATGGCTAGAACACGAAGTCCACGCCCAGCGACCAGACATCGACCTGTCCGGGCGTGGGAGCGGATAACTCGGGTTCCACCCAGAGCTGGGCGCCGTTCTGTCCCAGCCAGTAATGGCTCCATTGCGCTTTCAGGTCGATGTTTTCGTAGACATCCCAGCGCAGTCCCAGGGACACCGATTTTTCGTCCACGCTATTGGCGTTGATGAGGCTGTCCGCCGCGCGCCAGAGCAGATCGACCGCGGGCGTCGCCAGCCAGGGCCGGGGGAGGGTCGCCGTGTGGCGGAGGGTCTCGGAAATGCCCAGCAGGGTGTAGAACGTGACGGGACCGGCCCGCCGTCCCAGGCTCAGGTAGCCACTGGCCACCGAAGGAAAACTGACCACTTGGGAGTCGGTGTAGGACGCCTCCAGTTGCGCCAGCCACCCGCCGTCGTCGTAGGCCAGGCCGGCGGAAATATAATGCAGGTCCCTGTTCTGGGGCGAAATCATGCCGGGATAGGTGTTGGCACCCGGCCAGACCGTGTTCACCCAGGGATTGTCCAGCGCGGCGTAGAGCGGTTGGATCGGCAGGTCGGTCTTGGTCTTGGCGTAGTTGTAGCCGAGCCGCGCCCGCCAGTCGCCGCTCTCGTAGCCGAGGCTGCCGCCCACGATGACCGCGCCCAGGTCCAGGTCGAACAAAAAGCTGGGCACGGTATAGGACGCATAGCCCACGAAGCTCTTCGCGGTCAGGTAGCCGCCGCCGAGCGGGGTTTTGTGGGACAGGTCGATGCCGTCGAAGTGATAGGTCGGGAGGCTGGCATAGAACTCGTGCGGCGGGCGCATCCAGGGATAGGCATAGCCGACGTTGCGGTAGTCGGACAGCATGAACACATCGAAGCCCAGCCGTCCGACCCGGAAGTCGAGGTTTTCCTCCGGGCTCCAGCGTAGGAAGGCCCAGTCCAGGTTCTGCTCGATGAACTGTCCGGCATGGTTGCGGGCCACCCATTGTATCCCGGCCCGCCAGGAGGGGCCGAAATCCACGTCGAGTTGTAGGCCGAGCCGGGAATCCGGGTCCACGCCCCAGGTGCGGGTGACGCCATTGCCCTGGGTGGTGTCGCGGCGGAACTGGATGAGGTCGGTGTCGGTGCCGCTGACGCTGAGTGTGCCGAACCCCTTGAAACTCCAGGTCGGCGTATCGGCGGAGGTGGCGGCGGGCAAGGCCAGCAACGCGGCGGCGAGCCCGGGTTTCCAGGTGGCGCGGAGCGGGAGCATAGGGGTATTCCGTGGGGCCGTGGGACGGTGCCTTATGGGTTTATTCTGTGCGCGATGGGGAGGGGGTGCTGCTGGCAACAAGCATAGTTGGTTTAACAAACCACAGCCGGGGCCGCTGCCATCCCCGCCATCCCGGCCCATCCACCGATTGGAGAACCCCATGTCCGACCTGAACGATCCCCGCGTTTTCTTCGCCGCCGAGCGGACCCTGCTGGCTTGGAACCGCACCAGCCTGGCCTGGATGGCGTTCGGCTTCGTCATCGAGCGTTTCGGTTTATTCATGCGGCTGGTGGCGGGCGACCACACCGGGCCTTGGTCGCGGGGCATATCGTTCTGGGTGGGGATCGTCTTTATCCTGGCCGGGGCCGTGATCGGCCTGGGGTCGACCCTGCAATACCGCACGGTCCTGAAGAGCCTGAAGCCGGTGGAAATCCCCAAAGGCTACCGGGTCGGCCTCGGGATGGCTTCCAACCTGCTGGTGGCCGTGCTGGGGCTGGTTTTACTGGGGTATTTGTTCGTCGGCGGGAATTAGGGGCCCGGCGGCGGATAGGTTCGAGCGGAGGCAAAAGCTGCCCGGCAGGGCGGGTAGCAAGGCTTACGGGCCGAAAATCCGGCCTGCTCGACGACGCTCCCATCGCCGCCAAAACCGGCCCCGCCCCCGAGGACATCGCCCGGCTCCGGCCAGGCTGAACCCCGGCCAATCATGTACAATCGCCGCTTTGCTCTCTAATGGAAAACAGCGTGGAAACATTTCACGGAACAACCATCGTCTCGGTCCGCCGCGGCGATAAGGTGGTGATCGGCGGCGACGGTCAAGTCACCCTCGGCAACACGGTCATGAAGGGCAACGCCCGCAAGGTCCGCCGCCTCTATCATGGCAGGGTGCTGGCGGGCTTCGCCGGGGCCACCGCCGACGCCTTCACCCTGTTCGAGCGCTTCGAGGGGCAGTTGGAAAAACAGCGCGGCAATCTCACCAAAGCCGCCGTCGAATTGGTCAAGGACTGGCGCACCGACCGCATGTTGCGCCGTCTCGAAGCTTTGCTTGCCATCGCCGACAGCAAGGCTTCGCTGATCATCTCCGGCAACGGCGACGTGATCGAACCCGAGAACGGCTTGATCGCCATCGGTTCCGGCGGTCCCTTCGCCCAGGCTGCCGCCCGCGCCCTGTACGAGAACACCGAACTCGACGCCCGCGACATCGTCGAGCGCTCGCTGAACATCGCCGCCGACATCTGCATCTATACCAACCGCAACCTCACCATCGAAGAACTCGACCTGCAATCGGACTTGCAAGAATAACCATGACCCCCATGACCCCGCGAGAAATCGTCCACGAGCTGGACAAGCACATCGTCGGCCAAGCCGCCGCCAAACGCGCCGTCGCCATCGCCCTGCGCAACCGCTGGCGGCGCACCCAGGTGGACGACGCCTTGCGCGAAGAAATCACCCCCAAGAACATCCTGATGATCGGCCCCACCGGCGTCGGCAAAACCGAAATCGCCCGCCGTCTCGCCAAGCTCGCCAACGCGCCCTTCATCAAGGTCGAGGCCACCAAGTTCACCGAGGTGGGCTATGTGGGCCGCGATGTCGAATCCATCATCCGCGACCTGATCGACGCGGCGGTCAAGCTGACCCGCCAGACCGAGATGAACAAGGTGCAATCACGAGCCGAGCAAGCCGCCGAGGAACGCATCCTCAACGTGCTGCTGCCCGGCGCGACCGGCTGGAACGGCGACGAGGCCAGCGCCGAATCCCCGACCCGGCAGAAGCTCCGCCAGAAACTCCGCAATGGCGAGTTGGACGAGAAGGAAATCGACATCGAGATCAATTCTTCCATCGGCGTGGAAATCATGGCCCCGCCCGGCATGGAGGAAATGAGCAGCCAACTGCAAAGCCTGTTCCAAAGCATGAACACGGGCCGCACCCGCACCCGCAAGCTGCGGGTCAAGGACGCCTTCAAGGTGTTGCAGGAGGAGGAATCGGCCAAGATGATCAACGAAGAGGACATCAAGCTGCGGGCGGTGGAGTCGGTCGAGCAGAACGGCATCGTGTTCCTCGACGAGATCGACAAGATTTGCAAGCGCGGCGACTACAGCGGCGGTCCCGATGTCTCCCGCGAAGGCGTGCAGCGCGATTTGCTGCCCCTGGTTGAAGGCTGCACCGTCAGCACCAAATACGGCATGGTCAAGACCGACCATATCCTGTTTATCGCTTCGGGCGCGTTCCATCTGTCGAAGCCCTCGGACCTGATCCCGGAAATGCAGGGCCGCTTCCCGATCCGGGTGGAATTGAGCGCGCTGGAGGTCGGCGACTTCGTGCGTATCCTGACCGAACCCAACGCCTCGTTGACCGAGCAATATTCGGCCCTGCTGCAAACCGAGGGCGTCACGCTGGAATTCACCGCCGAAGGCATCGAGCGCTTGGCCCAGATTAGCTGGGAAGTCAACGAGCGCACCGAGAACATCGGTGCCAGGAGGCTGCACACCGTGCTGGAACGGCTGTTGGAAACCGTCTCCTACGACGCGCCCGACCATTCCGGCCAAACCGTGAAGATCGACGCCAAATATGTCGAAGAACATTTGGGCGAACTCGCCAAGGATGAAGACTTGAGCCGCTATATCCTGTAACCGCTGGGCGCGGGAAATGGGTTTTCCGCGCTCCGCCCGCCACACCGGAAGTCCCTTATGAATGCTCCCATTCCCACCGATATCAAACTGCACCAGAAATCCCGCTTCCTTGAAATTAGCTTCGAGGATGGTGCCCGTTTCGAATTGCCTTGCGAATTCTTGCGGGTCTATTCGCCGTCCGCCGAGGTGCAGGGCCATGGCCCAGGGCAGGAGATATTGCAGGTCGGCAAGCAGGCGGTGGGGATTACCGAAATCCGCCCGGTGGGGAATTACGCGGTGTGCCCGACCTTCAGCGACGGCCATAATAGCGGGATTTATACCTGGGAATATCTTTATCACCTGGGAGCAAATAAGGCGCAGTTGTGGGATGAGTATTTGGCGAAGCTGGCGGCCACTGGAATTTAATTGGTTTAATAACCCAAAACTTTCAATCTGGCCGTGATGCAATCGGTTTATATAGAATCCTCGGTCATCAGTTATATCACCGCCCGGCCAAGTAGGGATATTGTGGTCGCAGCGAGACAAGCCATTACCATTGAATGGTGGAATGAGTATAAAAGTTCGTTCGAAACATTTATTTCGGAATTGGTCTTGCAGGAAATTGCATCCGGGGATACCGTCGCCGCAAATAACCGTTTAGCCATCGTAGAGAATATACCCATATTGGAGGCCACAGAGAGAGCCAAAGCCCTAGCTGAAGTACTACTTTCAGCACAGGCGGTTCCCGCCTCCAGCACAGAAGACGCGCTGCACATCGCCATTGCCGCCGTGCAAAACATTGATTTTTTGCTGACTTGGAACTTCAAACACATTAATAACGCCAACACCAGGGATAAAATCGCCAAAATAATCAGGCAGTTCGATTATAAAAGCCCAATACTCTGTTCCCCAGAGGAGTTAATCAATGAAAGATGATCCTATTGTCGAGGAAATTCGCAGCTTTAGAATCGCCCACGCTGCCAAACACGGTAATGATTTGAACCGCATATTGGCCGCGATTAAGGAAAGTGAGAAAAAACATCTTGCTAAGCTGATTAATCGCGAGCGACAAACTCAACCGCAATCTAAGAATTAAACTGAAATTTTCAGCGAATGTGGCAAGCGGTATTTCCACGCCAAAGCTTTGGATGCCGTCGATGTGCTGCTAATAGGGCGACATGTGGTACGGGAGCGGCTTGATGTGGAAGTGGTTCGGTTTGAGCAGGAGGCCACTTAATTCCAGTTCTCTCTCGGAATTCATCCATGAGACCAGTCGATATTTTTGAAGTTGCCGCAGCAATAATTACGTCTCTAGGAGGTGCTGCCGTTGTTTTATTTGGTTTATCTTCTTGGCTCGGCAAATTTTGGGCAAGCAAGCTTCTTGCAGAAGAACGAGCGAAACATGAAAAAGAGCTTGAATCAATCAAGGCGAACTTAAAAATACAAACCGATAGCAAGTTGGCTCAGATAGATCATTGGCTAACCATAGAAAAAGAAACGCACTTAAAACACCATAACGACAAAATTAATATATACAGATTATCGATAGACCTAATATCCAACTTTCTTCATGAAATTGAGCAAGCATCAATAAACCCTGAAAAAATCGTTCAGAAAGAAGTTATCGAACGCTTTTTAATGCAACGACTCCAAGTATATGGTTATCTAGCCATGCTTGCCCATCAAGAGGTTATGGACCGGTTCGATGCACTGATCGATTTACTGCTTGACATAATATATGACAACAAAAATCCTTCTTGGCATGAAATTCGTTCGCTGGCAATAACCCTCCTAAACGCAGTCCGCGCCGACCTTGGTATTAGTAGCGGGACAATTGAATATCGTGGGCGTAGGTAGCGCTAAATTTTAAGTTTTATCCCTTCCGAATCCGAATCAAAAATAGCCCCAGTTATCAGAGATAAACATGACCGACCCAACCACCCATTTCGGCTTCCGCGAAGTCCCCACCAACGAAAAAGCCAAGCTCGTCCGCTCCGTGTTCGATTCGGTCGCGGGCAAATACGACCTGATGAACGACCTGATGTCGATGGGCATCCACCGCATCTGGAAACGCATCGCCCTCCAGCTCAGCCATGTGCGCTACGGCGAAAAGGTGCTGGACCTCGCGGGCGGCACCGGCGACATGACCGCCCTGTTCCGCGAGCGGGTCGGCGACAAGGGCCGGGTGATCCTGTCCGACATCAACGCCGAGATGCTCAAGCGGGGGCGTGACCGCCTCATCGACGACGGCGTGGCCGAGGGCGTCGATTATGCCCAGATCGACGCCGAAAAGTTGCCGTTCCCCGATAACGCCTTCGATTGCGTGTGCATCGCCTTCGGCCTACGCAACGTCACCCACAAGGATGAAGCCCTGAAATCCATGCACCGCGTGCTGAAACCGGGTGGCCGCTTGATCGTGCTGGAATTCTCCGAGGCACAAGGGGCGTTGTTCAAAAAAACCTACGATCTTTATTCTTTCAAGTTGCTGCCCTTGATCGGCAAATTGGTGGCCGGGGACGAAGAAAGCTACCGCTATCTGGCCGAATCGATCCGCATGCACCCGAACCAGGAAACCTTGAAAGGCATGATGGTCGAGGCCGGTTTCGAGCGCTGCGAATATTTCAACCTGACCCAGGGCGTGGTTGCGATCCACCGGGGCTATAAGGTCTGAGCCATGGCCCCGCATCCCTGGTTGGCCTCCGTCCTGGCCGGAACCCTGGAAACCGCCATCGCCCGCTATCTGGCGCTGGACCCCGACAGCCACCGGCTGCTGGCTCCCATCGCGGGCAAGCTGGTGGCCTTGCGGATTTTGCCCTTCGGTGCGACCGTGTATTTCTGCCCCACCGAAAGCGGCGTGCAAATCCTGACCGAAACCAGCACCATGCCGGATGTCACCCTGTCGGGTACGCCGCTGGCGTTCGCCAAGCTGGGGCTGGGCGGTTCGGCGGAGCAGAGCCTGTTCGCCCAGGAAATCGCGATGCAAGGCAGCACCGACACCGCCCACCGTTTCCAAGCCCTGTTCCGCAAGCTGGATATCGATTGGCAAGGACTCCTGGCCCGCCACACCGGCGCGGTCGCCGCCGCCACTTTGTTCGACCTGTTCCGCTCGGGTCGCGACTGGACCCGCGACACCGCCGCCAGCTTCGAGGCCAATCTCGCCGAATTCTGGCAGGAAGAATCCCGCGAACTCCCGGCCCAAGCCGAAGCCGATGCCTTCTTCAAGGCCGTGGACCGGCTGCGCTCCGACCGCGACCGGCTCGAAGCCCGGATCAAGCGCCTGGAATCGCAAGCCGCGGTCCCCGAAACCCTCCCCACGCCAGACTAAAAACCCCCGTGATCCATCCCAAACTCATCCGCCGCCTGCTGCATATCCAACGGGTGCTGGTCCGCCACGGACTGGACGAAGTCCTCGAAGCCACTCATTTGCTCGGTCCCCTGCGCCATTTCGGCAAACTCGCGCCGGACGCCTGGCGCGAATCCAGGGATTTACCGCGGGCGGTGCGCATCCGCCGCACCCTGGAAGACCTGGGTCCGATCTTCGTCAAATTCGGTCAGACGCTTTCCACCCGCCGTGATCTCCTGCCCGACGACGTGGCCGAGGAATTGGTGAAACTGCAAGACCGGGTGCCGCCATTCCCAGGAGAAGCCGCCCAGCGTATCGTCGAACAGGCGCTGGGCCAGCCGGTGTCCGAGTTGTTCGCGGAATTCGACCCGGAGCCGCTGGCCTCGGCCTCGGTGGCCCAGGTCCACGCCGCCCGTTTGCACGAGGGTTCCCAAGTCATCGTCAAGGTGCTGCGCCCGGACATCGAACAGCAAATCCACGCCGATATCGCCCTGCTGCGGGAAGTGGCGCAACTGGCCCGACGCTTCTGGCCCGAAGCCCGCCGCCTGCGCCCGGTGGAAGTGGTGGCCGAATTCGAGAAAACCATCCTGGACGAACTCGATTTGGTGCGGGAAGCCGCCAACGCCGCCGAAATGCGCCGCCATTTCGAAGATTCGGAGATGCTCTACATCCCCAAAATCCACTGGCCCTATACCCGCCGCGAAGTGCTGGTGATGGAGCGGATTGCCGGGATTCCGGTCGGCGACGTGGCCCGGCTCAAGCGGGAAGGCGTGGACCTGAAGCTATTAGCCGAGCGCGGGGTGGAGATTTTCTTCACCCAGGTATTGCGCGATAGCTTTTTCCACGCCGATATGCACCCCGGTAATATCTTCGTGACGCCGGAGGCCAAATACATCGCGGTCGATTTCGGTATCGTTGGCAGTATTTCCCACCAGGATAAGCATTATGTGGCCGAGAATTTCCGCGCCTTCTTCAACCGGGATTACCGGCGGGTGGCGGAAATGCACATCGAATCGGGCTGGATTCCCAAGGACAGCCGGGTGGAGGAATTCGAATCGGCCATCCGCGCCGTGTGCGAGCCGATTTTCGAGAAGCCCTTGAAGGAGATTTCCTATGGGCATTTGTTGCTACGGCTGTTCCAGGTGGCGCGGCGTTTCGATATGGAAATCCAGCCGCAATTGGTACTGCTGCAAAAAACCCTGCTGAATATCGAAGGACTCGGGCGCGACCTCTATCCCGATCTGGACCTGTGGCAGACCGCCAAGCCGTTCCTGGAGCGCTGGTTCAAGGAGGAAATGGGACCGAAAGCCGCCCTGCGCAAGGTGCAGACCGAAGCGCCGCAATGGGCCGAGCATTGGTCGGAAATGCCGATGCTGGTGCATCGGGCGCTGGCCGACGTGGTGGGCGGCAAGCTGGCGGTGGAGTTCCGTTCGCGGGAATTGGCGGGGCTGCGGGAGGAATTGCGCCGCAACCAGCGCCGGAACCTGGCCGGGATCGCCGGGGGTTCGCTGCTCATCAGCGGGAGTTTGTTGTTGGGCGCGATGCCGGTGGCGGCGGGCTTGTGCGCGGCCTTGGGTTTGGGCTTGTGGATTGGCGCTTGGCTTTGACGCGGTGTGGATTCCCACCCAGATCAAGCCGGACCCATCGCCCCCCGCATATAACAGCCTTCCTCCGGCGTATCGTCGTAGACGCCGCGTAAAAATCCTTCGCAATCCGCCAAGGTCCGTTCCAAGGGCACCGACACCCCGGCGATGCCGGTATGTCCGGCCACGCCATGGAACGGCTGGCTGAGATAGCGCTGTAGCCGCCGCGCCCGCCGCACGGTCAGCCGGTCCTGTTCGGACAATTCCTCGATTCCCAGCATGGTGATGACATCCTCCAACTCCTGGTAGCGGGCCAGGTGTTCCCGCACGCCTTCGGCCACGGCGTAATGGCGGTCGCCCAGGATGTGCCGGTCCATCAGCGTGCTGGCCGAGGCCAGGGGATCGACCGCCGGATAGATGCCCCTGGCCGCCTGCGCCCGCGACAGGATCACGCGGGTGTCGAGGTGGCCCAGGATGGCCCCGACGGCGGGGTCGGTCATGTCGTCGGCGGGCACGTAGATGGCCTGCACCGAGGTGATATCGCCATTCCGGGTGGAGACGATGCGGTCCTCCAATTCGGCGACCTCGCCCAAGAGGGTGGGTTGATAGCCCACCGTGGCCGGCATCCGGCCCAGCAAGCCCGACACCTCGCTGCCCGCCTGCACGAAGCGGAAGGCGTTGTCGAGCAAGAACAAAACCTCCTTGCCCAGGGCGTCGCGCAGGTATTCGGCGTAGGCCAGGGCCGCCAGCGCCACCCGGAAGCGCACCCCCGGCGCTTGGTCCATCTGCCCGAACACCAGCACGGCGTGGTCCAGCACCCCGGCATCGCGCATCCCGTGCCAAAGTTCATGGCCCTCGCGGATGCGCTCGCCCACGCCCGCGAACACCGATACCCCTTGGTGCAGCGCCACGATGGCGTGCATGAACTCCATGATCAGCACGGTCTTCCCCACGCCCGCCCCGCCGAACAAGCCGGTTTTGCCGCCCCGCGCGAACGGGCATAAAAGGTCGATCACCTTGATGCCGGTGGGCAGGAGGCCACGGGCCGGGCTGGCTTCGTGCAAGGCGGGCGGCGGGGCGAGGAGCGGACGGAATTCCTGGCGGGGCAGGGGCGGGCCGTCGTCCAGGGGTGCGCCGAACACATCGAGCAAGCGCCCCAGGACTTCCGGCGCGACCGGCACGCCGAGCGGCCCGCCGCTGTCGTGGACCGCCATGCCGCGCCGGAGTCCCGCGGTGCGGCCCAGGGCGATGGCCCGGACCAAAGTCCGGGCGAGGTGTTGATGGACCTCGAACACCGGGCGTTCGGGACCGGCGACGGCGTACAGGGCGCGATGGAGCGGCGGTGGCGGGTCGCATTCGATATCGACCACCGGGCCGTGGATTTGGACGATGTGGCCGATGGGCCGGGCGGTGGCGGGTCGGGCGGGGTCGTCCATACGGGGCATCCTCTGGAAGCGGGTGGCTGGCGGGCATTGTCGCCAGCGGCTGCGCCGTATGCCAGCCCCACGTCAATGCCGGTTGTCGCCGGGATGCGGCGAGAACAGGTGGCGATCCGCCGCGCCGGGCTTGGTTTTCAAGCGGCGGGTGCCTTGCGCCTCAGCAATTCGGCATAGGGCGCGTCCAGCCAGCGGGCCGCCGCGGCGCGGATGGCCGGGGTGGCGCTGGCTTGTTTGTCGGCGGAATCGGGCCGGAAACTTTGTCCCGGAAGCTTGGCGTCGCGGGCGCGGACGGCTTGCCAAGCGGCGAGCGCCGCTCCATCCAACGCCAGGCCGAAATGTTCCGCCAGCCGCGTATCCAGGCCGTCGGGCAGTTGGTCGTAACCGAGCAGCAAACCGCCTGGGTATTGGTCCAGGGCGGCGCTGGCGGCGCGTAGGATTTGGCCCAGCACCCAGGCGCTGTGTTCCAGGGGTTGGCTCGGCAATTCCATCGGCGGGTGCAGGCCGTGGTGGACCAAACCGCCCGGCACGGCGAAGGCGCTCAGCATCCGGGCTTGCGAAACCAGCACTTCCACCGGGTCGCGGTGGAGGAAAACCCAGGGTGTTCCGGGGAAGGCCGCGAGTAGCCGTTCGCCATGGCACATGTGCCAGCCGTCGGTTTTCACGAACAACCGGCGGTCTTCCGCCCGCCGGGGTTGGCCGAGGGCGGACAATAGCCCCCGCAGCAAAGCCGGGCCGTGGGCGGCGTCCAATTCGGGCGAGGTGGCCAACCATTGCAGCAAGGTGTCGAGGATCGGCGGCTCCGACAGCACGACCGCATCGTCCAGGGTCGCCAGGGATTGGGCGGCGAGGGTGGAACCGCAACGGCTCATATGGAAGACCAAGCCGCGCACCGGCAGGCCGGGATGGCTTGCCGCCCGTTCCAGTAAGGTCTCCAGGCCGGTGCGCTGGCGCAGTAGCCGGTTGAAAGGCCGCCCGGCCAGTTTGTGCAGGGTGTCCAGGCAGAAGGGTTCGACGAAGCGTTCCCGCCCCATATAGCCCCAATGCACCTGGTCGTGCTTGAGATAGAACGGAATCCAGCCGCGCAGCGGGTCTTGCGGACTCACCATGGCATGTCCCTTTCGATCCATTCGCGCCTTCCTTGCCGCATCGCCTCCAGCAGCGCGTCCACGGCGATGGGTTGGCCGGTGTCCCCGCCCAGCCGCGCCAGCGCCGCCGCGAATGCGTCGGGGTCTTCGAGGGCGAACAGCCGGTCTTGCAAGGCGGGGTCTTGTTGGAGGGTGTGGCGCAAGGCGTCGAGGATGGCCGCGGTGTCGGGCATGGGTTTCCGGCGATGGCTATGGGAGAAGCCGCGGATGGGCGGGTGGAAACCACCCGCCCATCGCTACTCTGGGATGGGCCGCGGCAGGCTTATGACCGGGCTGGATACAGGCCGGTGAGGCAGATAATGTAGTTCAAGGCCAAGTAGGGTTGCATATTGTCGTGGGAGCCGCCGCCGCCGGTGGCGGTGGTGGGCGCGTTGCTGAAGCTGGCGGTGGCGCTGGCGGAATCGCCCATCGTGGTGTTGGCGGTGGCGGTCGGGGCATAGGGTTGGACGCCGAGGCCGCCACCGTCCGAGGGAACGGACAGGATGTTACCGGCCGGGGACGACTGGTTGCCGGCACTGGTGGACGCCTTGGTGCCGGGGATGGAGACGTTGGCCTGGGCGGTCAGGGCATGGGTGTGGGCCGGGATTTGGGCGATGGACAGCGTGACGGTTTCCGCACCGCTTTTGGTTCCCGGGACGCGGGGGGACAGCCCTGGGCCAGAGCCGGCACCGACTATCGTCCGGCCCCTCAGGTCGGGCAGGGCGAAGTTGCTCCTGCCATCGCCACCATAGGTGGTGCCTATTATGGAGTACAGCGCGGCGTATTGCTGTATTGGTAGGACTGTTCCATCACAAAAATGCCAATTGCGTGGCGCGAAAGTGCCCGCGAAAGTGGTGATTTGTCCGATATAACCATCCATAAATGTCTCCGAAGTTGAGGGTTACCGCCGGTTGAAGGGAGAAGCGTCCACCAGGGCGGCGGCTGGCGGGCGGATTTCAAAGTGCGTGCGGGAGGTTTAGAACTCGACTTTCCTGATGGTGTAGCTGCTCACCGTCACGCTGGAGGTGGTGGCCGCGAAGCCCCTGAGCTTGTAGGTCGTGGTGCCGGATGAGGGCAGCACCGCGGTGAGTGCAACGTTGCCGTCAATCGTGGTCGGCGTGCCCACCATCCAGAGCGATGTGATGACGTTGTTGCTGTTGTCGGTGATGGCGATTTCCCTGCCGACGTTGCTGATGGTGGTCGCCAAGGTGATCGTCACGATGGCGTTGGAGGCCACCGTGAAGCTCGCGATATCGGTCATGCCGGTGCCCAGGGTGACGTTGGCCGAGACGGCGCCGGGGTTGCTGAAGGTGGCCGACGAACCGCCGCTGGGCGGTGTCGCCCAAGAACCATCACCCCGCAGGAACTGGGAGGTCGAGCTATTGGTATTCAGGGTCGCCACGTTGCCCAGGCCGAGGTTGCTCCTGGCTCCCGCCGCCGTGTTGGCCCCGGTACCGCCGTTGGTGACGGCGACGGTGCCGGTGACATTGGCGGCGTTGCCGGAGATGTTGCCGCTGACATCGGAGCCGGGGATTGAGGCGGCGGCGGTCATGGCCCCGCTGCCGTTGCCTTTGACATAGCCGGTGAGGCTGGTCGCGCCGGTACCGCCGTGGGTGACGGCGACGGTGCCGGTGACATTGGCGGCATTGCCGGAGATGTTGCCGCTGACATCGGAGCCGGAGATTGAGGTGGTGGCGGTCATGGCCCCACTGCCGTTGCCCTTGACATAGCCGGTGAGGCTGGTCGCGCCGGTGCCGCCGTTGGTGACGCCCACGGTGCCGAGGCCGATGGTCGGGGCGGTACTGCTGCCGGTTTTGGTGAGGGGGGAACTGACGTTGATACTGGTCACACCGCTGGTGCCGCCGAGTCCGGCCCAGGCCGAGCCGTTATAGAGTTGGAGCGCCGACAGATCGGTGTCGTACACCACCAGGCCGGTGGCCGGGGTGGCGATGGCGGTACGCTGGGCAGTGGTCATGCGCGGGGGCAAGAGACCCTTGGTGGTGGAGGCGATCTCCAACGCGGCGCTGGCATCCGGCGTGGTGGTGCCAACGCCCAGGCTGGAGAAGCTGCCCGCCGCCGGGGTGGCGTTGCCGATGGTGACGCCGTTGAGGAAGCCGCCGGTCGCGGTCAGCGTGGTAAAGCTGCCGGCCGCTTGGGTACTGCCGCCGATGGTGACGCCGTTGAGGAAGCCGCCGGTCGCGGTCAGCGTGGTAAAGCTGCCGGCCGCTTGGGTGCTGCCGCCGATGATGACGCCGTTGAGGAAGCCGCTGCTGGCCGTCAGGCTGGTGAAACTGCCCGCCGCCGGGGTGGCGTTGCCGATGGTGACGTCGTTGAGGAAGCCGCCGGTCGCGGTCAAGGTGGTGAAATGGCCCGCCGCTTGGGCACTGCCGCCGATCACGACGCTATCGATGCTGCCTCCGGTGAGGGTCAAGCTGTCGGACACATGGGTATCGTCCACGATCCCGGTCAGGGCGATGGTCGGGGTGGTGGAGCCGGTGGCGGAGAGCGGGGCGGTGGCACCAACGCTGGTCACACCGCCGCTTTTCAGGGCGATTTCGATATAAGCCGGGTGGCTGGTGCCGGTGCTTTCCTTGCTGTCGAGGGTGACGCCCATGGTGGCCGCGCCCGGTTCGATCATCAGGCCGTCGTTGGCGACGCCATCGACCCAGTTGCCGACCTCGGCGGTCACGTCCAAGGTGACATAGCCATTGGTCGAGGGGTTGGTGGTGGTGCCGATGGCCGAACCGACGGTGGGCGCGGTGGTGTAGGTCGCCGTGGCTTCGTTCCAGGAACTGGTGATCGGTTCGACCACGAGCGGGCCGGAAGTGGTGGCGTTGTTGGCGAACAGTACCAAGGTGGCTTTGGCAATGTCGGCGGAGGTGAGGGTGGCGGGCAGCCCGGACAGGTCGAAGCGGAGCAGCGTTTTGTTAACGATGCCGCCCGAGGCGATCACTTTGAGGAGGGTGCCCGTCCCGCCGGTGGAGGTGGGATTGTTGGATTGGATAAAAGTATCGGCCACCACGGGGGCGGTGAAGGCATGGACCGCGGTGGTTGGCAGGAAGCCCGTGAGCGCCAGCACGGCACGCAAAGGGGTCGATTGGAGTTTCATTGGGTTTTGGCCTGTGCGGAGTTTGTTTTTAAGCCTTATACGCCGCGGCACGGCGGCGGGCGATGGGGGCGCAGCCCGCAAGGCCAGTCAATACCAAAGCCAGGGTGGCCGGTTCGGGGACGGGATAGAGGCTGGTCGCCGAGAGGGCGGTACTTTCGATGTCAAGCGCCCAATGGCCGGTGCGCGAGGCGCAGAAGCTGAGGGGATCGGCATCGTAGAAATAAGCCACCCCGAGGCCACCCCCATCGCAACCGGTGTCAAGCGCGGTGTAATTGGTATCGGTGGGAGCGGAACCGTAATGGGTGAACAAGGCGGGATCGAACACGCTGTCGAAGCTGGCCGGGGCGCCGGGGAAATCCAACGAGTTGGGAGTGTTGTGCCATTGGACCAGTGCGGCGTAGTAGGTATCGGCCCGCTGGCCGGTCAAGCTGATCGAAGCCTCCGAATCGCCGGAACCGTTCGCGGATTCGCCGACGTAGGTGCCGGTGGAATCCCAAAGATATAGCCAAGGCGCGAAGCCGCCCGTGGTATAGGAGGTGGTGGTCAGGGTGAGATCGGCTGCGCTGGTGAGTGTGAAGGTGAAGAATTGTTCGTCATTGTCCTGGGTGAAATCGCCCGAGAACTGGATGGGTGCCGCCCAAGTGGCGGATGCGTGCAAGGTGGCATATATCAATAACGCCGCCGGGGTCAAGGAAGGAAGCTTGCTCATGTTGTTCTCCATATTTCGGATACCGCGGTCGATACTGAGTAATGAACCAAGCGGGTTCTGCCCATAGGGTATCAAAAACAGGACGTGTTTTCACGGGATTGCCGTGATTATGGTGGGTAAATCCGTTTAAATTATGGTTGAAATATAAAATATTGCTCAATGCAAGGGGGTTCGCACAGAAAATGTTGCGATTTCCGGCGCTTCGCCTGCAAATATTATTGTTCGCGTGGACCTGCACGGTCCTTGGAAATTGATCTAACTCCGGGACAGTGTTACCCGTTGTCGCCCAGCCGGGTGGCCGGGTCCGGGCCGGGCCATGGCGGGAGGGCGCATGAAAAAGCCCGCGGGTTCCGGGAACCTGCGGGCCGCTGGAAAGGGTGTCGCGCCGGGATCAATCCCAGTTCAATGCGCCGCCGGTCTGGTATTCGGTCACCCGAGTCTCGAAGAAGTTCTTTTCCTTCTTGAGGTCGAGGATTTCGCTCATCCAGGGGAAGGGATTGCCGGCCCCCGGATATTGCTCGGGCAGGCCGATCTGGGCGCAGCGGCGGTTGGCGATGAATTTCAGGTAGTCCTCGAACATCGGCGCGTTCAACCCGAGGACGCCGCGCGGCATCGTGTCGTAGGCGTACTGGATTTCGATCTCGACCGCCTCGCGGATGGTTTGCAACATCTCCTGTTGGAAGGATGGGCTCCACAAGTGCGGGTTTTCGAGCTTGATCTGGTTGATGACGTCGATGCCGAAATTCATGTGCATCGATTCGTCGCGCAGGATGTACTGGAACTGCTCGGCGGTCCCGGTCATCTTGTTGCGGCGGCCCATCGACAATATCTGGGTGAAGCCGACATAGAAGAAGATGCCCTCGAAGATCACATAGAAGGCGATGAGGTCGCGCAGCAGGCGCTGATCGGCTTCGGGCGTGCCGGTGTGGAACTGGGGATCGCCCAGGGAGCGGGTGAAGGGCAACGCCCATTCGGCCTTGCGGGCCACGGCGGGCAGCTCCCGGTACATGTTGAAGACCTCGCCCTCGTCCATCGCCAGGGATTCCACCACGTACTGGTAGGCGTGGGTGTGCAGGGCTTCCTCGAAGGCTTGGCGCAGCAGGTATTGGCGGCATTCGGGGTTGGTGATGTGGCGGTAGACCGCCAGCACCAGATTGTTCGCCACCAGGGAATCGGCGGTGGAGAAGAAGCCCAGGTTGCGCTTGATGATCATGCGCTCGTCCGGGGTCAGCCTGTCCTGGCTTTTCCAGAGGGCGATGTCGGCGTTCATGTTGATTTCCTGCGGCATCCAGTGGTTGGCGCAGGCATCCAGGTATTTCTGCCAAGCCCATTTGTACTTGAATGGCACGAGTTGGTTGAGGTCGGCGCGGCAATTGATGATGCGCTTGTCGTCCACCTGGATGCGCTTGGCCCCTAGTTCGATGCTTTCGAGTCCGGTCGCGCCACCGGGTCCGGCCGCCGCCGGGGCCGGGCGGGGATTGTATGGGGCCGGGGTGGGTTCGGCTACGGGGACCGGGAAAGGCGGCGGTGGCGTCCGGGAGGCGAAGGTGGCCAAAGGGTCTTCCCAGTTCAGCATAGGTGGTCTCCTTGTAGGTTGGATGGATGATGATCTATATATTGTGCCTTAAATCGGGATTGACCCAAAATATTGAAAATTTTGTGGAATCGGGCGAGGCGGGATCGATCCGCCACCCGGCTTGTGTTTGGACAATGCGGGCGGGTGGGATGGGATTTGCCATAATCTGGGCTTGACAGGAGCGGAATACACTGGCATTCTACGCCGCTCAAGTCGATGGCTTGGGCGGTTAGCTCAGCGGTAGAGCACTGCTTTCACACGGCAGGGGTCATAGGTTCAAATCCTATACCGCCCACCAATTCACTTTCCGAATCAAAGACTTAAAAGCCGGGCCTAAAACCCGGCTTTTATTTTGCCGGAATTTTGCCGGATTCACTTCCGGCGGCGGACCAGGGCCATTTCTGGCTTCCTCTCGCCCTCCGTGGCGCACAGCCTTTCCACGCACTCGATGAGCCGGGCGATTTCGGCGCGGCTGTAGTGGGTGGTGATCCTGCCCGCGTGGTGGCCCAGCAAATCCTGGCGATCCTCGAACGACACGCCAGCGGCCCGCAGGCGCATCCCGAAGGTGTGCCGCAGGTCGTGGACGCGCACGCTGGGCAGTTCAGCGGCCTCCCTGGCCTTGTACCACGCCTTGTTGGTCATGCGGTCCAGGCGGTGTCCCCCGTAGCTGAAAACATGCTCGGGATGCTTCCCGCGCCGCGCCTCGACGATGGATCGGGCCACGCCGTTGAGCGGTACGATCCGTTCCCGCGCGTTCTTGGTGATCTCGCCCGGCAACACGAACACGGTGTGGTCGGTACCCGAGACTTCGCATTCCCATTCCCACCGCATGGCGCAAATCTCCTCCTGCCGGCAGCCCGTGTTGACCGCGAACAGGGCCATTTCAGCCAGGTAGCCGGGCAATTCCCGGAATAGCCGGGCCTGCTCGTCCCAGGTGATGGGCCTGGGCTTCCTGGCTGCGCCCTTGGCGTTGGACAGCAGCGGAGGGGTGTCCAGCCAGGGACGGCCTTGTTCGTCGCGCCACACCCTGGACGCCAAGCTCAGGATGCGGCGGACGACGGTGATTTCCCGCGTGATTGTGCCCGCCGCTACGCCATCCGCCCGCCTCGTTTCGATGTAGGGTTCCAGGCTTTTCCCGTGGATTTGGTCCAAGTTAACTCGCCCCAGGTGGGGCATGATGCGCTTCAAGGCGTATCCGGCCCGGTCGATGGCCCGCTGGTCCTTGTTTTCAAGCAGGAACCGGGTGGCGGCTTCCTCGAAGGTACGGGGTCGGCGGGTGCCGTGGATGGATTCCTCCCGGATTTGCTCGATCCGGCGGCGGAGGTGCCTTTCCGCCTCTTCGAGGTCGCCTGTTCCAGTGCTTTCGTAAATTCGGACTCCCCGGTAGATCTTTTCGATATGCCAGACTTCGCCGCGCTTGCGGAGCCCTGGCGAGGGTTTGATTCCCATGGTTGTTCTCCTTTGCCAGTTTTCCGCCCGTTGCACCGTTTATGCTGGTCGAACCATTCGTCCAGTTCAAGCCGGTCGAAGCCGATGCCTTTGTTGCCGATGGGTATTTCGGTGACATGGGGGCGCACCAGGGCGTCGAAGGTCTGGGGGCACATCCCCAGGTAGGCGGGTGCCTGGGACTTGCGCAGGCAGCGGGGTGGGAATTCAGGCATGGCGTTTGGTCTTTCGATGGAGGATTGTTGGGTTCGGTAGGGCGGTAAACGGGGCGTGAGTCCAGCCGGGGCTATGGTTCCCGGCGATTCTTCCCGCGTTGATGGTGGTCCGGGTCCGTTGCCAAGGTGGGTTCCAGGTGTTCGATGCGGAGAGCGAAGCGGTCCCCTAACCGCTCGGCGGCGAGTTCGGCGACCACTTTGCGGTGGCAGGTATGCACGTCCCGGCAGCCGCACAGCAATACCATGGCGTCGATGCCCGGCCAGTTGAGGATGGCCGCGAGGCTCCGTATCCCGTTGTCGGCATCGACCAGGGCTATCGGGTCGCCCTTGCGGCTGAGGTTGCCCAATGACTTGAAGTGGGCATAGCGCATTTTGCCGAAGCGGGCGAGTAGCCTGCTCCGCGTCCATTCGGTCGATTGGGTGGACCAGGGGAGGCGGCGAATATCGACCAGCACGGCACCGCGCTCGATCATGGCCGCGTCGAGCGTCTCGGGCGTCCAGCCCGCGCCGTAACCGGCGGTGTAGAGGGTTTTCCCGGCCATGGCTCAAGCCTCCGCCTCGAACAGTTCGCGCTGGTCGGGGTCGGTGCGCATGGCCGAGCCGGTGCCGGAGTACATGTCGAAGTTCTCGGGCAGGACGATCAACACCTCGTCGCCGGCCATGTCGGCCAGCAGGTGGGCGTACTCGTTCTTGCCGACCGTGAGGGAGACCTTGATCCCGTTGGGCTTGAACGCCACCCCGTCCACGGAGGCCATGAAGTTGGTGCGGTTCTCGCTGGCGTAGGTGCGCAGGGCGGACCGGGCCGCCTTCTCGCAGTCCTGGCGGACCCGGCCCAGCACGTCCTTCTGCTTGTCCTCGGGCATCGCGTTCCAGGGCACCATCGCCAGCCGTAGCTGCTTCGTGGACGTGGCGATCAACTCGCCCAGCAGGACCGAGGCGGGGAAGCGCTCATCGCTTTGCAGGCTGTCGATCCGGCGCAGCGCCTCGACCTTGCGCTTGCCGGGCATCATGTCGGCGAGGGCGGCGGCGATGTCGCCATCGGTCCAGCCGAGGTTCGCCAGCACCTGGATGTTGTTCCGTATGGCGTGCAGGGTTTCCTGCACAAGCTGCTCGGGCGTGGGCAAGCCCTGGGGCGCGGCAGGGGCCGGTTCCGGTTGGGGCTTGGGTTCGCTGGTGCCCGGCGCGGGTTCGGCTCCCTGGCCGTCCTGGGCCGGTTCATGGGCCGTGCAAACCGGCCTGTTGCCGTCGTAGCGCCATTCCTTCGGGTATTCGGGGTCCGACACCTCGCAGGCGGCGGCGGCGCGGTAGATCGGGCACTTGTCGCCCCGGTATCGCGAACATGAACCGCACCAATCGGCCACGAAGGCGTCGAAAGCGTCGCCCTTCGGGGCGAAGATGCGCACCGGCTGCCCGGCTACGGCCCCGGCGGCGACGAACGCGGTGCAGGTCGGGTCGCCCACGGCGTCGTAGGTCCACTCGCGGGGATACTCGGGGTCTTCGGTTCCATAGGCCATGGTGCGGCCTTGGATGTCGCATCCCTTCGCGCCCCACTGGCCGCACCGGAAGCAGAAGGCGTCCATGAAGGAATCGCCCTCGGTGGCGTTCGAGGGCTGGAAAAGCCCGGCCCGTTCGGTATCGGCGTCCTTTTCTTCGGCCTCGCGGATTTCCAGCGAAAAAATCCTTGATTGGAGGGCCCGGCGGTTCGCCGCCTTGATGCCCTTGGCCTGGAGCGCTTCCCGGAGTTGGTCCGGGGTGGCGGCTTCCAGGGCTTGGTGGAACGGCTCCTGGAGGGGCGAGCCGGTGGAAAGGGTTTTGATGAGGTCGGACATGGGGTTCTCCGAAGTGGATGGGGGCCGCGTCCCTGCGGCGGGGGTTGCTCAGGGATTGGCCATGCGCCCGGTCGCATACCGGGCCAGGGCGGGCATGTGTTCGTCGCCGACCATACCCAGCACCTCGCACACGTCCAGCCAGTTGCGGGGACTTATCAGGCGGAAGCCCCTGAGCGCGGCCAATTCCCGGAAGTAGGCGATGGAACAAACCTGCGCGTCGTCGGGGACAGGTTCGGACTTGACGACCCTGCCGCCGTCGAGGGTCAGCAGGATGCGGGATAGGACGGGGGACGGGAGGGATACGGGCGCGGTCTCGCGCAGCGACCGGGCCATGTCGTAGAACTCCCGAACCAACCGCCGCTTGAAGCCGCGCACGATGGGGGTGTTCTTCATGTAGGTGAACAGCAGGGTGGTTTGCTGCTCGTTCAGGCGGGCGTATTCGGTGGGACGGCCAGCGCCGGAAGGGTTGGATTTCAAATCGGACCCTTTGTCGGAATTCGCGATTTCAAATCCAGAATTGGATTTGGCTTGGGATCGCGTTTCAAACGCGACCCTTCCAAATTCCTCCAGGTCGGCAAGGTAGGTCCGAACCAGCTTGATGACGCTGGCGTGTTCGGTCTTCGCGCCTTCGGCGATGGCGAGGGTGGTGGTCGTGGGAACGCCATCGGTCAGGGCGACGATGGGCGCAACTGGGGCGGTGTCTTGGGTAGACATGGGACGGACTCCATCATGTAAGGTTTGGAGCCGTCGCGTCTCTTTTCGACGAGAGATAGGCGACGGACGATGCGTGGGGTCGAAAACCGGCATGATGGCACCGGCCACGCTTGCGCGTGCCCACGCACCGCCCGTCAGCACTCGGTAGGCGTACCATGGACATAAAAAGTCCCCTGGTACGCTGGAATTGGGGCTGTGCGCCATCATGACTCGCGGGCTTCGACTCCCGGCCCCGGATGCGTCCGGGGTGCGGGTCATAACATAGGCCCGGTCAAGACGCGGTGTCAACATCGTTCCTTCCCTCTATGCCGCGAAAACCTTTCCGGCCACTTCCGGGACGCCCCGCGCCCATAGGCGGAAGTCGCCGATCAGGGCGAGGCAGTCGTCGAACAGGGCCGGATAGGGATACAGGGGGAAGGTGTGGGACTCGACGACCCGGTGGGGCGTCTCGTCGGAGACCTCGAAGACCCGGTAGACGAAGCGCTCGCAGCCGGTCAGGGCCAGATACAAGCGCCATTGGTAGGACGCCGCGTAGTCATCGGCCTTGAACGGGAGGCCGGTGGCCTTGAAGTCGCGGATTTCCAGGCCGTTCACGAGGTCGGCCTTGGCGTGGACATGGGTGTCGCCGAGCGGGCCGGAAATCCAAAGCTCGTGTTCCCCGACGAGGTCGGATTCCCCGATGGCCGCGTCCACGGATTCCATGTCCCAGGCCAGTTGCATGGTCCGGGGGTTGCCGGTTTCGATGTAGCGGTGGATATCGATGCCGCGCTGGATAGGCACGTTGTCGGAATCCTCCCGGTAGGGCGTGGTCAACCGCGCCACCAGTTCCTCCTGGGAGAGCGATTCATGCTGGAACCGGCGGAACGCTTCCAGGGCGGACACGCTGGTCTTGGCGGTGGGGGTCATGGCAGGTACTCCCGCAAGATGGATTCAGCCGCTTGCTTCGCCCTGGCGCACAGGTCCGGGTCGAACCATCCGAAATGGCACTCGGCCTGGGGGATGCCCAGCCGCTCGGCCAGCAGCCGGTAGGCGGTGTCCCGGTCCATCAGGCGGCTCCGGTGCAGGGCTTCGAAGGGCGCTTTCGCCGATTTCCGCGCCTCGCGGGTCTCCCGGTCCGCCAGGGTGCCCAGCGGGATATGGGTGAACGGGTGCATTCCCACATAGGCGTCGCACGGGCGGCAGAGGTAGGCCCACGGCCATTCGCCGTACACGCGCCCGTAGATTTCCCCGTTGTTGACTATCTGCACAGGTCCGCCGCAATAGGGGCACTGTTCCGGGGCCGGCAGGGGGTTGGAAACCCGCGCCATGGCTTTCCGGCTCGGGTTCCAGGGGGTTTTCTTCGCCGGGGCGCTCATGCCGCCTCCCTGGCTTCCGGGGTGCCTTCTTTTTGCCCTGGCTCGGCCTTGGCCCGGAACGCCTTGGCGTCCCTGTCGTACACCAGCCCTTGCCCCTCGGCGGCTTTCTTGAGCGCGGTCCAGGCTTGCAGGGACAGCGGCTTGCCCAGGGACGCGGCCTCCTCGATCAGGGCGTTCCAGGTGTCCAGTTCCCCGGCGGTCTTGGCGAACTCGATCTGGCCCCGGAATTCGGCCAGCTTGTCCACCGCCTCCTTCTGGCGTTGGGCGATGCCGCCCAGCGCGGCCTTCATCCGGGCCATGATCCCGGCGAACCACTCGGGGTCGGTGGCGAAGTCGGGCACCGGCAAGGGCGGGAAGCCGGCGCTGTTCTTGCCGATCCATTGGGCGGTGGGATTGAAGTCGAGGATGGTGCTGCGCCCGTCCAGCTTGGCGACGTAGCCCACGAAGTCGGCCACCTTGACGATCTCGTGGTAGGAGCCGCCGGTGATGTCGGGGCGGACGATGCGCTGGTCGCCGTCCTTCTCCTCCTTGTCGTGGCAGATGAGGATGACGTCCAGGCCGAAGGTGTTGACCTTGCGCAGCCAGGACACGAAGTCGTCCTTGAGCCGCCCGAAGCCTTGCAGGGTCAGCCCGCCGCTCGGGCGCTTGAGTTGGGTCTTGCCCTCGGTGGGGGGCATCGCCGCCGCCAGGAAGTCGAGGGCGCGGCCGGCGGTGTCCACCACCAGGGTGGAATAGCCGGCGAGGTCGTCCCTGGCGATCTGGGCCACGTCCGCCCAGGCCTCGACCTTGACGGTATCGGGCCGGAAGGCGGAGCGGTGGGAGCCGCGGTCGAAGTCGAGCAGCAGGGGGTGGGCGGAGGTGCCGCCGATGCTGGTTTTGCCCGTGCCGGGCTGGCCGTAGAGGGCGACGATGGTGGTGGACACCTCGATGGTGTCCGACGCCTTGGTGATGGCTTTGAGTGCCATGGGTTGCGCTCCTGGATTGAAAGGGGTGGATAGCGGCGTCCCTGCCGGACTCGTATGGCCTAGCGGACCGCCAGCCGGGTGCCGTTCCTCAGCGCCGCCCCGGCCACCGCCAAGCCTTCGCCCAGGGCTTTCTTGAGGGCCGATTTGTCGATGCGGATTTCCGTGACGGTGGTTTTGTATTCGTCGGGGATCGCCGCCTCGTCGAACACCTCGACGCTGGCCGGGTTCTTCTGGATCGCCAGCACGAACCAAGCGCACGGAATCTTGGCCTTGCCCAGCGTTTCCATGCCGGTCTTCACGTAGTGCTTGAGCCAGCCCGCACGGGTTTCCAGCGCCCTGCGGCGGCGCTCCATCCTTTCGACGGCATCCTTGATGGCCTCGGCCTCGGCTTCCAACTGGCGGGCGTAGGCGATGACGTTGACGGCTTTCACGTCGAATTCGCCCTCGATGGCTTCGAGGGTGTCGGCCACCACGTTCGGGGGGATGTCGTTGTCGGGGTCGGTGAACATGTCCAGGGCGTGGAGGTAGCTTCTTTCGATTTCGTAGAGCTTCATGGGGGTTCCTCGAAAATGATGGGGGCGGCGTCCCTGCCGGTGGATTCCTGGATGGTTTGCGCGGGTTGTTCCGTGTTGTTGGGCTTGCCACGATATGGGGGGCGTTATTCCCCGTGATACTGCCAAAGCACCGCGTTGCAATGGCAATGTACGGCACCTATGGTCATGCCGGTATCATGGTTATGATGAAGATGGATAGGCCACTTGAAAAAGTCCTTGGGGAAAAGCCCTTGTTTGATGTGGCGTCCCATCACTTCACCTGAAGCCGGCCCGGCAAGTGGCGCTTTGCAAAAGTGGCAAAGCCCCCCTTGTATCCGTATATATTCCTGGCGGACCGTTTTTCGATCCGCCGGGGAAAGGTCGTTGTAATTCACTGGCAAATCCACGTGACTTCTCCAAAGAATGGGGTTTAATCGCCGGTATGCCGGCTATCTCCAAAAGGTTTTGCGGACCATTGGCCGCTCGGGGCGGGTGATCCGCCTGCGGTAGGTGCGGTTCATCGCGCCGCCCTCCTCTCCGCCATGATTTCGGTTTCCACCCCGGCCACGATCCGTCTGGCGTTCCAGAGGGTGGTTTCCAGTTCGTGGGCCTTGAGTTCCCAGCGCAGGGCTTGGCGGCGGGCACCCTCGTATTCCGCCTCGGCGGTCTTGAGGCGTTGCCGGCACAGCCACAGCTTGAATCGCGCGGAAACGCTCATGCCGCCTTCCTCCCGTGTCCTGCCGCCGCTTCCGCCAGCGTCCGGTCGAACGCCATTTCCTCCCGTACCGCCTCCATGGCCCGGTCGATGTCGGCCTGGGCCAGGAGGCCCGCCGCCCGCAGCTTGAGGTTGTCGAGGGTGGCCTTGAGGCTTCCCAGCACGAACGGCCAATCGGCGTCCGCTTCGTCGGTGTCGGCCACCGCATCGACGGCCTTGTCGAGGCGGGCCTTGAACTCGTCGGCTTCGTCCTGGGGCAGTTGGGCCAGGGCCGCGGCGATGGTCATGCCCGCCCGGTAGTGGGCCTGGGCTTCCTCGAATTGCGCTTGCTGGCCGCGTGGCAAGCCATCCGGCCCGCGCATCGTGTACTCGGTCATCAGGGCCAATTCGGCCCGGTGCATGAATGGGGTTGCCATGGTCGTTCCTCCTGGGGAAAAAAGGGCGGGGGGTCGCCCCGCCCAAGGGAGCGCACTTCGGGCGGTCGCCCGGAGCGTTCGGGTCAACCCCGGAGGCCGGCCTCGTACCCGGCCACCCAGCGGGCGTTGGTGGTTTCGTTGGCCCCGGTGAACCCGGCCACGTAGCCGGAACGGATCGAGCGGCCGGCCATTTCGGCCTCGCGGGAGGCGCGGCCTTCGGCCTTGTCGGCGGTGCCCAGCCCGTAGCCCTTGAACCATTCGGCGTCGGCCTTGCCGCCCTTCTGCGCGGCGGCGAAACCGCGCTTGTAGGGGGCGGAGTCCTCGTCGGTCACGGTGGCGCGGGGGGTGGCGGGTTTGGGGGCGGGCGGCGCGGCGGGCCGGGCGGGGGCTTGGCCGCGCAATGCCTCAATGATGGATTCGGCGGCGGCGAGCCGGTCGGAAAGCTGGGCGACCGCGCGGGCCAGCAGGTGGTACTCGGCCAGCAACGCGCCGTAGGTCGGCAGGGCCGGGGCGGGAGCGCCCGCCCCGGTTTCGGTTTCGATGGCTTCCATGCCGGAATCCTGCGCCGGTTCCCCTACCGGCGCGGCGCTGGAATCTTCCGGCGCATCCTTTTCCCCGTCGGCGGGCGCTTCCGGTTCGCCCCCGGCATCCGGGTCGGACAAGCCAAGCCTTGCGCGGCCCTCGGCGGCTTCGCGTTGCGCCCGGCACACCGCGCCGTGGTTCCAGCCGGAACGGTAGTCGGCCACCTCGTGGACCGGCCCGCGCCCGGCGTCGCCATCGGCGAAACCTTCGTGCCAGCGGGCCTTGCTGTGGGCCGGGGCCGGGTCGGCCTTCGCTTCATCGACCGGGGCTTCGGGCGTCGGGTCGCCGCGCTTGATGATGTTCAGCGCCTTGCGGATACCGGCCATCTCGCCGGAATCCTCGGGGGCGGCTGCGGTCGGGGCTTGCGGGGCCGGTTGCGGGCGCTGGGGATGCCGCGCGTCCCAGAGGGTCCGCAGGGTGTTGGTGTACTTGAGCAGGTTGTAGGTGCCCTGGGTGAAGTAGCCGCGGATGAATAGCTCGAACCCTTCGTAGGTTTCGATTTCGTCGATGTGCGCGGCCAGTTGGAGGGCGGCGAGTTGTTCGCTTTGCGCGAAGGTCATGCCGGCGGGTGCCGGTGCCTGGGCCGGTTCGGTTGGGACGGTATCCAGGGGGGCGGGGGCGGTGTTGGGGGTCATGGGCTGCGCTCCGGTGTCGGGGTCGGGTTCGGTGGGGGCCGTCGCCGCGGCCTGCATTTCCAATTGCCGGGCGCGGGCTTCCAATTTCTCCGCCGCGTCCAGGTCGGCGCGGTAGGCGCGGTAATCGTCGGCGTAGCCCGCGCTGCACCGCAGTTCCGCCGCCTGTCTGCGCAGTTCCGCTCCGGGTCCGTCCTGGGGGGTGGCTTGGGGCTGTTCGGCGTGGGCGCGGGCTTCGGCCCTGGCCGCATAGGCGGCTTCCACCTCCTCCGGTGGCAGCCCGGTAACGGGGTTGTATTTGACGCCGATGCGCTTCAAATCAGCATGGGTCAGCCTGTCATTGGGGTCGATGCAGCCGTAGGGGCGGGTGGACGCCGGGATTTGGGCCTGGGCCGCTTCCTGGGGGGCGGGCTTGGGCTTGGGCTTGGGCTTGATCCTGCTGGCGGCATTCCAGGCCAGCGGCAGGCTGCTGAAGCGGCGGGGGCGACCGCCCCGGTCCAGAACGGGGTTCCCGTCCTGCGTGATGACGTAGGGCTTTTTGCCTTCGCCGGTTTCGTCGCGGGAAACGCTGATGCTCATGGTGCGCTCCTGGGTGGGGTTGTTCTTTGGGAGGGTGCCCCGGTTGGGTGGGGCTTGGGGGTACTGTACAATTAAAGTTGTTTTATCGTCAACAATAAAAGTTGTTCACTTTCCCGTGCCCACAAAAAAGCCCGGACTGGCCGGGCTTGGGGCATGAAAAAGCCCGCTCGGGGCGGGCTGGTGTCCCTGGCGGGGCGACACAACTATTTAGGAATGAGCGATCTTGATGTTAAGAAGCAGCCGCCTAACGACAAAATTAAGGGGCGCGGCGCTCCGAGGTTGATTCGGAGAAATGCCCTTGAGTCCGCGTCCCGTCCCACTTGAATGACTTGTTAGGCTGGCTACGGAGAACGGACTTTCCGGTTCCGCCCTGCGCGGATTGGGTTTGCCGCCGGGTCATAACAAAAGGCTACGGATTTTTCGCACATCGGTGGGGCTTAATATCCCGGCAGCTTGCATTTCACTGAGCCTCCTTGAGATAGCCTCCACGTTAACCTTTGTGGGATTATCTTCTTCAAAGAATTGAGCAAGCTCTGTAGCAATTTCATCTTCATCTTGAAACGAAGAGGTGCCATCGGTTGACATTCTTGAACGCATAACAAATATATAAAGAACTCGCGATTCTAAAGACGTGCCCTTGAGTTGCTTGATTTCTTTTGCAGACAAATAGGCCATATTTATACCCAACGAGAAATACATATGAACGCAATTACACAAGCTAAAGATGAACTCATTGCTATCGGCTTATGCGTAGAAATACCTGACGACAATGGAAGGTTATGTTTTCGTCTCCCTGTTGCCGATACAAAAGAGCAACGCCCACCGCCTAACTAGAAAGCTAAGGGGCGCGGCGCTCCACAGCCAATTCTGAGATACGTCCTTGGCCCCGCGTCCCCCTTGAGCGGCTTGTTAGGCCCACTACGGAGCGCGGACTTTCCCGTTCCGCCATGCCAGAAACTCCGGTTTGAAACCGAACCTGTCGATTCTCGGAAACCTCGCCGGTTCGGAATTCCGCGAACCCAACCGGAATCCCGGTTCCAGCCTTGGAAACACTTTCCGGCTCCACCAGAATTCGTTATTCCATGGCCTAACGCCCAGGTTAACCGGCGCCGGAGCGCGAAGCGCGCAGGGCACCAACACTGGCCATGAAAATGCCGAAGGCATGGCCAGTGTTGGCGTCCGCGTTGAACCGACAGTTAGGCTGGGGCGCGGAGTGGAAGGGCAAACAACAAGCTATTGCCTGGATGTTTGTGGAGTGATGCTTGGTGGCCATGTGACTCAATTCCTACTCATTCAGTTTGCTCAGGTCAGAGGCTCAAGCCAAAACACGCCATCGTGGTGTGCGATGAGCCTTTTGCCCAGTGCGCTGATAACAACCTCCCAATCTCCACCTGGCAGATGCTCCTCCTCGTGAGCGAGAAGCAATTGGCGTTTGAGCTCCACCGGGCTGATTTGCTCTGCGCTACGAATCTCGCTCTTGTTGTGAGGACGGACACGCTCAATGGTGATCGCCTCATCTTGCGGGAGTGCAGCCAGCACTTCCGTGAGTTCGCTCAATGAGAGGTGATGTGATTTTGGGAGTGCCACGATATTAGTTTTGTGAGGCCTAACGAAAAAGCTAAGGGGCGCGGCGCTCCGCAGTCGATTCGGAGATATGTCCTTTGCCCCGCGTCCCCCTTGAGCGACTTGTTAGGCCCGCTACGGAGTGCGGGCTTTCCGGTTCCGCCATTCCCAAAGCTCCGGCTTGAAACCGAACTTGCGGAAATCCGCGATTCGCTTTTCCCGAAACCGGGAACCACGCCGGAATCCCGATTCCCGGAGTTCAAATTCCAGCCTTGAAAACACCTTCCGGCTTAACCAGAACCCGCTATTCCATGGCCTAACGGGGATTAGACACCTTTTGTCGTCTAATCCAATTAGCACACCACCGCCCCCGGAACATCAAGGTGGGCCGGGAATACCGGCCCATCCTACCAGGCTGTTCTTTTGCTCATGTGAAGCGGTTTTATCGATTTGTCAACGTAAATACTTCACAGAAAAAACAGTGACGAATTTGGCAGGATTTAGGCTGCCCGTTCCTGTGGGCCGTTATTGTTGGTCCGAGTTTGGCCCGGACTTATATCTTGCTTTTCGATTTCATAAACATTTTCAACAGCCCGCCTCGTCTTTGGACTTGCTTCCCGAAATAGTTGTAAATGTCTTTGCTCTTCTTCCGTTAGAGATTTTTCATCCACCATCTCGTAGCTTTCGTCATATAGCCAAAATGGGTTGACCCTGCAAACCTGGGCAATCCTGATCAAGTGTGACGAACCGTCCGCCTTGCCAGTTTCTAAGCGCGAAACCATTTGCTGGGAAATGCCCACCTTCTCGGCAAGCCCCTTCTGATCTAGCCCTACGTATTCGCGGGCCATCTTGATTCGTTCTGAAAGGTTCATACGCGAAGGCTACAACCGCGATTGTTTTTGTTCAAACAACTTCCATGGTTGACCGTCGTACAATTTTTATTGTACGCTGACGCCCATGAACACCAAAAACACAATCATCGAAAAGGCAATCGCCGTTGTTGGCTCCCAAAAGGAACTAGCTCGGCGTATTGGTGGAAAGGTCAAGCAGCAGCACATTCATAGGTGGCTGTACCTCACAAAGTGCCTACCCGCCGAGCGAGCCATTCAGATCGAGATAGCCACCGATGGCGCGGTCACTCGCCACGAGCTGCGTCCTGATCTGTGGCCCCCGCCGTCTGAATTCGATCCACCGCCCGAGGACCGACGAACAACCCCCCGGAACGCCGCCAGCCCAAAAACCGGGGAGGCAGGCGGCAGCACGACCCGAAGGACCGCCCCGACCGCAGGAAGCGGTGAAGTCGTCGAGCGGGCCGCATGAACACCGTTTCCCCTCCGGGAAACAACCCGCGCCGGGTCTCGGCCCGGCGGTTTCTTCAACCCCAGGCCATACAGGAACTCCATGGCGAGGCCACACAAAGCGAAATCCGAACTCCGTGACTATTCGGTCCGCGTGAATTTCACCGCATCGGAATACGCGGAACTGGAAGCGAAGGCGAAGGCGGCGAAACTGCCGCTGGCGCTGTACCTGTACCAGAAGATCGGATTGCTCGCCGACGCATCGTCGCAGAAAGAAGCGGCTTAACGAAGGGTTTATCAATGCCTGAATTCGTTTTCTCGCTCACGGAAGATGAACAAGAGTTTTTAGGGATTAAAAACCTTCCGCCGAACGAGAAGGCCGGGGAATTGAGGCGGCGATGCCTGGAGGAATCCGGGCCGATGGAAACCCCGGCGGATGTGGCGACACCAAGGGCTTGCGCCGATCCCCCGTTGCCGACGGGGGCGAAAAAAAAGCCCCGGTAGGAGGGTATCCAGCCGGGGCTAAAACTCAAGGTGATAATAGTATGAAGGCGAAAACGACGGAAATCAAGGGCGGGGAATCGACCCCGCCGCCCGGCATAGCCCGGTGCCACTGGTGCGAAAGCCATTACCCGGAATCCGCCATCGTCGATGGGGTCTGCCCGGATTGCCGGAAATGGGGCGCGGTGCTGCTGCCATCCGCCCGCGAAATCGTCCTGGCCGGGCCGGTGACGATCCGGGTATTGGGGGATTTGACCGTGGTCGGGATAACCATGGACGGGGGGCGGCCATGAGTATCCTCGAATACCTGGACCGGCCAATAGCCTTCCATCGGTGCTTCGTCACCATAACCGGCTCGATTACCGCCAGCCTCATGCTTTCCCAGGCGCTGTACTGGCAGAAGCGTACCCAGGAAACCGATGAATGGTTTTTCAAGAGCCGCGAGGAATGGACCGAGGAAACCGGCCTGTCCCGCACCGAGCAAGAGACGGCCAGGGCGAAGCTCAAAAGCCTGGACTTGCTGCAAGAGGAACTCCGGGGGCTTCCGGCCCGGATGTACTACCGGGCAAACGTGGCCCGGCTGGAAGCGTTGCTGTGCCAACAAGTTGGCGGGAAACCTGCCAACACTGAGGCGGGAAACCTGCCAACAGGTAGGCAGAAAAGTCGCCAACATTTAAAGGAAACAGAGACTACTACAGCCGTCTTTCCGCACCCCTTCACGCTGAATTGGCATATAGCTCGGCGTAGCGGTTGCCGAGCAGGTCGAGGATTGTCCTGTGGTGGAGGTTGAGGCCAAGAACGAGGGTTTGGGAGTCCATGACTTTGAGCAGGCGGATGCCGGAAAAGTACTGGAAGACCCAGCGTGCGGTGGGGCACTGAGTGGCCTGGCCCTTCTGGTCGGGGAAGGATCGCTGGCTGATTTGCAGGGTCTGGCGGATCCGCCATTCGATGGCGGCGTAGATCAGCAAGCACAGGGTCATCACCATGAGCAAAGCCATCAGGCGGCGGGGCGATTTCAGGAACAGCGTGGAGGCAAGAAAGAGTGGGTCCTTCAAAAAACGGAATCCACGCTCGACCTTCTGTTGGCCCTTTTTGTAGAGGTCGATGACCCGGCCGTCGGGGAGCGCCTGGCCGTCCAGTTCGTTGGTGGCGACGATGAAGCAGCTTTTGCGGTCCAGCGCCTGGCGGTGGAGATCGATCCGGGAAGCCAGGCCCCCTTGGACGAAGTATTGGTGGGCGTCCGGTGGCTGGCCCTGGGCGGGACGCCCCTGCTTGGCGTAGCGGGGACGGGCGAGGACCTGGGCGTCGTGGACCGAGGTGAGCTTGTGCTGCTTGCGGAAGGCGCACAAAGCGGCTTCGGCGTCCGCCGCGCAGGCGAAGGGGGTCCTTTGGAGCCGGTCGAAGGCTTTCCACTCGGCCTCGCCCTGGGCCAGGTGCCGTTTGCCCAAGGCCTTCCCCGCGCGGTGGCGGGCGGCCTGGGTATGCACGACCAGCCAACGCTGCCGGATGCCGCCATGCGTAACGCACAGGCTCCGGAAGGCCAGTTCCTCCGGGCTCCGCGCCAGGTCGCCCGCCACCGCCAGGGTCAACTCGCGCGCCAGGCCGACGGTCTCCGGCACCCGGCTGATCCAGCCGAAGCCGTCCAATTCCCGCAGGGTTTCCCCGGTGTAGAGCGCGCTGTCGGCCACCAGATATTCCAGCCCCACGTCGGTCCGCAATTGCCCAACATGGGCCGACACCGTCTGGCGGAAGTCGGCCTGGTCGCTGCTGTTCCCGCCGAGCGCCTTCATGAGCAAGGGAATCCCGGCTTCGTTCTCGCAGATGAACTGCGCCACCACCTGGTTCAAATCCGGCCGGTGGTCGCGGCTGTACCCCTGGGTGACGCGGACGACTTCCGGCTCCTCCCCACCCTTGGGCTGGCCGTCGGTGTGCAGGCTGGTCGCGTCCAGGTGCCCCGTCCGGCACGCCAAGCCCAGCCGCTTCACCGCCTGCGCCGCCAGCGCGGCGAACAGTTCCGTGGGGCCGTACCGGTGGATGGCGTCCAGGGCGCGGCCCAACGCGTCGTCGTTCAGGTGCTCCGCGAGGACGCCCGGCCCCAGCAGCCGTTCCACCGGCTTGTCCTGGAAAAACCGGGGCATCAGGTACAGCGTCCTCTGCACGAACCCCAGGCCGTTCAGGATCATCGCCTTCACCAACACGCCCACCGACAGCTTGCGCTGTCCATGGTCCTGCGGAACCAGGCGGTCGATCAGTTCCACCAACCCCAGTTCATCGACCATCCCCGCCACCAAGCCCAGGTGATCGAGGTCCTGGACGGCATAGTCGGCGGCACCTCCTTCACCCGCCGCCGGGATCGAAACCGTCGAAGTCATGCTCCCTCACTCAGAAAAGGCCAAAGTGTAGGGCATGGGTGCGGAATCATGGGTGCGGAATGACGGCTACAGAGACTACGCAGAGAGATATCCCCCCACCCCCTTCGGGCAAGAAACGGAACCCCCCCGATCAACCCATCGAACTCCCTGCCTGGCTACCCCAAGCCGCATGGGCCGAATTCCGCCAGCACCGGAAGGAAATCCGCAGCCCCCTCACGCCCCTGGCCGAAAGCAAGGCCATCCAGAAACTCGACGAACTGCGCCAGCAGGGCCACGACCCGGTGAAGGTCATCGACCAGTCCATCGGCAACGGCTGGACCGGCCTGTTCCCGATGAAGGCCGACAAGGGCCAGCCACAACCGCCCAAGGAAGAATTCCGGGCCTCCTCGCGGAACCGGTGGTGAGCCATGGACCGGACACACCTCGAACAGCAGATCGCCGGCCTGTTCCTGCAATACCCCAAGGCCCGCCTGGAAACCGGCCTGGAACTGTCCGACTTCTCGGATTGGATCGCCCGCAACGTGTTCCACGCCCTGGGGGAGGTGCTGGCGCACGCCGGGCGCTCCGACATCTTCGCGGTGGTCGAGGCCTCGGGGAAGCTCCACGGCGAACTGGCGCTGAACTTGGCGACCGTGGCGGGCTTGTACAAGGACTGCGTCGGCGTCGAGTCCCTGCTGCCCGTCTGGGCGGCGGCGCTCAAGGAGGAATCGCGCCGGACGAAGACCCTGGAACTGCTGGAGACCGCCCACGAAGCCCTGGGCGACGCCACCCAGTCCCCCGACAAGGTCCGCGGGCGGCTCATGCTGCGGCTGGCCGACCTGGACGCCCCGGTGCGGAAATGGAACCACACCGCCGGGCAGATCATGGCCGGCGTGGTGGACCGGGTCGAGGAGATCGACCAGTGCCGCCGGTCGGGCAAGCCCCGCGGCCTGCCCACGGGGATATCCAACCTCGACCAGGGCACCGGCGGGCTGCACCCCGGCGACCTGACCATCGTGGGCGGCAGGCCCGGCATGGGGAAGACCGCGTTCATGCTCGGGGTGGCGATCCACCTCGCCCAGGCCGGGCACCGGGCCGGGATCGTCAGCGCCGAGATGAGCGCCGAGGAACTGGGCCTGCGCATGGTGTCCCACGCGACCGGCATCTCCGGCGACCGCCTGCGCCGGGGCGACCTGGGACAGGCCGATTTCGGGCGCATCGCCGGGGCCACCGGGCAAATCGCCGGGCTGCCGCTGCTGGTGTTCGACCGGCCCCAATGCACCGGGGCCGACATCGCCCTCCAGGCCCGCGCCTGGATGCTGGGCGGCGGACTGTCGGTCCTGTTCGTGGACTACCTGCAACGGCTCCGCAACGACCGGGAGTTCGATTCGATCAACTACGCCATCGGCGACAACACGAAAGCCCTCAAGAACCTCGCCCGCGACCTGAACATCCCGGTGGTGTGCCTCGCCGCCGTCAACCGCAAGTGCGAGGACCGGCCCGGCAAGCGCCCCGCCATGGCCGACTTGCGGGATTGCGGGGAGATCGAGTCGGAGGCGGATCAAATCCTGTTCCTCTTCCGGCGCGGCGTCTACGAGCAGTCGGCCCCGCCCCACGAGGCCGAGATCATCATCGAGAAGAACCGCCACGGGCCGCTCGCCACCGTGTCCGCCCGGTTCGACCAGGACACCATGCGGTGGTCGGGCACGGACGCGCCCGCCACGGCTTCCAACGTCGTCTACGGGGGGTGGTAGCCATGGGCCGCGCCTTGTTCGTCATGCGGGCCGCGCCCCACCCGGCGCGTTCCCGCGCCCTGGAGGCGGTCAAAACCGCCCCCGACGGCTGGACGGTGGAAATCAAGCCCCCGGCCCGCACCCTGGAACAGAACGCCCGGATGTGGGCCATGTTGACCGAAATCTCCCGGCAGGTGTGTTGGCATGGCGAATGGCTGACGGCGGAAAACTGGAAGGACGTGTTCACCGCCGCCCTCAAGCGCGAGAAGGTGGTGCCCGGCATCGACGGCGGCTTCGTCGTCGTCGGCCAGCACACGAGCAGGATGACCCGGCGGGAAATGGGCGACCTCATGGAACTCATGCACGCCTTCGCCGCCGAGCGGGGCGCGGTCTTTTCCTGGGAGGTTCCGCCCCCGCCCATGCTCGACGCCCCGAATGTCTACGACGGCGACTACACGGAGGTGTCCTTCTGATGGCGACGTTCCTTTCCGTGTGTTCCGGCATCGAGGCCGCGTCGGCCGCTTGGCTCCCGCTGGGCTGGGAGGCGCTGGCCTATGCCGAGATCGAACCCTTCCCGTGCGCCGTGCTGGCCCACCACTATCCAACCATCCCCAACCGGGGCGACATGACCCGATTCCAGGAGTGGCCCGATGCCCGACCAGATGTCCTTGTGGGGGGAACCCCCTGCCAATCCTTCTCCGTCGCCGGCCTCCGAGCGGGCCTGGACGATCCGCGTGGTCAACTCATGCTGGCCTACGGTGCGGTTGCTCGCCAATACCGCCCCCGCTGGCTGGTGTGGGAGAACGTCCCCGGCGTCCTGTCGAGCGGCCAAGGACGGGATTTTGGCACCTTCCTCGGGATGCTGGCGGAACTCGGGTATGGGTTCGCCTACCGGGTTCTTGACGCTCAATACTTCGGAGTTCCCCAGCGCCGCCGCCGTGTGTTCGTTGTCGGCCGTCTTGGAGACTGGCGGCGTGCCGCGGCGGTACTTTTTGAGCGCCACGGCCTGTCGGGGCATCCTCCGCCGCGCCGCGAACCGGGGGAAGGCGTTGCCGGAACCCTTGAGGCAAGCGCTGGCCGCGGCCGCGGGGCCGGAACCGCCCCCGGCATGATCGCCCCGACCCTGTCGGCCCGTGCCAGGGGGGGCGGCGGACTCGGCACCGACTTCGACCTGGACGGCGGGTTGGTGGCCTACCGCACCTCGCCGAATTGCGGAGCCTGGGATACCGGGGACCGGGTGGACGCGCTGACCACGGGCACCGATCCGGCCTCCCACGTGCTGGCCTTCCAGGAGCGGGGCCGGAAGGCGGGCCGTTGCCTGGAAATCATGGGCGACCTCCACCCGGCCCTGCTCGCGCCGGACGGCGGCGGCCGGGGCGGCGAGCGGAACCTCCTGGCCGGGACCGGCGTGCGCCGACTCACGCCCCGCGAGTGCGAGCGCCTACAGGGCTTCCCCGACGACTACACCCGCGTCCCCTACCGGGGCAAACCCGCTGCCGACGGCCCGCGCTACAAGGCGCTGGGGAACGCCATGGCCGTGCCCGTCATGCGCTGGATCGGCGAGCGCATCCAGGCGGTGGAGGCGATGGGGCGCCCAGCCGAGGCACCGCGCCCCATGGCCCGGCGCAAGGGCCACGCCACCTCGAAACCTTGACATCCCGATGGAGGACACCATGACGCTCACCGCCCCACAACTCGCCGCCGCGTGCGGCTGTTCCGGCCACGCCGCCCGGCGCTGGCTCGGCCCCCTCGTCCAGGCCATGGCCCGCTATGGCATCGACACGCCCGCCCGGCAAGCCGATTTCCTGGCCCAGGTCGGGCACGAGTCCGGCTCGCTGGCCTACGTGGAGGAGATCGCCAGCGGCGCGGCCTACGAGGGGCGCAAGGACTTGGGCAACACCCAACCGGGCGACGGCCAGCGCTTCAAGGGGCGCGGCCTGATCCAGATCACGGGCCGGGCCAATTACGCCGCCGCCGGGTCGGCGCTGGGCATCGACCTGTTGGCGAATCCCGAGCGCCTGGAAGAACCCGAGTTCGCGGCGCTGTCGGCGGCGTGGTTCTGGCGCTCCAAGGGGCTGAACGAACTGTCCGACCTGGGCGAGTTCGACCGGATCACGCGCCGGATCAACGGCGGCACGAACGGCGCGGCGGACCGCTGGGAGCGGCGCAAGCGGGCACGGACGGCGCTCGGGCTGGATGCGCCCCCGGCGTTGCGACGCGGGGATTCCGGTCCCGGCGTGTTGGCCCTGCAAAAGGCACTGGCGGCGCGGGGCGTGCGGGTCGGCGCGGATGGGGTTTTCGGCCCCGCCACCGAATCGGCCTTGGTCGTCTTCCAGGCATCGCACGGGCTGGTGGCGGATGGCATCGCCGGACCACAAACCCGGCGGGCGCTGGGGGTGTGATGACCGCCCCCCGGCGGAAGCCCCGCGACCGCGAACACCGGGAACAGGCCGCGCTGTTCGAGTGGGCCGAACTCAACAAGGCCCGCCATCCCGACTTGCGCCTGCTCCTGGCCATCCCCAACGGCGGGGACCGCCACCCGGCGGTGGCCGCGAGGCTCAGGGCGGAAGGCGTCCGGCCCGGCGTGCCCGACCTGTGCCTCCCCGTGCCGCGCGGTGGGTTCCATGGCCTGTGGATCGAACTCAAGGCACCCCAGGAGGCGGGATCGAGGCCCGGTGCCTTGGAACCCGGACAACTCGACTGGCTCGACGCCCTCAACGCCCATGGCTACAAGGCCGTGGCCCGCTGGGGCTGGGAGGCCGCGCGGCAAACCCTCATCGACTACCTGGAAGGCAAACCATGACCCAGACCCGAGCCAAACCCAAACCCAAACCCACGGCCAAGCTGGCCGCGATGATCGACCGGGTGGGAAAGTGAGCGAACGCGGGCCGGATATCATCCTGGACCTGCTGGCGCGGCTCAGGGCGCGGGGCGTGGAGATTCCGCCAGAGGTGTCCTGGGAGGTGGAGCGGGGGGTGCGGGCCGAATATGGCAACGATGCCGTGTGGGTGGGCAAGCGCCCGCCGGACCTGCACGACCGCATCCGCGCCCTGCTCGCCGCCGGGGTTTCCCGGCAGGACGCGGCGCGGCGGTTCGGGGTATCCAAGGCCACGGTGCGCCGGGCGGTGTCGGCGCAGTAGCGGGGCGCGGTGCTGACCGGTCCAAAGTGCGGGACGCATAGCGGTCAATGAAAAAAAGGCGATAGAATGTTTACATCCCCAAGCATCCCGGACACCACCATGTCTCCTAAACTCGCCATCCGTCAACGCCCATCCGCCGATGGGCAATACCTGATCGACTTGCGCCTGGAACGCCCAGGCGAAGCCCCCATCGAAGGCAGCGCCTCGATAACCTTCCAACTCACCCCACAGGAACAGCAAGACCTGCGCTGGTACATGGAGGATTATCCCCAGCATCCCGAAGCGGTCGAAGCGGCGCATATCGACCAGATCGAAGCCATGATGCGGGCCCGGGGCGGGGAGCTTTACGACAAGGTGCTGGCCGCGAACCGGAATACTCAGGCGATTTGGTTCGCCATCCGCAATGAACTGGCCGACCTCCGCATCGAAATCAACACCGGCATCGCCGAAGCTGCGGCGATTCCGTGGGAACTGATGCGCGACCCGGAATCCAATTCCGCGCTGGCGGTACGGGTGCAAGCCTTTGTCCGCGTGCAATCCAATCCGAATATCGGTTTTGTCAAAGTGCCCCAGGCCCATGAGGGACGCATCCGGCTGTTGTACGTGGCTTGCCGTCCTGGTGGCACCAGAGACGTGGCTTTGCGGGCGGTCGCCAACCGTTTGTTGAAGGGTTTGGAACAGGCCGGGAAACGTCGGCACTTCGACATCGCCGTATTACGCCCCCCGACTTACGAACAATTGCAAAAAACCTTGGCCGAGGCCAAGCGGGCGGGCCAACCCTTCCATATCGTCCATTTCGACGGCCACGGCACGTATACCGATCTGAGCCAAACCCGCTATGCGGCCTGGCTCAACCGGCTGGGCGCGTTCAAATACGAAGGCAAGATTGACGGCAAGCGCGGCTATCTGTTGTTTGAACAGCCCAAGGACGATGACGGAATCCAGCCCGTTTCCGGCGAGGAACTGGGTAAATTGTTGCACGACCACGGCGTTCCGGTGTTGGTGCTGAACGCCTGCCAAAGCGCGATGCACGACGCCGCCGAAGCCCCGGCGGACGCCGATTCCGTCCATGATGAAGTCCGCGCCATCGGCTCCTTGGCGCAAGCCGTGGTCGATCAAGGCATCCCCGCCGTGTTAGGGATGCGCTATAGCGTGTTCGTCGTCACCGCCGCGCAGTACATCGGCGAACTCTACGCCGCCCTGGCCCAGGGCCAAAGCTTCGGCGAGGCAGCGACCTTGGCCCGTCGGCATTTGCGCGACAATCCCGACCGTTGGGCGGGTTTCGGCCTGTTGCGGCCCTTGGCGGATTGGTTGGTGCCGGTGGTTTACGAGGCCATGCGCCTTACGCTGCCGCAAACCACCGCGCCTGGCTTGGGCGGACAGGTCGAATCCGACCCTATCCTGAGCGACGACCGGCTGCGCCTGCGCTATCCCGAACAAGGCTTCATCGGTCGGGACGAGACCCTGCTGCTGCTCGACCGCGCCTTCGACAAGCATCCGGTGGTGTTGCTCCACGCCTACGCCGGGCAGGGCAAGACCAGCGCTGCCGTGGAATTCGCCCGTTGGTACACGCAGACTGGCGGGCTGACGCGGGTCTTGCTGACCTCGTTTGAAATCCACGTTGACCTTGAGGACGCGCTCAACCAACTGGCTCACCATTTCAAGGATGTTTTGGAAGCCCACGGCATAGAATGGCACGCGGTCAAACCGGGCGAGCGCCGCCCCATGGCGCTGGAACTCTTGCGCCGTTATCCGCTGCTGTGGATTTGGGACAACGTGGAACCGGTGGCCGGGTTCCCGGCGGGCAGTGAATCGGCCTGGACGGGCGCTGAACAAGCGGAACTGGCCGATTTCCTCAGGCAACTCCGGCAGGATCAGTCCACCCAGGTCAAGCTTCTGCTCACCTCGCGCCGCGACGAGCGGGCGTGGCTGGGGGATATTTCCCATCGGGTTTCGATGCCGCGCATGTCCCGCGCCGATTCCGCTGCGTTGGCTTCGGAACTGGGACGGGAGCGGGGTTGGAAATCATCCGATATCGATGGTTGGGGACCACTGTTAGATTACTGCACTGGGAATCCGTTGGCCTTGCGCGTCTTGGCGAAGCAGGCGATCCGTTTGGGCTTGCGCGGGCAGGAGCCGGTTGCGAAGTTTATTCAGGCCGTGCGCGATGGCGAGCAGGAGATCGAGGATGCCGACGAAGCGGAAGGGCGTGGGTACTCGTTGGGGGCTTCGCTGGCCTATGGGTTTCGCAATGCTTTCACCGAAGAGGAAATGCCGGTGATTGCTTTGTTGAGTTTGTTTCAGGGCGTAGTGCCGGTTGAAATATTCTCTTACATGGACATGGGCCAAAGCAGATACATATTACCGGAGTTGCAAAACCAGGATCAGGATAAAATCATCAATATATTGAACCGAGCTTGCGAGGTGGGCTTATTAACGTCAATAAGCGGCTCTTGGTACGGTATCCATCCAGCTTTTCCTTGGTTCCTAAAGCAGGCATTCAAACAGTATTATGATGGAACGCCAGGACGTTCTAATTCAGAAACAGCTTTGCGAGCTTGGGTGCAAGGAACAAACTTTGCTGGTAGCTACTATAATGAAGAGTTTCATCACGGAAACCGACAACAAGCCACCCAATTTCTAGGCTTGGTGGAAAATAATCTGCTGCACGCCCGCCATTTGGCTCGCCGTTTAGGTTGGTGGCATATTGTGACCTCAGGAATGCAAGGTTTAAACGTATTGTACGAATACCAAGGACGGCTGGCGGAATGGGCGCACCTAGTAGCGCAGGTCGTGCCGGAATATTGCTCAGACGATGATGAGCCGTTGGCAGGGCGGGAGGAATTTTACGGTTTGATTTTATCCTATCGCATCAATTTGGCTCGATACTACGACCGCGATTTAGATTACGCCGCTGCTTTGCAAAATAAGCAGCTTAAATGTGCTAGACAGGAAGCTGCCGCTGTACTGTCGTTGCCGGAAACTACCCCACTGAATACTTACCAGAAGGCTTTAATTCGCAACTTAGCAGCCAGCATATTTACACTTGGCTGTATTTTATTGGAGCAGAATGATGTCGAGTGTGTGGTGGTTTATCAGGAAGCCATTTGCTACTACCAGCGAATAGCTGATACCACCGCAGAAGCCATTATCTATTTAAACATAGGTCATGCTTACCGGGTTATCTCCGCTATCCGTAACTGGGATATGGCTGAAACTGCCTACCAACGCGGCTTGGAATTACATAATCCCAGCGATGCGGTAGGGCGTTCTGCATCTCTCTATCAAATTGGCACAATTCATCATGAGCGTTTCAAAGAAACATCCCTTCGGAGTGAAAGAGAGGAAATTACGCTACGCCATGCCCAGGTAGCGGAACAATATTATCATGAGGCATTGCAACTTTGTCCCACTGATTCCGTAAACAATCTTGGGCCAATACATAACTCTCTAGGCATACTCTATGGGCAACTCCGGCGGATGGAAGCATGCCGTGAGCATCTTGAACAAGCCGTGCAATTTCACGTGCAAGTTAACGAACACTACAGTGCTGGGCAAACGCGCCGCAACATGGCCTTCATGTACGAGTCAGCCGCCAAGCGTGACCCAATCCATCGCCACGACCTACTACTCCGTGCCCGATCTTATGCCGAAGCCGCCCTGCGCGACTTCCAGCGCTACCAAGGCCGCGCTGCTGCTGATGAAACCCAAACCCAACGATTCATCGCCGACATCGACCAAGCCCTGGCCGGATAACCACGCTTTGGGCCATCCCCAAGCATGAAAAAGCCTGGCCTAGCCGGGCTTTTAGCTGTCAGTGCTATCATCTTCGCTTTTGAGGGACATTAGCATGGAACTCTCAGCAAAAGAACTGGGCCAACTCTATACCATCCTGAAAACTCTAATCCCGGAAGCGCCGCCAGACCTACAAGCGGAAATAGATGCGCTAACCGACAAGATTGGTGCCCATTTTCAAGAAAAGCATCCTCAGTATTTCGAGCAGACCGTGATGACCATCAATCTCACCTTGGCGCAAATTAAGCAGTTCTATGGAACACCTCAGCGCGAAAATTGACCGTCCTTGCCGCGCATCTCGGGCCGGTGCTATGCTTCTTACCGGAGCCTAGAAACCTCCACGTAAGCGGTAGCCGCACCCGTAAGACCATGCGGTATTTTTACGCCATCAATCCGCCCGGCGTCCGAGTTGCGATGCCTGGAGGGGACGGAAATAAACCCTCGCGGGTGAATACCGTCCGCCGTCTTACGTCGGTTTCTAGCCTCCAGGTGTCCACCTTTCTAGAAAAAACGTAGGAGTTCATCATGGCTAATCAGCCCCAAGGCGCAACCGCGCCGACCGTGTTCCAATTCCAATCTTCCTTTGAAGTCAGGGTTCTCGTTATCGACAACGAACCTTGGTTCGTCGCTGTCGATGTCTGCGCCGCTCTGGAAATCGTAAATCCAACTCGCGCCCTGAGCCGCTTAGATGACGATGAAAAGGGGCTTCATACTGTGAAGACCCTTGGCGGAGACCAGCAAACCAACATCATCAACGAATCCGGCCTCTACTCCCTGATCCTCACCAGCCGCAAGCCCGAGGCCAAGAAGTTCAAGAAGTGGGTGACTTCGGAGGTCCTCCCGGCCATCCGCAAGACCGGGCGCTATGTCCACCCCGAAGCGGCCCAGCCCGCGCCCGCCGAAGCGCCCGAGCTTTTCTCCTCCGCCGACCAGCAAAACCTGCAACGGCTGGTCTGGCTCATCACGCACCGTTTCCACTTCAAGCACGCCTTCGTCCAAGCCGTCTGGTATGCCCTCCGCGCCATCACCGGCAACCCGTCGCCCAACCGCTTCCAGGTCAACCATATTCCCCCCCTCGCCGCCGAACTGCGCCGCATCTTCGCCATCACCGGCACATTGTCCGAAGCGATTTCAGAAGCCGAGGGAATGGTCATCAAGCGCATCCTCCGCCATGGCGAGAACGCCGAGAAGGTGCTGGCCGAAGCCAAGGCGATGTTGCTGAAAGCCGCCGGGGAGGAAGCCACCGAACTGAATGTCTGCCTGTCCCGCTGGGACGAGCATGAAATAGCCCAGTTCGTGACGCGGGATCGGCGCGGCCATGGATCCAGTTACGCCGATGTCCAGGAGAAATTGTTCCACTGAGGAACCCCCGCCGCAAGGACGCGGCCCAAAATTCCCCAGGGATTTCAATTGCCTATGCAATTGAAACCGGCCTCACGCGCACAATACGCGCATGGCCACCACCCCCGCATACACGCAAGCACAATTCGACGCGGCTTCCACCGTCCGCCCGGACATAGAAGCCGGGGAACTGGTGCGGCTCAAGCACATCACCGGCTTCTCCAAGCTGTTCAAGGACACCCAGTACAAGCGGGCCTGGGTCACGAAGAACCAGATATTGCTCGCCAACAAGCTCGGGGTGAAACCGTAGCCATGGCCCGGATCGACCCGATACCGCAACAACCCTGGGAACGCCAGCCGGGCGAGTCGGAAACGGCCTACGCGGCGTTCCGCCGGTACCGGGACATGCCGATGGGGGAAAGGAGCATCCGAAGGTCGGTGGGCGAAGACGCAAGTGCGGTAAAAGTACGGCGAGCCGAGCAATGGAGCGTGGATTTCCGCTGGGTGGAACGCGCCGCCGCCTACACCGACCACCTGGACCGGATCGCCCGCCAGGAAAGGGAACGGGCCATCCGGGACATGGAACGCCGCCATGCCCACAGCGCCCAGGCCATCCACGCCGTGGTGAACGCCAAGCTCGCGGCCTGGAACCGGACGCCGGAGGCCCGCGAAGCCGCCGCCGAGGCGTTGACCCCCTACCAGCTCGCGAGGCTGCTGGACACGGCCACGCGGGTGGAGCGCGCCGCCCTGGGGCATGTGCCCGACCCGCCCCCGAAGAAGCCCGACCGGAGCGCCCTGCTGGCCGAACTGGCCGAGGTCAAGGCGAAGGCGCGGGAAGGCGGGGATTGGAACCTGTATTTCCAAGCCCTCCGGGAAGAGCGGGCGATCACCGGCGAGGGGACGCCCATCGCGGTCAAGGCCGAGGGCGGCGATTGGAAGGCCGACCTGCAAGCCGCCGGCATGGACCCCGACGCCGTGTTCGAGGAGGCCGTGCGGCTCGCCATGGCGAAGCTGGAAGGGGGCCTGCCATGAGCGCCCCGGCCCGCGCCCGGAACCGGATGATGGAGGCCGCGGTGCGCGAGGCCCGGCGGCGGCTCCGGGATGGCGCGCGGGAACGGAACCTGCTGGCGCGGATATCGCCGCCGCAACGGCAATACCTGGAATCCCGGGCCGACATCGTGATCTTCGGCGGGGCCGCCGGGGGCGGAAAGACCTTCTCCCTGCTGGCCGACCCGGTGCGGCACCGCGACGTGAAGGGCTTCCGCGCCCTGGTGTTCCGCCGCACCTTCCCCGAGATCAACCTGCCGGGCGGCCTGTGGGAGGCGTCGGAATCCATGTACCGCGACCTGGGCGGCCTCCCGTCCTACGGCGCGAAGTCGTGGTCCTGGCCCAGCGGCGCGTCGATCAAGTTCACCCACATGCAGCGGGAGGCCGACAAGTTCAACTACCTGGGCGCGGAAATCACGATGATCGGGTTCGACCAGCTCGAACTGTTCACCGAGTCCATGTTCTTCTACATGCTCAACCGCAACCGCTCGCTCTGCGGCGTGAAGCCCTACCTGCGGGCGACCTGCAACCCCGACCCGGATTGCTGGGTGGCCGGGTTCATCGCGTGGTGGATCGACCCGGACACCGGGTTCCCGCTCTACGGACGCTCGGGGGTGGTGCGCTGGTTCTACCGGGCCGGGGACGCCGTCCGCTGGTACGGCAGCCGCGAGGAGGCCGAGGCCGCCCACCCGGACCTCGCCGCCGAAGGCCCGCCGTTCAGCGTGACCTTCATCCCGGCCAAGCTGGACGACAACCGGGTGTTGCTGGAGAAAGACCCGGCCTACCGTTCCAAGCTGATGGCGATGGACCGGGTCAGCCGCGGCCGGCTGCTGGACGGGAACTGGAAGGTGCGGGCCACGGCGGGCAGCTATTTCGACCGGGCCGAGGTGGAGAGGGTGGACGGCCTGCCCGGCGACATGGACGCCTGGACCTGGGTGCGGGCCTGGGACTTGGCCGCGACCGAGCCGAACCAAGAGAACCCCGACCCGTCATGGACGGCGGGCATCTTGATGGGCTACCGGGCCGGGGACCGCAAAGTCCTGATCGCCGGCCTGGAGCATGTGCGGAAGCGGGCGGGCCGGGTGAAAAGCCTGGTGCTGGATACCGCGTGGTCGGACGGGCATACCGTCCGCGTCACCGTGCCGAAAGACCCCGGACAGGCGGGCAAGGGGCAGGCCGAGGATTTCGTGGCCATGCTGGCCGGGGAAGGGTTCATGGTCGCGGCCCGTCCGCCCGGCAAGGCCAAGGAGGTCCGGGCGAGGCCGTTCGCCGCCCACTGGCAGCACGGCCACGTCCAGGTGCTGGCCGCCCCCTGGAACGACGAATTCTTCGCCGAGATGGAACGCTTCCCCTCGGGCGCCCACGACGACATCGTGGACGCCTGTTCCGACGCCTACGCCGAACTCGCCAGCGAAGGCCGCGGCTTTTTCGACCTCCTCGCCGAGGAATCCCACTGAGAGGACCCCATGGCAACCTTCCGACCCTCCTCCGGCGGCGTGCTGGTACCGGCCGCCGCCTTCCACGCCCTCTACCCCGAGCCGGTACAGCAGGCCGCGCTACAGGACGGACCCATGCCGCCAGGAACCAGCCGTCCCGTGGGCGACGGCCTGGAAAACATCCTGGCCGGGCTGGGGACCGGGCGGGACAAGGCCAGCCATACCGGATGGACCTTCCCGCGCCTCCTGGCCCGGCAAGACCTGGAGAACATGTACCGGGTGTCCTGGCTCGCCAAGCGCATCGTCAACGCCCCGGCGGACGACATGACGCGGGAGTGGCGGGCGCATTCGTTCGACGATGGCGCGGGCACCGAGAACCGGCGCATGGAACAGGCCGAAAAGCGCTTCGGTATCCGCCACAAGGTCAACGAGGCGCTGCGGTGGGCGCGGCTCTATGGCGGCTCGCTCATCATCGTCGGCACGGCGGACACCCAGGCCCGGCCCCGCGCCCTGGCCGAACCCCTGGAAACCGACCGCATCCCCAAGGGCGGGCTGCGCTACCTGATGGTGGTGGACCGCTGGCGTTGCCCGTCGTCCGGCAAGATCGAGACCGACCCGGCCTCCCCGCACTTCGGGATGCCGGAATCCTACCTGCTGGCCGACACCGGCTACGAAATCCACCACAGCCGCGTCGTCCGGTTCGACGGGGAGCGGCTGCCCTGGTCCTCGTGGCGGCAGAACGCCCTGTGGCACGACAGCGCGTTGCAGCACGTCCTGGACGCCCTCAAGGGCTGCGACACCACGGTCGCGGCCATCGCCACCATGATGTTCGAGGCCAACGTGGACATCCTCAAGCTGTCGAGCCTGGATGCGAAGCTGTCCCGCAAGGACGGGGAGGCGCTGCTGCACAAGCGGTTCCGCATGGCGGCCACCATGAAGAGCTTCAACCACCTGTTCATGCTGGACGAGACCGAAACCTACGAGAAGAAATCCAACTCGTTCGCCAACCTCGACAAGATCATGCAGGAGTTCTACGCCTACGTGGCCGGGGCCGCGGGCATCCCCCTCACCCGGCTGTTCGGGCGCTCGCCGGGCGGGCTGAACGCCACCGGGGACAGCGACCTCGAAAACTATTACGGGCGCATCGCGTCGGACCAGGAGGCCGAACTCCGGCCCCGGCTGGAAACGCTGGACGCCATCCTCTACCGGCACGAACTCGGGGCCATCCCGGACGACGCCGGGTTCGAGTTCAACAGCCTGTGGGAACTGACCGACAAGGAACGGGCCGAGGTGGAGGAAAAGCGGGCGAACCGGGACCGGGCCTATGTGGACATGGGGGCCGTCACCCCGGACCTCGTGGCCCGCGAACTCAAGGACCGGGGCACCTACCGGGCCATGACCGACGACGACTTGCTGGACGCGGAGGAAGAGCCGGACGAGGAAGGCGATACCGGCTCCGAAGGACAACAAACCGGCGACGCGGCCCTGGCGCTGCGCCCGACCCGCGCCATGGCGGAAGAAGCCAAGCGCGGCCTTGCGTGGCGCAGGAAGCACGGGCGGGGCGGCACGGCTATTGGCATCGCCCGCGCCCGCGACATCGCCCGGCGGCGGAACCTCTCGCCCGAGACCGTGCGCCGGATGCACGGCTTCTTCGCCCGGCACGAAGCCGACACCAGGGCCGAGGGCTTCCGGCCCAGCGAGGGCGGGTATCCCAGCATCCACCGTATCGACCATGCGCTGTGGGGCGGGGACGCGGGCAAGGCGTGGGCGGATCGGATGATGGCGCGGCTGGATAAGCGGGATGATTAGGGGGATATATCATGGCGCAGGATTCGAAGACCAGGGCGATACTGGCGCAGTTATCGGATACCCATGGGGGGACGCGGGTATATGTGCCGAAAAGGAAACCCATTTCCAACGCGCGGATCAAGGAGGCGCGGGCGGAAGGGAAAACCTGCGCCGAGATAGCCAGGGAACTCGGATGCCACAAATCCACGATCAGCCGCAGGACGCGATAACCCTGGCGCAATCCCGCCAAGCCCCGTACCGCCGGGGCATTTTCCATGCCCATCTTATCCATGGGTTGCGTTTCCGGTATACCAATGCAACAACATGGCGGGCACCATGCCCGCCATGGAAACCGTCCTGGCCTTCGATCTATTGCCCCTGACCCGCCGGGAAACCACCCCGGAGGGTTACCTCGTGGCCCCCGGCGTGCTGGCCCGGACGGGCATCCAAACCTACTACGCCTATGAGTTGGGCTTGGACGGCGGGGGCATGGACCCCCTGCGCCGGGTCCGGCTCCACCGCCCGCCGGAAGAGGTGTTCGACCCCGGAAGCCTCGCCACCTTCAAGAACCTGCCCGTCACCGTGGGCCACCCGCCGGACGGGGTGGACGCGGCGAATTGGCGGAAGACCGCCGTGGGCGATTGCCGGGGCGGCCTCCGCGAGGGCGATACCCAGGTGGGCACGGTCACGGTGCGCGACGCCCAGGCGGTCGAGGCCGTGCGGGACGGCACCACCGAGCTTTCCTGCGGCTACACCTTCGTCCCCGACATGACGCCCGGCACCGACCCGGTGTCCGGCGAACCCTACGACGGCATCCAGCGCCGCATCCGGGGCAACCACGTCGCCCTGGTGGACGCGGGCCGCTGCGGGTCCGCCTGCCGCATCGCCGATTCCCAACCCAACCCCGGAGACAACCCCATGCCGGACCCGATCCGCAAGACCGTGGTCGATGGCATCCCCATCGAACTCAACGACACCGCCGCCGCCGCGGTGGAAAAGCTGCTGAAGGAGCGCGACGCGGCCAAGACCGCCGCCGATTCCGCCCTGAAAGGCAAGGCCGACGCCGAACAAGCCCTGGCCGACGCCACCAAGGCGCACCAGGACGCGGTGGGCAAACTGGCGACGGACCATGCGGCCAAAGTTGCGGAACTCGAAAAGGACGTGCTGACCCCCGCACAGCGCGACGCGATGGTGCGCGGCTGGGCGGAAATGCTGGCCGACGCCAAGCGCCTCGCGCCGACCGTGGCGACCGATGGCAAGACCTGCGTGGACGTGCGCCGCGCCGTGGTCAAGGACGTGGGCGACCGCAACGCCACCGCGCAAGGCGTCATCGCCGCCATCCTGGCCGGGAAGGCCTTGGAGGCCGCCGACGCCGATACCGTCCGCGCCGCGTTCAACGCCGTCAAGGCGCTGCCCATCGCCCATGCCCATGACAACCGCCTCGATGGGTTCACCCAGGCCTTGGCGGGCGTGAAGGTCGGCGACGGCCCGCCCGTGGCCGACGCCCGGACGCTGTTCCACCAGAACATGGCCGATTACGCCACCGGACACTGAGGAGGCCCTCCCATGAGCAAACCCGATCTAAGTTCGCCCGGCGGGCTGCAACGCGCCATCGGCTACCCCGGCATGGTGGTGGCGGGCGAGGTCCACGCCATCCGCGATTTCGTCAACGACGCCGCCGTGCCCGTCGATTTCGGCGTGGCCGTGGCTTTCGGTTCCGCCGATGGCAACTGCAAAGCGCCGTCCGCCTTGACCGACAGGCTGCTGGGCATTTCTGTCCGGCATGTCACTATGCCCGCGACCTACGGCGGCGGGAACACCGTGCGCTATGCCCAATACAAGGCGGTCCCCGTCTTGCAGGAAGGTCCGATCCACGCCATCGCCGCCCAGGCCGTGAACCGGGGCGACCGCGCCGCCGCGCTGCTCAATGGCGCGGCCACGGCTTCCGTGAAGCCCGGCGGCAACACCGGCAATGGCACCCTCGCGATGGATGCCAGCACGCCCACCGTCGCCGGCTACCAAGTCGGCACCTATACCGTGCGCTGCACGGCGACCGCCAGCAACGGCGGCACCTTCACCGTCACCGGCCCGGACGGCGCGAGCAAAGGCACCGTGGCCGTGGGGTCCACCTTCAACAACGAGATCAAGTTCGTCGTGGCGGACGGCTCCACCGATTTCGCCCTGGGCGACGGCTTCGACGTGGTGGTGGCGGGCGGCTTGATCGGCTCCATCGAACCGGCGGCGATGCCGTCCAGTTCGGCGGCGAAGAGCGGGGGCAACACCGGCACCGGCACGCTGACGCTCGACAACACCACCCCGCTGCTGGCCGGCGCGAGGCCCGGCGTCTACACCGTGCGCTTCACCGCCGCCGCCGCCAACAACGGCACCTTCCGCGTTTTCGACCCGGACGGCAATGTCCTGGGCGATGTGGCGATGTCCGGCGGGGCCGGATCGTTCGCCAACCAGGTCAAGTTCGCCCTGGCCGATGGCGGCACCGATTTCGTCGTGGGCGACGGCTTCGACATCGCCGTGGGCGGCGACCGCATCGCGTTCCCCAACGCCTACTGGGAAACCACCACGGCCAAGGGCGCGCTCGGCATCGTCAAGGTCGTCCGCTAACCGCAGCAGGTACAGGCAATGCCAACCACCCCCCAGCAAAGACAAGCGGCCATCGCCGCCTACACCGAACAGCGCCGGATGGCCCTGGATGCCGCCCCCGGCGTCCTGCCCCAGGTGTTCAGCCAGCACACCCCGTCCCCCCTGATGCGGGTGGGCGATAGCGCGGAAGCCCTCAGCTTCGTGGTGGCGCAGTTGGCCCACACCGAGGCGACGGTCTTCGCCAAGCAGTACACCCCGATGCAGTACGAGGAATTGCTGCCCCTGAGCTACGAGGCGGGCGAGTACGCGACGGAAATCCGCTACGAGATCATGGACGCCGTGGGCGCCACCCGTTCCGGGTCCGGCAAGGGCGCGGTCAACCTGGTCGATGTGGCCTACGCCGACAAGACCTTCCCGGTGGTGGCCGACAACATCGGCTACGACTACACCCAGGAGGAATTGCGCCAGACCGCCTACCTGCGCCGCCCGATCAGTTCGGCCCGGATGGACGCGGCCATGGACATCTACCGCCGCAAGCTGAACGCGGTGGGCCTGTTCGGCGATACCCAGCGCAACCTGACCGGCCTGTTCAACAACCCCTACGTGCCGCAGGCGTCCGCGCCGACCGGCAATTGGGCCAGCGCCACGCCGGACCAAATCCTGGCGGACATCAACACCGCCTTGCTGGCCGTCTGGAACAACAGCGCGAACAACGACCATGCCGACACCCTGGCCCTCGCGCCATCGGCCTACAGCCAGTTGCTCCGCCCCCGCGCCACGAACTCCGACACGACCCTCCTCCGGTTCGTGCAGGAGAACAACCTCACCACCCAGCGCACCGGCAGGCCCCTCAAGATCGCCCCGGCCTATGGCCTGGACACCGCCGGGGTGGGCGGCACCAAGCGCTTGATGGCCTACGTCCGGTCGCCGTTGCGGCTCGTGATGCACATCCCGTTGCCCCTGCGCTTCCTGGCCCCGCAGTTCGTCGGGCTGTCGGTGCAGGTGCCGGGCGAGTTCAAGTACTCGGGCGTCGAAAACCGCTATATCAAATCCTCCTATTACATGGACGGGCTGTAACCATGGCGAAGGTACTCCTGCAAAACCCCACCGAGCGCGATATCCACTTGAACCTGACGGCGGATAACGGCGCGGTCGCGACCGTCACCATCCCGGCCTCCCGCATGGAAGGCGCCGCCGAGACCGCCCGGCGCGTGCCGGGACAGGCCGAGGCGGACGATTCGTTCATCGAACAGGCCATGAAGGGCAATCCGGCGAACAAGGCTTTCTTCGACGAAGGGCTGCTGCGGATCGTGAAGCCCGAAGGCCCGGCCCCCACGAAGAAGGCGGCTTGACCATGACCCCGGCGGAATTCCTGGCCCGCTTCCCGGAGTTCGACGGCTTGGACGGCATCGCCGGGCCGGGCATCCAGGCCGCCATCGACGAGGCCGGCCCGCATTTCGATGTGGAGCGCTGGGGCGACCTGTATCTCCAGGGGCTGGGGAATTTCGTGGCCCATACCCTGCTGATGCGGAAGAAGCGCCACGACGCGATGCGGAATACCAACGATACCGACCCGCCGCCGGATGCGGTTTCCTACAAGGCCGGGGATACCGAGATCAAATTCTCGGAAAAACTGATCCTGTACAAGGTCGAGAAAAGCCCCTATGTCTCCACAGAATACGGCCAGCAATACCTGTATCTGCGGGATATTGTCGGCGCGGGGGCCTTGGCGGTATGAGCTTCGTCTATCCCCGGACCCTGGCCATCCTGCGCCCGGTCCAACCGGCCCCGGCGGGTTTGGCACCTTATGGCGGACAAGCGGCGGATGGGGAAACCATGATCATCGGGGGCATTCCCGCCAGCATCCAACAGATACGGGCCGGGACCGGCAACCCGGCGAAGCTGCCGGGCGATGCCAAGGTGCCGGATTTCAAAATCCTGATTCCGAAGCGGGCGGTGGCGAAGGGCGTCATCAAGGCGCGGGACATCGTGGTGGACGAACTCGGGATGAGGTATCAGGTGATGGGGCCGTACTGGAATAGCCTGGGTTATAACCTGACCGCTTCCTTGTTGCAGGCGTGACATGGCGAAACAAGTCTTCTTCCTCAAAGATAGCCATTATGGGTTGTCGGATTACCGCAAGGGCGATGCGGTTTGGTTGTCGGATTCCGATGCGGAGGGCTTGATCGGCATGGGCGTGGCGGCATTGTGTCCTGGCACCGCCCATATCGCGACGGCGGGCACGGTCACCTCCACGCCCGCCGTGGTCGATGTGTCCGGTTCGCCCGGCCCGGTCACAGTCACGGTGATTCCCGGCGCGGGCAACACCAGCAAGGCCGAATACTCGACCACGCCGGACGCGGCCACCAACCCCGGTGCCGCGAATTGGCAGGCGTGGCCCCCCGGCACCATTTCGGCCATCGCCACCGATGTCTTCCTGGGGCGGCTGGCGGCGCTGCGCTTCACCCGCGTCACCGGGTCCGCCACCGACACCTACGAGGTGCTGGCATGAACGGGTGGGCTTCCAGGATGGCGGCGCTACCCGCCTTCGCGTGGGCCGCCCGGCCATCGGCCCAGTCCTACGCGGGCCGGATGATCCGCGTCACCGACTACGGCGTGGGCCACGGCTCCCTGTGGTTCTCCGATGGTTCGGCCTGGCGGTTGGTCGCACCTACGGAAATCTACAACGCCACGACCGATTTCGTCGGCACCTACGCCGGGGCCACGCTGGTGGCCCAGGCCATGTTCCCGGCGGGTCTGTTGCGGGTGGGCGATGTGCTGGCATTGGTCATCCGCACGCTGAAATCGGGGACCGCCGATGCGTTCGCCCGGAATATCCGGTTCGGCGGCACCGGGGATATAGGCGTCGATGGCAGCGTGTTCTCGCTGGGGTATGGGTCCACCAACACCCACACCGCCGAGAATCCGCGCCTCAAGATCGTTTCGGCCACGTCGATCCGGGTCACAACCATTGGCTCAACCGCTTCGTTCAGCGGCGGCACGTCCACCGTGGGCGCGACCGATACCACGATCCCGGACATCACCGCGAACAACAACTATCTCAGCATCACCTTCAACAAGAATTCCGGGTCGGCGGGGGAAACCCTGACCACCAAGGAACTGACGATCATCCACCATCCCGGACCCTGACCGCCATGCAGAACGTCAAGACACCCGCCGAACGTGACGCCCTCAAGCCGGTCCTGGCCGTCCATGTGGAGGCGGATGATTCCTGGGATTGCTACCTGCCAGGGGATGAATTGCCGCCCATGCCGCTCCCCGCGCCGGTAGCGGCCTGTTCGCCCTGGCAGTTGCGCCGTTATCTCAATCAGAGTGGCTTGAGGACCGCGGTGGACGCCTATGTGGCGGCGGCGGACCAGGACATCCAGGATGGGTGGGCGACCGCCGCGGTGTTTCTCAGCACCGATCCCTTCGTGGTGATGGCGTGCGCCGCGCTTGGCCTCGACCCGTATACCGCCATCCAGGTCGCTTCGGAGATCGTTGGGTAAAAGGTATGGCCGGCCTTTACGACGTATTGAACGCGATGGCCGCCCTGGCGGTCGCCGCCCTCTACCCGGCGGGCACCGGCCAGCCTTCGGTGACGGGGCGAACGGTGTCGGTCTACCCCGGCTGGCCGCTCCCGGACCGGCTCGATGCCGACCTCGCGGCGGGCGCGGCCCATGTCTCGGTCTACCCGCCGGGCGGCAGCCGCAACACCACGCGCTACCGGCCCGAGGCCGTCGAACTCGGATTGAACCCGCACACGCTGACCTTGCAGCCGGCGGCGATGGGCGGGCTACCCATCGGACAGGCGGTGATCGGCACCAGTTTGATCGTGGCCGGTACCGCGCTCAACAAGCTCCGGGTCGGGGGCACCGTGACCGTGCCGCAGACCGTGACCGCGATTGTCGAAAAGCGGGCCTATGCCTACGCCGTCCGGGCCGGGGACGGCCTGGAATCGGTCGCCGAAGGATTGGCCCAGGCCATCGCCGCGGGCGTTCCGGGCGGCCCCGGTATACCGGGCACCGTGGCGGTGGGCCGGGAAGTGGTTTTGCCGCCGGGCCACGGATACGACGCCTACCGGGTCGGCACCGGATCGCCCACCGTGACCGCGCTCAGGCAGCAGGAGGAGAGGGTGTCGCTCGTCGTGTGGGCCTCGACCCCGGCGCAGCGCGGCCGGATCGCCGACGCCCTGGACGTGGCCTTCGCCGATACGCCGTTCCTGGCCCTGGCCGACCAAACGGCGGCGCGGTGCCGGTTCGCCGGGCGGCACCTGGACGACGGCCAGCAACTCCGCCGCCTCTACCGGGAGGATTTGATGTTCACCGTGGACTATTCGACCACCCAACAGGATTTCGCCCACGAGATCGCCAGCGTGGGCATCGGCTCCAAAGCGCCGCCGGACATCGGGGCGGACGCGGATTTTTCCATCAGGATCGACGTGTAGAGGCCCGATATGCCCCTTGTCCAAGACAACCATTTCAACGCGGCGGGACTCGACGTCCCGGACGTGTTCGTCAACATCATCGCGCCGCCGGACCGGATCACGGGCGTCCCGACCAACGTCCTGGGCTTGGTCGGCGTGGCCTCCTGGGGGCCGGTCGGCGCGCCGATTTCCGCCGGGAGCGGTAGCGCCGACCGGCTCGTCGGCCCCATCGCCAATCGGAAACACGACCTCGCCACGGCGGTGAAGATCGCCGCCTTGCAGGGCGTGAACAATTTCAAACTGGTGCGCGTCACCGATGGCGGCGACACTAAAGCCGCCGTGGCCGTGCCGACCGATTGCATCGCCTACACGGCCAGATACAGCGGCACCGAGGGCAACCGGATCACCGTCGCCCATGCCGCCGGGCGCAAGCCGGGCACCACGCGGGTGACGGTCAACCGCGCCGGCTATACCCCCGAGGTGTTCGACAACATCGAGGGGAGCGGCAACGCGCTATGGGTGGCGATGGCCCAGGCCATCAACCAGGGCCAAAGCGGCATCCGCGGGCCGTCCGAATGGCTGACGGCGGCGGCGGGCGCGGGCACCGCCGATCCCGTTTCGACCGCCTACACCCTGGCCGGCGGCACCGATGGGCTGGCGGATGGCATGATCACCGCCGTGGAGGTCTCCGACTCGGGGAGCCGCTATACGGGGTTCCCGACCGTCACCCTATCAAACGCCGGTAGCGGCTCGGGCCTGGTGGCGGCCGTCCACATGAAGGCGGTGGCGGTTTCGTCGGTGGTATCGGCGGGGCATGGCTACGCGCCCGGCGATACCATCACGCTGCGGCAGGGGGGCGCGTCATCCGTGGCGGCGGTATTGACCGTGACCCACACCAAGGTGGTTTCCGCGGCCATCGTGGACGGCGGCACGGGCGGCACCGATGGCACGCAGACCGTCACCGGCACCACGGGCACCGGCACCCGGTTCCAGGCGAGCGTGACGGTTTCCGACGGCGCGATCACCGACATCGTATCGATCACCACGGCGGGCGATTACACCGCCAACCCCGCCAACATCGACAGCGAACACGTGACCGGGGCCGGACTATCCGGCGCGGCGCTGTCCGTGGCCCTGGGCGTCCTGACCGCCGCGATCACCACGGCGGGCGATTATCCGGCATTCCCGCCCGGTTCCCCCGCCACCCAGGCGTCGACGTCCGGCGATGGTTCGGGGGCGATGTTCTCGATATCCTGGGGCGTGGGGTCCATCGCCATCACGGCGGGGGGCAAGAACTATCCAAACACCGTGACCGCCTCCCTGTCCGGCGGCTCGCCCACCGTGGCCGCCACGCTGGGCGATGTGACCACACAAAACTGGGCGGATGTGGCCGCTTCGCGCTTGGTGGGCGTGGACGGTTCCAACCGCACCGGCATGTACGGGCTGCGCGGGGCCGGGGCGCTGACCTTCGCCCTGGTGGATTGCGACGACCCCGCCACGTGGTCCGAACAACTGGCCTTCGCCCTGGAAACCGGCTCCTACGCCCACGCGGCGCTGCCGGCGGGGCTGTATGCGGACGTGGCCGGGGCCGTCGCGGCCAAGGCGGCGGCGGGGGTCGTCGATTACGGGCTGCACGTCTGGCATGGGGACTGGTGCTATTTCAACGACGCCGCCAACGGGGTGCGGCGCTTGGTTTCCCCGGCGACCTATGCCGCCGGGCTGCGGGCGGCGCTCGGCCCCGAGCAATCGATCCTCAACAAACCATTGAACGGCGTGGTCGGCACCGAAAGCACGGCGGCGAACCGCGTCTATTCGGGGGCGGAACTCTCCGACCTGGTGGAGGCGGGGATCGATGTCGTGACCAACCCCATCCCGGTGGGCGACGCCTACGGCTCCCGGCTCGGCATCAACTGCGACGTGAACACGGCGCAGCGTTCGGACGCCTATACCGCCCTGACCCATTTCCTGGCCCACAGCTTCGAGAATTTCGGCGGGCGCTTCGTGGGCCGGGTACAGACGCCGCGGGAGGCGCAAGAGGTGGACGACGCCTTCGATTTCTTCCTGGGCGGCCTGGTGGACCTGGGCATGATCGGCGACGTGAACAACCCCGGCAAGCGCGGCAAGGCGTACAGCGTCGCCGTGGATACCAGCAAGGCCAGCCTGGGCTACCAGTCCGTGAACCTCAAGGTCGTGTACCTGGGCATCATCCGGTATTTCATCGTCAACCTGGAGGGCGGGTCCACCGTCGTCCTGAACGCAGCGTAAGGAGGGCACCCCATGACCGCGATGCAACGCACCACGGGCCGCGATTTCTCCCTGACCCTCCAATCGACCTACGGCACGTTCAGCCCATCGCCCGGCCTGACCGTGGAATACACCGAGGAACCGTTGGCCGATTCCACCCCGAAGGTCTATGTGGACGGCGCTCCCCGGACGCTGGTCACGCACAAGGGGCACCGGGTGACGTTCAAATTCGACCGCTCCGGTCCCGCTTCGGAGCAAATATGGAGCCGGGTGGAGGCCGATTATTTCGCGGGCGTGGCCCAGGCGGATTGGACCGCGACCATGCGCATCCGCAACCCGAACGGGTCGATCACCACCAAGAGCTACACCCTGGGGGGGCTGGAAAAGCTGTCGCAATCCCCGGCGGGCGGGGACGCCACGGTGGAGCAGACCCTGCAATTCTTCTTTGGCCTATTGGCGACGAGCTAACCCATGTCCGAACCGAAAATCACCCTCAAGCCGGAATCCGGCGAAACCACCGTCACCGACGCCCTGGGCCGCAGGCTGGCCCTCCGCAAGCCGGGCCGGGTCCGCAGCTTCAAATTCTTCGAGGCGCTGGGCGCGCAGGCGTCGGTGAATCCGATGTGCGTGCAGATGTTCCAGTTCGCCCTGTTCTTGACGGCCATCGACGGCAAGCCGGTGGAACCCTGCCATACCCTCATCGACATGGAAGCCCTGGCCGACGTGCTGGGGGACGAGGGTTGCGGGGCCATCGACCGGGCCGCGCAGGAAGCCTGGGGCCAATCCCAGGAGGAGGCGCTCACCGCCGCCATAAAAAAGTGGCGGGCGATGCTGGACTCCGGGAAGCCGCTTGGCTCATGAGGAACGGCGTGCCGTGGGATTGCGCGTTCGGCGATGACGATCCGGCCCAGGTCCGCGCCTTCCTCCGCCGCGAGGATGTGCGGGCCGGGCTGGCCATCCTCCTGTCCGAACTCGAAACCGGCCTGAGATACAACTGGAACACCCACAACTACGAGAAGCCGAAGTGACCCGGACCTTCAGCCCCGCCGGTTTCGCCGCCTTCCTCCGCGCCCGGCCCCAGGCCATCGCGGCGGCGCGGCGCAAGGCGCTGGACACCGGCTCCATGCTCATCCTGGAGACCGCGAAGGGGAAGATCGGCGAATACCAACCGGCGGCGGGGCCGTTCGCGGCCTGGGCACCCCTGGCGGAAACCACCCTGGAAGGTTGGGATTCCCCGTGGGGCGTCCACTTCCCCGGCAAGATCGAACTGGGCTACGCCCCGCCGGACAACCCCCTGCTCCGCACCGGGGAACTGCGGAATTCGATCAACCGGGCCATCTTCGGCAACGGGGCGGCGGCGGTGGGCTCGGATAGCCCCATCGCGGTTTGGCAGGAACTCGGCACGGAGCGCATCCCGGCCCGCTCGTTCCTGGGCGCGGCGGCGTTCGAGATGGAACACCATCTCCACGACATGGCCGGGAAGGCGCTGGTGGCGGCGCTGATGGGGAAATAGCGAGGTTGGCATGAACGAAGCGTATTTGCAGACCCTGGTGCGCGAGGCGGTGGGCGAGGTCTTGGACCAGCGGGCGCGGATCGACCAGGAAACCCATGCCGACCACCATGCCTGGATCCAGGCCAAGATCGAGGCCGAAAAGGAACGGGCGGAAGCATGGCGGGATATCCGGCGCACGGCCCTCGGCTGGGCGGTCACGGCGGTATTGGGCGCGGCGCTGGCGTGGTTCGCGGGCGCGTTCGGCTGGAAGGTCGGGGGCGGCCAGTGACGGAGGGAGGCCGCGTCCTTGCGGCTGCGCTCAACGGAACAGGCTCGCCAGCAGCGGCACGACCTCCGCCGCCACGACGAGGGCCAGCATCCATTGAACGAGCGTGAGCTTGCCGTCCATCTTCTCGAACCGGGCATCCAGCCTGAGTTCGAGTTCGCGGACATCCTGCCGGACCAACTCCACGTCCCGCTTGGTGGCGAACTCGCCTTCCCCGGTGGCCTCCCTGAACGCCTTGGACACGGCCTCGGCCTGCTTCGGATCGAAGCCCGCTTCTTGCAAGGTCTGGATGAATTTGTGGGTGTCGAAGGTAATGGTCGCCATGGATGGGGTTCCGGGAAATGTGGGTAGAGGGTATGCCCTGTGGGCGGGCGGGGCAAGGGCCGCGTCCTTGCGGCGGGGGTTCATCAATATTGCGTCGGTATCACTCCAATGTTCGAAGCCTTCCGCGTCCAAAGCACGTTCGTCCTCAAGGACGAAACCCTGCCCGCCCTGCTGAAGATGGCGGCGGAAGTCGATAGGCTGGACAAGAAGGTCAAGGCCGTCCAGAAGAACATGGACATGATCGCCAAGCTGGCCGATCCGCTCAACCGTACCGCCGGGGCCGTGCAGATGATTTCCCGGCACCTGTCCACCGCCGAAACACGGTCAGGCCGGTTGCTCGCCAACCTCACGGGGATTTCCCGCCTCAAGTTCAACGCCCGCGATTATGACTTCGGCGGATTGAACTCCGGGGATGGGGCCGCTGCTGCGGTGGGGGGCGGCTCGCGGCGCGGGCGCTCGGGAGGGGGTACACCCATGCCAGCCATGGAGGAACCGTTCTATGCGCCCTTGCCGGTGGTTCCCTTCGCACGCCCGCCGCAACAATCGCCGCCCGCCATGCCAAGCTGGCCGGTCGGCATGATGGCCGGGGGCGCGGTCGGCAGGGTCATGTCCAATGGCGACATGGTTCCCCCGCCCGGCGCGGGCGGCGGGGGCCGTGGCTTCCCTCCTGGCGGAATGCCCCCCTGGCTGGGCGCTCCCGATTGGATTCCGGGGAATAGGCGCGGTGGCAATCCGTGGGATCGGTGGGATAGGCGCGAACCCTTCGACGGGGGGTTCCGGGAGCCGGGCGGCGGCGTCCCGCCCGGAATGCCGCCCCAACCGCCCCGTGGGCCGTTCTTCGGCCATGGGGCGCACTCGTGGCAGGACATGCACGCCGGGGCGATATTGACCGGCATAGGGGCTTTCGGCACCCATGGCTTATATGGGGCGACCGAAGCGGCGGGGGAATATCAGCTTGAACAGTTGCGCCTAAAAAGCCTCGGCATGTCCAATGATGCCATGGGCCTTGCCAATAAGCTCGCCAACGAAAATAAGCAATTCGGTGTAACCGCCTCGCAAAGTCTGGCGTTGATACGGGACGCGCAGCAGGCGTTCCGGGATTCCGCCGGGTTACATCATGCCGAAATGGTTTTCCCCTTACTTTCCAAGCTCCATTATGCCAGCGGGGTATTGGGAGACGCGCAAGGGCAAGCCTTCGAGCGGCAATTCATGGACGTGATGAAAGTCGCCGAGTTCCGGGGTGGCATGGGGTCGAAGGAAGCCTTCGAGAGGCAGGCGAACATGATGTTCCAGGCTTCCACTTCGACCGGCAACAGGGTGAGGGCGTCCGATTATCTGACTTTTTTGCGTAACGCTGGAATTTCCGCTTATGGCTTGAACGACAGGGCGCTCTATTACGGGCTAGAACCCATCTTGCAGGAATTGGGGCCATCCCAAGCCGCCACGGGGATGCAGACGGCTTATAACCGTACCCAGCTTGGTATCGGCCTAAAACAGGCCGGAAAAGGCGTCGGGCAGGAAATGCTCAGGATTGGGTTCCTCGATCCAAAAGGTGTCGAGTACGATAAGAAAGGGATGTTCAAGCAATATAAGCCCGGCGCTCATCCCATGCTTGACAAGGGGTTGATGTATGAAAATCCAATTCAGTTCTATACCGATTTCGTAATCCCGCATTACAAGAAAGCTGGGATCATTTCCGACCGTGATCGGCAAAACGAGAACGCGCTGATCTTTGGCAGGACGGGCGGGAAGTTTTACAACGCCATCGACAAGCTGTTGCCGATTATCCAAAAGAGCCTGGAAGTCACCGAGAAGGCGATGACAATTTCCCAGGCTGCCGAAGGCGCGGCTGGCACCAAAGTCGGCGCGGAAGAACGCATGGCCGCATCCTGGAAAAACTTCGCCACTGCGGCGGGATTGCCATCCTTGCAGGATTACACGACGGCGGTGAACAGCCTTTCCGGCGCGGTGGAGACCGGAACCAAGCTCATGAACGAACACCAGACCGCCACCAAGGTCATGGCCGAAGCCCTGGGCGTGCTGTTCGGCGCGGCCATGATCGGCGGCGCTTGGAAATTGACCAAGGCGGCGGCGGGGTTCGTCGGGCTGGCCCCGGACCTCGCGGCAATCGCCGCAGTCAGCCCTGCGGCGGCGGCTGGACTGGGAGCGCTGGCAGCGGGGATCGGCAGACTTCCGGGACTGATCGCGGCAATCGGGCTACCAGCCGCCGCAGGCAACGCCATCGCCGACTACATGAAACCCCCGGAAATCGACCCGCGCAAGGCCGGGCCGAACACCTGGGAACCCAAGAGGATCGGTGGACGCTGGGAGGATTTGCCTCCGGTGGATGGAGGGGACTATGGCCCAAACCGGCCATCCAAGCTCCAGACCACCCCGCCGGGTGGACACCGGGTTGTCGAAGTCCACACCACCCTTGAGGTGGACGGGAAGAAGATGGCGAAAACGGTCACGAAGCACCAGGCCAAGGAAGCCAACAAGCCCCAATCCTCCGCTTCCCGTCCCGATGGCCGGCGCAACCTGCAACCCGTCGCCGGGAGCGCGGGCCGATGAGCGCCGAAACCCGGAACCTCAAGGTCAAGCTGGGGGACTTCGAGTTCCGGCGCTTCGAGGTGCCCGACGCCATCCACACGGGCGGGACGCAGATATTGGCCGTCCATCAGTTGATCGGCGGCAACCGCGTGGTGAACGCCATGGGCCAGAGCTACGCCAACATCGAATGGTCCGGCACCCTGACCGGCCCGGACGCCTGGAACCGGATGGCGGCGCTGGACGCCATGCGGAAGTCCGGCAAGCGGTACGTCCTGAGCTTCTACGGCCTCCGCGCCCCGGTGGTCATCGAGGAGCTGCGCCGGACCATCCATACCGTCGCACTGATCGATTATTCGATTTCGCTGCTGAACGTGACCGGCGCGAAGCTGCCGCCACAGGAGACCACCCAGGACGCCGTGGGCAAGGACGTGGCCGAGACCAAGGCGCTGGGGAAGCGGGTGGACGACGGCATCTTGACCGATGCCCTGGATACACTGGACGGCGCGGTGCAGAAGGTCTCCGATTTCGCCAACGCCGCCCAGGACACCATCAACAGCGTCATGCAACCCATCGGGGCCGTGGTGGGGCGCGTCCAGGAACTCATCACCACCACCACCACCAACACCGTCGTCAACATCACCACGCTCGGCGGCATCCTGCCCACCAACCCGATAGCGCGGAAGGTGGGCGGCCTGGTCGGCGGCGTCACCAAGTACACCCACCTGCCTCAGCTCTACCAATTGCAAAGCACCATGGGCCGCATGTCCACCAATGTCGGGGGCGCGGCGACGGCGGGCAAGACCGTGACCGTGGCGGGCGGGAACCTCTATCGGGTGGCGGCGAAGGAAACCGGCAACGCGGCGGATTGGTCGGCCCTCGCCAAGGCGAACGGGATGACCGATCCGAAGATCGAGGGCGTCAAGACCTTGACCCTCCCCAAGAATCCGGGCGCGACCGGCGGGGTGCTGGTGAAATGAACGGCGAAGCCCTGGCCCTGATCCCCCGTGGCATCGTCAAGCTGAACGGCGAGATCGTCCACGGCTGGATCGAATTCGAGACCGAGGCCAATGCGTTCTACGAGGCCGACACGTTCTCCCTGTCGTTCGCCACCGACGCGCCGGACGGCAAACCCGCCGCGTGGTTCATTGGGCAAACCGAACTCCTGGTGGAACTCCTGGTGGTGGTGTTCGACGGGGCCACCGCGAACGCCGACATCCTGGAACCGGCCACGTCCATCTTCTACGGGCGGGTCGATACCCTGGATTACGACCCGGCGGAAGGCGTCGTCGAGCTGTCCGGGCGCGACCTGACCGGCAAGCTCATCGACACCAAGACCACCGGGAAATGGCAGAACCTGCCCGCGTCGGAGATCGTCCGCATCATCGCCGGGAAGAACGGCTTGACGCCCGTGGTGACGGCCACCGCCGGGAAGGCCGGGGCCTATTACGAGATCGACCACGTTACTTTGACGAACGCCCGCACCGAGTGGGATTTGCTGACCTATCTGGCTGAACGTACCGGAAAAGTTGTGTATATCCAGGGGAAGGCATTGCATTTCGAGGACAAGCCGGAATCGGGAGCCTCAAATTTTCTAATTGAATGGGTTACAACATCGGATGTTAGGGGTTATCCAGTTAGTAATGTCGAGAAATTGCGATTTTCCAAGAGCCTGACCCTCGCCAAAGACGTGATCGTCAAGGTGCGGTCGTGGAACGCCAAGCGGAAACGGGCCTTCACGGTACAAGCCAGGGCCACGAAGCGCCCCAGCACGGCGCTTGCCCAGGAGGCCCAGCCGGAAGGCGATGCCCAGGTTTATTCGTTCTCCAAGCCCGGCCTTTCCAAGGAAGACGCGCTGGCCTATGCCCAGCAGAAGTTGGCGGAAATCAGCGCCCACGAGCTGAAGCTGGCGTTTTCCGCGCCCGGTACCCACGCGCTGAACATCCGCACCCTGATCGAGGTGCGCGGCACCGGGACCCGGTTCGACACCCTCTATTACCCGGACACCATCACCCGGCGGTTGGCCCCGGACGATGGCGGGTATTCGATGGAGGTGGCCGCGAAGAACCACGATCCGAATTCCGAGGTATTGATATGAAAAACATCGAGCAGAATACCGTCATCGTGTTGCTGCTTGGCGTGTTGGGCGTCCTGTCGCTGGGTGTCCTGGCCTTTGTGCCGGAAGCCAGGAACGAGGCGGGGATTGTCGCGGGTTCGGCTATCAGCGCCTTGGCGACGCTGGCCCGGCAGATGGGAAAATCCGATGCGTGACCTCCTGAACGCCATGCGGACCCAGGCGGCGCTGGTGGGCGGCGGGAAGCCCGCGCCCCGCTTCGGGGTGGTGTCGGCCTACGACCCGGACGCCTACGCGGTGCGCGTGTTGCTGGACCCGGAAGACCCGGCCACCGAAACCGGCTGGATGCCCCTGGCCTCCCCGGCCATCGGCAACGGCTGGGGTATCCTGGCCGGGCCTTCGCTGGGGGACCAGGTGGAGGTGGGGTTCCTGGAGGACGATCCCGAACAGCCCTACGCGGCGGGCCGCATCTATTCGGACGCCGACCGGCCCACCCCGGACATCGACGGTGCGCCCACCGGCTGCCCGTCCGGGGAAATCTGGCTGGTGGCGAAGGGCGGGGCGCGGCTGCGGTTGCTGGCCGGCGGCGTGGTGGAGATCGTCGGGACCACGATCCAGAGCCAAGGCGACTGGCGGCACACCGGCACGATCACCGCCAGCGTGGACGTGGTGGCGGACGGCATCAGTTTGCGCGGCCACACCCATGGCGGCGTGCAAACCGGAAGCGGCGACACGGGAGCGCCCAAATGACCGCGGACATCGACCATTGGTTCGGCCAGGACACCGGCACATCGGTGACGGGCGACTTGCAGCCCGTGACCGGCGTGGACCGGGGGCGGCAGCGCATCCTGCGGCGGCTCATGACCGTGCCGGGCACCTACATCACCCACCCGGACTATGGGGCGGGCCTGCCCCGGTATATCGGTGCGGTGCCGGATGTCCCGGAAATCCGCGCCCTGATCCTGGAACAGATGGAACTTGAGGCTGCCGTGGGCCAAGACCCCGCGCCCCAGGTCGCGATCCAGCCCATCCAGGATGGGGTGGCCGTCACCCTCCGCTATCTGGACGCCCCGGAACAGGTGCCGGTGGTGCTTGCCTTCGACGTGACCCGGTGAAGCCATGGCCCTCGACACCAAAACCTTCGATACCCTGGTTTCCGAATTCGCCGCCAATGTGCAGGGCCGGGCCTCCGCGTTGATCGATTTCGCGGTCGGCTCCATCCTGCGGGCCGTGGGCGAGGCCGCTTCCCTCGTCGTCCTGTGGCTACAGGGACTCGTCCTGCAAGTCCTGGCCCTGACCCGGTTCGCCACCTCGACCGGCCCCGACGCCGAATCCTGGGCGGCGGACTTCGGATTCGCCAAGATCGCGGCCACCTATGCCACGGGGTCCGTGACCTTCGCCCGCTTCACCACGGGGCGGCGGGCCGTCATCTATCCCGCCACCCTGGCGCAGACCGCCGACGGCTCGCAAACCTACGCCGTCGTCGCCGATACCGCCCATCCGGCATGGTCGGCCACCGACGGCGCCTATGTGGTGGAGGCGAACGCCCCAAGCGTGGCCGTGCCCGTGCAAGCCCTGGCCGCCGGGGCGGCGGGCAACGCGGCGGCGGGACGGGTGTCCGTCATCGTCGGCCAGGGCATCCCCTATATCGACACCGCGACCAACGCGACCCAGTTTGTAGGCGGCGCGGATATCGAGGGCGACGAGGCGTTCCGCGCCCGCTTCGTGCTGTGGTTCAACTCGCTGTCCAAGGCCACCGGGACCGCGCTGGACTACGCCATTGGGCAGGTTCAAAGCGGGTTGAAGTGGAAACTGGTGGAAAACCAAAACCTCGACGGCTCGCCCCGGCCCGGCTACCTCTACGCCGTGGTGGACGATGGCAGCGGCGACCCGCCCGACGGGTTGCTGGACGCGGTGCGGGCGGCGATGGCGGGCGTCCGCGCCCTGTCGATCCAGTACGCCGCGTTCCCGCCGGAGGTGCTGGGCGCCGATGTGTCGCTGATTGTCGAGGTTGATGCCGCCTTCGATCCGGGCGAGGTGCAAGCCGCCGTGCGCGATGCGGTGCTGGCCTACCTGGGCGGATTGAATCTCGGGCAGGCACTGCGCTGGACGAAGCTCGTGCAGATCGCCTACGACGCCGCGCCGGGGGGCGTAACCAATGTCCGCACGATCCTGGTGAACGGCCAGATGCGGGACTTGGAGGCCGGCGACGAACAGGTGATCCGCGCCGGTACGGTGGTGGTGGGCTAGATGGCGACCGGCGACAAGACGGACCTCCTGCAACGCCTCCAGGCGGTCCTGCCGCCCTGGTTCGGGAACGGCGGAACCCCGATTCTTGACGGCGTGCTGGCCGGTATCGCCGGGGGGCTGGCGTCGGCCTATGCACTCGTCGCCTACGCCCGCGCCCAAACCCGGCTGGGCACCGCCGCCGATTTCTTCCTCGACCTCGCCAGCATCGACTTCTTCGGGGCTGGCCTGCCCCGGCTGCGGGGCGAGACGGACGACGCCTTCCGTAGCCGGATCAAGGCGGCCATGTTCCCCGAGCGCGTGACCCGCGCCGCCATCGCCCGCGTGGTGCGGGAACTGACCGGGGCGGAACCCCGGATATTCGAGCCGTGGAATACCGGCGATACCGGCGGCTATGGCGCGGCGATGGGTTACGGCGTGGCCGGGGCGTGGGGCAGCTTGGACCTGCCCTATCGGGCGTTCATCGACTACACGCTGCCGGACCTGCGGGGCATTCCCGGTGTGGGCGGGTGGGCCGGGTATCACGGCGGTTGGGGCGCTGGGGCGCTCCGTTATTCGGCGTTGGAGGATATGCCCGGCTACCTGTCGCCCCAAACGTTGGGGGCGGCGGTGCAGCGTAATAAGGCGCGGGGCACCTTGATATGGATGCGGCACGCGGTCGATGTCGCGGTGCCCGCGCCGCCATCGCGTGATTTTTCGGCCTTCGCCACGATGCCCGGCTGGTCCGCGACCGGCCCAGGCCCGCCCGGCGAGGATTTCCTGTTTTCCGGCCCCTGCGGCCATGGCATGGCCTGGACGTGGGGCGACGGTTCTCTTGTGCATGTGGAGACCTAGATGGATAGACCGTTCGCGCATTACGGGGCGATCCCCCTCGATACCGATTTTTTGAAAGCGGGGCGTTATGCCATGATCGGCCTGGGCAAGTTGGCCGAGGCCGTGTTGGGTCCGGGCACCTGGGTCCATGGCTTGGATTGCACGCCCACCTTGACCCCCGGCTTGTCCGTCCTGGTCGGCCAGGGTGAAATCTACGCGGTCGGCAACGTGGACGACACCGACATGGGGCGGCTGGTGGCGGACACCACGAACCAGATCGTCAAGCAGGGGCTGGTGATGGGGAATACCAGCCTGACCGCGTTCAGCGCACCCGGTTCTTCGGGACAGGCCCGGAATTATCTGGTGCAGGCGCGGTATGTGGACGCGGATACCAACGCGGTCGTCCTGCCCTATTACAACGCCGCCGATCCAGGCTCCCCTTTGTCCGGCCCGAACAATTCTGGCAGCGCCAGCGCCACCGCCCGGCAAGGCGTGTGCGTGGTGTCCCTCAAGGCCGGCACCGCCGCGACGGCGGGTTCCCAGGCGACGCCGACCCCGGACGCCGGGAACGTGCCGCTGTGGGTCGTCACCCTGGTCTACGGCCAGACGGCCATCGCCGCCGGGGATATTTCCAGGCATCCCGACGCGCCCTATATCAGCGGCCTGAAGGATTCCGGCGGGTTCGCGATAGCGGGGAAAGTCGGAAAGCTGGATACCGATATTCAAAATGTGTCGAATGGCGTCCCGTTGCTCGTGACATTCGGGAACACCCAATATGGCGCACGCTATTGGTCGGGCGCGGACAAAGCGTTCGTCGCGCCGGTCGATGGGGTTTACGCCATATCGGCGAACGTCATTTGGCAAAACCCGAACACCTCGTCCACCTGCTGGCTGGAGGTCTATGTCAACGGCACCGTCGATTCCCGTGGCGTGGAAGTCCAGGGCAAGGGCGTCAACCTGAGCACGCCCATCGCCACCGACCTGTTATTGAGCGCCGGCGACAAGGTTTCGATCAAGGCCAATATCACCGGCGATAGCGAACCCATCGGCATAAACCACGATGCCGACAGGTATTCCTATTTCACCTTCCGCTTCGCCGCCTACCCTCCCGCTTGAATTCGAGGCCAACCCGCCATGACGGTACAAACCACGGATTACTTGAAATCCAGGTTCCAGGATGGGGATATCCCATCGGGACAGGATTTTGCCGATCTCATCGACAGCATTTTCAGGCCGGTCACAATCGCCGCCGACCATGTGACCTATGGCAATGACGGCTATCCGGCTATCGCCAATGTCCAGCAGGCGCTCGACACCCTGTTGTATGTGGCCCCCCAGGCATCCATCACGAACAGCGTCGGCACGGTCGAGATCGGCTCGACGGTCGCCGCCGTCACGCTGGACTGGACCGTCAACAAGGCGATCATCGGCCAATCCATCGCCGCGCCCGGCCCCGGTACCATCGACCCGGCCCTGCGGACGCTGGCCCTGTCCGGGCTGCACCTCACGGCGGACACCACGTTCACCCTGGCCGTGGACGACGGCACCCATACCGCCAGCGCCGCGACCCCGGTGCTGTTCCGCCACCGGCGGCGCTGGGGCGTGTCGGCCCAGGCCGTGCCGGACGCGGCCTTGATCGACGCCCTGGCCGGGGCCGAATTCGCGGCGGGGCGGACACAGAGCCGGAGTTTCTCGCCGTCCGGCCAGTACCTCTATTTCGCCTGGCCGTCGAGCTTCGGCACCCCGGTTTTCCTGGTCAACGGCTTGCTCAACACCGCCTGGGTCAAGACCACGGTGGGCTACACCAACCCCAGCGGGTACACCGCCAACTTCGACGTGTACCGCAGCCAGTTCCTCCAATCCGGCGGCCAGCAGGTGGTGGTCCAATGACGGCGATCCAGGGCACCAACGTCGCCGCGCCCATCGTGCCGGGCGATACGGCGGACACCTTCCCCAGCCACGTCGATATTTACGGCAAAGGCGGCTACCGGGCGGTGGCCGACGACACGGCGCGGGATGCGATTCCGGCCCCGCGCCGTAGCGCCGGTATGTTGATCTGGCACGAGGCGGACCGGGCCTACTATCGCCTCGCCAGCGATCTGACCTCGTGGGAGGCTGGCCCCGGCGGCGGCGGCGGCGACATGTTCGGAGCGCACAACCTGAACGAAATCACCGACCCGGCGGAAGCGCGGGGCAACCTGGGTCTGGGCGAGGTGGACAACACCTCGGACCTGGACAAGCCGGTTTCGACGGCGACGCAAGCGGCGCTGGATTTGAAGCTGGACGCATCGGCTTATAACGACCGTTTCAAGGGGCTGTACGCCGCGTTGTCCGCCCTGCAGGCGGCCCACCCCACGGGCGCGGCGGGTGACTATGCCCAGGTGGACAGCGGGGTCGGCGGGGCACTGCACATCTATTCGTGGGACGTGAGCGACGGCGCGTGGGTGCTGACCAGTTCGGACGGCACCGGCGCGGCGAACACGGACCAACTGCCGGAGGGTTCGACCCACCTCTATTTCACGGCGGCGCGGGCCATCGCGGCCTGTACCGGGGTGTTCCAGCCGCTCAATACCTTATTGACGGCCCTCGCCGGGTTGTCCGGGACGGGATGGCTCAAATTCACATCCGGCGCACCTTCGGTGTCGGACATCGCCGCTGCGGACGTGTCCGGCCTGGGCACCGCCGCCACCCGTAACGTGGGCACCGGATCGGGCGACGTGGCGGCGGGGGACGCTCCGGCGGCGGCGATCACGGCCCATATCACGGCCACCGACCCCCATGGGGATCGCGTCTATGCCGACGCCATCGTGGCGACCAAAGCGCCCCTGGCCTCCCCCGCGTTGACCGGCATCCCGACCGCGCCCACGGCGGCCCTGGGCACCAACACCAATCAAGTCGCCACCATGGCCGCCGTGAAGGCCGCCATCGACGCGCTGGTGGCGGGGGCACCGGGAGCGCTCGACACCCTCGACGAAATCGCCACGCAGCTTGCCAACGACGAAAGCGCCGTCGCCGCGCTGACGGCGGTGGTGGCGAACAAGCAGCCGCTGGACGCCACCCTGACCGCGCTGGCCGCCCTCGTGACGGCGGCGGATAGGTTGGTCTATGCCGATGGGGTGGATTCCTTCGCCACCACCGACCTCACCGCCTTCGGGCGGACCTTGGCCGGGTTGGCCAATGTGGCGGCGCTGAAAACCCTGCTCGGCCTGGCCGTGGGGGATATTACCGGCCTGGGCAGCGCAGCGACCCACGACGCCGACGACTTCGCCACCGCCGCCCAGGTCGCGGCGCTGGCGGGCTACGACCTGCCGTTTTGCTTCGAGGGGTCGCCCGCCGCCTCCGCGCGGCTGGTCGCCATTATCCTGGTCCGGCCCGTGTGGCTGCCCTTCGACCTGGACGGGTCGATATTCCGGGTGGACGGGGCGGCGGGGGATTACGTGCTGGCCGTCCAGCAGGTCCGCGACGGCGGGGTGCTGGTCGCGGGCACGGCCACCCTGCACACCGATGGCACGGCCACGCTTCTCCTGGACGGCGACGTGGACGGCTGGACGGGCGACGAGATTTGGATATTCGCCCCGGCCACGCCCGATGCGGGCGTGACCTCGGTCCGGGGCGCGATCAAGGCGGAGGCCGTCTTGCCATGATGGGACATCGCGTCATCACCGGGATTGCGCCGCACGGGAGCGGCGGTGGCGAAGGGGCGCCGGTCCCGGTGTTCCAGTTCGCCGATTATTTCAGCCCCGACTCGTGGTCGAGCGTGTTCCCGGATGGGGAGGGCGGCTGGGTGGTCAACGTGTCCATATCCGCAGCTTCGGCGGTGGTCGGCATCGACGCCAGCGGTTCCTACGATCCCGCCGGCGGGACGCTGGAGTTCCTGTGGAGCTTCCCGCCGCCCTTCGCCTTCGACGACCCCACCGTGTCCGCGCCCAGCGGCCCCTGGCCCGCCAATGGCGGGCAATACCCCGGCGTGACGTTCTTGACGATCACCTCGACCGCCAGCGGGTTGTCCACCGTCCTGACCGGCCTGTTGCAGATCAATTGGTTCTGAACGTCGAGGTTGGGGAGGTCGGGGGCGGTGTTTTGGGTTCCCGGCCCGCCGCGATTGCGGAGGTGGTGGGCAGGCTCTTATGCGGCGGAAATTGCGTCTACGCGGGCTTGAATATCATGGCCGGTTATCACTGCCGAGCCGAGAAGCTGTTCGAGGTCTACCCGGAAAGCTTCCATCCCCGGCCCAAGGTGGTGTCGGCCATCGTGCGGTTGGTGCCCCACGCGACGCCGCCGGTCGAGGTGGACCCCGTGGTGCTGGGCAAGGTGGTCGCCGCCGCGTTTTCCCAGCGCCGCAAGACCTTGCGGAACTTGGTCAAGACCTTGTTCGAGGAGCGTGAAATCGAGGCCATGGGGATCGATCCCAATGTGCGGGCGGAGACTTTGGGCTTGGAGGAGTATGCGCGGATGGCGCGGCGGTGGGCGGAGAAATCGCGATAGGGCGGGTTATCGGTGGATAAGGAAAAGCCCGGAAGGTTTGAAGCTTCCGGGCTTTTTTCATCCGGGCCGGATGGCGCGAAGGCCTTAGGTCTAGGCGAAGGCGTAATCCGCCAGCGTGGTGGAGGCTGTACCCTGCAAAGTACCGACCAGGGTTAGTTCGGTGGAACTGACCAGGGCATCCGCGCTTGCCGACTTGAACAGGAACAAGGCGCTGTCGCTGCCGTTGTCCACGGCGAACAGGCGTATATCGCCAATCTTGTAGGCAGTTCCGCCCGAGCCTATCACCGCCGCCGCCGAATCGACGGTGATGATCCCGGCGATATCCTGGGTGACAATCACCAACTCCGCCGTCTTGGCAAAGCCACCCGGTCCCGCAAGCACGGCACCGCCATCGATGGCGTGGTCGCCGTCGCCGATCCTCTGGCCGCTGGCCTTGTCCAGGAACAGGATATGGTCGGTGCCGGAGAGGAAGTCCAACACCGTATCCGCGCCGCCGTTGGCATTGCCGAACACGAAGCTGTCGGCCCCGCTTCCACCCGCGAGGCTGTCCGCGCCCGCCCCGCCGTCCAGCCGGTCGTCGCCCGCGCCGCCCGTGAGGATGTTAGCGGCGCTGTTGCCGGTGAGGGTGTTAGCGAGGTCGTTGCCGCCACCATCGATAGCAGCGGTACCGGACAAGACCAGTTTTTCGACGTTGGCCGGGAGGGCGTAGGTAACGCCGCTGGTCACGGTATCGGTGCCTTGATTGGACAATTCCGACACCACGTCGCCGCTGTTGTCCACGATGTAGCTATCGCTATTAGCGCCGCCGACGAGGAGGTCGGCCCCGCCCTTGCCGTCCAGGGTGTCGTTACCCTGGCTACTGGTCAGGGTATTGTTGGCGCTGTTGCCGGTGAGGAGATTGGCGAGACTGTTGCCGGTCCCGCTATTGGCGAGCCCGCCGATGAGGGTGAGATTCTCGACGTTGGCGGGGAGAATGTAGCCAATTGTGCTTTTGACGGTGTCGAGCCCAGCGCCGATGGCCTCGGTAACGAGGTCGCCGGTGTTGTCCACGTAGTAGAGATCGTCGTCCAGCCCACCCGCGAGGCTATCCGCACCTTTGCCACCGTCGAGGGTATCGTTGCCGACACCGCCCGCGAGGGTATTCTTACCGGTGTTGCCGATAATTTGATTGGCGAGACTGTTACCGGTGCCCGTGAGATCGGTGCCGCCGGTGAGTGTGAGATTTTCCACGTCATCGGGCAGGGCGTAGCCGATGGAACCCAGCACGGTGTCGATGCCTTCGCCGGGGTTTTCGGCCACGGCATCACCCGTGTCGTCCACGAGGTAAGTATCGTCGCCCATACCGCCCGCGAGGGTATCCGCGCCGGTGCCGCCGTCAAGGCTGTTGTCGAGACTATTGCCGGTGAGGGCGTTGGCGAGACTGTTGCCCGTGGCCGTGACCGCACCGGCCAGGAGGGCGAGGTTTTCGACATTGGCGGGTAGGGTGTAGTCGATGGCGCTCAATACGGTGTCGATGCCTTCGCCCGCGTTTTCATTGACGGCATCGCCGACATTATCGATGAAATAGAGGTCGTCGCCTCCAGCACCCCTCAGGGTATCCGCGCCTCCCAAGCCGTTGAGGGCATCGTTGCCGCTGGTGCCGGTGAGGGTGTTACTGGCGCTGTTGCCAATGAAAAACCGGCTCAGTGCGCCGCCGCCCGCGAATTGGAAGGTTTCGATCCGATAGCTGGTATCGGATGAGAGTTGGTTTTGTACGGTCAGCTGGTCGTTTGTGCCATAGCCAATCACCAAGTTGCTGCCCACGCGGGTGATGCCATTCAGGCCGACCAGTTTTACATCGGCGAAAATCACCTGGTCGGTGCCACCACCGCTGCCGCCACCGCCGCGTTCGTTGAGGGTATCGTTCCCGGACCCCGCCACGAACAGGTAGGTATCGTCGCCGCCGCCGCCGCTCAGGTTGTCGTCGCCCGTGCCGCCATCCAGGCTATCGTTGCCGTCGCCACCCGCCAGCGTGTCGTTGCCGGCCAATCCCTGGATGCGGTCCACCGTGTTGGTTCCCGTCAGCAGGTCGTCGGTCCCTGTGCCCGCGAGGTCGAAGCCCTTGGCCAGGAGTTCGCCCAGGGTGAACTGGGTGCCGTCGGCGAAGCCGAACAGGCCGACGCTGGAACCGTTGAAGACGTCGTTGGGGTCGAATCCTTCGATGTGGAGTTCGTCGCCGCCGCCGAGGTCGAGCGCCAGCGAACCCAGCCTCAGGGTTATGTCCTTGGCGCTGGTGCCGGGGCCGAAGATCACCACGGTGTCCTTGTCGGGGTCGTAGACCGTGTCGTGGCCGTCGCCCTTGTTGTAATAGATGGTGTCCTTGCCGCTGCCGCCGTAGATCGTGTCGTCGCCAGCGCCGCCGGTCAGAGTGTCGTCCCCGCCGCCGCCGAACAAACGGTCGTTGCCCGCCCCGCCCAGCAGGGTGTCGCCGCCCTGGTCGGACGTGGATATCTGGCCGTCCACATCGTCGCCATAAAGGATGTCGTCGCCGTCGCCGCCGTTCAAATAGTCGTCGCCGGTCTGTCCGGCCATCCAGTCGTTGCCAAGGCCGCCGTCCAGGATGTCTCCGCCGCCGTTCGGGGCCAGCCGGGTTTCGGAGATAAACCCGGCTGGCGTCGTCAGGGTGTAGTCGTCGCCCGCGACGCTCCAGGTCCAATTGAAGACGTTGCCCGACACCGGCGTTACAGTACCGGATATGCCCACCATGGCGGCCTTGGTCGCGTCCCAGCGGTAGGATAGGCCCAGAAGGGGCGTGACAAAGGGTAATGCAGGCGTGTATTGGGCATCCCCCAGCAACAGGTCGTCGCCGGCCCCGCCCCTGACGAGGTCTTCCCCGGCCCCGCCGAACTCGACATCGCGGTTGCGGCTACCATAGAGGGAGTCGTCGCCGTTTTCCCCGCCAAGCCAGTCGCCACGGTCGCCGCTGTCGGCTGCGGCGATCAGCCAGTTGCCATCGCCAGTGTCGCCCCACAGTTGGTCGCTGCCATAGCCGCCGAGCAACACGTCGGATTTCGCGCCGCCGTAGGCCTGGTCGTTGTCGGTGGCGGTGGGGTTGGAACTGGTAGGGAGGCCGGTGCGGATATAGTCCTGGCTGTCGCCGCCCTGCACCTTGTCGTTGCCGTCATAGGCGTTGGCGACCTGGTTGCTCAGGCCGCCGCCGGTGGTGATGATGTCGTCGTATTTGCTGCCATAGAAGAAATCGCTCTTGGTGCCCCCGTCGAATTGCACGCCTCTGGGGGCGTCGGAGCCGTCCATGCGGTAGTAGGCCGTGCCGTTGGGGAAGCTCAGCGACACGCGGGGGGGCACCACCGGGTCCGCCGTTCCCAGGCTCAGGCCGAATTCGCCGTTTTGCCAGCCGTCGATATCGGCCACGCCTTTGTATTCGCCGGTGTTGACGTCGCGCACCGACAAGCGCCAGTCGCCGTCCAGCATCTCCCGCAGTTCGTAGTTCTTGTCGGCGCTGTAGTAGATTTGCCCGCCATCGATGGCGGGCTTGAACGCGCCGGAGACCGGCGAGCCGTCGATTTGGATTTGGTTGGTGCCGCTGTGGTCGAGGAGGGTGTCGATGCCGCCGGTGGATTGCAGGAGGTGGGTATCGTCGCCGGAACCGCCTTCGAGATAGTCTTTGCCGTCGCCGCCATTGAGGGTGTCATTTCCCGTGCCGCCGAATAGCTTGTCGGCTCCCTTGCCGCCATTCAAGATATCGTTACCCCGGTTGCCTTCCAGGTAGTCGTTGCCGTCATTGCCGTTGAGAGTGTCGTCACCGCCCATGCCGTAGAGGTGGTCGTCTTTCACGTCTCCACTGAGGTTATCCGCTGCCGTATCGTCCCCGAAGGCGATAATTGTTACCGGCAACGTCAGCGAGGCGGGATCCTGGCCGATTTCATAAACGTGTTGAGCGGAGTCGGTATCGCCTTTCTGGTCATACAGGGTTCTCAGGGTACCCGGCACATAGGCTACGTTTTCTTCATCGGTGTGGGCTTTCGCCCACAGGAACTCGGCGCGGTCGGCCAGCCACTGCTTGGTCAATTCACCCGCGCCAGTGGCGGAATCGTAGAGGTCCAATTCCCCGTTGGCGTTGTGACCGCTGTAATCGATGCCGGTCAGGGCGAAGACGCTGAGTGATTTCAGGGCATTGCGCGTCGCCAACCCAAGATCGTCGCCTCCTTTCGCCAAACCGGTCACTATGAACGCATCGTAGTAGTCCAAACGCCGCAGGCCGATGGCTTGGGCATCAGTGCCGACCGTGGAGAAAAATGAGTGGGCGTGGTCGGCGAAGCTCTGGTCGTTGGTGCCGGTTAGCGGCTTGCCCTCATAAGCGCTGCGCAGCATGTCGAGGACGTGGTTTGCATCTAACTGGTCGATAAAGGCCACGGCATCGTTGATCACCGGATTGGTGGTCGCCGGCAGTGCTAATCGCAAGTCATTGAAGTTGCCTGCGTTATTCGTGAGGAAGGACCAAATGGTCGGTCCCAGGATCAAGGCATCGGTCACGGGTTGATCCCCGATGTGAGCGAACGCGGCCTCAAGCCCGCTTTTGAACGCCTGGTAGGCGAACAGCACGTCGCGCATGTCGTTGAGGGTATCGATCCCGCTGGAGGAGACGCCGGTTTTCATCAGCCGACTGGTTTGGTCGCTGTTCAGCATCGTGAACAGCAGGGTGCCGGACCACGCGGCGTTGGTGGGTGGGGCGGCGGTATCTTGCGAATCGATGCTGAATAACACCTTGCCTACAGCCGTGGCATCTGCTTCTGCAATTCGGGTGATATCTGGGACTTGGCCTCGCGGCCAATCTCCATTTCTTCCTAACAAATCATTAAAAAGATTCTGAGCTACCGCATTAGAAGCATCTTGCATCTTGCAATCGCTGAGAGCTGTATCATAACGCAACTGGTATTGGGTATCGGTATAAGCCCGAATTAATGCGGACATGGCACCACGATTCGCGTTGGCTTCGGTAGCTCCCCTCAACCACAGCAATGTCGAATCAGTGGTTGCCACGCCTTTAGCCTCAAGCGTATCAGCCAGCCATTGATAAATCTCCCAATAGCCAATTTGGCCGTTGTGAGCCTGGTTTTCCTTGGCTGTTAAGGTATTTAACTCGGCCTCGTTGAGAATGATCGTCATGGTTTATGCCTTCTTAAGTAGTTGAAGTACACGAATAATTTCAAGATAGATTTCCGGCCAATCAGCACAGTGCTTTTGATTCATCCTGACACCCACCCAAATACCTAGCTGCCACATAAATCCTGTGCCGCCGGTACCCTCAGCACGACTGTTATCACAGGTGGCTACGGGCGGTAGGCCATCAATGCCATTTAGGTAGGTAGCCACATAATATGTCACATGATCTATTGAATACCCATGCGGCCCAATGACATGCTTCATCTGAATAGCTTCAAGCCCAGGTCGAACTTGGGTACGACTTGCGATCCAGTCATTCGCCTGTGCAAGTTCAACAAGCTTATATCCCCTAGGCTCTGGAGGTATATTGCTTGACCGAAAGAAGATTTCTATAGAGAAATCATATCCTTTTCCAGCCTTTACTAAAGCTTGCATTTCGTCTGGGCGTCTCGCATTTGAAATTAGTGGTTTGTGTTCCCACCATTCAAAAGAAGCACCATTAGAACTGCCACTGAAATACTCCTTTGGTCCAATAAGCCATCGCCCATTAAGCTTAAGAGCTACCTGTTTTATAGGGTTGTACTTGGGCAAAATATCGCCCTCGCAGAAATGATCCTGGCAATACTGCCAATGCGCTTCCCGGCTTTTCACCTGTCCCTCCTGCATGCCGCGCCACAGCCAAAACCCCAACCCAGTGCATACGAGTAAAATGAATTTAGTTTTGTGCTTCATAACCAGCCCACGTAGATACTGTTAATCCGATCAAGTCCCGTGAAGGGAACCTCGAAAAACCGGGGTCATGGGACAATAGCGGACCTGAACTTGGTGCCTGAACCGTGATGATCAAGGAAAGCCCGAATGCCGCCCAGGAACGCGAAGCCCGGCTGGACCGGCTGGGCGACGTGCTGCAAGAAATGGAGAAGTACATCGACTTCAAGGCGCTGGCCGCCGAGGTCGACCGGGCCGCGCCGCGTCCTAGCCGGGCGCGTGGCGGGCGTCCGCCGTTCCCGACCGAGTTGATGGTCCGTGCGTTCATCCTTCAGAACTTGCACGGACTCAGCGATGAACAGATGGAGCTCCAGGTGCTGGACCGGTTGAGTTTCCAGCGGTTCCTGGGGCTGCGGCACAGCAGCCAGGTGCCGGACCGGACCACGTTCTGGACGTTCCGCGAGCGGCTGGCGGCGGCGAAGGCCGGGGAGGCGTTGTTCGAAGCGGTGAACCGGCAGTTGGCCCGGCACGGCTACATCGCCCGTGGCGGGCAGATCGTGGACGCCAGCCTGGTCCCGGTTCCCCGGCAGCACGTCACCCGGGAAGCCCGCGTAGGTGCGATTAGCGCAGCGTAATCGCACGGATTTCATACCTCGATTACGCTGCGCTAATCGGACCTACGGCCTTGATCTGATAATCAGCAAATATTCCTTGGCTAAAGGAAAAGCCATCAAAATCCAGATGGCCCGATGCCTCAAACTGAAGATTGTTTCCACGACATGCCGTGACACGCTCGCCAAGCTTTTCCCCATGATTCCACCCAGTTAAAAAGAATCGCGTATCCGACCCAAAGATGCGCTACCATACCAATACCATACACGGGAGTCATGTCAGCGAAAGCTGATTTTTTTGTAGGCAAAACCCTACAAAAGCCGAAGGCGATTGCCACAGTTCCGGCAAGGCCAGTGTCGAATCAACGACAATATCGGGCCGCACCGCCGAAGCCCGTGCCCCCGCATAAGCCCCCCGATACTTGCCACTCCTCGCATCCACGAGAAATCCACAGTGGGCTTGCCCGTCGCTACGCGCCCACAGTTCGGTGATTCCGCCCTGGTGCTGGTAGCGCAGTTCATGGTTGGAATCGACCCGCACCAGCGGCGCACCATACCCGACCGGCAATTTATGGCGTGGCCGGATCGTGGCCTGGGGCGACAGGGCAGGGGAGGGCAGCGTGAAAGAACGTGAAAGCAGGCGGGCAGAGGGTGGCAACCACTGGCACAGTCTGGCAAGGATTCACGCGGAGCAGGCGTGGAATTGCCTTTTAAATCAGTGTCTTGCGTTTGGAGTGGTGGATTCACACGGCAGGGGTCATAGGTTCAAATCCTATACCGCCCACCAATTCACTTTCCGAATCAAAGACTTAAAAGCCGGGCCTAAAACCCGGCTTTTATTTTGCCGGAATTTTGCCGGATTCACTTCCGGCGGCGCACCAGGGCGAATTCCGGCTTTCGCTCCGCTTCCGTCTCGCACAGGCGTTCCATGCACTCGATAAGGCGGGCGATTTCCGTCTTGCTTAATGCGGTTTGGCCCGGTAAGGGCTTGATCCGCCCAGGATGGAACCCCGTCTGCGGCGTGACGGACCCGATCCAGCCCGGATCGAACCCTACCCCCAAGCGGCCCGGTATAATCCCGGCGATCTTCAATCCAAGTGAACGAGGTCACCATGCACCGCACCCCAATTTCCCTCGAAGACGAGCAATACGCCGTTTGAGCCGGGGGAGCCCGGAAGGCGGGCGGCAGCATCGCCGATATGACCGGACGGTGCTCGATTTGCCAGTGAATGGCCCTTTTCCCCGCCAAGATTTCTCCCATCCGCCCGAACCTGCCACAATCCCCCGGTCCCATCCCGGCCAGACCCCAATATCCTCCCGACCTCCATGGACATCATCCGAATCCGCGGCGCCCGTACCCACAACCTCAAGAACATCGACCTCGACCTGCCTCGCGACCGGCTCATCGTCATCACCGGGCTGTCGGGTTCGGGCAAATCCTCGCTGGCTTTCGACACCCTCTACGCCGAGGGTCAACGCCGCTATGTGGAATCGCTGTCGGCCTATGCCCGCCAATTCCTCTCGGTCATGGAAAAGCCCGATGTGGACCATATCGAAGGCTTGTCCCCGGCCATTTCCATCGAGCAGAAATCCACCTCGCACAACCCGCGTTCCACCGTCGGCACCATCACCGAAATCTACGACTACCTGCGCCTGCTCTACGCCCGCGCTGGCACGCCGCGCTGCCCGGAACACGGCATTTCCCTGGAGGCACAGACCATCAGCCAGATGGTGGACCATGTGTTGAGCCAACCTGAGGACTCGCGCTGGATGCTGTTGGCCCCGGTGGTCAACGCCCGTAAGGGCGAACACGCCCAGGTATTGGACGATCTCCGCAACCAGGGCTATATCCGCGCCCGCATCGACGGCGAGGTCTACGAACTGGACGAGCCGCCCAAGCTCGACCTGCGGAAAAAGCACACCATCGAAGTGGTGGTGGACCGTTTCAAGGTGCGGTCCGATTTGGGGCTGCGGTTGGCGGAATCGTTCGAGACCGCGTTGAAGCTGGCCGACGGCATGGCTTTGGTGGTGTCGATGGATGGGGACAAGCGAGAGCTGATCTATTCCGATAAATACGCCTGCACCCTGTGCGGCTATTCCCTGAGTGAACTGGAGCCGCGCATCTTTTCCTTCAACAACCCCAAGGGCGCGTGCCCTGGGTGCGATGGCCTGGGGGTGAAGCCCTATTTCGATCCGGCCTTGATCGTCACCCAGCCCAAGGCCAGCTTGGCCGAAGGCGCGGTGCGCGGCTGGGACCGGGGCAATGCCTACCACTATCAATTGCTGCTCAACCTGGCCGGGCATTACGGTTTCGATATGGAGCGGCCCTTCGAGGAACTCCCGGAAGCGGCCCGCAATATCGTGTTATATGGCAGCGGTAAGGAAATCTTGACCTATACGCTGAAATCCGCGACTGGTAAGACGGTGGAACATCGCCATCCGTTCGAGGGGGTGATTCCCGGCATGGAGCGGCGCTACAAGGAAACCGATTCCCAGATGGTACGGGAAGAACTGGCGAAATACCTGTCGGCCAAACCCTGTCCCGCGTGCGGCGGGGCGCGGCTGAACCGTGCGGCCCGGCATGTCTACGTGGCCGATACCGCCTTGCCCACGCTGACCGGATTGCCGATCCGCCGGGCGGTGGAATTCTTCGACGCGCTGAACCTGACCGGACGGCGCGGCGCGGTCGCGGCCAAGATCGTCAAGGAAATCGGCGAGCGCCTGCGTTTCCTGGTCGATGTGGGTTTGGATTACCTGACCCTGGACCGCAGCGCCGACACGCTGTCGGGCGGTGAGGCCCAGCGTATCCGTTTGGCGAGCCAGGTCGGGGCGGGTTTGGTGGGCGTGATGTACGTGCTGGACGAGCCGTCCATCGGCCTGCACCAGCGCGACAACGAGCGCTTGCTGGAGACCCTCAAGCGGCTGCGCGACCTGGGCAATACCGTGATCGTGGTCGAACACGACGAGGACGCTATCCGCACCGCCGATTACGTGGTGGATATTGGCCCCGGCGCGGGCGTGCATGGCGGGAGCATCGTGGCCCAGGGCACGCCGGAACAGGTGATGGCCGATGCCGGGTCGCTGACCGGGGCTTATCTCGCGGGCCGTTTGTCCATCGAAGTGCCCGAAGCCCGCTACGAACCCGACCCGGAGCGGATGCTGCGCTTGAAAAATGCCAGCGGCAACAACCTCAAGGGCGTGGACGCGGCATTTCCAGTGGGTTTGTTCACCTGCGTTACCGGCGTGTCCGGCTCGGGCAAATCCACCTTGGTCAACGACACCTTGTTCCGCCACGCCGCCCGCGCCCTCAACGGTGCTTCGGAAGCGCCCGCGCCGTGCGGGGCTGTCGAGGGTTTGGAACATTTCGATAAGGTGGTCGATATCGATCAAAGCCCGATAGGCCGCACGCCGCGTTCCAATCCGGCGACCTATACCGGCGTGTTCACCCCGATCCGCGAACTGTTCGCTGCCACGCCGGAAGCCCGTTCCCGTGGCTATGTGCCGGGCCGGTTCAGCTTCAATGTCAAAGGCGGGCGCTGCGAAGCCTGCGCGGGCGATGGCGTCATCAAGGTGGAGATGCATTTCCTGCCGGATATCTTCGTCCATTGCGATCTCTGCAAGGGCCGGCGCTATAACCGCGAAACCCTGGACATCCGCTACAAGGGCAGGACCATCTACGAGGTGCTGGAGATGACGGTGGAGGAGGCCCAGGTTTTCTTTTCGGCCATCCCGACCGTGGCCCGCAAGCTGGATACCTTGATGGAAGTGGGCCTGGGTTATATCACCTTGGGCCAGAACGCCGTGACCCTTTCGGGCGGCGAGGCCCAGCGGGTGAAGCTGGCGCGGGAATTGTCGAAGCGCGATACCGGCAAGACCCTATATATCCTGGACGAGCCCACCACGGGGTTGCATTTCCACGACATCCGCCAATTGCTGGGTGTGCTGCATCAGCTCCGCGACCACGGCAATACGGTGATCGTGATCGAGCATAACCTGGATGTCATCAAAACCGCCGATTGGCTGGTCGATCTGGGGCCGGAAGGCGGGGAAGGGGGGGGGCGGATCATCGCCACCGGGACGCCGGAACAAATCGCCGACGATGCGGTGTCCCATACCGGGCGGTTCTTGCGGAAGGTGTTGGGGCGGTGACTCCCGCCGCGGCTGTGGGGGAGGGCGCGGCGGCGGGTTGGAGCGGCGTCAGGTGGACTGGCGGTCGATGGAGTGGGTGCTGTAGACCTCCTGCGAGGAGTTGACAGGATCGCTGGCGATCAGCCAAGTGATGATTAAGCCCAGGGTCAGGGCCATGAAGAACAGCAAGGATTTTTCGGTCAATGCGCTCACGTTAAACTCCCCAAAGAGAATTAGGTCTTGTTAGGCTTCTGGATGCCCGGACGTTCTTCCGGTACAAACACTAGGTTTGTGAGGCGAAGATTACGCAATTCTGTGAAATTTGTCATGGATTGTCCGACGAAAAATCCTTGACTCCGGGATTTTTATCATGGGCTTGGTGAATTTTTGCCCTTGACATCCGGGCTCCGGCCTTGTTGGTTTGTGCCGTGCCCCGTTTCGGGGCGTTCTTCATCGTTATACCATTCCGTTCTTGAATCCCTATGAGCAAGCAGCCCATCCCGACCCCCGCCACCCTCGCCGATATCCTCAACCCGCTGGCCAAATATCTCGTCGCCCAGTGCCAGAAGCTGTATTTCCGGGTGGTGGAATCGACCGGCCAGCATAAGCGCGATATCCTAGTGAGCCGGGTGGAGAGCGCCCGCGATAGTCTGGAGGAGGCCAAGGACCAATTCCAAAGCGCCCTCGACAAGTTCAGCGCCCTGACCCAATTCGACGGCGGCGACCTGGAGGATTTATACCGGCAGCTCAAGCTCGAATTCGATTACAGCACGGCCAAGGCGCTGGCGGTGAAGGACCGCATCGACGCCGTGCAGGATGTGGCGGAAGCCTTGTTCGCGGAATGGGAGGGGGAACTGGAGCAATATTCCAACCGTAGCCTGCGCAGCGCCAGCCGTCAGAAGCTCAAGCTGACCCAGCAGCATTATGGGCAGTTGATTTCGGCGATGCGGCGGGCCGAGAGCAAGATCGAGCCGGTGTTGCGGGTCTTCCAGGACCAGGTGTTGTTTTTGAAACACAACCTGAACGCCAAGGCCATCGCCTCGCTGGAACACGAACTGACGACCATGGCCGTGGGCGTCAATGGCCTGATTGGCGCGATGGAGAAATCCATAGGCCGGGCCAACGACTTCGTGTGTTCGCTGAACGGGCGCAAGGCCTTGCCGCCTGCGGATGGGGTTTAGCGCCCCGGTTGAGGCGAATCAGCCACAAAAAGTCCCTTTCGTGCTATCTTTGCAACTCCGTGTTGTTATAGTGCAAAAGCCGGGCAAAATGCACCGTTTTTGTGCGTAAGTTGGGCGTCTGCCCCTTGATGAATAAGCTGGATTCCTTTATTCACGGGTTTGGCGCGGTTTGTGCAATCGGGGTTCATGATTTGCGAATTTTCGGAGTGACTTAGAATGAAAAATAGCGCTTTCAGCATCCGTCTGAGCATGGCGGCCTTGGGTGTCCTTTCGGCTTTGGCGGCGGGTTCGGCTGTCGCGAGCGAAATAGAGGAGGCCTCCGGGTTGGCGGATTACATGGCCGGCAAGGGCGATGCCCAGCCTTTGAAGGATTACGGCATCAAATGGGGTGGATGGCTTAATACCAGCATATCGATCAACGATAACAGCTCCCCGGACAAGTTCAACGGCCCGGTGACTTTCGGCGACCGTACCAGCGAATTGCAGGTCAACCAGGCCTACCTGTGGATACAGAGGGCGGTGGAGGCCAGCGGCGATGATTGGGGTTGGGGCGGACGCTTCGACATCATGTACGGCACCGACTCGATCTTCACCCAGGCCTACGGCAACCCGGCCTTCGATCCCCGCACCGGCGCGGTCAACACCAACCGCGGCCATTGGGACTTGCACCTGACCAGCTTCGACGAGCGCTTCTACTCCTTGGCCATGCCGCAGGCCTATGGCGAATTGAATATCCCCATCGGTAACGGATTGAACGTCAAGGTCGGCCATTTCTACACGCCCATCGGCTACGAGGTCGTGACCGCGCCCGATAACTTCTTCTTCAGCAAGCCCTACACCTTCCAATACGGCGAGCCCTTCACCCACACCGGCGTTCTCGGCAACTACACCGTCGACGACAATTGGGCCGTGATGGCCGGTGCCGTGACCGGCAGTTCTACCGGCGGTTGGGATGGCGGTTTCGACCGCAATATCGGCAACTGGGATTTCATCGGCGGTTTCACCTGGACCAGCGACGACAAGAACTACTCGTTCAACGCCTCCTCCACCGCCGGTTCCCAGTCCGAGCAGAACAGCAACACCTGGGCGCTGTACAGCCTGGTCGGCAAGGCCAATTTCCTGGATAACACCTTGCATGTGGTCACCCAGCACGACCATGGCTTCGCCAACAACGTCCTGACCTCGCGTGGCCTGGGCGACGACGCCGAATGGTACGGCATCAACCAATACCTGATGTACGACATCCAGGAAGACTTGGGCGTGGGTATCCGCGGCGAATGGTTCCGCGATAACAACGGCTTCCGCGTGAACGGCCCGGCCCGTTGCGGCGCGGGGCTCAACGCCAACGCGGCGGGCGATGTGAATTCCTATAGCTGCCCTGGCTATTCCTATCCCTTCGCAGGCAGCAATTATTACGAAGTCACCGTCGGCCTGACCTACAAGCCGCTGAAGTGGGTCACGCTGCGCCCGAACCTCCGCTACGACTGGACCGACAAGGTCAAGGCCTTCGACGACGGCAAGCGTAAAGACCAGCTCTTGTTCTCCACGGATGTCGTCATCCTGTTCTGATCCCCGGTTGTCATGGCGCGGACAAGGACGTCTTTCCCGCCGCGGGAGGCGGACCGGCCATGGCTGTGAAGCATGCGCTTCTATCGCTGTATCCAGCTGTTACTTGGATGAGGCGGTGACATCCCGGTGTCCGGGAGTCGGTCACCGCCTTTCCTTATCCCCCATCCCGAAAAGCGGCTCCGTTACCGCATCCACCCACTACGCCCGGTTTCGGGCTGTCCGTCCGGTCCCCCTATCTATTTGGGTTCCGCCCCCGGCGTCCTGGGCCACACCGGTCGCCGAGCCCGCGCCGGGACCGGATTTGGCCTTCGGAATAAGCCGTGGGGTATCGCTTCTCATGTCACCCTTGACGTACACTATTACGCCACCGAAAAACGCCGTATAGAAACGCGAAGCCGCGCCGACAAGGTGGCCTGATGGGCGGGGCGAGTGGCTTCCTCTATGAAAACCGCGGGGCAGATTTGACGGTAGAGCATAACCAGACCCTCGTGTCGGCCCGGATTCCCCCGGAGCCGCCGATAGGGCACTTCCAAGACGACCCGGAGCCGGCCTTTGTGGTGCCGGGGTCGGCCGAACTCGCATTCCCCAGGGAATACCATGCAGCGCTCTCGGATTATTTCCGCCATTGCATCGCCCGCGACCCCAACGACCTGCGGAGTCATGTGCGGCGGATTTATCTCGAACACGAAGCGGGGCGGGGCGAAGCGCTCCACGCCGCCTTGCTCGACTTGTTCATCGCCCTGGGAAGGCGCGGGGCCGGGCTGCGTAGGCGCATGCTTGAATTGGCCCGCGATATCCTCGATCCCCGGTTGTTCCAGGAACTGGCCGGTGGCCTCGCCCAGGGCATGGATGCCATCCATACCCCCATCGTGCCGGGTTCGATCTTGAGCCGGGGCATCGAGGGCGGCTTGAACCTCGTCCATCCGGCAGGGGAGCCGCGCGGCGAGGGGCCGAGGGACGCCTTGCTCGAAGCGCGGGAATATCTGGAATACAGCCAATTGGAGGAGGCGCGCACCGTCCTGGAGCGGGCCGTCCTGCGCGAGCCGCTACGGGCCGAACTGCATTTGGAACTGCTGGATATTTACCGCTCCACCCGCGATAGCGCTAATTTTTTCAGGCTGTCCGAGGCGTTGGCAGGCATCGAAGTCGCGGTGCCCGAAGCTTGGCAGGCATTGACAGAGTACTTCAGGAGCCTCAATGATTAGTCCCCGAGACATGTCGCTGCGGGCGTGCGCCCTGGGCTTCGATGCTCGTTCCTATACGGCCCTACAATTGTTTTTCCGCGGCAAATGCGGCGACAAGGCCGTCCTGGTCGGCGAGGACGACGCCGATGTCAGCATCGTTGACATGGATTCCTTCAATGGCGCGAAAATCTTCGCCGAGCAGCGGGAACGGCATCCGGGACGGCCTTTGATCCTGTTGTCCCTGAATCCCCCGGCGGAAATCCCGTCCGGGGTGATCTACATCAAGAAGCCGGTGCAGATACAAAGCATGCTGACCGCTTTGGAACAGACCGCCGCCCGCTTGAGGGCCAAGGCCGAGCCCAAAGCACCCACCGGGAAGATACACCGTGATGTCGAATCCCCCGCCAAGCCGTCCGTGGACGCCGCGCCCAAGCCGGCGGACGCAAGCCCCGCCTCCGCGCGGCCCGCTTCCCCGGCTATAGGCTTCGCTTCCCGCGAGGACCGCGATACCAGCCACGCGGCGCTGTCGTTGGACGAGCGTGGTTTTGGCGACTATATTGGTTCGCTCAAGGATATAGACCCCAGCAATCCCATGGAGGTGACCGCGGCGCAATACGATCCCAAGCGGTATTTCCAGGGCTATCTGCAATCGGCCTGTAAAACCGCCCTGACTAAGAATTGCGCTTTGCGGCTGAATACCGGCTGGAAGCCCGTCACCATTTTCCCGCAAAGCCGGGAAATCTGGGTGGACGCCGACGACCAGCAACTCCGCTCGTTTTGCCTGGTGCCGGTGCATTCGATCGCCGAACTCGGCTTTTCCGAAAGCGATTCCGGTATCATGACGATCTCGTCGGCCTCGGCCAGCGCCGTGAAATTCAAGGATGAGGGCCGGGACCACAGCAAACTGCAACGCATGGACGCTTTGATCTGGAAGGTCGCGCTTTGGACCTCGGCGGGCCGGGTGCCCGACGATATCGATTTGAACCGCCCGGTTTACCTCAGGAATTGGCCCAATTTCACACGCTTGTTGGTTTTCCCCCATGCCTTGCGTATCGCCGCGTTATTGAGCGAGCAGCCCCGGTCGTTGTTGAATATCGCCGAGACGCTCAATATCCGCCAGCAATACGTTTTCGCATTCTTCAGCGCGGCCCGCGCGCTGGGTTTGGCCGACCAGGCCGTGCGGCAATCGGAAAGTTTGATCGCCCCGCTGCCGGTCGAATCGAAAAAGGATGCCGGGTTATTCAAGAAGATTTTGCAACGACTGCTGCGACGGTAATTCGAAGGGTCATAATGGCGAACTATAAAATCATCTTCACCGGTCCCGTGGGGGCCGGTAAAACCACGGCGATTGCCTCGCTGAGCGACGAACCGCCGGTAAAGACCGACGAATCGGCTTCCGATATGACCAAGGGGAGGAAATCGTCTACCACGGTGGCCATGGACTATGGCGTCCTCCATTTGGCGGGGGGCGAGAAAATCCACCTTTACGGCACGCCCGGCCAGGAGCGGTTCGATTTCATGTGGGATATCCTGAGCAGCGGGGGGATTGGTTTGATCCTGCTGTTGGATAATACCCGCGCCGACCCTTTCCAGGATATGCGCTTCTTCCTGGAGGCCTTCAAGAAATTCATCGACCAGACCAAGGTGGTCATCGGCGTCACCCAGATGGATTTGAGTCCGCGCCCGACCATCGAGGATTACCATCAGCAATTGCATGGCATGGGTAGGAATATCCCTTTGTTCGAGGTCGATGCCCGTGCCCGCAAGGATATGACCATCCTGCTCCAAGCCCTGCTCTATTCCCTCGATCCGGGTTTGCAGGAGGCCAAGGATGGCTAATTTTGTCCTGGCGGAGGAGATGTATGTCCACCCGACGCCGGCGGGAACCTATTATGCGGTATCGGCCACCGACCCCAATCCCAGCCGCCGGATGATCCAATCCTTGTTGCGCAAACAATCCTCCCCCCGGTTGGCCTTGGAAGATTTGCGGGCTTGGTCCGAAATCGAGGACGAGGAGCAGGCGCTGAGCCTGCTCTATCACGCGCAAGGTTTGGGTTGGGTGCAGGGCTTCGACGCGCCGCGGCACTGCAACGAGCAGCCGCTCGAAATCCAATTGCCGGGGCTGCTGAAAACCCTGGCCGTGCAGGGCAAGGTGTTGTTGGCCGACCATCAGGGGTTTTACCTGGCTTCCAGCGGGTTCCCCCACGAGGTGGCGGAGGAATTGTCGGCTTTGAGCGCGGATTTGGCGAACCTGCATGCGCGGCGTTCCGGGTTGCTGGTCAATAACTTGGGGTTGGCGAGTAGCGCCTGGGCTATCGTCGATGCCTCCGGCAATGGCAAGATAGGATTTTGGCCCTTGTTTATCGGGGCGCAGCGTTTCGTACTGGTCATCAGTGGCATGCCCCATTTCAACCATCCCGATTTCGTGAACTTGGTATGGATTCTCAGTCGGCGCTATGCCACATAAAACCGGGTTTGGGTTCGCGGACCCACCGGCCTGACAAGCCGCGCTTATCAACCGGAATACCCCCAGTTTCCAACCTATACACCTAATACCAGCAGGAGTGAATCCATATGCGTGCAGACATGCTCAAGTCTATTTTGAACGAATTGAACGGAACCTCGGCCGATATCGAGGCGTCCGGCGTGATTTCCACCGACGGTTTGATGATGGCCGCCGTGTTGCCCCAGGGCATGGACGAGGACCGCGTGGGTGCCATGAGCGCGGCCATGCTGTCTTTGGGCGACCGCACCGCCCAGGAGTTGGAGCGGGGTGGCCTGGAGCAGGTGCTGATCAAGGGCAACAAAGGCTATGTGCTGATGACCCATGCCGGCCATGAGGCGGTTTTGACCGTGATGGCGAAACCCAACGCCAAATTGGGATTGATCTTCCTGGATGTGAAGCGGGCGGCGGAAAGCATCTCGGCGATGATTTGAATAACGGCTCGAATGAGCAAGAGTGGGTGCTGACTGCGGGAAGGGGGCGCGATCATCAAATCCTCGTGAGGGCAGGACGATGCAGGATATGAGACCGGAAGAGATTGTCGGTGATTATCGCGAATATACTTTGAGCTTATATGGCTATGGTAGCCGACGGGTTTTGGTGACCGACATAGAAACGCCTTACCCCGAAGGCCGCCTGATCGTGTCGAGGACCGATCCGAACGGTTTCATCACCCATGTCAACCGTTCCTTCGTGCTGATGTCAGGGTATACCGAGCAGGAATTGATCGGTTCCCCTCATTCCATCCTGAGGCACCCCGACATGCCGTCGGTGGCGTTCCGTGGCCTATGGGATACCTTGCGGGCGGGTAAAACCTGGCAAGGCTATGTGAAGAATCTACGCAAGGACGGCGGGTATTACTGGGTCAAGGCCACGGTGATCCCGAATGTGCGGGGTGGCAAGGTGATTGGCTATACCTCGGTGCGGCGCAAGCCTTCCCGGCAAATGGTGGAGCAAAGCAAGGCGCTTTACCAGACCTTGGTTTAAATCCTGGCCGGAATATTGATATGGTTTATAACTTCACGGTGAGTCCCGATTTCGGACCGGAGCATTTGGCGGGCTGGTATGTGTTCAATACCTGGCTGCAACGGGTGCTCGAAACCGCCATCCATTTGGAGATTTACCCGGATTTCGATAGCCAGCGCCGGGCTATCGCGGAAGGCAAGGTCGATTTGATCTATGCCAATCCCTACGACGCTTCCATGCTGGTGCGGGAAAAGGGGTTCGTCCCCTTGGTCCGGCCCAAGGGCAAGACCGACGAGGCGATCATCGCGACCGGTGCCCATAACGATGATATCGTGACGGTCGAAGACCTCGAACCCGGTGCCCGTATCGCCACCACCAGCGATCCTGACGTGCATATGATGGGCATGATTATGCTGGAACCCGCCGACCTGAACGCGGATAACGTGGCCTTGGTGGTTTCCGATAATTACGTCCTGGTCGCCAAGCGCCTCATCAGGGGCGAGTGCCAAGCCGGTATTTTCCTGGCCGAGGCTTTCCACGATCTGTCCTCGATGGTGAAAAGCCAACTTAAGGTTTTGGTGCGCGGTGAAATCCAGGTGGTCCACCATGGTTTGCTGTTGGGGCCGCGCTTGGCTTGCTATCGGGAACCCTTGCTGGCCGCCTTGTTGGGCATGGCGTCGGACGAGAAGGGCCGGGGCGTGCTGAAATCCCTGGGTTTCGCCGAGTGGGAGGTCGTCGATCAAGAAGCGATGGAGTTCATGATCGACCTGATGGATACCTTGATGGTGTAGCGCCCGGACCGATCCGGCGGCATCGACCCTGCCGGATGGTTTCCCGTCCCGAGGCTTTCCCCCAACCGCGTCCGCCGGGCTCAGCCCGTCGCGGCCAGCGGTTCGTTGCCGGTCAGGTGCTGCTTTTCCTGCAAACTGTCGCGGAGGACGCGGCACGCATCCATCGCGCACTTCCCGCATTGATCGCAGGCGCCAAGTTCCTGCCGCAATCCCCTCATATTACGCACCCGTCCATCGCGGACGGCGTTGCGGATTTGTCCATCGGTAACGTTCTTGCAGATGCAGATGTACATGGTAAGACCGGCTGGTGGTGGTTGGCTTGGGTCTTATCTTAGTACAAACGAGAATGATTATCAAAGCTGGGCGGATGGGTTGCATCCGCCCGGCCACCGGCTCAAAGCCTGGATTGCAGGTAGTTCTCCAGGCCGATCTTGGCGATGAGGCCGAGTTGGGCTTCCAGCCAATGGGCGTGGTCTTCCTCGGTGTCCTTGAGCAGGGTGAGCAGGATATTCCGGGTCTCGTAATCGGCGACCGATTCGCAGAAGGCCATGGCTTCCCGCAGTTCCGCGATCACCCGGTATTCCAGCGCGAGGTCGTTGGCGAGTATCGCGGGCACGTCGCGGCCCACGGCGAGCGGGCTGCGCTGGCCGAGGTCCGGGATGCCTTCGAGGAACAGGATGCGCGAAATCAAACGGTCCGCATGTGCCTGTTCCTCCCCCATTTCGTGCGAAATATGCTCGTACAGGTGCTGGAACCCCCAATCCCGGCACATCCGCGAATGGATGAAATACTGGTCGATGGCGGTCAGTTCGCCGGCCAGAAGCCGGTTCAGGCGCAGGATGACGTCGGGATGCCCTTGCATGGTGATTCTCCTATAAATGGCCGACCGACCCCGTGTCATCGGGCCAAGCGGCCAGGGCGGGGCGCGGTGAAATGGAATTGCGTATACTAGCGGTTTTTTCGCGCCGGGCCGATGCCATCGCGTCCGCCGTATCCGCATAGCTACGATAAAACGCTCCCCCCAGGCCAGCACCGGGGGCGGGGCGGGATTAACCAGGGTGTGATGATGACCGAGATCGAATACGAAGTGCGCGAGCAGGATTTGCTCGCTTTCAACGACCACCAACTCAAGAATTCCCAAGGGCTGCAAAAAGTCCTGCGCCGCCATCAGGGGATCGTGCCGGGCGTTTTGGCGGTGTTGTCCATGTTCCTCTGGTTCTACTATCAGGACACGCTATCCGCGATCTATGTCGCCGTCACCGCCGTGGCTTGGGGCTTGCTGACGCCGGTATTCCTCAAATGGCAGATGCGCCAGCGCATCCGCAGGATGTATTCGGACGCGGACATGGCCGCCATCCTCGGCAAGTACAAGCTGCGTTCGGAGCAAGATGCCCTGGTCGAGGTCAGCCGCGTCGGCGAATCGCGGGTGTCCTGGGCCGATATCCTCCGCATCGATGTGATCAAGGGCTATGTCTTCATTTTCGTGACCTTGGATACGGCCCTGATCGTGCCCTACGCGACCGTGAAAACCGGGGATTTGCGGGAGTTCCTCAAGGACGCCGACGCCCGCCTCGAACAGGCCGCCTGATGCGGACGGCGGCGGCACCGGGCGGCGGGGTGGGCTGGGTATGATCAATTTCAAGGCCGTGGCGTTGCGGCGTGGACAGCGCCTGTTGTTCGAGAATGCCTCGTTCACTATCCACAAGGGCGAGAAGGTCGGCATCACCGGGGCCAACGGCGCGGGCAAGTCCAGCCTATTCGGTCTGTTGCTGGACACGCTGCATCCCGAAACCGGCGAGTTTTCCATGCCGCCCGGCCTGGAAATCGCCCATGTAGCCCAGGAAACCCCGGCCAGTGCCAGCACGGCGCTGGATTACGTCATGGACGGCGACCGCGAACTGCGCCAGATCGAGGCCGAACTCCGGCAGGCGGAAGCCGCCAACGATGGCGTGGCCCTGGCTCATGCCCATGGCCGTTTCGAGGCGGTGGGCGGCTACGACGCCCCGGCTCGCGCCGCCAAGCTGTTGAACGGACTCGGGTTCGCGCCGGGCGACGAGCGGCGGGCGGTGTCGGAATTCTCCGGCGGTTGGCGGATGCGGTTGAATGTGGCGCAAGCCCTGATGTGCCGTTCCGACGTGTTGCTGCTGGACGAACCCACCAACCATCTCGATCTCGACGCCGTCATCTGGCTCCAGGATTGGCTGTCGGTCTATCCCGGCACCTTGCTCCTGATTTCGCACGACCGCGATTTCCTCGACGACCTCACCGACCACATCCTCCATATCGAGCATCAAGGCTTGACGCTCTACACCGGCAATTATTCGGCGTTCGAGACCCGCCGCGCCGAAATCCTGGCCCAGCAACAAGCCTCCTACGACCGCCAACAGCGCGAAATCGCCCATGTGCGTTCTTTCGTGGACCGCTTCCGCGCCCAGGCCACCAAGGCCCGGCAGGTGCAAAGCCGGTTGAAGGCGCTGTCCCGCATGGAATTGATCGCCCAGGCCCAGGTCGATTCGCCGTTCGAGTTCGCCTTCCTGCCGCCGGAAAAACTGCCGTCCCCGCTGCTCAAGCTAGACGATGCCGCCGGTGGTTATGGCGACAAGACTATTTTCAGCGGTGCCAAGCTCACGGTGAATCCGGGCGACCGTATCGGTCTTTTGGGTCCGAACGGCGCGGGTAAATCCACCCTGGTCAAACTGTTGGCGGGCGAACTGCCCTTGCTGGCGGGCCAGCGGCTGGCAGCGCAGGACCTCAGGATCGGCTATTTCGCCCAGCACCAACTCGAACAACTGCGGCCCGAGCACAGCGCCCTTTGGCATCTGCAAAAGCTCGATCCCAAGGCCACCGAGAAGGATTTACGCAACTTCCTAGGCGGTTTCGGCTTCCGGGGCGACCAAGCCCTCGACCCCATCGCGCCGTTCTCGGGCGGCGAAAAATCCCGGCTGGCCCTGGCTTTGTTGATCTACCAGCGGCCCAATCTGCTCCTGCTCGACGAACCCACCAACCATCTCGACCTCAATGCCCGCGACGCCCTGAGCCTGGCGCTACAGGATTACCAGGGCGCTTTGATCGTGGTCTCGCACGACCGCTATTTGCTACGTACCGTGGCCGATGATTTCTGGCTGGTGGCGGATGGCGTCATGGATGTATTCTCGGGCGATCTGGACGATTACCGGCTGTGGCTGTCCGCCCGCCGCAACGCCCGCGATAGCGATAGCGCCAAACCTGCCGCGCCCTCGCGCAAGGACCAGCGCAAATCCGACGCCGACCGTCGCAAGGCGCTGCGGCCTTTGCGCCTCGCCTTGGAAAAGGCCGAAGCGGCCATGGAAAAATTCGCCGCCCAGAAGCAAGCCTTGGAAACCCGATTGGCCGATCCCGAGCTATATCTGGCCGAGGCCAAGGCCCGCTTGCAAGCCGTGCTGCTGGAAAAGGCGGGCGTCGAGAAATCCCTGGAGGAAGCCGAAGGCGCTTGGCTGGAAGCGGGCGAAGCCTTGGAAGCCGCCGAGGCCGAAGGCATGGAGTCTTGATGTGGCCGTGCGGAGGACGCCCCGGTGCCGTTGATTAGGTTGTTCCTGGATGTCGCCTTGTTCAATAAAGGCCCGCGCGATGTGCCGGCCTCGATCTTCCTGCTGGGCTTGGTCGCGGCCACCAACCTGGCGGTGGCGCTGGCCTTGGCCCTGTTGGATGTCGATTGGCTGGAGGGCATCGCGCAATCCTTGGTGGGGATCGGGCTGCTGGCCGGGTTCCTGTGGATCGTCCTGGTCCTGGCCCATCAAACCCCCCGGTATTTGCAGACTTTCACCGCCGCCCTGGGTTGCGATACCCTGATCAGCGCCCTGGCCTTACCGCTGTTGGTGTGGTCGCGCTGGTCCGGGGAGAGCAGGGAGCTGGTGTTGACGGTGGTGACGCTGCTCCTGTTGTGGCAGATCGCGATCATCGGCCATGTGTTGCGCCAGGCCTTGTCCTCGTCCTACGCGCTGGGACTCGGTTTGGCCTTGGCCTATATGGCGGGCAGTGTCGAACTGATGGACCTATTGTTTTCCAACCCAGGTTGAGCGAGGCCGGGCATGAATTACCGACATATCTTGTTAGGGGCCGATTTTTCCGAACATGGCGGGCGGGTCGCCCAACGCGCCCTGGACCTGTCCCGCCGTCATCAGGCCGAGTTGAGCGTGGTCCATGTGGTGGAGAACCTTCAGTACATGGATGCGTCCTACGGACCCATCGTACCCTTTGAAATCGACCTGACCGGGCAACTGGTCGAGGCGGCGCGGCAACGGCTGGAGAAACTGGCCGAGGATTTGAACATCCCGCCCGAACGGCGTTGGGTCGAGATCGGCAGCCCCAAGCTGGAAATCACCCGCCTGGCCCAGGAACGCGGGGTGGATTTGATCGTGGTGGGTTCGCATGGCCGCCACGGCTTGGCGCTGTTGCTGGGTTCGACCGCGTCCGGCGTGCTGCACCATGCCGAATGCGATGTGCTGGCGGTGCGGCTGCGGGCCTGAGCTTTTCCAAACCCCAGGAGGAGCGCCATGGAATCCATGCGCACCGGGCGGTGGCCGGTTGGATTGACCGCCGCCTTATCCCTCTGCTGCGGAATCGCTTCCGCGCAGGAATCCAAGGAAGGAGGAACCGCCATGTCCCTGCGACTCTCGTCCCCGGCGTTCGCCGACCAACGCCTGATTCCGAAGCGCTACACCTGCGACGGCCAGGAGTTTTCCCCGCCACTGGCCTGGTCCGGCCGGCCCCAAGGCACCCAAAGCTTCGCCTTGATCGTGGACGACCCCGACGCCCCCGATCCCAAAGCGCCCAAAACCACCTGGGTGCATTGGGTGCTGTATAACCTGCCGAACACTGTGTCCGGCTTACCCGAAGGGATGGCTTCCCCGCCGCCCGGTGCCCGCCAGGGGCTCAATGATTGGAAACGCGCCGACTATGGCGGCCCTTGTCCGCCGGTCGGGCAGCACCGCTATTTCCACAAGCTGTACGCCCTCGACACCGTCCTGCCCGACCTCCGCACGCCCACCAAGGCCCAACTCGAACAGGCCATGCGCGGGCATATCCTCGCCGAGGCCCGGTTGATCGGGCTTTACCAACGCAGTCCTTGACCCCGCGGTATTGCCTGCGGCCCGGATGCCAGGGCATTCCTTCCGGGCTGAGGGAAGCGGTCACCCGCCGGGGGCCGGGTTATTTCCGCCAATAGGCCGGCGTGAGCAAAATCAGCGCCGTGAACACCTCGATCCGTCCCAGGAACATCGCCAAGGTACACGTCCATACCTGGAAATCGGTCAGGCTACCATAGTTGGTGGCCGGTCCCACCTGTCCCAGCCCCGGCCCCGCGTTGTTGATGCAGGCCAGGATGGCCGAGAACGCCGACACGAAATCCAGTCCGCTCATCACCAGCAGCAAGGTCAGGATGACGATGCTCATGAAGTAGACGAAGATGAAGCCCAGCACCGAGAGCATGATGTTGGAGGGAACCACCAGGGTGCCAAGCTTCAAGGGATTGACCGAGGTGGGATGGGTCAACAGGAACATCTGCAATTCACTCTGCTTGACCAGGATCATGGTGCGCATCATCTTGATGCCGCCGCCGGTCGAGCCGGTGCAGGAGCAAATACAGCTCAGGAACAGCATCCACAACGGTGCGAAGATCGGCCATTGGTTGAAATCGGTGCTGCTGAAACCGCAATCGGTGGCGATGGACACCAGGTTGAAGCTGGCATGGCGCAGGGCGCTCCAATAGCTGGCATAGGTGCCTTGCAGCCAGAGATACAACGCGATACCGAGGCAACTGCCGATCATCAACACCAGATAGGGCATGGCCTCGATATCCTGGCGGTAGGGTTCGAGGCTCTTGCTCCGCAGCGCCTGGAAATGGGTGGCGAAATTCATCCCGGCCAGCAGCATGAACACGATCAGGATGCCCTCGATGGCGGGTGAATTGAAATAGCCCACGCTGGCGTCGTGGGTGGAGAATCCGCCCAGCCCCATGGTGGCGAAGGCGTGGCAGACCGCGTCCAGCCAGCTCATCCCCGCCGCCTTCAAGGCCAGGATGCACAGCGCCGTGATGGTGCCGTAGACCAGCCAGAGGTTCTTGGCGGTTTCGGTGATGCGCGGCGTCAGCTTGCTATCCTTCATGGGGCCGGGGGTTTCGGCCATGAACAACTGGCGTCCGCCCACGCCCAGCACCGGCAGGATCGCCACCGCCAGCACGATGATGCCCATGCCGCCCAGCCAATTGAGTTCGTGCCGCCAGAGGTTGATGGCGGGCGGTAGTTGGTCCAGGCCGGACAGGGTCGTCGCCCCGGTGGTGGTCAGCCCGGACATGGTCTCGAAATAGGCGTCGGTGAACGACAGGCTTTCCAAATAGGACACCAGCGGAATGGTGGCGAACGCCGCCATCCCGGTCCAGGCCAGGACCACCAGCAGGAAACCGTCCTTGGCCTTCAGGTCGCGGACGAAACGCCGGGTGGCGAACCAGAGCAAGGCGCCGGCCCCGAGCGTGAAGCACATGTCCGCCACGAACAGCCCCGCCGTGCCATCGCCGAACAACAGCGAAGTCAGGATGGGCAGGAGGTAGGTGATGCTGAATACCATCAGCATCAGGCCGAATACCCTGGCGAGCGACAGGAGCCTAGTCATCGTTCAAGCCTTATCGAAGGAGGAGGTGGTTGGGGCGGGCGGTGCGTTTTTTGCGGGGGATTGTACGAAAAATCCTGGGGCGGCACCCAACGGCGCGGTGGTAAACAATGAAAATCGGAGGTTGGCGATGAACGATGAAGGTTTGTACGGCTTGGCCCGGCAGGTCGGCGCGGCTTTGGACGCGGCGGGCTGGATGTTGGCGACCGCCGAATCCTGCACCGGCGGCGGGGTGGCCGCATGCGTGACCGATGTGGCGGGCAGTTCCGCCTGGTTCGACCGCGGTTTCGTGACCTATAGCAACGAGGCCAAGATCGATATGCTGGGCGTCGATCCCGAAACCCTGCGCGAACATGGCGCGGTCAGCGAGGCTACGGTGCGCGAGATGGTGGAAGGCGCGGTGCGCCTGAGTTGGGCCAATATCGCGGTGGCGGTGAGCGGCATCGCCGGGCCGGGTGGCGGTAGCCCCGACAAGCCGGTGGGGTTGGTCTGGTTCGCCTGGGCGCGCGACGGGCGAGAGACCGTGGCGCGGTGCGAGCGCTTCGAGGGCGACCGCCGGGCGGTGCGCGGACAGGCGGTGGCGGTGGCCTTGCGCGGGGTGTTGGATGCCTGCGGAGAATAACGCCGCATCGGCCCGGTTGTTCCTGGCGCTGTGGCCGGATGCAAAGACGCGGGCCGCGTTGTGGGTCGCCCGCGATCTGGTCGCCCGGACCCTGGCCGGACAGTGGGTGAAACCCGACAATTTGCACATCACGCTGGCGTTTTTGGGCGATGTCGCCCAGGCGCGTTGGCCCGATCTTGTCCGGGTCGCCGATGGAGTCAAGACGCCGGCCTTCAGCTTGACCTTGGACCGGGCCGAATTCTGGCCGCGCAATGGCATTGTCTGCCTGGGCGCGTCCCAAACGCCCCAGCCGCTGTTGGATTTGGCCCAAGGTTTGGCCCAGGGGTTGGGGCGGGCGGGTTTCGCCTTGGACGACCGGCCTTACCAGCCCCATCTGACCCTGGCCCGTCAAGGCCATTCCGACCGGAAAGCCTGGGCCTTGCCTGAACCTGTGGTTTGGCAGGTCGCCGCTTTCAGCCTGGTCGAATCGCGCCTGGGCCGCGCAGGCTCCGCGTATACGCCGCGTCAAGCCTGGCGCCTGGAAAATGTCGAGGCTATTCCGGGGCCGGGGTCTGTGGGATAATCGTCGGCCTTTCAACTGATTGGGCGGTCTCATCACGATGGACGAGAACAAGCGGAAAGCCCTGAGCGCGGCGCTCTCCCAAATCGACAAGCAATTCGGCAAAGGTTCGGTTATGCGTCTCGGCGATATGGCCGCGATGCGCGATATCGAGGTGATTTCTACCGGCTCCCTGACCCTTGATATTGCCTTGGGCTGCGGTGGCTTGCCGCGCGGGCGCATCGTCGAAATCTACGGTCCCGAATCCTCCGGCAAAACCACCCTGACCCTGGAAGTGATCGCCCAGGCCCAGAAACTGGGCGGGGTCGCGGCCTTCATCGACGCCGAACACGCCCTGGACCCCAGCTACGCCGAGAAGATCGGCGTCAACCTCGACGACCTCCTGATTTCCCAGCCCGACACCGGCGAACAAGCCTTGGAAATCGCCGATATGCTGGTGCGTTCCGGCGGCGTGGACGTGCTGGTGGTGGACTCGGTGGCGGCTTTGACCCCCAAGGCCGAAATCGAAGGCGAGATGGGCGATTCCCATGTCGGCTTGCAAGCCCGCTTGATGTCGCAGGCTTTACGCAAGCTCACCGCCAATATCAAGCGTTCCAACACCCTGGTCATCTTCATCAACCAAATCCGCATGAAGATCGGCGTGATGTTCGGCAGCCCCGAAACCACCACCGGCGGCAACGCCTTGAAGTTCTACGCTTCGGTGCGCCTCGACATCCGCCGCATCGGCGCCCTCAAGAGCGGCGACGAAGTGGTCGGCAACGAAACCCGCGTGAAAGTGGTCAAGAACAAGGTGGCCCCGCCGTTCCGGGAGGCCACGTTCGAGATTCTCTATGGCGAAGGCGTGTCCCGCGAAGGCGAATTGATCGACCTGGGCGTGGATCATGGCATCGTACAGAAATCCGGTTCCTGGTATAGCTATAGCGGTGAGCGTATCGGCCAGGGCAAGGACAATGTCCGCAACCTGTTGAAGGAACGCCCCGAACTGGCCGAATCCATCGAGGCCAAAATCCGCGAGAAAGCGCTGGCGACCCCGCCCGCGCCGGGTCCGGCCCCCGCCGACGAGGTCGAGGAGGCCGAACTCTGACCGAGCCATCCGACGATAGGCGGGCGGTGCTGGCCGCTTGCCTCCGTTATCTCTCCCGCCGTGAATACGGTCGCGCCGAACTGCGGCAAAAGCTCTTGTCGCGAGGTTACCCGGAATCCCTGGTCGATGAGGTCGTCGCCGACGCCGTGCGCGACGGGCTACAGAGCGATGCGCGTTTCGCCGAATCGTTCGTGCGCGGCAGGGTCGGCAAGGGCTATGGTTCGGCGCGGATCCAGCGGGAACTCAGGCAACGCGGCATCGGGGACGCGCCCGATCTCAAGGAATGGGATTGGGAGGCGCAGATCGACAAGGTTTACCGCAAGAAATACGGCGACACCCTGCCGGACGGTTTGCCGGAACGGGCATCGCGGGAACGTTTTTTGCTTGGCAGGGGCTTCGGGCACGACGACATCCGCCAATTATTCCGGCGCTTGGCGCGGCGCGGACTAGCACAACCAGACGATTGACAATGGCAACCCTATGACCAGTTCGGAACTGCGATCCTTATTCCTCAACTTCTTCCAAGAACGCGGCCACGCCGTGGTGGCGTCCAGCCCCTTGATTCCGGGCAACGATCCGACCTTGCTGTTCACCAACGCCGGCATGGTGCAGTTCAAGGATGTGTTCCTCGGGCGGGAAGAGCGTGGCTATGTGCGGGCGGCGTCCTCGCAGCGCTGTGTGCGGGCGGGCGGCAAGCACAACGACCTGGAGAATGTGGGGTATACCGCGCGCCATCACACCTTCTTCGAGATGCTGGGCAATTTCAGCTTCGGCGATTATTTCAAGCGCGACGCCATCCGCTACGCCTGGGAATTCCTGACCGGCGTGTTGGGCTTGCCGCCGGAACGGCTGTGGATCACGGTCTACGACCAGGACACCGAAGCCGCCGCTATCTGGCTGAACGAGGTCGGGATCGACCCGAACCGCTTTTCCCGCATCGGCACCAAGGACAACTTCTGGAGCATGGGCGACACCGGCCCTTGCGGTCCCTGCACTGAAATCTTCTACGACCACGGTGCCCATATCGCGGGCGGTCCGCCCGGCTCCCCCGACGAGGACGGCGACCGCTACATCGAGATTTGGAACCTCGTGTTCATGCAGTACGACCGCTCGGCGGATGGCACCCTGACCCCGCTGCCCAAGCCTTCGGTGGATACCGGCATGGGCTTGGAGCGCATCGCGGCGGTGGCGCAGGGCGTACACAGCAATTACGAAATCGACCTGTTCCGCACCTTGGTCCAAGCCGCCGCCGAATTGGCCGGGCTTTCCAATACCGACAATAGCTCGCTGCGGGTGCTGGCCGACCATATCCGTTCTTGTGCTTTCCTGGTCGCCGATGGCGTGTTGCCGTCCAACGAAGGGCGGGGCTATGTGCTGCGCCGCATTATCCGCCGGGCCATCCGCCATGGCTATAAGCTTGGCATCCGTGATGTTTTCTTCTACAAGCTGGTCGCGCCGTTATGCGCCGAGATGGGCGAAGCCTATCCCGAACTGGTCGCCGCCCGCGCCACGGTCGAGCAGGTGTTGCGCAAGGAGGAAGAGCGCTTCGCCGAGACCCTGGACCAGGGCATGAAGATTCTGGAAACCCATCTCAAAGGCTTGAGCGGCACCGTCATTCCCGGCGAAACCGTGTTCCAGCTTTATGATACCTATGGTTTTCCGGTCGATCTCACCGCCGACATCGCCCGCGAACATGGCCTGACCCCGGATTTGGCCGGTTTTGAAAAAGCCATGGAGGCGCAACGCGAACGCGCCCGTGCCGCCAGCCATTTCGCGGTGGATTATTCGCAGGATGTGGCGGTGGATGTGCATTGCCAATTCACCGGCTATACCCATCTGGCCGACGATGCCCGCGTCGTGGCCTTGCTCAAGGGGGGCAAGTCCGTCGATCAATTGGCGGCGGGCGACGAGGGCGTGGTTATCCTCGATAAGACGCCATTCTATGGCGAATCCGGTGGCCAAGTCGGCGATGTGGGTATCCTCCGCGCCGGGAACGCGCTGTTTGAAGTCACCGATACCCAGAAGCAGGCGGGCGATGTGATCCTGCATCTTGGCAAGGTGGTGCAAGGCTTGTTCGCGCTGGGCGCGGACTGCCGGGCCGAGGTGGATGGCGCGGCCCGCAACGCCACGGCGCTGAACCATTCGGCCACCCATCTCCTGCACGCCGCTTTGCGCCGGATCCTGGGCGAGCATGTGGCGCAGAAGGGTTCCTTGGTCGATCCCCAGCGCCTGCGCTTCGACTTCTCCCATTTCGAACCGATCCAGCCCGAGCAACTCGACGCCATCGAACTTCTGGTGAACGAGCAAATCCGTGTGAATAGCCCCGTCCGTGCCGATGTCATGGCGAAGGACGAAGCCATGAAGGCCGGGGCCATGGCCTTGTTCGGCGAGAAATACGGCGACGAGGTCCGGGTATTGCGGATCGGCGAATTCTCCACCGAGCTTTGTGGTGGCATCCATGCCGGGCGGGCCGGGGACATCGGCCTGTTCAAGATCGTCGGCGAATCCGGCGTGGCGGCGGGCGTCCGCCGTATCGAAGCCCTGACCGGCGCAGGCGCGTTCGAGTGGGTCAAGGTCAGCGAGCGCTTGGTGCAAACGGTTGGCGAAAAACTCAAGGCCGGACGCGATGGCATGGTCGATAAGGTCCAGCAATTGTTGGAACGCAACCGCGCCCTGGAAAAGGAACTGGACAAGCTCAAGGTCAAACTCGCCAGCGCTTCCGGCGACGATCTCGCTTCCCAAGCCGTCGAGATCGACGGCATTAAAGTGCTGGCCGCTAAGATCGAAGACAGCGACCCCAAAGCCCTGCGCGATTTGGTCGATCAACTCAGGAACAAACTCGGCAGCGCCGCCGTGGTGCTGGGCAGCGTCAAAGATGGCAAGGTCAGCTTGATCGCTGGCGTCACCAAGGAGCAAACCGGGCGCATCAAGGCGGGCGATTTGGTCAATGCGGTGGCGGTCCAGGTCGGCGGCAAGGGTGGTGGGCGTCCCGATCTGGCCCAGGCCGGCGGCACCGATCCCGGCAAACTCGATGAAGCTTTGCGCGGCGTGCCCGAATGGGTGCGCGGCCGTTTGGCATGATTCAACCATTCCGATAGCAAAAATGGCTCTTTACGTACACAAATATGGCGGCACCTCGGTGGGCACGGTCGAGCGCATCAAGCATGTGGCCGACAATGTCATCCAGGCCCGCCAGCGCGGCGAGGATGTGGTGGTGGTGGTGTCCGCGATGAGCGGCGAGACCAACCGCTTGGTCGCCCTGGCCCACGAGGCCCAGGAGCGTCCGAACATCCGCGAAATGGATGTGCTGCTGTCCACCGGCGAGCAAGTCACGATTGCCCTGTTGAGCATGGCTTTGCAGCAGAAGGGCTGCGAAGCCCGTTCCTATACCGGTGCCCAGGTCCGCATCCTGACCGACCGCGCCCACACCAAGGCCCGCATCGAGGATATCGACACCGAGCGGATGCGTGCCGACTTGGCACAGGGTAGGGTGGTGGTGGTGGCCGGGTTCCAGGGCGTCACTGCGGATGGTGATATCACGACTTTGGGCCGGGGCGGTTCCGACACCACGGCGGTGGCCCTGGCGGCGGCGCTCAAGGCCGATGAATGCCTGATCTATACCGATGTGGACGGCGTCTACACCACCGATCCCCGTATCGAACCCAAGGCGCGGCGGCTGGAGCGCATCACTTTCGAGGAAATGCTGGAAATGGCCAGCCAAGGCTCGAAAGTATTGCAAATCCGCTCGGTGGAATTCGCGGGCAAATACAATGTTCCCTTGCGGGTGCTTTCCAGTTTTAAGGAAGGGTCCGGTACGTTGATCAGCTACGAGGAGGCAAGCGGCGTGGAAAAACCATTGATTTCGGGAATCGCGTTCAACCGCGACGAGGCCAAACTCACCATCCTGGGCGTGCCGGACAGGCCGGGCATCGCCTACAAGATTCTCGGTCCCATCGCCCAAGCCAATATCGAAGTGGACATGATCGTCCAGAATGTCGGCGAGGATGGCAGCACCGATTTCACCTTCACCGTGCATCGCAACGAATATAAGCGGGCGCTGGAAATCTTACAAAACATCTGCGCGGACCTGGGGGCCAGGGAAGCCGCCGGGGATACCGCCATCGTCAAGGTTTCCCTGGTCGGCGTCGGGATGCGTTCCCATGCCGGTATCGCCGCCCAGATGTTCGAGGCACTCGCGGGCGAAGGTATCAATATCCAGATGATTTCGACTTCCGAGATCAAGATTTCTGTGGTCCTGAACGAGAAATATCTGGAATTGGCTGTCAGGAGCCTGCACGAAGCTTTCCATCTCGATCAAGCCGCCGCAGCCGCCTAGCCTGAATTTTCTGTTAGAAATACAGCGGGAAGTGGTATAATATTCGGCTTGTATGCAACTGTGGGTCGGGATAGCGTTGCTTAAAGCGGTGCTGCTCTTAAATAAGTTGGCGAGACCGTATAAGGAAGGATTTATGTTGATATTGACTCGTAGGGTTGGCGAGACTCTGATGATCGGGGACGATGTAACGGTTACCGTATTGGGGGTCAAGGGTAATCAGGTGCGTATCGGCGTGAATGCGCCCAAGGAGGTTTCCGTACATCGTGAGGAAATCTACGAGCGCATCAAACGCGAGCAGCAGGTCCAACCCGGCGGAGAAATTAGCTGAATCTTCGGGCGGAAT